>CAWDNN010000024.1:0-208881 GCA_963803675.1 uncultured Acidobacteriota bacterium | reverse complement strand
CGAAGAGGAGTTCGTTCTTGAACCGCGCGATCATCGCCTCATCGGAGGCGATTTCCGGCTTCAGCATCTTCAGCGCGACGATTTCGCCGGTCTCGCGGTCCTTCGCCTTGTAAACATTGCCCATCGCGCCGTGCCCAGCTTCGCCGAGCACGTCATAGCGACGCCCTAGCGCCGCAAGGCTGCCGGAGCTAAGTCTCGGGTCGAGCACTGCGGCGGGAGAAACGAGCACCGAGGCGTCGGAATCGCTCGCCAGCAGGACCGTGGCCTGCTGGTCCTGTAGGCAGGCACCACGGCCATCGGTCGGAGGGGCGTGTCCCAGATCGGAACTAGGGGCTTGAGCCAAATTTCACCGCTTGTAGAATAGCCCGAAAGCGGGTACTAGAACCGTCCTTGCAAGAGGCTGTAGATAAAGAGTATCTAGGGTCGTGCTGCGCATCTGGCCGCGCGGCGAGCGCGAATCTGCGCAAGCGGTTGTTCGCGCCGTGCATTCCGCATAGAATGCGTGGATACGATTCGGAGACAAGGCGCATGCGACGACACCCATCTATGATCGGGGCTGCGCTGGCGCTGGGCGCACTCGCATGCCTGGCGATCGGCGCTTGCGCGGTCCACACACACGCAGAATCGAATGCCGGCGACCACCTGCACAAAGCGGACACCAGCGGATCGTGGAACGCAAAAACTGCGGCGGCCTACCTCGATCAGCGGGAAGCTTACTGGGAAACTTGGCCGCTGGCAGCTCGGGATCACGGAACCTTCTGCGTCTCCTGCCACACTGTTGTGCCTTACGCGCTGGCACGGCCCACATTGCGTGGCCTCCTGAACGAAAAGACGCCTTCCGAGGATGAGCGGAAGCTCCTGGACAATGTGACGGGGCGAGTCCGGCTTTGGAACGAAGTAAAGCCGTTCTACAACGACGAGAAGAGCGGCCCGCACAAAACGCCTGAGGCGCGCGGCACCGAGGCCGTGCTGAATGCACTCATCCTGGCGACCTACGACGTGCGAACCGGCGACACGAGTGAAGACGCAGACACGTCGCGCGCCTTCGCCAACATGTGGGCGCTCCAGCAAATGACGGGAGCTGACGCCGGATCGTGGGATTGGCTCGACTTTCACAACGAGCCATTTGAAGCGCCAAGCTCGCATTATTATGGATCGGCCCTCGCAGCCGTGGCCGTAGGCGTCGCGCCGCACGGATACGGTGCAAATCCAGAAATTCAGGAAAATGTGAAACTGCTGCGCGGTTATCTGCAGCGCGGGTTGGAGGCGCAGACGCCGATCAATCAGGCGGTGGTCCTGTGGGCCTCCTCTCGTTTGCCGGGACTGCTCACGGCTGAGCAGCAGCGGTCCATCGTGCACAACCTCTCGGTGCAGCAGCGTGGAGATGGTGGCTGGGCTCTTGCCTCGCTTGTGGGACCGTGGAAGCGCAAAGACGACACTCCTCTAGAAGTAAAGAGCGACGGATATGCCACCGGATTGGTCACGCTCGCACTGGAACAGAGCGGCGTAAGCCGCGATGATCCGCGCGTAAAGCAGGGCTTGTCGTGGCTCTCCCGCAATCAGGATCCATCCACGGGCTATTGGCTTTCTTATTCCTTGAATAAACAGCGCGACCCTTCCAATCAGGCTTGGCCTTTCATGAACGATGCGGCGACAGCCTACGCGGTGCTGGCGTTGACGCAGAACAATTCCCGCTGACAAGACCTCTCCCCGCTGCGCGCCGAGTGAGCAAGCAACGGGCAAACACGCCCGGCCGATCGGTCCTTCAATAAGGGGTGACGACCACGGGTGGTGGGAAGATGTACGCGAGCACGATCTTGGAAGGCACGGGCTTCCCGTTAAAGGTCGCCGCCTGAAACTGCCATTTGCCGAATGCTTCGAGCGCCAAGCCGGCGAGCGGGGCGCTGCCGTATAAGATTTGCGTGCTGGTGGCTTTGCCTTCTTCATCAACAGAAACCTGAGCCACCACAGACCCGGTGGACATCATGGCGTACCCCTCGTTCGCATAGGCGACCGAGATAATGCCGGTAGGTGCGTAGCCGGAGCGCTGCGGGTCGCGGTGCCCGCCATTGTGCCGCGGCGGCGGGTTCAGCCTGGGCTCGGGAATCACCGGATCAAATCTGCCGACCGCCGGGGCATTGACGCGAGGTGGGTAGACGAAAGCCACCGTGAGCTCGGATGGCTGCGGCGCGCCACTGACGATTGCCGGATCGAACTTCCACGTTTGAATCGCCGAAATGGCGCCGGACACCATCGAACCGCCCGGATCGCGCAAGGCACGGATTCGAGTGACCTGCCCGTCTGCGCTGAGTGTTATCCGGAACACGAAGAAACCATCGACAATGAACTCGTAGTAGCGATAGACGTCCGCAGCAATTGCAACTTCCGCAGGATGATCGGCAGGCTGCGCGGCGCCGGTCGTTGAGGCTGGCGGCGCATTTTGTTGCGTGGCGAATCCCGATGAGGGCGCCAGCAGCAATAGCATAGCCGCAAGCCGCGCGGTGATAGCTCGAGTGGTTGCCATGATCTCAATACGGATAATACTGCGTTCGGTTGCCGCAGGCGATAGGCCCGCAGGTCTACCTCGCCACTGAAGGCCGCGCCGAGAGCCGTAAGACATTGGGGAAGTCCGTTTGCTCTTTACTGGCGGAAGGCGACGCCGTAACCTCTCGTCTGCCCGAATCTGAGTTGGTCTGAATTCAGGCGATGGAGGTCTTGATGAGCCGTCTTGTCGTGACGCTGTCCCTGCTCGCCGCTTTTATTTCCGCTCGACCGGCCTTTGCGCAAGAGACGAGCGTGCCCGTGATTCCCTACCGGTCCGTGCCGGATTTCCTGAAGCTGCCCGCCGATCTGTATCTGGGCGAGGTTTCCGGCGTAGCAGTGAATTCCAAGGGACACGTATTTGTGTTCTCGCGCGGAAACACCAGCGGGCCCGCGTACGGAGCAGCGGCGGCGCAGCTTCTGGAATTCGGCGCGGACGGCAAGTTCATACGCGAGATCGGGCATAACTTGTACGCGTGGTCCTACGCGCACACGGTGAAGGTGGATGGCCAAGACAATATTTGGGTGACGGACAAAGGTTCGGACATGGTGATCAAATTCACGTCCGAGGGGCGTGTGGCGATGGTGTTCGGGCGCAAGCAGGAAGCCTCGGACGAAGGAACGGGTCCGCTGAAGCACGTGCGGCCGCCGTTGCCGCCGGTGGACGGGATGTTCCGGCAGGTGACCGACGTGGCCTGGGATGCGGCGGGCGACACTTACATCAGCGACGGCTACATCAATTCGCGCGTGGCGAAGGTGGATAAAGACGGCAATTGGCTCAAGTCCTGGGGCGAGCCGGGCGATCAGCCGGGTCAATTCAACACGCCACACAGCATCGCGGTGGACGCGCAGGGCAATGTCTACGTGGCGGATCGAGGCAACCGCCGCATCCAGGTCTTCGACGGCAACGGAAAGTTTCTACGCCAGATCACGATTGATGTGCCCGCCGATCCGAACGCACGTCCGGCGATCGGCAACAGGCCCACGGCGACAACCGGCACGATGGCGCCCGGCGCTCCCTGGGCGATTTGCATCACACCCGGACCGAACCAGATACTCTTCAGCTCGGACGCTTACCCAGGACGCGTGTACAAGTTGAGCCTCGACGGAAAAGTGCTCGGCATGTTCGGTGAATCCGGAAAGCAGCTCAAACAGTTCGGATGGATTCACGAGATGGCGTGCCCTTCGGAAAATGAGATTTACGTGGCGGAGTTGCTGAACTGGCGCGTGCAGAAGCTGATTCTCCAGTCCAACCGATGATTTCTGGGAACGAAGGATCGCCCCAGGTACCGGCCGGTCTTGCGACGAGGCGACTCCGGCACATATCCCTTGTCGCGACGCGGGGGCTGCGCAGGGGACTCTGATGCTTCACGTCGCCCAACCCGTTTGCATCCGTTTCGCTCGTACGTGGACTGGTTGTAGTCCGCACCCCAAGAAAAGCAAAACGGGCCCGATGCGCATGCATCGGGCCCGTAAACTTGTTGGCGTCTGAGCCAGCGCTCGCGCGCCGGCTCAGACGGTGAGATTTGCCTCAGTAGGTGGCCCCTTCGGGAACCCAGATGATCTCCAACCGGCGGTTCGCGGCGCCTGCTCCTGCTTGGCCGCTGCCCTGCCGTACGGTGATCCTGCTCTGGTCAATTCCCTTGGCGGTCAGATACTTCTTGGCGTTTGTGCCGCGATCAGTTGCCAGTCTGTCTGAGTGGCGTTCCTTCGGATCGGCGTAGCCAATAATGACCACGGTACCCTTAGGTTCGTTCTGCAGACGCACGGCCACGTCGTCCAGCACGCGCTTGCAAACGTTATCCACGCGCGCGCCGTTGAGAGTCTTGAACGTGCACTCGTTGATCTTGCTGGCCTGAGGCGGTGGCGGCGGTTGTTGCACTTGGACGCTTGTCTGGCAGTCCGCGGCTCCACCGTGCCCATCCTCAATGCGACCAGTAATCGTATAGCTGCCCGGACCGAGGCCCGTCGTATCAAACTGCACGCTCTGACCGTTGCCGACTACCTGGCCCGCGTTTGCGCGCCACGTATAGTTGAGCGGGAAGTTGGCGGGGCTGTTGGCAGTCGCGGTCACAGTGACGCGTTCGCCAGCCTGCACCGAGCTGCGATCCACAGAACAGCTCATGGTTGGCGGCGGTGGCGGCGGTTTCGGAGTAACCTTGAGATCGACCGAGGCGTTGGCAGTCCCGCCGTAGCCGTCATCCACGTGCACCGTTACGGTGCTGCCGCCCGGGCCCGTGTTGCCCTGGGTCCAGCGCGCATCCGTGCCGGTGCCCTGCACCTGCCCATTGGTGGCTGTCCAGGTATAGGCGAGCGTGTCACCATCCGGATCGCTTCCGATCGCGTGCAGCATGATCGAATCGCCCGAGCCATCCTGAATCGAGGTCTTATCCGCGGATAGCGAGACGGTCGGCGGGCGGTTGATCTCAACCGGATGACGGTCCCACGCGAATACCAAGCCGGTGGAAACCCGCACGGCGTTTTCGTGATGTGTGGCGTTGTAATTGGAAAAACGCGTCATCAGATATTCCGTCTGAACGGCGCGCCATGAAACGTGCCGGTTCAACCGGATATCGACACCGCCTCCGGCTGCCCATGCGAAAGCGTTCGTCGAGACGGCCGTGATCGCCAAGCTGCTGCTCGAACTGCCCGAGAATCCATAGAAATCGGTGCCGTGTGCTTCGCCGAAAAGCGCCTGCGCGAAAGGCGTCAGGCGTCCGCGCCGGTAAGAAAAGCGCGGGCCAAACATGTAAGTGTCCAGAATCGTGTGATACTGCGACTTCACGGTCGTCGGCGGATAGCAATACGGGCCATCAATACAATCGTCCGTTTTATAGCCACCAAAATCAGCCGCCAGCCCGAACCAGTTATTCAGGTTGTAAGCCAGCGAGGCGCTGCCGCCATTCAATTTGTAAATGCCCGGGCCCTGGACGTGAAAACCCACAAAAGAATAGCCGAGGAACCCTTCGAAGTGCGGGTAGTTCGTTCCCGGCTTGATGTGCACATCTGGAAGCTCTTGTTTCTTCTTCTTTGCAGCGGCTGCCGAGGTCTGACCCTGCGACCCTTGGCTTTGCGCGCCTTGGCTCTGGGTCTGCCGCGCACTTCCTAAGGGAGCGAGCAACAATGCCAAGGCGGCAATACCCCCTATCTTCCACCACGTCTTCATTCTTTCCTCCTCTAGTCTCAAACCCCCAACGTAGACAGGTACCAGGCGGCCCCGCAACCGTACGCCGATTAGAGCGGAAATCCCCAAGAAAGGTGACGCTATTTTAATGAAATAAGCGAGCGGTCACAGCGTCGCCCCGCTGGCCCCGTTGGAGCAGAAAGG
Source organism: uncultured Acidobacteriota bacterium (assembly GCA_963803675.1). GTDB lineage: Bacteria > Acidobacteriota > Terriglobia > Acidiferrales > UBA7541 > DASTCZ01. The sequence goes on along the minus strand of CAWDNN010000024.1, from coordinate 203,012 downwards.
GATGCAGGCACCCCCCTCTTCCGGCGGTGATTCTATTCCGAGTTTGGTGGTACGGGCAACCTCGTTGTAAACAATATGTTTACAAAGAAGAACGCGCTGATTCTGTCTCGGAAAATGGTTCACCGGGCCATCCCTTCAGCGCGCATTGCCATCAGAAGAATCGAGCCGGGCCCAAGCGGGCCTCGGGATAAATCCACACTCAACCGTTAGCGAAAGGCACTCAAGAAAGTGTTGCAACAATCGGCTTGCGCTCAAAGAGCGCGAAGGAGAAGCAGCATGTTCTCGACCGCCGCCAGGTTCATTTGTCGTTCCACTACGCCGGTGATTTTGCTTGCAGCGATCTGCTCCGCCGGAGCGGTTTGCACGTTTGCCCAGCAAACAGCGTCCCCAGTAAATGCGAATTCCTATCCGGTGGTCCCGAACGGGACACGATTCTTGATCGCGCTCGACGAGCCGGTGGGAACGGCGAAAAACAAAGTCAACGATAAGTTCAAAGCCCGGACCCTCGAACCGCTGGCGGCGGACAATGGATCCGTGGTGGCTCCTGGCGCCGAGATTCGCGGCCACATCAGCCGGATCGAACCCGCGGGCCTAACGGGGCACGCGCGCCTGTGGTTGACGTTCGACGATATCAAGACGCCGGCAGGCTGGCGTCCCGTGATCGCCACGGTGATAAGCGTTCCCGGCGACTTCAGCGTAAAGCAAGAAGAAAGCAAAGAAGGCGAAATTGAGGGGCCTTCTTCGAACCCCCGCCGCGAAGCGGAAGCTGCGGCGGCGGGCGCGGCCCTGGGCGCGAGTGCAGGCTCCAAGACCGGTGGCGCGAAGGGCGCGGCTATGGGAGCGGCCACCGGCGCGGCGGCGGGCTTCCTGGCGTCTTCGGGCGTGGGGCAGGAACTCGATCTCGTCAAAGGAACCAAGGTAGAAATCGAGCTGACACGTCCGCTCTACGTCACTACTCCACACTGACCGGTGGTTTTCGCGCGTCGCCGCTTGGCATTCCCGTTCCGCTGCTGGTAGATTGCTGAGGAGATCCTCCGAGGCAAATCGGGAATGCCAGAAGACGCTAACGACGCCGCCCGTATACTGATCGTGGAAGACGAAGAAAACGCTCGCGCCGGATATGAGGCGCTGCTGCGCAAGTGGGGCTACACCGTTCTCGGCGTGGCCAGCGCGGAAGACGCCCTCGAACGTATCCCCCAGTTTCAACCTTCGCTGGTGATTGCGGACGTCGAACTACCCGGCATGAACGGCCTCGAGCTGCTGGCACATCTGGACGACTTGCAGAATTTGCCGGCCATCGTGATTACGGGACGCGGCAGCGACGACCGGGCGGTGGCCGCCATCGAAGCCGGCGCCTTCTGGTACATCGAGAAACCGCTAAAAGCCCCCGTGCTCCGCGCGCTGCTCGATCGCGCTCTGGGCCGCTTGCGCGACCGCAAACAGGTTGCGGCGCTGACGCGGCAATTGCGTGACGCGGGGCGGCTTGGGAACCTCGTCGGCGAATCGAAAAACATGCGCGAAGTGATGCGCTTGGTCGAGCTTGCGGCCCCCTCGTCGGCGTCCGTGCTGATCACCGGGGAAACCGGTTCGGGCAAAGAGATCGTGGCGCGCACGATTCATCGCCTTTCCCCCCGGGCGGAGCGGCCGTTTGTGGCCATCAATTGCTCTGCGATTCCCGAGTCGCTGATGGAAAGCGAAATCTTCGGCCACGAGCGCGGCGCTTTCACCGGCGCGGCGGAACGGCGGCTGGGCTGCTTTGAGCTCGCGGACGGCGGCACGCTTCTGCTGGACGAAATCGGCGAGATGCCCGCGCCGACGCAGGCCAAGCTTCTGCGCGTGCTGGAAGACGGCAAGATTCGCAGGCTCGGCAGCAAGTCGGAAACCTCGGTGAACGTGCGAGTGCTTGCGTCGACGAATCGCGAACCCGAGCAGGCCGTGAGCAAAGGCGATCTGCGCCAGGACCTCTTCTTCCGGCTGAACGTTTTCCGCGTCCAGATTCCCCCGCTGCGCGACCACAAAGAGGATATCCCTCCACTGACGGAGCAGCTCCTCGCGGAACTCGCCGCGAAGCATGGCAAGGCAACACGCGCGGTGACCGGCGATGTCCTCGAGCTGTTTAAAAGCTATTCGTGGCCCGGGAACATTCGCGAACTGCGGAACGTGCTCGAGCGCGCGCTGATTGTCTGCGATCGCGAGGTGATCAACCGGGCGCACCTGCCGCCGGACTTCGGGCATGCGCCGGCCTCCGCGTCCGCGTCGCAGCTTTCCGCTTTGCGGTTTCCCATCGGGACCACGGTGGAGGCCGCAGAGCGCGAGTTGATCCAGCAGACGCTGACGGCGACGAACAATAAGACCCGCGCAGCCGAAATCCTGGGGATCAGCCTAAAAACGCTGCACAACAAGCTGAAGGAATACGAAGCAGCGCGCTCCGAAAGTTGATCGTGGAAACGCGGCTCGCGTTCGCTCCCATTTGCGCCGTCCGTTAGCACGATGCCTCTACGCCTAAGAACGAAATTCACACTGACGACGGCGCTGCTTGTGCTGGCCGTTGCGGTGGCGATCTCCACGGCCTACGTGGCCCAGGTGGCGCGGCGGGCAATCTCGAGGACCGAAGCTGACGCAGGCGTGGCGGCACGGCAGGTATTGTCACAGGCGCAATACGCCGTGAATCAGGCAGCAGCGGCGGGGCTTGCCCCAGCGTCGAGTTCTCCCGAGGACATCCGCGACTATCTGCAACGCGCGCTCGATGAAAGCCAGGGGCTTTCCTCCGAAATGGACGCGGTGCTCGGTAACTACCCGGCCGTCTACGAAGTGAGCATCGCGGATGGTAATGGGAATGCACTGGTTACGAGCGATCCTTCACGCATCAACCGCCCGCTGCCGCTGCGCGCACCGTTCTCCGAGTTGACGCAGAGCAATACTTTTACGCAATTGCGCGTGATCTTTGGACCTACGCAACTCTATGTGGTGCGCCAGCCGTTCTCGATTCGCCAGGGCGACCGCCCCGTGCCTTACGGTGAAGTGCGGGTCACCTTGGAGAGCGCTCTGCTTCGCGCGCAGGTAACGCCCGGACTACGGTCGGCGGCATTCCTCGCGCTCGCCGCGGTGCTGCTGTCGACCCTGCTCGCCAGCATCGTCAGCCGGTTCATGCTGTCGCCCATCGAGGCCATCAACCAGCAACTCGACCGCTATTCGGCCGGCCAGTTCGACGTGGCTTCCGCCGAAGCGGCGGACAGCGGCGACGAGCTGGGTCAGGTGAGCACGAAGATCACGCGACTCGGCGAACAACTTCGCGGCGTGCGAGAGATCTTCAGCAACCTCCGTGAAAATCTGAACCAGGTGATGGGCGGGCTTGATGACGGCTTGATTCTCTTTACCCAGGACGCACGGGCGGTGCTCATCAGCCCCGCCGTTGAAAAATTTCTCGGAGCGCCAGCGGATCAGTTCCTAGGGCGTCCGGCAACCGAGATTTTTCCGCCAGGCCATCCGCTGCGGCGCGCGCTGCGGTTTTCCGGTGAGCGCCTGCAGCCCGTTGAAAATGCGGATTTGGAATTGGTGGAGAGCGTTGCGCCGGGCGGTCCGCACCGCATCGGCGTAACGGTACAAGCGGTGCCGGAAGCCGGGGCGACCTCACCCGATGACTGGGGCGCGCTGGTTACGCTCCGCGACCTGGAGTCGCGGGAGCGCATCGGGAGCGAGCTGGAGCTTTCCGAAAGGCTCTCCTCGCTGGCGCGAATCACGGCGGGTGTCGCCCATGAAGTGAAGAATCCGCTGAACTCGATGCGATTGTGGCTGGAAAACCTGAAGGAAAGCCTGCCGGCGGATAGCGAAGTGTCGTTCCAGGCGGTGCGCGTGCTGGACAACGAGATCGACCGCTTGGACCGGGTCGTAAAGCGCTTTCTGGATTTTACGCGGCCGGTGGAAATGCACATGGAGGATATTTCGCTGGCGGACGTGCTCTCGAGCGTGATCGAGTTGGCACGGCCGCAGGTCGAGCGCGCCAATGTGAAGGTAAAAATGCAGTTGGCCGGCGGTCTGCCGGCCACGCGCGGCGACCAGGAATTGCTGCGCCAAGCCGTGCTGAACCTGGTGCTCAATGCCGTCGAAGCCATGAAAGATGGAGGCGTATTGAGCATCACGCTCGAGAGGCGCGGCGAGAACGCCGCGATCCTTGTGAAGGATACGGGCAAGGGAATTCCGCCCGAACAGCGCATCCGCGTTTTTCAGCTCTTTTTCACGACGCGGAAGGGCGGTAGTGGTCTGGGACTCGCCACCGCATTTCGCATTGTGCAACTTCACAATGGTTCGATAGACTTTGTAACCGAAGTCGGGCGTGGCACGGAATTTCGCATCGAACTGCCGCTCGCCCGCGGCCAGAATCTCCCTGCGGGACATACGCCGGAGACCAACTCCGAACCGGCCGCGGCCAACTAATGCAGAAAACTGTCTCCAATCCGGGTTCGTGGATGGCGGGCCGCGTCTTTCTGTACGCGCTGCTCGGCACTGCGGCGATCGCCTCCGGGGGCTGCCCGAAGGCGAAACCCACGCCTCGGTACGCTTGGTTGGGCGTGGCCCAGCCGCCAAGCGCCGTTAGCCGCCAACTGGACAACACACCACCCCCATTCGCAAACGCTGACGACGCGACGCAGGCCGACTTGCCCGTTGTGATCGCGATTCCTCCCGAGCGTCCCGCGGCGCCCCACCGCGCTGCGCCGCCCGAGCCGGAGCCCACGAAGCAGACGCCACCACAGATCTCGCCGCAGTTGTCACCTCAAGATCAGGCTCGCGCGCAAGCGGATGCTGAGGCCGACCTAAACAGCGCGCGGCAGAACCTGAATTCCGTGGCTGGGCGGCAAATGAACTCCGTGCAGCAGGATCTCGCCGACAAAGTGCGGAGCTTTATGACTCAAGCGCGGGAGGCGGTCACCGCCGGCGACTGGGTCGGCGCGCGAAATCTGGCGCAAAAGGCCCGCCTGCTCTCCGAAGAGCTCGTGCATTCGTTCTGAGTATTTGGCCCGAATTGTTCCACTTTTCGCTTCCCCTCGCCCTTTGGCCCCTATTGCCCCAGGGTACCAGCCCCTTTTTTCAGTAACTTTTTCGGAGCGTCCGGGTTTAGATTCCCAACCAACGGGAGCGTCCACAATGAAACACCTTCTTGCTTCGTCTCTGTGCATCCTTGCCCTTGGATGGGTCGCGGCTGGTTGCACAAGCGAGGGATTCGGTGGGTCCGGGCCGGCGAAAATCACGGTGATGGTTACGCCGAGCACGCCAAGCGTCCGTGCAGGTAGCTCCCAGCAATTCACGGCAAGCGTTACAGGCAGCTCAAACACGAGCGTTAGCTGGACGGTGAACGGCGTGGTGGGAGGCAACTCGACGCTAGGCACGATCGACGCAACGGGAATGTTTCAAGCGCCAGCTACACTTCCGAGCCCCAATTCCGTCTCGGTACAGGCGACGAGCGCCGCAGATGCGACCGCCCAGGCAACCACGACCGTGACGCTGCTGAATCCTGTGCCTGCGCTCTCTGGAATTAGTCCTGCGAGTATCCCGGTAGGCTCCTTCTCGATCACGGTGACCGGGAGCGATTTTGTGCAGGGGGCACAAGTGATGTTCGGTACGGCCGCGCTGACCACGACGTTTGGCTCCGCGACGCAATTGACCGCCACGGGCACGGCGACGGCTTCCGAAGTCGGCAGCGTAATGGTGACGGTGCAAAATCCCGATCCGGGCAGCGTGGTATCCACGACCTCAGAAGCAGCGATGGTGACGGCAACCCAGACGGAAACCGCTTCCGCCGCCGTGCGCTTCCTGGAGCAATCTACGTTTGGGCCGACGCCGCAGCTCATTACGCAGGTAGAGGCGTCAGGCTTCTCGGCGTTTTTGAAAAGCCAGTTCGCCTTATCGGGTTCCACCTATCCCGATCCCGCGTCCACCGTGACCTCGATCACTCCCACGCAGCAGGTTTTTTTCACGAATGCGCTGAACAACCCGGACCAGCTTCGCCAGCGCGTGGCCTTCGCGCTCAGCCAAATCTGGGTGACCTCGAATTTCACCGTGCCGCCCCAGGGCATGGCGCCTTACATGCGCCTGCTGCTGCAAGATGCCTTTGGCAACTATCGCACGCTTATGAATGACGTCAGCTTAAGCCCGGCGATGGGCCTCTACCTTAACATGGTGGACAACGATAAACCGGGTAGCTCGGCCGCGCACGCCAATGAAAACTACGCGCGCGAATCGATGCAGCTCTTCACACTGGGTCTAAACCTGCTGAACGACGACGGCACGCCGCAACTCGATTCGAGCGGAAACCCGATTCCGACCTACACGCAAGCCCAGGTGCAGGCATTCGCGCGCGCGTACACCGGTTGGACCTATCCGACGCAGTCAGGGCAGACGCTGCAAAAGCACAATCCGCAGTATTTCATCGGGCCGATGGTGCCCTACGAGAGCAATCACGACGAGCAAACCAAAGCCATTCTCCTGGGAACGACGCTTCCAGCGGGCCAGACGGCTGAGCAGGACTTGGCCGGCGCGCTCGACAATGTTTTCAGCCACCCAAATGTGGGGCCGTTTGTCTCGCAGCAGTTGATCCAGCACTTGGTGACGAGCAACCCGAGCCCCGCATACGTCAAGCGCGTGGCCGATGTCTTCGCCAGCGGCAGCTTCAGCGGCTTCGGTTCCGGGCAACGTGGCGACATGCAAGCAGTGATCGCAGCGATCCTGCTCGACCCCGAGGCGCGCGCAAATGACGATCCAACGCAGACGGTTACGACCGAGGGGCACCTGCGCGAGCCGATTCTCTACATCACCAACCTGCTCTCCGCATTTGGAGCCACTTCCGATGGCGCCGCTCCCGTCAATTACGCGACGAACATGAGCGAGGCGCCGCTACGCTCGCCGAGCGTCTTCAACTTCTTTCCGCCGAACTATCAGATCCCGGGCGCGAGCTTGCTGGGTCCGGAATTCGATCTGCAGACCACGGGGACCGCGCTCGTCCGCATCAATTTCATCAACTCACTCGTGTACAGCTCGATCGGAACCGGCACAACTGTGAGCTTTACCACCTATACGACCTTAGCCAGCAACCCGGGCCAGCTCGTGGACGCGTTGAACGCGTTGCTGCTTCACGGCACGATGTCATCTTCGACGCGTTCGGCCATCTTGACGGCAGTGAACGCGGTGCCAGCCGGAACGAACCAGAACCTGCAGCGCGCGCAAGCGGCGATCTACCTGATCGCCTCGTCGTCGCAGTACCAAGTGGAATACTGAGTGAGGACACCATGAGCAAGCAGCGCCGCAATGCAGCCGAACCGATGACGCAGTCACGTAGGGATTTCATTCGCAGGAGTTGCTGCTGCGCCGCCGCACTTGGCGCGGCCGCGAACTTCAGCCGGTTCGGACTGGTGAACGCTCTCGCGCAAGGGACGAGCGATTTTCGCGCGCTGGTGTGCGTCTTCTTATTTGGCGGCAATGACGCCAACAACATGCTCATCCCGAACGACCCTACGGGCTACGCGAATTACCAGACCATTCGCGGGCCGCTGGCGAACGGAGGGCTCGGGCTCGCTCAGGCAACGTTGCTGCCCATCACCGCGAAGACGCCACAAAATGGCTCGACTCTGTTTGGCCTGCATCCACAATTCACGGGAGTACAACAGCTCTTTGAAAGCGGCACCCTGGCGTTCCTCGCGAATGTTGGGCCGCTGGCGCAGCCGGTCACGCGCGCGCAGTACCTCGGCAATACTTTGCCGGTGCCGGTGAATCTCTTCTCGCACGCCGACCAGCAACAGCAATGGCAGACCTGCGACGTGGGAGGCCCGGGCACCTCGGGTTGGGCGGGCCGCGTTGCCGACAACATCCAATCGGTGTTCAACGGCGCTTCTATCTTCCCGCCGATCACCTCGGTGGCCGGTTCGGCGATTTTTTGCACCGGCAACCAAACGCAGCCCTACGCAATGATTCCGGGTTCAACGCCAGGGCTTTCCGGATTCAGCAGCGCGGCGGCATCCACGGCGCGGCTACAGGCGCTGCAACAGTTACTCATGTTTGACACCGGCGTTTCGCTGATTCAATCCGCCAGTTCCATCACCTCAAACTCCTTGAAGGATTCGAGCGTGCTCTCGAGCGCCCTTGCGTCCGCAAGCGCACTGACCACCGTATTCCCCACAACATCGATCGGAGCACAGTTCCAGCAGATCGCCAAGATTTTGGAGGTGCGGGCCGCGCTTGGGTTGAGCCGGCAAGTATTTTTCTGTTCGTTGGGGGGCTTCGATACGCACGCAAGCCAAATCTCGATTCAGGACACACTCTTTTCGCAATTGAGCCCGGCGCTGGCCGCCTTTTATAACGCGACCGTCGAGCTGGGTCTCAGCCAGCAAGTCACCACGTTTACCATGTCGGATTTCAGCCGCACCTATCAGCCTGCCACCGACGGCGGCACCGACCACGCTTGGGGCAGCGTGCAAATGATCCAGGGCGGAGCGGTAAAGGGCGGGGACATCTACGGAACGTTGCCCGTCTTTTCGCTGGGCGGCCCGAATGACGTGGGCAGCAACGGCCGGTGGATTCCGACAACCGCGATTGATCAGTACGGGGCGACGCTGGCAACGTGGTTTGGCGTGCCGTCAACGGCGCTGCCGGCAATCTTCCCGAACCTGGCAAACTTCACGACGCAAAACTTGGCTTTTCTCGGTTAGTCCGAAGTTTCATCCCGTTGAAATGGCGGCACGGCCGCCGCGTGCCTCATTGCGCGTCCCGATTTTTGGCCCGCGCGGCCTGCGCGACGGGGACGCGTAGCCCGCTTCGACAAAACTGCTAAAATGATTTCCGCCTGAGTGTGCAGCGGACCCTTTCATGAAAACTTGCGATGTGCTGATTGCCGGCGGCGGAATTATCGGCGGCGCGATCGCGTTTGAGCTAGCCGGGCTGGGGTTTCGCGTCGTCCTGTGCGACAGCCAGTCGCCCGGCCAGGAAGCTTCCTGGGCCGCCGCTGGAATGCTTTCGCCGCCGCCGGATAGCACGGACGCCATCCCCTTGGTTCCGCTCGCGCGAGCGAGCCTCGACCGGTATCCCCAATTCGTCGCCGCTGTGGAAGAAGCGTCGGGGCTGAAGGCATACTTCCGCGCCGTTGGTGCGATCGAGACGCTTTTTTCCGGCGATGCCGAACGCGAGCTGAGCACACTAATCGCAATCCATCGCGGTCTCGGGCTAAGCACTGAGGCCTTGCCGCTCGATGAAGCCTTTCAGATCGAGCCGGCTTTGGGGCGCGAAGTTCGTGCGTGCGCGATCCTGAGTTTCGAGGCGTGCGTGGACAATCGCGCGTTAACGGTGGCCGTGCTGGCCGCCGCGAAGTCACGCGGCGTCGAAATCAGAACGAGCTCGCCTGTCGAGAGTCTGATCTGCGCGGCGAACCGCTGTGTCGGAGCCGTCGTCGCCGGGGAGCGTATCGAAGCGGCGTACACGGTAATCGCGGCGGGTTGCTTTTCAAGCCGCATCGAAGGCGCGGCGCGTTATGCTCCCGTGCGGCCGGTGCGCGGTCAGATGGTGGCGCTGCATTCGCAGCGCGTCGAGATCGGCCACGTGCTACGCAGTGAGAGGGGCTACATCGTGCCTCGCGGCGGCGGGCTCTGCGTCGCGGGCAGCACGCTCGAAAACGCCGGTTTTGAGAAACGCGTCACTCCCGGCGGCGTCAACAAGATTCTGAGCGCCACCCTGGAAATCGCGCCAGGCCTGGCCGATGCGGAGATCGTCGAGACGTGGTGCGGGTTGCGTCCCGATACGCCCGATCACTTGCCGGTATTAGGGCCCACGGAAGTGGAAGGGTTGCTCATCGCCACCGGCCACTATCGCAATGGCATCTTGCTGACGCCGATCACCGCGAAGCTGATGAGCGATTGGATCGCCGGCGCGCAAACCATTCTGGATTGCGACGCGTTCAGCCCCATGCGGTTTGCAGACGCCGCCAGGATTTCTTAGGACCTAGAACGGAGAGCGGCTGCGCGTCGGCTCGCGGTTCGGGGGGCCAGGCATAGTGGAGGCGTGGCCTGGATCGGTAAAGGTGATGTAGGTCGCGTCAAGATAGAGCGTTCGATTGAGGATTACGTCAAAGGTTGTGCCGCGCGGCAATTCGAGTTCAGGACCGCGCGTGAGCAGAACCGCCAGCAATCCTGCCGCGGCGCCCGCGCCCGCCCCAATTCCGGCTCCGGTGCCGGTGCGCGTGGCGATCCCGCCGATGCCCGCGCCGATTGCCGTTCCCTTGACGATCGTGCCGGCATCGGTCGTCTTATCGGTATCGCCCTGGATTTTGCCTTCCTTATCAACGGACTCATCGCCGCCCGTCCCGGCGTTGGTGGGCACGGCGTTGAAATTCACTGTGTAACCATTGGGCAGGATCATGGTGTTCAGCCTGATCTGCATCTCACCGCGGCCCTTCACTTTGCCCGGACGTTTCGCATCGAGAATCTCACCCTGCACGTAGGAACCGCCGGGGATCAGAATCTTGTTGTTGAGCACGATGGGAAACAGCGTCTCGAGGTAGAGCGGATCACCTGGATGAGCGTTACGAGTGGTGATGGCGTTGTGCAAGATGAGCGGCAATTTTGTACCGGTCGGCACTTCGATCTTCGCGGCGCTTGCTTGCGGCATGGCTGCAGTAGGCGGCGCGGACTGGGGCACCGGCGCCGTCGTGGCAGCCTGGGTCGGCGCGGAGACCGCCGGAGATTGCGCATGCTGCAAAGGTTGACCCTGTGACGCAACGGCGGCCGGTTTCGGCGGCGGCAGAGGGCCCGCAGCATCTTGCGCAGCGGCGCCGCAACAGCCCACTACCGCTATGATTCCAAAACCAATGAGACGGGTCGTCCACCTACTGGGAAGATCGCGACGCATGACACACCACCTATATTGCTTTCGATGCCAGCCCGCAGGAGACTAGATGCCTCATGATAACGCCAATTGGCGAGAATGGCGTTCGAAAAGAGGAAGACGGCCCTCCAAAGCTCCGATTCGAGATTCGAAGTGAAACTGGCGCTACCTGTTGCCGAAATTTTCCGGGTCGGCGTTTGGATCGCCCAGGTTGTCCGGAATCAGGACGGTGGATTGCCCGGTGAGTTCGAAACGCTTCCGGCACTTGTAGCACACGGCCAAGTCGTCCAGGCGAACCATGTAGGAGCGCGCGTTGGCGAACCGCTTCTTGTCTTCTTCGCCCGCGCCGCGCGGCAGTTCCTTCCTTTTGGTGCATGATTTCCAGCGCACCGGAAATTCGAAATCCTTCTTGCAGTGGGGGCACTGGAGCTTCTGCTTCTTGGTCTCTTCCCGCTCGGAATAAAAGGCGCGATCATCCATGGCGAATGCGTGTTCCTTCCTCAAGGGGAATTGTAACAAATTCGAATCCCGCATCGCGCCAGCGAGGCAGCCAATGCGCCAGTGCCTTGGTAACATGGCCGCGGTCACCGTTGAGATGCCGGTGATCGCCATCATGCATCAGGACAATGTCTCGCGTGCGCACGAGCGCCAGCCGGCGGATCATACGCTCGGGCGATTGCGGCTTCCAGTCGTAGCAGAGCCTGGACCACATCACCACGCCCGCAAGCCCCAGACTGCGCACCACTCCATCCATCTGCGGCCCGCGAAACCCAAACGGCGGGCGCATGAATTTCATGGAACCTTCCAGTTCCGGATCCCGAATAGATTGTGAAGGAAGATTTGCCGAAGCCAATGCTTGCTGTACGGCCTCCTGGCATTCGCGCAACTCACGCGAAAGTCGCGCGCGGGAAAGAAAAATCATGTGGGGATGCGTTTCGGTATGGTTGGCGAGCAAGTGTCCGCGCGCAACAATTTCGCGAACCAGTTCTGGACACGCGCGAGCAAAGCGCCCGATGACGAAGAACGTCGCGCGTGCCTGGTAGCGATCGAGCAGATCAAGCAGACCAGGCGTAACGCTGGGATTGGGGCCGTCGTCAAAAGTCAGTGCAATTTCCCGCGAGGCGCTGCGATCGGGAAGACGATAAACGGTGGGACCAAAAAGTTGAGCTGAAGGCGCGACGGACGCCCAACAGGCGGCCGCGATGCCAGCCGCCGCTATCGGCCCGCCGATTGTCCAGGGATTCAAGCCCACCGCTCCCTTTGCGACCTGCGCAGCTACCTGTTTTCCAATGACCATCCGAGTGCAACTCAGAACCAATTCCAACTTACCCCGGTTCACGGCGTTCATCATAGACGCGGCGGGGCGATTCGCGCCACGCGAGCGCAGCGGTAACGCTTCGGACTACGTATACGTCTAATCAACACGACCATCAAGAGCGGCGCCGCAATAGCCGTCCGCACGCGTCTCGGAAAGGCCCATCGGAAACAGGGCCGCAGACCACAAGTGAGAGGGAGCAAGGATGATCGGTGGGAAGCGTTTAGCGGGCGTAGCGGCGCTGGTCACTGCCGTTTGGCTGCCAATGGCAGCTCGCGGGGGGCAACAAGGAGCGCAGCAAGCCCCGCAGCAGCAAGAGCAGCAGGCGGTATCGCGCGTCACCCTGACGGGCACAGTACACACTTCGGATGGAACTCCGATTCCCGGCGCCAGCCTCACGGTCACAAACACACAGTCGGGACAGAAATGGCTTACGTGGTCCGACGAGAACGGAAAGTATGAACTGCACAGTCTTCCGGTAGGCGCGTATCACGCCGAAGCAACAGAGCTCGGATTTGACAGCGCCGCGCAAGATTTTCAACTCGCCACTGGCAAGACCAACGACGTCGCCGTAACCCTGCGCATCGCCACGCTTACCGCCCTGGCCGCCGCCAGCAATCCAACCGCTGCCGCGGAAAACAATCCAGGAGCCGCAAAGCCGGCGGCGGGCAATCCTTCGAATCCAACTCCGCCACCGAGCGCAAACGCCACCACGCCGCCAGCCGTGCAAACAAAGACGGCGCAAAATCAAGCGGGCAGAGGGGGAAACAGACAAGGCGGACGCGGAGGTGCCGGTGGATTTCAACAGCTTGACGTTTCGGGCCAGGGCGCGGAAACCGCAGGCGCTGGCGATGAAGCCGGCGCCGATCAGCAGGCGGGCGTCGGGCAATCTGCTGACGCCGCCCTTGTGATGAGTGGCTCGGTAGGCGAAGGACAGGGCGGTGGTTTTCCATTCGCAATCTCCGGCGACCAATCGGCCGGCGGCCAGTTTGGCGACCAAGGCGCCGCAAACTTTGGCAGCGCGGGTACACAACAGGGCGTGGGCCTGCCAGGCGGGGGCGCGGCACAGGGCGGAAACATGGGCGGCGGCCCAGGCGGGCCCGGAGGCGGAGGACGTGGCCAAGGCGGCGGACGAGGCGGGCCCGGCGGAGGACGCGGAGGAGCAGGGCGCGGCCAGGGTCCTGGCGGCGTGCCGTGGGGATTGCAGCGAGCTGTCCGGCAAAGAGCCAATCAGACGCACTTCAGCTTGTACAATATTTTTGGTGATTCGGTGTGGGATGCACGACCCTTTGCGCTGCAAGGCCAGAGCCAGCAGCAGCCTTCTTATTCTCAGGAACGTTTCGGCGGAAACTTGGGCGGGCCGTTCAAGATTCCGAAACTCTATGATGGCCGAGATAAGACATTTGTCTTCCTCAATGTGGACGTCAGGCGCAATGGGAATCCGGTGGACGACTTCTCGACGGTCCCCACCGTGGCGGAGCGCTCCGGAAATTTCTGCGGCGCCGGCGTAACCCTCTACGACTACACGTCAAACTTCGATGGCCCACGAACGGCGCTGCCCTGCAATATCAGCGGGATGATCAATCCGATTTCGGAGGGGCTGCTGCAGTACGTGCCGCAACCGAATCTACAAGCCACCACAGGCAGTCCCTACAATTACCTGCTCGAGACCACGGTGCCGAACAATTATTTCAATGTGAACGGCCGCGTCATTCAGACCATCAGTCCAGAGCTGAATTTCATCGCCGTCTACAACATCAGCCAGAACTATGCGCAAACGATCGCAAACTTCCCCGGCCTGACCGGGACGACCTCGTCGCGAGGGCAGAACGTCACCCTGTCTCTGAACCAGAATTTGACGCAGCGGCTGATCAATAGCACTTCCTTGAACTTCACGCGGCAACGCATCCAAGTACTGAATCCCTTCTCCAATACGAATGATGTGGCCGGGCAGCTCGGCATCACAGGTATTTCAACGGCGCCGATTGACTATGGCATTCCGCAAATAGGGCTGGCAGGGTTCACAGGACTGAATGATCCGGTACCCGCGTTGCGCCGCAACCAGACGTACATCTTCAACGACACGATCACCTACACGTTGCCAAAGCACACGCTCCACATTGGCGTGCAAGTGCGGCGCTTGGAGGTGAACACTTACACCGATCCTGATCCACTGGGCACCTTCACGTTTACCGGGTACCTGACCGAGCAGCTTGCGCCCAATCCCACCACGGGAGTAATGGGCGCGGTGGCTGGAACGGGCTCGCCGCTGGCCGATTTCCTGCTGGGCCTGCCGCAATCCACGAACGAGCAGTTTGGCAGCTCGAGCATCTACCTGCGTAACTGGGGCCTTGTCGGCTATGCCACGGACGATTGGCATATCAGGCCGAGCCTCACGCTGACGTACGGCCTGCGTTGGGAAAGCGTGACGCCACCTACGGAGTTATACGGGCACCTCGCCGATCTCGACGTGAATTCCACTTTCACGAGCACAGCGGTGGTCACTCCGGGTGAAACGGCGCCATATAGCGGCTCGTTGCCGGACTCGCTGATTCGCCCGGATTGGCACGATTTCGCTCCGCGGCTGGCCCTGGCCTGGCGCGTGCCGGGCAAAATGTTCAGCGGAACGCACGCGCTGACGGTGCGCAGCGGCTACGCGATGTTCTACAACAGCTCAATCTACAACACGCTGGCGCAGGAGCTCGCGAATCAGCCTCCCTGGGCCGTAGCGGCAACGAATGCAACCACAGCCAGCCAGATCCTCACGCTTGCCGATGGCTTTCCGTGCCAAGGCGTCACGAGCACGCAGTGCACTACGAATACAAACACTGTGGCCGTGAACCCGAACTATCGCAATGGATACGTACAGATCTGGAATTTGGGCCTGGAGAGCCAGATTTTTGAGGGCCTGATGTGGAATCTGACCTACCAGGGCACGAAAGGCACCGACCTCGATTTGTTGACGGCGCCCAATCGTCTGCCGCCCGGCGTTTCGTCCGAAACCGGCACCATCGCAAATGCGAACGGATTCACCTACGACACCTATGGCGCGAATTCGATTTATCATGCCTTACAAGCCAACTTGATCCGCCGCATGCACAATGGAATGACGTTCAACGTGCGCTATGCGTACGGCAAATCCATTGACGATGCCAGCAGCATCGGCGGTCACACGGCGACCGTGGTGCAGCAATTTCCGCTGTTTGATCTGGAGCGCGGGCTATCCACGTTCGACATCCGCCATACGATTCGCGGCACGTATACGTACGAGTTGCCTTTTGGCGGGCGCAAGAAATGGGCGCACAGCGGCTGGGAGGACAAGCTGCTGAGCAACTGGCGCGTGAGCGGTAACGCCGGTTTCCAGACGGGCCTGCCTTTCACGGCGCAGTACAACTCGGGCACAGCGGATTTCAGCGGCTCGGGCGGAAATTTCTCGACGCGGACCAACCAGTTATTTAATCCCAACCTGCCGTACAGCGAGCGCACACCGCTTGTTTTCTTCAACACGGCCGCATTTGCGGCGCCTCCTTCCGGTGAATATGGCGATGGCGGCCGCGATACGATCGAGGGTCCGCGTACGGTCACCTGGAACGTGCAGCTTGCGCGCACTGTCACCATGGGCCGGGATGGGCGAGCAAGGCTGGACTTGCGGTGGGAAGTGAATAATGTCCTGAACCACGCGAACTTCACGGGTTTGAACACACTATTTGGCAGCCCGAGTTTCGGGAGCGTTGTGAGCGCAGCGTCCATGCGCACAATGGATATGGTGATGCGGTTCAATTTCTAGGGCCTTGGATTCAAGGAGAATGGAAATGCGAAGCGTGCCTCACTCTTTTTCTCGATTGCAGCGCTTGCTGACAGCGACGGCCATCGCATCGTTGTTGATTCCCGCCTTACCGGCTCAACAACAGCAGCAACAGCAACAATCGCCGCCGCAGCAGAGCGCGCCGCCCAAGGTGAATCCGCAGCAGGCGCCGCCACCGCCTCCACCCAACAACGCTCAAGCCGGGAAGAACACGATCCGCGCATATACCGATCTGGTGCAGATTGACACGACCGTCACCGACAAGGACGGCAAACCCATCAAGGGGCTAAAGAGCGAAAATTTCCAAGTGTATGAAGACGACAAAGCGCAGAAGGTGGATGCCGTGGACTACTTCGACGTTGAGGCCATCGAAACGGCGAAGAAAGACGAGTCCACGCCCACGGTCGTTTCGCTGCAGCAGGCCAACAATCCCGAAACTCTCCGCCCCATCGTGCGCGAGCACCGCATGATGATTCTCTACTTCGACATGAGCTCATTGCAGCCGGAAGACCTGATCCGCGCCACCGACGCGGCGAAAAAATTCGTGCACGATCAAATGAGTCCGGCCGATCTGGTGGGAATTGTGTCGTTTGGCAGCACGCTCCGCGTGAACGTGGATTTCACGAACAATCGCGACGACCTCTTGAAGGCGATCGCTTCTCTAATTCCCGGCAAGGACTCGCAACTTGCGGGTCTGGCGTCCGCCTCGGCAGTAGCAGGCGATGATTCGGTGACCGAAGACAATGGCGCCGCATTCACCGCCGACGATACCGAGTTCAATATTTTCAATACCGACCTAAAGCTTGCCGCCGTTGAATCGCTCTGCGACATGCTGGGCTCGATTCCGGGCAAGAAAGCCGTGCTGCAATTCACGGGCGGCATCACGCAGACGGGCGAGGAGAACCGCTCGCAGTTACAGGCGTCCACGAACGCGGCCAACCGCAACAATGTGTCGCTCTACTCCGTGGATGCGCGCGGGTTGCTGGCGGAAACCCCCGGCGGCGATGCGAGCACGGGGATGGCCACGGGCACATCGTCATTTAGCGGCGCCGCCGTCTTCCAACAGGTGCAGTCGCGGCAGGAATCGCGCGATACGCTCGCGACGCTTGCGGAAGATACCGGTGGCAAGGCCTTCTTCGATCAGGGAGACTTCGGCAAGATTTTCCAAGAGGTCGAAGACGAGAACACCGGCTACTACCTGCTGAACTACTACAGCACGAACGTCAAGCGCGACGGCCGGTACCGCCGGGTGCGCGTCAAGTTGGTCAACGTCCCCGGCGGACACATCAAATTCCGCGAAGGCTACTACGCTCCCAAGGACTGGGGTATCTACAGCACGGAGGACCGCGAGAAGCAGCTTGATGATGCCATGGCCTCCACCACGCCGCTGGTGGAACTGCCCATCGCCTTGCAAACGGCGGAATTCCGAATGCCAAACGGGCAGATCTTCGTGCCGATTTCCGTGAAGTTGGCCTCGAGCGCGCTGCAGTGGGCGGAAAAACGGGGGAGCCGCGAGGCTCAGTTTGATTTCCTGGCCGAAGTCACCGATCCGGCCTCGAAACGCGTGGCCAGCTCCCTACGCGATACCATGACCGTCCGGCTCGACACGGAACGCTTCCAGCAAGTGCAGCAGCAAGCGATGGTCTATCAGGGCGGTTTCCTGCTCAGCCCCGGAAAATATCACCTGAAGTTTCTGGCCCGCGAAAACGCAAGCGGGCGCGTCGGCACGTTCGAACAGGACCTCGTGCTGCCGCCTCCGACTCCCAACCGGCTCAGCCTGAGCACGGTCATGCTGTCCAACCAGCTTGTGCAGGTGCAGAAAACAGCGGAAGTGCAGCGTAAGGCGCTGGGCGTGGACGCGCGCATGAAGGACTCTCCTCTGGACGTGAATGGCGAGCGTATCGTGCCCAACGTGACCGGCGTTTTCACGGGACAACAAACGCTTTACGTTTTCTTCCAGGCGTATCTGCCCGCGAACAGCGATCCGGCAAACCTCCGCGCAGGACTCGTCTTCTTTCAGGGTGGGAAACAGTCCAACACCACGGCGATGGTTGAACCGACAGAGGTGGACGCGAAAACGCGCACGGCGTCGTTCCGCATCAGCATCCCGCTTGATAAGCTTCCGCTCGGTTCCTACACGGTGCAGGCGGTTGCCATCGTTGCGGGAAGCACGCAGGCAGCTTTCGGACGAAGTTACTTCGCGGTGAGGAAGCCGCCAGCCGCACCAGCAGCCACGGCGCCAAGCGGCCCATCAGGCTTGGGGCGATAAGCGGCGGCGGAACTTCGGGTGACCTCAGCGCGGCGTGCTGAACCTTCTCCTTTGAGCCGGTCGCATGCCGCCCAGCGACGTGCGAGGTGGAAGCCCGGAGCTACTCTGTCTTTCTCAAATCTCGCAGATCAATGCCAAGCTGCTGGCACTTCTTATAGAGATGGCTGCGTTCGAGTCCGAGGGCCTTGGCCACGTTGGTCATGTGATAGCTATTCTGCTTGAGCTCTCGTAGCAAGACTTCCCTCTCGAAAGCTTCAACGCGTTCGGCGAGTGATCCGCTCGCACCCGCTCCAGCAGCGCCCTGCGCTGAACCGGCCGCGCCTAACTGCGGCAGCGCGGCACGGACGTCTTCGGCCGTGACCAATTCACCGCTAGCGAGCAGCAGCAGGCGCTCCACGACGTTGCGCAGCTCGCGCACATTTCCCGGCCACGCATAGCGCTGCAACGTTTCGTAAGCATCTGGGGCGAACGCCTTTTCCTTCCAGCCATTTTGCGCCGCGACCTGGCGCGCGAAATGCTGCGTGAGTGTGGGAATGTCGTCTACCCGCTCACGC
Organism: uncultured Acidobacteriota bacterium; assembly: GCA_963803675.1. Taxonomy (GTDB): domain Bacteria; phylum Acidobacteriota; class Terriglobia; order Acidiferrales; family UBA7541; genus DASTCZ01. The sequence continues at coordinate 184,209 of CAWDNN010000024.1, read as the reverse complement.
AACGCGGGCAACGCAACCGGAAAAACGTAGATGCGATGGAAAAGGTCCTGCCGAAAGGCATTCTGGCGGACCAAATCTTCCAGTTGGCGGTGGGTCGCGACGATTACCCGGGTATCCACTTTGACGGGCTGATCGCCGCCCACGCGCTCCACTTCCCCCTCTTCGAGGACACGCAGCAGCTTGGCCTGCATCGGGAGCGGCATATCGCCAATTTCATCGAGGAAGAGCGTGCCGCCGTGCGCCTGTTCGAATTTCCCAAGATGCCTCGCGCCCGCTCCGGTGAACGCGCCCTTCTCGTGACCGAATAGTTCCGATTCGATCAGTTCCGCCGGCACCGCCGCGCAATTCAGCGTCACGAAAGGTCCCGCGTGACGCGTGCTCTGCTCATGCAGCGTTCGCGCGACGAGCTCCTTGCCGGTCCCCGTTTCGCCCAGGATGCACACCCGCGTTTCGCTGGGCGCCACTCGCCGGATCTGCGCCATCAGCCGCTCCATCACCGGCCCCTGCCAGACAATTTCGTGCTTGCCCAGCCGGTGCTTGAGCTCGCGATTCTCGAGTTCGAGCCGCGAAAGCTTCAGGACATTTTCGATGGTCACGATGAGCTTTTCCGTCGAAAGCGGCTTTTCGAGGAAGTCCACCGCACCCAGCCGTGTGGCGCGCACGGCCATTTCAATGTTGGCTTGTCCGGAGACCATAACGACCGGAGTTCCGATACCCGCATTCTTGAAGTCTTCGAGCAGGGCCAGGCCGTCGCGGCCGGGCATCACCACGTCCGAGAAAATCAGATCGAAGCGCTCCGCTTTGGCGAGCTCAAGAGCGCGGGCAGCGTTGTCGCACACGGTCGCCTCGTAGCCCGCGAGACGGAATGCGCGCGCCAGAGAGGCCAGCGTGTTTGGATCGTCGTCTACGACGAGGAGGTTTGCTTTGGGCGCCAAGATATTTCCGGGCCGGGGCTAGCCCGGCGAATTGTCGCCGCCGGCGCCCGTGCCGTTGGTGTCGCGCGGCCGAACGGGAAGCTCAATGCGGAACGTCGCGCCCGATCCGGGCGTGCTTTCGACCGAGATTTTGCCTTGATGATCGCTCACGATGGATTGCACCACGGCCAAACCAAGCCCGGTTCCGTGTCGCTTCGTGGTGTAGTAGGGCGTGAAGAGCCTTTCGCATTCTTCCGGCGTGAGGCCGGCGCCGGTATCGGAAATCTCCACGCGCACCGAACCATCCTTCTGGCCGGTGCGGACCGTCAGGGTGCCGCCCGCCGGCATGGCATCGAGCGAATTGAGCACCAGATTGCTGAACGCGCGGTGCAGCAGATCGGGATCGGCCTGAATCAGCGGAATGTTTTCATCGAGATAAAGCTCCGGCATGATCGCAGGCCGCCCAACGGCGGTGAACTGCGCATCATAGAGCCGCACCGCGCTCCGCACCGATTCGTTCAGGTTGACGGACTGCAACTGCGGCGTGGGCATCTTCGCAAAATCGCTAAAGCGGGCGATCACGGTCTTGAGATTTTCGAGCTCTGTCCGCAGCGTTGCCGTGGACTCGGCGAAAACCTCGTCGAATTGTTCTGGAGTTTGCTGCCGCGCGCGTTGCAGATTTTCAATGGTGAGCTGGAGCGGGAAAAGCGGATTCTTCAGCTCGTGGGCCAGCCGCCGCGCGAGTTCGCGCCAGGCGGCCACACGCTCGGATTGCACCAGGCGATCGCGCTGCGAGGCAAGTTGGCGCGTCATATCGTTGAAATTCGTGGCGAGCAGGCCGATCTCGTCGTGCGAGCGAATATCCACGCGCGTGTTCCAATCGCCCGCGGCAACTTCCCGCGCTCCTTCGGACAAGCGCGCAATGGGCCGTGAGATTCGCGCCGCCAGCCACAAGCTCAGCAGCACGCCCAGCGCAATGCCAGCGCCGCCCACCAGAATCCCGAGGGCGCGAATGAAGCTGGTGAGCTTCACCTGATCCGCGCGCGAACTGCCTACCAGCAGCACGCCCAGCACCTGTCCCTGGCGGCCCGTCAGCGGAATCGCGTGGAAACTTTCTGCGCTGGCAGGATCTGAGCTCCACTGGATGGTGCGGTCGGCTTGCGCGGATTGATGGCATACCTGCTCGATAAATGCGGAGAGCCGGTCCGCCTGCGGTGCGGGGCCATCCGAATCGATCAGCGCGCCGGCCACAAAATCCGGCTGCAGGTTTGTGTAAAAGAGAGCGCGCATGCCCGGCAACAGCACAAGCGTCTTGAGAAATTCCTTGTCGAGGGGCTCACCACCGACGATGAAGAGCTTCTTATCGCCGATGAGCACGGTGCGAACCGCCGAAAGCGAGAGCGCCACGCCGTCGGGAAGCTCGACGCGGTTCAAGAACGCAGGGGCGTCATTCCATTGTGCGCCGCCGGTGGCAACCCATTCCACCTTGTAACCAAAGCGAGCGGGCCATTCCTTCGACGAAATCAGCGCGCCATCGTCGGCAACCAGGTCCAAAAAGGTCAGGCGATGCGACCGCGCCAATCCGGTGGCGTCCTCGACGTAGAGGGATGCGTCGGAGGGGTTTCGCGCAACATCAATCGCCATGCTCACGGTGGCCTGGGCGTCGGCGATTCCCTGCACACGGTTGACGACTTCATCGGCGCGCTGCTTGTATTCGCCCTGAAACTGATCCACCAACGCCTCGGACTGTTTTTGCTCGAGCGCCTGAAACGCTTTGGCTGTGTAGGTGGAAACGCCCCAGGTCACGAGCGTCACCGCGGCGACCACCGTCAGCGTGAAGACCAGCACGAGTTTGAAGCGAAAACTCAAGGTGTATTGCTCTTGGCGCCGGTAGCTGCGTGCGCACTCTGGTCGAGCCACGTGCCGTCCAGATCCCAGCCGCCCCAACGCGGGATCAGCCAATCCTTTACGGCGGAATTCACCGCGTAAAGCTCGGGCACAAACGCCAGAGGAATCACAGTTCCATTATCAATCGCCGCGCGTTCCGCTGCATAGCGCTGTTGCGGCGAATCGAGAACCGGAGGGACAGCCACGGTAGAAGGCTCGATCTGCGCGAAAAGCGCAGCCAGCGCCTGTTGCGCGTCGGGCGGCACAAACCGAAGGCGCATCAAGCGCCCGTCGGCTTTTGAATCAGCATTGCTCCCGCCGCGATTTTCTGCGGCTACCGTCACATTGATTCCCGCATCGCGAGCATTCACCGCTACGCGTTGCGCCACCTGGATCGCAACCGCATCTGTGCCATCATAAACCAGAGTCAACGCCGGGACTCCCGAAACTTGTCCGCGCAGTTGCTTGGCGCGCGCCAGGTCCGGGTCAGCCGAAAAAGTGAACGCATAGCCGGAAAGCCACTGGGGCAGCAGACTTCCGGCAGGTTCTCCCTCGCGCTGCAATAGAACGTTTACGATGGCCGAGCGATCCACGCTGAGCGAAAGCGCCTGAATGACGCGGGGATCCTGCACGGCGGAGCGATTCGGCGCAAAGACCAACGCCATCAGCTCCAGCGGCGACGAAACCGAAACGCGCGCACCGGATTGCTCGGCTCGACGCACTAGATTCGGCGCAAGCTCGGCCACCTCGGTCTTGCCTAGTTCGAGATCAACAATTTGCTGCGGCGGCGCGATGCCCAAGCGAACTTCGATGCGATCCAGGAATGGCCGCCCTGCCCAGTTGTCATCGCTCGCGGCGAGAACCAAACGCTGCTGCGCTTGCCATTCCACGATTCGAAACGCTCCGGTGCCGATGACGGTGTCGCCTGCCGCGCGAAAGATGAAGCTGCGACCGGAAGCGAGTTCGCCGGCCAAGTCCGGATGTGGCTCCGTGAACGCAAACGCAACGGCGTGGTCCGCGGGAGCGACGTGCCAGCGGCCGCCACCTTCCGCTTCGAGCGCTGCAACGGCAAGCTCAGGCGTTAGCGGCGTGCCGTCGTGAAACTTCACGCCGTCGCGCAGCAAAAATTGCCAATGTGTGGAGTTGGCATCGTGCTGCCACGCAATCGCCAACGCCGGCTCTGTCCGGCCGGCATCGTCCAGTTCCACGAGGCGATCAAAGACTAGGGTCAGCAGCCGCTCAGCCGCATCAGAATCGGCAGCACCCAGGTACCAGTCGCGCGGGTCCATCGAATTAACGCGCGCGCTCATCTCCACGTGCAACGTGCCTCCATAGCGAGGGCGCGTCGCCGCGCGGGAATAACAAGTAGCCGCAGCCACCAGCAAGAGAGCGCTAGCGGCCGCAAGACAGAGTGAGTGTGTAGCCTTCATAAAAGCCCGTCTGCAAATTGTGAACCACCGCGCGAGAACCGCTCAAATCCGTGCTTGTCTGTAATGCAACGATCGGCCCGTCGAACTCAATGGCGGCTCCTGCGGGCCGGAATTCGTTGCCGGTCCACTGGTAGGCTTGCACGGCGTCAGGCGCCGTGTAATCGGCAGCGCGTGTTGCCAGGATTTGCCACCCATTGCCGCAGTTCGATCGGATTCCGGCAAGTGTCGAGCCCCAGCCGGAAATGCTCGTGAGCGGCTCAGCGGAGGTCCCGGAATACACGCGCGTTGTGCCATCAAGGCCGGCCGCCACCCAAAGCGTTTGACCATTCGAAGACAGCGCCGCCAAAGAGAAAAATGCCGGACGCTTCGATTCGTGGGCCGGCGTGCCGGCGAGGGCTCCCCAGTCGAACCAGTTCTTTCCACTGGCGGGAAGCGCGGCAACCGCGCTGTTGTCGGGCCCGGTGAACCGCCAGGCGCTTGGCGCGTTCGTGCCGCATTGCGTAGCCGCCATGTTGGGCGCGTTGCCCGTGCAGTGGATGTCCGCGACGTGCGCCTCGAAGCCCTCTGACGTAAGCGTAAGCTGCCCCTGAGCATCGCGCGGCAGCGGCTTTTCCTGCGATAGTGAAACGCTCGTCTGCATCTGCCATTGATTCTTGTTGTAGCGGGACAAAACCAGTCCGGTCGGCCCCAATACCAATAGCGGGCTGCTTGTATCCGTCGGAGGTCCTGCCAACGCGAAGTCAAATACCGGCTCCAATTGCTCGAATACAAACTGTCTTTGTATGGAAATCGGCGCCGGGTGCGGAACCGCGCCTGGCGCGGCGAGAGCGAAGTCCACGATCTCGACCGCAGCTTTGCCATCGCGCGTGAATTCTGCAACCCACAGACGCTCCTGCGAATCCTGCGAAAGCGTCACGCGGACGGAATCCTCCGCCAGAGCGTCCGCTGGCAGATGAAACCCTTGAGAGATCAACTCGGCCTCAAACGCGCGCCGCGCCTCGCCCAGATCGGCCGTCGGTGAATCGCCAAGGTCGCGAAATTCCAAATGCAAGCTTTGCTTCGGACTAAGCTCTGTGGACAATCTGCGGGCGAGTCGGCGAGCCGCCTCGGTCATCGGCGTATCGGCGCCGGCGCATGGACTCGCGGTAACCCACAAAACTAGGGAGCAAATTGCGAGAATGGGAGCGCGCGCACGCGCCGAGAATCGGCGATTCACAAAGTATAAATCCAATACTAGCATATGCCCGGCGCGCGCCTCGATCCAGCGCCGGCTCGCGCTGGCGTCATCTAAACCGCACGAGTGCTCCCACCGAAGCGCGAAGCTGCAGCCAGGGAACCTTGCTGCTCTATTTCTCGTAAGGAAGGCTAGAACTCCGGAGACTGGCAAATGAACTCGTTCTGGCAGGATGTCCGTTACGGCGTCCGAATGCTCGCAAAGAAGCCCAGCTTCACGGTGCTCGCCGTGATGACGCTGGCACTCGGCATCGGCGCCAGCGCGGCGATCTTCAGCATCATGAGCGGCCTCTTCCTTCGCCCCATGCCCGGCAGGGACAATCTCCGCCTGGCCGTGGTGGCCATCCAGAGGCCGCACAATACGGAGCCGGACGCGCTCTCGTACCCGGATTTCGAGGACTACCGCGCGGCTAACACCGTATTCACGGAGATGGCTTGCTACATCAACCGCATTGGCGGCTTCACAGCCGATCACCGAAGTGAAAGCGTGCTTGTCAACTATGTCACCAGCAATTTCTTTGAGACGGTCGGCGTACAGCCTGCCTATGGCCGCTTCTTTCTTCCCGGCGAGGGCGATAAACCCGGGACCGGTTCGATCGTCATCCTGGGTTATGCCTATTGGCAACGCCGCTTCGGCGGTGACCCCTCGGTCATCGGGCGCGGCGCTGCGCTGAACGGCATGCCGGTTACGATCGCAGGCATCGCTCCCAAAGATTTTCCCGGGCCATACAAGCTCGTGGAGACCAATCTTTATGCGCCGATCGGATTGGTGGACCGGCCCGGCGAGCACGATTCGCTTCTCACCCGGCGAGCTGGCAGTGAGGTCCACGCGCTTGCTCAGCCGAAGCGGGAAATCAACAACGCGCAGGCGCAGGCTTCGCTCGAGCTTATTGCCCGGCGCCTGGATGAAGAGTATCCGGCCACCAATAAGAACACGACCGTGAAGGTGATTCCGGAGCGCATGGCGCGGCCGGAGCCCAGCTCAGCCTCCGGCAATGTCCTTGTCACCGGAGTATTCCTAGTGATGGTCAGCCTCGCACTGCTGGTGACGTGCGTGAACGTGGCCAATCTGCTACTGGTCCGCGCGGCAGGCCGCGCAAAAGAGATGGCCATCCGCGCATCCCTGGGTGCCGGGCGAATTCGGCTGATACGGCAATTGCTCACTGAGAGCTTGCTGCTATCTATCCTCGGCGGGTTTGCCGGAGGTGTGCTGGGCGCGGGTCTCTCTCGTCTGATCAGCTCGATTCGAGTGCCCGGCGACATTCCGATCCATTTTGACTTCAGCTTCGATTGGCGTGTGTTTGCCTGCCTCGGCGCCATCATGGCTGTTTGCGCGGTGCTCGTCGGCGTGGCTCCAGCCTGGCGGGCGTCGAGAATGGACTTGAACGCCACGCTTCGCGAGGGCGGCCGATCGGACGCCGGCAGCGGTGGGATTCACAATCGCGGGCGCAGTGCGCTCGTGGTCGCTCAGGTTGCGGGATCGCTGGTCGTGCTGATCGCGGCCGGCCTGCTCTTGCGGAGCCTGCAGGTCGCATCGAAAATGGATCTTGGTTTTCGAGCTGATTCCTTGTTGAATCTCAATTTCGATCCGTCCCAGCTCGGTTATGACGGAGAGCGCGGCACCTCCTTTTTCCGTGAGTTGAAGGAGCGCGTCATCGGGATGCCCGCTGTCGAGGGCGCTACCTTCGCCTACTCCGTGCCCATGGGCACCAACAATGACAGCGCCAGGGTGTGGAAGGAAGGGCAGTCGCCCAACGACCGCTCGGGCCCGGGAATCGGCTTGAATCGCGTGGATGAGGATTACTTCCGAATCCTGGCCATTCCAATCTTGCGCGGGCGCCCCTTCACGGCGCAGGACCAAAAGAACTCGCCACGGGTCGCCATCGTTAACGAGAAAATGGCCGAACGCCTCTGGCCGGGGGAGAATCCGCTGGGCCACCATTTCCGCTTCGGAGCCGCTGACGCGCCGATGGTCGAGGTGGTAGGCGTCGCGCGCAATGGAAAATACAACTGGCTCCTCGGGGATCAGCAGCCATATTTCTATCTGCCGCTGGCGCAAAGCTATTCTTCGCTCCGCGTTCTGCAGGTGCGCACCTCTGTGCCACCAGCCACCCTGGCGGTTTCGATCGAGGGCGCTGCCCGCGATCTCGATCCGAATTTGCCCGTCTTTGGCGTTACGACTATGCAGGAATCTCTCGGGGGTCCGAATGGATTCTTTCTGATCCGCATGGGCGCCATGTTCGGGGCGTCGCTGGGAGGTTTGTGTTTGCTCCTGGCCGTTGTCGGTGTTTACGGCGTCATCTCCTACGCCGTCAGCCAACGCACAAACGAAATCGGTATCCGCATGGCGCTTGGCGCCCAAAGCAGGGATGTTCTGCGGCTGGTCATGCGCCAGGGGCTCGCATTGGTCGCCATCGGACTGGCGCTCGGACTGGCTCTCTCGTTTGGGGTCACGCGCTTCATGCGCAGTCTCCTTTTCCGGATTGGTGCCGCCGACCCGGTCACGTTTGGCGCCGTGTCTCTGCTGCTGATCGCGGTCGCGCTTGTGGCCTGTTACGTTCCCGCGCGCCGCGCCACGCGTGTGGATCCGCTGGTAGCCTTGCGCGAAGAGTGAACGCTTCGCTAGCGTAATCGCACTTGCGCCCCGTGGCCGCATGCAGTCGGCCGCGGGGCGTTTTGTGTTTTCTTGCCGAACCACCGGCGGAGCGTCTCGCCTCGCTGCTATCCGTAACCTTGGTCCGGGGCAGCGAGTCGGCTACGAGTCGCTTGCAAGGGAATTTGCCGGTGGAACTCGTCATTGCGGATTCGGATGCCGCACTCCAGGCGGGTCGGTTTTCGGCGTATCGCTCTCCGGATCGGGTGTCTGGGTGGCCGAAAAGGCGGAGCGCAGCACGTCGCCCGCGAAAAAGTTCTTCCCGTCCGTCGGCACCATGATGATTTGCAGCTTGTCCGAGAGCCGCTCCGCGATGATCTTCTGGATCAGCATCGGATTGGACTTGAGAGCCGCCGCCTCGAGATTCATGCGTTCGGAATCCGCCGCCGCAGTGACGCGGATGTGATTCGCGTCCGCCTGGGTGAGCAAGTTCCGGCGTTCGAGTTCGGCCTTGCTGTCAATAATTTTCGATTGCGCTGCCGCTTCGGCATTCTGGATCGTGGCTTCTTTGCGAGCGGTGGACTCGAGCCGCGTCTGCTCGATCTGTTTCTGCTTCAGAGGCAGGGTGTACTGCATCGCGTCCGACTCGGCTTTGGCCTGCAGCACGTGCACCTGCGCCGCCGCTTCGGCTTGCTTGATATCGCGAGTCTTTTGCGCTTCGCCCTCGAGTTCGGCGATCTTGACTTCCTTCTGCTTCATTTCTGTCTCGAAGCCCATCTGCTCGCTCTCCTGCTCCTTTAGTAGCAGCCCTTCGAGTCCTTTGGCGTACTCGGCAGGAAGCTGGATGTCGCGCAGCATCACTTCCTTCACCACGATGCCGTCGGCGGCCAAGCGCTGCGTGATTGCGTCTGCGGCACGCTGGCGGAACTCGTCGCGGCGCGTGCTGAAAATGTCGCGGACCACATAGCTGGCGGCAACGTCACGCAAGATGCTGGAGACGACGGGCTCGACCACCTCCCGCTGCACAGGCTGCGGCACGTTGTCGTGAACGTAGGCAAGCCTTTGCGGATCGAGGCGATAACGAACGGCCACCCCTACTCCCAGCGTCAGACCTTCCCGCGCCTGTACGGTGAGCAATTCGCCGCCTTTGTGCAGGATGGATGCCACCGCCGAGGTTTGGTAGAGATCCTCGCGGACGTCATAAGTCTCAATCTGCTGCACCAGAGGAACCACCAGATGAACGCCCGGGTATAGCGTTTGCGGCAACACGCCGGAGAGCTGGCTGATACGCACGCCCGCGTAACCATCCGGAATCACTACGATGCTGACGCCGAAGAGCAGCAGCGCCAAACCCAAACCGAAGACCTTTCCGGCCAGTTGGGCGCGAAGCGGGCGAGGCGCCTCGCTCGCGCCGGATAATTCCGTTGAACGGCTTGCCTCACCCGTTGCCGCATCCGCGGAATCCATGCGCCGCCGCAACAACCGCTGAAGCTGCGTGGCCACCCACACGTCGTAACCGACTACGCCTGCCGCGCTGCCAAAGAGCGCAAGTCCCGCCATCATCAAGAGGTACTTCACTAGCAGCATGATCGTTCTCCTTGTCAGTCACTTGCCGGGCGCGTGCGCGATCGCTTCGGTCGAGCACGTGATCGGCCGCAGCGAATTCCGTTCAGCCAGTCCTGTGAACCGATCTAACCGGCACAGGCATCAATCTGCCGGCCGATCCTGCGGCGCCTCGAGTGGGGCGGGCCGGGAGGCGCAAGGTTGGCTGGCGCCCAATCCCCGCGCCGTGCATCAACCAAAACGCGCCACGCAGCGCCAGCGTCGCCATCAGGGCGGCCACGCCCACCGACGCCAGAAAAACCTCAAAGATCGCGGTCCCGGCCATCAACGTTTCCATGTTCCGTTCCTTCCATTTCCCTCGCGCGTCGTGCGCTCTCATCCTCGTCAGAAGAACAAAGCAGCCCGGCAACCAACCGTCATGTGATTGGAAGCAAGCACTTTGCAGGAAGCCAAACCATCGCGGGGCGTGTTGGCTGGTACACGATGTGGCTGACTTAACGCGGTTTAGCTTTGCGCGCAGCCGCGGTCGTCCAGACGGCGCGAACGCGTATAATGGGGTGTCACCCGCGTCGGAGGATTGCCGTGCCCATGCCCCGGAACTCAGGGCTGAAGATTGGCCGCGTTCTGGGAATCCCGATCTACCTGCACATCAGTTGGTTCATCATCTTCCTGCTGCTTACGATGTCTCTTGCGACGCAGTTTTCGGAAGAGCATCCCCAATGGTCCACTGAACAACACTGGGTGCTCGGCATTCTCACCAGCCTTCTGTTTTTTGGTTCTGTGGTCTTCCACGAGCTCTCCCACAGTGTCGTGGCGCTGCACTACAAGATTCCGGTTACCCGAATTACGCTTTTCGTGTTCGGCGGATTGGCCAGCATCGGTCGTGAGCCTGAGAGCGCGCTGCAAGAATTCAACATTGCGATTGCCGGTCCGTTGTCGAGTTTCTTGCTGGCTGGTGCGTTCTGGGCGCTTGGGCGAGGGCTTCCTGGCAACGAAATGTTTTCAGCGCTGGTGGGCTGGCTGGCTTGGATCAACGTGATTTTGGCGACGTTTAATCTCGTGCCCGGATTCCCGCTCGATGGCGGGCGGCTTCTGCGAGCGGCGGCCTGGGGCATCACCGGGAATTACGTGCGCTCCACGCGAATTGCGTCGGGTGCGGGACGCGTGGTGGCCTATGGCATGATCGGCTTCGGCGCCTGGGACGCCTTGCGCGGAGATTGGACTGGCGGTTTGTGGGTGGCCTTCATTGGCTGGTTTTTGCTGACGGCAGCGCAAGAAAGTTATGCGCAGGTGGCCATGCGCGAATCCTTGTCAGGGTTACGCGCGGTAGACGTGATGTCGCTCGATCTGCCTTACGTGCCGCGCGATATTTCGCTGGAAGATTATGGCCAGGAAGTGCTGCGAACCGGGCGCCGCTGCCATCTGGTGGTTACGCAGAGCCAATTGAGCGGCTTGATCAGCGTTCACGCACTCAGCCACGTGCCCCGCGAAGATTGGAACGTCACCTCCGTACAAGCGGCGATGATGCCGCTCGACCGGATGCGCTGGGCCGCACCTGACGAACCGGTCTTGAAGATCCTCGACCGTATGCAGACGGAAGACGTGAATCAAATGCCGGTGCTTCAAACCGAGCCAACGCCGCACGTTGTGGGAATGATCACCCGCGAAACAATTCTGCGTGTTATCCAGACACGAGCAGAAGTGCGCTCTCTCCCGATTTAGCGAACATATTGGGTTTCAGGTGCGCAGGAAAACACTTACTGCAGTGCAGGTCCGTGGAGCTACGCCTTTTCTGAACGCCCTGCCACCGCTGCTCCAATCTGCTCATTTCCTGCCCGCGCGGCCACGCTCGACCAATCCAGGATCTCTACATCAACCGCTGTGCCGGACCGCAATTCAGCGCTCTCCTTGGGCACGAAGATAAACGCGTTCGCCTCCGAAGCCGTTCTCACCAGCGCGGAACACTGATTCGGCAATGGCGCCACTTCCAGGCCTTCGTCGCACAAGGCTGCCTTGGCGAACACAACATATTCCATTCCGGGCCGCCCGTGAACACGATCGCGCAACCGCGCCCGCAACCGCGGCCTTGTCAAATTGATGCGGCCTGCCAGCAAGAACAGCGCCGGACGAACAAAGAGTTGGAAGCAAACAAATGCCGCTGCGGGATTCCCAGGCAGAATGCAGGCCGGCACGCCACGCCACGTGGCGAAACCCACGGGACGCCCCGGCCGCATGGCTACCTCCCGAAAGTGCATTTCGGCACCCAGTTCGATCAATGCCGCCTTCACATAGTCGCGCTCGCCGCGCGACGCGCCCCCGGTGGTGATGATCAAATCGGTGTCCGCGCAAGCCGATTCGAGCAATGCTCGCAGCGCCGCCGGCTCATCCCGCGCGACGCCCACGAAGCGCGCGTGTGCGCCGGATTCTGCCGCTAATGCAACGAGGCCCGGCGCGTTGCTGTTTCGGATCTGTCCATGCTGCGGCGTCGCGTTGATCTCTACCAATTCATTGCCCGTGGCGAGAATGCTCACACGAGGGCGCTTGTACACGGGAATCTCGGCGTGGCCGGCGAACGCCAGCAGTGGCACCGTCGCGGCCCGTACCATTTCGCCGCGAGCGATTAGCCGGTCGCCGCGCTGCACGTCCTCGGCGGGAGGAAATACACATTCCCCCGGCGACGTGGCCCCGGAAATTCGAATGCTGTGGGAGGAGTGTTCTACGCGCTCGATCGGAATCACGGCGTCGGCGCCGGCCGGCATCGGCGCGCCCGTAGAAATCGCGATCGCGTTGTGCGGAAAAACCTCCGCCCGCCCTGCCTCTGCATAGGAGCTGCCCGCGATGCCAAGTTCGATCGGATGCTCAGGCGACGCTCCCATCGTGTCCGCGGCTCGCACAGCAAAGCCGTCCATGGCGGAGCGCGCAAACGGAACGAGGTCTTCCCGCGAAATAATGTCGCCGGAGACCACTCGTCCGAGCGCATCAGGAAGAGCGATCGTTTCCGCGGGGAGCGCGGATAGCGTCGCCAGCATTGCTTCGCGCGCTTGATTGAGACTCAGCACTGTTCGATTATAGTCCGTGGCGGCGTATTCAAGGCGGCAGCGCCGGATTTTATAACGCCAGCCTGCCGAGTTGCAGTCTTTCTCCGTCGCCACGCGAAAAGCGTTTGCAGGGTATACGTGCCGCACTTCCCACAAATCGACGGCTTCGTGCTTGCGGGCGGCAAGAGTTCGCGCATGGGCCGCGACAAAGCGCTACTCGAGATCGCGGGCAAGCCGTTGCTCAAGTGCGCCGCGGAATTACTCGAACCGCTCACTGCTTCCGTCACGCTGATTGGCGAACCGCAGCGGTATTCGCACTTAGGGTTGCCGGTTCTGGCCGACCGCTGGCCGGGAGAGGGTCCGCTCGGAGGCATCGTGACGGCTTTGGAAGCATCGCGCTCGCCATGGGGTTTGATCCTTGCTTGCGATATGCCATTTCTCACACCCGAATGGCTCACGTGGCTCTGCGAACGCGCTGCAGCCCTTGGAAATACAAGTTCGACGGACACCGTGGTGCCGGAGTCGGCGCGTGGCCTCGAACCTCTTTGCGCGGCTTACAGGATCACATGCGCCGTGCCACTGGCGGCAGCGTTTGCACGCGGCGTACGAAAGGTGACGGACGCCATCGCTGAGCTGAAACTGGAAAGAATCCCGGAAACCGAATGGCACGGGTTCTCGCCCGATAGATCGCTCTTCAGCAACCTCAATACAAGGGAAGATTACCGCGCGGCGCGCAACCAATCGGACCCGCGAGACAGCTAGCGTTGAATCGCCTGTACCCCGCAAGCTTCGGCTGATAACAGCCGCTCCTCGCCTGAATAAATCACGAATCGCTGTCCGCGCAAAAACCCAACGAGCGTGAGCCGCATGCGTCGCGCAAGCTGCACAGCCAGGCTCGACGGCGCCGAGATGCAAGCCACCACCGGAATCCCGGCGATGGCGGCTTTCTGGATAATCTCGAATCCGCCGCGGCCGCTGACCAACAGCACATTTTCCGCAAGCGGCAGCCGCTTCGCGAGCAGCCCCCAGCCGATGACTTTGTCCACGGCGTTGTGGCGTCCAATATCCTCGCGCAGAACCAGCAGTTCGCCGGAAACATCGAAGAGCGCCGCCGCATGCAATCCGCCTGTGCGCCCGAAAACGGTCTGCGCCGCGCGCGCTTTGTCCGGCAGCGCACAGAGCAGGTCCGCGGAAAATCGAAAGGCTGGATTGGACGCGTGCAACGCGCGCGAATAGACGGCATCGATGGAAACCTTGCCGCAAACTCCGCAACTTGAATTCGCCGCGATGTTGCGCCGGACGCGGGCGAGATCAAGCTTCGCGCCGCTCGCAAGCCGCGCGCGAATCAAATTGTTCGAGCGGCGGGGCACATCCAGTGATGCAAGCTGGTCGGGTCTTTCAAGAATGCCTTCTGTGAAGAGAAGACCTGCGGCGAGGTCGGCGTCATCACCGGGCGTACGCATCGTAATCGCGACAGAACGCCGCCCGATGCGAATCTCAAGCGGCTCTTCGCCGGCGACCGCGTCTTCCACCCGGCGGACGCGCCCATCTTGCCATTCAACCACTTGCGTCAGGTCTTCGCTGCGATTTCGCATGGGCGTGATTGGCGTGCGCGGACGAAAAATGAGGTTGCGCGGGCCTGGCTCCTCGACTATCCGCCGCGGGTGTGCATTTCGAGGTGCGGATCCTGCCGCAGTTGCTCGATGCCGACCAGAACACCGCGTGCGGGCTGCGCGGCGCGTTCTTCGGCGCCACGGTCCGTGCGAGATGCCCAGATACGTGAAATTGTATACGCGATTTCCTCGTGCGGAGCGCCGCTGCGCAACAGGCGCCGCAGATCCGTTCCGCGGCTCGCGTAGAGGCACAAATACCACATGCCATCGGCGGTCAGTCGGCTGCGATCGCAATGCCGGCAAAATGGCGCGGTCGTAGACGCGATGATGCCAAAGATCGTGCCATCCGAGAGGCGAAAGCGCTCGGCGGGCGCGCTCGCAGCATCGGCAGATTCGCTGACAAGGGGCTCGACGTGGCCATAGCGCTTCTCAAGCGCTGCCAGCATCTCCCCGCGAGAGAACACTTGCGCGGGCGACCAGTCCGTCGCGCCGCCCACGTCCATGTACTCGATAAAGCGCACCTCGGCTTCGTGAGCGCGGCCGAATTCCAGGAGATGGCCGAGTTCGTCGTCGTTGAAGCCGCGCAAAATCACGGCGTCAATCTTGGTGCCCTGGAACCCAGCTTGCTTTGCCGCTTCAATTCCTTTTAGCACGTCTGCATGGGCATCGCGCCGCACCAGCGCTTCAAATCGTCTTGGCTGGAGCGTGTCGAGGCTGATGGTGACGCGCCCCAGGCCGGCGGCCCGCAGCGCTTCAGCCTGTTGAGCTAGAAGCACTCCATTTGTTGTGAGCGCCAGATCGCGAAGCCGCGGATTCGCTGCGAGCATCCGCACGAGCACCGCCAGATCGCGCCGTAGCAGTGGCTCGCCTCCGGTCAGCCGTACACGCGTCGCGCCCAGGTCCGTAAAAATTTCCACCAGCGCGCCAATCTCTTCAAACGTAAGCACTTCTTCGCGCGGCAGCCAAACGTAATCTTCGTCCGGCATGCAGTAGCGACAACGGAGATTGCAGCGGTCCGTAACCGAGAGCCGCAAATTATTCAGCGGCCGGCCAAACGTATCCGCGAGTACGCCCCGTGTTGCGTCATCCGGCGACACAGCACGCGAGCCACCGTTGCGCCTAGATTGGAAACTCTGGCTCATATGTAATTTGAATCTTAGGCTTGGCCGAATAGCACGGTCAAACGAGCGGCTAGCCCTCAGCCTTCATCCTCGTATTGCGACTTGAGCTTGGCGATGACGCCCGGGTCGGCGAGGGTAGTGACGTCGCCCAGGACGCGGCCCTCGGCGATATCGCGCAGCAAGCGGCGCATGATTTTCGCGCTGCGCGTCTTCGGCAGCTCGGAGGCGAAGAAAATATCGTCGGGCCGCGCGATGGCGCCGATTTTCTTTGCCACGTGCTGGCGCAGTTCCTCTTTGAGCGCGTCGCTCGGGTGCGCGGATTCCTTCAGCGTGACGAACGCCGAAATTCCCTGCCCTTTCACTTCATGGCTGCGGCCGATCACGGCCGCTTCGGCCACCGACGGGTGATCCACCAGCGCGCTTTCCACCTCGTATGTGGAGATGCGGTGCCCGGCAACGTTCATCACATCGTCCACGCGGCCCAGCAGCCAGAAATACCCGTCTTCATCCATCTTGCAGCCGTCGCCGGTGAAATAGTTTCCGGGATAGCGCGACCAATACTTGCTGCACGTAGCGTTCGGGATCGCCGTAAATCGTGCGCAGCATCGAGGGCCACGGCTTCGTGAGCACCAGATAGCCGCCCGCGCCGGGCCCGACCTCCTTGCCCTGCGCGTCCACCACCTCCGCGTCGATTCCCGGGAACGGGCGCGTGGCCGAGCCGGGCTTCGTGGCGACGATTCCCGGCAGCGGCGAAATCAGAATTGAACCGGTTTCGGTTTGCCACCAGGTGTCCACGATCGGGCAGCGCTCGTGGCCGATGTTCAGGTGATACCAGATCCACGCCTCGGGATTGATCGGCTCGCCCACCGTGCCGAGCAAGCGCAGCGAAGAAAGATCATACTTTTCGGGCCATTCCGCGCCCCAGCGCATGAACGTGCGAATCGCCGTCGGCGCGGTGTACAAAATATTGACGCCGTACTTATCCACGATGGACCAGAAGCGGCCGCGGTCGGGATAATCGGGCGAGCCTTCATAGATCAGCGTGGTGCAGCCGTTGGCGAGCGGACCGTAAACGATATAGGAATGTCCTGTGACCCAGCCGATATCGGCGGTGCACCAGTAGACGTCGTGCTCCTTATGTCGAAAACGTATCGGTGCGTGGTGCTGGCGCCGAGCAGATAGCCGGCCGTGGTGTGGACGATTCCCTTCGGTTTTCCCGTCGTCCCGCTCGTGTACAGAATAAAAAGCATGTCCTCGGCATCCATCGGCTCGGCAGCACATTTGTCGGACGCGTTAGCAACGGCTTCGTGCCACCAGATATCGCGCCCGGGCTGCATGTTCGCTTGCGCCGCGGGAGCGAGGTGCGCCACGCGTTCGACAACGATCACCTTTTCGATCGTCGGCGTTTCTTTCAGCGCCTCGTCCACGCTGGCCTTCAGCGGAACCACCGCGCCGCGCCGCCACGCGCCATCGGCCGTGATGACCATCTTCGCTTTCGCGTCGTTGATGCGCTCGCGAAGCGCCTCCGCCGAAAATCCGCCGAAGACCATGCTGTGCGGCGCGCCGATCTTCGCGCAGGCCAGCATCGCGATGGGCAGCTCGGGAATCATGCCCATGTAGATCGCGATGCGGTCGCCCTTTTTCACGCCGAGCGACTTCAGCACGTTGGCAAAGCGATTGACTTCGCGTTCGAGCATGCCGAACGTAAGCACGCGCGAATCGCCGGGCTCGCCTTCCCAGATGATGGCGGCCTTGTTGCGGCGATCAGAGGCCGCGTGCCGATCCACGCAGTTGTAGGTGACGTTGAGCTTGCCGCCGAGAAACCACTTCGCCCAAGGCGCGTTCCACTCGAGCACCGTCTTGTAAGGCTCGAACCAATCCAACCGCTTCGCTTCGGCAGCCCAGAACCCTTCGGGATCGCGCCGCGCGCGCTCGTAAAGCTCCGGATCGGACTGGTTCGCCTGCTTGCGAAATTCAGCCGACGGCGGGAACTTGCGATTTTCCTGCAGCAGCGCGGACAGACGTTCCTGCTCGGAATGATTGGACATGGCCTCGGCTCCAGCGCGAAAAGTTGGGAGCTAAGGATGTGCGACCGAGGAGTGAGTTGTCAATGCCGCGCGCAACTGGGGAGATCCGGGCCAAAAGCTGTTCTCCGAACGAACCGAAACCACGCGACGCCGCGGCGCGTCTGCGATACCATCGGTAACTCCGATGGGCGGTAGTAGTTCGATTGTGCCCATCATGATCCATAGAAGATGAGGTGAATGCCTTGAATTCAGATCGCCGCGGCTTTGCGCCATTTTCGAAGATGTCGTTGCCGGTTCGCCGGTCCCTATATAGTGCCCTGCTCGTATTGGTGATTATTGCGTTGGCGCAGCGATTACCAGGTCAGAGCAGTGGGCGACAAGAGGCGCTAGCGCCGGACGCGGCTCAGCAAGGCGGAGGCCAGGGCGGCGGGCGGCGCGGCGGTGGCGCCCAGGGCGGACCCGGTGGCGAAGGGCGCGGCGGTGGCCAATATGCCGCGCTGCGCTTGCGCTTGATCGGTCCGGCAATGATTTCGGGGCGCGTACAATCCATCGCGGTGGATCTGACAAACAAGCGGCACTATTTCATCGGCGTGGCTTCGGGCGGCGTGTGGCGCACTAACGATGGCGGCGTCACGTTCACGCCGGTCTTTGACGACCAGGGTTCCTACTCGATCGGCTATGTAGCGATTGATCCGAAAAATTCATCCGTCATCTGGGTGGGCACTGGCGAAAACAACAGCCAGCGCAGCGTGAGCTATGGCGATGGCGTCTACCGCTCGGACGACGACGGCCACACGTGGAAAAACATGGGCCTGCAGCATTCCGAACACATCGCGCGCGTGCTGATTGATCCGCGCAACTCAGATGTGGTGTACGTTGCGGCGCAAGGGCCCCTGTGGGGCGGCGGTGGCGACCGCGGGATCTTCAAGACCACCGACGGCGGCAAGACCTGGAAAAACACCCTCTCGATCAATGAATGGACCGGCGTTTCCGATGCGGCGTTCGCTCCGGATAACCCGGACACCATCTACGCCACCGCGTACCAGCGCGAACGCCGCCAGTGGACTCTGATTGACGGCGGGCCCGACTCGGCCATCTACAAATCCACCGACGCGGGCGCGACCTGGCGCAAGGTGACATCCGGTCTGCCGCAGGGCGACCTGGGGCGCATCGGGATAGCCGTGACGCCGGCCGACCCCAAGCTCGTCTACGCCGTGGTGGAAGCGGCAAACCGGCAGGGCGGCGTCTTCGTTTCGAAAGACCGCGGCGAAACGTGGGAGAAGCACAACGACTTCTTTAGCTCCGCGCCGATGTACTACGGCACGATCTTCGCCGATCCGAAGAATCCGGAACGAATTTACGTCATGGACACGCTCATCATGACCTCCGACGACGGAGGCCACACGATGGTTCCCTGGAACACGCGCAGCAAGCATGTGGACAACCACGTGGTGTGGATTGACCCGGATGACACCGAGCACGTGATGGTCGGCTGTGACGGCGGGCTTTACGAGAGTTACAGCCGCGGCGAGACGTGGGACTACAAGGCAAATTTGCCGCTCGGGCAATTCTATGACGTTGTCGCCGACACCGACGCGCCCTTTTACCACGTGTACGGCGGCACGCAGGACAACTCGAGCGTGGGCGGACCGGCTCGCACTCGCAGCGCTTCCGGCATCGTGAATGCGGACTGGTTCAACACGCAGGGCGGCGACGGTTTTCACTCGGCTGTTGATCCCGAGGACCCAAACACCGTTTACGCCGAGCTGCAGGAAGGCAATCTGGTCCGCTTCGATCGCCGCACCGGCGAGCGCGTGGACATCGTGCCCACGCCGGCTCCCGGCGAAGCTCCGCTGCGCTGGGATTGGGACGCGCCCATCGTCGTGAGTCCGCACTCGCACACGCGGCTCTATTTTGCTTCGAACAAACTCTACCGCAGCGACGATCGCGGCGACTCATGGAAAACCATCAGCGGCGACCTCACACGCCACGTGGACCGCAACTCGTTGCCGATTATGGGCAAGGTCTGGCCGCCCGAAGCCGTGGCCAAGAACACCTCGACGGCGCAGTTTGGCAATGTCACGGCGACCAGCGAATCTCCCAAGAAGGAAGGCCTGATCTACGCCGGTACGGACGACGGCGTGATCAACGTTACCGAAGACGGCGGCGCGCACTGGCGACGGCTCGAGACGTTCCCCGACGTGCCCGACATGACCTACGTCTCGCGCATCTTTGCATCGCAGCACGATGCGAATACGGTCTACGCCTCTTTCGACGGCCACCAGAATGAAGACTTCAAGCCGCACATCCTGAAGAGCACCGATGCCGGAAAGGGCTGGACTTCGATCGCGGGCGATCTGCCGGAAAACGGCCCGGTGATGGCCATCGCCGAGGACCCCGTGAATCCGAACCTCATTTTTGTGGGCACTGAGTTCGGGCTCTACTTCACCACCAACGGCGGCGGTAAGTGGACGCGCCTCCGCAACGGATTGCCGACAATCGCCGTGCGCGATCTGGCGATCCAGAAACAGATGGGCGATCTGGTGGTTGGCACATTTGGCCGCAGCATCTATGTGCTCGATGACTACACGCCGTTGCGCACCGCCGAGCAGGCCAGCGCGAAAGCCGCCGAGATTTTCGCCGTGCGGGACGCTTGGCTCTATATTCCCTCGACTCCGTTCGGCGGCAACGGTAAAGCGGATCAGGGCGATTCGTTTTTTACCGGCGAGAATCCGCCGATGGGAGCGCTGATCACCTATGAGGTAAAGCAAGCGCCGCAGACTAAACGCGCCAAGCGCCTGGCGGAAGAGCGCGAAGCCGAGCGCAACGGCGGCAAGATCACCTATCCAACACTCGAAGAGCTGCGCGCCGAGGAAGAAGAGCAAGCGCCACAGCTCATCTTCACGATTACGGACGCGGCCGGACACGCCGTGCGGCGTCTGACCGCTCCTACGGCAACAGGGATGCGCCGCGTCGAATGGGATTTGCACTCCGCACCCGCCAGCATACCGCTCGGTACCGCGCAGGGCGGGCGCGGCGGTGGCGGCGGTTTCTTCGGCGGCGGCCCTGCCGTGGGGCCTCTCGTCATGCCCGGCAAGTATAAAGTCAGCATGGCCCTCGAAGCAGATGGGAAGACTTCTGAGCTCGCCGGGCCCGTGGAATTCAACATTGTCGCGGATGGCATCCGCCCAATCTCAGCAGACGATCACGCCGCTTTGATGGCCTTCGCGCAGAAGGTGGCAAAGCTCCAGGCCGCGGTATCGGCGGCTGTTGACGTAGCGAACAGCACGCAAACCGGCCTCGCCGACATCAAGCGCGCTCTTGCCGCAATGCCAAGCGCCGATCCTTCCCTGCTGAAGACGGCCGACGAGCTCGAGCGCCGCGACGCCGAGATCATTCTGGCGTTGAGCGGCGATCGAATCGCGCGGCAATTCCAGGAAGAGACCCCGCCTTCGATTCTCCAACGCATCGGCAAAGTTTCAGGCGGTCTCGCCGACGCCACTTCGAAGCCGATCGGCACGCAGATCAATGACTACAAAGTCGCGGGCGAGCTATTCGCGCCCGTGCAGACAAAACTGCACGAACTCGTGGAGGTGGACCTGGCGAAATTCGAAAAGCAGCTCGATGCCGCTGGTGTGCCACATACTCCGGGGCGCGTGCCGGACTGGAAGGATCAGTAGAAGAGCGTAGAATTACAGCGTGACTAAGGCAGCCTCTAGCCCGAGATCTGTTTGTGAATCTCGGGCTAGAAGCATTTAGAGGAGAACATGAGAGTCTTCATAACGGGCGCGACCGGATACATCGGCTTCAACGTCGCGCTGGAATTTCGCCGCGCCGGCCATGAAGTGTGGGGATTGGCGCGCTCCGCCGTAAAGGCGCAGCCTCTGCTTCACAATGAAATCCGTCCGGTGATTGGCGCAATGGAAGAGCCGGGCAGCTACTTGAAGGCGGCTGCCGCATGCTCGGTCCTGATCCACGCCGCTTCGGACCCGGCAGCGCCAGCCGAGATGGACCGCAAGACATTGGAAGCGCTGATCTCGACCGGGAATGCCGGCGCCCAGCCAAAAACCCTGATCTATACCAGCGGCGTGTGGGTGCACGGTGACACTAACTGCGAATACGTGGATGAAACGGCGCCCTTGAAGCCGGCGAAACTGGTGACATGGCGTCCTGCGGCCGAGCAGCTTGCGCTGAACGCACATAGTGTGCGCGGAATCGTGATTCGTCCGGGTTGCGTGTATGGCAAGGAGGGAGGGCTCACCGGAATGTGGTTCGGTGGCGCGAGCAGCGGCCAGGCGCTTGATGTCGTAGGAGGCCGCAATCATTGGGCGCTCGTCCATGTGTGCGATCTGGCCGTGGGCTACCGGCTGATCGCCGAGAGTGGAGCGTCCGGCGAAGTTTTTGATCTCGTAGATAACTCGCGCGAGACCGTTGGTGAAATGGCCGCGGCGGCTGCAAAAGCCGCTGGAAATACCGCGGGCGTCCGCTTCATACCGGTGGCGCAGGCCGCGCAAAAAATGGGTGATTTCGCGGAATGCCTAGCGCTGGATCAGCACGTAGACCCAGGTAAGGCCCGGTGCCGCGTTGGCTGGACGCCACAGCATCGCGGCTTCACCCCTGACGCCTCCCTGTACTACGCCTCGTGGAAAGCGTCGCAGCGGTAGGGCCGAGTCGACTCCATCGCGGGACCAGCTTCTCCTGGCAAGCGTTAAGCCGCCGGAGAAACGCTCAGCCGACCTTCTGCCCCACCGATTTTGCCTGGGTAAAGAGGTAGAGATAATCCGGCCCGCCTGCCTTCGAATCCGTGCCGGACATATTGAACCCGCCGAATGGGTGCGCGCCCACCATCGCCCCGGTACATTTCCGGTTGATATAAAGATTGCCGACGTGGAATTCGTGTTTGGCTCGTTCGATCTTCTCGGGTGACTTCGTGTAAACGGCGCCCGTCAGGCCGTAGTCGGTACCGTTGGCAATCGTGAGCGCATCGTCAAAATTCTTGGCTTTGATCACGGCGAGCACCGGGCCAAAAATTTCCTCCTGCGCGATGCGCGCGTTCGGAGCGATATCGGCGATCACTGTGGGTTGAACGAAATAGCCTTCGCCAGCCTTGGTGTCGCGCGAACCGCCCGTGAGCAGGCGCCCTTCTTTCTTCCCCGTTTCGATGTAGTCGAGGATCGTCTTCATCGCCGTTTCGTTGATCACCGCCGCCACGTAGCGATTCTCGACGGGGTCGCCCACTTGAATTTTCTCGACGCGAACTTTCAGCTTCTGGACGAATTCGTCATACACCTTCTGGTCCACGATCGCGCGCGAACACGCCGAACATTTCTGTCCCTGGAAACCGAACGCGGAAACCGCGACGCCTTCCACCGCGGCATCCACGTCCGCTTCGGCATCCACGATGATGGCGTCTTTGCCACCCATCTCTAGGATTGTGCGTTTGATCCACATCTGACCCTTTTGCGGTTTGGCGGCGCGTTCGTGAATATCGAGACCTACATCGCGTGAGCCGGTGAAGGCGATGAACCGCGTCTTCGGGTGCGTTACGATGGCGTTGCCGAATGTGGCCCCGGCGCCCGGGCAAAAGTTCACCACGCCTGCCGGCATGCCGCACTCTTCGAGCAACTCGACGAATTTCGCCGCGATCGTCGGCGAATCGCTCGATGGTTTCAGGATGACCGTATTCCCGCAGACGATGGCCGCAGCCGTCATCCCGGCCATAATGGCGGCCGGAAAATTCCACGGAGGGATTACCGCGCCAACGCCAAGAGGAATGTAGTGCAGCGTGTCGCGCTCGCCGGGCAATTGCACCGGCGGCTCCGCCTGCGCCAGCCGCAGCGCTTCGCGACCGTAAAACTCGAGGAAGTCAATCGTTTCGCAGATGTCCGCATCTGCCTCGGCCCAGTTCTTGGCCACTTCGAAAACCAGCCAGGCATCGAGTTCGAAACGCCGCTTGCGGATCACGTCTGCGGCGCGGAAGATCAGTTCAGCACGCTCCGCCATGGATTTGCGGCTCCAGCTCTCAAACGCGGCAAGCGCCGCCTTCATGGCGGGCTCGACGTGAGAAGCTCCCGCCTTTTGGTGGATGCCGACGACCTCGGAAGGCTTCGCGGGGTTCACTGACTTGATCTTTTCCGTTGTGGTGACTCGCTCGCCGCCAATCACCAACGGATATTCGCGCCCCAATTCCTTGCGCACCTTTTCAAGGGCCTCGCGCATGTGCCGGGCATTTTCTTCCTTGCTGAAATCGAGCACCAGTTCATTCCGGAACGGGCCGCGAGCCTCGCTCGCGTGGTGCGCCGATGAAGTTGTTGTCGTGGCCAAGTTCAATGCCTCCACGTAGATTATAACGTATCCAAAGCGCTCTCCGGCCTCGCCTACTTGCAGCACACAAGATTCGCGCCCGGAAGGCTCGAGTGAATTTTCCTCGTGGTGTTGCCAGCCGAGCAGAGCTCCAGGTTTACAGGGCTAATTCCCACGTTTCCGCGATACACGGGGGACCGAAATCGTGGTGCCGCTTCCTGCCGGCAATCCGGAAACCTTCCGCCTTATAGATGTGGCGGGCGGCGTAGAGATCGCTTTGCGTCCACAGGACTATCTTCTTATAGCGACATTGCCGCGCGAAACGCACGCATTCGCTCACCAATCGTGCCCCGATACCCAACCCGCGCGCCTTTGGCTCAACCAAGAGCAGACGCAACTTCGCGACCGTTTTCGAATATCCCACCAAGAATACCGATCCAACGATTTCTCCGTCTCTCTCGGCAATCCAGCAACGCTCCCGTTTTGAGTCAAAGTGCTGAATGAAATGCGCGACGATCTCCGCGACCAGCGCTTCGAATCGCTCGTCGTAGCCGTATTCCTGCGCGTAAAGCACTCCGTGCCGGTGCGCGACCCAACCCATGTCTCCCGGCTGGTGAAAACGCAGAAGGTAGGGAGCCTTAGCCGCAGCACGGTCTTCCGGTTGTGAAGAGAGTTGTCGTTCGATGCCGCGCATGGCCTCTACAAGAGATTTCTGCCCGGCTTCGGATAACTTGCCGAGCATGGCGCGCACTTCGCCCTGCGACCGCGCCTCGAGCGGCGCGAAAGCCGACCGTCCCTTCCTGCTCAGTTGCAGGAAGCTTTGGCGCCCGTCGGACTTCGAGGTCTCCTTCACGATCAGGCTTTGCTCCTGAAAGCGGCGCAGAATCCGGCTGAGGTAGCCTGCGTCCAAACCCAGGTCTCTGGCCAGCTCGGTTGCGGTCGGCCTGCCGCGGTGTGCTAGCTCATAAAGCACGCGCACCTCGGTGAGTGAAAAAGGGCTCTTGTAGACGCCTTCGTTCAGGATTCCGATTTGCGTGGTGTAAAAGCGATTAAAGGCGCGAACCGCGATTGCGTGCTCATCCAGTGTGGCGGCCATGTCGGGAGCCTCTTCGACGGGATCTCCTATCGGTGACAGCGTCTACCATGTAGTTGCTTTTGTCAACTATCTGTGCGTTTCGACAAGCTCTCCGCGGCGGCTTTTTCCGCACGGCGCAAAGCTAGACAATCGGCAGAACGCGGTTCCTAACATGATAGAATCGCGGCCGTTTCGTCCCACTCTATGACTTCTTCCCTGCGCCGCTCGATGGGGCTTTCCCATGCGACGGCGATGGTTGTCGGCATCATTCTCGGCGCCTCGATTTTCGTGCAGCCCTCGGAAATGACAAGGTTGGTGCCGTCCTTTCACGGATTGTTCCTCGTCTGGCTGAGCGCTGGCGCTCTCACGTTTGGCGGGGCGCTTGTCTGTGCCGAATTGGCCGCGGTCTATCCGCAAACCGGCGGCGTCTATATTTTTCTGAAGCGCATTTTTTCTCCGGCGCTTGGATTCTTATGGGGCTGGGCGATGTTCTGGAGCATTCATTCTGGAATCATCGCGGCCATCGCAGTGATCCTGGCGCGCTATGTGGGCTACTTTGTGCCGCTTGGTGAGGTGGGCATTCGCGCGCTGGCCATCGCCGCGGTGTTGCTGCTATCGGGCATCAACTACTTGGGCGTCAAACCCGGCAGCTCCTTACAATTGACGCTAACCATCGCGAAAGTTGGCGCCCTCGTCGTGATGGTGTTTCTTTTCTTTTGGTTCGGCGGACCCGCACATCGTGGATTCGCTAGTCAAACTCTCGCGCAAGAACAAATCCCTTTTCAAGCTTACGGGCTTGCGATCGCGGCGGGATTATTTGCCTTTGGCGGCTGGCACATGGTCACCTACGCGGCAGGCGAGACGCGCGAAGCCGCACGCACGATTCCACGCGCGCTCCTCTTGGGGACGCTGATCGTGACGGCGTGCTACATGATTTTGAATATCGGATATTTATATGTGTTGCCGATCAACGAGGTCGCGCATTCGACGCGCGTAGCCGCGGAAGCAACCGAGCGCGTGTTGGGCAGAGGTGCCGGTGGCGCGATCGCGGGACTCGTGATTCTCTCAGCGGCGGGAGCGCTGAACGGTATCATCCTGGCCGGGCCGCGCGTGTATTACGCCATGGCGCAGGACGGGCTGATTTTTCGCTGGATGGGCGCGGTGCATCCGCGGCACCAGACGCCGTATGTTGCCATTGTTGCGCAGGCGCTCTGGTCTTGCGTCCTGGTGGGGACAAACAGCTATCGCGAACTTTTCACTCGAGTCGTCTACACCGAATGGCTTTTTTTTGCGCTGCTCGCCGTGGGACTTTTTGTGTTGCGCCGACGGGGCGAGTATCATCCCGTGTTTCTGAAGCTCGGCTATCCATTCGTTCCGGCGGTTTTCATCGTGGCTGCGCTTGGGATCGCGTGCACACAGGCCTCGGCCGATCCGCGTGGCAGCGCCGTAGGGTTGGGCCTTCTGCTGCTGGGCCTTCCCGTATACTTTCTGTGGTCGCGCAGGATTTCTGGAGAGGTTGGTGCCGATGCGAGTCATTGATGTCCACAATCACTACTACCCGCCGGCCTATATCGAGGCGCTTGAGCGCGGTCCGAGCACCGTTCGCATCACCCGCGATGCTGCCGGCAATCCGTGCCTGCACTATCCGGGCGATTACAACGTGGCCGTGCCCGGCCATCGTGACATTGACTACCGCGAGCAGGTGCTCCGCGAAGCGGGCGTGGACACGCAAGTAATTACGCTGACGACTCCGGGCACGCATGTGGAGGAGCCCGCGGCGGCCGCTCGTCTAGCCAGCCTGGTGAATGACGCATTCGCGCAAGTGGTCGCGGACAAACGCGGGCGATTCGCGGCGCTGGCGACCCTTCCGCTCAACGATCCCGCGGCTTCGGTGAGGGAATTCCGCAGAGCCGTCGAACAATTGAAATTCCCCGGCGCAATGCTCTTCAGCAACGTAAACGGCGTGGCGCTATACGATCGGCGTTTCTGGCGGCTTTATGAAGTCGCAAACGAGCTCGAAGCCGTGCTCTTCATTCATCCGACGAATCCCGTCGGCGTTGAAGCCATGCTCGACTACTGGCTGATGCCGCTCGTGGGATTTCTCTGTGACACCACACTCGCGGCTTCAGGGCTCGTATTCAGCGGCGTCGTTGAGCGCTTCCCGCAAATCCGGTGGATCCTGGGACATCTCGGCGGCGCCATTCCCTACCTGGCGGAACGGCTTGACCGCGGTTACTACGCGTTCGCCGATTGCCGGCAGAACATCGCGCAGCCGCCCACGGTCTATCTCAAGAGATATTTCTACTATGACACCGTCAATTTCGATCCGCGCGCCATTGAGCTTGCGATTTTGTTCGCCGGCGAAGACCATATTCTCGCCGGCAGCGATTATCCGCACCAGATCGGCAGCATACCGAAAATGCTAGACAGCATCGGCCAGTTGCGCGTCTCCGGCGAAATCCAAAAGAAAATCCTTGGCGAGAATGCGGCCCGGCTTCTCGGAATCACGGCGCCGCTCAGCACCTAGCGCCGTGGGGCAGGGATTTCTTAGCACACAAATCGCAGTTCGAAACATCCAATCATCGGTAGCCGAAGACGCGGGCAGCCGAAGACGCGCCCGCCGCGATCCTCGGCGGCTCCGGCCAAGTCGCAGCAACCTCGCACACAATTTGCTCAAGCGAGAGGAGGTCGAAAGTGTTTCGCCACACAATCCCGCTCGGCCGGATTCTCGGTATCACCATTGATGTGGACTATTCCTGGTTTCTTGTCTTCGGACTTTTCACCTGGATGCTGGCCACCGGCTACTATCCCAGCGAGTACAAGGATTGGAGCAAACCGCAGTACTGGATGATGGGTGCCATTACCGCCATCATGCTGTTTGTCAGCGTCTTGCTCCACGAATTGGGTCATTCCGCGATCGCTCTTCATTACAAGCTGGCCGTCCGGCGCATCACTTTATTTATCTTCGGCGGAGTGTCGCAAATCGTGGCGGAGCCTCCCAGCGCTGGCGCGGAATTCTGGATCGCGGCGGCCGGACCGCTGGTCAGCTTTCTCTTAGCGCTCATTTTCTGGGAGCTCAGGCCGCTTCTTGTGGGTAGCGAGCCGTTGTTTGCGTTGGCAAAGTACCTGGCCGCGATCAATCTTATTCTCGGTCTGTTCAACTTGGTTCCCGGGTTTCCGCTGGATGGCGGACGCATTTTTCGCGCGATTGTATGGGGAGTCAATCACAATTTCCAACGCGCAACTTCGATCGCTGCTGTAACGGGCCGCTTTTTTGGCTTCCTGTTTATCGTTGCCGGTGTCTGGCAGGTCTTCGCGGGACAGCTCCTAAATGGAATATGGATCGCGTTTATCGGCTGGTTCCTCGAAAGCGCCGCCACAAGCCAATTGCAACAGCAGATGATCAAAGGGCTGCTCGTGGGCCACAAGGTCTCGGAAATCATGGACCACAACTACGAGCGCATTCCCGGCGACATCACTCTCGGCGAGCTGGTTGATAAACACGTGCTCACCGCAGGGCAGCGCAGCTTCGTCGTAAACCAGGGCAGCGGTCCGGTGGGGCTTATCACGCTATCGGACATCAAGAAAACGCCGCGGTCAGATTGGCCAACCACGATTGCGCGGCAGGTCGCCGTCCCCGAGGAGAAACTCGTTTCGATCCGCCCGGACGCCGAGCTATGGACGGCCCTCGAAAAGATGGGACGCGACGGTGTGAACCAGCTTCCCGTGATCGAAAACAACGCCGTCGTCGGCATGCTCTCTCGAGACGATGTGCTGCATTACTTGCAAACCCTACACGCACTACATACGTAGGCGATAGCCAGAACCCAAGCCTTCGAGACTCAGAATTGGGGGCGCAAGCGCAGGAAGGCAAGCTTCCTTGCGCCCTTCTAAAGTCTTCTGCTATCTCGTTTACTTGCATTATGTTAGGAGCAGGACCAGTCCGATTGTGGAGCTGCAGCCGGAGAGCGAAAGTCCACCGTAGTACCGGAGCGCTATTGCCCTTTTCGCGCTTGTAAGCGACCCTAATTCGGGGGGCACCATGCAACCGACTCCGGGCGATGCGCTCTCTGACGAGCCGATTGAACGCCGTCTCCTTCCCCGCTACCGTTTCTATCTGGATATCGAAATTGCGTGGCAGTCGAAGGTGCTGCGAGGCCGAGCCTGCGATTTCAGCGAAGAAGGCATGTTCATCGAGCTTCGCGATCGCGTCTGCCTGAGCACTTGCTTCTCCGGCAGGCTGGCGCTTGACGCTCCGCTTCATGTCGAATGCGTTGTCCGCAGAATTCTGCGTGGCAAGGGAGTGGGTGTCTCGATTGTGATCCCCGAAGAGGAAAACAAGATCCGGTTCAGGGCCCTTCTGAGGGCCTTGCAAAAAACCGCCGGCCCCTCGCGCGCGGGCGCCGCTTTCGCCGCACCATACAAGTCGGTCTACGCAGTCGCTTCGCCCCAGGAAACCTAAACCCTCATCGCGCCTTTGGCGGCATCCTGCTAGACTCATACTTCTTACGTCTTCCAAAATTCGTCAAATTGTTCTAAAAGTGGTGGCGATGAGCGTCCGCGAGGTTCTGGAGACCGTCGTGAAACAGGGCACGATCGCGATTCTTCTGGCGTTCGCAGCCGTTGCCTGCGTCGCAAAGGAGAAACCGGCGATCGTCGAAGGAAGAGAAGCGGCCCCAAGCGCGACGTCCCACGATCCGCACATTCCCTCAACGCTCATTGACTCGGGCCACGCAGGGTCTCTGGCTCCGCGCGCTTCAGCCGATACTTCTGCAAAGCCGTCAGCTATTGTCATCGGCTTCGTCGGCGGGTTCATCAAGCACGACGACCCGGTCCATGGCGGCGTTCTGTTCGCTGCTCGGCTGCGCAAGTACTTTCCCTCGGCCGTACACGTGGAAGTCTTCGAAAATCACCGGAGGGAACAAGCTCGCCGGCAGGTTCTGCGGCTTCTGGACACCGACCATGACGGCACACTGACGGCCGAAGAGAAGCGGAATGCTCGCGTCATCATCTACGGAGTTAGCTGGGGTGCCTCGGAAGCCGTTACGCTCTCGCGAGAGCTAGAACAAGACGATATTCCCGTGCTCCTCACGATTCACGTGGACAGCGTTACAAAAATCGGGCAGAACGACGAAGTCATTCCCGCCAATGTAGCGCGGGCCGCAAATTTCTACCAGTCAGACGGATTTCTTCACGGCCGGCCGGAGATTCGCGCGGCCGATCCGGCGCGCACGCAGATCATCGGGAATTTCCATTTCGAATACAAAACGAATCCCATTGATTGCAGCCAATATCCCTGGTTCGCCCGCGCCTTTGAAAAACCTCACATTGAAATTGAAAGCGACCCCCGCGTTTGGGATCAAGTGGATGCGCTGATCCGTTCGACCCTGCTCGTCAACACGAACTGATTCTTGTATATCCCTGCGCGCTGCAACTCACTGCGGCGGCGCCGCGCGCTCAAATTTTTCGAGCGTCATGGCGTTGTGGACGAGCAAATGTCCGGCGATTTCCATCCGAAACTCCTGCTTGATAAAACCGATGCCAGGGACAAACCATTGCGTCATCGTGATCGTCATCGGCTCGCCTTGCGTGGGGACCGTCATCACCGTGTGCACGGGAGTCGCACGATAGGAACCTGCCGGCACGGTGATTTGCTCGGCGGCGAAAACGGTCTTCTTGGAAGTGACGGGACCTTCCCGCTCGTGCCAAGTCCAGCTTTCTCCGGGCGCCAGAGTCGGATTCAAAAGCACTTCGGGAGGGTCAAACTCGGACTCGCTATCCGCGATGTGATCCACGGCTTTCGAGTGCGTCAATCCCTCAGCCGTCAAAGCATACCAGTCAACGTTTGCCAGCTTGCCGTCGTGGAGCGCTTCGACGCGCGTGTAAGTTGTTCCAGCGATTTGTTCGGTCCCGGCAACGTGAGCAATCAGGGTCATTTCGACGACCCCATTTTTTGCGAGCAGGGCATCTTCCCCATCGAAATGAACGCCAGGTCCAACCTCTTTGCGCAAGTGGTACGTCCATTGGGTCCCAGGATCGAGGGGGTAGTTTTGAGCGCGGAGAGGAAGCGCCGCACTGAGGCCACAAACTACGGGAATAATAGCGAACCAGCGGCGACGAAGTTTTTTCATTTGAGCCTCCAGAGCTCAACTCGCTTCCAATGAAGAGCCGCTATCGCCGACGGTAAACAGGAAGGCCTAGGAGCAGAACACCGTATGCAAAGTATCCAACTATTTTCATTGGCGGTTAACCTCGAGATTCCTGCGGCGAGGAATTATCGAGCGAGGGTTCCAAAGGCACGGGCGCGCTCGATTTGTTGCGTAAGGCCATCAACCTCTCTACGAGACTGTAAAGGATCGGATCTAACTGGTCGCTCCTCACCGCCGGCGGCTGTTGCCTATAATGAAAGCACGCAAACGCGAGCGCGCGTTTCGTCAAAACAAATTCCCAGGCGGACACCGCGTCTTTGCCGAAGGACAACAGACCCGCAAGCGGAGTCTTGAGCTCCGGGAGTGGCGGCAAAACCCTCTGAGTCACACTCAGGTCGGACGCTAAGACCAAAATTACCGCGATCACAAAGAAATACAACGACAACCAGCCGTGACCAGTAACGAAATTAAACAGCTCGACGCTGAACCCGCTTCGATCAATCCCGTAGTTATGGTGACTGTGATCGGCTATGGACCAGAAGAGTCCCCCAGCCGCAAGAAGTTGAAAGATCGGCCGCCGAGGGCGCCACAGCAGCGCAAGCCCCAACGTGGCGCCTGCCAAACCAGTCCAGGTTGCGTGCCCGACCGTCAAGGTGGCTCCGTTGATGCGAGTAAGTGGGAGCCAGTCAAGGGCACGAGTTGGGCCAATGTGAAAGTGAAAGTAGGCCTCTTCGACCACCCCAAAGCCTGCGCCGCTCGCGACTCCCATCAACATAATGTCGCTCGCTCCCATGCTCCACGAGCGTGACCTTCGCCCTCGCCAAAGCAGGTACACGACGGGCGCGAGCTTCAGCGATTCCTCCATGAACGGTACAAAGAATTGGCGGCTGACCGCATCTGGGCTCGGCACGAAGCTGGTGAACACGGCTGAGATCAGCCACATCACCCCCATCATCGTCCCGCCCCAACAATAGAGCACAGCCACGCGATCGAGAGTGATCGTTCGCGTGGCGCAGGTGATGACTATCACCTCGGCAACAAAATAGAGAGATGCCCGCAGCTCTGCTATCCCGGCCGAACCGGTGTGGGCGATCATGTTCACCAACCAAAACGCCACGCCGGCGCAAAAGATACACAGACGTATCGGAATGCGACGGCCGGCGATCGTGATCATTCCTTAGCTACCGGAGCGGCCAGGAGTAACAGCTTCACGCACGATCCTCCTTCCGTGAAATCAATGGCTTCGCTTCTGCCCGGCAGCGCGGCGTACAGACCTGCGGCGAGCTGGCGGAAACTGGCTTTCGAAACGGACGGGGCGGCGTTGAGCACGGGGGATCAGTGCGATCCTCCAGCGGCGTAGCCTCTCATTCCCTGTATCAGCGCTTGTACCACGGTGTTAACCGGATTGGACGGCGTAGGGGTGGGATTGGGCACCAGTTGCGGGTTGTTCTGCAAAAACTGTTGCTGTGCCTGATGGAGCGCCGGATCGTCCAGCGGATTGGAACCCTTCGTGGGCGTGTAGTTTCCGGGACTCGGGTCTTTGCCGCCGCTGCCGACATAGTCCGGCCCGACGGGATCTTTCGAGCCTTTCCCGGAGCCACCGCTCCCGGACCCTTTGCCGCCCTTGCCCGAGCCCTTGCCGCCGGCGGCCGCCGCCGCTCCCGCTCCTGCCGCTCCTCGTGCCCCGCTTGATCCCACATTTTGGCCGACGTCGAGCAGCCACGTGTGCAGCGAAGGGCCGTGGAGCAATGCCAGAGCCTTCAGCACAAGAGCAAAAATCGCCGGCACAGCAACGATAGCCAGCAGCACTGCGGCGGCCGCCGCCAAGACTATTCTGTGATGGAAAAGCGACCGATTCTCTTTCATCCCGATAGACCCAACTACGGCGACTTGTCACTGATGAACACAGACCGGCTGAGCAGAACTTTTTCCTTAGCCCGGTATCTGCCTGCAAAAACGGCGCCCCCTCCCATTGCGTTCCGACTACTTCCGGTGATGGCCCCTCTCATCTACAACGCACCCCTCATCCTTATCCACTGTCCCGCCCCGAACGACGATGTATGGGCAATATTCATGGCCCTACCTTGGTTAACACAATCTCCACTCGCCGGTTTTTCTGCCGTCCTTCAGGATCATCCGAGCCGTCCGGTTTCTTGTTCGGAGCAACGGGTTTTGTTTCGCCCCACCCCCGAGTGCTGATTCGCGATCCTGCAACGGATGCGTTCTGAACCAGCCATGTTTTCACTGAGTCCGCACGATTCTCAGACAACTTCATGTTGTATGGATGAGTGCCCTTACCGTCGGTATGTCCTTCGATCAGGATCGGCGAACTGGGATAGGAAGCCGCTACTTGTCCAACTTTTCGCAGAGTGTCGCTCGCTTTGGGCAGGAGCGTATATTTGTCGAAATCAAACAACACGTCGGAAGCCAGATCGATTCTGACTTCCTGCCCCACCACCTTCGCTCCGAGATCTTGAAGCACACCCTGGATACCACTCGTGACTCCAACGATGCCAATGATCTGCGCGTGTCCCAGGGCCTGGCGAGCCGCCGCATTTGTGGCTGGGGAATCGGGATCGGTGTACTTCGATTGAGCCGTGGCCAGGCAGGGGACAAGCAGAAGCAACAATGATATCCAACACCGATGGATTTGCATGGTTCTCCTCGCAACTCAGCCTTACTTGTCGATGATCGGAATATTTTCGAATGGCGGCGCAACCGGGGTAAACAGATCTAATTTCGTCACGTCGGCGGGAGGCGCCGGAAACTTGGCCCACCAGGTATTCGACTGTCCGGCGGGCAATTTCTCGCAGACGCCAGGCAGGCCACAGGAATAATCACCACCGGGCGCCAAGTACGTGCCGTCTGCATCCTTCAGGATGAAGTATTTCTTACTCGCGGCGGCAAGGTAGAACCTCTCATAGCCTATGTTCGGGCCCAGAACGTAGAAGCTAATTGGAGTGCCCGTCGTGTTATGAAAGCGAATTTTGACGCTGAGAACGCCGGCGGATCGGCTGCATTGGATTAGCTCGCCGACTACTCCCGGGATGTTTGTGTCCTGGCTCTGAATAATGTCCGCACTCGCAACAGCCGATGAGTTCGGCGCGGCAGCGTTGGGTTGCGGCGCCGCGGCCGGTGTCGATGCGGCTGCGCTAGTGTCAGCCGCCGCGGGGGTGGACGTAGGTGTCGCGATCGCCGCGGCTGGTGCGGCAGCGGGCTGCGCCTGCGAGGAAGCCGCCAGCAGATCAATCTTCTCCCCGCTTCCTTCAATCGCGGCCACCATTTGGCTGTAATTCCACGTGCCCGCGATCTTCCGCGCCGTAACGTAAACGGTGCCCTTACCTTTGGGCCCGGAGATCGGCACGGCGAGATCGGCATCGCCTGTACCGCCGGCGGCCACATTGATCGAACCACCCACCATCCAGCCCTCTTCGATCAGGGCGCCGAGCTGTTGTACTACGGCCGGGTTTGCCTGCGCTCGAGCCACAGACTCCTTCGCCACGTCGGAGCCTCTCATCGCTCCCATGATCAGTGCGAAAACCCCTACCACAAGAAGGATCATCCCCAGGAACGCCACGAGGAGCAACCACTTCCAGTTTCTTCCCAGCCAACTCTTGCGCGGAACAGCCATCTGCCCCGGGGCGCTTCCTTGAAAGATAGGGTTCTGCGCTGACATGAATTCCTCCTCGTAGAGCAAGCGACGGTGTCCCACTAACCGCGGCCTAGCCGCCGTTGCCTACCCTGGTGGTCGGTTTTTCGCTTATAATCGGCAAAGTCCCCCGACTTGGAAAAGCGACGGTGCCGGAAGCTAGCAGAAGCCCGCTTCTATGTCTTGTGATGGCGCTGAAATATTTCTGAAAAAGTTTGGAAAGTGTTCATGCAGCAGAAAACAAACTGCTTCTACGATTTCGGGGCTTTCCGGCTCGACCCTGTGGAGCGCGTGCTATTGAGCGCGGGCAACAGGGTTTCACTGACTCCCAAAGCTTTTGAGACCCTGCTCGTACTGATTGAAAATGCCGGTCACATTCTGGAAAAAGACGACCTCCTCAAACGTGTATGGCCCAATACCTTTGTCGAGGAAGGTACGCTCGCGCGCAACATCTCTACATTGCGGAAAGCTCTGGGGACGGCCCCGAAGGTCAAACCTACATTGAGACGGTCCCGCGCCGCGGCTACTGCTTTGCGGCCCTCGTTCAGCAGGTGCCTTATGACGAGCCCGGTGACTCCGCCGAAGAGGCCGTCCGCCAGCAGATAACAACCCGAGCTGAGACGTGGGCATTCTGGCCAACACGCTGGCTGCTGGCCGGCGGGCTACTCGCTATCCTGCTTGGTGGCGCATACGTTTTCTGGCAGCGCTCCCATTCCGCGCCCGCGCATCCCGTTATGCTGGTTGTCCTTCCTTTTGAAAACCTCAGCGGAGACACGGCGCAGGATTATCTCGGTGACGGCCTAACGGAGGAGATGATCACTCAATTGGGACAGCTCCGGCCGGACGGGCTGGGCGTTATCGCGCGGACAACGGCGATGACCTACCAAGGCACGCACAAAAGCGTCGCGGAAATTGGGCGCGAGCTGCATGTGGACTATGTGATCGAAGGAAGCGTGCGTCGCGCGGGAACTCGCGTGCGGGTAAGCGCCCAGCTCATTGCCGTCCGGGACCAAACGCACGTATGGGCGGAGAATTACGAGCGCGACATTCGCGACCTGTTGTCGGTGGAAAGCGAAGTGGCCGGCCAAATCGCCGACCAGGTGGAAATCGAATTGACCCCCGCCGCGCGGCAGCGCCTCGCATCCGCGCGGCCCGTAAATCCCGAAGAGAACGAACTCTACCTAAAAGGACGGTACTTCTGGAATAAGCGCACGATGGATTCAACGTCGAAGGCTCGGGATTATTTCGCGCGCGCGATCGCACTCGATGCCTCCGACGCGCGCAGTTATGCAGCGCTTGCGGAGACCTATTCCGGCGGCAACTGGACAGATTTGCGGCAGTACGCGGCGCCCGCAGTGGCAAAAGCGATCGCGCTTGACGATACGCTTCCGGAAGCGCACACGTCGAACGCGATCCTGAAAATGTACGCGTACGACTGGGCAGGGGCGGAGCAAGAGTTCAACCGCGCGCTGCGTCTCGATCCGAATTCGGCAAACGCATTGCTGTGGCACTCGGCGTTTCTTGAAACCGAGGGACGTGTGGATGAGGGCATTGCCGAGGCCCGACGGGCACTCAGTATTGATCCGCTTTCCGCGGTAGCCAACCAAGCGTGGGGCACGACGCTCTTCTTCGCGCGGCGTTACGATGAAGCCGCGGAGGCGTTGCGCAAGACCATCGAGCTTGACCCGACTTTTGTGTGGGCACATCTGCGTTTGGCGCGCGTATACGAGCAGCAAGGCCGATTCGCGGAATCCGAAGCGGAATTCCTGAAAACAAACCCGCCGGTTTCGCTTCAGCAAACCGCCAACCTGCGTCTTGCCCATATGTATGCGATTTCCGGAAGGCGCGGCGAAGCAGTTTCGCTGCTGCCGGCGGGGATGCCCTCACCGCAATTTGACGTCGCCATGGTGTACCTGGGTCTTGGCGAGAAAGCGCGCGCCCGCGAGATACTCGAACAGATCGTAGAGCTCCACGACGTTAACGTGATCTATCTGAAAGTGGACCCCGGGCTGGACGCTCTGCGCGACGACCCGCAATTTCTCGCGCTACTTCATAAGGCCGGCCTGCAGTAGAGAGTCGCTGAAACTTGACCTCCCATTCTCCGCAGGAACCGCGATTCGCGTCTGAGACCAAGGCCTTGAGCCGTCGCTGCTTCGGTTTGAGTTCTCTTCTGGAAAAACCTAGACAGGGGGTACCCCCCCTATTTCTTGTAAATGCGGCAGCAACTGGACTTACAGCAATCGATATACGCAAGCGACACAACGCAAAGGACTTAACAATTACACATTTGACGAAAATGCAACCCTAATGCTGCAAACAAAGCACTTACGTCACCATTCCTTCGCGCGACGTGACGTAATATGAAGTGATATGAAGGCTCACGAAGGCCCCTTTCATCAAAGAGCCATGTGCGTCGAGTGGCCGATGCCCAGGGGCCGTAGTCCTCTTCCGCGTCGTTCCGCCTTACCCAGCGCAACTGCAATTATACCATTGCGTCAACGGTGGCTGGAAGAATTTATCCCTACTTCTGGACTGGAATAGCATGAAAATCCGCACCCTTCGAATAACGAAGGATGCACGCCCTGAAAACCGTCGGCTCACTCGGGCGGCATGGATGGTCGAGCGACTGAGCCGAATTTCATGATGCCGGTTGGCCGCAACGCAAGCGCGGTCCATCCGCCCAAGGAAGTTGGACTACCTGGCGGAAGACTTCGGGAATAATGCAGACAGAGGAACTGTGACCGTCCCCATCTGGCCGGAATCACTATCGAGAGCTACGAGACGGATGACTGTGGCGCCGGGCTTCACGGGAAAATCGCAAACAACTTTCACGCCTTCTTTCATGGTTTTGTCGTAGGCATCCGGTGTGAGATCCAGAACAACCGCCCGCGCCAGACTCGCCAGCCTCTCTTGCTTCGCGCCGATCTCGATGTAATAGACGTCCACTTCACCAGTCCACCGGTCAGCATTCGTATTCATCAGGAGATCCCGCGCATCAATCGTCAGCATCATTTTCAGATGTGGCACCGCGCTTGTCTTTAAGGAGATCGTTTCCAGTCTCAGGCCAATTGCCGTGGACTCTAGCGGGTCGGCTGCCGCTTCGAGCATCCGTTGAGCGCGCTGTTTCTGGTCAGCCGCGACAGGCTCTCGGGCGGCAAAATATCCACGGCGGCATCGGACCTGCGTGCCGCGACGGTGGACCTTCACATTGATCTCGTGGAAGCTGCCGTCCCACTTGGTCTGGTCGGGATAGTAGCCGAGCGTATAGGTGACTCGGGAATCGTTGACCGCCCGCCGGATTGCGCCACCAATATCGCTGGTATTGAAGGAGGCTTTACCGCCCGTAAGTTGCGCGAGAAGATTCATCGAGTCCAAGGGGTGCTGGTCCGGGTAGCCATCCGTCATCAATCCTCGAGCGTCAACCGGATAAACGGCGATATTGGCATCGGTCAGCGCGCGGGCTGCTCGGTCAATGTCGTCTTCGAAAGACCGGCGATTCCCCATGTCGAGAAACCCGTTCGCGATCGGAAACGAGCCGGAAAGCCAGATCAAGTCCTTTCGGCCCGGGATTCCCGCCATATGGTGCGCGAGCGATATTAGAGCTCGAGGCGTATCCTGGCCTCGGCTAGTCTTGAAGTACTCGCGAACTTGAAAATCAAAACGGTCATTCGACCCTGACATTTGACGCGTTTCGGAATCCTGCAATCCTTCAAGAGCCTTCAGCAGCGAAGCTCCGTCATTGGTAAAGTCGCGCACAAGGGTGAGGCCGTCGGCGAGGCAGTAAATTGCGACACGGTCGGGTGGCTGCATCTCTTCGAAGAAGGTTTTCAACTGGCGGCGCGCAAACGCCATGTTCTTGGGTTCAGTGTTCATCGTGTCAATTAGAATCGCTGTGGCGCTGACGGAAGTGCCGAATTGCTGTTCTGCCCGGTTCGAGAATACGTTCGCCACAGGAGGTGCCGCGGGCATTGAAGGCAGCACTCGAACTGCCTCAACAGAAAACTCGGCGATCCGCTGAGGCTTGCCTTGGTCCGATAGTTCAAAATCGTCCTTGGTGAGGCCGACGAGCGGCTCGCCGCGCTGATCCTGCACGATGACGCTCACCTGGACCATGCGTGTGGTCACGCGGAGCTGAGGCGCCTGCGGGGAAGTCTGCGAAAAAATGAACTGAACGACGATCAACGGAAATATAGAAAGTGAGACGAACCGAAGGCGTTTGGCCCAACGCGTGAGCTGGATGGTTGTCGGGGTTATAAACATATAAATTAGGGAGAATCGTTACCCCGGATTGGGTCCAATTGCCCTCAACACATCGCACTTCTCTTCGCGCCGAAGTTCGCCAGTCCACACCTGCTTTACGACATTCAAGGCATCCGCCAGCATGAGAGTGGGCGTCCCAGCGATATGGAAGTACCGGAAATCAACTGCGGGCACCTTTTGAAGGCCCGCAAGCGATCTGCCCGGAAGGCATACTGCTCTCCCCGTCGCTCCGTTTTGTACGTTAAGACAGCAATTATACCATTGCGTTAATGATGGCTGGAAAGAATTTGCCCTTGTCGTCGGAATGGAACAGCATGAAAATCCGCACCCTTCAAACAACGAAGGATGCGGCACCCGGAGAACCGTCGGCTCACTCGGACGGCCTATAAGGGTCGCCCACCCGCCTTTTGGAATACCGCTGATCTTCTCGGGTTCTGGCGGCCAAATTCGTTGTGTCGCGAGATGGAGAAGCGTTACGATGCGCAAGGCCCGAGTCTAAACTGGAAACTGCGGGTAGACCCGCAGGCGTTGTCCAGGAACGCGAGGCAAAGACATGATGGTGATGGTCATTCTCCCAATATTTGTCCTCATCGCGCTTGTGGGTAGTCTTCCGATTTGGCCGCATAGCAAGAAGTGGGGCTTTTATCCCATCACTGGGATAAGCGTGATTATCCTGATTATCTTGGTTCTATTTTGGACTGGTCACTTGTGGCATCGGTAGAGTTCACGCTGCAGCAAGTCTCCTGACCGACACCGCAGGGCAACTTCTCCCGTGGAGCGGTACACCAAGCCGGTAGATTGCGTGGGTAAGGAATCAGGTGTACTTTGTCGTTGGCAAAAAAGTCGAAAGAAAATTATGACCGAAAGGGCGAGGTTGCTGCAGTAGCGACGTTGGAGAACGCCATTTGGACCAAATCGCAAAGAGTGGTGACGAAGCGGAGTTCACTCGTCCAATGACGGGCAACGATTTAACATGGCGCGCCCCGAGGGCCTCGAACTCCCATTCTCTGCTTCGCTGACAG
This sequence comes from uncultured Acidobacteriota bacterium, assembly GCA_963803675.1. Lineage (GTDB taxonomy): Bacteria > Acidobacteriota > Terriglobia > Acidiferrales > UBA7541 > DASTCZ01. The sequence goes on along the minus strand of CAWDNN010000024.1, from coordinate 144,332 downwards.
ATAATCTCCGTGATATCAGAGGTGAAGAATGTTTTTGCTAGTCCTTTTCCCTAAGTCAGATCCCGTGGCAAACTCGCACGGCATCCATTGGGTACGAGGTTCACGATGATGACGAACGCAAGCCCAGCGCAACATGTGACCAACGAACTGCCTGCGGCAAATGGCCTGGCAATAGTTCGTCTCACGATCGGCGCAATGTTTGTGTGGGTATTCTTCGAAAATCTCGGAAAGGGTCTCTACACTCCAGCGGGCTACGCAGGCCTGATCAACTACTACATAAAGGCGAGTCACTCGCCGGCCGCATGGAAGGCCGTTATGGCATTAGCGGCGAGTCACGCCGCGATGGCGGCTCCTATGCAGGCGATCACCGAGATCTCTCTCGGGATCCTGCTCGTCGTCGGTCTGCTGACGCGCCCGGTCGCCTTTGTAGCGTTTCTGTACCTAGCCAGTCTTTGGATGTCTGAGTGGGGCACGGCGTGGATTTGGGAGCTGCTGGTTCCGGTGCTCGCATCGCTTGCGCTCGCGGTGGGCCGAGCCGGTCGAGCGTGGGGCGTCGACGCCTTGCTAGTGCGGCGCTGGCCGTCGTCCCCATGGTGGTGACTTGGGCCAAGATCAAGTGCGAGTGTCGGTCGTCATTCCTACGCACAACGAAGCACAGTCCATCGGCCGCGTCTTAGCGGATCTCCCGGCCGATATTGTCACTGAGGTCTTGGTTGTAGATAGCAATTCAACCGACGGGACTCCCGAGATCGCCTCAAAGATGGGAGCCCGTGTTCTCCACGAACCTCGTCGCGGATACGGTCGCGCCTGTCTGACCGGACTGGCTGGTGCAAGTAGCCCTGACGTTGTAGTGTTCCTCGACGGCGATTACAGTGATCGACCGAGTGAGCTGCCGCTTCTCTTGACTCCAATCATTGACGGCCGTGCCGATATTACGCTGGGTTCGCGCCTAGGAAAGCAGGCCATTCACGGGGCGTTGCCTTGGCACGCCGCGTTTGGTAACCGCCTGGCGGCTGCCCTGATCAGGCTTTTGTATGGTCTAAGGATAAGCGACCTCGGACCGTTCCGCGCCGGGCGAGCGGATGTCCTTCGCCGGCTTGACCTCCAAGAGAAAACGTACGGCTGGGCGGTTGAAATAATTCTAAAAGGTACGCTCGGGGGATTCCGCATCGTTGAGGTGCCGGTGAGCTATCATCCGCGCATTGGGAAATCGAAAATTAGCGGTACGCTGAGGGGCACAGTTGGAGCGGCGTGGTTCATCCTCTTCCTGATAGTGCGCTATTATTTTCGGCAGCGAAGGGCCGGAATGCCACGGCCAGCGTGAGTCTTGGCACGGCGATCTCCTATGGAATCCTCCAGCGAAAATACAACACATTCGCACAACAGGGGCCGCACGCTGGTTGTCATGGCAAAAGCACCCAGGCCGGGCATGGTCAAGACCCGCTTAGCCCAGAGCCTTCCAGTTGAAGCGGTCACCGAGCTCTATCGCTGCCTTTTGGACGACACAATGGCGCTAGCGCGCTCGTTGGGCACTGTGGAGGTTGCTGTTATGTGCCCTGCTTCGGATGTCGAAGAACTAACGTGGTTGGCGCGAGGTGCGGTGGGTCTCGTGGCGCAGAAAGGGGAGGGCCTTGCGGCAGGTCTGACCTCGGTGTTTGCACACTTCGCGGCGCCTGGCCGGCAACGCGTCGTTGCCTTCAACAGCGACAGCCCGCATCTGCCGGCTTCGGTTCTTGGGAGCGCGTTCGAAGTGCTCACCGGCCACGACGTGGTTGTTGGACCGACACAGGATGGCGGCTATTATCTCGTCGGGGCCAAGGCCGCCCATCCAGCACTTTTCGATGGCGACGGCATGGGCACTAAGAGCGCGCTTGAGGCCCTGCTGGCGCGCGCTCGGGGACTGCAGCTTTCCGTTGGTTTCACGGACCCGTTCTACGACATCGACGTGGAGGACGACTTAACTCGGCTTGCCGCGGAACTGCGGCTCGCTCCGGCTAGGGCGCCACGAACGGCAGTCTGGCTGAAACAGTGGGGACAGGCGGTGGCACAGTTGCGGACGGGCACGGGAGACCTGTGAAGCTCACGCCATCCCGCAGGCTGTACGGGTTCGGCGCCATCTTGCTTGTGGCGCTGACGATCTGCTCACGCAAGCTCAGCAGCGTGGGTGAACCGTCCTTCATCATTCCGCTGGCAGTTGCTGGCATCGCGTACCTTCTCGCCATTCGCGAGTTCTTCTCCACGCCAAGATTCCCGCGCCGCGTCATCGTCATCGGGCTCGTGTTGGCTGCTCTGTGGCATCTTCCATTTCTACTGCAGTCGCCGGGTTCAGATGATGATGTTCATCGATATGTTTGGGATGGCCGCGTGCAGCGGCTCGGCTATAACCCTTATATTGTCGTTCCCAGCGACCCTGCGCTCGACCGGTTGCACACATCCGAGACCCGCACGCTGAACAACCCGGATGTGCCGAGCCCATATCCCGCGGGAGCTCAGCTTTTCTTCCGCGCGGTAACGGCGATTCATGAGTCCATTTTTGCGATGAAAGTAGCATTCGTACTTTGCGATTTGGCGATCGTTCTCGTTTTGCTCGATATATTGCGTTGTAGTGGACAAGGAGCGCACTGGGTCCTGGCTTATGCCTGGAACCCACTGCTGGCGACGGAAGTGGCGGGCAGCGGTCACATCGATATTGTCGGCGTGCTGCTGCTGTTGGTATCCGTCGCCGCGCTGGTGCGGCGCTGGCGTGCGGTTGCAGCCGTGGCATTTGGGCTGGCTGTTGCAGTGAAATTGCTCCCGATTGTACTGCTGCCACTCTACTGGAGGCGTGTTCGTATGCGCGACGGCGCGCTGGCGGCAGTCGTGGTCGGACTCCTATACGTTCCATTTTTAAACCACGGGCGGATTCCGATCGGCTCGCTCGGCACTTACGTGCAGAGGTTCCGCTTTAATGATCCGGTGTTTGCAGCGCTCGAGCGAGTGGCGGCTCCGCAGCTTGTAGTTGGGTTGGCAGTGCTCGTCGGCTTTCTTACGGCAATCTGGCTGAGAAGAAAGTCCGCAGCATGGTCTTCGGACGCATTTGCTTGGCCCATGGCAGCATCGCTTTTATGTGCACCGGTCGTATATCCATGGTACCTGCTCTGGCTGCTGCCGTTCCTGCGGTCGGCCTCGACGGTGCCGATCATCATCTGGACAGTTAGCATCATCCCGACTTACTACGTTTGGCATTTGCGCACGCTTGGCCATCCGTGGTTGGTTCCTGGCTGGATTATGCTGGTGGAATACGGATCCGTGGCAACGGCCGGTGCAATTATCCTGTTTCGCCGGTTCGTACGACCGGCGGAAACCCGATGCTCGACGGGCTAGGCGCCCTTGGGGAATGCGGTCTGCAAACTTGCGTGACAGAACGAGTGTGGCCGCTTGAGCAAGCGAGAGCACAATCACCCAAGGTGTGCTGTATAATGCGCGCGGCCAACCGAGCAAGGGGTGTGAATGGCCGGCGTGGGTGAATGGTACCGGGCCGAGATGCGGCTCGTGTATCCCGAAGCTTTTGCCCGACATCCGACACACCATCGGTTAAATTCACCGAGGAGCAAACTCCATGACAAATGCGAGCCGTTTAACGATGATCCGGTCTTTTGGCTTTCGGGGTGCTGGTCCTTGCGTCAACCTCCTGGGCACAGAACCGCCCGCCAATTCTCGAACAGGTTGCCAAAACCTATGGCCTGGATTCGTTTGGGCAGATTGAAGCGATCCGCTATACCTGGAATGCACAGTTCCCTGGGGTGAATGTCTCCCGTTCATGGGTTTGGGAGCCCAAGACTAACAAGGTTTCGTATGAGGGGAAGGATAAAGACGGTAAGCCGGTCAAGGTTACCTATACGCGCTCCGAGCTCAGCAGCCAGCCTGCCACCGTGAAGGACCAAATCGATCCGGGTTTCATGAACGATAACTATTGGCTTCTGTTCCCCCTCCATGCTTACTGGGACACCAGCGCCGCCGTCACCGATCAAGGTATGCATAAACTGCCGGTGGGCAACGGCTCGGCCGAGCTGGTCGCAGTGAAGTATTCCAACGAGGGCGGTTACACGCCTGGCGACACCTGGGAACTCTACGTCGGCAAAGACAACCGCGTCGAGCAATTTGTCTACCACCGCGGCGGGCCCATGAAGCCGAGCCTCGTCATCGCAACGTGGGCAGGCTACAAAAAGGCAGGTCCTCTGCTGATCTCAACGGAGCACCGCGGCACCGCCGATGGCAAGCCCCTGCACGTCTTCCTTTCTAACGTGTCAGTTAAGCTGACGGGTTCAGACACGTGGGTGAACGCGCAATAAACAATGGACGGGCGCGTCCGGGCAATTGATGTCGTTCTTCACGAAACAGCCTACCTGGCAATCACTACGGTAGTGCAGGAACTGCTTAGCTTGGGCAGATCGCGGGTGGCGGCCATGCGCACCCGCAGGCTGCGGCGTTCCCCGCGAACGATCGGACAGTACTGGTCAGGCTCTAGCAGCGCGCCCTGAAGGCGTCGACGTCCGGCACAGCCACCATGGCATGAGTCCCGGAACTCGCAAGGCTGGCACGCGGAGGGAAGCGTGCGGGCTTGGTCGAAGGGCGCAGAGTCTAGAATGTCGAGCCCCATCCGGATCAAATCCGCCAGCGGCTCCCCCGATCCTGGCCAATATACGCAGGGCTGTGTCGTGGCGCGCGGCGTAACCCTCACGGTGCTTACGCCACATCCTCCCCGGAGCGGCGGGAGGCCCGCCATCGCTCGAACCAGCGGCTCGCCAATGGCGATCACGTCCGTTTCCGCAAAGAGACGCCGAAACCCCTCCCAATACTCTCGGTAGGACAACGCATAGATGTCGGATCGCACTGCCTGGTATACGTTCACACGCAGGGGAGCGCCAAACTGTTTGGCCACTCGCGCGACCTCCGCCAGACGCAAGTAGTTCGCCTTCATCATGACCGCGATGATGGTTACAGGCACGCCGAGCCTTACGCAACGTTCTGCTTGCCGGTGGATCAGCTCCCAATTGCCGTTTCCGCGCTGTGCATCCTGTTCCGCTTGCGTTGGGTAATCGAGAGAAAACTCAATATCGTGAAAGGCGCGCAACTCGTTGTCTTCCAACACAGCAACACTACGGCCGTTGGAAGTGATCGTAAGCTTGATGGGTTTCTTGCGCAGGTACGCCAGAATCGCTTTAAAGTCCGGATGCATGCCGTTCTCGCCGGTGCCCAGATTCACCGAACGGATCGGTAGTCGTTCCATGACGGACTTCACCTGATCCAGAGAGAGGCGATCAGTGCGGGTTGGGTCTCGGTAGCAGAAGGCGCAGGAGAGGTTACACTCGTTGGTGAGCCCGAGCCCAAGCGCAATCGTGGCATCAGGTGCCTTCGCGTTGGACGTGGTGCCCGAAACTTGGACAGGAACGTTGGTCACGCACCGTCCTCCGCCACCGAACTTATGCAACGTGCCAGGCAGTGTGTGTAGCGGGAAACTGCGGCATACTCTGGCCGGCTGCCCAGCTTCCGCTCCAGTTCAAAAATCCGTTCGTAGTCCGTGCTGCGAGAAACCCGTGGCGGCAAATAGTCCGCAAGGACGCGTACACCTCGCTCGGCAATCGCCGCCAGCGACGCCCCTGTCAGCATGGCTCGCAAGCTATCTGACGTAAATAGTCGCACCCTGCCTCCGTACAGGGATTCTTGTCCCCACTCAGCGGTGAGGCCATTTTTCGCTGCGGCCAAATCGCCCGTTTGGATAGCGGCCTTGAATACTTCGCCTGCCTGGTTGCGTACGAGAACGGACAATATCGCCGATGAATCCCGCAAGGCGCGAGCGCCACCGCGCAACACGGCACTCGGGTCGTCGCAATATTCCAGGACGTTGTGGCAAAGAATTACATCGAACGATCGAGCGTGGAACAACTTCGCCAATTGGGTAGCGTCGCCGTGTTGCAGTATGACCTTGTCCGTAACCCCTGCTTCCCGTGCCGCGCGTTTCGCGATATCCAGCATCGCTTGAGAGGAATCCAGCAGCGTGACGTGAATGCCAAGTCGCGCCAGCCGAACGGCAGTCACTCCCGTACCGCACCCGAGATCAAGTGCACACAACGAAGGTTTGGCCTGCAGGGGAAGAAAATCCTGCAGGTTGGCAAAGGCCAAGTCGGAGCGCAACCGGCCCTCGGGCTTCTCAAGGTAGATGGCATACTTATTCGCGTCGCTCTGGAAGCGTTCACTGTCGGCCTTGGCAGCCATCTTCATGCAACCCTCAAGCGAAATCGTGCCATGTTGCCTCCTGTGAATTCTTAGCCATGATGTCAGAAAATACTTGCTGGGGCGACCGAACATTGCTCGCCCCAGTCGGTGCTCTTGCGGGCCCGACTAGGTCCCAGTGCGTTGCGCTGCGTGGCTCCCTCCATGAGGAGCGTCTCTAACCTACCTCGAAAATGATTTCGAGCTCCACCGGGGTGCCGAGCGGAAGGCTTGCGACACCATACACCAAGCGGCAACAGTTCTTCTCTTTTCCGAAGGCGTCTTGCAGCTGTCTGGCGGCTACCAACGGCCAGCGTGAGCGCCACGATCCACGTGGAGTACCTCTCCGGTTATTTGTCCTGCTTCTGCTAAGTAGAGAACTGCGTCGGAAACGTCCTTTACCTCCACGATCTTCCCCATTGGCTGAAACGTCTTAAGAAAGTCCTTGGGATCGCCCTTGAACAGTGGTGAGTCTACGACGCCGGGGGTACTGCGTCGAAGCGGATGCCTTTCACAGCGCTGATTCAAGGGACTCACAATTCAATCGAGCCAATGTGTTTCACCGACGCGAGCAAATTCAAGCACACGATATGTTAACACCTCCAACACACGGTCGTTGCGTGCCGGGCAAATGCCCTGCGCGTTCTTCAATCGGACGAGGAGATAGCTACAGGGTGGGACAAGGGGTGTATTTAGTGACGTCGCTGAGCATTCTGCTTATCCGAAACCTCATTTTTAACTTTAAGGTAAATGGAGTATATTGAGCGCACCTCGTTCTCGACCCTGGAGGCGTGCTCCATGTTTCTGCGCCAGCTCACCACCGCGTCCGCATTTTTGAGTTTGGCCATCGCCGTGCTTGTGCTACCTCTCAGCGCCAGCAGGCCGCTCGCACGCCAGAGTAACAGTTCGCAAACCACTCAGCCGGCGCACGGACCCACGAGCCCAGATCCAAAATTCGCGCAGTTCTTCTACGACGTCGTCTCCATCAAGCCACTCCGCGAAGATGCGTCGCAGCGCGAAAGCTGGCGCGGCCTGAAAGAAACATCGGACGGACTTCTGGCTCATTCCTCCGCTCTTGGCCTCATCCAGGCAGCATTCCACCACGCGCGCCCTGAAGTCAACAAGCCTAGCGGGTGGGTGGTCGATGACGATTACGACATCGAAGCAAAAATGGACCCCGAAATCGCTGCTGCCTTTCAAGAGCTGGGCGCGACAGATCAGAAGCTAGCTCGCGAACACATGCTCCAGATCATCCTCAGGGATCGATTCAATTTGGCCTTCCACACCGAGCAGCGCGAGGTGAGCGGCTTCGATCTGGTCATCGCAAAGAATGGCCCAAAGCTCAAGGAATCTACATCGGGCGACCGAGGGATGCAGGTTCGACGCTCAAACGGTGCCCAGGAATGGGATGCTCAGGGCTTCAAGATTGAGTACATGTTAGGCCAATTGTTCTACGAAGCGGGCGGGATGGTGGTCGACAAGACCGGCCTCACTGGCAGCTACGATTTCACGTTAAGATTCGTCTCGGAGCGACAGACTGCGACCCCGGACGCATCGACGCTGGATGCCGCTCCTACACTCAACACAGCCCTGCAAGAGCAACTCAGACTGAAACTGGTGCCAAGCAAGGTCGCCAGAGATTTCATCACAATCGATCACATCGACCGCCCCTCCAGCAACTAGCAGCGAAGCCACGGTGAATCGAACGAGCGCGGGAGGGGGGTGCGAGCGAAAACCCCGGAAGGCGCATTTCTACTTTCTATTGACGAGTTCCCTCGAAATTTTGACAAGCTTCGCAGACTCAGCTATCTTTCCAGCGATTTGGACGATTGCGGAACATCATTTCTTCTTGAGGAATAATGAATCGAGATGACGATCAAGAGTCTCCGCGATCCATAAACCGCAACTTTATCGCCTCACTTTCGCGCGGCCTTTCAATTTTGGAAGCCGTGGCCGATTGCGAAGAGGACATACCATTGGCGGCATTGGCTAAGCGCGTTGGCTTAAAAAAAACGAGTACGTGGCGCCTCACGCACACTCTGGTCCAACTTGGATACCTTCGCCAGAATCCGGAAACGCGGTGCTTTAGGTTGTCTCCTCGCGTTCTTGCATTCGGATATGCATATTTCGACGGACTCGACCTTAAGACGTTGTCAACACCGTTCTTGAGCGATCTTTCCGGACGTCTGAACGAGACTGTAAACCTGGCTGTTTTGGATGGCGATCAGCTCGTGTATATCGAGCGCATCAAAACATCTCAGATCATAAACATTAATCTGCACGTGGGGTCTCGTCTTGCGCTGTATAACACGTCTCTGGGTCGTGCCCTGATTTCTGAGATGCCGGAGGCCTGGTTACAAGGATACATAGAGCGGCTGGCTAAGGTTCCGGAGGCTCTTGAGTATGCAAGAAAATCTGGCGAACGACTCCTTAACCTCCTTCGCGAGACTCGTCAGCGCGGGTATGCCTTGAGTGATGAAGAGTATGTAGTAGGCTTGCGTTCGGTCTCCAGTCCGATTCGCGAAAAAAAGGGCAAAATAGTGGCCGCCGCTAATATTGCGGTACCGTCTAGCCGAGTAACTATCTCGGACCTGCGGCGCACTTTTGTTCCGGAACTCTTGGACACAGCACGCAAAATCTCCGCCGCGCTCGGCTTCCGAGCATAGTGAAATTCATTTAATTCAGGTACTACGGTGTGAGGGAGGGGATATGCCCGAAAGTCCGCGCAAGAAACCACGACAGGAAAAGAACCAGCGTGGTATTGACTGCTAACTGAAGCAATCCATAGCCAACCAGATCCCGGGCCCTTGCCTTGAGAATTCCGAGGAGCGGGAGCATCCAAAACGGATTCACCAGGTTAGGCAATGCCTCGGCAGCGTTGTATATTTGCACGACCCATCCCAGATTCACATGCAGATCCTTAGCCGCCTGTAACACATACGGCGCTTCGATAACCCACTTGCTCCCGCCAGAAGGAACAAATACACCCAAAATGCCTGAATACATCGCAACCAGCAGGGGAAACGTGCTGCGGGAGGAGATATGAACAAAGAACCCCGCCAATGCGGCTGAAATTGGCGACATCGTAACAATCCCGAATATCCCTCCGTAAAAGGGGAACTGGATTAGAACCCCGGCGGTGGCGGGAACCGAATTATTGACAGCCCGGGTGAATGATCGAGGCCTCCAGTGGAGCAGCAGCCCGGCCATCAAAAACAGCAAATTGTACGTGTTCAAATCAAGAGCGGCGAGCGGTCCCCGGGAAACCACAACTTGTACGACGTAAGCCAATCCCAGTAGACCGATCACAATCGAGAGTATCGGCGCATATTCGAGCCATTCCGCCGGTGTGCTTCTTTTCTCTACTTTTCCTAGATCGAGTCCTTGAGTTACGCCGAATGATTCAGCCGTCCGCATAGAACTCTTTGGAGCTGACAGGTATGCGACGCTTGTCGATGCAAGTATAAGAGTGGCGGCGGTGGTAACGCTTTGCCAAGTGTAGATGGTCTGGCTCAGCGGGATCGTCCCGCTGATTTTGAGCAGAGCCGCGGGAATCGATGATGGAGTAGCCATCAGCAATGCAGCCGAGGAGGAAAGTCCAAGGGCCCATACGCTAGCGGAGCCCAGATAGGCGGCCGCGCCAATTGCGCGATAGTCGATCCCGCGGACATTTTTCACGATTTCCCTTACAAGCAAGCCGCTAAAGATGAGGCTGAAACCCCAGCTAATTAGCGAAGTCGCCATCGAGAAAAATGCGACAAAGGCAATGGCGCCTCGTGGCGTATCACTAATCTTGGCAAGCCGGCGAATGAGGTTGTGGACGGGCGGCGAAGTGGCGACGACGTATCCGCCGACGATGATAATCGCCATCTGCATCGTGAAGGGAATAAGACCCCAGAACCCTTGGCCGAAATATCGAATGAGGTCTCTGATCGGCGTGCCCAAAAATAGACCGGCCATGAACACGATGATGATTGCAATCAGCGCAAAAATGAATGCATCGGGAAACCATCGCTCCGACCAGTCGGCAAGCGCCATACCCACGCGCGACAATCCAGTATCCGAAGTCTCGCCATTTGCGCCCTTATCTCGCGCACGTTCTACCACTCTGTCTCCTAACTATCGGTAACTATATGGCTTCGGACTGCAAGGAACCGTAACTGAAAGTTTGGACCGGGTTCATGCTTCCCTAAGGGCCTCATTTTCCTAGGCGTTCCGCAACGACGACATTGTCGCGGTTGTCGGGCTGGACACGGCGCCGGCTACTCCGCCAGTCTTGGCAATTTGTCGGGTTCGGTGCTAGGGGTTCGTTTGCGCTTTCTTGATCGCGTTATACTCCGCAGTCGCTTTGGCTGCCGCACCCGGCTCGGGATAGGGCTGGAGCGTTCCGCTGAACTCTTCATAGAGACGAGTGACATTCCCCGGGGTGCGGTCACGGTTTTGGGGCCAAACATCGAACTTGCCGAGATCAATGTCGGCGGCCGCCTGGCCAGGGCTCATGCCAGCGTCGTAGCGCTTGCGCGCTTCGCTCGTGATCAGTACGAGGTACTCGCGCATCAGCGCGAGGTTCTCCTTGTTTCCGATCGGCCCGTGTCCCGGTACGATTGTATCCACGTCCATGGCCATGATCTTGTCAAGGACCTTGATCCAGTTGCTAGGATTACCCAGACCCCATCGCGGGCTCAACGTAGTGGACGACTACATCTCCAGTGAATAAGATTCGCTCTTGCGGCAGGTAGACCATCGTGTCGCCGAAAGTGTGTGCCGGGCCAGGGAATATCAGATCTACCTCCAAATCCGCGTGATCTCCGTAATAATAGGTCATCCTGGTGTCGTAGGTTGTCCCCGGCGGTACGATCGTCCGCACTTCAGTGCCATCCGACCAACCCTCGCGCTTGGGCCACATCGGACCCTGGGGCGTCATTCGTAGAACCGACTCGCGGCAAAAGGTCTGAGCGACAATCTCGATCGGGGGATCAAAGAACTGGTTTCCGAAGACGTGGTCGCTGTGGGGATGCGTGTTAACCAGCCGGCGGAAATTCTTGTGCGTAGCTTTCGTGGCCTCTGCAATGAACAACTTCGTGTGCAATGGCGCCGCGAGCGCATCGATCGCCATCAAGTCACCGGGGCGGACAATGACGCCGGCATTGGCGATGGCATGGTTATCAATTCCAGGTCCGCCTGGCTGAATGTAAGCATAAACGTTCGGCGTCAGTTGCTTTAGCTCTCTCTTCCAACTCGGAATCGGGGGGTACTTCGCGGCCAGATCGGGAGGTACGGTATAGTGCACCAGACCCGGTACATCTTCGCTGCTTGGTGGCTTCGCTACTTGTACTTGCGCCAACGCAGCGAATCCCAGAGCGCCCGCCATGCTTAGCATCATATCGCGCCGGGTCGGGCGTTCGTCCTGAAGCCCTGGTAATCCCGACCCTTCGTCAGCTGCAGCTCTAACACTCCGGCGGTCCGCCATCATGCCCTCCAGTGCAATCCTCTGTCGCTTACCGAGCGGTGGCCAACTGCATGGGCTGTTGCCGACAACCGCTCTGAAATTAGATCGGCATAGCCGGGACTGTAACATTGCGAAGCGCGGCATACTCGGCCACTGCGCGGCGCAGCGTGCCCGGGTCCTCTTCCGGGTGGATATTGCCCGCAAATTCGGCGTAGAGGCGGACCATGTTCGTCGCAGCGCGCTCCGGCCTAGCCCACAACTCATACTTGCCCATATCGATTTCAGCGGCGGCACGGCCTGGGCTCACGCCGGCGTCGTAGCGCTTCTTCCCTTCGCGCCTTTGGATTACGAAATAGTCGCGCATGTCGGCGATCTCTTTCTTGCCTCCGACCAGCCCGTGCCCTGGAACAATCGTTTCAACATCCATATCGAGAATCTTATCAACAGTCTCTATCCACTTGCTTATGTGGCCGCTTTGGGCTACGGGAGTGACGTAGTGGAAAGCGATGTCGCCGGCGAATAGGATTTTGTGCTGGGACAGATACACCATGACATCGCCCCAGGTGTGTGCCGGACCCACATGCATCAATTCCACTTGCAGATCACCGTAATAGTAGGTCAACCGATCGCTGATGGTTACCGTCGGAGGCGTCTTGTGCGAGACCTCCGTGCCTTCGGCCTGGTCCTCAGTCTTAGGCCAAGTTTTCCCATCCGCCATCTTCAAAACCTGTTCACGACAGTACTCGTGTCCCACGATCTCGGCTAAGAGAAAATATTGATTGCCAAGGACATGGTCGCCGTGATGATGCGTGTTCACGAGACGGCCAAAGTCCTTGCCGGTGGCTTGTTTGGCCGCGGCCATGAACGCCCTCGTGTGGGACGGCCACGCCATCGAATCGATCGCCATCAAGTGGTCGGGACCGGCGATGAGGCCGGCGTTGGCGATGAGAACGGGCCGGGCAACCTCAAGACTCTGGTTATAGGCGTAAACGTTTGGCGCCAGTAGCTTGAGCTCGGTCTTCCATTGCGGAATCGGCGGGTATTTTGCAACCGCACTTAGGCGAATTGACGAGAAATCGTCCCGAGTCGAGCTTTGCGCTAGAGCCTGGCGACTGAGTGAAGCTACTCCCAGCGCCATACCTACCGTTCGGCGCATCGCTTCCCGTCGATCAATTTTTTCCGGTCCACTCCACGCCGATGCTGCCAAAGCACCCTGTGGCTTAGTCATGACCCTTCTTTCGTAAAGCTCGCACTTCCTCCCTTCTTGCCCATATCAGAAGCTGTACTTCAAGGCAAATTGTACAATCCGCGGATTGGTGCTCGTGAAGCTGATCACACCAAAGGTCGTTGGCGTAGATAACGAAGTACCAGGGTTGGCGAACTGCGCGTGGTTGAACGCGTTGAAGAATTCTGCGCGGAACTGTAGCGCCGCGTCCTCCCGGAGACCGCCGACCCGGGTCGTCTTGGTCAAGGAGATATCCCAGTTAAACTGGCCAGGGCCGAGAACGATGCCGACTCCGGAATTGCCGTAACCGGTTCCGTTGCCGATCACAGGTGGAGCACAAAATTGACTCGTATTGAAGTAGCCGGACGTACCAATCGTACCCAAGCGCGATTCGAGGGGCCCCGACGTAAGGATAGACTGATTCGTCGCTCCCGGGCATAGTTCAGCTGTACCGACATTGACGGTACCGTAGCCGGGAGAACCAGCGAGCGTCACCGGACCGCCCGTGCCAAGGGGCCCGCTTCCAGACACACCGTAGATCGTTCCGGCTCTGCCATCGGTGATCGTCAGAGGAAGGCCATCTTGCGCCACCGTGACTCCGGATATGGCCCATCCCGTCACGAGCTTGCCTGCAATTCCTGCCGGATGGCCGAAGGGAAGTTCCCAATCGTAGCTGACAACCAAGCGCTGAGGCCGATTGAAATAGGCCTGCCCGTACTGCGCGCCCAAATCGGTGGCAAGGTTTGTGTCGCCGGCTTTGCCGTAGCCCTCAATCATCGCTTTGCTCCAAGTGTAAGCCGCCTGCACTGTCATTCCCTTGAATGTCCTGTGCAAGGTAACCTGCAGGCTGTTGTAGTTGGAGATTTCGTTGAACTGCAGCCCTGACAAGCCGCTCGGCGAAAGGCCCAGGTAAGGCACGCGGAGACTCGCGTTCTGTACTGTATTTGTCGTGATGCCGTTTATCGGGTCGGTCGGGCTCGCCAGCAGAGCCGCGTTGATGGTGTGGGGTTGATCCAGCAGGTTGATTCCACTCGATCCGGCATAACCTACGTCGAGCACCCAATGGGGCAAGAACTCATACTGCACGCCAAAATTGTACTGACGTATTACGGGGGAGTGGATGTCCTCTTGAACGAAGGAAAGGCTCAAGTTGGAGGACGTGTTGTTCGTGAAGTTCACCCACCGGGGCGTGAACCCAGGAACGGTCGCATTGAAGGGATTCGCAAAGCTGGCGTAATAGTTTGCGGCGCCGCTATTGCCGACAGAGACAGAAGTAGTAGGGTTCGTGCCACCTGCGCTTTCGTCCCCGCTAATCCGGTCATAAAAAATTCCCCCTCCCCCCCGTACGACCAGGCGTTCGTTCGCCAGGGGCTGCCATGCAAACCCGAAACGCGGACCGAAGTTGGTCAGAGGCGGACCCTTCTGTTCCGAGGAGTTGTTGGTGGCTTGCAAGACACCGGCAGGTATTGTTCCGGAAAAGTTGGCTGCTACTACGTAACCTGCGAGGGTGCCGGTGGCTGGCGAATTTCCCGGTACCGGCACTGTGAGGAGTTGGCTCGGCCACACGTTACCGAAGTTTCCGAATGCGTCACTGAACAACCCATCGTACTCCCATCGCAAACCCAAGTTCAGTGTCAACCGGGATGTGACTTTATAGTCGTCCTGGACAAACGCATCGTAGGCGCTGATACGCAAAGCGCGCACGAGTCCTGCGGGGCTAGGCGTGCGCGAACCAGCAACGGCAGAGAGGTTGCTGAACGACGACCCGTTTGTGTTTCCGGGGTTACTGACACTGCAAGTAGTATTGCCGGGAGCGCAACCGGGAAGCCCGATGAGGAAGTCCGCGAAGCTGCCAAACGTCAGAGACCCCCATTCTGATCCAGGCGTAGTAGCATTCCACATGTCGTGCTCAGCGTCGAAGCCGGTTCGAAGGGTGTGCTTGCCGTGCGACCAGGAAATTGAGTCCCCTACCTGGTAGGTATTGACGATGTACCTGTTATCCTGATTCGTTCCTCCGCCTAGGCTAAATAGCCCCGTAACAGTGATAGGCGACGCGACTTGAATCGAGTTCGGATCAATCGGGGTGATGCCAAACTGGGTATTTGTGAACGGGCTCGCAGGGCTGCTTATGGCTATGTTCCGCCGGTATGCTACGTGGGCTTCGTTCACCAAATTTGTCGTCAAAATGGATGTGAGCTTCAGCACCTGGTCAACGTTGGCGTAAAGACTGTGGTTGCCCGTACCAGCCAATTCCGTTCCGATGGGATTGCCGCTTCCGGCAGCCAGGAAGCTGTTGAAGGCCGGATCCTGCGCTGTGAAGAATCGGGCCGACAGGGTCTCGTTCTTGTTAATCAGATAGTCGAGGCTGCCGACGCCCTGGTCTTCCCTGAAGTGGGCAGGATCACTAATCGGAAACGACTGGAACGTTCCGTTTGTCGAACCTGGGATGTAATAGGCGCCGTTTGGCAATTGCGCCTGCAGATAAGCTATGGCCACCGGATTGATATTCGACCCGTTACACGCCACCTGAATGCCGCCAAGACTGGTATTGTAGGCGGTGCTTCCGGGATGGTTCGCGGGACAAAACTCCGCACCGAGTGCGGACTGGAAGGCGGCCGTATTTGAACGGGAGCCGGCGGGGATCGGCGGCAAAATGACGCCCGCCGCATAGCCGTTCGTGGCCACTCCGTTAATGTTTCTCGTGCCTTGATAACTGCCGAAATAGTACAGCTTATCTTTCTTTATGGGACCGCCGAGAGTGAAACCGAACTGGTTCTGATTCAGCACCTGCCTGCTACCGCCTGTAGCGTTTCGGAAAAAGTCATTGGCGTTCAAATCGGTATTCCGGAAAAATTCGAACACGTCTCCGTGGATTGCATTAGAGCCGCTCTTGGTGACTACGTCGATGTTGGCGCCCGGGTTGCGTCCATAGCCCGCATCATAGTTCGAAGTCTGGATATTGAATTCCTGGATTGCATCCGGATTGGGAATGGCTATCCCCCCGTAAATGCCATCATCCGATCCGCGTCCAGTACTGGCCATGGAATTGAGGCTGACTCCGTCCATCTGATAGTTGTTCTGATTGATGGTGGCGCCGTTTACGCTCGCATCCTGGGTGCCCCGTCCAAACGTCGAGGCGTTGTTGACGCCGATGTTGACCCCGGCAGACAGGGCCAGTATCTGAGTGTAGTTCCGGCCCGTGAGCGGCAGCGCGACAACGCTTGCCGACCCGACCACAGTCCCGAGCGTGGCGGATTCCGTTTGGACCGCTTCGGTGGCCGTCGATACCGTCACTTGCTGGGTCTGCTCGCCCACCTGTAGACCCTGATTGAGTACCGCGGTTTCAGCAACGTTCACAACCACCGACGGGACGTCGACACGCGTAAATCCCTGAGCAGAGATCGTCACCTTGTAATTGCCGGGGGGTAGCAGCGCAAACGTATAACTACCGTTCTCATTCGTCACTGCGGTCCGCGTGACCGCGGCAGCGTTGCTCACCGTCACAGTGGCTCCGGCAACGACTGCATGGCTGGGATCAGTCACGGTCACTGTAAGTGCCCCAGTTGAGCCTGATTGCGCCATGAGGGATGGAACGCAGAGCGCCAGCACCATCACGATGACTTGCAACCGGAAGCCCGGGAACTTGCTGAATTTCATCTTCTCACCCCTGATTCGTTCCGCTATGAGGAACGTAGTTCCGTAGATCGGCGATGCGTTTAGCACGGCCCTGCGAGGCGCGTCAAGTTCTATTTTTGAAATTTATCTTTGTCTGATCGCATCTTCTCAACACACCGCCGGCCGCGCCGCATTTGCGAAGGGGGCGCTCTGGCCCGCGCCGCGTTCGGCGAATCAGTGACGCAAAAGGTCTCGAAATACGGACGGTTCGCCTGTTAATGCGGTGACAACGACAAAATACAACTTGACATACGGCACCGCGCGGTGCTAAACGCATCGCTCGATGTGGAAATGGTGTGTCGCATAGCGGAACGCTTGAGGAGAGAGTATGAGATCCAGCAACGTGGTTACGTCGCGGTTGCTAGTCGGTCCGCGAAGGTGTCCTGCCCGGGTTCGTAATGTGCTTGATACCCTTTGGCGTTGCGTCGCCCCGGTGGCCGTCAGAGGTCTTTCCATGAGATCGGCGCGAATCGCCCTGCTCGTCGTATCCACCCTGGTTGCCGTGCCCAGTTTCGCGCAAATACAAAAGCCGAAGATCAATGAAACATACTACTACCCTCCGGCATTCCAGACGCCGCAGATTGCACCGGAAATCCCGTTCGATATGCCGGACCCGAACTACTTTGTATTGCCGGGTGAAATGCAATTTGGCGAAATCTCATCGGTTACGACCAACTCAAAGGGTCACGTCTTTATTCTTTCCCGCTCGAATGCCAAGGGCGACGTCCATGGCGGCAGCGCGACCCAGGTATTCGAGTTCGACGAGAAGGGCAAGTACGTGAAAGAGTGGGGCCATGATCTCTATGGCTTTGCTTACGGGCACGGTATCCGCGTCGACAAAGATGACAATCTTTGGGTTGTTGACAAAGGGACCGACATGGTCATCAAGTTTAACAAGACGAGCGGAAAGGTCATGATGGTTCTGGGCCGCAGGGAGGAAGCGACAACCAAGTATTGGCTGCCGCCTTCTGCTGGTGAAGCCGCGGCGCGGCCGCGCCCAGGTTTCGTAAACGGCGAAGAGGATGGCGGATTCAAAGAGCCGACCGATGTCGCCTGGGACTCGCAAGGCAATATCTACGTCAGTGATGGCTACGTGCACTCGCGAGTCGCCAAGTTCGACAAATACGGCACGTGGATCGGGACTTGGGGTCATAAAAACACCACAAAGAATGGCGAGGTACCGCTACCGGGCGAGTTCAGCACTGTGCATAACATCCAGGTGGATAAGTACGACCACGTCTGGGTTGCGGATCGTTCCAATGGCCGGGCGCAGGTGTTTGACACTGAAGGGAATTTCCTGAGGGAAGTGATTATCAACGTTCCCGTTGGACACCCAGGTGGATACCAGCCTCTGATGGGACATCAGATGCCCCCGGAGGCAGATAACAAGCAGGGAGGCGAGTTGCGGCCTGGTACACCCGATGCGCTGTGCATCCCGCCGGACAATCCGAACGTGATTTTCTTTGCGGATGTCTATCCCGGGCGCGTTTACAAGGTCAATATCACCGACGGCAAAGTCCTTGGATGGTTTGGACACGTCGGCAGGAGGCCGGGTGAGATGGGCGCCGTCCATGGATTAGCATGCCCCTCAGAAAACCTGATCTACACGGCCGAGTTTGTCGCCGAGCGCACGCAAAGGTGGGTTCTTCATCCGGACAAGGCCCAGACTGCGTCGAAGGAGAATCCGACGACCAAGGGCCACTAGTATGTCGTTTCGCTAAGACAGAACCTTATCGATTTGCTTCACGCTACGTGTAATCCAGGCTGTAGCACCGCGCAGCTGTCGAAGTTAGCGCCAATGTGAGCAAGTTTGTCTGGTTTGCCAGGGTTCGAATCGTGGGATCTTGAAATGCATCGAGTCTCACCCTCTGGTTGTTCCGGCCGGTGCTGCGGTTTGGCAAGCGCGGCCAATCGAACGAGACTGTGAAGGGGCAGGGTGCATCAGACGGTTCGTCTGGCCTGGGGATAATGGCTCGCACGGAAAAATTATTCGCCACGGCCGACGCGGCGGTGGCCGACATTCCTGACGGCGCTTCGGTCCTCTTGGGTGGCTTCGGCGGGGCCGGATTCCCCAATAATTTGATCCAGGCCTTGGCCCGCCGTGGCGCGCGCAATCTCAAAATCATCAGCAACAATTGTGGCACCGGTGACGGCGAGGCCGGCATTCTCTTCAAGAATCGCCAGATTCGTAGCGTCGTCGCCGCCTTCCCCGGTTCCGGCGCGAAATATTTTCAGGAGCAGTATGACGCCGGCGAAATCGACCTCGAACTCGTTCCACAAGGAATTCTCTGCGAACGCATACGCGCCTATGGCGCCGGCATTCCGGCCTTTTATTCCCCCGTCGGCGTGGGCACCGAGATAGCCCGCGGCAAGGAAGAGCGCGTGATTCGCGGCAAGCGCTACATTCTCGAAGACGCGCTTGGTGCTGACTATGCTTTTATCCGTGCGGAGCGCGCCGATCATTTGGGCAATCTCGTTTATCGCAAGACTGCGCGCAATTTCAATCCCATCATGGCCACCGCAGGCAAGACCACGCTCGTCGAAGTCGAATATCTCGTCCCCACCGGCAGCCTTGATCCCGAAATCATCGTCACGCCGTCCGTCTTCGTAGAACGCATCGTGGTTGCGAAAGGATTGCGCGATGCCTAAGTCGCGCCTGACACGCGAACAGATTGCCGAGCGGGCCGCGCTTGAGCTGCCCGACGGCGCGTACGTCAATCTCGGTTGGGGCATTCCCAACCTGATCGCTGCCTATGTCCCGCCGGATCGGACCATCTACTTCCATAGTGAAAACGGGATTCTCGGCATGGGCCCGCGGGCCCGCGCTGGCGAGGAAGATTGGGATCTCGTGGACGCCATGAAGGTTCCAGTCACAGTGGTGCCCGGGGCTTCGTTTTTTCATCAGGCAGACGCACACGTCATGACGCGGGGTGGGCACCTGGATGTTTGCGTTCTGGGGGGCCTGCAGGTCTCCGAGAAGGGCGACCTCGCGAACTGGCGCGTGCCCTATGCTAAGGGTGCTGGCGGCATTGGTGGCGCAATGGACATTGCGGTAGGCGCGCGACGGCTGATCGTCACCATGGAGCATACCGCTAAGAGCGGCGCGCCCAAAATCCTCAAGCAATGCACCTTCCCTCTCACTGCCGTCGAATGCGTCCATACGATCATCACGGATCTCGCTGTCGTGGACGTCACGCCCGAGGGACTCGTTCTCCGCGAAATCGCGCCCGGGTTCACTGTTGAAGAGGTGCAGGCTGTCACCGTGCCCCCACTGCTATTGTGCGGCCAGTTACGCGAAATTTCTCTGGGCCACCGGTAGCACATCGACGGGTCTTCGGATCATCCCGGTGTGCCCGACGACGACGCAGATGCACAGTCATTCAAGTTCGTGACCTTCTCTTCCGTCCCGGAAATCGCCTCGGCTCCCATCGCAGCAGTTCCCCAAGGTCACAATCCAGAGCACTGCAGAGTTTATCCAGCACATCAGCTCGGTAGCCTTTGCTCTTGTTGTGATAGAGCGCGTGGAGCGTTGGGTAGGTAACGCCAGATTCCTTCTGGAGCCTGTAACGCGACCAGCGCTTCTTCGCGAGCAATTCCTTAAGCCTGCAAACGATCATACCTGCAGATTATGCCGCCAGATTCTTGCTGTCAATACTCCTTACTTAAAGTAAGCTTTATATAGCCGCAATGTGGACTCGTGTTGCACCAGCTTCTGCGGAAGCGTGGTGGAACAAAATGGCGGCGTTTAGAGTGATGATCGGCTTCGGACTGTAGTTTAGGGCCTTCGCGGACCTAGGATCGCTCTAAACGCCCGAGAACGGCATTAACGACCCTTCTCGAGGCCCCTTTGGAACGGAAAAAGGCTAAGACGGTGAAAAAGCCGAAACAGATCACTTATTAGGCCTTTTGCGTCGATATTCTGGGACCTCCGTGCAGCTCCAAGTCCGAGGATCGCCGGGTCCACAAGCTTCTCAGCAAGAACCGTCTCCGCGAAATGGAAGAGTTGGCCCGGCGCGCTGTCCAACGGAAGCTCCCTCACGGCTTTAAGGCAAAGATCAGCTGAAGCACATAGGTCGTCCGCTGCTCGGACATTAAACAGAGGAGTCTGCCATGCCACGATGTGTCTCCGGACTTGAAGAGAAGGCTGCCAGCGAAATTCTTACACGCTTCGGCGCCACCGAGCGCGAGGAAATCAAGAACTTTCTGGATGTCACGATGCAGGTGTTCCTCAAGACCAAGGACGCCGAAGGTGGAGACGAAACCAGCATATCCGAGATCGTAGGCGAGGCGGCCTGCAAGCTTAGCTGCAATCGTGCCGACGATTGGTTCGACGAAATCGTTGGCTGACCGGAGCTAGAACATGAAAATCGCAATCTATGCTCGCGTCAGCACCAGCAACGGCCAAGACCCCGAAATGCAGCTGCGCGAGCTTCGCGAGTATTGCGAACGCCGTGGCTGGGAGATTGCCGCGGCTGGAGTCCTTTGGGGTGCGCTCTATTTGTTTACGGGTTCACGCCTGCGCAGCTTCCCATGTCCCCGATGCGGCAAGAACTTCGTCGGAAAAGTGTTTTTCGGTGACCCAGGCGACAAATGGAATGAATCCGAGGAACTCAATGATCATGCAGGCAACGATCCATCTTCGACGACCCTGTATCTTTCCCATTGGCTCGAATAGTCGCTCATTTCGCTATGATCACCAATCGAGAAACGATTGCGTCGATCATACCAAACGGAACTGAGTTTCCAAGATCGCTAGACCCATCCAAACGGTATTCTATTCCGACCAGGAAACTTTGAACTAGGGCAAGAGGAACGACATCAACGCTCATCATTTTGTACGACCCCTTTGCTAGGAGGGTGTCAGCAGGAAGACCATGCAGACGTTCCGCAGAGTTAGGGCCTGACCTAACCTTCGGTTCGGGCTGGCGTCTAAGATTGCGGGTGAGGTGTCGCTTCTCCGCGCCGGGGATGCGATCTCGGCCACTTTTCAAACGGAGGGCGACGATGACGCTGCTGCCGGATGTGCGCTATGCGCTGCGGAATTTGCGGAAGACGCCGGCGTTTACGATTACGGTGCTGCTGACGCTGGCGCTCGGCATTGGCGCAAATGCCGCCATTTTTACGGTGGTGAATTCGGTGCTGCTGCAAAGCCTGCCGGTCGCCAATCCCAAGACACTGTTGCGACTCGGCGACGCGAACGATTGCTGCGTGAACTCCGGGACGAGATCAGACGGCGGCTACAGCCTCTTTTCGACCGATACCTACGAACAGATCAAGAAGAACGCGCCGGAGTTCGACGAGTTGGCGGCGATGCAGGCGGGCTTCGGCTACCGGCCGATCATCGCGAGGCGCGACGGAACGCACGAGGACGCGCGCTCCGTGATGGGCGAGTTTGTCTCCGGCAATTACTTCCGCACATTTGGGTTGCAGGCGCGAGCAGGGCGGTTATTGCAGGATGCGGACGATATACAAGGCGCTGCGGCCACCGCGGTGATGAGCTACGAAATGTGGCAGCAGAATTATGGAGGAGACCCATCCGTGATCGGCAGCACGTTTTGGGTGAACACAAAACCGGTGACGGTGGTGGGCGTGGCCCCGCGGGGCTTCTACGGCGACCGCATGTCCACCACGCCGCCGGATTTCTATCTGCCGATCGAATCGATGACGCTGCTGGCGAATGCTCCCTACGTGCATACACCAGAAACGCAGTGGCTTTATATGATTGGCCGCGTAAAACCCGGCACAGCGATCGTGCCGTTGCAGCAGAAGGCGAGCGAGCTCTTCCGCGAAGCGATCGCCCCGGGCAAGGATTTTTCCACCGAAGACGGCAAAAAGTTGCTGGCGAAGGCGCACATCACGCTGACGCCGGGCGGCGCGGGAATTCAGGACATGCAGGAGGAGTATGGCTCCCATCTGCATTTGCTGATGTGGGTGGCGGGGCTGGTGCTGCTGATTGCATGCGCGAATATCGCGAACCTACTGTTGGTGCGCGGGATGGGACGCCGCGCGGAAATGTCCGTGCGCACGGCGTTGGGAGCGACGCGCGGAAGAATCGTGCTGCAGCTGCTGACGGAGAGCGTGGTGTTGGCGGGTATGGGCGGGATCGCCGGGCTCGCGGTGGCGTGTGCGGGCACGCACATGCTGCTGACGCTGGCGTTTCCGGGGGCGCAGAATATGCCGATCCACGCCAGCCCTTCGGTCCTGGCAGTCGCATTTGCGTGCGGGCTGTCGCTATTGACTGGCATTCTTTTCGGCGTCGCACCCGCCTGGATCGCGGCGCAGGCCAAGCCGGGCGAGGCGCTGCGGAGCGGGATGCGCACCACTGCGGGGAGCGCTTCGCTACTGCAGCGCGGGCTGGTGGTGCTGCAGGCGGCGCTTTCGTTTGTCCTGCTGGTGGGTGCAGGACTTTTTTCGCAGAGCCTGAGCAAGCTGCAAGGCACGGACCTGAAGTTGGACGCGCGCAATCGCTACATCGTGCACATCAATCCGGAGGCGGCGGGATATTCGCAGACGCAGCTCGAGGCGCTCTATCGGATCATGGAGGATCGCTTCCACACGCTGCCGGGCGTGGTGAAGGTGGGCCTGGCCACGTATACGCCGATGGAGGACAACAACTGGAGCAACGGCATCCAGATCCAAGGGCAGCCGTATTCGAATCGTGGCGCCTCGTTTGTAAAGGCGAACGCGGAGTACTTCGATTCGGTGGGAACGCATGTGCTGATGGGCCGTGGAATTGGCATGCAGGATTCCGCGGCCGCTCCGGCGGTGGCGGTGGTGAATCAGTCGTTCGTCAAAGCGTTTTTCGGCGACCGCAATCCCATTGGAGCGCGCATGGGTTCTCCCGGGCCCACTTCGTCCGGAGCGTTTGAGATCGTCGGCGTCGTGGAAGATACGGCCTACACCAGCGCGCGGTGGAAGAATCACAGCATGTATTTCGTGCCGATCATGCAGCGCGATCGCAATACCAAGCAGCCCATCGAGAAGGACGAAGCGCTTTACGCGGAGGCGATCGTGATCGAGACCGAGCGTCCCATGAGCGACATGCAGCAGATGGCGCAGAGGACGTTAGCGGGCATCAATCCGAACCTGACAGTGACGAAGTTTCAGACGTTCGCGCAGCAGATTGCGGACCGGTTTACCGAGGAGCGAATGATCGCGCGGCTGACGGAGCTCTTTGGCGCATTGGCGCTGCTGCTGGCCACGATCGGGCTTTACGGTGTTACGGCCTATAGCGTCGGGCGGCGTACTCCAGAAATTGGCATTCGCATGGCGCTGGGAGCCGAACGCGGCAGCGTGATCGCGATGGTGATGCGCGGCGCGATGCTCCAAGCCGTGGTCGGACTGGCGCTTGGAATCCCGGTGGCACTGCTCTGCGTGAGGTTTGTGCAGTCGCAGCTCTACGGGATCACCAGCGCGGATTCGAACGTGATGGCCGGCGCGATTGCGGCTTTGGCCGTTGCGGCAGGGATTGCGGGAATGATTCCGGCGCGGCGCGCGGCGTCGATTGACCCTGTGAGGGCGTTGCGGTCGGAATAGCTTTAATCTGAAAACACCGGAAGGCCAGTTATCCGGCGCCTATGCTTCCTCCTCTGGCTTCCACCAAGTATTTATCCCACGTACAGAAAGCCCTTCAACCTCATCTTCGCGCAAGGACAAAATGAGGGATGGCACGCCCAAGGGGAGTATCTTAGAACTTTTCTCTCGGAATTCGTGTCAGCCCTGCCACAGGTCGGGCTTTCACTTGATCTAGGGACTCAAGTAACAGCCTGATCTTCGGGACTTGTCCGCTAACCCGAGGCAAGTGGAATTACTTCCGAGTTGCCCGTCATCCGGGAACAATCTAGATTCGGCCACCCGTCGATGCCGATATCGCGACCTGGAATTGCCTATAGCAGTTTGTTCTTCTTGGACTCTTGTCCCTCATGGACCTGCTGGCTTCACAAGACTCCGCGGAAGCGACCTTTTCTACATTATTCGTTAGTGGCTCCTAGAGAGCTTAGCCGCATCAGAATGTAGCGTTTTGGGGCAGCCACCGCGACGGTGCGGCCGGATTCTTGCGTGCCAACTTCACTGGGGCGTCCCTATTCGTACCTGAGAGCGATGATCGGATCGACTTTCGTCGCCCGCCGCGCAGGGATGTAGCAAGCGAGCAGCGAGACAACCAGCAGCAGCCCGATCACACCTGCCAGCGTGAAGGGATCGCTCAGCTTCACTTCAAATAGCAGTGCGCGCAAATACCGCGTCACGGCAAACGATACCGACGCGCCAAGCGCCGCGACGATGGCGGCTAGTAATATCCCATGCCCGATGACGTTTCGCAGGACATCTCCCGCCTGCGCTCCCAGCGCCATCCGGATGCCGATTTCCTGGGTGCGCTCCGTGAGTTCGTATGAAAGCAAACCGAAGAGTCCGATACAGGCAAGCAACAGCGCGAGCATCGCGAACAAGCTGCTCATCCGCGCAATCAATCGCTCCTGAAACAGTAAATCGTCAATTTGCTTCGACTCGGTCTCGATATCGAAAATCGGCATGTTGCCGCCCGCCTGTCGTAAGATCCCGCGGACTGCGGAGACAACTGCCAGCGGATTTCCAGCGGTACGCAACTCGAACGTGCCGCCGTGGTCGCTCGGCACGTACATCGTCGGCTTTACCTCGCGGCGAAGGTCGTTGTATTTCGAATCGTGCACAACGCCGATGATCACTTCCCCCGGATCGCGGCGATATTTCGGATCCTCAGACGCAGCTTTTGCGGAATCTTCATCTGTGTCAAATCCAAAGCGCTGTCCCAGCGGATTCACATTCGGGAAGTAGACGCGAACGAATGCCTCGTTCACGATTGCCGGACCGAGGTACGGCACGGAATCTTCATCTGCTTGCGCTGCCTGCAAGAATTCCGCTGGAGTGAAATCCTCGCCCGATAGGAACGGAATGCGCATCGTCTCGAAAAAATGCGGCCCCGCAGCAAAATAGTCTGCGTGCCCTTCGGTGTGCGACGCGCCCGGTAAGTTCCAGCTCCTTGTCGCGAGCGACCCGCTCAGCAGCGTAATCTCCGAATAGCTCGCAGACAGCACTCCCGGCAGCGCGGCGAACCGCTGCTGCAAGTCGTTGTACAGCGCGGCGAGTCGTGCGCCCTTAAAGCCGGTGTTAGGCGCGATGCCGATTAGCTGTAATTCTAGGTAAGAAGCGCCCGGTCTGTTCCATGTACGCTCGATAGCTGTCCCCAAAGCGGGCCACCAGGTTCTTTTCTTCGGTCCGCGTTCGGATGATGAAGAGACAAAACAGCACAACGCCGGTCACGAAGAAGAACCAGTTCGCCGTGATCAAAGAAACCGCCAGCGCAAGCAACGCGGCGGAGTCGTAGAACGGATGCCGGACCCAGCGATAGGGGCCGTGCATAACCAGCGTATGCTTTTGCCGTGTGACTACCGTATCCGTCAGGTTTTTCCCAAGGCAGCGGAAAGTCCACAACAGCAGCCCGCAGGCAATGGCAATCAAGCCGACTCCTGTCCATCTCAGCCAGGCTGGAAGGGACACGGAGGACCAGTCCATCCAGCGTGGATCGACCATCCAGGCGATGAGCTCCAGCCAGAAAGCAGCGCCCACAGGCCGTAACGTCGCCAAAATGAACAGGCCCTCCTGCCGTCGATCGAGTTTTTCGCGCGTCGCTTGTGACTTGAGCCTGTGGTAGATGCCGATTGGAAGGACCAAAAGAAAGACAACAATCAGTACGACCCGGAAAGTGTGGTCGTGGTTCATCCTCGTTCGGCTTTGCCCCGATCACTTTTGGCCGCGGACGTTCGTGCGCGCCTGACGCTTGCGGCTCACCCGCAACGCTCAGAACGCTTCCTGCGGCGCGCCTTTTTTAGCGCGAACCGTCAGCACCGCGAGCACCAGCGCCACCAACAGCAACGCCGGCACGTCGCCCAGCAAATGCCCGCGATGCTCCGGAAACTGCAGCGCCTGCACGGCCATGATGCCGCCATGCACCACACTCGACCACACAGTGAACCAAATCAGGCTCAAGTTTTTCAGCGGACGCCGTGAGGCCAGCAGCAGAAAAACACCGAGCGTCGCGTATACCCCAAGAATCATCTCCAGGTACATTGAGCGGCCGCTCGCGTGCCAGGTCCATCCCGCCGGCCACACAATGCTCAACGGGTAGATCCCAAAGATGAAGATAATCCCCACGATCACTAGCACTACGCGAAGTGCTCCAACATTGTTGTTGTCGCCCATGGAAGTTCCTCCGTTAGCTTTTGGATGGCTTCTTACTCACAGGGGCCGGTTTGGACGGGATTAAAGCACAAGAAATGAATTGGCGACAGCCCCGATTTTCCGAGCAGCCTCGCAAACCCGCAGTTGACAAGGCCGCAAAAGAAAACTTCCTGCGATTGTCGCGACGGTCGGGACCTGCGAGTTAGCCGGCGATTGTTCGCGATTCTGCGCATTTACCACGGGACCGGTCGAAAACCAAACGAAAAGCGCAGCTGCACCGGCGGATTCGAAGCCGTTCATCGCGAGGTTCATAGGGAGATTCACTGAGTCTTTGAGACTATCTCACCCCCAGAGGATGCATCAATCCTTACAGTCGCCCGCATCCCTGCCACGTTCTAAGCGCTCCGTGCGGTTGGGTGGCATCGTCAGGGGGATCACCGGGCCTGGAACGGCGGCGGAGACCGTCAAGTTTGGGCTTCGTACTTGGAACAATTTGCCTCCGTTCTGGTGAACGATCACGCCGCGACTGCGGTTTAGGCATTCGAGACCGATCATCAGCCCTAGGACCCGAGAAGGGCCCTAAATGGCCCACCTCGCAACCGCTTTCGTTCGAAAAAGGGTGGAACTGGTAAGTATTGGATTTAGGGGGCGCAAAAGCGCAGATTCTGCGTTTTTGAAAGCCTGGGATTTACGACTTTCATGGCAAGCGCGATGAAAGGTCCGGTTCACGCCAACTGTTAGCAACTGCAGCAACGGCACACTATGCAACGACTTGGCTGTTTTCGCGATCTCTGGGCTGGTGAACCGAAGGGACGGCCGGATTCTGTGGTGCAACGAGGACTCCCCTTGTGGCTTAGGGCCTCCGTGTAAGCGAAAAGTTATAATGGTAAAAAGCTACGGAACTCGGGGACTTCCCGCGTTTAAAGCGTCGGAGTCCCGGAATGCCCGTTTCGGGGAATACAGCAACAAGAACATTTCGGAACTCATGCAACCCTCTAGACGTCCTTTGTGGACGTACTCTGCACTCGGGAAAGGCACCAGTTCGCGCTGTTCGCATGAACGTATTGAATTTAGTGCATAATGTAAGTGCTTTTCCCGATAGCGTCAATCCGAGGAGCGGAGGTACCGCAAATTGAAGGCAAGATTGTGGGAGGCTCTGCTAGTTTCCGCCGGTTTCCTGGCACTTGGTTTTGCGTCGCAGAAACCAGGGGAAGAAACTGCACCGCCCGTTGGTATCAACGTCGGCCAGAAAATGCCACGCTTTACTGCGCCGGATCAGTTCGGGCACGAAGTCTCTAGCGATGCGCTGAAAGGGCCGAACGGAACGGTGCTCCTTTTCTTCCGCTCTGCCGATTGGTGACCCTTCTGCAAAGCGCAGCTCGTGCAGCTGCAAAATGCAAAAAAGCGCTTTGAAGCCAAAGGAATCAAGTTGGCCGCTGTCAGCTATGACAGTCCGGCAATCCTAAAGGACTTTGCGGAGCGGCACAAGATTGATCTCCCATTGCTCGCCGACCCGGAGTCCAAGATTATCACCAGCTATGGCGTGCTCAACACGGCAGCCACGGGCGTGACCAAGGGAATGGCGTTGCCGGGGTACTTCTATGCGGACGCAAACGGCATCATTCGCGAGAAGTATTTTGAAGCAAAGTACACCGACCGCTTCACGCCGAACAATGTCATAGCCAAGCTCTTTCCCGAGCTTGCAGAAGAGGTTACCCAAAAGCTGGAGGCTCCGCATCTCAATCTGCGGCTCAGCCAGTCAGATAGCGTCGTCGCTCCGGGCAGCCGGTTCAGCCTGGCGGCCCAAATTGACCTTCCGCCGGACGTTCACGTCTATGCTCCAGGCGCAAAAGGCTACATACCAATCCAACTCGAACTTCAGTCTTCGTCCGAAGTCGAGCTCATGCCTGTATCCTATCCGCCTTCAAAAGTTCTATATTTGGAGGCGATTAAGGAACAAGTCTCTGTGTTTGAGGGGAAATTCCGCATCACCTACGATGCAAGAATCAGCGCACATCCCGATTTCGTGAAATCGCTCGGCGCCGATGGTAAAATCATAACCGTCGTTGGGCATTTAAAATATCAGGCCTGTGACAAGACGACTTGTTATTTACCAACTTCAGTTCCTGTGAGTTGGCAGCTTCAAGTTTTGCCTCTCGATCGGCAACGATCCCCCGAGGCATTTCAGCACAAATAGGGCTTGGAATCGGACTACCGCCATGTTCGGAGAGAAAGTCTGGCTACCGCAAACCAGTTCCCGAGGTGTCAACCTGGCCATCGCGGAGCATCATCAAATTCATAGTGACCCTTGGTTAGCAAGTGCATATCACTCGTTGGGCCCGGAGGTATTTCGGATGGCCGCGCCGGTGTTCTTTCCCTTGACCACGTACCGCGAATTCCCTGCTGAAGAGATGACAGGCCGCATCAAGACGTTTCGCGACGACATGCTGCGCCGCCGGACCGTCCGGCAGTTCTCCAATCGTCCAGTTGCGCGCGAGGTGATCGAGGACTGCTTACGAATTGCGGGCAGTGCACCGAGCGGCGCCAATCTGCAACCCTGGCACTTCGTAGTGATCAGCAATCCGGAACTGAAACGCCGGATTCGAGATGCCGCGGAGAAAGAAGAATATGATTTTTACCATAAACGGGCGCCAAAGGAGTGGCTGGAAGTGCTCGCTCCACTGGGGACAGACGAGCACAAGCCATATCTGGAGACCGCTCCCTATCTGATCGCGATCTTCGCGCAAACTTATGGACTTACGCCCGGTGGCCACAAGGTTAAAAACTACTACGTGATGGAATCTGTTGGCATTGCAACTGGGATGCTGGTCTCAGCCGTTCATATGGCAGGGCTTGTCTCGCTGACGCACACGCCCAGCCCAATGGGATTCCTCAACGTCATATTGGGTCGGCCTGCTCATGAAAGGCCCTTCTTGGTGCTCGTTTTGGATACCCGGCGGAGGACGCGTGTGTCCCTAATATTTCTAAGAAACCTCTCGAAGAAATGGCCACGTTCGTCTGAAGATCTGGCGAGTATCGACGTCTGCCAGAGCGCAAGGCTGACGGCGTGCGCGATGCTATTGCCAACATCCCCTGGGGCTGTGCCGAAGAGCGCATGTGGTTTGCTTCTCGACCTCGCCACAAGCAACCCGGGCCAGCCGGATTATTGCTCACCAAAGAGCACTCTCCGATCACTTAGCCGGTGCTTGTACCTACAGAATTTCTAGTTAGGAATATTTCAGAACCCATGCAACTTCGCAGTTCCCGGCAATTCTAGCGCTTTGTCATCTTCTACAACGTGTGCAGCAGCACCTGCCGGTCGGGATCGTTTATCTCTCCAAGTATTTGCTGAATTTGCGGACGACGCAAGCCTCTTTGCCAAAGTTGCCGACGTGTGATCTGTCGCCACGCCATGGAAGCTAAGAAACCTGTCGAATCGTTCGCCTACCTTGGTATACAAAGTGATTCTCGCCCTATTTACGCACGAACATCGGGGGTACAGACGCAATGTCCGAGCACGTGGTTTGGGACCGCAAGTCTGTTGAAGCGCGACTTCAGTTCCTTCGTATTATGGCAACCGAAGGTATTTGGTCAGCGCGTGAATTCCTCATCCGTGAGAATACGAAGTTCCCGAAATCCATACGCGCTGCGATCAGCCAAATACCGCACCGCTCCGGCCCGGCCCCTAAGGACGAGCAGGAGATCCGAAAAGCCGTTCGACTCATCCCGCTCATGTTGAAAAAACAGCGTGTACAAATAGCAGCGGCTATTTCGAAACTGCCTCGCAAGCGCTTTCGGGTCGAAGAAAGCCCAAATTGGGAACTATCCGCTTCACGAGGCGCAAAAGCGCAGATTCTGCGTTTTTAAAACTGAAGATTTCCAAACGCGCATCGCAACCAACGAGATCATGTGTGAATCCAGGGAAGTGCGTCGAGTCAGAAAGTAAAGGGTCTTGGGTTCGATTCCCCACCGCCCCTACCAAACCTTAAGAAACAAAACATTTCTTGGCTGAGTCAGCATTTGGAGCCTCAACGGGGCCAATCTTCACTCCTCGCTCTTCACAGGCTCACCAGCCACGTTGAGAAGTTGAGCCAAACATTCGTGCTGCCGATAAGCAAAAACGCTGGAAAGGAAGCTAGCACCGCCGCGCCGCCCCAGGCAAATGCGGGATGCAAATGCCGGTGTTCGACTGTGTCATAGAGGATGCACACAAGCGGCGTGACTTCCGTTAAGCCAACAAGACCCCACAGGCCTCCTGCCATAATGAAGTGCAGCGGAATGCGTCCGATGGCAGGGAGGAGCAGGCTGCAACAGGCGAGTACCATTAAGCGTTTGTGGATGCCACCGCGGCGACGAAAATAAAGGGCCGCAGCAACGAGAAGAACGAAGGTCAAGCTGCTACCCAAATCCAGAGCGAATGGTTGAAGGTTATTTGCCAACGAAGCCGGGTTCGCCAGATAGCTTCGCCGCTCCGCATGAATTGAAACCCCCGTAGCCATGCATGCGCCGAGAGGAGCCAGGAACGCACCGAAAATGCCAAGGCGCTGGTGGAGATCGACGCGATGACGCGCCACGAGGCGTGCCTGCACGAAAAACAACACAAACCAGGTAGTAAAAATCAGTCCGTGGAGATGCAAATAAAACGGAAGCGGACGAGTGCCGAACACAACCTTCAAATAGAAGGTGCGCGCAAAACCGATAAAGACAATCAGGAAAGTGCCGACGGCCACCCATGTATAGAAAGAGATTGTCGGCGTCTTACGCTGCTGCCTGTCCAAATGAGCAGCGGGTCGCCTCAGGGATTCCCGGGCGTCAGCAACGGCCATAGGCCTCTCTAATCATCAACTAAGACCTTTATCGCCGCGCGAATGGTTTCCAGCTGCTGCTGCGCCGCACCCATTTGTCTCTCAAATTTCTGCTCTTCCCGCCGCAAAGCCGCCAAAATATTCATGAACGCTCCGCCGGACAATTTAGCACAATCATGGGGAGTAAAGTGTCGTCGGTGAAAGGACCGGCTAATAATCGTTCTGCGAAGGCGTCGGCGAAACGATTAACACCAGTGACCCAACGAGCAAAGTTCACCGTAACGTGGACTCTGGATCGGGAAACTCCCGAAGCCAATCCCAACCTGAATAGTGATAGTTCCCCCAGTCGCGCCGGTTGCACTTTTTGCCGGGATTCTTTTTCTTGCGGCCTACGACGAACGCCGAGTTGACTCTAGGAAGCTTGTCGGGAGGAAGGACCATCCATCCACGCCGCAGTTTGACAACGGCCACATCGAAGTCGCGGTGAGTCCTCGGTCGCGCAAGCACAACGTAGGAGAGCTTAGTGTGCTTAGGCGAGTAAGTCCCGGCCCTCAACAGATAGCACACTCGGTTTGCGAGGCGTATCCAGCGTCCTATTGGCCGCCACATCAGAATCTGAAAGGCCACGCCACGCCCAGCGGCCTTGCGCTTGATCTCTTGCAGAAGAGGATTTCGTTCATAGGACCGCTGCCGACAGCGTTTCTCCGATTGTTGCCTGTGCCGTTCCTGAATTACCCGAAGTCGTTCTCGCCCTCGCCGCATGATTCCGATACGATTGCGTGCCAGGCGGATCGCCTCGCGGGTAACTCCAAGACGCCGGGCGATAGCCACATCACTCAGTTCGAGCCGCGAACAGAGCTTGCGCAGAACTCGCATGTCGATTTTTGCCATTTGATTATTGCTCTCTGCCAGCACACACGACTGACGAGTTCTACCTATTGCCGCGCCCTGCAACACTCTTTTGACAACCGGATCATTCTCTGGTTTTTGTAGGACTCGTCATATCCTCGTTTCGCCGCGCGCATTCTAGCCCGGAGTAGGGTTTCCTCGTACGCCCCGATTCGCAGCAGCCGGATTCTTCTCAAGAAATAAGGACTCCCCGCTAGGTACTTAGCCAATCCGTGGATCCACGGACCTTTTGCCAAAAAAGATTGCGGAACTCGTGCAGATCCGAGGTTCCTGAGATTCATGTTGGCTTGAGGAGTGGTGCGCCCAAGGGGACGATCTTAGAGCTTTTGTGGGAGAGTTTGTATCAAGTATTTGCTGCAGGTAGATTGGTCGGCCAGATTGACTCTTTGATGGGATTCTAAGGATCTTGTGGAAGAATGTTCCAGTCAAGTCAGACTGCCTTGCAGATGGCTGCCAACGGGGTCGAGACATGAAGATAGCGGTTGTTGGAGCGACGGGTGCGACGGGACGCAGAGTGGTAAAGCATGCACTTGCACAAGGACACTTCGTTACGGCCGTTGCTCGCCATCCGGAGCGACTGTCATCTGCCGACCGGCTGTCCTTCGTCCGAGGAGATGTCCTTTCCCCCGGGGGCCTGACAGGTGCTCTTGACGGCGTGGAGGCCGTCATTAGCTGCATCGGACCGGAAAAGAACCTTTCGCCAGGAACGCTCATGTCAGCCGGTGTCGCCAGCATTCTCACCGAATGCAAACGTGCGAACGTCCGACGATTCATATTGCAAAGTGGTATCGGCTTGAGCGATGGACGCGAGCTCTCCTGTCCCAACCGCTTTGCCGTCCGCGTATCGCGCCGGATATTCACTGCTGCAATTACTGACAAGGCGGTCGCCGAGGGGATGACACAGAAAATAGACATGGAGTGGGTCATCGTTCGCCCGGTCATATTGGTAGATAAGCCGGCGAAGGGACGCTATACGGCAGGTCCGTCAGCACGAGTCGCGCCACTCGTTCCGCTTTCCTTCGATGACTGCGCGGACTGCCTGCTTCGAGCAGCGACAGATGAACGAAATTGGATCGGGAGAATTGTGAACGTGGGTTCCTGACACCGGAATGAGTCTGATGATTCCAGCAGAACACCTTTCCCCCAATGCGCAATTGCTTATGACGCTGTGTTTAGCTGGATATCGCTTGGCGTTTGTCCTGAATTATGTCTTGGCCAATTGAGGTGTGCGGTCGATCCTTTCCAATGAAGCGGCCAAGGATTACGTCACCGGCGTTGTATCCTCTCTGATCGCTCGGCCGAGTCTGGTTCGCTTGTCGTTCGCGTGGATTTCGAAGTGCAAAAAGCGGCGGTGGATGTCCACGTTGGACGTCGAGGAGTTATTTATGACAAAAGCCCAGTACGAAGTTTTTGAAGCGCTCGATCCTTTCTTCGGAGTCGTCATGGAAGGCATACGGGGACTCGTCGATGGCAAACACTATTTCGACGCGTTTGCCGAAGACGCAATCTTCGAATCTCGCTATCACTTTCCCGGCTGGCCTACGATGATTCGAGGACGCGCCAATCTGATGGCAAGCTTGATCGGATACGGCAAGACGATCAAGCTTCACTCCGGCGACGCACTTGTTGTGCACCACTCTCGGGATAGTCGCGTCGTGATTCTCGAGTACGAAGTGCACGGCAAGATTCTTTCGAGTGGCGCACCCTACAACAACAGGCTCATTTCGGTCATCACGATTGAGAAGAGAAAGATCATCCATTGGCGAGACTATATGGACTCTTTGGCTGCCTGGACGGCGTTGAATAGTGCCTCCTAGTCTCAAGGCCCTCCCGGTTGCGCGTGACTCGAAACGTATGGCGGTATCGATGAGGAGCGGTTTGCGAAGAAAGCGGAGTGGGACCAAATTCGTCCTTCGTTTGCCCGACCAGGAACACGCCAAAGCCGCCAGACCAGTCAATGCAAGCGCGTTTATCGGTACGAATCTTCCAAGGTTCTCAAGAATGTGATGCGCGATTACCAACCCACTTGGCGCATCCGCTCCAGGATGAGTCCGCTGTAGTGACTCATGTGATCGGGCCGTCGCTTCAGGGGCAACGGCAGAATTGCGGCGAGTTGGGCCGACTCTTGCCGGTCGATATTCCGGGCCGAGGTTCGGTAGTAGTAACGGCACGCCGACTCCGCACCATAAACACCAGGGCCCCATTCGACCACGTTGAGGTAGAGCTCCAGAATGCGCTGCTTGCCGAGGACCAATTCGGCCACCGGGACAAGCGTGAACTCGGCGCCCTTGCGGAGGATCGAGCGGCCGGTTCCGAAGAACAGGTTTTTTACCAGTTGCTGCGTAAGGGTGGACCCTCCGCGAATGCGGCCGCCTTCCATATCGTCTTCAGCAGCGATTTGCATCGCGTGCCAATCGAATCCATGATGCTGGTAGAAGCGCGCGTCTTCCGCGGCGATGACAGCATGCTGGAAATCGGGCGAGATTTGGCTCAGCGGAACGAATTCGTATCGTTCGTGATACGGCGTGTGGTGAATCCAGGCCTGCAAGCGGCGCTCCATGTGCACCGCGGTGGTCGGTGGGTCGATCCACCGGGCAGCCACAAGGATCAGCACAGCAAGCGACCAAAGAAGCGCCACTCCGATGACAAACCATCGAACGAAGGATCGGAGAGAGCCCTTCCGAAGCGGGGTCTCGGGGTGTGTGTCTGGATTTTCAGTCACATTTCAGAATAATCGTTTGGGCTGGATTGACATAGCTGCCCGATTAGTCGGCTTCTCTCCAGCGATTGGTCGGCCACTGCTGGCGCGTTTATCGGGACCAATCTGGAGGCATTACTTCGTGATTGCCCGTAACTCGTAAAGTGAGGAATTCCTTACTGCTCGACTTCTCGCGAGTGATCGCACTCTTGCGCTACTGGGGCTTGCAAGGCAGGGAGGCGCCACGTGAGCGCAAATCTTTATGTTGACGGCCCCTCCAGAAGGTTGTTCGTAAGAGAGAGCTAGACGGAGCCGACGGCTTTATTTTTGAGGAATTTGGTGTCGGCAGCGATACCGAAGGCTTCTAGCAGGCTGGCTTGCACTTGCCTTGAGAGGGCGTTGATCTCGTCAACACCGAAGCTTGCGGCGCTAATCCGATACCTCAGCAGCTTCTCTCCAGCGGGAGTTTCAACAATCCGCAGAACGGCGTCCGCGACTTCTTGAGCGTTGCCGACCGTGGATAAAAGTGCCCCGTTTAACTTCGCCGGAAACTCCTTGGCAGCGCCATACGTATCGGTCCGAGCCACATCGGCAGCCATTACGCTGTTGCCGAAGACAGCAGTCTCATGAGCCCCGGGTTCGACAATCACAGATTCAATTCCTTGCGCGGCAAGTTCGTAACTGTACGACTCAGCCAGCGCCTCGACTGCAAATTTACTGGCGCAATAGAAACCCGCGGAAGGAAGAACCACGCGGCCGGCGCCGCTGCTGATGTGCATGAGCAAGCCGCTGCGTTGGCGCCGCATGTGCGGAAGTACCGCGCGATTTACGCGCACCGGGCCAAGAAAATTCGTGTCCATCAGGCGCTGAGCTTGTTCGGTGGTAACCGCTTCGGCCAGCCCCCCCAGGTAATAGCCAGCGTTGTTGATAGCCACATCGATGTGTCCTGCTTTGGCGACGGCGGCATCCACAGCCCGTCCCACCGAGGCATCGTCGGTCACGTCTAATTCAAGGACGTGAATTGGCAGTGACTCGTTTTGCGCAAGCGTGCGTATTTCGGCGGCATTCTTGGCGTTCCGACCTTCGGGATCACGCATCGTGGCGAAAACAGTGTGCCCATTACGCGCCAGGGTTTCCGTGAACAGTCTGCCGAAGCCAGTGCTGGAGCCGGTGACGAGAACCACTTGCTTGGAATTCATGCTTATCACTCCTTGCCTATTGCGGCGATATCGTGCTGCAACTACTTCGATGCCGGAAGCAAAGTTTGGATACAGAAATGAAATTCAGCAGATTGCTTACTGGGGAAAATGAAACGTAAGTAGTTCATGGGTCCACAGCGCGCGCTTGTCGTATATCTACTGCATCTCGAAGCAGTGTCCAAACGAAGCTTATTCTGACAGTTTGTCGGCGAATTGTCGGCCAACCGAAAGTAATCCAGGTGCCCAGCCCTCGTGGATCTCCGCGCCTACCCCAAAATCTGGAAGGGTTACGGCGTATCCGGAGGTCATCCGCCGAACGAAGGATGGCTTAGCGTACCCCGCAAGAGGAACTACGCCGGATTCTTCGCACCAAACGAGGACTCCTCCTTAGGTACTTAGCCCGCCTGCGCTTCCATTCAGCTTTTGCCAAAAGAGATTGCGGAACTCGTGCAGATCTTGGACTGCTTGGACGCGGGATGCGCAGAGCCGCTAAACAAAATGCCGCCGTTTTAATGGACGATCACTCCGGGACTGATGACATAACGAAGTCGGCCTCACAACGAGCCGAGTAGACTGTGCGGTGTCAACCTGCAGAGCTCGGATCGAAGGAGGCCGAGATGAGAATTATAGGCGTGGATTTGCATGCACGACAACAGACGATCGCGATGCTGGATACCGACACCGGGGAGCTGGTTGAGAAGACCCTGGAGCACGAAGGCGACGACAGTGCGGGATTTTTATTCCACACTGCCCGGGCCGAGTCCTGGTAGGGATCGAAGCCACCGGCTCCATGCAGTGGTTTTTGCGAGCTGCATGGAAGAACTGGGGATCGAATGCCGTGTGGGTCATCCCCAGAAAATCCGCAAGGCCGAGACACGCAAACAGAAGCACGATCGGCGGGACGCACGATTGCTGCTGACGCTGCTGGCAGAAAATCGCTTTCCCACGATTTGGATGCCTTCGACCAAGCAAAGGGATCTGCGCACTTTGCTACGGCACCGTCATCAATGGGTACGCATGCGGTCCCGAGTGCAACACACGCTGCAATCGATGGCACTCAACCAAGGCCTACGACGAGGCGGCTCGTTGTGGAGCCAAGCAGGCCAAGACGAACTCCGAGCTTGCCATCTGGCTCCTTATGCCAGGAGCGACGAGCAGCACTATTGGGTTTGTACCCTCGATTGCAGGAGACGATCGAGGACCTCGATCAGCAGGTCCGTGAAGAGGCCCAGCAACGTCCCCAGGCAACGACGATTGATGACGCATCCGGGAGTCGGTCCGATCACAGCGTTGGCCACGGAAGTATTTTTGGGAGACCCGCCGCGGTTCACCGACGGCAAAACACTGGCCAGCTACATCGGCATGATCCCCAGCGAACACTCCAGCGGGCGCCGGCAGAGACTGGGAGCGATGAGCAAGCAAGGCAACTCTCTGGTGCGTTATCTCTGGTGCGAAGCAACGCTGCACGCGGTCAGGGTGGATCCAGAGTTGAAACGCTTCTATCGACGCAAACTGATACAGAAAGGACTGGGAAAAGCCAGGGTCGCGGCAGCTAGGAAACTGGGGATCCGACTCTGGATCATGATGCGCGACCAGATTGATTATCAAGAGTTCTGCCGCCGCGGACAGTTGCGACAGAAAAGCGGTGATGCCCGTGCGGGAATGCCTGAAAATCACAGTGGTCCTGCGGTCAGCGACCGGGCGACTGAATAGGCTACCCGCCTCCCTTGAGAAGAGGGGAGTTCGAATAAATCATCATGGTCGTCAGTGATCGGAGAGATGTTTGGTGGGCAACACCGAGTGGATGAGTAAGACGGGCCGAGCGAGCAGGTTGAACAAGCAAGCGACAACTCAAAGAACTAGGCGCCGTGGCGCCAACGGATGGGTGTGCAGGCACAAGAAAAAAAGAGGATGAAATCCCTCTTGACGCGGCCGTCGTCGTTAGAGATGTGGTTTAGGGCGTTCTGGGGCGATCATCAGCCTCAACGCCCGAGAGGGGCCCTAAATGGACCTTCTCTCACGCGTTTTCGGTAGCGAAAAGCCTAAGTTAGCGACGATTGGCCTCACCAGGCGCAAATGCGCAGATTCTGCGTATTTGAAATGTGACCGCGCAAATGCTTGCGGGCCGGCATTGGCAGAAACTACCGAAGTAATCTCATTAGACACATGTGGTTTTGTGACCTGCCCCCCGAAATTTAGTCCAGCCAAAACGTAGCTTCTCCGGGTATTGACCCGCCCCGCGAAACTGTGCCAGAGGAAAGCTGAGGATTTTGCCTTGCGTGGTCCGTTTGCGCCGATTTCTCGGCGATTCCGCGCCTAATGTAGCTCAACTGAGTACCTCAAGCAACGAGCATGCGTGGCGGATGTGGATTTCGACCAGGCTGTCGCGAACGCCGTCGGAGCTTCATCACCGAGCGCGCTGTGGGGGCGAGCCAGGTTGTAATCTCGTCGCCAGGCCTCCAGCTTCTCTCTGGCGTCTTCGAGGGAGAAGAACAGACTGACGTTCAAGCACTCATCCCGCAGCCGGCCGTTGAAGCTCTCAATGTATCCGTTCTCCACTGGCTTGCCCGGTCGGATGAAGTCCAGGCAGATTCCGTGACCATACGTCCATGCATCCATGGCTCGACTGGCGAACTCGCTCCCGTTATCTACGGTGATCGACGTCGGAACTCCGCGTTCTCTGACGACACGTTCTAATTCAGCGGCTACTTTTTCACCGCTCAATGCAATGTCCGCGTAAAGCAACAAGCACTCCCGAGTGAACTGATCGACGACGGTCAACACACGAAACCACCGCTCATTCACCAGGCGGTCGCTCACGAAATCCATGCTCCACCGCTCATTCGGCCTCGTCGCTAAGCCCAGTGGCACGCGCGGGCGACTTGCTGCCTTCTTGCGTTGCTTCGTCCGCACGGTCAATCCTTCCTCGGTGTAGAGCCGATAGATCCGTTTTGCGTTTACCGGCCATCCCTCTCGTTTCAGCAATACCGTCAACCGCCGGTATCCGAATCGCACTCGAACGGCCGCCAGCTCCCGCAATCGCATCCGCAGGGGTTCTTGTGGGTCGCGATGACTCTCATAACGCAACGAAGATCGCTGCACCAGAAGCAGCCTCGACACCCGACGCTCGCTCACCTGATGGGCGACTTGCGTCCAGCGCGCCAACACGCGCCGGTGCCGAGGCTTTAGAGCTTTTTTCGGACGATCTCCTGCAGCATGTGTCGGTCGAGCGACAGGTCTGCCACCAGCTTCTTCAGCTTGCCATTCTCATCGCGCAACTGCCGCAGCTCACGCAGCTCGCCCAGCCCCACACCGGCGTACTTTCGCCTCCACGTGTAAAACGTCTGCTCGCTGATCCCCAGCTTGCGGCAGACCTCTGTGACTCTTTCGCCGCCTTCTGCCTGTCGCAGCGCCTGCAGAATTTGCTCCTCCGTATGACCTTTCCTCGGCATCTTCGTGTCCTCCTCCTTGTCGGTGTAGAGGACCACGTTCAGGCCACTTCCTCAACTTATCCTTGGTTCAGTTTTCCGGTTTTGGGTCAGTGGGAGTCCAATGCACTCGATTGTTCAAGACCGTTCTCACATCATGGTCTCGCTAGATGCGCAAGATAATTTCACTTATCGTTCTTGAAGTCTGCGTAACATTGTCCGGCTGTAAAGGCTCAAAGACGATTTGGGCCGCCGAAGTTCGATCTCCGGATGGGAAGATGATTGCAAGTGCTCGAACAGTGCAAAACGGCGGGTTCGGATCGGCTGCTATTCAAACCATTGTGTACCTGAAGCAAACGAATGCTCCGCGAGCTCCTGTAGAGGTATTGGGTTTCTGGTGCGATGGCCCAGCTGCCCGACCCTACGTCCTCGCTGACGCTAACGCTGGCGGGACAATACACCTCACAATGAGGTGGATGAGTCCTTCGCACCTTGACGTGACGTACGACGGGCACGCAAGTCTCGATTTCCAAGCCATTAAGT
This sequence comes from uncultured Acidobacteriota bacterium, assembly GCA_963803675.1. Classification (GTDB taxonomy): domain Bacteria; phylum Acidobacteriota; class Terriglobia; order Acidiferrales; family UBA7541; genus DASTCZ01. The sequence goes on along the minus strand of CAWDNN010000024.1, from coordinate 103,934 downwards.
ATGCAGGCGTTGACATTTCCGTGCGAGAGTTTTCAAGCACCGGGGCAGTGCATCCTTAAGACACTTGGACATGTCCGCGTACGCAAATGAAACGCATAGCCCTAGTGATGCACTGTGGTCGAGCTTCAACCCGGACCTAGGGACGACCGGCACCGGGGTCTTTTTCCAAATCAGGTTACCACTATTATCAAGGACCGGCACATCGAGCTCCACCTCCGAAACAAAATGCCGTCGTTCTAAGCAATTATCGCTCCGCGAATTGCCATCTGCGATCCGCTCTGTCGTGGTGGCTTCCAGTAAGTAGTCCGCCTTGGATTGGTCCAATGTCAAAGTCACTTCAGCGCAGTTCTTGTCCATGCCGTGCGCCAGAATGGCGATGGGTACACGCTCTTTTCACCGGCGAGGCGGCGAGCCGTAGACCGAAACATTTCCCTTCTGAGCGAGGCTGGAGAGGGAAAACTGTTTGAGGAATGGTTGGGACGAGCATCGGTTTTTGGCTTTGAGATTTTGCCGCAGCCGTTGAAAAAGCTCCGGACTCAAGAACCCGGCTGAGGCATTGCAGACTCGCTTGGGTGGGTGTACGTTATCGGTCAGGGAGTCAAAATTGAAATCCACGTAGTGACTCGCCGGCGGCGGGAGAAGAAACGTGTGCCCGGGCTTTCTCCACGTGGATCAATGGGCTGCTCGCCGATTGGGCCAAGGGGACGCGAAAGCGCGGAGTTCCATCGAGAAGACCACTGGCTACCCTTGAACGAGAATGAGCGAAGGCCCGCGCCGGGCTGCAGCGTGAATTGAAGAAGGACGCAGAGACGTGACGCCCGAACGCTGGCTGGAAGTCAAGAAGGCGCTCGCCGACGCCCTCGAACGGACGCCCGAGGAGAGATCCGCCTATCTCGAGCAGGCCTGCGCCGAACCAGATATGCGCCGCGAGGTCGAATCGCTCATCCTGGCGCAAGAACAAGCCCAAACTAGCCTCATGGCCGAGCCCGCCGCCCAGCCAAAAGAGCTGGCGATCGGGTCGCGGCTCGGTACCTATGAAATTCTCGCGCGCATCGGCGCTGGGGGGATGGGTGAGGTCTACCGGGCGCGCGATACGCGGCTGGAACGCAGTGTTGCGATCAAGATTTTGCCCAACGCGTTCTCCGCAGACAGTGACCGGTTGCACCGCTTCGAGCGGGAAGCGCGCTCGGTCTCTGCCCTCAACCATCCCAATATCGTGACCATCTACGAACTCGGACAGGACGGTTCCACTCACTACATTGCGATGGAGCTGATAGAAGGGAAAACACTGCGCGAACTGCTTGCCGGCGGCTTGCTGCCAATACGAAAAGCAATTGAAATCGCGGCGCAGGTTGCGGAGGGGCTAGCCAAGGCGCATGAAGCGGGCATCGTCGCACCGGGACTTAAAGCCCGAGAACCTGATGGTCTCTCACGACGGATTCGTCAAAATCCTGGATTTTGGGCTGGCGAAGCTTGCGTCGACCAATGGAGACCAGTCGGATGCGGTCACCGGGTCCGCGTCCCAGACTCGACCGGGCATGCTTCTCGGAACGGTGGGATATATGTCACCGGAGCAGGCTGGGCGGTGATCAACTGGATTTCCGGTCAGACCAGTTTTCGTTCGGCTTGGTGCTCTACGAGATGGTGACCGGAAACCGCGCCTTTCCGAGAAGCACGGCGGCCGAGACGCTGGTGGCCATTCTCCGGGATCAAGCCGAACCCATCGGGGTGCAAAACCCCGAGGCACCCGCTCCGCTGTGTTGGGCTATCGAGAGATGTCTGGCGAAAGATCCCGATAAGCGCTACGTCTCTACCCGGGATCTCGCACGGGAACTTGCAGCCATACGAGACCGCTTCTCGGAGAAACCAGTTAAGCAGGCGGAGCCGCGCCCGACCAATCTTCCTGTGCAGCGGACGGGGTTTGTGGGGCGAGAGAAGGAAGTAGCTGCCGCCAAAGAACTTCTGCTGCGCCAGGATGTGCGCCTGGTCACGGTCACGGGTCCAGGCGGGATCGGCAAAACGCGTCTCGCGGTGGAGGTGGCGAATGGCCTTGTCGAGCATTTTCCCGGCGGCATTCATTTTGTCCCGCTCTCCCCGCTAAGCGATCCGGGCTTGATCGCTTCCGTGATCGTTCAGACGCTGGGGATCCGGGAGGCGGGAGGCCAGTCGCCGCTCGAAATACTCAAAAAGAATTTACAGGATTCATTGCGCGCACCCATGCTGCTCCTGCTGGACAATTTCGAGCACCTGGTTCAGGCGGCGCCTACCGTGGCGGAGCTCCTGGCCATGGGTCCCAATCTTAAAATCCTGGTAACGAGCCGCGCAGCGCTGCACGTGTACGGAGAACATGAATTTCCGGTGCCGCCGCTTGCGCTGCCGGATTCGCGGTCCATGCCTTCGCTTGAGGTCCTGTCGCAGTTCCCTGCGGTCGCGCTGTTCGTGCAACGCGCCGTCGCCGCCAAGCCAGATTTTGAACTTAACCGAGAAAACGCCAGCGCCGTCACCGAGATTTGCGCCCGGTTGGATGGTCTGCCTCTCGCGATCGAGCTCGCAGCCGCGCGAGTCAAAGTTCTTTCGCCCTCTTCCATGCGGACACGCCTGGCGAGCCGGTTGCAGTTATTGACGGGCGGCGCGCGGGACCTGCCGCAGCGGCAGCAGACGCTTCGCGCCGCCATCGATTGGAGCTACGATCTGCTGAGCGCTGCCGAGCAGAAGCTTTTCCGAAGATTATCGGTGTTCGTGGGGGGATGCACTCTGGAGGGCGTGGAAGCTGTGTGCGACACCAAAGGCGATCTCGATTTGGACCTGCTCGACGGTATGGCGTCCATGGTGGACAAAAGCCTGGTGCAGCAGGTCGAGCAAGCGAACGGTGAATCGCGGTTCGTGATGCTGGAAACGATTCGCGAGTACGCTCTGGAAAAACTGGAGGCAAGCGGGGAGGAGGCGTTGACGAAGCGCGCCCATGCCGCCTACTGCCTGGTGCTGGCAGAAGAAGAGGCTGCGGAGCAGAGCGGCGCGGAAGGAGCGGAATGGCTGGAACGCTTCGCGCTCGAACATGACAATTTTCGCGCGGGCTCGAGTGGCTGACAGAAACCGGAGACGCGGAGTGGGGCCTGCGTCTGGGCGCGGCCCTGTTTCGCTTTTGGGAGACGCGCGAGTATCTCGCCGAAGGCAGGGACAGGCTGGGCAAGCTGCTGAAGCTCGCAGGAGCGGCAGCTCCCACGAAGGCGCGAGCGCGAGCGCTTTTTGCCGCGGGCGTGCTCGCCGGCGCGCAGGGAGATTACGCCTCGGCGGATGCGCTCATCGGGGAAAGTCTGGACATCGCGCGTCAGTTGCGTGACAAGCAGGGCGTCGCCGTCTCTCTAAACGCGCTGGCGGTCATTGCTCGGGACCGGGGCTGACGTCGCAGTTGCGCACTCTCTGTTCGAAGAAAGCCTGGTGCTGTGGAGAGAATTGGGCGACCAGAAGGCTGTCGCTCGTTCTCTCAGTAACCTGGCGAATGTCGTCAAATTGCAGGGTGACTATCCGCGCGCGCGTTCGCTGTACGCGGAGTGTCTCTCAATCTTCCGAGGACTGGGAGATCGGACGGGCGTCGCCTGGTCGATGAACTACCAGGGGGATGTCGCTCGCGATCAGGGTGACTCCGCAGCCGCGCGGACATTGTACGAACAGGGCCTGGCAATTTTTCGGGAACTCGGCGACCGCTGGGGCATTGCCGGCACGCTGGCTGATCTGGGAAGCTTGGCGAGAGAACAGCGGAATTATCCCACAGCGCACTCTCTGTACCGGGAAAGCATGAGAATTTTCCAGGAACTGGAACATAAACGCGGAATTGCCCGCCTGCTGGAGTGTTTCGCGTGCTCAGCGGCGGCTCAACTCCAAGCAGAGCGTTCGCTGCGGCTGGCGGGCGCAGCGGCTGCGCTGCGCCAGAATATTGGCGCTCCGCTCACGCCGGCGGAACAGGCCAAACTGGAAGCCAGTCTGGATCCGGCACGGCAGGCATTGACCAACACGGCAGGCGCGACGGCCTGGTTAGAAGGTTGGGCTATGCCGGTCGAGAAAGCTATCGAGGAAGTGCTGATGCCGGAGGCGGCATCTCCCTCGTGTTAGCGTACCGGTGCCTGCACGAACTGACGCTGATGGCGAAAGGAATCCAGCGCCACGGGAATGTTCAGCAGCGCTTACTCCGCGCTTGCCGGATCGAGGAGCCGGCGCACGGCGGAGACGCGATTGGCAGGAAGGCCTACGCGCTTGGCGTGTTCCTGGATGGTCGCCTCGTCCGGAGCGAAGTAGACGCAGTACACCTTGTCGCCGGTTACGTAGCTATGGAGCCACTGGATCTCGGGACCCATTCCCTTCAAAACGTTGACCGACTTTTGGGAGATTTCCCGCAATTGGGCGTCGGTTAGATTTCCGGCTCCCGGGACTTCGCGTTCGATGACGAATTTGGGCATGAGCATCCTCCTGATGCGCACGCATGCTAGCATGCAGATGGAGCGGCTTCAAGACGGCTTGGCCGAAGCCGCCCCAGTCAGCGAAAAATGGCCAAGAATAAAAGGATGAGGTTGCCATGGATCTTCGATCGCTTCAGAAGCCGCTGAAAGAGCAATACCGCAGTGACCCGAATGCCTCGCAAATCACAATCCGGGCGAAAGGCGCGACAGACGGATGTTCCGGTCTCATGCTCGGTCGATATCGGACGTGCCATCTACCAGGCCGAAGCCCACAAGGGAGTCGGAGGCGGCGGTACCGGCGCCTGTTCCGGTGACCTTTTGCTCGGGGCTCTGGCGGCTTGCGCGCAGATCACCTGTCAGATGGTGGCTGCGGCGATGGGCATACCAACCGAACGCATTGAGGTCACGGTGGAGGGAGACTTGGATCTTCGAGGCACCCTTGGCATATCGAAAGACGTGCCCGTCGGATTTGAGAGCATTCATCTTCATTTTGATGTTGCTGCCCCTGAGGCAACGCCGGAACAACTGCGTGGATTGCGAGAAAAAACCGAACAGTATTGCGTGGTGATGCAGACCTTAATGCGGCCGCCGAGGCTGCAAACCGAGTGGGTTCGTCAAGGTTGAACACACGGCCGATATAAGTCTTCACTCGCTCTGGCCCGCTCGCCTCGACCATGCTTTACGCGAGTTCTCCGAACTTCCCGCCGCACAGTACCGAATTTACGGACGTTTCTCGCAACAGCTTTCAGTCGAAAAAGAACAGGAAGTTGTGAGTATGTCTTCACGAGCCGCAAAAGCGCAGATTCTGCGTTTTTGACGTCGTTCCGCTCACGTTGGTAGGTTTTGGGCAGTGAACGCGGGGCGAATGAGTTCTATAGGTGCAACAAGGACTCTTCACGGAGGGCGTTTCGGAGCCTCCTCCACGGCTACGGCACACTATTGGAGCGCAAAAAGGCTATATTCGTGTGCTTAAGTTCTTGCAACTCTGCCTCACTGCCGCTGGAGAAGAGCCAGATTGTCCAAATTCCCTTCAAAGACGTGAACACCAGTGAATTGTGCAGTTCCACCGGTCCGTCGTGCCCTGGGACGTTCACTTGGGAAACGCCGGATACGTTCAGGAAAAGATGGCCCTGCAGAGAAAATGTGCCAACTTTCATTGCACCGCTCATCACCAAACTTCCCGCAAGCGAGCGCACGACCGCTTGCACTATATTGCGAACACCTTCGTGGTCATCGCTTGAAGTCGGGAAAGTGACCCCCGGAGAGCACTGTGGGTCAGCGGCAAGAATCACGATCAACGGGTTTACGTCCGCCTTGGTGCCCCCCGGCTCCCTGTTCACCCACAGCAGAACCTTGGTGCAATTCTGTGCTGCCTCATGCTCCTGGGCGGCGCTCGGGCTATTGCCCCAAGCTGCCTGGTGTCCCGCTTCGATCACCTTTCGTTGGGTAGCCTCATCGGCTTGATACCACCCTGTAGGAAATTCGTACGAAAACCCGAGCGCGCTGTTCGTATAGCTGTTGCCAGAAACGGTGCCCGAGCTTAATTCCTTGAGCAAACCACTAGGCTTGGGCACGGCTGGTCCGGCGGGATTGTATGGCTGACTGTCCTCGCCGGCCATTTGCTTCGCTTTGGCCGGGTCAAAGAATATTACCGACTCGATGCTTTCCTCCAGCTCCTCCGTGAGCTTACTGTTGAAGGAGAGGATGTCAAATTCGAGAACATAGCCAGCTAAAGCAGTAGCATATTTTACCTTACGCATTTTCCCTGCCGAGCTTTTATTCTGTGCCTCGCTCTTCCAAAAGTCCTTCCCGCCAATCTCGATTGGCTTCACAGTTTCACCTTCCGATCCCGACGCTGCTTTCCTGGCATCCTCCGATGATGCGGCTGGCGTTTGCTTCGCATCCACAATCACGGTAGTCAGTCCGTGGTCCTGAGATTCGAGTCCAAACAGGAATCGCGCTGAAGGGCTGCTCGATGGCAGCGCCAAGATGCGCATCTGTGCGTTTTGGGGAATCGCTAATTCAAAACCGAAGAAGGCGTTAGTGTACTTTGTATGGGAAACGAAGCCCTCTTCAGGAGACGCCGCACCCTGGATCGTGGGCGGGCCCTGGACTCGCCCAGCATTACACATGGCGAAGAGGAGAAGCGTGATGCTGACGAGGCGTGTCATTTTCCTCCTCCGACGCCATTGGGGCAGTCTGGACTAGAAAGGGAAATATAACGCGGAAATGGCCAAGACGCGTTAGCTACTGGCGGAGCGCCAACAATCGCATCCGCCGCAGCAGCAAGCCACTCTTCGCTCCGCACGATTGTCGCGCCTTCGCCGTTTACGTTGCAGGATGGAACTCCGGTGGAGCTGAAGCTTGCCCGCACCATCTCTTCCGCGAATGCCCACGTAGGTGATGAAATTAACTTTGAAGTGCTTGAGGACATCACCGTTGACGGTGTGGTTGTGATTCCGAAGGGTGCCTTGGCCATAGGGAGCGTGACCACTGCCGAGCCCAAAAAAAGAATGGGGCGCGGCGGCAAACTGGATATCAACATTGACTATGCCCGAATGGCGGATACCAACAAAGCGGCGCTCCGCGCGGTCAAGGAAGCGAAGGGCGGGAGCCACACTGCGGGAATGACGGTGGGAAGCTAGACTTCGGCTTCTATTTGCGCTCGCAGAGATCCCTGACGGTCACGCTCATCGTTTCCGCGATACGTTCGCGACAGAGTTGCTCCTCGCAGGCGTCCCAATGGAACGCGTTTCGGTTCACCTTGGCCATCGCAGCGTCAAGATAACGGAGCAATATTATTCCCCTTGGGTCGCTTCCAGACCGCGGCAACTCAAAGCCGATCTCGAGCGGGTTTGGAGTCGGGACAAGCCGGAATTGCGAGTGATATCGGAGTGATGAGAAAGGGAGAGGCGCTCAATGAAAATGAAAACACAGAAGATAACTTGGTGCCCGGGGCGGGAGTCGAACCCGCATGACCCGTTAAAGGCCGGAGGATTTTAAGTCCCCAGCGTCTGCCATTCCGCCACCCGGGCACAATGGCTGCAAGTCTACGCAGACAAGGCGATTCCCGCAATACAAGGGCTCCTGCTAGGATTTGACGTTGGTGTTATTTTGCGGGCAGCGCGCGTATTCTGGCAACGACGCGGCGGAACAAAGCGCTGAGCGCAACATCGAGCGAGTGAAATTGGCGCGCCTGTTCCGGCGACGTGGAGTTGTCAGCCGCGATTTTCGCCAGATGCGAGCCGTAGTCGAGCGCGTTGGTTTGCGTGAGGAGCAGATTTACTTCAAACGTTTCCGATCATTTGCAGTTTTTCAATCATCGTGCAGGAGAGCTGAATTTACACGTCAGTTGGGTGGTGTCTCTCCGACCGAGCGACACTTTTATCAGTAATCGGGGAGAGCGATGTTGTCGCTGAGGTCGCGACCGGCAGCAAGATCAGCAATCCAGCGGATCGCCATAAGGTTGAAAATCCGATTGCGCAGGAACAGCCCGAACTTCGACTTCGGTGCAAAGGCACCCGCAAAACGCAGCGCGGCCTTTTGCTTGGCGAGAACGAATGGCCCGAACAGATCCTGGTATCGCTCGAAAGCACTGCGCATAGTCACCGTTCGCGCGGTGCAGTTCGCCGGCAAGGATATAGGCGGACACCATGGCCAAAGCGGAGCCCTGCCCGGCGAGGAACGAGACGCAGAAAGCCGCATCGCCGATCAACGTCGCCCGCCCCCTTGTCCATAATCCCTGCCGCGGGTCCATTCGTATCTGGCTCACACGATCGAAATACAGATCGTCGGCGGCGTCGAGCGCGTCTAAAATCTGCGGACACTCCCACCCGCTCGCGCCGAAGCGCTTGCGTAACAGCGCTTTTTGCGCCTGCACATCACTCGCTCCTGTCGCATCGTCATCCGCAAATATAAACAGGAACATCGTGCGGTCGCCGCGCATGGCAAACCGGCCCACCTGCTGGCCCACTTCCGTGTACATCACATAAACCAGTTCGTCTCTCGGCCTGTAGCCGTCGACGGCGAAAGCCGCGACTTTGTAACCCAGGTATTTCTCAAACCGGCTTTCCGGGCCAAAAACAAGTTCGCGGACACGAGAATGCAGCCCGTCCGCTCCGACGACGAGATCGAACTCGCGTGCGCCTCCGCGTTCGAAAGTGACGTGAACGGAATTTTCCGTCTGCTCAATGCGGTCCACGCTGTCGCCAAAAATCGTTTCGACCTTGCCTTCGATCTTGCCGAAGATGGCTGCGGCGAGTTCGCCTCGCGGCAGGCTGACATAGCGGCCCTGCGTCATGCGGGCAAACGCCTCGGCCGGAAACCCGGCTAACCGTTTCCCGTTCCGGTTTACAACTCTTACTTCCCGGATCATGTAACCCTTCCGCCTGATCTCGGGTAACGCGCCCATTCGATCAGCGATGTCGAAACCCGCACCCCAGAAATCAATGACGTAGCCGCCGGTTCGCAAGCGGGGTGCCGTCTCTATGAGGGTGGGCTGTAGTCCGTAACGGGCCAGCCAGTATGCGAGCGTCGGTCCGGCGATTCCCGCGCCTGATATCAAAACTCTCATCGCAGGAAATAGAGCACGTGGATTACCGGATCAGCTTTCCCAGCGCAGGGGACTTGGGCTTGATGATCAGGATTTTGCTGATATGTTTTTCGTCGCCAAGCAGGTCGGCGATCAAACTGGCGGCCTTGTTGCGTACCTCAATTTTACCCGCGTCGCTCTTGGAATCTGGCGGCGAGGCGGGCTTTTGGGCGTTCGCGCTGCCAGAAAGCAGTGCGGCGGCAAGGCAAGAAATAAAAAAGCATTTCATAAAGACGCTCGTTCCGGCCAGCGCATGTTTTTTCATGTTGCCCTCCACCCTATCGTCAGGGAGAAGGAGAGGCAATCGACGAAATCCTGTATGGGCGTATAGTTCTCAAGCGCTGAAGCCACGCGCCCCGCTGCTGAATCTAACTTTGCAGGAGCGTGCACCGTGGACATTGTATTTCTGATCGGGAGGATCCTGGCGGGCGGTTATTTCATTACGGGCGGCATCCATCATTTCACCGGGCTTAGCATGATGGCCGGGTACGCAAAGAGTAAGGGAGTGCCCGCGCCTGCGCTGGCCGTGGGCGGCTCCGGCTTTTTGCTGCTGCTGGGAGGACTGAGCATCCTGCTGGGATATCAGCCGCTGATTGGAGCAGGGCTCCTGGCCCTGTTTCTGATCGTGATAACGCCTACGATGCATGCTTTCTGGAGCGTCCGAGAGGCGCAGGCGAAAATGGGCGAGCAGATCAACTTCATGAAGAATGTCGCGCTGCTCGGGCTGGTTCTGATGCTTACGGCCATTCCGCAGCCGTGGCCAATTAGCTTGGGGCGCTGACGGCGTCTCCCGCTTGCCTCATGCTGCTATCATCTAGCCCGGCCGGACGTTGAGTTCTCCTCCAACCGTCGAACAGCTTTCGGGATGGGCACCGCTGCGCCACCGGCTCTTCCGCAATCTCTGGATCGCTTCGCTAATCTCCAATCTCGGCGGCTGGATGCAAGACACTGCCGGCACGTGGCTGATGACGGCGCTGACGTCGTCGCCCCTGCTGATTGCGCTGATGCAAACGGCTGCCAGCCTTCCTGTGCTGATCCTCGGACTCCCCGCAGGCGCAACGGCAGACATCTTCGAACGCCGGCGGCTGCTGATTTTCTGGCAGTCATGGATGTTAGGGACGGTCGCGATCCTGAGCGTGCTGACCTTTGTGGGCGTGATCTCGCCGTGGACGCTGCTGGCGTTGACGTTTCTGCTCAACATCGGCTCCGCGATGAACAGTCCGGGCTGGCAAGCGATCGTGCCCGAGCTGGTCCCGCGCGCCGAGCTGCCCGACGCGATTTCGACGAACAGCGCGGGGTTCAATCTCGCGCGAGCGGTGGGTCCGGCGCTCGGCGGGCTGATGGTTGCTGCGTTCGTTGTCGCCGCTCGCGGCGCGGGGATCGTGTTCCTGCTGAACTCGGCCTCGTTCATTGCCGTGATTATCGTGTTGTACCGCTGGCGGCGGTCGCCGCCTTATAGGAGCGCTCTGCCGTCGGAACGTATGTTTGGGTCCATGCGGGCGGGCATTCGCTATATTCGTTACGTCCCCGAGCTCCAGGCGATTCTTGTGCGCGCATTTCTGTTTACGTTCTTCGCCAGCGCCGTCTGGGCGCTGCTCGCGGTGGTGGCTGAGCAGGACCTGCACCGCGGGGCGATGGCGTACGGCATCCTGACCGGGTGCCTGGGATTTGGCGCGGTGATCGGCGCGTCGCTCTTGCCGAGGATTCGCCGCCGAGTCTCGGCGGATACGATCGGCGCGCTCTCCGGCGGGGTTTTCGCGTGCACGCTTGCGGCGCTCGCCATGGTACGAAGCGTGCCCATCATCGTCGTGTGGTTGATTGCCGCAGGCTTTGCGTGGACGAGCATGACCTCCACGATGAACGTGGCCGTGCAGCTTTCGGTCCCTGCCTGGGTGCAGGCGCGCGCGCTGGGCACCTATCAAATGATCTTCATGGGAGGCATGGCGCTCGGCAGCGTGCTATGGGGCTTTCTTGCAGGACACTTCTCGACATCGAGGTCATTGCTCGTTGCGGCGATCAGCTTGGTCGCCAGCCTGCCGGTCGCGCATCGCTTCCATATGTTGCGCGGCAAGCTGCCCGACCTGAGTCCGTATCAGCTCAACCGGCCGGCTCCGCAAGTGGTGATCGAGCCGCATCCGGAAGCCGGGCCCGTCATGGTCACCATTGAGTACCGCATTCGCCTGGAAGACTATGCTCCGTTCACGCATGCCGTCCATCGCCTACGGGATGTTCGCCTCCGCGACGGCGCCATCCGCTGGGGAATTTATCAAGACACGGCGCAGCCCGAGCGTCTAGTAGAAACCTTCGTGATGGAATCGTGGCTTGAGTTCCTGCGCGAGCGGGAGCGCATGACCGCGTCGGACCGCGTGATTCGCGATCGCGTGCGAAGCTTCCACCAAGGCGATTCCGAGCCGGTGATTTCCTTTATGATCTACGCAAGAGAGGTCACGTAGCCGAATTTTGTTCTAACCCCGCCGCAACAGATTCCCCGTTGTATTCGCGGGCTTCGGTGGCACAATCGACCGGCAAAATGAGGGCCGAGCAACAAATCGCGCCTACGGCGGCACAAACGCGCGCGCCCGCGAGCTCCGTGCGTTGGCAGATCATGTGCTGCATCACGCTCGTCACGATGCTCACCTATGTAGATCGCCTCAACCTGAGTATCGCGGCGAAGTACATCCAGGATGAGTTTTCATTCAGCACGCACACGATGGGCTGGGTGTTCAGCGCATTTCTGCTTGGCTATGCGCTGTTTCAGATTCCGGGCGGCTGGGCCGGCGATCGCTATGGACCGAAAAACGTACTCGCGCTCGCGATCCTTTTCTGGTCGGTATTCACCGCGCTCACCGGGCTCGCGCCGAAATTGATCTTTCACGGATGGATCAATGCCGTGGCGGCTTTCATGATCATCCGCTTCCTGGTCGGCGCGGGCGAAGCGGCCGCGTCGCCAAACGGAAACAAGATCGTTGCCAATTGGATGGGCTCCGCGCGCCGCGGCACCGGCGCGAGCTTCACGATTCTGGGCGTGGGCCTTGGTGGCGCAATCACGCCACCCCTGATCGCATGGATCATGCAGAAATACGGCTGGCGAACTTCGTTCTACATTGCCGGAGCGCTCGGCTTGATCGTCGTGTTGGTTTGGCAAGCGCTCGTCACCAACACGCCAGAGGAGCACCCGCGCGTGAACCGCGCGGAATTGGAACTGATCCAGGCAGGCCGCGACGTATCTGGTCTTCGTGAAGAATCGCCGAGCTACGCCATGGGGCCAGCTCATTTCAACGGCATCTTGCTGGGGGCTTTTCCTGGGATATTTCTGCCAGGGATTTCCGATCTACTTTTACCACACGTGGTTTTTTCTGTACTTGATCCAGGTGCGGCACCTTGGCATCACGCAAGGAGGGCTTTGGGGTGCAACTCCATATTTGGCGATTGCGGCTCTGGCCCCGCTCGGAGGGCTCTTCTCGGATTTTGCCGTGCGCCGCATGGGAAAACGCTGGGGACGCCGCGCCACGATTTGCGTCGGGATGTTCTCATCGGCTTCTCTGCTCTGGGTGGGCAGCAACACCGCGAGCAATACCGCGGCCGTGATTGCGCTGGCGGTGGGCGGCGGGATGAATATGTTCGCGGCCAGCACGTTCTGGGCGACCTGCATTGACCTCACGCAGGAATTTACGGGATCACTTTCCGGGTTGATGAATACCTTCGGCAACCTCGGCGGATGGCTTTCGCCGATCGTGACCGCCTACGTGGCGACAAGCTTCGGATGGAATCGCGCCTTGGATTGCGCGGCGGCCGTTTCGATTGCGTCTGGACTGTTTTTTCTGCTGGTAAAGGCCGACCGAAGTATAGACACAGAGAGCTTACCGGCCGCGGTCTCGCGGGGAACGACCCCGATGGCCGACGCTGCTCTCTGAAAGACAACAAAACTTGCTTACCGAAGCTATTTCGTGTGCGGAGCAGTCACGCCGATGCCGCGCTGTCCTTGCGCTGCACCAGTTCGCGTGTCCGGGTACATCGGCTCCCGCGCGATGCTGCCGCTGGGCGCCGCACGCAGGTACTGCACCGGCCAATCCACAGTGAAACCGAAGTCGCTTGCGGCGCGCAGCGGAAAGTACGGATCACGCAGAAACTCGCGCGCCATAAAAATCATGTCTGCCTTGCCGGTGCTGAGAATCTCGTCCGCTTGGCCCGGTTTCGAAATCATGCCGACGGCGCCGGTAAGAACTCCTGTTTCCTCCTTGATGCGCCACGAGAAGTCCACCTGATATCCGGGACCCGGCTCGATCTTCGCGTACGGCACGAGTCCGCCCGAAGAGCAATCCACCAGGTCCACGCCGAGATCTTTCAGCTTGGCCGCGAGTTGCACGGATTGTTCGATATCCCAGCCGCCGTCGACCCAGTCGGTGGAAGAGATCCTCACAAACAGCGGAAACGAAGCGGGCCAGACTTCGCGGACCGCTTTGGCAACCTCGAGCGCAAATCTGGTGCGATTTTCAAACGAGCCACCGTAAGCATCCTTTCGCTGATTGCTGAGCGGAGAAAGAAACTGGTGGATCAGGTAGCCGTGCGCGGCATGAAGTTCAATCACCTGGAATCCCGCCTTGCGCGCGCGCCCTGCGGCGGCCGCAAAGGCCTGCACAGCTTTCCCGATGCCTTCGATTGAAAGCTCCTCGGGCATCGGGTATTTCTCGGAAAAAGGCAGTGCGCTCGGAGCGAAGGTTGTCCATCCCCCCTCCGCCTCGGTAAGCGCGCGCGCCTTTTCCCAAGGCGGCGGCGTGCTGGCCTTTCGCCCCGCATGCGCCAACTGAATGGCGGCAATGGCTCCCTGTCCGCGAATAAACTCGGCGATGCGCGCCAAGGCGGGGATGTGCTCGTCCTTCCAGATTCCCAGGTCCGCGGGGCTGATGCGCCCTTCCGGCAATACGGCGGAAGCTTCGGCCGTGACCAGGGCTGCGCCTCCAACCGCGCGGCTGCCCAGATGCACGAAGTGCCAGTCATTCGCGAAGCCGTCTATGCTCGAGTATTGGCACATCGGCGAGACCGCAACGCGGTTGCGAAGGGTGATGCCCCGAATCGTAAGAGGTTCAAACAGGCTGGCCATAGGCTCCCTTCCGTTGTTACTCCCTCTTTTGATTCCTCAGCGGGCTGCGCAGCTACATGAGACACCGGGGAGTGGCGCAAGACATTGTTACGAAAGGCAGCATGCCAGCTTCGCGGACTAAAGGGGGGAGGGCTACGCTTCGTGCTGGCCGCCCTCGGGTGGCGCAGGTTCGGCGGATTGCTCTGTTTCCCTTGCGGGGATTGAAGGCGGGGCTGCAATCTCGGGCTCAGACGCGGTTGCTTCGGGTGCGGCCACTTCAGGTGTTGTACCGGAAGGTTCGCTCGCAACGTGTGCGGCATCAGCCGCCGGCACCGGCTCCCCTTCCAACCTGACGCTGAGCACGGAAACAATCAGATCAATCAACGTGCGCGCGCCGCTGCCATCGGAATCCAGTTGGGGGTTGTACGCCGTGACTTCGAATGCGGCGAGATTTTTCTGGCCTGCAAACACTCTCAGCGCCTCGCGCGCCTCTTCGATGGTCAACCCGTCCGCGGCCGGATGGTTGGTAGCGTGAAATTGCTTGCTTGAAATTGTGTCCACGTCAAAGTGCAGCACGAATTCGTGCTGGCCGGCGTGCATCTGGCGAATCGCAGCCTGCGCAGCGGAAGCCGCCCCAGCGCGCCGTATGTCATCCGCGCGAAAACGCCTCATAGGCGAACGAGCCAGCGCTATCTCCTCCGCCGGATCGAGCCGGTCAAAACCAAACAACACAATATCCGGTTCACGCACCAGCGGCGCTTCCCCCCAAAACCGGACTAACTCGGGTGCGCCGCGCCCAATGATGTGCGACACCACCATGCCATCCACGCAGCCCGAAGGTGTGGTCGCCGGCACGTTCAGGTCGGCGTCGCCGTCTACATAAACCAGATCCACGTGCCGGTAGTAGCGCCGAGCGCCCGCGATGGTGCCCAGCGCAATGCTGCAATCGCCGCCTACAATCAGCGGAAGCGCCCCTGATTTCACGGCCTGTTCCACGCGGGGACGCAGATCGTTCAGCACTGCTACGATTGCGGCAACATTACGAGCCCGGGGATGTTCGTCGTCGGATTGAAAAACCTTCGAGATAGAATCACCGGTGTCGGTGACCTCGAAGCCTGCTTCGGTCAGGCGATTGACCAGCCCGGCCTCGCGCAGCGCGGCGGGCGCGCGTTCGTGGCCGGCCGAAAGCGCCGCGGCGGAGGTCGGCGCGCCAATCAGGGCAATCTTCTTCGGCTGACGGACAATCTTGACCGCCAACAGGATCTCCTTTTTCTAGTTGAGAAACGGTTTCGAAGTGCCCGGACCATCGGATTTTCCGCCCCTGATCATCCGATCGGCCTTCTACTGAAAGCTAATTTCGCCTACCGCCCGGAGCCACCGCCGCCAGCTCGATGGGCAACGTAAATCGCACGTCTTCCCGAATCAAATCGAGATCACGCTGATTCGTAAAGCCCAGACCGGCCAACCGTTCGCTCACCTGTTCCACGAGCACTTCCGGCGCGGATGCTCCCGCGGTCACTCCGACACTACGAACGTTTTCGACCCATTCAGGCTGAATCACCGAGGCATCGTCAATCAGCCGCGCCGGAACGCCAGCTCGCTTGGCAACTTCGACGAGGCGATTCGAATTCGAGCTATTGGGCGAACCTACCACCAGAATCAAATCCACGTCCCGGGCCATTTGCTCCACGGCTTCCTGCCGGTTCTGCGTCGCATAGCAAATGTCGTCGGACGCAGGTCCCTGGATGGTGGGAAATCGCTCGCGCAGGCGCGCGACGATCTCTTGCGTATCGTAGAGACTCAGCGTAGTTTGCGTCAGGAATGCCAAGCGGTTGGGATCCTTCACTTCCAGGCGGTTCACTGCTTCGACGCTGTCCACCACAATTGTCTGTTCCGGCGCTTCGCCAGAGGTGCCGACAATCTCCTGATGGTCCTTATGCCCGATTAAAATAATCGTGCGGTTCTCGCGGGCGAATCGCAGGGCTTCAAGATGCACTTTCGTCACCAGCGGACAGGTAGCGTCAATCACGCGGAGCTGCCGGGTGGAAGCCTCTTCGCGCACCGGAGGCGGCACGCCGTGCGCGCTAAAAATCAACACCGCGCCATTCGGCACCTCTGTGACGGTCTCGACAAAGATCGCTCCGCGGCGGCGCAACTGGTCTACGACGTAGCGGTTATGCACGATCTCATGATGCACATACACCGGCGGCCCGTACGCTTCGAGCGCCAGTTCGACGATATCCACCGCGCGCACCACGCCGGCACAAAATCCGCGCGGACGCACCCGGAGAAGGGTCTTTCCACCCGCGGCTCCATTGCCGCCTCGAATCTGGACCAGAGAATCACTCATTTCGTTGGTTCGCCCCTAAAGCCAGCGAATTCATCATACCTTATCTGAGCCGCGCGCGTCATGCCACTTTTCGGCAGCTACGCGGCGTGCGTGACCTTGGCGTAACTATATGCACCGGAGCAGCTTAGCCGGGATGTCGCAGCGCCAGCTTCGCTGATTCAAATTTCCCTCTACTATACGCAATTTGGAACCGCGCCCGCGCAGATGCTATTCTTCCGGCCTTGCTTCCTGGACGGCAAATCGCACGCGGAGGGCTCATGCAACTCGCTGAAAAAGTAGCAATTGTGACGGGAGCGGGTCGCGGGATCGGCCGCGCCATTGCGCGCCGCTTTGCCGCCGAAGGCGCCGCAGTCTTGCTAGCCGCACGTACCGCCGGGGAATTGAACGCTACGGCCGGGGAAATTACCGACGCCGGAGGCCGCGCGGCGTGGGTCGCAGCAGACGTCTCGCGCGAATCGGACTGCGAGGGCATCCTTCGCGCGGCCCGCGAGAGATTTGGCGGCGCCGACATTCTGGTGAACAATGCCGGCATCTATGGCCCGGTAAAGCCCATCGAGGAAATCACTCCCGCGGAATGGGACGCGGTGGTCACGTCAAACCTGCGCGGAGCTTTCCTGCTCACGCGCTTGCTCCTCCCCGAATTTTACGCGCGCGGGGCGGCGCGATTCTCAATATTTCCAGCGTTTCCGCAAAGGCTGCCTTCGGCTGGGGAGCGGCCTATGCAGCCGCCAAAGCGGCGCTTCTCGGCCTCACACGCACCACCGCCGCCGAAGGCGCGCAACGCGGCGTGCGTGCAAACGCGATCTGCCCGGGACCGGTGCCCGAAACAAAAATGTCGCAGGAGTTGGGACGTGGCCTCGCAGAGCGCGCGGGCCGCGACGCCGATGACATGTTCAAAGACTTTCTAAAGGGAATTCTTCAGGGACGCCCGCAGACGGCGGACGAAATCGCTGCTGCTGCGCTCTTTCTTGTCAGCGACCAGTCCAGCGCCATCACGGGGCAGGCGCTGAACGTGGACGGCGGGATGCTTTTTTGCTGAACTCCTCGGCCATGGTCAGGCCGCGACGCGCCACCGGCTCCGCCAGCGAAATCGTCGTCTCACCGGCGCGGCCGAGCAGATAGACTACGCCCGCGAAGATCGCGCCGATCACGAAGAGAACCGTAAATACTGCCAGGGCCGCCAACATCTCCCGCACATAATATGTTTGCAGAATGAATACTGCAATCAGGAATGCCCACAGCCACTTCCGCCAAGGATCGGCCCGCTTTGCTGCCGGAACGCCTGCCGCCTCTGCTTCGCTTTGCTTCTCGCTTGACTCGCTTGACGCCAAATTCTCAACCACAGAACCACCCCCCACACCTTTACTTTGATGCACGTGATGATCCACGAGCATCGTCTCCAGTATTAACGGCTAACTACCTTTTGGCTCAATGGTACAGGCGATTTTCAACACCATAGACCCGAAGTACCCGGTACTAGAATTGCCAAAACGGGATTCACAATTCGGGAAAAAGATTCGCTGTTGGCTCAACCGCGATGATGTGGTGAAGAGTTCTCGCCATCTTCGAACCAAACCGCTGCGTACGAGCCCTGCGAGTGTTTCAATCTAGAAGTTTTGGGAAACGGCCGATATTTTCTCGATGACCAATTCCGGATGGAAGTATGCCGTACCAATGTTGTGTGCTGATCTTCAAACGTCGGCATTGGGAAGGAAATTTGTTTTTAGCGGCCTTCGAAGGGATATCGGTCGCCCGACTGCACCGCCTCGGCGACGCGCCGTCGCAGCGCGATTGTGTCCACAGGAGCGCGCTTGGTGAACCGCTTCAGCACCGCCATTTGCGTGGTCAGCATGTCGCCCGAGTGCACCGCGGCAAGCGCGCTACGCGCTTCGTGTTCCACCGCTCTCAGCGGCGTCGGCGATGAAGACGCGCGCGGCGTCCAGCATCGCGCCGGCAGCTTTGCTCGCCGCGCGCTGACGCCGCTTTTTGCGGCGCGAAGCAGGGAGGATTCCATGGCGTAGATTTCCATCACGATATTCGCCAGCGCGCCGACAAGTTCCTGCTCGTCGGCTAGCTTGTCGCGATACTTTTGCACGGCTCCGCCCGCGGCTTGCAGGAAAATCTTTTTCGCGTTGGCAACGAGTGCCGCTTCTTCCGCGAGGACGCCTTCGGACGCTTCCCGCGAAGAACCGCCGGCCAGAACCTCATCGGCCAGCTTCATCGCCGCGGGAATCAACGGCAAGCGCCCGACATCGCGCGCCGCATCAGCATCTGGATGATGAGCATGCGATTGATTTCGTTTGTGCCTTCGAAAATGCGGTTGACGCGGCTATCGCGGTAGGCGCGACACACCGGATAATCTTCGTGAAATCCGTAGCCGCCGAAAATCTGCACGCCTTCGTCCACCACGTAATCCAGCATTTCGCTGCCATACACCTTGGCGATCGAGCTTTCGATCGCATACTCCTCGAGCACCTTCATCGTGTGCTGGACCTTATCTCCCGAACCCGCCGCGGCGGCCATGGCGGCTTCCATCGTACCCGCCGAGCGGTAGACCATGGACTCCACCGCGAAAATCCGAATGGCCATCTCCGCCAGCTTTTCCTTCATCAAGCCAAACTCGCCGATCTGTTTGCCGAACGCTTTACGCTCCTTCGTGTATCGCGATGCGATCGCCAGAATTTGTTTCGCGCCGCCCACGCACGATGCGCCCAGCGTGAAACGGCCGGCATTCAGAATATTGAACGCCACGATGTGTCCGCGCCCGATTTCGTGCAGCAGGTTTTCCTTGGGAACCCTGCAATTCTCCATGAAGATCGGGGTCGTCGAGCTGCCGTGAATCCCCATCTTGTGCTCTTCGTTGCCGGCCGTGAATCCAGGGAAAGTCGCGCTCGACGATGAACGCCGAAAATTTCTCGCCGTTCACTTTTGCGAACACGATGTAGACATCCGCGAAGCCGCCGTTGGTGATCCACATCTTCTGGCCGTTCAGGATCCAGTGCTGGCCGTCCGGCGAAAGCTCCGCGCGCGTCAGTGCATTCTGCGCATCGGAGCCTGCTTGGGGCTCCGAAAGGCAATAGGCCGCGAGCCATTCGCCGCTGGCGAGCTTCGGCAGATATTTTTTCTTCTGCTCTTCCGTTCCGAAATAAACGATCGGCAGCGTGCCGATCCCCGCCTGTGCGCCGTGCGTCACGGCAAATCCGGCGTAGACGGAAATCTTCTCGGTCAGCACGGTAGTCGAAATCTTGTCGAGCCCCGCGCCGCCATATTCTTCCGGCACGCCGCCGCCGAGCAGGCCCAGTTCGCCGGCTTTCTTCACCAATTCCACCATCAGCCCGGGCTTTTTTTCTTCGAGCTCTTTTGCGCGCGGCAAGCACTTCCTTCACTACGAATTCTTCCGCCGTCTGGCCGATTAGCCGCTGATCGTCATTGATGTCCGCGGGGTGAAGACCTGGTCGGGCGGCGAGCTTTCCAGAAGAAAGCTGCCGCCCTTCGTAATTCGCCGTGGGAATCGTTGTGGTGGCCATGGCTCCTCCTTGGCTCGGCGGATTGCTAAGTCATGCCAAGCTATTGCTGCAAACTTAGCGCCCGTTTGCCGACGCGCGAACCTGTTCGATATATTCACCGGGCAAACCAGCCTGCGTCGCGCCTTCCACAATAGATTGAAGGTAATGCCCCGACGGGCGAAGGCCGCCTTCGACCTTCGTTGCGATGTAAACCTGCGTATTGATTTCGCGCCCGTCCGCCGCTGTTACGCGAACCTCGATGCGGCGGTAATGCATCGGCACGCCTTCGAAGCGGTCGAGCGTTCGAAACGCCGACTCGGGAATCCGGTAAAGTACCCCGTGAATGCTCTTGCCCGGCACCTGCTTGATGTTGGCCGAAGCCGTGCCGCCGCGGACTTTGTGGTTGAAGACCAGCTCGTAATTCTTTAATTCTCCGTTGATTTCTTCGAGCACTTGCCCGGCACGCGAGCGAAATTGAGTGCGGTTCAGGTTGCTGCCATACGCGAAATACCAGGATGCGTTTTGCACCATTTTCCATTCCAAAAACGAGGTGGGCCGCCGTAGCGGTTTAACCATCTTACCGGGAAAGCGACGGCAGGAGCAATTCGCGGCGGCCTGAGGTTCGATTGTGGTGGCCAAAGCACGCCAGGCTGGTTACTTACTTTCTGACCTGACTCGCCGACGTGACGTCGCGGCCGGCCGGCTCCCAGAGCTCGATCGGATTGTCTTCGGGAGGGTGCAGCCGGGCGAAGCGGCCGTTCGGACTGGGCTCGGGATCAATCTCCACGGGAACGCCGGCCGCTCGAAGCTGCGCGACCATTGCGTCAAGGTTCGCGATACGAAAATTGACCATCCATTGCTCGCTGGGATCGCCAAAGTATTTCGTGTCTTCCGGGAACGGCGCATAGGCCGTGGGGCCGGCTTGCTGTTGCCAGGGAGGATCGTCGTAGTTATCCGGCACAACGGCCACGCCGAGATGATTGCGGTACCACTCCGCCAACGCTTGCAACTGGCGCGCACGAAAGAAGAGGCCCCCAATTCCCGTTACTTTCTCCACGAATGCTTCAAAGACACGATGCTTGACGCGGCCCGCATAATAGGACATTTTCCTTGTCTTGATAACCGGTCATTTCGAGAGCTCGTCACTTTCGTTTCAGAAACTGCCAAGTGAGGATTCATGGGAAAACCCGTCGTGCATTTTGAAATCGGCTGTCGCAATAGCAAGGCCACCAGCGATTTCTATTCCAAGCTTTTCGATTGGAAACTTTCCGAGAGCGGCCCCGCAACGATGATCGATACCGCTGCCGGGCGCGGCATACCCGGCCACATCACCGCGCTGGGCCACGAGCCGCATCACTACACCATTTTCTACGTCGAGGTAACTGACCTGAAAGCTTGCCTCGACAAAGCGGCCTCTCTCGGCGGCAAGACGCTGGTGCCGCCGGTGGAAATCCCTGGACAGGGTAGCTTCGCCTGGATGCAAGACCCGGACGGCAACACTGTCGGGCTATGGAAGGCAGCGCAATGAATCGGTATCCAGGCGCGGCAAGACGCTTGCCGGCGATGTAACGGCCAAGTGTGGCTTAGGCGAGGCGTTCGAAAATTCCGGCGGCGCCCATGCCTCCGCCAACGCACATGGTCACCATTCCGTAACGGGCATTGCGGCGTTCGAGTTCGCGAATAATTGTCGCGGTGAGCTTGGCTCCGGTGCAGCCGAGCGGATGGCCGAGCGCGGTCGCGCCGCCATTGGGATTTACGCGTGCAGGATCGAGTCCCGCAAGCTGAATCACCGTAAGCGCCTGTGCGGCAAACGCTTCGTTCAACTCGATCACGCTGATGTCCTCGAGCTTCAGTCCCGCAAGCTTTAGCGCTTTCGGGATCGCGTAGACCGGGCCGACGCCCATCTCTTCGGGCAGGCAGCCGGCCGTTGCGAAGGAGACAAAGCGCGCAAGCGGCTTTGTCGCCAATCGCGCGAGCACGGTCCGCGCTCATCACGACGGATATGGCGGCGCCATCGCTCGTCTGCGAGCTATTGCCGGCAGTGACCGTGCCCTGCGCGTGAAATGCGGGCTTTAGCTTGGCGAGCGCTTCCAGCGAAGTATCGCGCGCGCGGACCTTCGTCGGTGTCAAACGTCGTAGTGATCGTGGTTACTTTTTCCTTTACGGCGACGCCGCCGCTGCCAGCGTGGCCGTTTGTGCCCGCGGCGCCTCCGCGTACGCGGTGAGCTGCACTTCAACGGGCACGATCTCGTCCTTAAATTTTCCGGCCGCGATTGCAGCGATAGCCTTCTGATGGCTCGCCAGTGAAAACGCGTCAGCCTGCTCGCGCGTGATGCCATATTTGCGCGCAAGATTTTCGGCGGTGAGTCCCATGCCCAGATAGGCATCCGGATAGTGATCCATCAGCCAGGGATTCGGCGAAATCTTGTTTCCACCCATGGGAACCATGCTCATGGACTCGGTGCCGCCCGCAAGAATCACCTCAGCGCCGCCCAGCATGATGCGCTCGGCCGCCATCGCGATGGTCTGCAGGCCGGACGAGCAGAAGCGATTGACCGTCATGGCCGAAGCTTCCACCGGCAAACCCGCGCGCAGCGAGGCGATGCGGGCGACGTTCATTCCCTGCTCCGCTTCGGGCTCCGCGCAGCCGAGAATCACGTCTTCGATTTCGCGCGGATCGAGTCCTGGCACGCGAGCTAACGCACCGCAGAATTGCCGTGGCGGCCAGATCGTCTGGCCGAGCGGCGCGGAGAGTTCCTTTGAAGGCCTTGCCGATCGCGGTTCGCACGGAACTGACGATCACGGCTTCACGTATTTGTGGCATTGCACACCTCGCTCGATTGCTTTGGATAATCTACATCTTAGATGACCTGATCTGCACGGGAGCTTCAAATCGCAGATCTGGGCCGGGCCGCATCGAAGGGAAGCTCGGCTTCATATGGCAGTGCACGGAAATCGCCGATAGGCGCCAGCCGCTTTCCAGGACCGGCACCTGAAGCTTACATGTCCAGCAGCTGCCGCAACGCTGACGTGCGCTACGGGCGCTTGCGGTACTTTTCGTAGAGCTGCAAATGGCGGTTGTCGAGGCTGGTGAGCTGACCCTTGATGAACAGATACTTCACTTCCGTGTTCAGCTCGAGCAGGTCGCCATTTGTGACGACCAGATTTGCCATTTTGCCGGGCTCGATCGTGCCCAGTTCCTTATCCACGCCGAACATCTGCGCCGGGTAAAGAGTCAACGCCTTGAGCGCTTCGTCGTGCGACAAGCCAAACGCCACCGAATTGCCCGCCTGTTGCGAAAGGCGGCGCGCAAACTCGTTGGTGTAGCTGCCGAAAGCGATCTTGATTCCGGCAGCGTCCAACTGGCCCGCCATGGCAAGGGAGAGATCGTAGGGATCGTCTTCTTGGCGCACGAGCGAGAGCGTGGGCTGCAATACCACCGGGATATTCTTTTCCTTGAGCAGATCCTTTACTTCGAGCGCCGCGGTGCCGGTGCCGAGAATCATCTTCACCTTGTTTTTGTCGCAGAAGTCTACGGCATCGCGAATGCCGCGCGGATCTTCGGTGATGATGAAGAGTGGCAAGATCGCCCTTCACCACTGGTACGAGCGCATCGAGCTTGAGGTCGCGTTGCTCGTCGCTGACCGAGCCATTGTGCATCGCGAGCGCATAGTGGCGCGCGCGATCGAGCCAATCGCTCAGATCATCAACGTGCTTCTGATAGGCCTGGCGCGCTTCCTGCGGAGATTGTTGGTTACCGCCGAAACCGCCGAACCCGCCGCGGCCTCCGCCACTCGGCAGGCTGGGCCAATTAACGATCATGGCCGCCGAACGCCTGACGTCCATTTCAGCCGGGCGTCCAGCCGGCAAGATTGAGGAGCGACGCCTGGCCGCCGATAATCTCAGCGCCACCGCCGCCGAAGCCTCCGCCACCAACACCGGGAGCGGAGATCACGTGCGTGATTCCGGAGACGCGCACGACCGGAATATGCGCGCTTTCCGAATTTACTCGCGGTTTCCGCAACCAGGTCGGGATTGAATTCGCCAAGCTCGTGCGTATCCACGGAACCCGGCACGCCCTCGCCGATTTCGTTCAGCCCCATCTCGGTGATGGCGTTGAACATGCCGGGATAGACTTCGAGGCCGCGCGCTTCGATCACCTTCGCACCGCTGGGAACGGAAACGCCTTTCCCCACCGCGGCGATTTTGCCGTCGCGGATGACGACGGTCGCACCTTCGATCGGCGGCCCGGAAATTGGGTAGACCTTTGCTCCGGTGATGGCGTAAACGCCCTGCGCGTGCGCCGCCGGAGCGGCTGCCAACGCCGAACGCAAAAATCAGCGCCGCGCAGCTAGCAATCCAGAAGGGCTGTCGTGAATTCTTGATCGTGGCTGTCATTACGTTTATTTTCGTGGCGGAGTTTTTCATGCCAATCAAGGCCTCCCGCCGTTGGAACTATCGTTCGCTGAGCCGCCGGGGCTGCCCGGTGCCGGCCCGCGTCCACCGCGGCCGCCCTGCCCGCGTTGCTGCATTTCCTTGTTTTCCTTGTCAATGAGCGCCTTCTTTTCTTTTTCGAGATCGGCGCGCATGGCGAGATCCTTTTGCCGGTCGAAATAGACGTGCCCATCAATAATGGTCTTCTGCACTTGCGCGTAGACGCTGAGCGGATCGTGGTTGTAGATCACAAAGTCGGCGTCTTTGCCCTTTTCAATCGAGCCGACGCGCTTATCGATGCCGAGCTGGATCGCCGGATTGATGGTGACCATCTTGATGGCCTGTTCGTGCGTCATGCCGCCGTACTTCATGGTTTTCGCGGCTTCCTGGTTGAGGTGCTGAGCTTCTTCCGCGTCGTCGGAATTGATCGAAACGATCACGCCCTTTTGCGTCATCAGCGCGGCGTTGTAAGGAATCGCGTCATACGCTTCGAGTTTGTAGGACCACCAATCGGAAAACGTGGAAGCGCCTGATCCTGCGGCAGCCAGTTCATCGGCGACTTTGTAGCCCTCGAGAACGTGCTGGAAGGTCCGCACCTTGAAACCGAATTCCTTGGCCACGTGAATCAGCATCAGGATTTCGTCGGCGCGGTAAGTGTGGGCGTGAACGTAACGCTTGCCCTCGAGCACCTCGACGAGCGGATCGAGCGTGACGTCGCGGCGCGGCGGAATCAGGTTCTGATCGCCCGCGGCCTTGCGGCGATTGTAGTCGTCCCACTCGGCTTTGTAAGCCTTCGCGTCGGTGAACGCTTGGCGGATGGTTGCCTCGACACCGAGCCGAGTGGCGGGATAGCGGCGCGTGACTCCGGGAATCGCCGGCGAATTCGAGCGCTTCGGGTTTTCGCCGAGCGCGAACTTGATGCCGGGCAGCGCGCCCTCGAAGACGAGCTTGTCCGCCGGCAGGCCCCAGCGCAGTTTGATGACTTCCGTTTGGCCGCCGATCGAGTTCGCGCTGCCGTGCAGCACATTGGCAACGGTTACGCCGCCGCTCAGATCGCGATAGATATCGGGATCGTTGGGATTGATCACGTCGGCGATATTCGCCATCGAGGAAACGGAGACGCTGCCTTCGTTCACGCCGCCTTCGATCGCGATGTGTGAGTGGCAATCAATGATGCCCGGCATAACGTATTGGCCGGTGGCGTCAATCACAGTGGCGCCTGCGGGCGCGGCGATGTTCGTGCCGATGTCGGCGATTTTTCCGTCGCGGATCAGCACCGAGCCGTGCTCGATCGTGCCATGCGTGATGGTAAGCACCGTGGCGTTCTTGATGAGCGTGACGCTGGATTCCTGCGCGAGCGCAGTTGTCGCGCACGCCACAAATGCCAGCGCCAGAGCCGCGTTGGCCACAAACCGGGCGCGTTTCCGTGGCACAGACACGTTTGTGCGCGTGGATTCTTTCGCGCTCATGAACTGCGCATAGGCAAGAATGACTGTGCTACGGGATTCGTCACGGCCTTTCATGGGCGCACCCCCTCGCCCTGCTGGCTCGCGCCGTCCTGCGTCGGATTCGCGCCGCCGCGTCCGCGGCCACCGCCGGGATTTGGTTCGGGCGGTTTCGGGCGCACTTCGTAGCGCTCGCCATCCACGAAGACCCATTTCACAATGGTTCCTTCCTTGAACAGGTCGCCGGTAGTGACGATCAGATTGGCGATCTTGCCGGCCTGAATGCTGCCGACCTGCGCGCCCACACCGAGAATCTCCGCGGCGTCAAGCGTCATGGCCTTGAGCGCGGCCTCGGGAGAGAGTCCAGCCGCGATGGATTTGTTCACATTGCGCAGAATGTCTGTGGCGTTCACTGTGTTTTCGGTGGCGAAGGCAAACTTCACGCCCGCCTTGCCCAGCGCGGCGGGAGTGCCCGGTGCCCTGTCGCGGAAGCGCAACGTGCGCAGCGATTCCTGCGCGATCGCGTACTCATCGGCATTGCGATCACGCTCGGGCCAATTGATGTCCACGATCACGGGAACGTGGCTGCGGCGATGTCGGCAGGGACTTCGTAGCCCTGCTGCGCGCCGTAAAGTGCCCACTTCACGCCCCACTGCGGGGCGAGCTTCAACGCACGCAGAATGTCCACATCGGTGTTGCCCGGCACAAGCACAAGCTCCTTGTCTGCGATCACCTGCTCGATCAGCGTATCAGTGCGGTCGTAAGCGGGGCGCTCGACTCCCTGAGGATGCGCTTCGTAGACCTTTTCGGCATTGGCGTACCACTGCGCATCGAGGAACACTTGATGGACGTAAGCCAACTGCCCCATCAGCGCACTCGGAAAGCCCTGGTAGAGGCCGCGGCCGCCGGCAAAATTGATCGGCAGAGCCGCGGGGGTTTTCACCACCATTTCATTCACGCGTTCGCCAGGCAAATCCGCGCCACGAAGATCAACGATCGAACCTTGCCCCGGGAAAATTCCCGAGCGCGGCAAAACGAGCGCCGTAGTGAATCCCGCTTCGCGCCAGCTCTTGATGCGCGCGTCGTCGGATTTCAGCTCATCGGCGGCTTCGACCCACGGTGTCGTCGCAGGGCGGTCCTCGGGTCCCATCGAGAGCGGCGCATTCGTGGCGGCGCCGCGGCCGCCGCCTCCGCCACCGCCGCCACGCCCAGCGGCTGCGGCAGGTTGCGCTGCCGCTCCGAGGCCGACGTCCGTGCCGGCGTCAATCAGCCCGGGATAGACGGTCATGCCCGAGCCATCAATCACCTCGGCCTCCGGCGGAATGGTGACGTTTGTGCCAACGGCCTGGATCAGCCCCTTAGCGACCACGACGGTGCCGTTCTCGATCACGGGTCCTGAGACGGGCACGATGCGGGCATTACGAATCGCAAAATAGGGCGGCTCTGACGCACTTGCGTGCCGCGTGGAGATGACGCTCCAGGTTGCGATCGCGCAAGCCGCCACGAGCAGCGCGGCCAGAATCCTGCCCGCTCTACGAGTACGCATGAGGGACTCCTTCCGAAGATTCTCTATTGCGGCCAAGAATTTATACGACGATCCGTAGTATTTCCTGAGTGTTACAACCAGCAGACGCGCGATCCTATTCCCGCGTTTCAGCGGAGTCAAGAAGCTTTGGCCCAGCAGGGCTACAGTGCCTAATTCCTTAGCGGTTTGCCAGTTTTTAGCGTGAAGGCGATGCGCTCCTGTGTTTTGCGTTCGCCGCAGAGGCTGATGAAGGCTTCGCGCTCGAGATCGAGCAGGTATTGCTCGCTCACGAATTGCGGCGCGGAGACGCGCCGCCGGCGAGGATGTGCGCGAGTTTGCGCGCGACCAGCGCGTCATATTCGCTGACGTAGCCGCCGCGCAGCATCATGTGGATCGCGAGCTTTGCCGCGGCGAGGAAAATTTTCGCCAAGCACGCGAATCTGCGTTTGCGCGGCCCCTTCGGCGGGAGTGGCAGCCGCAGGCGCCAGCCGCCGCGAACCAGCGCGAGCGCAGTTTCCTTCGCGTCGGCGACGAGGCGATCGCGATTGAGCGACACGAGATCGGCGGACGCAGGTAGCCGAGCCCGCGCGACTCCTCGGCGCTGGTGCCAACTTTTGCGATGGCAATATTTTCGAAGATGGGCTTCATGGCATGGATACAAATCGAGATCTTCGCCGCCGGCCGCGTGCTCCCTCGCGCGAATCAATCATTTCTTTTGAGCCGCCGCCGCCGGGAATCAATCCGACGCCGGTTTCCACCAGGCCGATGTACGCCTCCGCCGCAGCGTGAATTCGCGCGGCGTGCAGGCACATTTCACAGCGCGCCGCCAATCGCGAGTCCTTGCGGCGCCACGACCACCGGACCGGGACGCATATTTCAGCGCGAGATTGATGTTTTGAAATTGGCGCACCGGCGAGATCCATTCGTCCCATTCCTCTTCCTGAGCGGAGATGAGCAGCAGCATCAGATTTGCGCCGGCGGAAAAATTCGTCGCCTGATTCGCCACGACCATGGCATCGAAATCGGTCGACAGGCGCCGTACGCCCGCGTTCAGCATCGCGACGATGTCCGCCGCCGACGGCGTTCATCTTCGTGTGAAATTCGCAGCAGATTACGCCATCGCCCAGATCGATCAGGCTTGCGCCGGCATTTTTCTCGACCACCGCGCCAGCTTCCTTGCGCAATTTCGAGCATGATCACTCCTTGCGGCTCGGACAGAGGCCTTTCGCTGCCGCTCGCCAGTTCGAAATATGACGTAACGCCGCGCTTGGATTGGTAAAAAGTTTTGAAGCCCGAAGCGAGAATTGCGTGACGACCGGCGGCATCGCCTCACCTTCCTTTTCGAGTTGCCGCGCCATGGCTTCGACGCCGACAGCGTCCCAAACTTCGAATGGCCCAAGTTCCCAGCCGAATCCCCAGCGCATCGCGCGGTCAATCTCCACGACCGTATCGGAAATTTCGGGAATGCGGCGCGCGGCGTAGAGGCACGTGCGCGAAATCGCGCCCCAGAAAAATTTGTTCGCTTTATCTCCACCTTGTCCCTGCGACCGCGGGCGCGAGCATGGCGCGCAGGCGTTCGCGCGTATCTTCCATCGGGCGCGCCATTTCGATCGAAGCGAATCGCGCCTTCTGCCGCGGGCGGTACTCCATCGTCTTGCAGATCGAGCGTGAGGATTTCGCTTTCGGCGCCTTTTTTCACGCGCTGATAAAATCCGCGGCCGGATTTTTCGCCGAGCCAGCCGCGGCGCAGCAATTCCTCGATGAGCGGCGGCACGCGGTACATCTCGCGCGATTCATCGTTGGGAACATTTTCATAAATATTGCGGACAACGTGAGCAAGCACATCGATCCCAACAATATCGG
The DNA here is from genome assembly GCA_963803675.1 of uncultured Acidobacteriota bacterium. Taxonomy (GTDB): domain Bacteria; phylum Acidobacteriota; class Terriglobia; order Acidiferrales; family UBA7541; genus DASTCZ01. Next base: position 74,686 of record CAWDNN010000024.1, on the reverse strand, counting down.
CGGTGCGAAACGTCGCCGATTTCGGCCAGCCCACGAACGTCCCGGTGCAGGCGTCCACTTCCTCGAAGGTCATGCCCAGTTCGTCCATCAGGCGAATCGCATTGAGCACGGAAAATGTGCCGACGCGATTGGCAATGAAATTGGGCGTGTCTTTCGCGATCACCACGCCTTTGCCCAGGCGTGCGGTCGCAGAAATTCGGCGAGCGTTTGCAATACTTCGGGCGCGGTGGCTGGGCCGGGAATCAGCTCCACGAATTTCATGTAGCGCGGAGGATTGAAAAAGTGTGTGCCCAGCCAGTGGCGGCGAAAATCCTCGCTGCGGCCTTCTTCGATGCTGGCGCACGGGCAAGTCCCGAAGTATTTGTGGTGACGATTGTGCCGGGCGCGGCGATGACTGTTCGACGCGCGCGAGCAGCGAGCGCTTGATTTCGAGATTCTCCGCGACAACCTCGATGATCCAATCCGCTTTCGCGCACCAATTGAGATTGTCTTCGAAATTGCCGATATGGATGTGTCGGGCGGCGTCTGGCGTGAAAAATGAGGCGGGCCGCGATTTCAGCGCGGCTGTCGAGACCCGCGCGCGCGATGCGATTGCGGACTTCAGGACTCGCCAGCGCGAGACCTTTCGCTTTTTCGGCGGGATCCAGTGCGCTGGGAACGATATCCAGGAGAAACGCAGGATCCCAGCATTAGCAAAATGGGCCGCGATGCGCGCGCCCATCGTGCCTGCGCCCAGGACCAACGCGCGATCGATTCGTCGTTTCATCACGCCCCCCCTCGCAATTACCTGAACTGTCTGGATGGCCGCTTTTCGCGTTGCTGAGTGAGAAAGCGCGCGCACTGGACAAAATTCGCGCATCGAAACGCAGGTTACAGAACGGACAAGGCAAGGTCAACCGAGCGCGCCGCGTAAGGGTGCAAATTCGCCAGGTACGCTTTGAAAAACGTATGCGCCGACGACAATCGAGTTTCCGCTTGGTTGAACAGGCGCCGTTGGCCGCATGCGCGACCGATCGCCATCGCGGCGGTGTCCGCGGGGACCCCGGCCACGCGTGGGACTCGCGCTCTCGGGTGGATTTGCGCGCGGCATCGCGCACATCGGCGTGCTGCGCGTGCTGGAAGAGCACCACATTCCCGTGGATTGCATTTCGGGCACGAGCGTGGGCGCGCTGATCGGCGCGGCCTATGCTTCCGGGACGTTCGCTCGACGACATGGCCACGCCAGGCCGGTAGCACCCGCTTCAGCGATTTTGGACGTTGGACGCTTTCCCGCATGGGACTGGCGACCAATCAGCGGCTCGAAGAATTTATTACGCCGGTTCACGATCCGCCACGCGATTTGAGGATTTGAAAATTCCGCTCGCGATTGCGGCTACCGATCTTGGCTCCGGGAACAACGATGCATTTCACTAAGGGCGATCTATCCTCGCGATTCGCGCTTCGTGCGCCTATCCAGGATTATTTCTTCCCGTCGAGTACGCGGGCCGATCGCTGGTGGACGGCTTTGTGACCGCGACCGTGCCATTCGAGGGCGCGCGCGCTTGGGAGCCGAAATCGTGATCGGGGTGCATCTTGCACACCGCCGGCCTGGCTCCAAAGCCTCGGAGCATGTTTGAAGTGATCGGGCGAGCATTTTCGATCTTGCAAGAGAGCAGCGAAGTCGACTGGAGAACAGAGTGCGATGTCCTGATCGAGCCGGGCGTTTCAGACGTGATGTGGGACGAATTCGAGAAGACGCCGCAATTGATCGCGGTGGGCGAGGCCGCGGCGCGCATCGCGATTCCAGCAGATCCATGATGTGCTTGCGCCCCGGCGCCGCAAGGGCGATTCGCCACGGAGCGACGCTGATCGCGCGCGGCCGCGCATGAGCGAAAGCATTACGTCGCGCCGAATGGCGAGATATCTTCCAGCACGCTTCTCGAGCTACCCAAATTTTCTGAGGTTATGTCTTCTGGATTTCGACTTCGACACGCTGGCCCTTACCTTTGCCGCGCTGCGTCAGCCAATCGCCCAGTTCCTCGGCATATTGCTCCGGATTCACGCGAAAGCTGGCCTCGATGCGGCCATCGCCGAGTAGGCAGCATGTCATCAAATTCGGCGGAATTCGTGAAATTTCTCATGCTGAAACTATCCAGCCAGTCGAGCGGACAAGGTTTGCGCTCGCCATTGATCACCACGTTCAACGACGAGCTTCTGCGCGTACATTGCGGCAGTATAACATCGGACAGACGATTCCACATGAAGCGGCGTTTTCGGAACAAGTTGATTTGCGCGCACCTGCAACATAGGCGGCGGCACTTGGTGCGAGCGGCCCAGCGCGCTTGCATCCCGCGGCAATCGCTGCCATAGACTTAATTGGGGCTTGTAAACATTCGATAGTGGGCTCGCCGCTCCCTGCCTGGACATTGCTTCCAGCCTGGCGGCGCCACCGGGTGAATTTTTCAGGAGGCTAGGTGTCCTCTCCGTTAGAGAAATGGGTCTCGGAAATCGAAAGCAAGACGCGGCCGAAGCGAGTGGTGTGGTGTGACGGCTCCGATGCGCAGCAGCAAGAATTTTTTCGACGAAATGGTGCGCGAAGGCCACACGTTGGCGCTGAATCCGACAACTTACCCGAATTGCTATCTGCATCGCAGCAATCCCAACGATGTGGCGCGCACGGAAAATCTGACGTTTATCTGCGACGCAGCGCAAGGAAGACGCGGGCCCCACGAACAACTGGATCGCTCCGGCCGAGGCCAAGGAAAAAATCGGGCCGCTGTTTGATGGCGTGATGGCGGCCGGACGATGTATGTGATTCCGTACATTATGGGGCCGGTGGATTCGCCGCAGAGCCGGGTCGGCGTGGAAGTGACCGACAGCGCATACGTCGCCGCCAGCATGCGAATCATGTCGCGCATGGGCCGCGTGGCGCTCGATCGGCTTGGAAATTCCGGCGACTTTGTGCCGGGCATGCATTCGACCGGCGATCTCAATCCCGAGCGCCGATTCATCGTGCATTTCCCCGAAGAAAAACTGATTTGGAGTTTCGGCTCGGGTTATGGCGGCAACGCGCTGCTGGGCAAGAAATGTTTCGCGCTGCGAATCGCAAGCTGGATGGCGCGCGAGCCAGGGCTGGATGGCCGAGCACATGCTGATTCTTGGCCTGGAAGATCCGAGCGGCAAAGTCACCTATATGGCTGCGGCGTTTCCCAGCGCCTGCGGAAAAACGAATCTCGCGATGATGGTTTCCGCGCTCGAAGATGCAGGGCTATCGAGTGTGGACCGTGGGCGACGACATCGCGTGGATGACGATCGGCGCGGACGGATACCTGCGCGCGATCAACCCGGAAAATGGCTTTTTCGGCGTGGCGCCCGGCACGGCACTGCACACCAATCCCAACGTGATGCAGGCCATGCGCGAAAACACCATTTTCACCAACGTGGCCATGACGCCTTCGCGGGAGCCATGGTGGGAAGGCAGCGAGATTCGCCGCCACCGGCGACCTGATTGACTGGCAGGGACGCTCGTGGGACCCGGCGCAAGGTCCGGCAGCGCATCCGAATTCGCGCTACACCGTGCCGGCGTAGCCAATCGCCAAGCATTTCGCCGCACTGGCAGGACGCCGCCGGCGTGCCGATCTCGGCTTTTCTCTTTGGCGGGCGGCGCGCGCGGCTCGCACCGCTGGTGTACGAAGCTTTCGATTGGCAGCACGGGGTTTTTGTAGGCGCCTCGATGGCTTCGGAGACCACCGCGGCCGCGACGGGCAAAGTGGGCGTGACACGGCGCGACCCGATGGCCATGCTCCCCTTCTGCGGCTACAACATGGCGGATTATTTTGGGCATTGGCTGGAGATGGGCACGACGCATTCCGCACCCGCCGAAGATTTTCCATGTGAATTGGTTCCGCAAAGGCGCTGACGGCAAATTCCTGTGGCCGGGGTTCGGAGAGAATGTCCGCGTGCTGAAATGGATCCTCGAGCGTGTGGAAGGCCGCGCGGAGGCGAAGGAAACGCCGATCGGCTACGTGCCGACGCCCGATTCGTTGACGCTGGACGGGCTGAAGATTTCGCGCGAAAGCGTGGAAGAATTGCTGCGCGTCGATGCGCACGACTGGACGGGCGAACTCGAAGAAGTGAAAGCGTTCTTTGGCAAGTTTGGCGATGAGCTCCCCATGGCTGTGCGCCGCGAAGAGTTGAAGCTGGCCGAGCGATTGTCCGGCGAGTTGGCCACGGCACTGTAGCTTGCAGCGTCTCAGCTCAGCGAGAAAAGCCGCAAAGCGTGAGGACCCAGGCTACAGGACTGGCCTGTCCTCGCTTATACTTATTCATGAAAATCAGATGGCTGGTTCTATTTGGCGCCAGCATATCGATGGCGGCTTCCGGCGCTATGCGCATGCGCGCGATGAGTTCCGGCGCAGGTGACGATCAGGCCTCGTGGCTGCGCGGCCTAAACGATTGGCGCGCAAAGCACGCGGCGGAAATGGACGCGCCGGATGGCTGGCTCTCGCTCACCGGGCTGAACTGGCTGAAGGAAGGCGACAACAGTTTCGGCGCGGACGCAGACGAATCAGTTTCGCGTCGCGGGCGGCGCGGCAGCTCACCTTGGCGTGCTGCATCTGGAGGCAGGCGCGGTTCATTTATTGCCGCCGACCGGCCGGCTTCCCTGCCGGCTTTCTCGTGGATGAGCAAGCCGCCGCAAGCAAACCAAGAAATTCGCGTCGACTCCGAGCATCCCTCCACGCTCACGGTGGGAACGCTGACCATGCTCGTGATTCATCGCGGCGACCGCTTTGCGCTGAGGGTGAAGGACGCCCGGGCTCCGGCGCGCGTGAACTTTCGCGGGTTGAAATGGTTCGCACCTAATCGAGGCATACGTCGCCCGCGGAAAATGGATTCCCTACAATCCTCCGAAAACACTTTCGATCGCTACCGTGATCGGCACCACGATCAAGTATCCCGCGCCCGGGGCGGTGGAGTTTTCGCTTGAGAGGCAAAACGTTTCGGCTCGAGCCGGTGGTGGAAGAGGAGGAGCCGACCCATCTCTTTTTTATCATGCGCGACACTGACCAGCGATAACATCGAGCTATGGCGCCGGACGCTTTCTCTATACGCCGCTACCCGATCACGGTTGGCGCAGCCCGGAGAACTCACGGTGGACTTCAACCATCTCGAAAATCCTCCGTGTGCCTACAGCAGGTACGCGACTTGCCCTCTGCCGCCGCCTCAAAACCGGCTGCCCATTGCGCTGCCCGTCGGCGAGAAGAAATACCACGACTAGACCGCATCCCTCGCAGGCGCGGTATCCGCAAACAAACGTAGCTCGGGGTGCTAGAGGATTTCGCGGACGGACGCGTCTATCGCGACGTGCGTGCAGGCTTCGCCGCTGATTGTGTATTGCGCGCCACCGGCGCTGGTGAAATGGAAGTAGCGGCTGATGTGGTAGTCCTCGTCGAGAAAACCGAAGAGCTGCTCGGTTGCTTCGCGATTCAAGCCGAACTGCTCGAGTGCGACGGCCCGGCCAAACTCGCCCGCGAGCGCGAGATATTTGTCTACGAGTTCGCGAAGGCGCATGGGCGGCAGCTCGGGCTTGGTCTAAACGTCAACGGCAAATTCTTCACACATTCTCTTCCGTCCGCAGATACTTTCGGCCCTCAGGATGACACAAAAATCCAAGCCGGCCAAAATGATATCGCGCGAGCCTCTCGCCGGGCGCACGAATCAGATCCAGACGTAGGCGCCGGATTCGCCGTAGGGAATATTCACGTAAAACAAGTTTGCTTCGGCAATGCTTTCGAACGCGGCGCAGAGCTGGCGCGCCCCATGCTTCGCACAGAGCTGACGGCCGGGCGCGGCGCTGATGCTGCCGACGTCGTCCAGGCTTTGCACTTCGGCCCGGGAAAACCACAGCCATCTCGCGGGACGATCGCATTGCTTGCAGGAACCTGAGAGCTTGCCGAGGCGGCGCCCAATCGCCTCGCCGACCTCCGAGATCAGCCCCGCCGCCTCGAATTCCCCGCGCTCAATAAAGAAGTATTGGGTGAAGCTTTCGGCGTCAGGTTCGAACGCCACCACCCTGCCCCGATACGCGGCAAGCTCAGGTTCAATCACGCTGAAGAGGCACGCGCGGCAAAGCGACACCTCGGGCCGGGGATTCTCACGCTGTGGCGCGCTCTTCCCCCGCAGAAACAAAATATCCGGGTTGAACGTGGCCATCCACGCGTATTGCGTCTCGAGGTGAACGCATTCCGGCAAGACGCGCGTAAGTTGCGCCAAGACATTCAGCGTCCGCGGACGAAATTCCAGGCTGGGGTAGGACTGGGTGACGCGCTGGCGCCGCACGCCGCCATGCTAGCAGATTGGCGGGGGGAAGGCGGCCACACGCGTTTTCGGACGGGCTTGGAAAGCCGGGTGCCGCTTCTGCGCTTTACGGGCGCCGCGCCGGCGATGCTATCATGTGATGGCTGCTGAAGATTGCCGCGGAAACCATTGCCGTTCACCGCTGCGAATATTTCACACACTGAGGAGGAAAAATGCCGATTTCCGTGGGACAACCCGCTCCGGAGTTCACTTTGAAGGATCAGAACCAGAAGGAAGTGAAGCTCGCGGACTACAAGGGGAAGAAGAATGTTGTCGTGGTTTTCTATCCGCTGGATTGGAGTCCGGTGTGCACCAATGAGCATGCCTGCTTCGTGAACGACATGAAAGAGTTTGAGACGCTCGACGCGCAGGTGCTGGGCATCTCCGTGGACAGCGTCTGGTCCCACAAAGCGTATGCAGAGAAAATGGGCATCCAATACCTGCTGCTCGCGGATTTCCAGCCGCGAGGCGCGGTCGGCGAAAAGTTTGGCGTCTATCTGGCGGACAAGGGCATCACGGGCCGCGCCATCGCCATTATCAATAAGGACGGAAAGGTGGCGTGGTTCAAACAGTACGACATTCCCACCGTGCCCGACATCAACGAGGTGGCGCAGGCGCTTTCACAGATTAAGTAGCGCGCAAATTGTGTCCGCATTACGGATTGGCGCGAAGAATGGAAACGAGGAATCCGCGCCGGTTTGATGCGCGGCGAGCAGGTTCCTCGCGGGTTCGTGAGATTGAGGAAGGGCCCGAACCTAGGGCTTATTGGCACCGGGCTTTTTCGCTACCGCCGGCTTGGGTACGAGCGTGCGCAGGAAATTCACTAGTTGCCAGCGCTGTTCGTCGCTGAGCTGATTCTTGAAAGTGGGCATCGGTTTGCGACCCTCCGTGATCTTCCAGTAGATTTCGCCGTCGGGCATTCCGTTCATCATGGGAGCGTCTGCGAGGCTGGCCGGCGGCGGATCATACATCCCCGCTTCGGGGCCATCGCCGAAGCCCTTCTCGCCGTGGCAGTTTGCGCATTTGTCCATGTAGATCGCGCGGGCAGCAGCAAGATTTTCGGGCGTCGCTTTCACCGGGTTCTTCAGCTTCGCAGCTTCCGCGGGCACGGGCCAATCCTTATCGCGCGCTCCAGTCCAGTTCGAAAGCAATAGGCCCACTCCCAGCGCCACCAAACTGCCGATCATTGCGCTCTTTCGCGTCATCATGCCTACAATTTGTCCTTTTCGAAGAAGGTAGCCTGCCAGACTTCGCGCATCTGGGCAACAACCGGCAGCTCTTCATAAGACGCAGCAACCGCCTTAATTGTTATCTGGAAATGCGGCCCTTTGCCAGGGGGCCGGCTATGCGCGCTGTGTCGCACGCGTGACTGCTACCGGAGGATGAGCACCAAAAGCAGGAAATTGAGCAGGATGACAATCGCGGCAGTGACCCAGGCAAGAACCGAAACCCAGCGCCGGTTCACGAACTCACCCATCTTGGCGCGGTCACTTGTGAACTGCACCAGCGGCACAATGGCAAACGGAAGTTGAAAGCTCAAAACGACCTGGCTCAGGATCAGCAGGCTTGTGACCTGCTTCTCCCCCATCACGGCAATGACGATCACCGCCGGAATGATCGCCAGGCTGCGCGTGATAAGGCGGCGCAGCCAAGGAGCGATGCGCCAGTGCAGGAAACCCTCCATGCAGATCTGCCCGGCGAGCGTGCCCGTCAACGTCGAGTTCTGTCCCGAACACAGCAACGCGAACGCGAAGATCACGCTCGCAAAGCTGACGCCAAGCGCGGGAGCAAGCAGGCGATAGGCCTGCTCAATGTCCGCAACATTGGCCATGCCGCGGCTATGAAAAACGGCTGCGCCCAGAACGAGAATCGCGGCGTTGATGAAGAAGGAGAAGCCGAGGGCGATCGAGGAATCAAGCGTCGAGAAGCGAATGGCCTCGCGCTTGGACTCCACGTGATAGGCGAAGGCGCGCGTCTGCACAATGCTCGAATGGAGATAGAGATTGTGCGGCATCACCGTCGCGCCGAGGATGCCGATGGAAAGGTAAAGCATCTCGCGGTCGCGAAAGATTTCCGCGCGCGGCACAAAACCGCTCAACGCTTCCCGCCAAAGTGGCTGGGCGAAGAAAATCTCGTAAGCGAAGCAGCCGCCGATGGTGGCGATCAGGGTGATCACCAGCGCTTCGATCCAACGGAAGCCGCGGCCCTGCAGCGCCAGCACGATGAGCACATCCGCTCCCGTGATGATCACGCCATAGAGCAACGGCACGTGAAACAGCAGCTTCAGCGCGACCGCGGAGCCGAGCACCTCCGCTAGATCGCAGGCGGCAATCGCGACTTCACACAGAATCCATAAACAAAAACTCGTGCGCCGCGAATAATGCTCGCGGCAGGCTTGCGCGAGGTCTTGGCCGCTGGCAATGCCGAGTTTCGCCGAGAGCGCCTGCAAGAACATCGCGATCAGGCTGCTCAGCAAGACCACGCTCAGCAGCGTGTAGCCGAACTTCGAACCACCCCCGAGATCAGTGGCCCAGTTGCCCGGGTCCATATACCCGACCGCGACCAGGTAGCCCGGGCCCGCGAAAGCAAACAGCTTTCGCCAAAATGATGTGCCCTCAATGATGGGAATCGTGCGATAGGATTCTGGAAGGGACGGCAGCCGCTGCGCAACCGGTCCCGAGACCAAGGCCGCCGGATTTGGTGTGAGCTCCTCGGAAGGAATCGACTTCATCAGCGAAACCGCACAGAATTAACCACGCTAAACCTCTTGAATAAACTACGCTTAATATGCGCGCTCGTCAATCCCTCCGTCGCAAATGTTTCCTGGGGTCTCACCGCTGCTTCCCGCGACTCTGCTATACTTTTCCTCTACCAGCACGAGGAGAGCGATGAGCGAAACTGCGCAGCAGCAACAAGTCCAGATCAAGGCCGACGAGAAGGAAATGCTCGGCCAATACAGCAACCTGGCCATGATTCATCACAGTCCGGAAGAATTCACGTTCAACTACATCTACGTTTTCCCGAACGTGGCTGCGGGCGGGGCGCCGCAGGGGAAGCTGGTCGCCAGCGTGATCGTCAATCCGGCGCACGCCAAGAGATTGTGGCGCGCGCTGGGCGAGAATATCGCCCGCTACGAGGCGCAGTTCGGGCCGATCCGCGAAAATCCCGTGCCGCCGGTCATACCCTCGCTCGGAGTGTTGCAATAAGAACTCTGGCGACCGCTCCGGGCCACGCGCTGGGGCGCGATTTTCGCAGCGCCTCCGGCCCTGCCGCACCGGGCGTGCTAGAGTAGCTCTCCGCGCAGCTCGATTACGCTTCCATGAATCACCTCGCGGTCACCCTAATCACGAAGAATGAAGAGCGGAACCTGCCGCGCGTACTGGCATCCGTTAAGGACATGGCCGACGAGCTGGTCGTGGCGGATTCAGGGCAGCACGGACCGCACGGCGCAAATTGCCGCGGCGCACGGCGCCCGGATCTTCGCGCGTGCGTGGAGCGGGTTTGCCGATCAGCGGAACTTTGCCGGCGATCAGTGCACCTGCGAATGGGTGCTGGCGCTCGATGCCGACGAGGAATTGAGTCCAGAGCTGTGCGCCTCACTGCGCAAATGGAAGCGGGCGCCCGCCGAATTTGACGCCTACGAATTCGCGCGCTGCACGAGCTACCTGGGAAGGTGGATTCGCCACTCCGGATGGTATCCAGACCGAAAAACAAGGCTCTACCGGCGCGGATCGGGGCAATTCGCCGGCGCGACACACGATGCGTTTCGCGCAGCCGGACCGGTTGGACGGTTACAGGGCGACCTTCTTCACCACGCCTTCGCGACGCTCCAGGAGCACGAAGCGACGGTCGAATCCTACAGCACGGCTGCGGCAGCGGAACTCTTTGCAAACGGGCGGCGGCACTGGCGCGCCGCGTTCTTGATCGCGCCTGCCCTGGACGTTTCTGCGAAAGATCCTGCTGCAAGGGGCGCCGCTCGATGGCTGGCGCGGCTGGCTGATCGCGCGAATGAGCTGCCGTTACACCTGGCTCAAATACCGCAAGCTAGGCGCGCTGGTGCGGGCGGAACGAACCAGTGGCGCGGCGGGCAAGACCGATACGCGCGCCGGAGATGTTCGCCCTTGAAGATCCTCTACGTTGATCTCGAAACGGAATGGCGCGGCGGGCAGGGCCAGGCGCTGCTCACGGTGCAGGGTTTACTCGCGCGTGGCCACGAAGCCGAACTGCTCGCGGCGGAATCGGGCGCGTTGGCACGCCGTGCGCAAGCGTGCGGTGTTCCGGTCCACGCCGTGAGCAGCCACAGAAGGCGCTGGCACGCGGCGCAGACCTTGCGGAAGCTCCTTCAGGGAAAAAATGTAGAGGTAGTTCACGCCAACGAGCCTCACGCGCTTACCGCCGCATGGCTGGCGCGGGCGCACCGTCGCGCGGCCTTCGCCGTCTCGCGGCGTGTGGCCTATCCGCTGGGGCGCGGGTGGATGTCGCAGGACCGCTATCAAGCGGCGGAGCGGATCCTCGCCATCTCCAGGTTCGTTGCCGAAAGCGTGATGAAGTCTGGAATCCCGCGCGAGCGCATTACGCTGATCTACGAAGGCGTGGAGATTCCCGCGGCGGTGACCCGAGAAGTGCGGCAGGCCGCGCGCGGCGCTCTGAATATCGCCGAAGATGAATTCCTCTTGGGCTGCATCGGCTACCTCCTTCCGGAAAAGGGCCAGGACCAGTTCATCCGCGCGATGCCGGCGATCCTCAAGCGCTCGCCGCGTTGCCGCTTGCTATTTGCCGGAGACGGACCCGAACGCCGCCATTTGGAGGCGCTCGCGGCAGGTCTTGGCATCCGCGACCGGATACTATTTGTGGGATTTGTCGAGCAGATCGCGGAGATATATGCGGCGCTCGATCTTTTTGTGTTTCCATCTATCGCCGAGCCACTGGGCACATCGTTGCTGAAGGCCATGGCCTACGGCCTGCCCATCGCGGCAGTGGCGGCTGGCGGCGTGCCGGAGTATGTCGAGAGCGGCGTGAACGGCATTCTCGCGGCGAAGCCATCGCCCGAAGCGATCACCGAGGCTATTTTCCCTTTGCTGAACGGGAGCGCAATTCGCGAACGCATCGGCAAACGCGCCCGCAAGGATATGATCGAGCGTTTTTCCTCGGATGTGATGGTAGAAAACACCATCCTTGCCTACCAAGACGTGGAGCGGAAGCGCCACGAAGCCCGCTAGCGGGCGGTTCTTCGTGACTCAGGTGAAAGCCCAGACTCGATTCTTAAGCGTAAGTCGTTCGACCTGGAGCCATGGACCACAAAAAAAGCGGGCGCCGGATGAGCCATGCTGGCTCGGTCCGGCGCCCTAAAACTGCGCCAATTTTTCTGTTTGTCTCTCTCCCAGTTCCTCCTCCTCAGCCGAGTATTGTTCTTTCCGGAGCGGCGAGCTGGGTAACCACCCAATGGCCACTTGGCTCCAGGAACTCCACACCGATGACGAAGCCCTCGCTTTGTGCGGGCTTGCAGTAGGCAACTCGGGCGCGGGCGCGGAAGCCGCCCGGCAGCGAGGCCACTTCGAGGCATGCGCCGGTGTCCCAGCGATGCGCCGTCAAGACGCGGGCGCCGCGTGAGCTGACGTTCTGCGTGAACGTCGCTTCAATCCCGGGCACCCGCTCGTCGCCCTCGAGTTGCACGGCGACGGTCATCGGAACTCTTTTCTCCACCCTGGGCAGGGCAAACTGTTTTTGCATTTTTTCCTCCTGCCCTACCGGGCGGCAGCGCGCGAAAATCGGGGCGCGCCCTCCAGGCTCTCCTTCATGCGATACAGGGCGCAATCGGCCGCACCCAGCAATTTCTCCACGATCACCATTCACCGGATAGACGGCGACTCCCACGCTGACTGAAAGCTGTGGGATTTCCGGCTCGGAGGCGAGACGCTCGCGGATGCGCTGGCTAACCAGCGTGGCCTCTTCGAATCCGGCTTCCGGCAGCACCAGCGCGAATTCATCACCGCCGTAGCGCGCGGCCGTGTCCGTTACGCGGGAATGCGTTCGGATCACGCTCGCCAGCCGGCAAATCGCGCGTGTACCCACCAGGTGCCCGAAGTTGTCGTTCACGCTTTTGAGCCGGTCGAGATCGAGCAGCACCACCGCGAAGGGCCTCCCCGACCGCTTCGAACGCTGCATCTCGCTTTCCAGGCTGGAAATTAAGGTGCGGTAGTTGGCAAGCCCGGTCAGTGAATCGCTGATCGCAAGACGCCGCACCTTTTCGAACAGGCGCGCATTGTCAATCAGCGCGCCGCCTAAAACCACTCCATAGCTGGCGACCTTGAGCCCTTGCGCCGCGAGCGCAGGTGCGTCGAGCAAATGCTCCGACTGCGTCGCCACGACGTGGCATGCCACGTTGAGCCAGGCCATCCAGTAAAGAGAACTATCGAAAGCCGAAGAAGCACTCCGCAGGCGCTTGCGGAAGCCCAGCGCCGCGGCAAAGAATAAACCTGCGGGCAGAAGGTCCCACGGACGTGCGAGGAACCAGGACGGATGAATGCTGATCCGCCACGGCGAGCTCAGGAATGCCGCACCGATGACGTAACCCGCCGCCGCGACGATAAAGAAAGCTACGGCGATCTCCCTGCCGGGCTCGCGCGAACTCGGCAGGCGGCGCTCCACGGCCAAGCCCACGAGCAACAACACCGCCAGGACAGTGCAGCTCACCATCCACGTGAGGGGCACGCTGGTGGTCTGAACCACGTCGGCAGACTGGCCTGCAAAAAAGTTAAAGCTGCCGCCCGTCTCAATCAGGGCAGCGAGCGCGAAACCGAATGCGAGAATCAGCGAGATTCGGTCATGCGTACCGCGAAAACGCACCAGAGCGTTCGCCGAAAAAGTGAGGATCAGGATGCTGCCGAAAAGGGAAAGCGTGGCGTAAGGGAAGGGCTCAAAAGAAATGTGCAGCGCGCGCAACTGAATCAGCGCGGCAAGCGAGGCCGCCAGTCCGGCGGCCGAAAGCGGCCAGCGGAAACGGTGGATTACCGTTGAAAATCGCCTCAGAGCTACCACTGCACTTCCCTCAGAACTGCCTCAGACCGCACAAGTGCGGCACAATCCGCGCTAGGAGAGGTGCAACTACGGGGCCGATCTGGAAGCTGACTTCCTATCCGCGTAAATCACAGAAAATAAAAGGGAGTGTGAGGTGCCCGGCGGCTCCGGTGGGTATGCAGTACCGTCGCGCTTGAGGCGACGGGGTAGAACTGTAACGGTTCCAGACTTTGCCTACATACGGGAATCTGCTTACAACGAAGCACTTAGCGAAGTGGGTAGGCGCGTTCCTAGTTACCGCTTCGCAACCGATTCAGCAGAACCATTTCGGTCCAAGCTTCGGCTCAAATTGTTTCACTCTCGGCGCCACAGCGAAAACACGGGCGGAGCCTCGCAGGACCGTTGCGCCAAATGCAATCCTAGCTACTCTGCGGCTTTTGCTCGTCGGCAGCCTTTACGGCCGCCTCCGCGCCCTGGAACCCGATCACCGAATGCTGGCCGTCGCAGAAGGGCTTGTTCTTGCTGCCACCGCACCGGCACAGCGAAAACGCGGGCTTGCCTGCGATGTTGTAAGGATTGCCCGCAGCATCCACCAGTTCGATGGCGCCTTCAGGAGCTTCCACCCGCAAGGGGCCGTTCGGTCGCACTGTGATCTTCACTTGAGCCATTCACGCCTCCGGAAAAATGCATTCAAGCTGATGACTCTCAATACTTCGGCACGCTCGGATCCACCTCATCCGACCACGCCAGCACGCCGCCTTTCAGGTTCCAAATCTTGCGGAAGCCGGCCTGTCGCAGGAAATTCACGGCATCCGCCGAACGCTTGCCGCTGCGGCAATGCGCCACAATTTCGCGCGAGCTGTCCAGCTCATTCACCCGCTTCGGCAAGTCGCCCAGCGGAATCAGATAGCCGTTCAAATTGCAAATCTGGTATTCGTGCGGCTCACGCACATCCAAAATGAAGAGGTCGTCGCCGCGATCCAGGCGCGCCTTTAACTCGCCGGGCGTCATCTCCGGCACGTTGCTCGCGGCCGCCGGGGCCTCTTCGCCGCGAATACCGCAGAACTCTTCGTAGTCAATCAACTTGGTGATGGTGCGATGTTCGCCGCAGAGCGGGCACGCCGGGTTCTTCTTCAGCTTGAGCTCGCGGAAACGCATGGCCAGCGCGTCGAAGAGCAACAACCGGCCTACCAACGGCTCGCCGGTTGCCGAGAATCAGCTTGATCGCTTCAATCGCCTGCAGCGATCCCACGATTCCCGGCAGCACGCCCAGGACGCCACCCTCCGCGCACGACGGCACCAAGCCCGGGGGCGGCGGTTCGGGATAGAGGCAACGGTAGCAAGGTCCTTCCGGCATGCCGAAGACGCTGACTTGGCCTTCGAAGCGGAAAATCGAGCCGTAAACGTTCGGCTTGCCGAGCAGCACGCAGGCGTCATTCACCAGATAGCGCGTGGGAAAATTGTCCGTGCCGTCCACGATCAGATCGTAGTCGCGAAAAATATCGAGAGCGTTTGCGCTGGTGAGCCGCGTCTCGTACGTGGTGATTTCAATCGCCGGATTCAGTCCCGAGAGGCGCGCTTTGGCCGCCTCGCTCTTGGGCTTGCCGACGTCTGCCGTGGAAAAAGTCACCTGGCGCTGCAAATTGGTGAAGTCCACGACGTCGAAATCGAGGATACCCAGATGGCCCACGCCCGCCGCCGCGAGATACAGCCCAAGCGGCGCACCCAAGCCGCCCGCGCCGATCATCAGCACGCGCGCCTGCTTCAGTTTCAACTGCCCGTCCATGCCGACTTCCGGCATGATTAGGTGGCGGCTATAGCGAAGAATCTCTTCGCGGGAGAGTTGCGGCGCCGGGGCTGCTTCCGTCTTCGTTGCCATGTTGGGTCTCTTTCAGAGATTCGCGCCGCCCGCAATGGAGGGCACGATGCTGATGGTGTCGCCATCCTTGGTCGGCGTCTTTTCCTTTTCCAAATAGCGAATGTCTTCGTCGTTCAGGTACACGTTGACGAAGCTGCGGATGCGCCCGTCGTCCGTATAAAGATGCTTGCGCAGCTCGCTGAATTTCGAAGTCAGGCCGCCCAGAGCTTCGCCCACCGTCTTTGCTTCGAGCTCGATCGTGTCACTTTTGCCGGCGAATTGCCGCAGCGGCGTAGGGATCAATACTTTCACTGCCATGATTCTCTTCCTCCGATAGGGTAGAGCGAAATCTGCCGCAGCATGCGCCTTCATTCGCCGGGCCGCTAAGTCTTAGAGTTTTTCGGGCGCGGCAGCCTTCGCCTCTGCGATCAGGATTGCCGTGATCTTTTCCGGCTCGAACCGTACGCGATTATCCGCCAGCCGCCAGGAGGCCATCGCCTGCGCCTCGGCTTTCGCGACGCTCACGATAATGTAGCTATACCACGGCCAGGCGTGCTCGCGGTCGTATTCACTGGGCAGTGCCGGGTGATCCGGATGCGAGTGATACCAGCCGACCAGATCGAGACCCGCTTCGCGCGCCACCCGCTCGGCGCTTCGAAAATCATCGGGCGTGATCGAGAAGCGATTGCGCGGCGAATCGTCGCGCCGATTGACCAGCGGGAACAGCGCGCGCACTTCGCGGCCCGCTTCGCCATCTACACCCAGCAGCCCACCGCAGCACTCGTGCGGATAGGTCTCCGCGCCGTGGGCGCGGATCTGGGCCGCCAAAATTTCGTTCAGATAAAGCGTGTGCTTGTCTCTCAGAATTTCGTTTGCTCTCGATTCGCCTGCACCCACTCTTCGCTCAGATGCTTCAACTCACCGAATGTTACTGGCGCACGTCAAACTCGTCCCAGAAGCGCTCGCTCAAATACTTTTCCCCGGAATCCGGAAAAATCGTGACGATCACGGCGCGCTCGTCCTTTGGCGCTTCCGCTGCAACGGCCAACGCGCCCATCATCGCCGCCGCCGCGCTCGGGCTCACCAGCAATCCTTCTTCGCGGGCCAGGCGCTTGGCCATGCGATACGCATCCTCGGTGCGAATCTCGATGTTTTCATCAGCCAATTGGGGATCGTAGATCGCCGGCACGATGGCTGTGGCCATGTGCTTCCAACCTTCGAGACCGTGGAAGCCCGAATCCGGCTGCAGGCTGACGCAGCGAATTCGCGGGTTCAGTTCCTTGAGCCGCCGCGCCACGCCCATGAAGGTGCCGGTGGTGCCGAGCCCCGCGCAGAAATGCGTCAGGCGCCCCCGCGATTGCTCCCAAATCTCGATACCGGTGGTTTCATAGTGAGCGCGCCAGTTCGCATCATTGCTGTACTGGTCGGCGTAAAAATAGCGCTCCGGATCAGCGGCGTAGACTTCTCGCGCCTTGCGAATTGCGCCGTCGCTGCCTTCATCACCGGGCGTGAAGAGCAGCTCCGCGCCGTAGGTTTCCAGGATGCGCTTGCGTTCGGGCGAGGCGTTGGAGGGCAAGCATAGCGTCACGCGGTAGCCGCGCGCCGCTGCGATCATCGCATAGGCGATTCCAGTATTGCCGCTGGTCGCGTCAAGGATCGTCTTGCCCCTGCGCAATGCGCCGCTGCGCTCACCGTCACGTATCATGTTGAGCGCCGCGCGGTCCTTCACCGAGCCCCCAGGGTTGAACCACTCTGCCTTGGCGTAGAACTCCGCGTTGGGACACTCGCTGCCCACGCGCGCCAGGCGCAGCAAGGGTGTGTTGCCCACATTGTCGAGCACGGAGGCGGGCACAATCACACCGGCACCGGATAAGTCTTCTTCGAGAGTTTGTCCGCCACTGGTCATCTTAGTTGAGCCTTCGATTTGCGCTACTTCAAACAAAGCCCGGGAGGCTAGCCGCCGCTCGGCCTTGTGTCATTCGATGCGGAGGAGCGGGGAGTGTATTCAACCAGCTGGAGGCCCGTATTTGGCTCAGAAATAGTAGTTTAGCAGAAACACCCTCATTTTCGTCAGGTATGGCCCGTTCGGGACATGGGCCAGACCGACTTCGCCAGCGCACCCGCGACGATTCCCTTGGTTCTGGTGAAGAGGGCCCAATCATTCAGGCACTTTGACATCAGCATGGCATTTGCCTACTCTGATCTGTGATGTGGAACGTCAACGATCGCTTCGAGCAGCCGCTCATTCTGGAGAGCTTGCACTCCGTAGGCTTCATGGTCGGCAGCACAGGTGGCGTCGTGCGTGTGGAAAAATACGGCTGCGGCTCGGAGTTTCGGCGGACACCCGACGGCCGCTACCAGATGACAATTCTGCCTTCGATCTTGTTGAACGGCCAGTTCACCCGCCTGTGGGACGCCGGCTATCAGAAATTTCTGCTCTTCGATGATGGACGCAAATACCCCGCGCAGGCCCCGCAGCTTGTGAATCTGCGGAAGTTCAACGAAGAGCTGCGTTCCACACTCGGCGTGCCAACCTATTACAATGAGGCGCTCGGCTCGACCTGCCGCGTAACAGCATACGACCGCGTAAAAGGCAGAAAGGGCGACGTGCCCGACAAAGATTTGCCCGAACGAGTCGCCAAAACGCGCCCCGTCGCATTGCCGTAGAGCCGCAGGGAAACCTCATCCAAAACAAAGCCCAAGGAATTTAATGTCATTCTGAGCGAAGGCATGACGCAGTCTGTTACGCCGCAGCGAAGAATCTGCGTGATGATCCGCCTCCGTGTGGGTAGCAGCAAGCGCGGTGGTGCGTTCACACAGATTCTTCGGCCCCACACAACGGGCCTCAGAATGACAGAACGGAAGAGGAGACGAAGCCAAAAAGGGACTCGCGATACTACTAAGACCCGTTCAATGCTTACTTTGCTTTTACGCGTTCGAGTTGGCGGCGGAGCTGTTCCGGGTCCACTTTGAACTTTGCGACTTTTCGCGAGCCGAGAAAAAGCACGGGGACTTCTTCGTTGTAGCGCTCGCGCAGTGCCGGGTCTTCGTCAATATTCACTTCGCGAAGGCGCGCTCCGTAACGTTCCGCCAGCGGGGCGATTTTCTCCTTCGCCTCGTCGCAGAGATGGCAGCCCGGCCGCGTATAAAGCGTCAACTCGCGCGCTCCAACGATCGCCAGCCGCCCATCTTCGGTCCGGTAAAAACGGCCATCCTGCTCGCGGAGCAATCCCTGGCCCGCCATGCGGCGGAGTTCCGCGAGCACCTGTTCGTCTCCGGCGGAATGCTCGCGGGCGTGTTCGGTGAGCGTTCCTGCCTCGAGCGAATCTCCGCCGAGGACGTCAAAAGCCGCAAGCAAACGTTGGCTAAGGCGATTCATCGCTCGATCATCGAAGCGGAAAGGAAGTTTGCGACTATCAAGGCTTCACGGTGTAAAACGTCTTGAAAGCGCCCATTTTCGGATAAAAGGCCGCGGAGCGATACAGCTCGGAGATCTGCCGGATGTGGCCGAGATCGTGAAACGCCCATTCATGAAGCAGGTCGCTCAGCGTGATGCGCCCAATGGAAGCGTGCTGGCCGGCGCGCCCCAGCGCGCCATCCGAAAGGTAGCGGAGCATGGAAAGCGTGCGGTCGCGTTCGTGGCAGAAGGTGTGCAGCCGCTCGCGCCCGCTTCCTCCAGAATACTTGCCTGTGGCGTAGATGGCGTTCTGGTCGTAGCTCTCGAGCTTTGGACTATCTTCTTGCGCCATGCGCCGCGTCCGGTCGCGGTTCGCCTGCTCGACATCGGCCAAGTGCGCCAGCACCTCGCTGATGGACCAGCGGTCCGAGGCAGGCTTCCAGCTCAGCGTCGAATCGGGCACATCAAGCAGGATTTTTTCGATGATAATGGGCGTTTGCTCCAAAAGACTCAAGCCCGGTAGATTTTGCAGCGAGCGCGGCGGCATTCTCCCTCCCAGGGTCAGTAATCTTTATACCGCATTTGCGCGCGGCATCAAAAGCGCCACGGCCTGATGTGCTTCACGGGCGCCGCAAGAAGCCTTAGACTGCACGTGTGGGGACGCTGAAGGTTGAAATGAGGGAGACCGAATGGGCGGAGTTCTCGCATTGGTAGACGATGTTTTCTTCCAAATGAAAATCGCGGAGACGGCACGGCGGGTCGGCGTCGAATTCAAGGCCGCCACCACCGTGGACGCACTGATGGCCGCCGCCCAGGGTGATGCCGGTGCGCGGCCCGCGCTGATCGTGGTGGATTTGAACTCACGAGGCGGCGCTCCGCTGGGACCAAATCCACAGGCTGCCGCTCCATCGGAAACGGGTGTCGAGGCGCTCGAGCGTTTGCGCGCCGCAGGCAACCAAACTCCCGTCGTCGCCTTCCTCTCTCACGTACAAGTTGACTTGGCGGAGCGCGCCCGGTCCGCTGGCGGCGCGGAAGTGATGCCGCGGTCGAAATTCACGCAGAATCTTGCGGCGATTCTTTCGCGCGCAAAATCGTGAGGTTCCTGTTGCGAAGGCATGCCAAAATTTTGGCGGCCGCTGCTTTGTCGCTGGCGCTCACATGCCCCATGCCCGCGCGCGAAGCAGGCAGCGCCCCCACACAACAGCAGTCGCAAAGCTCGGCACAGCTCGATCAAGAGCGCGTCCCCGGCGGCCCCGCCGACACACTGGCTAACGCTTTTTCCGCTGCTTGCAGGCATGACGTCAGTGCCTTCACGGATTTCTTGACGAGCTCGAGCGGCGCCGCCTATCGCGGGCTTCCTCCCAACCAGCAGATCGGCCTCTTGAAACGCTTCGTGCAGCTCGAAGACCCGGGCCAGCCTTTGCGCTCAACCGATGCCAATGGCGGCATCATTCTCCGCTGCGACACGCCGAGCATCACGGCTGAGATTCGGCTTGGTACGCCGCGGATTGATGAAAACCTCGCGTTTGTCCCCGTCGCGCTTACCAAGGATCGCAAAGTGGATTTCGGAATGGTGCGCGCTTCCAGCGGTTGGAAGGTTTTCGCGATTGGATTGGTGGTGCTTGACATCCCGCAGCTCACCGCCGAATGGAGCCGCCAGGCGATGGAAGACCGCGAAGAGGAGGCCATGGCTGCGCTGCGCACCATCGCTCAGGCACTCGACAGTTACCGCCGGGCGTTTGAAAAGCTTCCCGAATCGCTCCTGCAGCTTGGACCTGCGCCGAAAAACGGAATCTCGCCCGACACGGCCGGTTTGCTGGATTCTCAACTCGCCCAAGGACAAGCCGGCGGCTATTCGATTCGCTACCGCATTCTGCCGAGCGATGACGAAGAGACCCACCCATCCGGATATGAGCTGGCCGCCACGCCAAAGGAGTACGGAAAGTCGGGCGTGCGCTCGTTTTTCATAGACTCCACCGGAAAAATGCGCGGCGGGGATAAACAAGGCGGCCCCGCGACATCCGGCGACCCTCCAGTGGATACACCGGCTCAGTAGTAGTCACTGGCAGGATGATACGAAGCTATTTTACATCCAGAAGAGAACGCTTGAGCCAGATTGCGCCCGCAACCAAATTGCCGGCCGCTTTGGCCGCTTCGAGTCCATTGTCGACAATTAGCTTCAGCGTGGCCTGCGGAGCGTGGAACTTTTCACCCTGAAGGTAAGCTCGCTCAAGCAACGTAAGTGCATCCGGATAGCGGCCTTCATGATAGCAAACGACCGCCAGAAGGTTCAGCGCGGTGTCCTGGGACCCTCGGACATCGTTGGCGACGACATCCTGCTCGTCGTAGTCGTCGGATTTCTTGAAATGGTCTATCTGTTGGTTGAGTAAGGAAATTGCCTGTTGCAGAGGTCCCTCCGCCTCATGCCACTGCTCCTGCACGATCTTTACCAGCGCGATGGATTCGTAGTTCTGTGCGTATTCAGAATCCAGGATACCCGGCCATATGCGCAGATACTCGAAACGTTGTTGATAGATGCGCTCGGCTTCCTGATAGCGCTTAAACTTGAAGTAGCAGTCGCCTATTCTTCCATAGGCCGTGCTTAGATATTTGCCACGGGTCTCCTGATATTTTAGCGGTTCCGCCATTCGAACGACAGATTGGTACTGGATCAGCGCATTCTCGATGTCGCCCCTCGCGTAGGTCTTCGACGCCTTGTCGAGCGCTGTTTCGATAGGCCCTTCGGCGTTATATTCTTCGATTTCTTCTTTCGTGGGTTTCGCTCCGACCACAACAGTTTCGGGCGCGGTGACGTGTTTTTGCGGTTCAGCCTGGCTCTGCTGATCTTGGTGAGCCTGGAGGCTGGCCGGAGGAAATGCGAGCGACAACCAGCAGATCACAGCGGTTAGCATGGAGATAAAATTAAATCCAGTAACCTGGGCAGTCAATAGTATCTAAGGATTGCTGCTTGGCCGGTTTTGGGCCAATGTCATTGGTTGGCTGATCCGAGTTGGCTCCGTATACTGTGCGCTGCGCAGGACAATTTTGAACACAACCAAGGCACTGCTCGACGCCAAACACCGACTGACAAGCCTCGCGCTCCTAACTGCGCTGGGGCTGGCTTCGCCATGCGCGGCGCAACTCGTGCACCCGCAGCCGCACCCGCCCGGCGTTCCCGTGCCGGAAGCGCCACCCGAGCCGCGAACGCAGACGGGCTCGCCGGCGCCCGGATCGTTGCCGACGTTCGAGTTTCGCAGCGGCTTCTGGACCAACCTGCACCATTTCCTTTACGAACAGGCCTTGCTGAAGCTCGACCCCAACAACGTTGTGATGGGCGGCAACACCGCCAAGGCGCGGCAAGTGTTCGTGCCGGTGACGGCGCAATTCTCGAGCGACGAGCAGCGCGCTTGGAACGCGGCGCTCGGCTACTATGCGGCAAACATCGCCACCAAAGACCTGATGGACAGCGGTGACCTGATCGCCATCGATGACGTGCTAGCCGACCTAGGCGGGTGCCAGGAACTTACCGGACGCAGCGACCCGAAATGCGCTTCTGGTTTGCGTCCGGAAATGATCGCGGCGCTATCCGCCGCCGCGCCGATCTATCGCACGCGCTGGTGGAAAGACGACGACCGCGCGAACCGCGCCTGGATCACGCAAGTCAGTCCGCTGGTAGAGAAATGGGGCGTGCGCGTAGCCAACGAGCTTTCGCTCGCCTACGAATCGCACTGGCCCGCGGGGCGTATCGCGGTGGACCTGGTTGGATATGCCGGTCCGCTGGGCGCTTACACGACGCTCCAGCCCCTGCATCTGCTGATCTCAAGCCGCGACCCGCGCAACCAAGGAAATGGCGGCATCATGGGATTCCAGATATTGTTCAATGAGGCGTCGCACGGAGTCGCCGTGCCGGTGCTGGGCGCGATCATCCGGCGATGCCGGGAGCAAGGAAAGCTGATCCCCCGCGACCTTTGGAATGCTCTGGTCTTTTACACCACCGGCAGGATCGTCCAGCAGGAAGTGGCCCGCGAACAACTCGCCGATGGTGCGGCGCGCGGCAGCGATCAGGCGCTCGACGACCAGGAAACTCTCGAAATGCGCGGGTGGGCGGATTATTTGCAGCTTCTGAACACGTACTGGCAGCCTTATCTCGATGGCGGCATCAGCTTTGATGTCACCCTGGACCGCATGATATCGGCGCTCTGAGATCGCGCGCCAAAGTCTGCCTGAAACTCTTTGTCTTAGTCAATCGTATGTGATCTGGCGGTTGTGTGGCCGAGGAGTGAAGTCGCCATGAGCCAACCTAACCTGTCAAGTCTGTGCGCGGCGCTGATTTTGGGCGGGCTAGCGCTTGGCGTACCCGGCGACAAGGCGGCCGCGCAGACGCCGCCGACCACGAATGAGGCGTTCGTCCGCACCTTCGTCGAAAGCATCGGCGCCGAAAAATACGTTGTGGCCGAGCAACTCTTCAGCGAATCCGTCCGGCAGGCATTCCCTGCGGACAAATTGAAAGCGGCGTGGCAGCAAGTGCTCAGCCGCGCCGGCGACTTCAAAGCTATCAAGTCGCTTACACACGAGGCGGCAAACGGCGGCGATCTTTTCTCCGTGCTTTGCGAATTCTCGAAGGCGCAGGTGACGATGGCGATCCAGGTGGATGCCCAGCAACATATTGCCGGCTTTCGCGTGACGCAGATGTCCGAGAATGGGGCCACCGCCGCGTGGACGCCGCCGGAATATGCCAAGCCGGATTCGTTCGAGGAGCGCAGCGTAACCGTTGGCCAGGCTCCCTATGCGCTTTCGGGAACGCTCACGCTGCCGAAGAGCGCCGGGCCATTCCCGGCGGTTGTGCTGGTTCACGGCTCGGGACCGAACGACCAGGACGAATCCTATGGCCCGAACAAAACATTTAAGGACCTGGCTTGGGGCTTGGCGAGCCGCGGTATCGCGGTGATGCGGTACACGAAGCGCACGCGCCAGTATGGCGCGCTGATGATGCACGACCCAGCCGGTCTCACCGTGAGACAGGAGACGATTGATGACGCGCGCGCGGCGGTAGCATTGCTCGCCACGATGCACGAAATTGATGCTGCGCACATTTTCGTGGCCGGCCACAGCCTGGGAGGCTATCTGGCGCCGCGCATCGCTTCCGGGGACAATCAGATCGCAGGGCTGATCCTGCTCGCGGGCAGCGCGCGCCCGCTCGAAGACATGGTGATCGAGCAGATCAAGTTCGAGACAGACATTGCGGGCGCCTCCGCGGCGTCTCAGGGGCAAAAAGCCCTCGCTGATGCTGAGGCGGACAAGCGCTCGATTGAAGACCCCAATCTGAAGCCCGGTACCATGGTCCGACTCGCGGGCGCCCAAATACCTTCTGAGTATTTTCTGGACCTGCGCGGCTACGACCCCCCGAAGATGGCGGCTTCATTGACGATTCCCATGCTGATTCTCCAGGGCGAGCGCGACATTCAGGTACGCATGACTGACTTCAATCTCTGGAAGGCCGACCTCGCTTCGCACAAGAATGTGACGTTCAAGAGCTACCCGGCGGTAACCCACCTTTTCATGCCCGGAACTGGGCCGGGAACTCCGGCCGAGTACAACACACCCAACCACGTAGAAGCCGACGTGGTCGCAGACATCGCGGTATGGATTCACCAGCACTCCGGCGCGGCTTCATCGGCCAAGTAAAGTGTGCACCGAGCGTCGCCATCCATCTCCAAAACGCATCATCCACATACAGGAAAGAGCCGTTTGGCGAAGCAAGCGGGTTGTGTTACGCTCCACTGGTTAATCGCGCTGTGGGGGCCCTCAGGTCCCGTTAGCAGGTCTCGCTCGACGGTAGCTTTTCCACGAATGACTCGCGCTTGGGGGAATTCTCTTCTCATCGCGGCCTTTTTTGGTGAAGCCGCCCGCAACGGCCAACACACACGGAATGCGAACCGGCGCTGGCTGCCCCAGCCAAGCCCAGAGCAGGTAAGCAATGGCGACCAAGCACGCGGCTACACAGGTCATGGAAATCAAGCTCGCGCATTCGCCGGATTCCGACGACGCGTTCATGTTTTACGCGCTAGCGACGAACAAGGTGCGCACGGATGGGCTGAAGTTCAGCCACGTCCTTTCGGATATCGAGTCGCTCAATCGCGCGGCGGATAAAGAGACCTACGACGTGACCGCGATCAGCTTCGCGGCATATCCATATCTGCGCGAAAAGTATGCGCTGCTCGATTGCGGGGCGAGCTTTGGCGATGGCTATGGGCCGCTGATTGTCTCGCAGAAACCAATGAAAAAGCAGGACTTGGCCGGGCAGCCGAATTGCCGTGCCCGGGCTGCGCACGAGCGCCTATTTGACGCTGAAGCTCTTTGAGCCGAGCGTCGAGCCGGTCGTCGTGCCGTTTGATAAAATTGTGGACGCGGTGCGTGAAGGCACGGTGCCGGCGGGCCTGCTGATCCACGAAGGCCAATTGATGTTCCCGCAGGCAGGGCCTCAACCGCGTAGCCGATCTTGGCCATTGGTGGCAGGAACAGACCGGGCTGCCGCTGCCGCTGGGCGGCAACGCCATCCGGCGCTCGCTGGGTCTGGACGTGGGCCATCGCGTGGCGCAGGCGATTCGCGCCAGCGTGGAATATGCGCTTGAACACCGCGAGGTCGCGCTGAACTACGCAATGCAGTTTGCGCGCGACATGGAAACCGAGGTCGCCGACCAGTTCGTCGGCATGTATGTGAACAAATGGACGCTCGGCTACGGCGAGCCTGGACGCCGCGCAGTGCGCGAGTTCCTGCGCCGCGGCGCGGAAGCGGGACTCGTTCCGCCGGTAGGCGAAATCGATTTTGTGCGGCAGCGCCGAGCAATCCGCGGCGTAAACGGCAATTTTGCGGTGCAGTCTCGGCAGTGCAGCGTTTCCCAAGGCATAACCGCAACAAGGAGGCTACTCTAAATAACACTTCGATCCATCCGCCATAAGCCGCAATCCCCTGTAACGCGTTCGCCATTCTCCGGCGAAGCTGCAAGCCAGCCGCAAAGCCCGCGTGAGACAATGCAACAGACACCGATGCGTAATCTGACCGAACGCGCCCGTCTGCTCGACGAGCTGTTGCGCGAGCGTATCCTCGTGCTGGATGGCGCGATGGGCACCATGCTGCAGCAGGCGCAACTGACCGCTGCGGATTTCGGCGGACCGGATCTCGAGGGCTGCAACGAGAATCTCGTCCTCACGCGGCCCGATGTGATCTCCGGCATTCATCGCCAGTACTTCGAGGCAGGCGCGGACATCGTCGAGACGAATACCTTTGGCAGCACGAGCATCGTGCTCGCCGAGTATGGCCTCGCGGCAGAAAGCCTACGAGATTAGCCGCGCGGCGGCGCGCGTTGGCGCGCAGCGCCGCCGATGAACTCGCCACTTCCGGCAAAGCCGCGCTTCGTTGCGGGGAGCATGGGCCCAACCACGAAATCGCTCACCGTCACCGGCGGCACGACGTTCGAACGAATTGCGCGATTCCTATCACGAGCAGGCGCGCGGCCTGATTGACGGCGGCGCCGATATCCTGCTGCTCGAAACTTGCCAGGACACGCGCAACATCAAGGCGGGCGTGCTGGCGATCCAGCAGCTTTCGCGCGAGATCGGCCACACCGATTCCGCTGATGATTTCCGCCACGATCGAAGCGATGGGCACCATGCTCGCGGGCCAGGGCGTGGAAGCGCTGTGGGCTTCGCTCGATCACCTCGATCTGCTCTCGCTTGGACTGAATTGCGCCACGGGGCCCGGAGTTCATGACGGATCGCATCCGCACGCTGGCGAGCCTCACGCCGCGATTCGTCTCGTGCTATCCGAACGCGGGTCTGCCGAACGAAGAAGGCAAGTATCTCGAAACGCCCACGACGCTTTCGCGAGCAGCTCGAGCGCTTTGTCGCCAACGGCTGGCTGAATATCGTCGGCGGCTGCTGCGGCACCACGCCCGATCACATTCGCACGATCGCGCAGATGGCCGAAGGCAAGCCACCGCGGCATCCCCCGGCGCCGAGCCATCGCGCCGTCTATTCCGGAATCGAGATCGTCGAGGCGGAAGAATCCACGCGGCCGCTGCTGGTCGGCGAACGCACCAACGTGATCGGCTCGCGGCTCTTCAAGAATCTGGTGGCCGAGGAAAAGTGGGAAGAGGCCACCGAGATCGGGCGCCGCCAGGTGCGCAGCGGCGCGCACATCGTGGACGTGTGCCTGCAATCCACCGAGCGCGAAGAGTTGCGCGATATCCCGCCGTTTTACGAGAAGCTGATTCGCAAGATCAAGGCGCCGATCATGATCGATACCACCGATCCGCGCGCCATCGAGCTTTCGCTGCACGTATTGCCAGGGCAAGAGCATCATCAATTCGATCAACCTCGAAGATGGCGAGGAGAAATTCGAGCGCGTCTGCCCGCTGGCGCATGACTACGGCGCGGCCGTTGATCGTCGGCTGCATCGATGAAGATCAAGCTGCAAGCGCAGGCGTTCACGCGCGAGCGCAAGCTGGCGATCGCGGAGCGTTCGCACGCATTGCTCACGGAAAAATACGGCATCCACGCCGGAGAACATCATTTTCGATCCGCTCGTTTTCCCGTGCGCCACCGGCGACGAGAACTACATCGGCGGCGCGGTGGAAACGATCGAAGGCATCCGGCTGATCAAGGAGAAGATTCCGTACGTGCGCACCGTGCTGGGCATCAGCAATGTGAGCTTTGGCCTGCCGGCGGGCGCGCGCGAAGTGGTCAATTCGGTTTTCCTCTATTACTGCACGAAAGCCGGACTCGATCTCGCCATCGTGAACACCGAACGCTGGAGCGCTTCGCTTCGATTCCCGAGCACGAGCGGCGGCTCGCGGAAGATCTGCTCTTCAACCACCCGCCCGCGCAAGTGCCGGAGGAGCACGCGCAAGCCGCGCTTTTGCGCGGCGCTCCGGAAGATTGGCGCGCGCAATCGCGCGAGCAAAAGGCCGCCATCAACCAATTTCACATCGCCGCAATCACCGAACATTTTCGTACCACGAAAAAGAAGGAAAAATCGAAGGAACAGCTTCCGCTCGACCAGCGCCTGGCGAACTACATCATCGAAGGCACGCGCGACGGCCTGATCGAAGATCTCGACCGCAAGCGCGCGGAAGGCGCAAAGCCGCTGGACATCATCAATGGCCCGCTGATGGACGGAATGGCCGAAGTCGGCCGCCTTTTCAACGCCAACGAGCTGATCGTCGCCGAAGTGCTGCAATCGGCCGAAGCGATGAAGGCCGCGGTGAGCCATCTCGAGCAATTCATGGAAAAGGCCGACGTCACCAAGCGCGGCAAAGTGGTTCTCGCCACGGTGAAGGGCGATGTCCACGACATCGGCAAAAACCTCGTCGAGATCATCTTGAAGAACAATGGCTATGACGTGGTCAACCTCGGCATCAAGGTGCCGCCGGAAGATTTGATCAGCGCCTTCAAGCATCATCAGCCGGACGCCATCGGCCTGAGCGGCCTGCTGGTGAAAAGCGCGCAGCAAATGGTGATCACCGCGGCCGATCTGCGCGAAGCCGGAATCCGCGTGCCGCTGCTGGTGGGCGGCGCCGCGCTCTCGCGACAAATTCACGCGGCAGAAAATCGCGCCGAGCTACACCATGGCGGTCTGCTACGCGAAAGACGCCATGTCCGGGCTGCGGCTGATGAACCATCTTTCCGATCCGGCGACGCGCGACATCGTGATCCGCGAGCACACGTTCGCCGACGGCGCGAGCGCCGCCGGCGTCACCGCTGTGGCTACGCCGGGATGCCGGCGACGGAGCGCTCGCCGAAGGTTCGCGTGGACATCCCGATTCCGCGCGTTGCTTATCTGGATCGCAAAGTTCGCGATGTTCCCGATCTCGCCGACGTGTGGAGCTACATCAACCCGATGATGCTCTATTGCAGGCATCTCGGTTTCCGCGGCAACTTCGAAAAGGCGCTCGCGGATCGCGAATCCGCAGGCGCTCGAGCTTTTCAACGACATGGAAGAAGTGAAGGCCGAAGCCGCGAAATTCATGAAGGTGCGCGCCGTGTGGCAGTTCTTCGAAGCAGAGCGCCAGGGCAATTCGATCGCGCTCTTCGCGCCCGGCGCCACCACTCCGCTGCACATCTTCAGTTTCGAGCGCCAGCGCGTCCCCGGCGGGCTTTGCCTGAGCGACTATGTGCTGCCCGCGCAGCACACGAAGAGCGAGCAGTCCGCACAAAATGTCCAGCGCGATCACATCGCGCTCTTTGTCGTCACCGCCGGAGAAGGAATTCGCGCGCGCGCGGAAGAAGCCAAGCATGCAGGCCACTATTTCCGTTCGCACGCGCTGCAGGCGCTCGCGATCGAAACCGCCGAGGCCTGCGCGGAATGGCTGCACCGCCGCATCCGCGAAGATTGGGGCTTCCCCGATCCGCCGGAGATCACCATGCAGCAGCGCTTCACCTCGCGCTATCGCGGCAAGCGCTACAGCTTCGGCTATCCGGCGTGCCCGAATCTGGATGATCAGGTGGGTATCTGGAAGCTGCTGCGCCCCGAAGAAATCGGCGTGCAGCTCACCGAGGGCATGATGATGGACCCGGAAGCCAGCGTCAGCGCGCTCGCTGTTCCATCATCCAGACTGCACCTATTTCAGCGTAGGCGACCCAACGGCCGACCCGCAATAATCATGGCTCAATGGCGATCACCTGATCCGGCCAATGCGACGAAAGCCTGGACGCCATTCTGAGCGAGGAGTGGCGCCTTCGGCCGCACGCAGCGAAGCATCTGTGTGCGCAATTCGCGTCAGTATGATTACGTGCCCCCTGAAACGCAAGCCGAATGGACATCTCGGACGCATCACTTTCTGCTTGTGCGAACCGCGACACGTTGTTGTGTGACCGGTCGCTCCTTGACGCTCCTCTGCGTTTCGCATAGTCTCAATTCGCTCTGTATGAGCCGCAAATACAAAGCAATTCTGAGCCGCATTGGCATTGCAGCTTCCTGACGCCGCTCTTGCTTCGTTAGCACAACCCGCTACGCAGCTCGCGGCGCAGCACAGCCGCACAGCAGGACGCAGAAACAAGCCGCGCCAGGGCAGGCCGGGCCGCTCGAGTACCGCGAAACCGATGTCGCCGCGCGCAATTGGCCCAAGGACGCCGTGTCCGCGCGCCGCAGGCAATGGTCGTCAGCGACAACGCTCTAGCCGATAAAGCCGGACTCGAAATCCTGAAGAAGGGCGGCAACGCGGTGGATGCCGCGGCGGCCGTGGCGTTTGCGCTGGCCGTGGTCGAGCCGCGCGCGGGCAATATCGGCGGCGGCGGCTTCATGCTCGTGCGGCTTGGCGAGCGGCAAAACGGTTTTCGTGGACTATCGCGAAGAAGCGCCGGCCTCCGCCACGCGCGAGCTTTATCGCAAGGCCGACGGCACCTACGACACCGAAGGCTCGCGCCTCGGCTACCGCGCTTCCGGCGTTCCGGGCACGGTGGCAGGCATGGCGCTCGCGGTAAAAACCTACGGCAGGATGAAGCTCGCCGACGTGATGGCTCCCGCGATTCGCCTGGCGCAGGGCTTCACGGTCAGCGAGAAGCTGGCGACTTCGCTCAAGGATTCCGCCAAGCGCCTGCAGCAATTCGACCGCAGCAACCAGATCTTCCTGAATGGCGGCAAGCTTTACCAGGCGGGCGATTCGCTGAAGCAGCCGGCACTCGCCGAAACGCTGAAGCGCATCGCGCAAAATGGCCCCGCCGAGTTCTACCAGGGCGAGACCGCGCAAGAGCTGACCGCGGACATGGCGCAAAACGGCGGCCTGATCACGATGGCCGATCTCGCCGCGTACAAAGCCAAAATTCGCACGCCGCTGCACGCGAGCTATGACGCCAGCGGCGCAAAGTGGGACGTCTACACCAGCCCGCCGCCCAGCTCCGGCGGCATCGCCATGATCGAAGCGCTGAATATTCTGGCGCCCGAGCAGCTCAAGGGCTGGAACGACGCGGCCTCCGTGCATTGGGTGGCGGAAGCGATGCGGCTCGTCTTTGCGGATCGCGCCACGTTCCTCGGCGATTCCGATTTCGTGCACGTGCCGCTCGCGGGCCTCACCGATCCGCGCTACGCCGCCGCAGCGCCGCGCCACGATCGATCCCGCGCATGCGTCATCGAGCCAGAGCGTCGGCGCAGGCGATCCCGCGCCGTTTGATAAGCCTGAAAGCCGCGCCGCGCGGCGCTGCAACGCACTCGACGCGTTCTCGCGCGAGCAAGCCGTTGCGCTTTCGCTCTACGAAGCGCGGCGCGAAGGCCACACCACGCATTTCTCCATCGTCGACGCCGATGGCAACGCCGTCTCCAACACCTACACGATCAACGATAGCTACGGCTCCGGCGTCACCGCGCCCGGTGGCTTCCTGCTCAACGACGAAATGGACGATTTCACCGCGCAGCCCGGCCAGCCCAACATGTTTGGCCTGATGCAGAGCGAGGGCAACACCATCGCCGCCGGGCAAGCGCCCGCTCAGCTCGATGATGCCTACGATCGTGCTGCGCGACGGCAAGCTCAGCTTCGTCACCGGCTCGCCCGGCGGCCCGCAGATTATTTCGGCGACGATGCTCACGGTGATCAACTGGATGCGCTTCGGCCCGCTCGATGCCCGCGGCGCGATGGCCGCGATCGACGCGCCGCGCTTCCATCACCAGTGGATGCCGGACCAGTTGATCGTCGAACAGGATTTCCCAGCAGCGACGGCGGATCAGCTCACCGCGATGGGTTACAAGATCGTGAAGCGCAGCTGGATCGGCGAAGTGAACGCGATCGGCATTGACCCGAAGAGCGGCGAGCGTCTGGGCGCCGCCGACCCGCGCCGCCAGGGCGCCGCGCTGGGCAATTGACGCGAGATCCACCAGTCTGAGGGCCACAGGATGCAGCGAATCCTATCCACTTATCTTTTCGTCCAGCAAAAACTGAGCACCACGCACGCTTAACGATATTGAGCGCGCGGGATTCGACGGCGTGGAGATTTTCTGCGCAGGCTTCCATTTCAACTACCGCGTCTGCGGACTTGGTCCGCGAAATCGGCGATTGGCTTGCGCGATCATCGCCTGAAGCTGCATTCGCTTCACGGCCCCACCGAGCGCGACTTCAGCCCCGCGCGCGAAAGCGGCACACCGCATTTCGATCTGCGATCCCGAACCTACGCGTCGGCTCGACGCGGTGGACGAGGTCAAGCGCGCGCTGGACGTGGCCGAGCGCGTGCCGTTTCCGCTGATGGTGCTGCACGTCGTGCACCTCGCGCGAGCCGAACGATCAGCGGCACTGGGACGCGGCATTCACTTCGCTTGAAAACCTGAACGTATTCGCGCGGGAGCGCGGCGTGTCGCTCGCGCTTGAAAACACCCCGGGCGAAATGGCTACGCCCGCGAACCTGCGCCACTTCCTCGAAGATACGCGCCTGCCCGGCCTGAGGCTTTGCTTTGACGCGGGCCACGCGCATCTCGAGGGCGAAGCGCTCTCCGGCTTCGATACCGTACACGAATTTGCCGCGACCACGCACATTCACGATAACCACGGCGCAGAAAAGGACGAGCACCTGCTGCCCTACGAGGGCACGATCGAATGGGACAAGCTGCTCCCCGCGATGCCGGCGGACCTGCCGCTGGTCTTCGAGTTGCGAGAGCAGGCGCCGCAGACGCCAACGCTCGACGCCGTGCGCGCCGTGCTGGACCGGATCGAACGCGCGCGGTCCTGAACTCAGCCGCAAATTTCCAAGGAGGATTTTGCAAGATGCCCGTTGTAAATATCGCCGATGTGGGCCGCTACGATGGCCAGGAAGTCACGCTGCGCGGCTGGCTCTACAACTTGCGCGAATCGGGCAAGCTTCGTGTTCCCGCAATTTCGCGACGGCACCGGCATTCTGCAAGGCGTCGCTTCGCAAAAGGAAAGTCCCGAAGCCTTTGCCGCGCTGCGCGAATCTGACTCAGGAATCGAGCGTGATCGTCACCGGCAAGATTCGCGCCGATGAGCGCGCGCCCGGCGGCTATGAAATGCAGGTCACGCGCGTCGAGCCCGTACAGCGCATTCCGGAATCCGACCCCTATCCCATCCAGCTCAAAGAGCATGGCGTGGATTTTCTGCTCGACCGCCGCCATCTCTGGATTCGCTCGCCGCGGCAGGCGGCCATCCTGCGCATTCGCGCGGAAGCGGTGCGCGCCGCGCGGAATTACATGGATAGCCAGGGCTACACGCTCACCGATCCGCCGATTTTCACGCCCGCGGCCTGCGAGGGCACCACTTCGCTTTTTGAAGTGGATTACGTGGACGAGAGCAAAGCCTACCTCACGCAATCCGGCCAGCTCTATCTCGAAGCGACGGCGGCGGCGCTCGGCAAGGTCTATAGCTTCGGCCCTACATTCCGCGCGGAAAAATCGAAGACGCGCCGCCACCTCACCGAATTCTGGATGCTCGAACCCGAAGCGGCCTACGCGCACGTGGAAGACATGATGGTGCTAGCGGAAGGGCTGGTCAGCGCCGTCGTGCAAAGCGTGCTGGCCAATCGCGCGCGCGAACTCGAAATGATCAAGCGCGATACCGCGAAGCTTGAAACCGTGAAAGCCCCGTTCCCGCGCATCAGCTACGACGAAGCGATCACAATCCTGCAGAAAAGCGGCAATCCCGCGAAGTGGGGCGACGATTTCGGCGGCGACGAGGAGACCATCCTTTCCAGCCAATACGACCGCCCCGTGATGGTCCATCGCTACCCGACGGCCATCAAAGCCTTTTACATGCAGCCCGACCCTGCGCGGCCAGAGCTGGCGCTGGGCTTCGACATGCTGGCCTCGGAAGGCTACGGCGAAATCATCGGCGGCGGCGAGCGCATCTCCGAGCTATGACCTTTTGATTCATCGGCTTCACGAACATAACCTTCCCGAGGAATCTTTTCAGTGGTATCTCGATCTGCGGCGCTACGGCTCGGTGCCCCACGCGGGCTTTGGCTTGGGCCTGGAACGCACCGTGGCCTGGATTTGCGGAACTGAACACATCCGCGAGGTAATACCCTTCCCGCGGATGATTTACCGCGTCTATCCTTAAGCGTCGCTGTAGCACCCTGCAGGCCTTCTGGGGCTGGGCCTAAATCGTGGCGCAAAAAATCCGCATTATCGGCGTGCCGATGGACCTCGGACAGAGCCGCCGCGGCGTGGACATGGGCCCTTCGGCGCTGCGCGTCGCCGGCCTGCTCACCCGCCTGAAACAGCTCAATCATCAAGTGGACGACATCGGAAACATCCCCGTGAAGCAGCCGGAAGAGCAGCCCTACGGCGAAAAGCGCGCCAAATATCTGAACGAAATTGCCGAGACTTGCCGCGGCCTGGCGGAAATGACGGAGAAGGCGCTCGCCGAAGGATACGTGCCGCTCGTGCTGGGCGGCGATCACTCGATTGCGATCGGCAGCGTCTCCGGCGTGGCCAGCCACTTTCGCAAGCAGTCGAAGCGCATCGGCTTGTTGTGGCTTGATGCGCACGGCGACATGAATACGCCCGACTCGTTCGCCTTCGGGCAACGTACACGGAATGCCGATGGCCGCCGTTACCGGCTATGGCCCGCCAGAGCTTGTGGACCTGCTGGGCTTTCATCCCAAGGTCGAGCCGCGCAACGTTGCGCTGGTCGGCATCCGCGATCTGGACGCGCGCGAGCGCCGCCTGATGAAAGAATCCGGCGTGCACGTCTTCACCATGCGCGACGTCGATGAGCGCGGCATGCGCGAGGTGATGAGCGAGGCGATCCGCTTCGCTTCAGACGACACCGACGGGGTCGCCGTCAGCCTCGACATGGATTTTGTGGACCCGACCGACGCGCCCGGCGTGGGCACGCCCGTGCGCGGCGGCGTCACCTATCGCGAGGCGCACCTGGCGATGGAAATGATCGCCGATAGCGAAGCGATGGTGTCGCTCGAAGTGGTGGAGATTAATCCCGTGATCGATCTGCACAATAAGACGGCGTTGCTCGGCGTGGAAATGGTGTGCTCGGGACTGGGCAAGAAAATTATGTAAGGACCGGAGAATTCCGCCGGTTTTGCCTTTGCTTTTGTATGGGATTTGAATCCTTGTCATTCTGAGCGAAGGCGCGGCGCCTTTTGCCGCGCCACGGCGAAGAACATGTGTGACGAATCCGAATCCGTGCACATTACGGCGCGCACGGTGATGCGTTCGCACATATTCTTCGGCGCACAACCCGCGCCTTAGAATGACAGCGAAGGCCGCAGGAGCAAAACACTCTCGCCATGGAAAAATCCAAAAAACGTCTGCGCGTTGGCGTGCTCTTTGGCGGCCGCTCCGGCGAACACGAAGTCTCGCTCAGTTCCGCCGCGTCGGTCATTCGCGCGCTCGATCCCGAAAAATACGAAGCCGTGCCCATCGGCATTACCAAAGATGGCCGTTGGCTCGCCGGCAAGCCCGCACAAAAAATGCTTCCGGATGTGTTGAAGAATGGCGAGCGCGTGATGCTTTCCGCCGATCCGAATATTGCCGCGCTGATTCCCATTGACGAAAAGCCCGGCGGCGCGCTGCGCGTGGATGTCGTCTTTCCGGTGCTGCACGGCACGTATGGCGAAGATGGCACCGTGCAGGGCTTGCTCGAGCTTGCCGGCCTGCCTTACGTTGGCGCTGGCGTGCTGGGTTCAGCCGTCGGCATGGATAAGGACGTGCAGAAGCGGCTGTTTCGCGATGCCGGGCTGCCCGTCGGGGACTTCGTCGCGTTCCCGCGCACGCAGTGGGAGAGTTCACGGGCCGGACACGCTGAAGCTAATTCAGAAGCAACTGCGCTTCCCCGTGTTCGTGAAGCCGGCAGCCCTCGGGTCTTCGGTAGGAATGACGAAGGCGCACAATCGGGAAGAATTGGCGGCTGCGCTCGATACCGCCGCCGAATTCGGGCAGAAAATTATCGTCGAGCGCGGACTGAATGCCCGCGAGATCGAAGTCGCGGTGCTCGGAAACGACGACCCGCGCGCTTCGATTCCCGGCGAAATCGTGCCGCACCGCGAATTCTATGATT
Organism: uncultured Acidobacteriota bacterium; assembly: GCA_963803675.1. Classification (GTDB taxonomy): domain Bacteria; phylum Acidobacteriota; class Terriglobia; order Acidiferrales; family UBA7541; genus DASTCZ01. Next base: position 39,069 of record CAWDNN010000024.1, on the reverse strand, counting down.
ACGCCGCGAAGTATCTCGAGGAAGGCACCAAGCTGCTGATCCCCGCGCCGCTGAAGGCGCGCGCAGATTACCAAGTTTCAAAAGCTTGCCGTGCGGGCGTTTCAGGTGCTCGATTGCGCGGGCATGGCGCGCGTGGATTTCTTTCTCGAACGCACGACCAGCCGCATCTACCTCAACGAGATCAACACCATTCCCGGCTTTACGTCGATCAGCATGTACCCAAAGCTTTGGGAGGCGACGGGCGTGCCTTACCGCGAATTGATTGACCGCTTGATCCAGCTCGCGCTCGCCGCTCACGAAGAAAAGAAGCGCACGAAATTTTCGATCGAGCTGCCCGCCGGCTCCGGCGGCGCACTCGAAGGCTGAGTCCCTCTCGCAGTCGCTTTCGTGGCCTACGCGGCCGAGAGCTGCGACGTGCAGTGCGCGCAACGCGTAGCCTTCAGCGGCACCTGCTGCAGGCAGTATGGGCAATCCCGCGTCGAGGGCGTCACCGGAGCAGGCTTGGCCATCCAGCGGTTCATCAGCCGCACCAGCAAAAACACCGCAAAGGCCACGATCAGGAAGTTGATGATTGTGTTGGTAAAGAGGCCGTAGTTGAGCGTGGCCGCCCCCGCCGCCTTCGCCGCCGCCAGGCTCGGATACTCATTCCCATTGAGCGAGACAAACAGGTTTGAGAAGTCCACATGGCCAAGCGCGCGGCCGAGCGGCGGCATCAGGATGTCGTCAACCAGCGAGCCCACGATCTTGCCAAAAGCCGCGCCGATAATGATGCCCACGGCCATGTCCATCACATTGCCACGCATGGCAAACGCTTTGAATTCCTTCCACATTGGGGATCTCCTTTGCAGACGATCTCGTTCGGAAATTTCCTGATTCGGCGGACGCAGACTCACGCCGTCGGGCTGTGGCGACGGTGCTGCATATCCTATGCAATTTGGGTGGGAGTTACAATCGTGGCGCAGCCAATCAGCCGGCGTAGTTGAACCCGGCTTCGCGAAGTGTGAGCGGCTCTTCCGCGCCCTGTGTGCCCGCCGCAACCACTTCGCCCACGAAAACCGTGTGATCGCCACGACGCACCAAATCCGTCACGCGGACCTCAAACCAGCCGGGAAGATCGGTGAGGATCGGCGAACCAGTTTCACCGGGACGCATCGCAAAACCGTTCAGCTTTCCATTCTCGGGGATTGCGCCTTTGAAGAAGCTTGTCGCTAGCGCCTTCTGGCTCTTGCCGACGATGTGCACCGCAAAAGCGCGCGAGGCTTCGATCGCGCGATGCAGCCGGGTGTCTTGCTTGATGCCGGCCATCACCAGGGGCGGCTCGAAGGAAGCCTGCGAAAGCCAGTTGATCGTGCCCGCTGCCGGACCTTCGGCGTCCTGCGAAGTAGCGACGTAGAGACCGTAGGTCACCATGCGAAGCGCTTTCTTTTTCTCGTTGGGGTCCATTTTGCGCCTCGATTCAGTATTGAGGTGCGGTGCTAAGCGCGACGATGGCGCCGACCAGCCCGCGCAGCACGAACACGCCGCCGGCAACCACCAGCAGCAGCACCACCCAGCCGAGCGGCACCCAGGCCATGCACAGCAGCACGATTCCAACGAGCACCAGCGACCCGCCTCGCACTGCCGCCGCCACACCCTGGGCGCCTCGCGCAGGCCGCTGCGTAAAGAGCGCGACCAGGCCAAAAATCGTGACCAGACCCGCCAGCAGCAGCCATGACATCCGCCGGGGATCGAAAAGGAAGCGCCCGGTCGCGCCGACCCAGATCAGCATGCCGCCCAGCAACACAAAGATCAGCTCGTTGAAAAGGCGGAGGAGTTGGAGGGTGCTGCGCATCAGATTTAAGCGCGTTCGATCTTTACGTGCTTCACTACAACCGGGGTTCTGGGACGGTCGCTGCCGTCGCGGCTAAGTTCAGAAATCTTCTGGGCCACATCGTCCCCTTCAACAATTTCGCCGAAGATAGTGTGTTTGTTATCGAGCCACGGAGTGGGCGCGACGGTGATAAAAAACTGGCTGCCGTTCGTGTTCGGTCCCGAGTTCGCCATGGAAAGCTTGCCTGACTTGTCGTGCCGCAGCGAAGGGTGGAACTCATCCTGAAACTTGTATCCCGGATCGCCCGTGCCGGTGCCGAGCGGGCATCCGCCCTGGATCATGAACTTTGGGATCACTCGGTGGAAGGTGAGGCCGTCGTAAAAGGGGCGCTTGACCTTCTGCGCCGAACGCGCGTCGGTGAACTCCTTCGAGCCTTCGGCCAGCCCGGTGAAATTTGCCACCGTCTTCGGTGCCTCCTTCTCAAACAGCTTGCAAACGATGTCGCCCTGCGAGGTCTCAAACGTGGCGTAAAGTCCGGGCGCGCGAGTCATCCGATGATTCTCCTTTCGCCGGAGAGGCGAGCGAAAATTATCCCGCACAGCGCGGGGGGAAGCAAACGGCATGGCCCCGCGCTACCAGCCCATTCGCTTGCGCAGCGAGGTGATGTGCGCGGCGTGATGCCGCCCGTGCCATTCGTAAAGCGCCAGCGAATCATCGAGCGTCATCGTACCGCGCTCGGGATGTCGCATGGTGCGCGCAAAATCCTCCGGCTTGAACGATCGCAGCAGGATGACCCAGCGGTGGTGCATCGCGTCCAGCATGCTCAGCGAAGGTTCGATGGGCGCCGAGCGCGCATCCGGCAGCTCCGCCCAGAGTTTTTCGTCATAGGGCTTGATGGTAGGTTCAGTTTCGGTGAGCGCCAACCGGAAACGCACGTAAGAATTCATGTGGCTATCAGCCACGTGGTGAATCACTTGGCGAACCGTCCACCCTCCTTCGCGATAAGGAGTGTTGAGCTGGTGGTCATCGAGTCCCTTCACTGCGGAGCGAAAATTAGCCGGGGCGGTGGCAATGCTTTCCACCATGTGAGAGCGCTCGGCGGGAGTGAGCGGGCCTTTCTTCTCAAGCTTGCCGGCGGGATAGCGCGGGTCGTCCACAACAGCCTCCTTGCGATGAATTCTCCGCGAAGCGCAACGCTGCCAGTGAGCGGGGACGCGGAACGCCGCCACTATAGCGGCGCGTGTTGCGACTCGTCAAATACAGAGGCCAGCGAAATTTTGCCTCAGGATGTTACAATACGGATTCTTTTGCTTGTATGCGCAATCCGCTGTAGCTGATCCTATGCGTGGAGGTTTGCGACGACGTGCTTGACGTCATTGTAATTGGAAGCGGCTGCGCAGGACTTACGGCCGCCATCTACACCGCGCGCGCCAGCTTGAAGCCCGTGGTGATCGATGGATACGAACCCGGCGGCCAACTCACCCTCACCACCATGGTGGAAAACTACCCCGGCTTTCCCGACGGCATCCTCGGGCCGGAGCTTATCGAAAACATGCGCAAACAAGCGCAGCGCTTCGGTGCGGAGTTCCGCTCCGGCGCGATCACCAGCGTGGACTTGAGCAAACGGCCTTTCCAAATCAAGGCCGGAAACGAAACCTACGAATCGAAGACGGTGATCATCGCTTGCGGCGCGTCGGCGCGCATGATCGGCCTGGAATCCGAGCGAAAACTCATGGGACACGGCGTCTCCACGTGCGCCACGTGCGACGGCTTTTTCTTCCGCAACAAAGAGATTGCCGTGGTTGGCGGCGGAGATTCGGCGATGGAAGAAGCTACGTTTCTCACGCGCTTCGCAAACAAGGTCAGCCTGGTTCACCGGCGCAACGAGTTTCGTGCGTCCAAGATCATGCTCGATCGCGCGCGCGCCCACCCGAAGATTGAGTTCGTCACGCCGGTGGTTGTCGAAGAAATCCTCGGCTTGGACAAGAACTCGGTGGAGGGAATGCGGGTACGATACCTCGAATCGGACAAGACGTCGGTAATCCCGGTGGAGGGCGTGTTCGTTGCGATCGGCCACGATCCGAACACGAAGCCGTTCGTCAACCAGATCGAGCTCGACGCCAAGGGTTACATCGTCACGCATGATGGCAGCCGGACGAGCGTTGAGGGCGTGTTCGCCGCGGGCGATGTGCAGGACACCATCTACCGCCAGGCCGTGACGGCGGCAGGCTCGGGATGTATGGCGGCGCTGGAGGCCGAGAGGTTCCTCGAAGACCAGGAAGACGAGTGAATCCGCCGCCGTCCAATACGGGAACGCCCCGCATCATCGTGCTCAATCCCCATTCCAGTCCCCCGGCTTAGCTAACCCGAAATGATGCGAACGATTCTGCTGAAGTTCTCGAATAGCCCCGGCTTGGCGCGCTGGGTCACCTCACACCAGACCACTCGACGCATGGCGGAGCGTTTTGTGGCCGGCGCGGAATTGGATCAAGCGATCGCAGCCGCGCGAGTCTGCAATCAAAATGGACTGAAAGTCAGCCTCGATTTGCTCGGGGAAAGCGTATCGAACGCGGAAGAAGCCCGCCGCGCGCGCGACGCGTATTTTGTGATCTTCGATCGGATCGCACAGGAAAAGCTCGACGCCAACGTCTCCATCAAGCTGACGCAGCTCGGTCTCGATCTGGATGACAAGACCTGCAAGGGCTATCTGGACGCGCTGGTCGCCCACGCCGCCGGCTACAATAATTTTGTCCGTGTAGACATGGAAGCCTCGGCCTACACGCAGCGCACGATTGATCTGGTGAAGAGCGCTCGCGCCAAAACGCCCGCCGTAGGAGTTGTGGTGCAGGCATATCTCCGCCGCACCGAGAAAGACGTGCAGGAGCTGATCGCCGCCGGCTGCCGCATGCGGCTTTGCAAAGGCGCCTACAAAGAGCCGCCAGCCGTGGCATTTCCCGAGAAATCCGACGTAGATGCCAATTACGTGCATCTGATGCAAGCGATGCTGCCGAGCGGCATTTACCACGGCGTCGCCACGCACGACCCGAAGATGATTGACGCGACGAAGCGCTTCGTGGCCGAGCGTGGAATCTCGAAGCAGGCCTTTGAATTTCAGATGCTCTACGGAATCCGCACCGACCTGCAGAAACAGCTTGTGCGCGAAGGCTACAACATGCGCGTCTACATTCCTTATGGAAGCGACTGGTTTCCTTACTTCATGAGGCGGCTAGCCGAACGCCCGGCAAACCTGCTCTTCTTCGCAAGAAACCTGATCCGCCGCTGAAGCCGGGCATCTCCATCGCTTCGCGACCCGCAATAGGTAAGCGCGCTAATTCTTTCGGCAGACCAGCACGCCGTCTCGCAACGGCATCAGCACGGGAAACAATTCATCGGACGCGTAGGCGAGCTTGTTGAATTTCTGGACGCCACGCGTAGTCGCTTGCGCCGCTTTCTTCACCACGCGGCCGGACCAGAGCGCATTGTCCGTGATGAACAATCCGCCGGAACGCACGCGCGGGACAGCGAGGTGAAACACGTCCGGGTATTGTTCTTTGTCCACGTCGTTGAAGATCAGATCGAACTCGCCGGGTGCGCGACGCAGCAAGTCAAGCGCGTCGCCTGTCTGGACATGAATCCGATCGGCCACCTTTGCCCGGTGAAAATATTCCTCCGCTCGTTTCGCGTTGGCCGGATCGCCATCGGTATAGTAAACCTCGGCGCCGGGTCCCGCGGCTCCTGCTATCCACAGCGTGGAATAGCCGATCGCGGAGCCCAGCTCGAAGATGCGCTTCGCCCCGATAAGCTGCACAAGCTGGAACAAGAGCCGTCCGACGGCCGGGCCCACGATGGGAACGTCATGCTTCGCGGCATACCGCTCCATCTCGGCAAGAACGGCGTCTCGCTTCGGCAATTGCGCATAGAGATATTTTTCAACCGCTGGATTGACGATGTGCATGACCATCTCCTCCGGGTGCCGCTCCGAGATCGTTTAAACGTGCGCGCTCGACTTCCCTGCTTGCGATTCGCCGAGCGTTTCTCCCGGCTTGAGGGCGTGGATCTCGAGTCCTGCAATATCCTGCGTGGCTTCGCGGAAGGCTTCCGGTGTGCCGGTCAATTGCGGGAACGTGGCGTAGTGGATTGGAACCACGTGCGATGCCCCGATCAGGCGAACAGCGACGGCTGCCTCGCGGGGTCCCATCGTGTAGTGGTCGCCGATAGGCAGGAACGCCACCTCAGGCTTGTACAGTTCACCGATCAGCTTCATATCTCCAAAGACGCACGTGTCGCCCGCGTGATATAGCCTCAAGCCGCCGGGTAATTGCACGATGAAGCCGGCCGGTTCGCCCCCATAGACGAGGTCCTGGCCGTCTGCGAGCGAATTGGAATGTACGGCGTGAACCATGGTCACTTGGATATTTCCCACCCTTTGCGTGCCGCCCTTCCCCATTGGCAGTACGTTCTTCACTTTTTTCTTCACGAGCCAAATACCGGTCTCAACGATCGCAACAACTTGCGGCTCGTGCTCCTTGGCGATATCGAGCAGGTCGCCAAAATGATCGCTGTGACCGTGCGTCAGCAGAATCGCGTCCACGCGGGAAAGCTTCTTGTGCGATTCAGGACAGACCGGGTTCGTGGCCACCCAAGGATCAATGAGGATAACGCTGCCCTCCGGCGTGGTGATCTTGACGGTGGCATGGCCGAGGAAGGTGATCTTGTTGCCGTGCGTGTGTAGCATGGTATCTCCTTGGGATGTAACGAAAACTTACTCTAGACATCAGGGATGTGATGAGGCGCTGGCGACGATCGTGGCGCGAATTGCGTTTTCGTAATCCGCGCGCGGACGCTCGCCAACCAACCGGACCAGCATTTTGCCATCGGCCGCATAGAGGAAGTTCACGGGCATCTCGCCTTGCCAGCTCGGGTCCACCCCGTGGTCAAACTCGTCCGTGCCGCCCATGCGCTTGCGATAGTTCGGGAACACGGGCTGGTTGCGCGCGAGAAAGTGGCGCACGAGATTGATTTCGGCGTCGTCATCCAGGCTAACGCCCACAGCGGTGAGCCCCTGCGGCGCATACTCCTTCACAAGCTGGTTAATCAGAGGGTACTCGTCGCGGCAAGGCTCGCACCAGGTCGCCCAGAAGCTGACGAGCAGCGGCTTGCCGCGATGCACGGCCAGAATCTTGCGAAAGCCTTCCAAGGTAATGATTTCCGGGTCTTTGGCCGCGGCCGCCTTCGATGCTTGCCCGGACGCCGGATGCGCCGATTGCGCTGGCAGGGTGGGCTGCGACATCCCGGGCTGCACACAAAGCAGCGCGGCCGCGCAAATCAGGGACAACATGGCGTCCAGGGCAACGCGTCTCGGCGCTCCGTGCCTTGTGGCAGAAGAGCTCAATGCTTGCATTCGTTTCATGGGGCTATTGTATTCGGGCGCCAAGGGTTAATTCAAATCTTCCACCTACCGGCGCCAGGGTTGCGCCCTAGCCCCACCCGCGCCATAATGGTTAGGACTCCGGCGGTGCTACCAGACAACTTGTCTGCCGGAATGTTTGATGATATATACGCACTTCTTTTTCGGCCACCCGCCGGGTTGTTGCGCGAACGGGGCCGTGAACGCCTGAAGGAGAGATCGAATGGCCTACGTAATCGCTGAGCCCTGCATCGGAACGAAGGACACCGCTTGCGTCGATGTTTGCCCGGTGGATTGCATCCACCCGCGCAAGGATGAGCCGAATTACGAGTCCGAGACGCAGCTCTACATCAATCCCGTGGAGTGCATTGACTGCGGCGCCTGCGTTCCGGTCTGCCCGGTGACGGCCATCTTCGCGCTCGAAGACCTGCCCGAGAAATGGCAAAGTTTCACACCCATCAACGCCGATTGGTTCACCAAGCAAGCATAACAGCGCCCAAGGCAAAGCGAGTCCGATAATCGCAAAGAAAGTGACGGCGGAGGAGCAATCTCCTCCGCCGTTTTGCTTTTTTGGCAAGTTCTCCACTAGCAGCGGGCCACTGCAGCGTGCTGCGGTGTACGCTTCGTGCGGCGGCACACCTCGGCGAACGTCGTCTCGAAGAGTATCTTAGTGCAGAACGGCCTTGGCCGCATATTCGCCCTTTTCGCTGATTCTCATTCAACAAGCATCCCTGATGCGTCCGAGCGGAACGCTGGATTTTCACAGCCGCGCACGCGTGTCAATTGGCGGGAAGCAGTTTCAGACAGGCGAGGCGCGAAACGCAATCACCGCGTTCAGCCCGCCGAAGGCAAAAGAATTCGAGAGCGCGGCGCCGACCTTTGCTGCACGGGCCGTGTTCGGAATGTAATCTAGATCGCAGGCCGGATCGGCCTCGGTGAAATTTGCCGTCGGTGGCAGAAGCCCTTCGCGCATCGCCAGGATCGTGGCGACAGCTTCGATGGCCCCAGCCGCGCCAAGCCCATGGCCGTGCATGGATTTGGTGGAGCTGATCGGGATGCGGTCCGCAGCCGCTCCGAACACTTCGCGAATGGCGCGCGTCTCGGCCGGATCATTGCCCGGCGTGCCCGTGCCGTGAGCGTTGATGTAGCCGATTTCGTCAGGCGCGAGACCCGCGTCGCTGAGCGCGATTCGCATGGCGCGCGCTGGGCCTTCAATCGTCGGCTGCGTCAGGTGATGCGCGTCGGCGGACATGCCCGCGCCCGCCAGCTCCGCATAAATTCTCGCACCGCGGGCCTTAGCGGCATCGAGCGGCTCGAGCATCAGCATCCCGCCGCCTTCGCCCAGTATCATGCCCTTGCGATCGCGGCAGAACGGCCTGCACGTGTCCGGCGCAACCACGCGCATCGCCTCCCAAGCCTTCAGCAAACCAAAGCTGAAGGGCGCCTCGCTGCCGCCGGCAATCGCAGCGTCTGCCATGCCCGACCGCAGTAACGCAAGCGCCTGCGCGAACGCGTGATTTGAGGAAGAGCACGCCGTGGAAATTGTAAACGCGGGCCCGGTGAGCCCCATCTCCATCGAGATCTGGCTCGCCGCGGCATTAGCCATGGTGCGGGGAATCGTGAGCGGGTGCACCCGCGTCTTGGCGCGAAGGTAAACGTCCTGAAAGCCTACGTCCTCGGTGGTCTGGCCGCCGATACTCGATCCGGTCACGACGGCGGTGCGTTCGCGCAACGCGGAGGTCCACTCGATGCCCGAATCGCGCACGGCCTCCCGCGCAGCAACCAAAGCAAACTGCGCAAAGCGGTCCAGGTGATCGAGTTGCGAGGGCGAAAAATGCGCCGCGGGATCGTAGCCGGAAGCCTCGGCGGCGTTGTGAAAACCGATCTTAGAAGTGTCCAGCAGTTGCATGGGGCGAATCGCGCAGCGTCCCGCGCGAAGCGACTCCCAGACCGCGGCCGCTCCGGTGCCGAGCGCGCAAACCACCCCCAAGCCCGTAACGGCAATGCGGCGCTGCGGCATCATTTATTCGGACGGGACCGATTCCAGCGAAGTGCCGGGTGCGGCTTGTTCGGAAATGAGCGCTCGAATCCCGGAGACGATTTCGTGCACATTGCGAATGCCGCGGGCTTTCTCATCCGGGATCGAGACTTGAAACGCACTTTCCAGCTCAAAGAGCATGGAGATGGTATCGAGCGAATCAAAGCCCAAATCGGCGAGCGAGCTTTCGAGCGTGATCTTTTCTCTGGGAATGTGCTTCACCGAGGCCAATATGGAAATCACCTTTTCCGCTAATTCGTCGGGCATGGCCCACCTCGCGCATCGTCGCGGGCCGGATCGGCTTCCGAGCCCGCGGGAGCCTGCACATCATAGCTGCTTTGCGCCGGGGATGCGATGCCCCGTTTCCTTGAAATAGGAGGTCGTCTTAAAACATTCGGATAGCGAAATGACCCCGGATAATGTCAGAATCGGCCTCAGCTCAGGCGACAAGACCGGGGTGTCGGAGCCGCCCAGCGGGCGCGTCCGGCCAAGCATGTCCGAATGGGAGAAGCCATCCGGTAGCTCTGTGTCTGTAGGCGGCAGCGAGGCGCAATGATAAGAGACCACCACAGGCCCGGCGAGGTAGCTATGCCCCAGGCAGATCGATTGAGCACCCACGCCGTGCGGAATGGAAGTCCGATCAAGGTAGCGGCTACGGCCACGGCCGTTCCGGAGCATCGTTCTCGATCGTGAGGAAGCCAGGTCCTATCTACAAAAAGTCTTCCCCATGTTGGGCGAAGCGCGCATGCGGACCATGCTCGAAGTGATCGACAACGCGCAAATCGACCGCCGCTATATCATTTTCCCCATCGACTACACCGTCGAGCCGCGGCCGCTCCAGCAAACCAGCCGCGAATACCTCGAGCATTCCGTCTGCCTGGGACGCCGGGTCGCGGCGGATTGCCTGAAGCGCGCGAATCTGACGCCCAACCGACATCGACCTGCATCATTACCGTCTCGTGCACCGGGCATGATCATCCCTTCGCTCGACGCGCACCTCATCAACGACTTGGGCTTTCGCAGCGATGTCCGCCGGCTGCCGATTACCGAGCTTGGCTGCGCGGCCGGGGCGGCAGCTCTGGGCCGCGCGTGGGACTATCTTCGCGGCGTGCAAGATGGCAGTCGTGCTGATCGTCGCGGTGGAATTGCCGAGCCTGACCTTTCAGCGCCGCGATATTTCTCCCGGCGAACTTGATCTCCAGCCGTCCTCTTCGGCGATGGCGCGGCGGCCGCGATCGCTCACGCGAGGCGACACGCCGGCGCCAACCACGGCCCGCGGATCCTCGGCACGCGGAGCCATCTTTTTCCGCAGAGCATCGACGCCATGGGCTTTGATCTGAAGGATGGCGGCTTTCACATCGTGCTTTCGAAGGACGTGCCGCAACTGATTCGCGAAAATATCCGCGAGCCGTTTGAGGCATTTCTTGCGCAATTCGGCTTGCAGCGAAGCGACATTGCAGCGTTCGTTCTGCATCCCGGCGGGCAAAAGCTGCTGCAATTCATGGAAGAAGAGCTCGGCCTCGCCGCGAGAGACGCAGTTTTCCTGGGACGTGCTGCGCGATTACGGAAATCTTTCGAGCGCCTCGGTGCTCTTCGTTCTGCAGGAATGGCTACGGAAGGGCAATGTCGCCGCACGGCTCGCGACGGCCTGCTTGCCGCCTTCGGACCGGGATTTAGCGCGGAGATGTTGCTGCTCGAATGGGCGTAAGCCGGATCGCCTATCTCTTCCTTCTCGCCGCGGTGGCCGCGGGACGTATCGTCGAGTTGCGTCTCTCACGCGCCAATCAGAGCAAAATCATGCAAGCCGGCGGCTCGCGCGTCGCCGAGCCGCACTTTAACGCGATGGTGCTGCTGCACACTGCCGTGCTCGTCGGCGCCGGCGGTGGAAGTCATCCTGGCGCGGCGCCCGCTTGATCCCCGCCGCTGGCCATTTCGATGGGTGCACTTTTTCTCCTCTCCAACGCGCTGCGCTGGTGGGTGATCCGCACGATGCGCGAACATTGGAACGTGCAAGTGATGAATTCCGTCCCGCTGGGCGTGGTCGCGTCCGGCCCCTATCGCTGGGTGCGCCATCCGAATTATGTGGCTGTCTATATCGAGATGATTTCGCTCCCGCTGATTTACACCGCATGGATCACCGCGTTGGGCGCGGCGATTGGCAACGGTTGGGTACTGCACCAGCGCCTTGCCGTGGAAGATCGCGTGCTGCTCGCCGATCCTACCTACCGGGCCGAGATGGGAGCAAAGCCGCGTTTCCTGCCGAAGTTACTTTAGCCGCCTGGTCATAGCGAACGACATGATCGTGTTGTCATTCTGAGCGGAGCCGCGACATCGTATGTCGCGACGCAGAGAAGAATCTGTGTGATGGCTTCGCATCCGTACGATTCGGGCAGTGGCGCCGGGCCATGCCTCACGCGCGGTGACGCGTGTACACATGTTCTTCGGTCCACACGACGGACCTCAGAATGACAATGAACAGAGGTGTTTGCTGCGTTGTGGGCTACAGCGCTCGCGCCGGGGCTTTCCGCGATCGCGAAGTGCGTTCAAGCCGCGGCGGGACTCGCTTGCGCACATCACTGTCCTTCTCGAGCGCGGCGACCCAGCGGCGCGCATGAACGCAGATCTTGTCGGCGTGAATGCCCCGAAAGGAGCGTGGCGCCCTTTCGAGCTTTGCCGCTCCCGCGCGCAACAGCGATTCCGTGCCCGAGAAAATTCCCGCGCGAATGGTGATGAAATGCCGCGGCAATCTGAATCAGCCCTTGCAGACATCGTTTCTCGTGGCCGGTTGCCGGAAGCCAGATGTCCTCCCACACTTCGTGCGCGTCAAAGAAGCGCCGCGCATTGAAAAGCTCGACGCCGCGCGCGAAAGCTTCGATCTCGTGCGCTGAATAAGACACCCGCGGCGGCTCGTTTCCAGGAGGACACCGCCTCGCCGGGGCCGATTTGGACTTCATTTGCAAAACTCGGCATAATACCAAAGTCCGGCGCGTGAAGCCGCGACCGCGCTTGCAGCGGCGACACGCTGCCTCACAGAGTTACGCAAGTATCCCAGATCCGCGACCCGCGGTGATGTCCCCCGCTGCCGGAGCCCGTTCTTGCCGAAGATTCATCTCGTTCTGCTGATCCATGCGCACCAGCCGGTGGGGAATTTCGACCACGTGTTTGAGGACGTTTACCAGCGCTCCTATCTTGCCGTTTCTCGACCAAGTCGAGCGGCACCCGGCGATCCGTCTCGGCCTCCACTATACCGGGCCGCTGCTCGAATGGCTTGAGGCGCGCCATCCGGAGTTTCTTGCGAAGCTCCAGGCGCTGGCGCGGCGCGGACAGATCGAGATGGTCGGCGGCGGTTTCTATGAACCGATCCTGATTTCGATTCCGCGCGCCGACCAGCTCGAGCAAATCCAGCGCATGCGAGAATATCTGCGCCAGCGCTTCGGCCAGGCACCCACGGGCGCATGGCTTGCTGAGCGCGTCTGGGAGCCGCAACTGCCCGCCGTGTTCGAGCGTGCGCAGGTGGACTATACCCTCCTCGACGACATCCACTTTTTGTCCGCAGGGCTCGATCCCGACCAACTCTTCGGCTATTACATCGCCGAAGAATGCGGCGCGAAGGTGAAGGTGATTCCCGGGCTGCAGCCCATGCGATACCTGCTTCCTTTCCGTGGCGTGGATGAGGCGATCGCGTTTCTGCGCGACGCTGCCGGACGCCATCCGGGCGGCATGGTGGCCATGGGAGACGACTGCGAAAAGTTTGGCGGGTGGCCCGGCACGTATGAACATTGCTACAAGAATGGATGGCTCGACCAGTTTTTCTCCGCGATTGAAAGCAATGCGGAATGGCTCGTCACCACGCCGCCCGGCGAATATCTGGCGACGCATGCCCCGCTCGGGCGAGCCGATCTGCCTGCGGCCTCCTATACGGAAATGATGGAGTGGGCGCTGCCGACCCCGGCGCGCCAGCAACTTCACTCTCTTGAACACGAATTCGCCTCGCGTCCCGATATGCGCCGGTTCCTGCGCGGCGGCATCTGGCGCGCGTTCATGATGAAGTATTTCGAAGTGAACCTGCTGCACAAGAAAGCGCTGAGCGTCTCGCGCCGGCTCGATGCGATGCGTGCCGAAAGCATGAGAGCTGCAGCCAAAGAGAGTCTCGAACAGGCGCATACGCACGTCCTGCGCGCGCAATGCAATGACGCCTACTGGCACGGCGTCTTCGGGGGGATTTACGCGCCGCACCTGCGCACGGAGCTTTGGCGCGCATTGCTGCGCGCGGAGACCCTGCTCGATGCGGCGGCGAAAAAGAAAGACGATGCCATTCGCGTCGAGCGGCTTGATTTCGACGCCGATGGCAACGAAGAGGTTTGCGTCACGCTCGCCACAATTCTGCGCCATAGTGAAGCCGAGCGATGGCGCCACCATCGCTGCCCTCGATTTTCGTCCCACCGCGGTCGCGCTGATCAATTCGCTGATGCGCCGGCCGGAAGCCTACCACGCGCGTCTCGCCGAGGCGGCGCGCGCTGCGGGCGATGGCATTGCCAGCATCCACGAGCAGATGCGTTGCAAGGAGCCGGGCCTCGAAAAGCGGCTGCACTACGATCGCTGGCCGCGCCATTCGTTCCGCCTGCTGATTTTCCCGGAGGGGAAAACACACGCGGACTATGAAGCCGTGCGGCTCGAAGAAAGCGCGTCGTTTGCGGCAGGCACCTACACCTCCGGCAAACATGCCGGCTCGAAACTGGAGTTCGCCCGCGAAGCAAAACTGGACTTGCAGAATGGGACTTGGCCGCCGGATGCGCTGCTGCGCGCCGCCAAGACGCTGCATTTCGAGGACATCGAGCAGGGCTTCCGGATCGGCTGCGCGATTTCGCTGAGCCACACCGCGAGCGCGCCCGTGCGGTTCCAGGTTGGCCTCGAAACGGTGATCAACTTCCTCGCTCCGAACGTTCCCGACCGCTATTTTGAATTCCGCGGACAGCGGCAGCCGCTCAACTGGAGCGGCCAAGCAGGAGCCACCGCCGTGCGCGTGGTGGACGAATGGCAAAACGTCGCGGTGCAGCTCGAAGCCCCCGGCGCGCTACGATTTCTGGATTTCGCCGATCGAGACCGTCTCCGAATCCGAAGAGGGCTTCGAGCGCGTATACCAGGGCTCGCAAATCCTCGCGCTCTGGACCCCAGAGGTTCTTCCCGGTAGCCAGTGGAATGCCAAACTGACGTTGCAAGCGAAGCAAGCCCGCGCTGAGCCATAGAGACAATCCCATCCGCGTCGACTCTTCCTGCCGGCCAGCACCGCATGTTGCCATCCGTTGAAAGCCTCTGTTAGAGTCTCGCCTATGGCGCTGAGCGAAGAATTGTTGCAAATCCTGGCGTGTCCCGTGTGCCGCACTCCGGTGCGCGCGCTCGCTGACGAACAGGAATTGGAGTGCGTCTCCTGCGGACGCCGCTACCCGGTTCGCGACGGCTTGCCGGTGATGCTGCCCGAAGAAGCGACTCCTCCCACGAAGGAAATTTCCCCAAGAACATGACGGCCAGGCCGCAGAAGCTGGCGCGTCTGGTTCGCGCCATGCGCGGACGGCGCGTCGGCGTGGTCGGCGACTGGATGCTCGACCGCTATACCTGGGGCGCGGCGTCGCGGCTTTCCCCGAGGCGCCGGTGCCCGTGGTGGATTTCGTCTCGCAGAGTGAGTGCCTGGGCGGCGCGGGAAACGTGGCCGCGAATCTCGCGGTCCTGGGCGCGCGCGTGATTCCCTTCGGGATCGTCGGCGCTGACGAGAGCGGCCGCGCCGTGTTGCGCTGTACCAAGGCGCTGGGTATGCCCACGCAGGGGATTCTTCCGGAACGCGCGCGGATCACAACCACCAAGACGCGCGTGATCGCACGGCACCAACAGGTCGTCCGCGTGGATCGGGAGCGCCGCGAGCCGCTGCCCAAACCAATCGAGGAGCGTCTGATTCGCGCGATCAAGTCCGCCACCGGCGCGCTCGACGCGCTGGTGATCTCCGATTATGACAAGGGCGTAGTCACCGACGCGCTGGCGGACCGCGTCCTCGATGCCTGCCGCAAGCAAAATCTGCCCGTGCTCGTGCGGCCAAAAACTTCGCGGCTCTTCGCCTACCGCGGCGCGACGGCCATCGTCTGCAACGCAAAAGAAGCCGGGTTCTTCGTGACGCGCACGCTTTCCGATTCCGAATCCATTGAGCAGGCCGGCCGCGCGCTGCTGGCCCACTTCGGCTGCTCCGCGATCGTAATCACGCTCGGCGAAAAAGGGCTCAGCCTCATCGAGGAAACCTCTCCCCGCTATTTCCACGTGCCGGCCACCGGGTTTGAAGTGAGCTACGCTCGCGTGGGAAAAGTCGGCGTGGATCGCGAAGCCACGGGACGCCAGGTATTTGACGTAACCGGCGCCGGAGACACGGTTCTGGCCACGCTCGCGCTCGCCGTTGCGGCCCGCGCGGCCTTGCCGGACGCCGCTGTGCTTGCGAACGCCGCCGCCGGAGTGGTGGTCAGCAAACTGGGCACTGCGACGCTGGAACCTGAGGAACTGCTGGCCGCGATCCGCGAGCTTCCGTCAAGCTAAGGCCTAGAACGGCGGGAAGCCCAGCGATTTATCGTGGCTCTCAACCCAGATACGAACTTCCTTGGTATAGCGGCTCTTCTGGATGTCGCTTCCGTCGGGAAACGGCGCGTAGCGATTGACCTCTACGGTTACAACCACGCCGCTGCCGCCACGCGGCGGTGAACTTGCCCCTTCGATACGGTAGCTCTTCACCGGGCCGTAGTAGCTGTTGCTGTCGTCGCCCCAATCCGCCAGGAAGTCCTTGTAGGAGTAATGCGCGGGATCGGCCTTCCAGAGCTGGTAGGCGCGCTGCGTATCGCCGGCCGTCAGTGAGTTGAGGAAGCGTTCAGCGGCTTTTTCCTCGGGAACATGCAAAAAGTCAAACCACATCCAGAGCCCGCCGCCGATGACGAGCACGATCAGCGCCGCCAGCATAATGAGGTAGCGGCGCTTCTTCTCCCTCGGATCTTCGTCGGTCCCGTCGAAAATTCGTGTGTGTATCGCGCCCATGAGTTTCTAAAGCTGCCGCTGGAACAATAGGATGCTCAGGCTGGTGAATATTATCGCGAAGGCTGCCAGAATTCCAACGTCACCGTAGATGCCGCTGAAGCCGGTGTTCTTCAGCAGCAAGTTTTTCAGCGCGTGCACCGCGTAGGTGAACGGGTCCACCACGGAGATCCATCGCAGCCAGACCGGAAATCCCTCGGTCGGGTAAATCGCGCCCGAAGGAAAATAGAGCAGCGTATTCAGCACGCCGAAAATGGCGCGTGGCACCAGCGGATCGTTCACGCGCACCATCAGCAGAAACATGAAGCTGATCATGCCCAGCGCGGTGACGCCCAGAACCAGGATCAGATACAGCAGCCGCACCGGATCCCAGATTCGCTCGATTCCGGCGATCATGCCGCCGATCATCGTGATCGTCAGGCCAGCCATCACTCCCTTGATCGCGCCGGCAAAAATCAGGCCCAGGATCAGATCGGCTTTGCCTGATCGGCGTGACCAGATAGCCTTCGTGCAGGCCGCGCGCCTTGTCGTCAATGAAGACAATGCCGCCGCCGATCATGGCCACCACGAAAATCGCAATCGAGATCGAGCCGGCCAGCAAGTACTTGATGTACTCGATGTAGGGATAGACTTCGACCGTCTGAATACTGATCTGCGACGGCAGGCGCTGCGGGCTGAAGTTTCTCGCCGTGTTCGACCCGCCCGCTTCCCCGGGGATCAGGGCGCCATGGTCGGCCCGTTCAGATCGCTTTGAATCTCCTGGATGCGCTCGGCGATTCCGCTGGCCAGCGTGTCGGTGTTGTCTTCGATGAAGGCATGCGCGGGTTTTCGTCGCGCAGCACGCGCTGCGAGAAATCCGGCGGAACATAGACGATGGCCTTGATGAAGCCGGCTCTCAGATCGGTCATGGCGTCCGACAGATTGCCGTACTCCTCAACGCGAAATGTCTTCGGGCCCTGCGCGACCGCGTTCAGCTTCTCGCGCACCAGCCGCGATTCGGCGGCGTGGTCCTCATCCACGAGCGCGAGCTTCACGTTCGTGATTTTGCCGCCGAACGCGTAACCCAGCACGATGAGCTGCATCAGCGGAAAGACCATGGAGGTCATCATCAGCGAGGGGCTGCGGAAGAATTTCCGCATGTCGCGTTCGATGATGGCGAAGATCCGGTTGAAATTCATGGTCGCGGCTCCCGCTCCGTTCCGTTCACTTGTAGAGATGGCTGATATCCAGCCGTCCGGCGCCCGCAGCTTCGTCGCGAACTGCGCGGCCCGTGTAATGCAGGAAAACGTCGTCCAGCGTCGTGCCCTGCACCGTCACGCGGCGCACCGTCACGCCCTTCGCCCGCGCCAGGTCCATCAGCGCGCCGACCGAGGCGGGACCGCTGTCCGTGGAAATGTGCACGAGACCGTCCTGCTCTTTCACATCGGTCACGTCCGGCAGCTTCCGCAACTGCTCCAGCCAATCCGGCGGCGCATCCACGAATTCCGCCTCGACGACGTCCGCGCCCGCGACGCTATCCTTTAGATGCGTCGGCGTATCGAGCGCGACCAGTTTGCCGTGATCCACGATGGCGATGCGGTCGCAGAGCTTGTCGGCTTCGTCCATGTAGTGCGTTGTGAGCAGAATCGTCAGGCTCTTCTCTTCCTGCAAGCTGCTGGATCATTTCCCACACGTTCGTGCGCGAAACAGGGTCGAGGCCGGTCGTCGGCTCGTCCAGAAAGAGAATCTTCGGCGAATGCACCAGCCCGCGCGCAATCTCCAGCCGCCGCCGCATGCCGCCGGAAAATGTGCGCACCAGCGCGTTGGCAAACTTCGTCAAGTCCACCGATTCCAGCAACCGGTTGATCAGCGCTGCGCGCTCCGAGCGGGCACGCTGTAGAGTTTTGCGTGAATCATCATGTTTTCCCGCGCCGTCAGTTCCGGATCGGAGGTGAGCGCCTGCGGGATCACGCCGATGGAGTTGCGCACTCCGTCGGCGTCCTTGCTGGACATCGTGCCCAGCGACCCGCGCGTGTCCTTCCGAGGGCGGCGTCAGCGTCGTCAGCATGCGAATCAGCGTGGTCTTGCCCGCGCCGTTCGGCCCCAGCAGGCCGAAGACTTCTCCTTCCTGCACGGTGAAGCTGATGTGGTCCACGGCGACGAAATCGCCGAAGCGCTTCGTGAGGCCTTCCACTTCGATGGCATTCGTGCGGCATTTGCGCTTTCGTTCAGAAATGCCAGAAGCGGTGCTCGTGGGGAGGCGCCGGCAGGAGCACATAGGCTGTCATGCCCGCAAACAGGCGATGATCCTGATTCGGAACGGAAACTTTGATCGTGAAGGTCTTGATGTCGCGCTTTGTGCGGCTGACGTCGCGCTGCGTGGCGAAATCGCTTTCGACGCCCTTGAAGAAAACCGTGCCTTCGATCACGTCGCCCGACGGCAGCCGCATCCTCAGCTTCTGGCCGAACGCGATCGAGTCGATATAGCTTTCCTCCACGTCGGCCTGCACCCACAGATGATCGATGTCGAGCACGGTCACGATCGGCGCGCCCGGCTGCACCACCTCGCCCTGCCGCGCCACGCGCACCGACACGATGCCGTCAATCGGCGAGTATACCTTCGTGTAGCCGAGTTGCGTTTGGAGCTGATCCTTCTGCGCCTCCGCTTGCGCGATTTGCGCGCGCGTCGCGGCCATGTCCTGCTGCTGCACCGCAACTTGCTTTGTATTCGCCTGCGCCACGGCCAGTTGCCCTTCGGAGGCTTTGACTTGGTCTTCGAGCGCCTTCACGTTGGCCTGGGACGCGTCCCAGGTGGCCTTGGCCATGTCGCGATCCTGCGCCGCGATCACATGCTCGTCAAAGAGCGTCTGATCGCGCTTGTAGGTCGATCTCATTGAGCTGATTGGTGGCGCGTGCCTGCTCGAGTTGTGCCTTCGCCGCCGTCACCGACGCTTCCGCCTGTTGCACGGCCGCATGCGTCTGCGCGTCGTTCATGGATTGCGTCGCGCTTGATTGGAGTAGCCGCGCCTGGAGCGTGTGAATGTTATCCGCGGCCGCATCGCGCTGTGCCTTGTATTCGGTCGGGTCGATCTCGGCAATGAGCTGGCCCGTCTTTACTTCCGAGCCTTCGTCCACCAGGAGCCGCTCGATGCGCCCCTCCACCAGCGGGCTGACGATCTCGTCGGTGCCCGTCACGATCCCCGTAAGCTGGATGTCTTTCGTGCTCGGCGTGCTCACGGCATAGATCACCGCCGCAATCCCGAAGAGCACCAGCAGAATGATAAAAAACTTGGAAACTTTCATCGCTTCCTCGCCGGTGAAACGAACAATCCGTGTTCGAGAAAATCCAGTACCGCTTGCCGCCGCGCCTCGATTGCCCGGGGGCGCAGCGTATCGCGCCCCCAAAGCTCGCCCAGCACGGGGGCGGCGGCAAAGTAAAAAACCGTCATCGCAATGATGCTCAGCACGGTGTGCAGTGGATCTACCGGCCGGAATTCCCCAGCCTTGATGCCGCTTTCAATCGCGCTGACCAGGCGGCGCTGCGATGGCCCCCAGTAGTCCCGCACGATCCGCTGGAGGTGCGGGCCTCGCGTCATCATTTCGCGCTGTACGAGCCGCGGGTAATTCGGGTGCGCGATCACGAAGTCGAAATAGCCGTTCACGTAAGCCAGCAGCGTTTCGCGGTGAGCCGCCTGTGAATCATGTGCAACCCCGACGGCTGCTTGTTGCTGGCTGAAAAGTGAGTCCAGCACCGCTCCGTAAAGTTGTTGCTTGCTCGAAAAATAATAGTAGAGCAGAGCTTTATTGACGCGGGCGGCGTGCGCGATTTGGTCGGTCCGCGAGCCGGCCAGCCCGCGTTCGGCAAACGCTTGCTCAGCAGCCGCCAGGATCCTTCCTATGGTGCTGGAGCGCTGGCGCGCGCGCCCTCGCTTGGGCTGGCGGATACCCACCGCAGCTTGATGGTGCACTCGTTGTGTGGCCATGAACGAAACCTTCTGTTTAACTAACCGGTTAGTCTAATCTTAGAAAGGGTGTCAGCGGATGTCAAGCGCAGGCCGAAGCCTTGTAGCCTACCCCGTTTCGTAGGGGCGGGATTTTGGCCGCCGGTGGGCAACGCGCCTTACTCGCTGGACTTTTGCCGTTTCTCGCGATTGCCCTGGAGGTGCGCGCGCAACCGCGCAACCACATCAGCTTCCCTGCCCTCGACAATCTCTTTATCCACTTCGTTGAGCGCGAAGTGGACCACGTCGTGGTGATGGAGTTCCTCCGGCGCCACCTGATCGCTGAACCGGAGCCAATGCTGGTGAATCAGGTTTACCTCATTCGCGGTCAGGTGCGGCGCGTGCGGCCCGAGCAAATAGAACTCGCGCTGTCCGCCCGGCAGGAAAATCTCCAAATTGAAAGGAGGCCGCGGGTCCGGCAAATGCTCCCAGGCAAGACCGATCTCGCGCGCTTGCTCCGGCACCGTAAGTTTTATCGAGCGTCCCAGCACGATCGTGGACGATTTCAAGCTCACAGCGGCGCGCATCACCGCGTCCCAAATATCATTCGCGGGAACGACGGCCAGCTTGATGGACTTGCCCCGTTTTTCCGCCAACGCCAGCGCCTGCGAGAAAAGATATTGCTCGATGCCGCCGAATAACTGGTTCGCCTCAAGATCGCTTTCCCCTGAACCCGAACGCCGGAGCAGCCGCACATGGAGCACCACCACGTCGCGGCGCGTGACCTTCACTCGGTCCAGCACGGCCGCCAGGTGATACAACGCGTGGTAATTGCTCACCGGAACCAGGATATTGCCCGGCCGCGCGCCGAGCGATTCCGGCGTCAGATCGCCTTCCTGCTCCAGATTGAACTGGTCCATCTCCACGTGTTCGCCATGGCGGCGGTGGTGCAACACTTTCTCGGAAATCGTGAACACGAGAAAGAGTCCTAAGGAAAAACTCACGCCGGCAATCGTAGCCTGTGACTTGGTGAAGAGATTTACGATCGCGATGCCAAGCAGCACCAGCGTGATCATTCCCAACCCCAGCGGGATTTCCACGCCCCCGATGGTCAGGTTCAGCGGAACGCGATATTCGCGGTGGCCCGGATGCGTATAGCGAAGCACAAGCACCGCGATGCCCTTCATCGTGAAGCTCCAGATCACGCCAAAGGCATAGAGGTTCGCGAGAAAATCCACCTGGCCGCGACTGATGATGATCGTGAGAATCTGGAAGAACACCACTCCATTGATGATGTGGTGCGTGGTGCCAAAACGCCGGTGCGGCTGGCGAAACCAGTCCGGCAGCACGCCATCTTCGGAGACGCGATTGAGCACGCCATTTGACCCGACGATGGCCGTGTTCACCGCGCCCGCCAGTATCACCGCGCCAACCAGCACCACGAACGCGTGAAAGAGGAGCCGGAGACCATAGGGTCCGGCGAGATTCATCGCCAGACCGCCGATCAAATTCTCGAAGTAAGCGTGCCGCTGGCCGTCAGGAATGATCATCACCGCGAAGATCGAGACCAACGAGGTAAAGACCAAGCTGTAGATAAAAATTACCAGCCCCGTCTTTTTCAAGTTCGGCAGCTTGGGGCTTTCAATTTCGCGGTACACCTGCGCCAGCGATTCCTCGCCGCTCATCGCCAGCACGGAATGCCCGAGGCCCACAAACACCATGACCATTCCGATGCGCGAGAGGCTCGATCCCCAAAGCCACCCCAGCGCATCCTTGCCGAGCCGCAGATTGGCGGGACGCGGCATCGGCGGCAGATGGGAACCGCGCACCCAGACCGTGTAGGTGCACCAGCCGATCAGCAACACCACCATTACGGTGGTGAGCTGCATGATCTTCAGCGCTTTATCGCTCGATTCCGGAATACCCTTGATGTTTTCCCACCAGAAGAAGAGCGTCACCAGCACGGCAAACGCCGCCGCCGTACCGTTCACGGGAAAGTGCGCCTGAATATGCAGGTAGTCCACTACGTCGTTGAGTAGACCTGCTATGTATTGGCCCGCAGAGACGCCGCTGATCGGCCCGGTCAGGATGTAGTCGAACATCAGCGCCGAAACGGAGAATTTGGCCAGCGATCCGCCCAGCGCCTCTTTGACCACGCGATATACGCCGCCGCGCACGAACATACTGCAGCTCTCCACGTAGATCGCGCGGACTGCGTACGAAAACAGCATGATCGCCAGAATGAACCACGGGGCGGTCTTGCCGATGTATCGCTCCGCCTCACCGCCGGCGTAATAAGCCGAAGAAGCTAAATCATTGAGGACAATGGCCGCCGCGCGCCAAAACGAAATAAACGTGAGCATGGCCGTGGTGGCCACCAGCACGCGCGGCAGCGAGCTCGAACGCGATGCGTCGTTATTGAGTTGGAGCGGCGGCTTTTCCATTCTGGGCGAAGTAGACCTGTAGCGGGGAGTTATGCTCGCATGAAGCGGCAACTATGTCCAGACTTTGGCTGTCGACTCTCGGTTACAACTCGGGCGAGCGAAACTCGCGGGCGCATTCCGCGCAGGGACACATCGTGCGCAGCAAGTCATAGCTGAAAATCCCGGCGGAATGGCCGTCGTTAAATTCGAGCTGGATCGCGTAGTGCCCCACAACCTCGGCGCGGCGCGCTTTCAGCTTCGGCTTGAACATCGGCAAAACAGCCGGGATTTGCGCGGGCGCCGTTTCTCCCGATTCGGACTTTCGCGCGCGCTCATCTTTGCAGTTCGCGCAAGGGCAGCGCTCGCGCAAATAGGCAAAGTCGTAGTGGCTGGGGTGGCCGTCCGACCACACGATATCAATGCCCTCACCAGTGGTTACACGGACCTTGACGCTAGCCGGCTTCTTCCGTGGATCAACTGCCGATGGCATATCCATTCAATCCTGACGACATAATCTTAGCAGTTCAGGCAAGCGATTCCGTCTTTGTCATTCCGACGCGAAGCGAGGATCTGCTTTTCCCTTGCTAGAAAAGTCGTCCACTCGCCGCCGCGGTGATCTGCGCAAGCCGCCCATGCGCGAGCTCGATGCGCCGGTCGGTGAGCCGCCCGATGCTGGGATCGTGCGTGACGATCAGGATCGTGTGCCCTGCCGCATGCAATTCGCGAAACAGATCGAGAATGATTTGCTCGTTGGCTTCGTCCACGTTCCCGGTGGGCTCGTCCGCGAGGATCAGCTTCGGCTGATTGATCAGCGCGCGCGCGATCGCCACGCGCTGCTGCTCTCCGCCGGAAAGCTGCGACGGCAGATGCTTCAGGCGCCCGCCAAGCCCCACTTGCCGAAGCGATTCGGCCGCTGCCGTCTCATCCGTGATGCTGTGAAAATACTGCGCGAGCATCACGTTCTCGACCGCCGTAAGGTACGGCACCAGATGGTACTGCTGGAACACAAAACCGATCTTCTCGGCCCGGTATCGCGTCAATTCGTCTTCGCGCAGTGACCCGATCTCGAGTCCGTTTACGCGCGCAGCGCCCGACGTGGGACGATCCAGCCCGCCCAGGATGTTGATCAGCGTCGTCTTGCCCGAACCGGAAGGACCCATGACGGCGATCCATTCGCCCTCCGTCACGTCAAAGCTAATCTCGTCGAGCGCGCGGACGTTCCCGAAGTGCTTGCTCAACCGCTCAACTTGTACCAGCGGCGGCATCATTCCCCCCGCAGGATTTCCGCCGGGCGCACGCCGCCCAGCAACCGCAGCGGCAGGGCTCCGGCCAAAGCCACTCCTACCATCAGCGCGACGACCAGCGGGAGCACTTCCGGCCGCGCTGCAATGGCAAGGTCGAATGCCCGCCGCCCGATCCATTGCGAAAGGGCGATTCCCAGGATGTAACCGACGACGCCGCCCACAAATCCCAGCGCTCCCGCTTCGGCAAGAAAAATCCGCACGATCCTGGACATGGATCCGCCAATCGCTTTCATCAGGCCAACGTCGCGCCGCCGCTCCATCGCCAGCGCCGCCATACTGGCCAGCACGCACAGCATCGTGAGTCCAAGAATCAGCGCGACCATCGCAAAGATCAACCCGCGCATGCGCCCGAGAAGCTGGCCCTCCGCCTCGGCGATTTGCCGCACCGGCCGAACCTCCATGCCGGGAAAAGCCGCTGTTAGCCGCGTCACAAACGCGGCAATCTCCCGCGGCGTGCCCGGAACACTGATCTGCACCAGCCCGATGCGGCCTTCGAGCCCGGCAAGCTTCTGCACTACCGGAAGGTTCGCGAAAACCTGGCTATCTTCTTCCGCACCCGAGTTGATGATTCCCGCGACGCTAAGCGTCACGGAACGCCCCGCGTAGTGAAGCTCCACATTCGACCCCGGCGCTAACCCGAGTTGCCCCGCCACGCTGCGCCCCACGAGGCATCGCGCCGAATCCTCTCGCGTCGTGATCGCTTCGCCGGTGATCTTCCACCACGGCGCCAGCCGCCGCGATTGGTCAAGCCAGGTTCCCGCGACGATTACGTCCTGGCTCTTTGGCCCGTTCGGCACATTCGCAACAATGTACAGAAACGGAGCAACCACAACACCAGCAGCACCAGGCAGTGCCGTGAGCCGCGCCACCGCGCTTTCATCCTCCAGCGGCGAGGCCAGCGGATCGGCCGGAACCGTCTGGCCTGAGGCGCTGCGCGGCCAAATGACCACGTTCGCGCCGAGCGTGCGAAACTCCGCGCTCAATTTGCTTTCCGCATCCCATTGTAGATTCAGCAGCGCGGTAGTCACTGCCGCTCCGCTAGCCACCGCCACCAGCGCCACGATCAAGCGCCCGCGGCTCGCGCGAAACAGGCGGGCAAGCACGCGCCAAAACATTACTCGCCCCTCAAAATCGGCGCGGGATCAAAACGCGCTGCGCGCCGCAGCGGAATCACGCTCGCCGTCAGAACCACCACCACCGCGAGCGCCAAAGCCACAGGCAAAAGGATCAACCGTGGCGGGGCCGCAGCGCCAAACACGGCAAGCGAGAGCCATCGAGCCAGCCAGATTCCCGCGGCATAGCCAATCCCGCCGCCGACCATTGCCAGCAGCACCTGCTCGCTCATGAAAAATGTCGCCACGAGCGCATTGCTCGCGCCCAGGGCTTTCATCAGCCCAATTTCCCGCTGGCGCTCGAGCACGGTCGTCGCCGCGGTCGCGGCCACGGCAAGCGCGGCGCCAATCAACGCCGCTAACGTCACGACCCACAGCAGCGCGCGAGATGCGGCTCAAGATCCGCCCTTCGCCCTCCGCGACGTGGCGCACCGGCCGGGCTTCCACCCCGGGCAGCGCCTGCTCGATTTGGTAAGCGATAGCAGGACACATACGCACTGCAATACCAGCGGTCGAATTCAGCGCCCGTCATCGTGCGGGGATCGCGCTGCGCGAACGCGTCCTCCGGCTTTGTGAGCGCGCTCACCATCATCCGCCGGAACTTGCCCGGTTTTCCGGCAAGCCTGCTGCGCGAGTGCCAGCGGCGCAAGCACGGCATCATCCTCGGGCCCTCCGGTCACGGCGATGCCGGTAACACGAAGGGACGCCGTTTCCTGGCCAGCACGCACTTGAATCACGTCTCCCGTGTGAATGTGAGTTCGCTGCGCCAGCGTTTGGCCTACGACGCACTCCGCTGTCTGATCGCTCGCGGATTCCGTCGCCAAACCATCGCCCACCTGCCTCAATCTGCCACCACGGGTTCGTCCTCACGACGCCCGTCTGAAATGTCTCGCCGCCCCCGATGTCGAGCGTGTGCCGCACCCAGGTTCCGATCAGCGTCACCGGGATGGCAGGCGCCGCAGAATTCGCGGGATTCGGCGCAATCTGCACCGGCACATCCAGAAATGGCGAAAGCCCAACGATGTTGTTGCGCCAGAAAATCTGTTTCAGCTTTGGAAGTTCATCTTCAGGCAGATACGCGCCGGCATCCACTGGGCGATAGTCCACGCCGCCGATCTGCAACGGCAGCGTATCCGCTTTCGGCGTGACGACTAAGTTCGCGCCCAGGCGTGCGGAATTCGCGCTCCAGGTTGTCGCCGACGTCCAGCGCCGCGGTCAGCGTCGCCGTCGCCACCGCCATGCCCAACGCCAGCGCCGCCGCCGTCAGCAATTTGCGGCTCGGCGTGCGCGTAAAGGACTCCGTGACAATGCGCAGATACATAGTCGGGGTTGGGTTAGTGCGGCAGTTCCGCTGTAGCCTGTTGCAGCGCGGTGAGCTGGATCACTAGCGTGCCGCCTTCCACATGCGAGGGGAAGCCCACGGGATTGCATCCGCCCGCCTGGCCGATCGTCGGCACGTAAATCGCCGAGCCGCAATTGCGGCAAATCACATTTTGCCCATCCTGGCGATAGCCCGCCCTGCCGCAGATTCTGCAGGCGTCCAGTGCCGTTCCCCAGCCCGTCGGGCTTGCGAATCACAATAAAGCGCATGACCGTGCCATCCATCGCCACGCTAAAGAAATGCAGCTTGTTGTCATTCACCTCGGCGATGGGGATCCGCACGATTCCGGCGTCGGCCTGCGACCAGTTGCGCGTCAGGCGGTGCGGCGGCTACGCGGGCGTAGACGAAATCCGCCGTGAACACCAAAATCACCGCAATGCAGAGCGATGCCGCCGCGATCATCCAACGCCGCTGTTTGCGGCGCTCCCATTCCGAGCGCCGGCGGTCTGCATCCGTCCCGCTGGATTCCGGGGCCTTGTGGCTGGCCACGAGCCATTCGCGCAACACCAGAATCGCCGCCGCCCCGAGGATCACGACAAAAAAGAACACGTCATTCCGCACGATCGGCCCAACTGTCGCCATTTCGCCGCGGCTCGAAGGAATCCATTGCGCTTCGCTCAACTCGTGAACGCCCGTGAGCGCAAGCTGAAACGCCACGATCATCAGAATGATGCTGGTGGCGGCAAAGAAACGTCCGAGCGGAATTCGCAGCGTGCCCTTGAAGAAGAAAAGCCCCACGCCCACGGCGATGGCCGAGGCCCAGAAATGTGCCGATCCATACGCTCAAGCCTTCGGCGGAAAGCTCCACGGCCCGCAGGATCAGCGCCAGCTCGGCGCCTTCCCGCACCACCATCAGGAAGACAAACAGGAACAGGCCCCATCCAGCCGCGGCCTGCGAGCGGCTTGCCAGGCGCTTCGACGCGATGCTCGATATCCTTGCGCAGGCGCCGCGCCGCGCGATTCATCCAGATAACCATGGTCACGACGAAGAACGCCGCCACCAGCAGCAGCACGCCCTCGAAGCCATCTTCGCTGATCTGCCAGCGCTCCAAAGCAATCGCAACGCCGCCGCTGGCCAGCAGCGCCAGACCCACACCGGCCCAGACGTAGCGGGCGAGCTCGCGACGGCCGATTCGATTCAGGTAAACGAGTACAATGCCGACAATCAGAGCGGCTTCAACGCCTTCGCGGAGCGAGATGAGCAGGGCTGAGAGCAAGATGGGGCCGTGACTATCATTCCAGTTGCAACCCAATTGCAACTAGAAAACACGATATATTATATACGCCAGTCTAACGTACTTAGATTCCTTCAATATCCATTGTGTTAAGTGCTTCTAGAAAGCTTTGACTGAATCTATCAAAAGCATGATTTCTACAAAGCCCAGGAGATCATTACCATCAACCCCTGGGGATTTGTGAACAAATGCTACAGCTTCGAATGCGACTGTAAATGCAGCTCATCACTTATCAAATTAGAAAAGCATTATGCACGCCGCCGGATTACAACAAAAAGACTGTTTTTTTGCGTAATTGGATATTTTGCACCTGGCGGTTGGTTTGGGTTAGTACCTGTCGTAACCTGGATTATCACTACATGCGTTTGTCTACGTACAACTGAATGCTCTTGCAGTAATCGGAACATGGAAAAAGATAGAGATTAGAAGGAGACTAGTCATCACCGCCATCATCGCCATCATCGCCTCCTCCGTCATTACCGGTACCACCGCTGCCACTCCCCTGAATGCCATTACAATTTCCGATACCGTCACAGTGAGCCTGGACCTCTTGTGTAACTGTTAATCCCACTACTCCTGCTATAGCCGCGATTGCTATTGCCAATGCTAGAAATAAGATTTTATTCATTGTATTCATCTCCTTTGACCAAAAGAAAGATTCGTCCCCGTTTTGTCGAAATGGTGACCAATTCCATTTGTTGTCTTCCAGATTTGTGTTCTTGATTTATTGAATACATGACATCTATTCAGTAAAACATGTTCTTGAGTGTCGTTGCACTTTGATAGAGGGAAGTGAAGATTACAGGAATCCCCTGGCAGCTAATCGAAGATTACAGGAATTATAAGGTTGATGTAATGCAAGCCACTGTGATTAGCAGGAAGACAAAATTACTACTTAATCTGCTCACTCATATAACATATTAATTTGCAAAAGCAGTATCGCCAAGACCGTGTTGTAGTGCTTGGACTTTGAAATTACCTGAGAGATTCATTTGATATAAAATAAAATATAAATTAAATACTGATGAGGATATAGGCACTCTTGGTTGAAACTCATTCTGGATATCATAATGATTTGATCATAGATCAATTTACAAAGCAGGCGATTCCGTTTGCCCAAAATGCAGCTCATTCAGCTGAGTATGCAATTAAACGATTAGTCACATGTATCGTCGTCTGTGTCGTCGTTGTTGATTTTTGCTTCGCCGATACGTCCGATGGGTCCGATAGGAATTCTTCTGTCCCATTTTTCTTATTAACCCAGAGATAAGCAGTAGGATTGTCGCCACATTTGTGGATGTTTGGGTGTTGATTGAATAATGGTTTCAAGTCTTTTATCTTGTGATTTTTGTGAGATTTCCTTACTTTACCAATATATTGAGCAATAGTGTCATTTTTGGAACATACTTCTTGAATCACATCATCAAGCGTCCGTAGTGGAGGAGTAGTTTTTCATAAACATTAAGGCATGCAAGAAAAGTCATGTCTCTGGAACTCACAATATCTTGTTTGTAAAACTTTAGTATCTCGTTGAAGAGGTTGATAGTGTCAGATACATCCTCTTCATCTACAGAATCCTTTAACTTGAGCTTAGCAAATCCTATTGCTGTTCTTTCTAGTGCTTCGAGTTTTCTTGGTAAGCCTCTGACTCCATGCTTGGCAATGGCCACAAGAAAATCTTCTAACCGTATACGCATATCCTCAGATAGGTTTGGTTTCGAAGGTCGAGTATGTAGTAGGTATTTCTTTAACCATAGAGTGGTAGAAGCAAAGCTATCAAGTCTATTGAGAAGCCCTCGTCTTTGTTCAACGTAATCTTTGATTGAAGATTCATCCGTTTTTTCGATAAATGGAATAATAAAGTCCATCCTATCACCCCATTGGGCTATTATTGGGAATTCAGCTGCATCAATAACATCAGGATTTCTCCAACGACCACTAATTGGATTTGCTGTCCATATGAAGGAAGGGTGTGCTATCACATAGATGTTAACTCCATGTTTTGTTGCTGTGAAATACCCTTCTTCAGCTGCATCTGTGAAATATTTGTTATCTTCAATGTTTTTCATCTGACCAAATTCATTCATGCCTAATATTGCATCATTTGCAAGAACTACAGGGCCTGGTCTTATAGGTAATGGTGGATTTACAAGACATCCTGGATGGACTATTAAGTTGGACGATAAATTATTTGTGTGACATTGATTAATCAAAATCTATTCCTCTTCTTGTATCGATGATATTATAACGTATTTTGAATATTGTCTCTATCGCATCATTTGCTGATGATTGTTGGGGTATTTGGTATTGAGGTATGTTATGTTCTTGGATCTTCAGCATTGATTTGAACTGTGTCAGGTCGTAGTAAAGACCTACTGTGGACATAGAATTTACTATATACGACCTGAAAAATCGTTTTAAGATCCTACAGATTGGGAATGTGGACTTTCTGGCTCAAACTGGAGAAATCATAATTCTTATTTGATACTTACTCCCACTTCGCTTAGCAATTAACGTAGTCGTATCGAAATCTCCCATAGCCTCGAGCCCTTATCATTTGCAATTGAATGCAAACGGAACTATCTTCTAAAACGCATATAGGGAATTTTGTACAGGTAATGCGGGAGCATTTAATTACACAAGTTATGTGACCTTAGCTAAACCGTCTAGTACATCAAGAGAGAGGGAAGATTCTAATGCGAACATTTAAGCTGACGTGCCCTGGTTAATTATCTATGACAATTTCAGATTCTGATAAACAGAATCCGTTGATATCCAAGTTTAACCCACCCGTCAGTAAGAAATGCCGGATTTGTCTTTTTTCCGAGTTCGAAGTAGACGAGTCTACAAAGGACCGACATAATGTTATATGCAAAGATTGTAAGGCAGAAGAAAGTTGGGGTGGCTGTTGTCGAGATCATTTTGAAGAAATGATTATCACTTGTACACATGCTCAACTCTCTTTGAATCTCCGGGTGATTGAGGCCCTAGAACAGCATGAAGCACAAATCCCGGATGAATTATTGCAAAAAATGTATCGAATAGTGTGTCGAAGTGGATTGCGATTTTATTGTGATAATTGCAACGCGAGATGAAAAGATAATCATAATAATTAATAGTCTGTTAGTGGGCCGATTAAACTATTAATTGAAGTGCGCATACCAGTCACATTAATCATACATGGATAAGACGGTTATGTCGAACGCTGGACTAGAGGTCGAGGAAATGAATGAATTGGACTAGCGATGATATATCCTACCGTGGCCGAACCTTTGTTACTCAGAGCATAACCACATGAACAATCTATCCAAATCCGGCAACGAACCTATGTCGCCTATCGCCATATTCCTTTGTCATACATGAGATGACATTCTTTATATGCTTCACACAGATGGCTAGGGCAGAAAAGCATAGTGTTAGTCAGATTCTCTGTGTCTAAAGAAAGCTTCCTGACCTTTAAGGCCGATATTCTGAGAAGAGAGATTATCCGCAACTATCGCCTTTTCCTGGGTAGCGAATAACCGGAGGCCTTTAAGATCGTCAATTCTAGAAGACATCTTTCGCTTGCCAAGCTTGTCTTTGGCGAATATCTCTTCGACAGTGCGAATCCTCTCCTGTCTGTGGGAACGCGATATGACGAATCGATTGATTAGCTCATAACAATCCAACGTGGAATATAATACTGGAGTTGTCGCAGGTCAGAAGATGTCCTTAACGTTCAATCCTACTGATCAACTCCAGTGCCCCATCTAGTATAGGGGCTTTTGTAAATGTTGGAACAAAGAATCGCATGACCCGACGGTGGAAACCGGGAACAAGTAATTCTCGCTCTACGCGACATCGTGTTTCCTATCTGCCGCCTCTATGCTGTGCATGTGGTTGTGTACGTATCTATTTGGAAGTAGAAGGTTTTGCTATATAATGAGACACTATCGGTTGTGGACAGTCTTTGAGTAGTGCTCTGATTCTATCTTCCATAAGCTTAACATTTTTGGTAACACGTTCATGCTGACGCATGTGGTCGGTCCAAGTATCTGCAATTCTTATCTCGAGATAGTGACCAATATCTGCTGGATCTTGGAATAATTCCCAATATGCCATGCCTTCGCTCTTAAGAATAGTCCCTAATTCAAGGACATTCGCCTCGAACTCTTCAGACAATTTAGGATCAATCTTGTAGTCGATTGTTATTAGAGCTTGGCCCTCACTGTTTGAAGGGTCAATCGAGAGCTGAGGAGGCAGCGACCAGTGGTCACTACCTGCTGGTGTGAAATCGAGATCATCCACAACAGTTGTGCTGTAACGCTTTCTAGTAACAATAGTTGCAGCCAAGGCCAACGAAGCTACTGACAGGGTAATTGGAATCCCAATTGTGTTCCTCACCGTGCTCACGTTCCTCGCCCAGAGCTCGTGGCGGAATCCGTGGGTCTGGTGGACCCCCATCGTCGCGTGCTGGCGCTCACGCTCGCCGCCGCCCGGCCCGGCCGGTCACCGACGGCGCAGGTGCTGCCAGAGCCGGGGGAGCAGTTCGTCGCCGACGGCACGCCATGAGGCGATCTCGTCCGGCGGACAGCGGGGTGACCGAGTACGGCGTGCCGAAGCCCGTGCCCATGATCTCCCTGAACCCCAAAGCCCCGCGCGCGGCCAGGTAGATCTCGCAGGCGGCGGCCAGCACCCACATCCGGGCCACCGCGAGCCCCGGAGCGGCGCCCAGGGTGATCGCCCCGTTCCCGCGCAGCAGCATTGCCTCACCTGCGGCCAGCGTGCGCGCCGCGCGTTCGGCCAGTTCCGGCGACCGGAGCAGGACGGCGCTGTCGTGTACGGGGATCGATTCGCCGAGCCAGGCCGCCTGGCCGTGCAGCGGTACCAGCGACGGGGTGGTGGCCGCCGCGCGCGAACCCGCTGACCGGCTGGGCCCGGGCGATGGCGGCCGCGTCCGGCCGCGCCCGGTACAGCGCCAGGTGCGCCCACGCCTCGGCCGGGATCGCCGGCGGGCAGCGGGGGAGAAGCGGTCAGCGGCACCTCCAGTCACCGCCGACGCCGTGACGTCGGCCAGGTCCGCGGCCGGCGTGATCAGCATCGCCTCCCCGGCCCGGGCCGACACGTGTCCGTACGCGGTGACCAGCCCCAGCCGGGCCAGCACGTTCGCTGCCTCGGCGACCTCGCTGCGCTGCCCCGACGCGTCACCCGGCCCGAATCCGCCGAGCCCGGCTTGCACCTCAAGGCCGCTACTCACCTCACGCCCTCCTGTATCCGCCTCAGTCATCGTCAGTCCACCCCACCCGATGCCTCGATCACCCTCAGCTCTCCTCTTCCCAGACGGCCAAACCCGTGGCTAAACTGTATGCAGTTTCAAACTGTATGCAGTTTATGTGGAACAGGGGAAGGGCAGAGCCGTGATCTCAGGGCTGCATCACTACGCGCTGGAAGTGCCGGACCTGGCCGTGGCCGAGGGCTTCCTGCAGGACTTCGGCCTGGAGACCGGCGAGAAGGACGGCTCGCTGGTCGCCCGGTGCCCCGGCCGCGACCAGGAGCAGGTGCGCCTGGTCCAGGCGCCGGCCAAGCGGCTGCACCACGTCACCTTCACGCTGCGCCCGGGCACCATGGACGCGGTCCGCGAAGCGCTGGACCGGGCCGGCACGCCGGTCATCGAGCCCCCGGCCGGCGCCACCGAAGACGGCCTGTGGATCCGCGACCCCGACGGCACCGCCGTGCAACTGCTGATACCAGTCCCGGCCCCGGCCCGGCCGGTCGCCGAGGTACTGGTCAACATGGGCGCCACCCAGCAACGGCTCAACGTCGCCCAGTGGACCGAAGCCACCAAGGACGTGCTGCCCCGCCGGCTGGGTCACTCCCTGCTGTTCACCGCGCAGCCCGGCCCGATGACCGACTTCTACACCCAGGTCCTCGGGCTGCGGCTCAGCGACACCATCCACCACGACCGGGTCACGTTCCTCAACGCCGGACCCGGCGACCACCACATCTTCGGCTTCATCGCCAGCACCCACCGGGGCTTCCACCACGCCAGCTTCGAGGTGCCGTCCATCGACGCCATCGCGATCGGCGCGGACCGGATGCGCGCCCGGGGCCGCGGCGCGGGCTGGGGCCTGGGCCGGCACACCATCGGGTCGAACTTCTTCCACTACAACCCCGATCCGTGGGGCTCGTGGATCGAGTGGTTCTCCGACATCGACCAGATCGACGACTGCTGGGTGGCCAACGACTGGGACGTCCCCCCGCACCTGTGGGGCACGCCGCCACCCGAGACCTTCCTGAGTAACCAAGAGCCAAGGAGTGCACCATGAGCCGCGACGTCGCCCCCATCTTCGCCGACATCGACGCGATGGACGCCGACAAGTTCATCTCCCACCTGACGCCGGACGTGAGGTTCCGATTCGCGAACGCCGACCCGGTCACCGGCCGGGCCGCGGTCAAGGAGGGCGTGGAGGGCTTCTGGGCCACCATCGACGGCCTCACCCACCACATCCTCAACTCCTGGGACTTCGGCGACACCACCATCGTCCAGATCGACGTGGAGTACCGGCGCAAGGACGGCAAGACCGTCACCACGCCGAACGCCGACATCCTCATCTTCCAAGGTGACCTGGTCAGCGACTGGCAGATCTACATCGACGTCACCCCCGTCTACGCCCCATGATCACTCTGACCGACATCGCCTACGTGCGGTCCGGGGTGGCGGATCTCGACGCCGCCACCCGGTTCGCGACCGAGATCGTCGGCCTGGAGCTGGCCGCGCCGACCGAGGCCGGGCGTCGCGCACCTGCGCGCCGACCACCGCCACCACTGCCTGGCCCTGGTCGAGGGCCCGTCCGGGGTCATCGCCTCCGGCTTCACCGTGGCCGATACCGACGCGCTCGACGCCGCGGAAACCGAACTCGAGCGTTCCGGGCTGACCGTGCGCCGCGGCTCGGACGCGCGAGGCGCGGTCCCGGCGCGTCCGCGAGTTCATCGCCTTCGACGACCCGTTCGGCAACCGGATCGAGCTGGTCAGCCAGCAGGAGCTCATCACCCGGCCGGTGGCGTTCAGCCGCTCCGGCCGGGATCACCGAGTTCGGCCACCTGTGCCTGGACGCGCCCGACGTGCACGAGGCCTACCGGTTCTGGAGCACGCGCTTCAACGCCCGGGTCTCCGACTGGATCGGCGACGCCGCCTGCCTTATGCGCATCGATCCGGTGCACCACAAGCTTGCCGTCTTCCGCGGCGACGACCCGGGCCTGTGCCACATGAACTTCCAGGTGGCCACCGTCGATGACCTGTTCAGGAACTGGCATTTCCTGCAGGACCACGAGGTCGAGATCGAGATGGGCCCGGGCCGCCACCCGCAGTCCACCGCGATCTTCCTGTATTTCCTAGGCCCGGAGGGGTTCACCTACGAGTACTCGTTCGGCGTACGCCGGATCGAGGACGAGGCGAGCTGGGTGCCCCGCACCTTCGACCCGGCCGAGCCCGGCTCGATCGACATGTGGCTCGGCCCGACCACCCGGCCCATCACCCAACCGCAGGTCCGGTCCGGCCAGCCCGCCGGGATCGCCGGCGCGCTGTCGTGACTCCTCAGCTGCCCGCGCTGAGGAACGCCCGGGCGATGACGCCGTAGCCGGCCTGGTTCGCGTGCTGGTTCGGCCCGCGCGGCGGGCTCGCGCACTCCCAGGTCCACTGGCAGATCAGGGCGACGTTGCGCGGGACCGTGCCGACCCCCGGCACCGTCTGCCGGTTGCCGAAGTCCGAGGTCTCGAAGGCGCCGAACACGTTCGCCACCGGGACGTCCGACTGGGCGTAGGCGCGGTCGAGCAGGTCGTTGTATTCGGCGGCCAGCCGCTCGCTGAGCCAGGCGATGGCCTGTCCCGGCAGGCCGTTACGCCATTCGGCCAGGGCGGGCAGGTAGTAGCTCATCCCGACGATGCGGACGTCCGGCCCCGCGGCCGCTCGCAGCCGGGCCAGGATCGTGTCCAGGTTGCTGACCGCGTCCGGGAAATCCGTTCCGACGCAGTGCAGGACGGTCCGCAGGCTCGCCCAGCTGCCGCAGTCCTCGGGGTCGTTGGCGCCGATGTCGATGGTGACCAGGCGCACGTGGCCGCGATGGGCGCTCAGAAAGGCCACCGCGGCGGCCAGCTGGGAACCGCCAGGATAGCTGGCAGATCCCGCCGTGGATCATGGTGGCGGTCGTCTCGCCCGGACAGCCCAGCTTGACCAGCTGCAGCGCGGGCTGGCTGGGGCGGAGCATCGCGTACAGCTGATCGGGGTAGCCCTGCCCGGTCTCGACGCTGGTTCCGGCCGCGTCGGGCTGGACGCCCTGGGACAGCGAATCGCCCAGGGCCAGGTAATAGGTGGCCGGGACCGTCTCGACGTGTGACCGTGCCGACGTGGCGGGCCCGGAACACGCCGTGACCGCCGCCGCGACGGCGGCGGCGGCGAGCGCGATGCGGACCGGACCCATGTCTCACTCTTCCCGAGATCGACTATAAGCCGCCGCCGTACCGCGATCCGCGCGGCGCTCAGCTTGCTCCGGTCAGCTTGCTCCGGTTAGGCGCAGTGCCGTGGGTGGCTGGCGGTCGATGAGGGACACCGCGTGCGGCACCGCCACCGGCACGTAGTCCGGCGCGCAGTCCGTCAGCACCCGCAGCGCGGTGCGGGCCAGGTGGTGCGCCATCTCGGTGAGCGCGCCCTGCTCGTCGCCCGCGATCAGCGCCTCCAGGATCGCGGCGTGCTCGACATCGCCGGCCGCCTGCCAGCTGTTGGGCTCGGACAGCTGGTAAATGCGGATGTAGCGGGTGGTCCGGTCGGCGAAGGCCCGCAGCTGCCGCTGCATGGTCTCGCCCGCCGCCGCGGTGCAGACCCGGTGGTATTCGGTGTGCGCGGCGAACCACGCGTCGAAGTCGCCGTTCTTGGCCGCCCGCCGCATCGCGGTCAGCAGCCGCTTGGCCTCGCCGCGCGCCTTCGCGCCGAAGTGGCCGATCGTCATCGACAGCGCGAGCGTCTCCAGCAGGATCCGGCTCGCGTAGATGTCATCGAGTTCCGCGGATCCAGCCCCGCGACCCGGGTCCGCTGGTTCGGCTCGATCTCGACCAGGCCCTCTTCCTGCAGCATCCGCAGCACTTCCCGCAGCGGCGTGCGGCTGATCCCGAGCTGAGCGGCCAGGCTCACCTGGGACAGCTTGGTGCCCGGCCGCAAGGTCCCGTCGAGGATGCATTCGCGCAGGTAAGCGTGGATGTGCGGAATCGCTTGCCGACTCTCAGGCAGGTCGACCCGGCGAATGTCCGGCACCTGCACGACACGAGGCATGGCCACCATTCTCCCTAATCCGTCACCGGCCGCCTGCACTCCGTAACTGCATACAGTTTACTCCACGAGATCGGTTGCGGAGCGGCGAGCCCGACCTGGTCGATGCCGCACCGTACCGGAAAGAACAGGTACAAAGTGACATCGACCAAGCAACCGGGACGCCCAGAATCCATTGTGCAAGCGATAATCACACAGGTTGGAAAAAGTATCGATTGCGTGGTGGACTTCTGCCATGCAACGCCGCGACTCGTGGCATGCCGGGGAATCACGCGCTCGGCTCGCCGGTCTTGATCCAGTATCGCCGAATGAGGCCGTGTTCGGTGTCCCGGATGTCTTCGAGGACGCCGCCCTGGTGCTCGATCGTCTTCGCCGAGGCGACGTTGCCGGCCTCGCAGACGATCAGCACCCGGTCCAGGCCGAGTTCCCGCGCCTCGCCGAGCATCCGGCCCAGCGCCCAGGTGGCCAGCCCGCGCCGGCGCGCGGACGGCCGGATGCCGTAGCCGATGTGGCCCAGCTGCATCAGGCGGTCGTTCAGCTGGTGTCGCAGCGCGATCGCGCCGAGCACCCGGTCGTCCTCGACGATCCACCGGTACGTGCAGTGCACCCGGCCAGCGTCCACCGGCTTCGCCGGATCCGACTGGGCGGTCAGCCGGGCCACCCAGGCCGCGAACCCGGCCGGTGAGTCCACCTCATCAGACGAATGGAGTCCGAAACCGTCCTCGT
Source organism: uncultured Acidobacteriota bacterium (assembly GCA_963803675.1). Classification (GTDB taxonomy): domain Bacteria; phylum Acidobacteriota; class Terriglobia; order Acidiferrales; family UBA7541; genus DASTCZ01. The sequence continues at coordinate 1,356 of CAWDNN010000024.1, read as the reverse complement.
GGACGCCGGGACCCCACTCGTGATGCGCCTCGAGCCAGGCGGCGTGCAGGCTGACGGTAGGCGCGATCAGCTCGGGCATGCGACGACGATACCGATCCGGGCCGCGCACGAGCCGGGTAGACCTTCGAGTGCAACGTCAGCAAGCGCCCTCGGATCGGGCCTTTGGGTGATCATGAACAGAACGGGGACAAATCGTGTTCCAAACTACTCATAATCACGGTTAACGCCCGAAAATGTCCAAATTTTAAGCTACGACAAAACGGGGCATAACCGGATCGCACCGGGCGACAGGCCCGCAAAGTGAGCGCCGTACCGCAGCGGACCGTCATCCGCGTCGCCCGCCCGCGCGGCTCGACCCGCAGCGACCACCCTGACCAGCAAACGAAGCGCATAACTTCAGCACCACGAGCGCCTTGAGTTCCTTGTATTGCCTTCCGGTCGGAGCCGTACACGCCGGGTCTCAAATAGGCTCGACCGGTGGCAAGCACGCCGTTCCGTTATCAATCCCCTGACGAAGACAGCGCCCGGTGGCTCGGCTTCCCGTTCCGGGACGGCGACATCGTGATCAGCACCCGGTCCAAGACCGGGACGACCTGGGTGCAGATGATCTGCGCCCTGCTGATCTTCCAGACGCCCGAACTCCCGGCTCCGCTCGCGCAGCTCTCGCCGTGGCTGGATCACCTGGTCGCGCCGCGCGAGGAGGTCTACGCCCAGCTCGCCGCGCAGAAGCACCGGCGGTTCATCAAGACGCACACGCCGCTGGACGGGATTCCCCTCGACCCCCGCGCCACCTACATCGTGACGGCCCGCCATCCGCTCGACATGGCGGTATCGCTCTACCACCAGGGCGACAACATCGACCGCGCGCGGCTCCGGCAGCTGACCGGCCAGCCCGAGCCGGCCGACCGCCACGGCCGCGCACAGCCGCTGCGCGACTGGCTGCTCGGCTGGATCGCCCGACGATGACGACCCGCGCGAGGACCTGGACTCGCTGCCCGGCGTCATGTGGCACCTGTCCGACGCCTGGGCCAGACGCGACGAGCCGAACGTGATGCTGGTGCACTACGACGACCTGTTCGCCGACCTGGACGGGCCAGATGCGCCGGCTCGCCGGGCGGCTCGGGATAGCGGTCCCGGAGCAGACCTGGCCCGCGCTCGTGCAGGCCGCCACGTTCGAGGCCATGCGGGCAGCGCGGACAGCTCGTTCCGACCGCCGGGCCTCTTCAAGAGCAACGCCGCGTTCTTCCGCCGGGGCACCTCGGGCGCGGGACGCGAGATCCTCAGCGACGAAGAGATCGCTGGCTACCACGCGCGCGCGCCCAGCTGGCACCGCCCGACATGCTCGCCTGGCTCCAC
>CAWDNN010000023.1:0-269689 GCA_963803675.1 uncultured Acidobacteriota bacterium | reverse complement strand
ACCTATGCATACTGGAGAACGAATTCGCATCCGTCTGAAGGCTTACGATCACCGCATCCTCGATCAATCCACGCGGGAGATTGTGGACACCGCGAAGCGTACCGGCGCCGATGTAGCCGGTCCGATCCCATTGCCCACGGTGATCAATCGCTGGACTGTGCTGCGCTCGCCGCACGTGGACAAGAAATCGCGCGAGCAGTTCGAGATGCGCACACACAAGCGGCTCATTGACATTCTCGAGCCCACGCCGGACACCGTAGACGCACTGATGAAGCTCGACCTGCCGCCGGGCGTGGACGTGGAGATCAAGGCTTTTGGCCGCGAGCACGTGGCCAAATAGGCTCGCAGTTAAACGAAGCATCGAGCAAAGAGAGCAGATCGCATGGCCGTGAACGGTATTTTGGGAATCAAGCTGGGCATGACGCAGGTTTTCACCGGCGGCGGCGAAGTGGTGCCGTGCACGGTGGTGCAGGCGGGTCCGTGCGTGATCGTGCAACGGCGCACCGCGGATAAGGACGGCTATGAGGCCGTGCAGCTTGGCCTGGTGGAATTCGTCAAGCCGCATCGCGTGAACAAACCCATGGGCGGGCATTTCAAGAAGGCTGACGTGCCGCCGGTAAAGTTTCTACGCGAGTTTCGTCTGGAAGCTTCCAAGGATGAATCGAAGGTGGGCGACCGCGTACTGGTGGACGGCTTCGAGCCCGGAGAATTCGTGGATGTGGCCGGCGTAAGTAAGGGCCGCGGCTTCGCGGGCGGCGTTAAGCGGTGGCATTTTCGCGGCGGCGACGCGACGCACGGCTCGATGTTTCATCGCGCGCCCGGCGGCATCGGCGCGAGCTCATTTCCATCGCGAGTCTGGAAGGGGCAGCACTTCCCTGGACACATGGGGAACGCGCGCGTGACCGCGAGGAATCTTCGCGTGGTGAAAGTAGACGCGGAAGAGAACTTGCTTCTGGTTTGCGGCTCGGTGCCGGGACCGAACGGAAGTTACCTATACATTCGCAAGTCAAAAAAGGCCAAGAAGAAGGCTTAAGAAAGTTCCGAGCGAAGGACGCTGACGATGCCCGTCGTAGACGTCATGAATCTGGAAGGCGACAAGGTAGGCCAGGTGGAACTGGCTGACGCGGTATTTGCCGCGAAGGTGAATCCGCACCTGTTGCACGAAACTGTGCGCTGGTATCTGAATTCGCAACGCGCTGGAACGCACAAGACCAAGGGCCGCAGCGAAGTCAGCGGCTCGGGACGCAAGCTATGGCGGCAGAAGGGCACCGGCCGGGCGCGTATCGGTTCGATCCGTTCGCCGTTGTGGCGCAAAGGCGGCACGGTCCACGGACCGCAGCCGCGCAGCTACGCCTACCGCTTGCCGCGCAAGATGTACCTGGGCGCGCTGCGCTCGGCGCTTTCGGCGAAGCTGGCGGACGCAAAGCTAACTGTCGTGGACGCTTGGCAGCTCGAATCGCACAAGACCAAGCCGTTCCGGGCCGCGCTCGACAAGTTTTACGGCGGTGGCCGTACGATGTTGATCGTTGAGACGGGCGCGAATCCGAATCTCGAGCTTGCCAGCCGCAACCTCGAAGGTGTGAAGCTGATGATCTCGCGCGACGTGCAGCCGTATGATTTGCTGCGCCACGATCGCCTGATGCTTTCCAGGGATGCCGCGGTAAAGTTGGCGGCGGCGCTGTCGCCGGCAGGTGAGGGCGCGGAGCAGACGAGTGGCGAGGTTGCGCCTCAGGTTGAAGTAAAAGCCGCGAGCAAAGAAGTTGCCGCAAAGCCGGCCAAGAAGACGGCAAAGCACAAAGCTGCGGCGAAGGGCAAGTCTTCAAAGGCTGCGGGAAAGCACGCAAAGGCCGCCAAGCCGAAGGCTGCGGCAAAGGCCAAGACGCCCAAGCACAAAGGCAAGGAGTAAGCGATGGCGCTACTCGATCCGTATCACATTATCCGGCGGCCCATCGTCACCGAAAAGGGCCTGGGCGTGAAGGAAACGCAAGGCACGGTGGTCTTTGAGGTGGCGTCGGCGGCCAACAAGACGCAGATCAAGGATGCGGTGCAGAAGATTTTCAAGGTCAAGGTCGCCGCAGTGCGCACGGCCAATTTTGTGGGCAAGATGCGCCGCCGGGGAATGATTTCGGGTTACCGGCGCGACTGGAAGAAGGCGTACGTGAAGCTGGCCCCGGGCGAGAAGATGATTGAGTACGGGGAGAATCTGTAGAACGCCGCATTCGGCGAAGGGAAGCGCGAAGCGATGGCACTCAAAAGTTTCAAGCCCTACACAGCATCGCGGCGCTTCGTCACGCTGCTCGACAAGAGCGAGTTGACGAAGGATCGCCCGGAAAAGTCACTGGTCGAGCCGATGAAGCGCACCGGCGGACGGAACGCGCACGGCGAAATCACCAGCTACCACCGCGGCGGCGGGCACAAGCGGCAATACCGGATCGTGGATTTTCGCCGTGACAAGCTCGGCGTGCCGGCCAAGGTTGCAGCCATTGAATATGACCCGAACCGGTCGGCGCGGCTGGCCTTGCTGCATTATGCCGATGGCGAGAAGCGCTACATTTTGCATCCGGTGGGGCTTGAAGTTGGGGCAACGGTGCTGACCGGCGAAGGCGCGGATATTCTTCCCGGCAATGCGTTGCCGATCCGGCTGATTCCGCCGGGCACGCAGGTTCACAACCTGGAGCTTTCTCCGGGACGCGGCGGCCAAGTGGTGCGCTCGGCCGGGGGCTCGGCGCAACTGCTCAGCAAAGAAGGCGAAGTAGCACTGGTGAAATTGCCCTCGGGCGAAGTGAGGCAATTCCGTCTCGATTGCATGGCGACGATCGGCCAGATCGGCAATCTCGACCACGAGAACCAGACTTACGGCAAGGCGGGCAAGACGCGATGGATGGGGATTCGTCCCACGAACCGCGGCGTGGCCATGAATCCAGTGGACCATCCGCACGGCGGTGGTGAAGGCCGCGTCAAGGGCAATCACCCGCAGACGCCGTGGGGCTTCCCGACGTTGGGCGCGAAGACGCGCAAGAGTCACCGTTCGGACAGGGTCATCGTCCAGCGGCGTAAGTGATTCGCAGGGTTTTCGAAGGAGCAGCTTACCCCCGGGCGCGGCGGGTTTTAAGCGAGTTACACCATGGCAGCGACACGAAGTGCAGGGCGAAGTACAAGGCGCACGCATGGCGTGCGCAAGTCCTCACGGGCGCGGCAGAGCGCGTCACGGCAAAGCCAATTCGGCCGGCAGCAAAGGCGCCAGGTGCGGCGCGGCACCACTCGGACTGCGGCGGCACCGCTGCCGCCCATTCTGTACCGGCTGTGCAAGTCCGGCTGGGGAGTGATTGTGGACCGGGCGCCGAACGCGCAGGGAACCCGGTTTGTTTGCCCGTTTTGCCCGGTGTCGCACCGCGTGCCAGGGCCGGTGCGCGGGTTCCGCAAGATGCGGCGCCCACAATGGCTGAAATTGCGCAAAGTGGGAGAGTAGCGACAAGACTCGAGAGGGAAAGAGAGACGCATGGGACGCTCGCTTCACAAGGGTCCGTTCATTGACGGCCATCTGCGGGAAAAGGTGGACGCACTGAACTCCCGCAACGAAAAGAAAGTCGTGAAGACTTGGTCAAGGCGCTCGACCATTGTTCCGGAGATGATCGGGCACACGATCGCGGTACACAACGGCCGGAAATTCATTCCGGTATATGTGACCGAACAGATGATCGGGCACAAGCTGGGCGAATTCGCGCCGACGCGTACCTTCAAGGGCCACGCAGTGAAGGCCGCGCTCGAAAGGGCGGCTGGCGCGGCAGGGGCTCCGGCGCCGGCAGCGGCGGGCACAGCGGGCACGGCGGCTCCGGCCCCCAAGGCATAGACCATGGCGCAAGAGCTCACAGCAGCACCGGCCATTGAGGCGCACGCGCTCGCGCGGCACGTTCGCGTGTCGCCGCAAAAGGCGCGGCTCGTACTTGATTTGATTCGCGGCGAGCGTGCGGAAACGGCGCTCCAGATTCTGCGCTTCACGAAAAAACGCATCGCGAAAAACATCGAGAAGATTCTGCGCAGCGCGATCGCCAACGCCGAGCGCAAAGCCGACGATGCCGGCGAGTCGCTGGATGTTGATCACCTGTTCGTAGCGGAATGCTATGCGAATGACGGCCCACGCTGGAAGCGGCTGCGTCCGGCGCCGATGGGCCGCGCGTTCCGTTACCAGAAGCGCACCGCGCACATCTTGGTGGGCGTAGCCGAGCACGTGATGGGCGTCGAGCAGCGCGCGGCTGCGGCTGCGGCCGAAGCCGAAGCAAGCAAGGGTGTGAAGGGCGCGGTGAAGAAGGCTCGCGAAGCGCTGGCCGGAACGCGCCGCCCGGTGAAGAAACGCGCGCCAAAGCCGGCACCGAAGAAGGGCAAGTAGGGAGGAACTGGTGGGGCAGAAGACACATCCATACGGATTTCGCATCGGCTACAACAAGATGTGGAAGTCACGCTGGTACGCGGGCAAGGATTATGCCGACCTGCTGCACGAAGACGTGCTGCTGCGCAAGCAACTCAAGGACCGGCTGCGTTCCGCTGGCGTTTCTTCGATTGATATCGAGCGCGCCGCCAACAAGCTGGTGATTCGCATTTATACCGCGCGGCCAGGAATCATCATCGGGCGTAAGGGAGCGGAGATTGACAAGCTGAAGGCCGAAATCCAGCAGCGCACCAAGCGTGAAGTACATATTGATATCCAGGAGGTACATCGTCCCGAGCTCGACGCGCAACTGGTGGCCGAGTCCATCACGCTGCAACTCGAAAAACGCGTGGCTTTTCGGCGCGCGATGCGCAAAGCCGTGGATTCGGCGCTGCGTTTTGGCTGCAAAGGCATCAAGGTGCATGTGGGCGGGCGGCTGAACGGGGCTGAAATCGCGCGCAAGGAATGGTATCTGCAGGGGCGCTTGCCGCTGCAAACCCTGCGCGCGGACATTGATTACGGTTTTGCCCAGGCCTACACGACCTATGGCGTGATCGGCGTGAAGTGTTGGGTTTATTTGCGGCGAGCGCGTGCCGGACCGCAATACGAGCCCGAACGCGAGCGCAACAAGCCAGCGGCGTAGCGCGGGTCGCAGCAAAGGAAACCGGGAGCAGGAGCTTTTATGTTGATGCCGAAGAAAGTGAAGTTCCGCAAGCAGCAGCGCGGGCGCCGCAACGGCAAGGCCTGGCGCGGCGGAAGCATGGCGTTTGGCGAATTTGGATTGAAGGCGCTCGAGCCGGCCTGGATTACCGACCGGCAGATCGAAGCGTCGCGCGTGGCGATCACGCGCTTTATCAAACGCGGCGGCAAGCTGTGGATTCGGATTTTTCCGGACAAACCGTTCACCAAGAAGCCGGCGGAAACCCGCATGGGCAAAGGCAAAGGAATACCGGAGCGCTGGGTGGCGGTGGTAAAGCCCGGCCGCATGATGTTTGAGATGGCAGGCGTGGATCTGGCCACGGCGCAGGAAGCGATGAAGCTGGCGTCGAGCAAGCTCCCCATCCGCACCCGATTTGTCTCGCGAGCAGGAGAACTCTGATGGCGCGGCGCAGCGAAAAGCTTCGTGAACTGGATACGCCGGAACTGGAAGTGCAGCAGCGCGAGCTTGGCCGAGCAGATTTTTCGGCTTCGGTTTCAGCTCACCACCGGGCAGGCGGAGGCGCTAACGCGTCTGCGTGGCGCGCGCAAGGATCTGGCGCGGGTGAAGACGCTGTTGCGCGAAAGAGAATTGAGGCAGGCGAATGGCAACTGAGAGCACAGCTTCAACGGCGCAGACGGCACCTGAAGCGCCGGTAAAGCGCGGGCGGCGGCAGGAGAAAGTCGGCTTGGTGACTAGTGCGAAGATGTCCAAGACGATTGTGGTCAAAGTGACCCGGCTCACCGAGCACCGCCTGTACGGACGCGTGCTGCGCGTCACCAAGAAGTTTTATGCGCACGATGAGTCGGGCCAAGCGCAGCCCGGCGACAGAGTACGCATCGTCGAGACGCGGCCTATGTCGAAACTGAAGCGCTGGCGGCTCGTGGAAGTTCTGGGCCATCGCGGCAGCGCCGAATGAGCGGCGCCAAGGCGAACGGGAGACAACGGCAATGATTCGCATGCGATCGTGGCTGACGGTGGCCGACAATTCCGGCGCGCGCCAGTTGACGATGATTCTTCCCATTGGTGGCGATACCGGCCTGCGGGCCGGGTTAGGCGATGTGATCACGGCGGCAGTGAAAGAGGCCGCTCCGGATAGCCCGATCAAGAAGGGCAAAGTGGTGCGCGCGGTAGTGGTTCGCACCCGAAAAGAGCACCGGCGGCGCGACGGATCGTATATCCGGTTTGACGATAACGCGGCGGTGCTGATCAATGAAACCAACGAGCCGGTGGGGACGCGTGTCTTCGGGCCGGTAGCGCGCGAATTGCGCGAAAAACAATTTGCCAAGATCGTCTCTTTGGCGCCGGAAGTCTGGTAGGCAATTATGGAACAAGAACAAAAGGTTCGCAGGCGGGTAAACATTCGCAAGGGCGACCAGGTTCGCGTGATGTCGGGCCGCGACAGGGGCAAAGTCGGCCGCGTGCTTTCGGTGGACGCGGGGAAGCTGCAGGTGACCGTTGAACACGCCAACATCATCAAGCGGCACACGCGCCCAAACCCGTCGAAAAACGTCAAGGGTGGCATTCTGGACAAAGAAGGGCCGATCGCACTCTCAAACGTGTTGTTGGTTTGCCCAGCTTGCAACAAACACACCCGCGTGGGGCGCACCAAGCTAGCCGATGGCAACAAGGTGCGCGTTTGCCGCCGCTGTGGAGCGACGCTAGAGAAGTAGCCGGGCGAAGAAAGCGCCAAGCGGGCGCAGAAATAGGATAGGTAAGGAACAGGACGCATGCCCAGCCGAATGAGAGAACGCTACCGCGCGGAGATCGTCCCGTCGCTGATGAAGCGATTCAGCCTGACGAATCCGATGGCGGTGCCCAAGCTGAAGAAGATCGTGGTGAACATCGGACTCGGTGAAGCGAGCCAGAACATCAAGTTGCTGGACGTCGCGGTGATCGAGCTCGGGCAGATCGCCGGCCAAAAGGCCGTGGTCACGCGCGCGAAGAAGTCCATTGCGAACTTCAAGATCCGCAAGGGCATGCCGATCGGGTGCTGTGTGACGCTGCGCGGCGACCGGATGTACGAGTTTCTGGACCGGTTGTGCAACGTGGTGCTGCCGCGCGTTCGCGACTTCAAGGGGTTGCCAGCAAACGCCTTTGACGGCCGCGGCAATTACACGCTGGGGCTGCGCGATCAGCTCGTGTTTCCTGAAATCGATTACACGCGCGTGGACAAGATTAAAGGGATGAATATCACCTTTACGACCAGCGCGAGAAATGACGAAGAAGGCCGCGAGTTGCTTCGCGGACTTGGTGTGCCGCTGCGCGGCTGAGGAGAAACATGGCACGAGACTCTCAATTTGCGAAGATGAAGAAGACGCCGAAGTTCAAGATTCGCGTGCGCAACCGCTGCCGCATTTGCGGGCGCCCGCGCGGGTTTCTACGCAAGTTTGAGATGTGCCGTATCTGTTTCCGCGGCCATGCGCTTCGCGGCGAAATTCCCGGCGTGCTCAAGGCGAGCTGGTAAGAGGGCGAACTCTCGATGATGACCGATCCGATTTCCGACCTTTTGACGCGCATCCGAAATGCGGCGAAAGCGCGGCACGCGCGCGTGGACGTGCCGGCGTCAAAGCTGAAGACCGAAGTCGTGCGTATTCTGAAGGAAGAGGGCTTTATCCAGACCTACAAGCTGGTGGAGGAATCGAAGACGCGCAAAGTGTTGCGAATCTTCCTGAAATATTCTTCGGACCGGCGCAGCGCCATCACGGATCTGCGGCGCATCTCGAAGCCCGGCAAGCGGCAGTACGCCGGCTCGGACGAGCTGCACAGCGTGATTGGCGGCTTGGGAATCAGCATCGTGACCACGCCACGCGGCGTGATGACGGGCCGCGCCGCACGTAAGGCGAATGTCGGCGGCGAAGTGCTCTGCGAAGTTTGGTAGGAGCGAGGCGAAGGAAGAACCTATGTCGCGCATCGGAAGAATGATCATCGCGGTCCCCAGTGGCGTGAAAGTGCAGATTTCAGCCGTCTCCGTGGACGTTCAGGGGCCGAAGGGCAAGATGAGCGTGCCGATCCCGCGTGGCATCCGCTTTGAGCAGAAGGATGGGACCCTGCAGGCGCTGCGCGAGTCTGATCAGCAGAAGGCGCTGCATGGACTGGCGCGGGCATTGGTGGCGAACGCCGTGACCGGCGTGACGAGCGGGTTCAAGAAAGACTTGGACATCGTGGGCGTCGGCTATCGCGCGGAAGTCAAGGGCAAGAACGTTGTCTTCCTGCTCGGGTATTCGCATCCGATTGAGTTTCCGATTCCGGAAGGAATTCTGATCACGGTGGAGAAGCAGACCCATCTGGTCGTCAGTGGCGCCGATCGAGCGCTGGTCGGGCAAGTCTCGGCCAACATTCGCGGATTGCGTCCACCCGATCCCTATAAGCAAAAGGGCATTCGTATTACGGGCGAGCGACTGAAGAAGAAGGCGGGCAAGGCCGGCGCAAAGGCCGCCGCGTAGTCGGGGCCGGCAAGGCAAAAGGAGCAGTCCGTGGCAAGAACTCCAGTTACCAGGATATCGCGGGATGCGCACCGCATGCGCATTCACCGCCGCGTGCGCCAAAAGGTGTCCGGCACAGAGGAGCGTCCGAGGCTTTCCGTTTTCCGTTCGGTGGGCCACATCTACGCGCAGGTGATTAACGACCTCGCCGGCAAGACCATCGTCTCCGCGAGCTCGCTGGACACAGACACGCGCAAGCAGACCAAGGGCGGCGGCAACGTCGCCGCGGCAAAGATCGTCGGCCGCGTGATCGCTGAACGCGCCAAGGCCGCCGGAGTCGAGAAAGTGGTTTTTGATCGGGGTGGATATAAGTACCACGGCCGCGTCGAAGCGCTCGCGCAGGCGGCCCGGGAAGCGGGGTTGAAATTTTAAGCTCATGTCGAAGCAGATCCTAAGAGATGCGCTGGCGATCCGGCAGCCGATTGAAGTGAGCTCGAACAGCTTGAAAGACCAAGTCGTGGCGATCAACCGCGTCACCAAGGTCGTCAAGGGGGGCAAGAACCTGAGTTTTTCGGCCTTGGTCGTCGTCGGTGACCAGCACGGCCATGCCGGCTTCGGCATGGGGAAGGCCCGCGAAGTTCCCATGGCCATCCGCAAGGCCATCGAGCAGGCGAAAAAAAACTTGCTCCGGCTGAACCTGAAGGGCACTACGATTCCGCATCAAGTGACCGGCCTCTACGGCTCGGGCCAAGTGCTGCTCAAGCCCGCGCCGGAAGGCACGGGAATCATTGCCGGCGGTCCGGTCCGCGCCGTGATGGAGGTAGCGGGAATTCACAATGTGCTGACGAAATCCATCGGCACCTCGAACCCGCACAACGTCGTGAAGGCCACCTTTGACGCATTGCTGCAGTTGAAGGACGTGAGCAAAGTCGCCGAGTCACGCTCGAAGGCCGTCGAAGATCTGAACCGGTAACCGAGACGCCATGACCAAGAGCAAGAAGAGTGGAACGCTGAAGATCAAATGGATTCGCAGCTTTATTGGCTGCACTGACGATATGCGCGCCACGATTCGCGGGCTGGGTTTTCGGCGCATGCAACAAGTGGTGGAGCGCGAAGACACCCCGGCCGTTCGCGGCATGGTCCACAAAGTGCGCCATTTGGTGGAAGTTGCCGAATAAAGGTGCGGGCGAATTCTTGAGAGAGGGAAAATGGGCGTAGAGCTTTCCAATTTGAAGCCGCCGCGCGGGTCGCGCAAGCGCCGCACGCGCGTTGGGCGCGGGATAGGCTCGAAAACGCCGAAGACCGCCGGACGCGGCAACAAAGGGCAGAAGTCGCGTTCCGGGTATTCGCGGCGCCGCGGATTTGAAGGCGGCCAGATGCCGCTGCATCGCCGCATCCCCAAGCGGGGTTTTCATAACCCCGGGCGCAAGGAGTTTTCCGTGGTCAACATCGCCTCGCTGAACGCCTTTGCGGCGGGCGAAACGGTTACGCCGGATCTGCTGCGCGGCCGTGGCCTGGTTCGCCGCGCCGGGGACGCCATCAAGGTGCTGGGCGATGGCGATCTGAAGGTCGCGCTCACGGTGCAGGCGCACGCATTTAGCGGCTCGGCGCGCGAAAAAATTTCCGCCGCCGGCGGCAAGGTGGAAGTGTTGTCATGAGTTCCTTCTTCCAGGCCTTAGCGAACATCTTCCGCATCCCGGATTTGCGGAAGCGGCTGGGCTTTACCCTGGCCATGCTGGCGATCTACCGCCTAGGCGCGTGGATTCCTACGCCGGGCATCAACACGGCTGTCCTGGAAGACTATTTCAGTCAGAATCAAGGCTCGATGCTGGGCATTTTTGACCTGTTCAGCGGCGGTAACTTCCGCCGTTTGTCCATTTTTGCGCTTGGCATCATGCCTTACATCACCGCGTCGATTATTTTGCAGTTGATGACGGTGGTCTGGCCCTACCTCGAGAAGTTGCAAAAGGAAGGCGAGCTGGGACGAAAGAAAATCACGCAGTACACGCGGTATCTCACAATTGTGCTGAGCTTGTTCCAGTCGCTTTCCATTGCCCTCACGCTGCAGAAGTCCACGTTTGGCGCCGCCGGCCAGTCCATGGTCTATAACCCCGGCATCGGTTTCACGCTGATGACAATCCTTACGCTCACCACGGGCACGGCTTTTGTCATGTGGCTGGGCGAGCAGATCACCGATCGTGGCATCGGCAACGGCATGTCCTTGATCATCTTCGTCGGCATTGTCGTGGGGCTGCCGCGAGGTGTAGGCGACCTCTGGGAGCGCGCCAGGACGAACCAGTGGGGTCCGTTCACCGGCTTGATTCTCATTTTACTTGTAGCGTTTATGATTGCCGTCGTTGGCTTCATCGTCTTTGTGGAGGGGGGCCAGCGGCGCATTCCGGTGCAATATGCCAAACGCGTCGTGGGCCGTCGCGTCATGGGCGGGCAGATGACGTATTTGCCGCTGCGCGTGAATTCAGGCGGAGTAATCCCGCCGATTTTCGCGAGTTCGTTACTGACGTTTCCCGGCACGATTGACTTATTTTTCCAGAAGAAGTCCAAATTTCTCGATAGCTTTGCTCACGTGCTGGGTTGGGGCGAGCCGCTGTATACGCTGGTCTATGTCCTCCTGATCATTGTGTTTGCGTTCTTCTATGTGGGGATCGTTTTTAATCCGACTGAGCTCGCCGACAATATGCGGAAATATGGCGGATTCATCCCGGGTATCCGACCGGGCCGCAACACCTCCGAGCACATCAGCCGCATTCTCAAGCGGTTGACGTTTGTTGGAGGCGTTTACCTCGCGGCCGTCTGCTTGATGCCGGAGTGGATGATTTCCGGAATCCATCTGCAGCACCTTCCTGGCGCGTTAGGCACATGGTTTGACGTGCACATGTGGCGCTTTGTGCTGAGCGGTCTGGGAGTGAGCTTCTATTTCGGCGGCACCTCGCTGCTGATTGTCGTCGGTGTGGCGATGGACACTGTCCAGCAGGTTGAGGCGCAGCTTGTCATGCGAAACTACGAGGGTTTCGTGAAAAAGGGCAGGCTGCGGGGCCGGCGGTATGGATGAAACGTGCGGATCGCGCCGCCAGGCGGTCATTTTCCTAGGGCCTCCGGGCGCCGGCAAAGGAACGCAGGCTGCGGAGATTTCCCGGCGGTGTGGTGTCCCCCATCTCTCGACCGGTGAAATGCTTCGGGAGCACATCACGCAGGGCACGGAGCTGGGCGGGCTGGCCAAGCCTTTCATGCATCGCGGCGAGCTCGTGCCGGACGAGTTGGTGCTCAAGATGGTGCAAAGCCAGCTTTCGCGTCCGGATTACGCCCGCGGCTTTGTGTTGGACGGTTTCCCGAGGACTCTGCCGCAGGCGGAGCGGCTCGGAGAGCTTCTGGAAGCCGGTGGCTTCGGCAAGCCGGTCGTGATCCATTTTCTCGTGGAGCGAAGCCAGTTGCTGCAGCGGTTGACTGGCAGGCGAACTTGTCCGATTTGCGGGCGCACCTATAATGTCTTTAACCGGCCGCCGAGCGTTCCCGGCGTTTGTGACGACGATGGCGGCGCCCTGATGCAGCGGAAGGACGACAGCGAGGAAATTATCGGGCCGCGGCTCGACGGGTTTTACCAGCAGACAGAGCCGCTGGTCGAGTATTACCGGTCCCACGGTTTGCTCGAGGACGTCGCGGCAATCGGCGAAGTGGAATCCGTCACGCGCGTGGTGATGGATGCGGTGTGCCGCCCGCGTTGAGGCTCTGTTGAGGCCATGATTGTTTGCAAGTCCAGTGCGGAGATCGAAACGATGCACCGTGCCGGGATCGTCGTTTGGGAAGTGCTCAACGAGCTGCGCATGATGGTCGCACCTGGAGTCAGCACGCTCGATCTGGATCGGATCGCGGAGCGGCGAGCGGCCGAGCATGGGGCAAGGCCGGCGTTCAAGGGCTATCGAGGCTATCCGGCGTCTTTGTGCGCTTCGATCAACGCGGAAGTTGTGCATGGGATTCCTTCTGCCGGGCGAAAGTTGAATGAGGGCGACATTGTTTCTCTGGACTACGGCGTCGAGCTGGATGGCTATTTTGGCGATGCGGCCGTCACGGTTCCGGTGGGCAAGGTTTGTTCAGAGCTCGACACGCTGATGCGCGTTACGCGCGAGTCCCTTGATCGCGCCATCGAAAAGGCGCGGGCCGGCAACCGGTTGAGTGACGTCGGCGCGGCAGTCCAGGAATGGGTCGAGCAGCACGGTTTTTCGGTGGTGCGGGAGTTTGTGGGCCACGGAATTGGCACTCGAATGCACGAAGAGCCGAGCGTACTGAATTACGGCCAGCCAGGACACGGTCCGCGGCTGCAAGAGGGCATGGTCTTGGCGATCGAGCCGATGGTCAATCAGGGAACCGCGAACGTACGCGTTCTCGACGATGGCTGGACGGCGGTTACGGCGGACGGCAAGCCCTCGGCGCATTTCGAGCACACGGTGGCGGTCACGGCAAATGGTCCGTGGATTCTGACGCGGCCTAGGGACGTCAGTGGACCGGCCTGGTAGGCGGCATAGGAGCGTATGGCGAGACCACCTGCAAAAGAGAAGAAACCGCGCGACGCGGGCAATCCCAAGGAAGACGCCATCGAGGTGATGGCCACCGTGATTGAGCCGCTGCCGAACGCGATGTTTCGCGTCCAATTGGAGAACAAGCACCAGGTTTTGGCGCATATTTCCGGCAAGATGCGCAAGAACTTCATTCGCATCCTGCCGGGCGACAAAGTTGCGGTTGAGCTTTCGCCTTACGATCTGACGCGCGGGCGCATCGTCTATCGCTATAAGTAAGAGAGGAACGTCGGATGAAAGTTCGGGCATCGGTAAAGAAGATTTGCGACAAGTGCAAAGTGATTCATCGGCGCGGCGTGGTGCGCGTGATCTGCGTGAACCCGAAGCACAAACAGCGCCAGGGCTAGGCTGAGAGAGGACACATCATGGCACGCATTGCTGGAATAGATCTTCCGCCGAACAAGCGCCTGTGGGTGGGGCTGACGTCAATCTACGGCATCGGCCTGGAGCGCGCGCGCAAGCTGTGCGCTAAAGCCAAAGTGGACGAAACGAAAAAGATCAAGGATCTGACCGAGGAAGAAGCCAACCGTCTTCGGCAGGCGATTGAAGCCGAAGGACGCGTGGAAGGCGATCTCCGCAAGGAGATCCAGATGAACATCCGGCGGCTAATCGAAATTCAGTCCTACCGTGGCATCCGCCACCGGCGCAATCTGCCGGTGCGAGGGCAGCGGACGCATACCAACGCGCGTACGCGCAAGGGACCGCGCAAGGGCGCAGTGGCCACAAAGAAGAAGATCGCCATTAGGAAGTAACACGACGGCGGCGAATCGAATTTAGCGGCTTGCGGGTCGCACAACGAGGTGAGCGGTGGCGAAGGAACCAAAAGGGCAGGATGCCGCGGCCGGGGCAGCAGCGCCGGGCGGGAAGCCTACCAAGCGCAAGAAAGAATTCAAGAAGAAGCGCGAGAAGCGGATCGTGCCGCATGGCGTGGTCTACGTCACGGCGACGTTCAACAACACGATGATCACGATCACGGACACCGAAGGCCGCGCTTTGTGCTGGTCCTCTGCCGGCTCGGTAGGCTTCAAAGGCTCGCGCAAAGGCACGCCCTACGCCGCCCAGCAGGCATCAGCCACTGCCGCCGCGGCCGCGCGTGACCAATACGGAGTGAAGTCCGTCGAGGTGCGCGTGAAGGGCCCCGGCTCGGGACGCGAGTCCGCTGTGCGCGCGCTGGCTTCGGTGGGCGTTCACATCGTTCACATCAAGGACATCACGCCCATTCCGCACAATGGTTGCCGGCCGCCCAAGCGCCGCCGCGTTTAGCCGCACGAAATTGGAGTAACGCCAGTTTAGAGGTAAAGGAGAATTCGCTTTGGCAAGACATCGTGAAGCAGTTTGCCGTTTGTGCCGCCGGGAAGGGCAAAAGCTCTTCTTGAAAGGCCTGAGGTGTTTCACCGAGAAGTGCGAGATCGAAAAGCGCAACTTCGTTCCCGGCCAGCACGGCCAGGCGCGTCGTGCGAAGCTGGCGGGCTATGGCTTGCAGCTCCGCGAAAAGCAGAAGGTGAAGCGCACCTATGGGCTGCTCGAGCGGCAGTTCCGGTCGTATTTTGAAAAGGCCGCGCGCGCCAAGGGCCCCACCGGCGAGAATCTGATCATCATGCTCGAGCGCCGTTTGGATAATGCCGTGTGGCGCATGGGGCTGGCCAGCTCCCGCGCGCAGGCGCGCCAGATCATCTTGCACGGGCATATCAAGGTCAACGGCCACAAGGTCAACATCCCTTCTTATCTCGTTCGGGTTGGCGAGGAGATCGCGCTCCGCGACGACATGTACCAGAACACGATGGTTCTCGAGGCGCGCAACGTCGCCCAGAGCCGCAATGCCATTCCGTGGATCGAGCTGGACCGCGAGAATTTCAAGGGGCGCGTAATTACGCTTCCGCGCCGCGAGGATATTCAGACCCCGGCATTCAACGAGCAGCTCATCGTCGAGCTTTATTCCAAGTAGCCCGGCGCCGATTTTGTGAAGTCTTGTTTCTCCGGTATTCCGGAGAGGAAGGATCGTGAAGATGTGGAAAGGTTTTCAGAAACCGAAGCGTTTGGCGGCCGATCTCGAGTCGCTGACAGATAAGTACGGAAAATTCAACGCGCAGCCGTTTGAGCGCGGGTGGGGCACGACGGTGGGAAACACCCTGCGCCGCGCGCTGCTCAGCTCAATCGAAGGCGCGGCCATCACCGCCGTGAAGATCGAAGGCGTGCTGCACGAGTTCTCTTCGATTCCCGGCGTGGTTGAGGATGCGACAGACATTATCCTGAACCTGAAGCAGGTGCCGCTCAAGCTCAACACCGATTTGCCGAAGACGATCTACGTCAATGTGGAAAACCCCGGCGTGGTGACCTCGGCGATGATCGAAGAAGACGCGGATTTCGCCGTGCTCGATAAGAGCGTGTACATTGCCACGGTCAGCGAGGGCGGCAAGCTGCAAATGGAAATGCGCGTCAAGAACGGCCGCGGCTATGTGGGCGCGGACCGCAACTTCGACGAAGACCTGCCGATCGGCTACATCCCGGTAGACTCGGTGCATTCGCCGGTTCGCAAAGTCAACTATTCCGTCGAGGCGGCGCGTCTCGGCCAGATGACCGACTACGAGAAGCTGGCGCTCGAAGTCTGGACCAATGGCGCGATCACGCCGCAGGACGGGATTGGCTTGGCGGCCAAGCTCGTCAAGGACCACATGAGCATCTTCATCAACTTCGAGGAGCCGCCCGAGGTCAGCGACGAAGCCGTCGAGACCTACAGCGATCCGCGCATGGAGCACCTGGACCGCTCGGTGGAAGAGCTCGAGCTTTCCGTGCGCTCTTACAACTGTCTGAAGAACGCGAATATTCAGTCCATTCGCGAGCTCGTTCAGAAAACCGAAAGCGAAATGCTGCGCACAAAGAATTTCGGCCGCAAGTCGCTCAACGAAATCAAGGAAATCCTCCACAAGATGGGCCTGGCGCTCGGCATGAAATTCGATGAGCACGGCCGCATCATCTGGCCGCCGCTCCCGAGCCAGACCGCACCGCCGACCACCGAAGAGACGGCGGGCCTGTAAGGGGAGCCGGGGAACTCGACTATGCGACACCTGAAGTCCGGATCAAAGTTGGGACGCCAGCCGGCGCATCGCCGGGCCACGCTGCGCAACCTGGTTACCAACGTCATCGTCCACGAGCGGATCACCACCACGGTGACCCGCGCCAAGGCCGCCAAGCCGATCGTCGAAAAGATGATCACGCTGGGCAAGCGCGATTCGCTCGCTTCCCGGCGCCAGGCTGCCGCGTTTCTGATGACGCCGTCCGCCACGCAGAAGCTCTTCGCGGACATCGCGCCGCGCTTCAGCGACCGCGCCGGCGGCTACACCCGAATCATTCACGCAGGATTCCGCATCGGCGATGGCGCGAATCTGGCGATACTCGAACTCCTCGGCTCGAAGCTTCGCAAGAAGGAAAAGAAGGAAACAACCGGAGCCAAGAAGGAAGAGCCGGAAGAGGAAGCCGAAACCGAAATCAGCTTGAGGACACGCCCAGCCCTCATGACGCAGGCGCCCGCTCGAAGGAAGTTTTCTTCAGCGGGCGTTTTGCTTTTAGGGTAGAGTCGTTGCGCGACAGCCTATATGCCGATTGGTGTTTCTGTGCCGCCGGGCCGGCCCACCAAAGAAGCAGCATCGCAATCAATGCCGCTGCAGCCGCGCTGAGTGTCCAGCAGCGAATCCCATGCGGTCGCCGTCCGCCCGGGCACAAACGCCTGGTGGAATTCATCCAGCGATGCCACGCACGCGCTGATCAGCAGCGTCCACAGCGCCCATGACCACCGCCATTCTTGCCTGCCGCCACGGAATCCTCGCATCACCAACACGCTGAAAATGAAGAACTCCACCACGTGCCCGCACTTCCGGATGAACGCGTGAATTCGCAGCAGTTCTCGGAGCGGCGCGTGGGGCAGCAGCCAGTGCAGCACCGGGATCAGCATGCTGGCCGGTGTGCTCCGAGGTGAACAAGTGCGTGGAAAACGTCGAAATCACGCATGCCCACACGATCACCGGGCCCCATCTGTGTATCCAGGACATTTCAGGCTGATTGCCAATGCAGAGGGCAGTTCTGATCTGCTTCGTCACCGAACTATTCCACCCGGTAGTTCGGCGCTTCGCGCGTGATGATCACGTCGTGCACGTGGCTTTCGCGCAGCCCCGCGGAACTGATCCGCAGGAAACGGGCCTTCTCCTGCAATTCCGCTAGGTTTTCGACGCCGCAGTAGCCCATCCCGCTGCGCAAACCGCCCACGAGCTGGTCCACCAAGCGCGCCGAGCGGCCCTTTGTAGGGCACGCGGCCTTCGACGCCTTCGGGCACCGATTTGCCGCGCTCCGACGCCTTCCTGCGCGTAGCGGTCGGCCGAGCCCGCATCCATCGCCGCGAGCGAGCCCATGCCGCGATACGATTTGAACGTGCGGCCCTGATACAGAATCGTTTCGCCGGGAGATTCTTCCGTTCCCGCAAAAAGGCTCCCGATCATCACCGCTGAGGCGCCGGCCGCAATGGCCTTGGTGATGTCGCCGGAATACTTCATGCCGCCGTCGGCGATCACCGGCACGCCTGTCCCCTTCGCCGCGCGGGCCGCTTCCAGGATCGCGGTGATCTGCGGCACGCCCGCGCCGGAAATCACGCGCGTCGTGCAGATCGAGCCTGGCCCGATCCCCACCTTCAACCCGTCGATGCCCAAGTGCAATCAGGTCGCGCGCGCCTTCGAATGTCGCCACGTTTCCGGCCATCAATTGCATTTCGGGCAGAGCACGCTTCACCGCGCGAATCGCTTCCATCACGCGCGAGGAATGCCCGTGCGCCGTGTCGATCGCGAGCACGTCCACCTTGGTGCGCGCCAGTTCCTCCGCGCGCTCCAGAAAATCGCCGGTCGCGCCGATGGCGGCGCCCACGCGCAGCCGGCCCTGCTCGTCCTTGGCGGCATTCGGAAATTCCAGTTTTTTCTGGATGTCCTTTACGGTGATCAGCCCCTTAAGGTTGAAATCCTTGTCCACCACGAGCAGCTTTTCGATGCGATGTTTCTGCAGGATGCGCTCGGCTTCTTCGAGCGTCGTGCCCACGGGCACGGTCACCAGGTTCTCCTTGGTCATCGCGTCGTTCACGGGCTGGTTCAGATTCTTTTCAAAGCGCAGGTCGCGATTCGTCAGGATGCCCACGAGCTTGCGTTCCGCGCGTCACCGGCAGCCCGGAAATGCGGTACTTCGCCATGATCTCCATGGCCTGGCGCACGGAAAGCTCGGGCGAAATCGTTACCGGATCAACGATCATGCCGCTTTCCGAGCGTTTCACGCGGTCCACTTCCTCCGCCTGGCGCTCGATGGTCATGTTGCGGTGAATCACGCCCAGGCCGCCCTGCCGCGCGATGGCGATCGCCAGGCGCGACTCGGTGACGGTATCCATGGCCGAGGAAACCAGCGGAATCTGCATGGCGATCTTCCGCGGTCACGTTGGTTTGCGTGTTGGTTCGGTGGGCAGCACGGACGACTTGCCCGGCACCAGCAGCACGTCGTCAAACGTCAACCCTTCGGGGATGGCGGCGTCAATCGTCACCGCGGTGAGATCTCCTTTCGGCCGCATAAACGCTTCTAAACACGACCGCCCAGCGAGGTGCCGCTGGGCGCGGAAAAGTTCACTTCGAGAGCAGAACAATGCATTGATGATATGCATTCTAAGCGGCGGCGCGAAGCGAGGTCAAGGGCGGCGCAGCAGGCGCACGCCGGCGAGGAAGTGCATTCATGGCCCGCCGCTCGCTCCAGACGCCGCCGGACTGCTCAATTTCGTTACTCGTACCGCAAGGCGACGATGGGTCAACTCGCGTGGCGCGCCGCGCCGGGATGTAACAGGCCGCCAGTGCTACGATCGTCAACAGTACTGCCACGCCTCCAAACGTCAGCGGATCGGACGCACTCACCCCAAAGAGCATCTTGGACATCAGCCGCGTCAATACTAGCGCGGCGGCGATGCCGATCGCGACGCCGGTCAGCGCCATCTTCGTGCCCTCGTCCCAATACCAGCCGCATTACGTCAGACCTTGCGCGCCGAGGCGACGCGGACACCGATTTCATGCGTCCTCTGGCCCACGAGGTAGGAAATCACTCCGTAGATTCCGACCTCGAAAGCACCAACGCCAGCACGCGCGAAAATCCCCAGCAGGATCATCGAAAATCGCCGCGGCGCCAGGGAATCCGCGATGACCGCGTCCATCGTGTCCACGCCATACATCACTTGCTGGCTGTTCATTTCTTCTAGCGTCCGCCGGATCGCGGCAGTGAGGCCGAGCGGTGTTCCCTGCGTGCGCGACCATTTGTGTCAGGCCATTCGCCAGCAGCGGCATAAATTTATCGGGCGTCTGCAGGATCGGCATATAGAATTGGGCCTGGATGCTCTGCTGCGCGTCCGAATCGAGCCCCCATTGTTTGATGTGCCCCACCACGCCGACAATTTCCGCCTGCCCCAGCAGCATCATGTTGATGCGTTTGCCGAGCGGATCTTCATTTGGAAAGTATTTGTGCGCGAAGGTCTCGTCAATCACGATCACCATCGGGGCATGTTCGTCATCATGATACGTTGAAGAAGCGTCCACGCTTGAGCGGAACGTCCATCACCTTGAGGTAGTCCGGCTCGACGAGATAAAAGAGCGACCAGCTCATATCGTTGTCGCTCGCCGGCTTTTCCTGTCCTTCTTTCCAAAAAGGCACTTCGGAATCGCCCTGCATCGGCGAAGAACCGGCCATTGACGAAACTGCCTCGACCCCCGGCACGGCCCGAATCTTTGATGAATTCGCGCATCGCTCCCCGAGCGCCGTTGGCATTCTTGATCAGCGCGGGATCCATTGTCAGGTCAAATGTGAGCACGTTGTGGGGATTGAAACCTGGATCCACGCCCCAAAAATATACAGGCTGCGGACCATCAATCCCGCGCCGACCAACAAC
The DNA here is from genome assembly GCA_963803675.1 of uncultured Acidobacteriota bacterium. Lineage (GTDB taxonomy): Bacteria > Acidobacteriota > Terriglobia > Acidiferrales > UBA7541 > DASTCZ01. The sequence goes on along the minus strand of CAWDNN010000023.1, from coordinate 249,603 downwards.
ACCACCGCAAGCGCCATTTCGGCGGCAACGAATACGCCCTTGCGCGCGATGGCTTCGCGCCGCTTGATCCGCGGCCGCCTTCCTTCAATGTTCCCGAAGGTTCGGACGCGCAATTTTGAGCGCCGGCGCCAGGCCAAAGAGCACTCCGGCAAACAGCGAGATTCCCATCGTAAAAACAGCACGTGTGTATCGAGCCCAATCTCGCTGGCGCGTGGCAACGCACTCGGCAATATCCTGAGCACCGACTGTGTGCCCCATGCAGCGGCCAGGAGTCCCCAACCCACCGCCGGCAATAGCCAGCAGACGCTTTCCGTCAACAGTTGGCGAATCACACGGCCTTTGCCAGCCCCCAGCGCCGCGCGAATCGCAAACTCTCGCGTGCGTCCGGTGGCGCGCGCGAGCAGCAGGCTCGCCACGTTCGCGCACGCGATCAGCAGAACGAAGCCCACCGCACCCAGCAATACCCAGAGGAAGGGCTGGACGTCACCCACGATCGCCCTTTTCAAGGGAACCAGCCCCACGCCGACGCCCTTGTCGGCCTCCGGATATTGCGCCGTAAGGCTGTTGGCAATGGCGCCCATATCGGCGTCCGCCTGCTGAATCGTTACGCCGGGCTTAAGGCGTCCGATGGCGCGCAAGCCCATGCCGACGCGGCGATCGAGGAAAGTGGGGTCGGTCCATTGGCCGAGAGGCACGTAGACGTCATTGTTGCGCCGCGAGTGAAATTTGGGGGGCATCACGCCGATGATGGTGTAGTCCACGCCATTGAGCGTCATCGACTTACCGAGAATGTCGCGCTCCGATCCGAATTGGCGCTGCCAGAATCCCTGGCTGATCAGCGCGACCGGCGCCGCGCCGGATGATCATCTTCGGCTCTGAAATCCCGTCCCTCAGATCGGCTGGACGCCAAGCTGGGAAAAATACGGCGCGGAAATCATTTCGCCGCGAATCGCTTGGCATCGCCGTTACCGGTGAGGTTGAAGCTGTCCGAGCGATAAGCGGCCATGGATGCGAAGTCCGGTTATCCTTTACCAGTCGAGAAAATTCGGATAAGAAATGGAGCTGTCCTCGAACTGCCCTGTTCGCTGGGCAAGCGCGATGAGCTGATTGGGCTGCGAATAGGGAAGCGGATTGAGTAGAACCGCGTTCACTACCGAAAAAAGCGCGGTGTTTGCGCCGATCCCGAGCATGAGCGTCAGAATCGGCGATCAGCGTCACGCCGGGCGTCTTCACCAGCATGCGAGATCCCGTAGCGAAGATCGTTCCACAGATCTCCATGCGCATTGCCTCCAGCGCTTCCGCCTTCGCAGAAGCCGCCCGGTACACGGATATACGCTGCACCGATCGAAAAGTTCCGTCTCAGCGAGCTTCGGGTCACGCTCGCATTTGCTGCCGGCCCGCCAACGGTATCACGGAGGGCCGCCCCTATCCGCTCGCAAGAGCGTCCTGGTCCAAGATTGAAGCCCTTTCGTCCCCATCTCCTTGTTGCGCCAGGCCGACCTGATGACGGTCGCCGCGGCATTTTGGACGCGAAAGTACCCTGATTTGCCAGCTCGCCGTCCGATCGGCTCTTTGTAGTGGAACCGGGCAGCCAAATCCTCGGGCAATGCCATTGGCAACCTGACCCAGAGCACCATCCTACGCTGGTTTTGGTCCATGGCCTCGAGGGATCGGCGGAATCGGGCTACATGCTTGGTCTTGCCGACCGCGCGTTCGCTGCGGGCTTCAACGCTGATTCGCCTCAACCAGCGCAATTGCGGCGGCACCGCCTCGCTTACGCCCACGCTCTATAACTCCGGGCTCAGCGGCGATTATCGCGGCGTCCTGATGGAACTCATTGAGCGCGACCAGTTGCCAGAAATTTTCTTTGCCGGGTACTCCATGGGCGGGAATCTCGTACTGAAGATGGCTGGCGAGCTCGGCAGTACGGCGCGCCACGAGGCTTTGCGCGGCGTTTGCGCGGTTTGCGCCGCGCTCGATTTGTCGTCTTGCGTGAATGCTACCGATCTGTCCCGAAATATTCTTTACCGCCGGTATTTTGTTTCGAAGCTGAAACACCGCTTTCGGAGCAAGGTCGCGCAATTTCCCGAAAACTATTCGAACGCCGGACTGGATCGCGTCCGCAGCATTCGCGATTTCGACGACGTCATTACGGCTCCGAATTGCGGCTACCAAAATGCGGCCGATTATTACTACCGGGCCAGCGCCTTGCGCGTCACTTCGGAGATCCGCGTGCCAACGTTGCTGATTGTTGCGGAAGACGATCCCATGGTTCCCCCGCAGGCCTTTTCCGATCCCACGATCACGGCCAACCCGCACATCCGCGTCGTATTGGCCAAGCATGGAGGCCACTGCGCGTTCATCTCCGCCGATCCCGCCGAGCGCCACTGGGCCGAAGCCCGGGTGGTGGAGTTCTGCACGGACCCATTCGAAACTGCTCCCGGTCCAGCCCGCGCTTCCAGCAAAACTCTAGCTGGGTAGGAAACACGGCAGATCAGGACGCGGCGCGCGATTCTAGCATGATGGCCCTTAGCCTTTTGCGCGGCGTACTCCAGCGGTTCGAAATCCTAGCCGACCGGCTTTTCCAGGGATTGGCTCAATCCCGGCGTTAACAAATGCGCCGGTCCATCCGGCATCACCACCATGTCGTCTTCAAGCCGCAGGCCAAAATCTCCGGCGATATAGATTCCCGGTTCATTCGAAAACGTCATGCCGGGCTGCAGCACGTCCGTCGAGCCGCGCACCAGATACGGGTGCTCGTGCCCATCGAGCCCAATGCCGTGGCCGAGCCTGTGAGCGAAGTGCGTGTAGTCCTTGCCATATCCCGCATTGGTGACCACCGCGCGCGCCGCATCATCCACCGAGCCGGTCACATGTCCCGCGCGGCAAGCGTCGAGCGCCGGCCTCCTGCGCCTTGTGCAGCGTTTCGAACGCTCGCTGAATTTTCTCCGGCGGCTTACCCATCACCGTGCAGCGGGTTATGTCGGACGCGTATCCCTCTACCGAAGTCCCCGCGTCAATCAGCAACACCTGTCCTTCTTCGAGTTTCTGCGGCGTCGTCGTGCCATGGGGTTGCGCCGCCCACTTGCCCACCAGTACGAGACCATCACCTCCCGGAAGCCCCATCTTTTCCAGCCCGCGGGAATAGAGACTCGACACGTCATATTGCGTCATGCCCACTTGCACTGATGCGAAAATCGCGCGGTAAACATCAATCGTGGCTGAGCACGCCAGCCGCATCAGCTCGAGTTCGTGCTCGCTCTTGCGCATTCGGCAACCTGCTGTAATCGGATCGCCCAACGCGTATTCGAAACCGGGCGCGGCGTTCCGGAGCTTGTCGTAGTATGCGTAATAAGTCGTTTCGTTGATTCCGATGCGCCCGCTTCGAATTCCTTTATCCGCCAGCCACTTCGCCACAAGTTCGCCGGGATTTTGGTCTTCCTGCCAGACGCGTACCTCCATCGGCCAGCGCATCAACTCGCGGTAGCGGCTTTCTTCAAATCCCGGGCAAACAGCAGCGGATCGCCCGACTGCGGAATCACACACCCGGCTGCGCGCTCGCTCAGTCCCCAGCGAATACCCGTGAAGTAGTAGAGCGAAGTTCCTCCAGCGAGGTAAAGCGCCGCAAATTCGGGCTTTGAATCCGTCATCAACTGTTGGGCGTGCGCGATGCGGCCTTTGTACTCTTCCACTGTGATGGGTTTCACGCGGTCGCCGAGCGGCTTCAGAGCTGTCAAACGCAGGCGGCAGCGGTGCGTTCGAAGATCGCGGCTGCCGCGCCGTTGCGCTCCTGCCGCTAATTCGAACACCGGCAAGACCCCGGCCGCGCCCGCAAGTGCTCCTGTCTTCAACAAACTCCGGCGAGACAAATTCATCGTTCCTCCAGACCGCACCATAAATGCGATGACGCGCTTTTACCTGTAGGAGAGAGGGATGTCAAGCGAGGCGAGGAAGCCGAGGTCTGCCTGAGGTGTTCTGACACAAAAAAGGCGCGTTCGAAACCGCGAACGCGCCCGAGATTCACTCGATCCGATGTGTCTTGCCGAATCTGATGTTAATGTTCCGCCTGGCCAGCGACCAATTCGTTGCCCTTTAAGTGAATCTCGATCCCGAGCGGGCGGCCGTCCGCCGTTGCCCTTCACGAGTTCGCCTCTGGCCCAAGAGCCGTCCGCCAGCGTGCCCATCCGCAGCGGATCGTAGACCGATCCGTCGCAGGGATCCACGACCATGGGATGGCCTGAATCGACGCCGAACTGCTTCGCTATGCTCTTCTCGTCAGAAACATATTGAAGCTCGCAACGTCCCAGCGGAGTTTGCAGGAGAATTCCCCAGTAGGCCGCCGCGCTGCGCGCGTTGCCCCCGGGGAGCCGCACAACCATCGCGGGATTTGCTCGTGAGTGAGCGGCTGCGAGTACGTAAACTTCTTTGCGTCCCAGGCCTTTGGAAATTCGGAGACTGGTGCCGATCTCATTCGAAACGGTCCGAGTCACCGGCGGTTCGGGCACGGCATCGGCCGGCGCCGTGGCGGCGGAGCCATCCGTGACCGTCTGTGGAGGCGCCACAACCCCGCTGCGGCCATGCAGGATCCACCACGCACCGCTTGCCGCGGATACCAGAAAATGCCGCGACCACGAGAATCGCTCCACATCCGCGGCGGGTGCGACGCCGCGTCCGGTGCGATCGTTTGCTGTTGCGGTTGCTGTTGTTGTCTTTGCGGTTGCTGCTGCGGTGCCTGTTGCGCCTTCTGCGGTGGTTGTTGGGCCTGCGGCTGTGGTGGTTCCTTCGCCAAGCCTGGGATTTGAGGCATCGGCGCTCTGAATCGTACCGCCGTCTTCGGTTGTTCGCTCATGCTCGGTCGCATCACTTTCCGGCCCTCCTCATACTCACTTCGCAGCCGGTCATTTCGAATGCTCGGTCCGCGTTCCGTCCCTGCGCAAGAACTCGTTCAAATTGGCGATGCCGAGCACCAACTCGATCATTCGTTCGCGGTTCGAAGGGCCTTCCTGCCGCTCCTGCATGGAAAGAAAGCCGACCGCGAATCTCGCCTCCCGGGCCAGCTCGTCCAGATCCTCGGCGTTCGATGCACTTGCCCTGGCGGCAATCGTTCAGCGCTGCGTGCAACCGTTTCATCGCTTCGTCCACGTAGTGATCGACGCAAAGGCCAGTTCGTTCCAATTCGGGAAAAACTGAAGCTTGGCACCCTGCGACGTGGCACGTCGTGACCTTGATACTCTCCAAGACGCACCCCCACTGTCCGCAACCCTGCCTACAAAGCCGCAATCGTTCTGCCAGTTGCGCTATGGATGTAAGTGATAGAAAAGAGACTTGTTACTTCGAGGCTGAGGCTTCAGGCTCCAACTAAGGTGAGGCTAGTCTGTGTAGAAAGCTCACCGTTAGGGTAACGGTCGAAGAGGCCGCGTAACGACTTAGGCTGCGTTCTTGCCACAGCACTTCTTGTATTTCTTGCCGCTGCCGCAGGGCAGGGATCGTTGCGTCCTATTTTGGCGCCGCTGCGCACCGGCTTTGGCGCCTCGGCCTGCGCGGGACCGGCCTGAAATTGCAGATTGCGTTGCTGGCGCTGCTGGCGGCGCTCGAGTTCGCGTGCTTCGTCTTCCGGGCGCACCGGCTGAACTAGGAAGAGGTAACGCACGGTCTCTTCATCAATGCGCGCCATCATGTCTTCGAACAGCGTAAAGGCTTCCTTCTTGAATTCGACGAGCGGGTCCTTCTGTCCGTATCCGCGAAGGTTGATGCCTTCCTTCAGGTGGTCGAGCGTGAGCAGGTGGTCTTTCCACTGCGTGTCTGCCCGGTCCAGAATGATGCGGCGTTCGAGCCAGCGCATCATGTCTGCACCAAAGAGCTTTTCCTTCTCTTCATAACGCGTGCGCAGCGCGGCGTGGAGCTGCTCAATCAGCTCTTCATGATTGAGCTGCGTGGGATCAATCCCGATGGTTTTCAGGTCCAACCCGTACTGCTTGAAAATCTCGGCCGCGAATTGCGTGGTGTTCCACTGCTCGGGATGCTTATCTTTGGGGCAGTAGGTATCCGCCAAGGCCGGTCGCCAAGTCGCCCGCGATTTCGAGCACGTATTCCTTCTGGTCGCGACCCTCAAGCATCGAGCGGCGAATCGAATACACCGTCTCGCGCTGCTTGTTCATCACGTCGTCGTACTCGAGCAGGTGCTTGCGCATCTCGAAGTTGTGCGCTTCGCGCTCCTTCTGCGAATTTTCGATACGCTTCGAGATGAGCTTCGATTCGATCGGTATGCCCTCCTTCATACCCAGGCGGTACATCAGAGCCTTTATGCGCTCGCCGCCGAAAATGCGCATCAAGTCGTCTTCCAGCGACAGGAAGAACCGCGAGGAGCCGGGATCGCCCTGGCGGCCCGCGCGCCCGCGAAGCTGGTTATCAATGCGCCGCGCCTCGTGTCGCTCCGTGCCCAGGATGTGCAGCCCACCCAGCGAAATCACTTCATCGTGCTCGGCTTTGCATTGCTCGGCGAACTGATCGTAAATCGGCTTCCACTGATCAATGGGAACCTGGAAGATCTTGCCTTCGATTTGAAAGAGCACCATCTGCATCGGCGAGGTTTTTTGCGCGGCGATGGCTTCTTCCATGGTTTCTTCGTCGCTTTTCTTCTCGCCCGTCCCGTTCGTGCCGGGGTTGGCAGCAGCGCCGCGCCATCCGCAGCCGCCCCAATCACGGAGCTAGCCGGTGCGTAAGGTATTGCCAGACGGTTCTTCAGGCAATATTCGCGAGCCATAAATTCGGGATTGCCACCCAGCAGAATGTCGGTTCCGCGGCCGGCCATGTTCGTCGCGACGGTAACGGCGCCCTTGCGTCCCGCCTGCGCGATAACCTTGGCTTCGCGTTCATGCTGCTTGGCGTTCAGTACCTGGTGGGGAACGCCCGCTTTCTTCAATAAATTGGCCAGATGCTCGGATTTTTCGATCGAAATCGTGCCCACCAGCACTGGCTGGCCCTTAGCGTTGATCTGCTTGATGCCGTGATCGAAGCTGTTGTCTTCCTGTATGATTCCGGTGACGACCGCTTCGTACTTTTCGGCTTCGGTCCGGTAGACGATGTCGGGATTTTCAATGCGGATCAGCGAGCGATTCGTCGGGATCACCACCACGTCCAGCCCATAAATGTTGCCGAATTCCTTCGCTTCCGTTTCGGCGGTACCCGTCATGCCGGAAAGCTTCTTGTACATGCGAAAATAATTCTGGAAGGTAATTGTGGCGAGCGTCTGGTTTTCGCGCTCGATCTTCACTCCCTCTTTTGCTTCGATGGCCTGGTGCAAACCATCGGACCAGCGGCGTCCCGGCATCTGCCGTCCGGTGAACTCGTCCACGATGATGACTTCGCCGTCCTTCACCACGTAATCGGTATCGAGCTTGTAGAGCGTGTGCGCGCGCAAAGCCTGATACACGTGGTGGATCACTTCCATGTGCGCCGGGTCATAGAGATTGCCCAGCCCGAGCAGGCGCTCGCACTTGCTCACGCCTTCTTCGGTGAGCGTCGCCGTGCGCTGTTTTTCGTCAATCGAATAATCCACATCCTGGATCAGCTTTGGAACGATCTTGTCAACGCGGTAGTACTTGTCCGTAGACTCCTCGGCCGGACCCGAAATGATCAGCGGTGTGCGCGCCTCGTCAATCAGGATGGAGTCCACTTCGTCCACGATGCAGAAGTGGTGGCCGCGCTGGACGCAGTCGGCCAGGTCAAATTTCATGTTGTCGCGCAGGTAATCGAAGCCGAATTCGTTGTTCGTGCCGTAGGTGATGTCCGCGCCATAGGCGGCCCGGCGCTGCTTGTCGTCCAGGTCGTGGACAATCACGCCGACCGTCATCCCCAGCGCGCGATAAATTGGAGACATCCACTCGGCGTCGCGCCGCGCCAGGTAATCGTTCACGGTGACGATGTGCACGCCGCGGCCAGCGAGAGCATTCAGATAGGCAGGAAGGGTGGCGACCAGCGTCTTTCCTTCGCCGGTCTTCATCTCGGAGATTTTGCCTTCGTGCAGCACGATGCCGCCGATCAACTGCACGTCAAAATGCCGCATATTTAGCTTGCGGCGGCCAGCCTCGCGCACCACGGCAAATGCCGGTATCAGCACCGGTTCGAGAGCGTCCTGTAGCCGCGCGCGATAAAGCCTTTTCGCGGCGAGTTCCGTATCGTTCGGGTCGGCGCCCTCAAGCCCCTTGGCGACAATGGCCCTCAGCTCGGGAGTCTTCGCCGCCAGCTCTTCATCGGTCAGGCGCTCGTATTCCGCGGCTAAGTCACTGATCGCGGCCACCGTCGGCTGGATCAGTTTGACGTCGCGCTCGTGCTTCGTCCCGATGAACTTGGCGACGACATTGTCTATGATCTTTTCAATTTCCATGTGGATGTAGGCTGCCTTCAGGCGGCAGCGTTCGAAACCCTACCTGTTTGCGTGGAAATCCCGCGAATATAGCTATTTAGATGCAGCACGCCGCGCCGAGTTCCAGGACTGCAATCGCCATTTCGCACCGTACTTCATTGTATCCGGCGAGGGCGGCTCCGCGCAAAGAGCAGTCCGCTCCGTGTTCCAACCCCGGAAGGCTTTCGAAACTTCGGTGTGGCCCGCTGCATCGAAGCAGCATGGATCTCCAACTCGAAGGTAAGCGCGCTCTCGTCACCGGCTCGACCGCCGGAATCGGCTATGCCATCGCGGAGGCCCTGGCCCGAGAAGGCGCCACGGTGATCGTCAACGGGCGCACCCAGCAGCGCATTGAGGCCGCTATCGAGAAGCTGCGGGAGGCGGAAGTCCACGGCAAGGTCGACGGCCTGGCCGCCGATCTGGGCACCGCAGAGGGCGTAGAGATCGCCGTCCGCCAATATCCTGACGTTGAAATCCTCGTCAATAACCTGGGCATTTTCGAACCGAAGCCCTTCGAGCAGATCACCGATGCCGACTGGCTGCGCTTTTTCGAGGTGAACGTGTTGAGCGGCGTGCGTTTGAGCCGCCACTATCTGCCGCGCATGAAGCAAAGCAACTGGGGCCGCATCGTTTTCATTTCCAGCGAATCGGCGCTCCAGATTCCGGCCGAGATGATTCACTACGGCATGACCAAGACCGCCCAACTTGCCGTCTCCCGCGGGCTTGCCGAGACCACCGCGGGAACCGGCGTGACGGTTAACGCTGTTCTTCCTGGCCCCACCGCTTCCGAGGGCGTCAGCGAATTTGTGAATCGGCTGGCGGCAGACAAGAAGGAAAGCCAGCAAGCATTCGAAAAGCAGTTCTTCACGAACGTGCGGCCAACGTCCCTCTTGCAGCGATTTGAGCGCACTGACGAGGTAGCCGCGCTGGTCGCGTTTGTCTGCAGCCCGCTGGCCTCGGCCATCAATGGCGCGGCGCTTCGCGTGGATGGCGGCGTGGTGCGCTCCATCGCCTAACGAGGCGTTCGGGGCCTCTTCAAGCGGCGGTGTGGCCTGTGGTTATCATTCAACGTGCAAGATCACGCAAGAAGGCTGCCGGCCTAAAGGCCGGCGCTACATGAACCGCTGCTAACCTTGCCGGGGTGCGCCCTGGCGTCTATCATCAACGTTTCCGCGATGCGCGCCGCAGCGAGTGGGCGGCGCCGCAATTCCGCAGCCTGCTCAAGGGAGAAACCGCATGCCGCCAATCGGGGGACAAGGTCCGCAAGGACCCGCAGGAATGGGCCCAGGAGGCCCTCAGGGACGCGGGCCAGGCATGGGGCCGTCCGGCCCCGGGATGCAGGCGCCTCCAAAGCTGCCCATTGAGGGCGTAAAGAACCTGGTCGCGGTAGCGAGCGGCAAGGGCGGCGTGGGGAAGACCACCGTCGCGGTGAATCTGGCGCTGGCGCTGAGCCGGCTGGGCGCGAAGGTCGGTTTGCTGGACGCGGACGTCTACGGTCCCAACGTGCCCCTCATGCTCGGCACCACCGAGCAGCCTCGCGCCACCGAAGCGCGCACGATCATCCCCGTGGAGGCCTATGGCATCAAGGTGATCTCTATTGGGTTGTTGGCGCCCGGCGACGCGCCGATGATCTGGCGCGGGCCAATGCTCCACAGCATCATCCAGCAATTTCTGCGCAGCGTGGAGTGGGGCCAGCTCGATTACCTCGTCGTGGATTTGCCGCCCGGCACGGGTGACGTGCAGTTGACGCTGATCCAGACCGTGCCGCTTTCGGGCGCCGTGCTGGTCACCACGCCTTCCGTCGTTGCGCTTGCCGACGTGCGCAAGGCCATCGAAATGTTCCGCCAAGTGAGCGTGGAAGTGCTTGGCGTGGTCGAGAACATGAGCTCCTTTATTTGCCCGCACTGCCACCAGAGCGTGGATGTTTTTGGCCACGGTGAGGGCCGGAAGATCGCCGAGATTTATGGGGTGCCCCTGCTCGGCGAAATCGAGATTGATCCCCGCATTCGCATCGGCGGCGATACCGGCAGGCCCGTTGCCACGCTGGGCGAACAGGCGCTCCGAAGCGCGTAGCGTCTATGCGATGGCGCGCGCGGTGAAGGCGCGCCTGGAAGAAGCGCGCGCCACTGCCCCCAACGTCGAAATCCTCTGAAGGTGCGAAACGCCCGGCCGCTAGCAAATGGAGCGGGCAGCGGGAAACGCGCTGCTTATGAGAGCGGTCTGTTTTTGAGGAGCACAGACACTCTTGTCTGTGCTGAGATTCGCGGCCGCACAGCAAACCGCACCGGCAGGAGTGCCTGTGCTCCCAAGATGGCGCCAGCCTCAAGGCTTTGCACCCGCGAAGGCCTAGCCGCTTCCTTGTAAGCCTGCGGTGCGTGTGTTAGCGTTTCTGATTCACTTCCGAGGCGAATTTTGCGCTGGACGCGTGCGCAAATTCGCTCTGGCAGCGGAGGACGGCAATGATTCGCAGCTACAAAGGACGGCTTCCGCGCATCGCCACAAGTGCCTACATTGATCCGGCGGCGATCGTGATCGGCGATGTCGAGATCGGCGAAGACTCGAGCGTCTGGCCTTGCACCGTGATTCGAGGCGACGTCCACTGGATTCGCATCGGCAGGCGCACCAATATTCAAGACGCCTGCGTGCTGCACGTGATGCGCGATGAATGGCCGCTCACGCTGGGTGATAACGTCACGGTCGGCCATGGCGTGATTCTTCATGGCTGCACGATTGAGTCGCGGGTGCTGGTCGGCATGGGCTGCGTGATCATGAATGGCGCGCGCATCGGCGCCAGCTCGATCATCGCCGCGGGCACGCTGGTGCCGGAGCGGACCGAGGTGCCTCAGGGCAGCCTCTTTATGGGGCATCCGGGCAAGTTACGCCGCGCGCTCACGGCGGAAGATCAAGCGAGCATTGATGGGTACGCGCAGAGGTATGTGGAATACAAAGAAACATATCGCAGTGAGAGTGGCTAGTGGCGAGTGAGCAAAAACAAATTCGAGCCATCAAAGGTGTGCGCGACATTTTGCCGCCAGCGTCTGCGGCGTGGAATCGCGTGGAAGAGACGGCGCGCGAAGCCTTTGCGACCTACGGCTTTGGCGAGATTCGGTTGCCGATCTTCGAATATGTGGACCTCTTTGCGAGGTCAGTGGGCGGCGATACAGACGTCGTAACCAAGGAAATGTACTTGTTCGAAGATGTGCCGAGAGGAGGACTAGCTGAGGCCCGTCGCACTATTGATCTGATGGCTGTTGGGCCTAGTCTCGCGACCGTGCCGGATTTTGTTGAGTCGGTTCGTAGGTTCAATTCTCTTCTCGATGTAGGAATACGTTCCGGTGAAGTCCCGTCTGATGACGCGAATCGCACCATGATCGAACGATTTCAGTTGAGAGTGTCCGAGCTTGAAGGAATCGCTCCAGTCGCATCGTTACCTGAACTTGTCAATCAAAGGCAGCAGGCTGTTAACAACGTAAAGGCAACCCTGCGTTATGTTCAGCTTGGGTATGTCGTTGCCGCACGCCCCGAGGCGACGGCCTCCGTTTGCCGCGCGTATATCGAGCATGGGATGCACACGCTGCCGGGGAATGTGAAGCTTTACTACATGGGGCCGATGTTTCGGCGCGAGCGGCCGCAGAAGGGACGCTACCGCCAGTTCTACCAGATTGGCGCGGAGGTGCTGGGGCAATCGGACGCGCCGGGCATTGATGCCGAGCTGATCGAAATGCTCGTTGCGTTTTTCAACAAGGCGGGCCTCACGGGCACGACGCTTTATGTGAATTCGATTGGCTGTAAGGACTGCCGGCCGAAATATGTGGAGCTGTTGCGCGAAGAACTGCGCAAAGTGCGCGACAAACTCGGAGCCGACAGCCAGCGGCGCATCGAGACGAATCCGCTGCGCGTGCTCGATTCGAAAATTCCCGAGGAGCAGCCGATCATCGAAACGCTGCCGCGGATTTCGGATCATCTTTGCCCCGCGTGCCGCGAGCATTTTGCCGAAGTCGAAAAGCAGCTCGCCATGCGCGGCATTGCTTACGAGCGCAACTGGCGCCTGGTGCGCGGCCTCGACTATTACACGCGCACCACGTTCGAAATCATCGCGCCTGGCCTGGGTTCGCAGAACGCGGTTTGCGGCGGCGGCCGCTATGATGGCCTGGTGGAATTGCTCGGCGGACCGCCGACGAAGGGAATTGGATTCGCAATCGGCACCGACCGCCTGATGCTTTCGCTGGAAGCGGCGGGGAAGCTGGCGGCCGAGCCGGCGCTGGACGTGTTCATCGTGTGGATGGGTGCGGCGGCGCAACCGGCGGCGATCCAGCTTGCGCAGCGGCTGCGCGCGGCGGGCGTCAAAGTGGAATTGCCTCGCCGCCGAAATGAAACTCGGCAAAGCGCTGCAGCTGGGCGACAAGCTTGGCGCGCGCTACGGGCTTGATTCTCGGCGAGAATGAAGTGGCGGCGGGGCGCTATACGTTGAAGAGGCTTGCCGACGCGGTGCAGAAGAGCTTGACGGAAGCGGAATTGCTCGCGGAATTACGCGGAAGTGAGTAGCACGCCGCCAGGCCTAACGAGGAGTAAACGTGCTCGATTCTTTGGGTGATTTGAAACGCACACATTATTGCGGCGCGCTGCGCGGCACCGACGCCGGCCGCGACGTCGTGTTGATGGGCTGGGTGCACCGGCGGCGCGATCTCGGCAACCTGATCTTCATTGACCTGCGCGACCGCACCGGGCTTGCGCAAATCGTCTTCAATAAGGAGCAACACGCCGCGGCGCAGGCGAAGGCCGAAGAGTTGCGCGCTGAATATGTGGTCGCCGTCCAAGGCAAAGTCGTCGCAGCGACAGAAGGCGAATCCCGATCTGCCGTCCGGCGAAGTGGAAGTGATGGCCTCCGAGCTGCGCATCTTGAATACCGCAAAGACGCCGCCATTCCAGGTGGAAGACGAGGTTACCGCCAGCGAGGAAACGCGGCTGCGCTATCGCTATCTCGATCTGCGGCGCTCGCGGCCCGCGCGAAATCTCGCGCTGCGCCATCGAGTCATCTTCGATATTCGCAAGACGATGGACTCAGCTCGGCTTCTACGAAATCGAAACGCCCATGCTCACGCGCTCCTCGCCCGAAGGCGCGCGCGATTATCTGGTGCCGAGCCGCGTGCACCACGGGCAGTTTTATGCGCTGCCGCAATCGCCGCAGCTGTTTCAAGCAGATCCTGATGATCGGCGGCCTCGACCGCTATTTCCAGATCGTGCGCTGCTTCCGCGACGAGGATTTGCGCGCCGACCGCCAGCCGGAGTTCACGCAACTGGACGTGGAGATGTCATTTCCGCGCCAGGAAGACGTTTTCGGCGTGATTGAAAAAGTGATGGTGAGCGCGTGCGCGGTCGCGGGAATCACGGCAACGGCTCCTTTTCGCCACATGCAGTATCGCGACGCGATCCGCCGCTACGGCAGCGACAAGCCAGATCTGCGATTTGGGATGGAGCTGCACGACGTGACGAAGTATTTCGACGTGGCCAAGGAGACGCTGCATATCGCGGGCAGCGTGTTCGCGATGGCGGCGCCGAATGCGGCGCAATTCTCGCGCAAGCAACTGGACGAGTTGGGCGAAAAGGCGAAGGCGCTTGGCGCGCGCGGCGTCTACACCGCGAAGGTAACCGCCGAGGGCGTGACGTCTTCGCTCGAGAAAAATCTTGGCGCGGAAACGCTGAAGCACATCGCGGCGGCGATGGCGGCGAAACCCGGCGACCTGATCGTGGCCGTGACGGCCAAGGAACAGATTCCCGGCACCGATTCGGCGGCGCTGATTGCGGGCCAATTGCGCTTGCATCTCGCCGACCGGCTGGGACTCGTGCCGAAAGACCGGTGGGAGTTTCTGTGGCTCACCGGCTTTCCGCTTTTCGAATGGAGCGAAACCGAGAAATCCTGGGCGAGCGCGCAGCACCCGTTCACCGGCATCATCGAGGAAGACGTGGACCTGCTCGAAAACGCCGAGCGGCGCGGGGAAATCCGTTCGAAAGGCTACGACCTCGTGCTCAATGGCGTCGAGCTTGGCTCGGGCAGCATTCGAATTCACCGGCAGGATATTCAGTCGCGTGTGTTCCGCGCGATTGGCTTGACGGACGAGCAGGCGCGCAGCCGCTTCGGGTTTTTTCTCGACGCGCTCAGCTACGGCACGCCGCCGCACGGCGGTATCGCGCTGGGCTCGACCGCGTAGTGATGCTGCTGGCCGGCGAAAAGTCCATTCGCGAGGTGATCGCCTTCCCGAAAACCACCGCGGCGCAGGATTTGATGGCCGATTCGCCGTCCGCCAGTGGATGCTGCGCAGCTCAAGGAAGTTGGGCATCGCGCTCCGCGAGGAAGGGAAGTAGCGCCGGCCGACCATGAGCCGGATACGCATATTGCCGGAGGCCGTGGCGAACCAAATCGCCGCGGGCGAAGTTGTCGAGCGGCCGGCCTCCGTCGTCAAGGAGTTGCTCGAAAACGCGCTGGACGCGGGCGCGCGTTCGCTTCGCATCGAAGTCGAGGCCGGCGGCAAGCGGCTGATCCGCGTGATTGACGACGGCTGCGGCATGGCGCATGACGATGCGCTGCTGGCCTTCGAGCGCCACGCCACCAGCAAGCTGCGCACCACCAACGACCTGCTTTCGATCGCGACGCTGGGTTTTCGCGGCGAAGCGCTGCCATCCATCGCGGCCGTGTCGCCGGCTGGTGCTGGAAACGCGCACGGCCGCGGAGCAAGACGGCACGCGCATCGAATTTGCCGCCGGCAAGCTGTTTGGCGTGAAGCCGGCTGGCGTTCCAGCGGGAACCTCGATCAGCGTCTCCGATCTCTTCTATTGCGTGCCTGCGCGGCGCAAATTCCTGAAATCCGAAACCACGGAACTGGGCCACATCGCGTCGCTGGTGACGCACTATGCTTTGGCGCATCCGGACCGCCAATTCGTGCTGAGGACGCCGACGCAGGAAATCATAAACGTAGCGCCGGCGGCAGAGTTGGCGATCACCGGCGGACGACCGAACCGGCGCCCATGCCGATGGCGGAGAACGCCGCAGCTGCCGTGCCTCCGCCGAGACGCTGCCGAGATGCTGGCAGCAGCGACAATGTCAATGCTGCCGCTGGCGCGCCAGGACGGATGCAGATTGCGGCGCCCGCGACGGCGAAGTCAACGGGCATTCCCGGGCTTGCCGAACGCGTCTACCAGATTTTTGGCCGCCAGGCGCTCGATGAGCTTTTCGAAATCCCGCCGACCTCCGCTCCGGTGCGCGCAGCGATCACCGAGCCTGAGCTGGATGCGGATGAGCGCGCCGCGCAAATCACGGTCAGCGG
Source organism: uncultured Acidobacteriota bacterium (assembly GCA_963803675.1). GTDB lineage: Bacteria > Acidobacteriota > Terriglobia > Acidiferrales > UBA7541 > DASTCZ01. Next base: position 233,877 of record CAWDNN010000023.1, on the reverse strand, counting down.
ATTTGCGTCGCGCCCGCAGGTGCAGCGTCCAATCGCAATGGGATCTATGTTTTTGTGAATCGGCGCCTGGTGCGCGACCGCTTGCTGCTACACGCAATCAGCGAAGCGTATCGCAACGTGGTGCCGCCGGCGACATTTCCGGTGGTGCTGCTGTTCGTGGATCTGCCTTACGAGGAAGTGGACGTGAACGTGCACCCGGCGAAGATCGAGGTGCGCTTCCGCCATCCGCAATTCGTGCACGATTTCACGCGCGATGCGATTCGGCAGGCGCTGAGCCATGCGCGCCCCATCGCGAGTTTTGGCGGCAACGGCCGGACGGCCTCTAGCGTCCGCCGGGCGGCTTGCCGCGGCGATGGGCGCGGGATTCGGCGCGCCGTCATTTGTCCTCGGGCGGCTTTGGCGGGTCCGCAGCTGTGGAGCCGCGCGCAGAACACAGGAATGCCTGCGGCCATCGGGAATTCCGCGCGCGGTGATTCCGCCGCATGGCCGTTCCGCTGGACGCGTCCGCCGCGCCGGCGATCTCCGATGGCGGATTCGAGCTGAGCAACGCGCCATTGCGTCCCGAAGAGCAGCGCTTTCGCTTCGATTCCGCGGACTCGATCGGCCTCGACCTCGCCGCCCGGCGAGATTGCCGCACCGCTTTCAGGCCGGCAGCCGCGCGGCAGCTCGTCGAAAGCGCATGCATCGGCGGAAAGCCTGGCCACGCTGAAGCCTCTCGGGCCAGGTCAATTCGAGCTTCATCGTCGCGATCAATGGCGAGGGCCTCTGGATCATCGACCAGCACGTGGCGCACGAACGCATCTTGTTCGAGCAGCACCTGCGCGCGCGCCGCGAAGGACAGATCAGCGGGCAACGCATGCTCGTGCCGCATGTGGTGGACCTTACGCCGCGCCAGGAAGTGATTTTCGGCCAGATCTCGGACGAACTGTTCGCCAATGGATTTGAAGTTTCGCCCATTGGCCCGCGCAGCGTGGCGATCCACGCAACACCCGCTGGAATTTCGAGCGCTGATGCCGAACGGCTGCTCGCTGGAAATCCTCGATGGCGTCGAGCGCGAAAACCAAGCGATCTCGATGGATTGGCTGCAGTCGCGCATCGCAGCATCCACCGCATGCCACGCGGCGATCAAAATCAACATGCCGCTCGACCAGAAAAAATGGAATGGCTGCTCGGCGAACTCGCGCAGACCGAGGCGCCGATGAGCTGCCCGCACGGGCGGCCGGTGGTGCTGCGCTATTCGGTGCGCGACCTCGAGCGCGCGTTTCACCGCATCTGACTGCGTAACTCCGGCGTCATGGATAAGCTCATTATCGCGATTGATGGGCCCGTTGGCTCGGGCAAGAGCACGGTCGCGCGCCGCGTGGCGCAGATTACTCGGCTACGTGTACCTCGACACCGGCGCCATGTACCGCGCGCTGGCGCTGAAGGCTTTGCGGCGCGGCTCACGCTCACGGACGAAGCAGCTCTAGAATCGCTCGCGCAGCAAACTCGAATTGACCTTGTTGGCGGCGAAGACGGGCACCGCGTGCTGCTCGATGGGGAAGACGTCTCGGCCGCGATCCGCACCGCCGAGGTCGCGCAGGCCGCGTCGAGAGTCGCTGTGGTCGCCGGCGTCCGGCACGTGCTGGTCGCAGAGCAGCGCCGCGCGGGGAGTCGCGGCGGCGTGGTGATGGAAGGCCGCGACGTCGGCACCGTGATTTTCCCCGATGCCGGTCTGAAAATTTTCCTCGAAGCTTCCGCCGAGTCGCGCGCCGAACGCCGCTGGCGGGAACACCAACAGAAGGGCGACCAGCTCACCCTGGAGCAAGTGGTCGAAGAAGTACGTGATCGCGATCGGCGTGACCGCACACGCGCGACGTCGCCGCTAGTCCGCGCGGCAGATGCCGTGCTGGTGGACAATACCGCGATGGACGCAGAGGAGACAGCGCGGCTCGTGGCATGCTGGCGCACGAACGCGAGGCCCCCGCAAAGAGTTTAACTGGGTCTGACTCGGGATCCTCCCTTTAGTTTCGCCGTTCTGCCGCAACCTTTGCCCGATTTCCGTGGAACTTTCGCCATGTCTGGCCGCAATTCATACGCAGAACGCCATGCCGGCATGAACAACCAACGCGCCATAGCGGAACATCAAAGATTTGAGTGTATTGGAGCACAAAATACCGAGGGGAGATTTCCGTGTCGAAATTCATGATCCGCACTTTACCGGTGCTTTTCATTTTGATGTCCTGCAACGTACGGACTGCCAGCGCCCAGGGATTCAGCGCATATATCGGGTTAGGGACCGCGCAAGACAGCTCATCGAACCAGGGAATTGATACCTACGGCGACGGGAACATTTATTACACGCCCCGCATGGGCGGAGTGTTTCATGAATCTCGGCGGGGATTTCATGTTTTTCCCGCATTTGGGTGTGGGGCAGAGACTTCTTTCCGCGTGACGCAAGGCGGCTATGCGGGCTTAACTACCGTCCGATGATGTACGATTTCAACGCCGTTTGGGAACCGGTAAGGTCACCAGCCGCGTGGTGCCGGAGATTCAAGGCGGAATCGGCGGCGTCAATATGCGCTTTTACTACAATTCGCAGTATTGCGATGAGTTCGCCGGCTGCTCGAGTCCAATAGCTATCTGGAAAGCTCAAACCATTTTGACGTGCACTTTGCCGGCCGGCGTGCGTTTCTATGTAAAGAATGGCATCTTCGTGGAACCTCGAGTCGATCTGCGATACGTCCACAATTTCTTCCAATTTGGAAGTGATTTGGTGCCCGAATATACGGTCAACGTCGGCTACACCTTCGGCAGGCACTAAGCCGGATCGCCCGGCAGACAAGCAAGGCGGCAACGGACAGCGGCGCGGCATTTGACGCGCCGCTGTTTTTCATTTTGCGAAGAGACTACGCACATATGCCCCGAAATGTGCATCACGTTTGCTTGGAGGGCGCTTGGGGACCTGCTGTTACGCCGGGGCTGGCGCGGGTGACGCGCTAGTTCGGGGTGGACATGGAGGACAGGAATTCAGCGTTGTTCTTCGATTTGGACAACCGCCCAAGCAGAAGCTCCATCGCTTCGACGGGCGAGAGCGGGCTCAGCACCTTGCGCAGCACCCAAATTCGGTTGAGCTCATCCGGAGGCAACAGCAGCTCGTCCTTTCGCGTGCCCGAGCGCAGGATGTCAATCGTGGGGAAGATGCGCTTATCCACGAGGCGCCGGTCCAGGTTGATTTCCATGTTACCGGTACCCTTGAACTCTTCGAAGATCACGTCATCCATCCGGCTGCCCGTATCAATCAGCGCGGTGGCGATGATGGTGAGCGAGCCGCCTTCCTCGACGTTGCGCGCGGCGGCGAAGAAGCGCCGCGGGCGCTGTAGAGCGTTCGCGTCAATACCGCCGGAGAGCACCTTGCCCGAGGGCGGCGTGACGGCATTGTACGCGCGGCCGAGACGCGTGACCGAGTCGAGCAGGATCACGACGTCGCGCTTGTGCTCGACCAGGCGCTTGGCCTTCTCCAGCACCATTTCCGCCACCTGGATGTGCCGCTGCGGGGGTTCATCGAAAGTCGAGCTGATTACTTCGCCCTTCACCGTACGCTGCATATCCGTCACTTCTTCGGGCCGTTCGTCAATCAGCAGGACGATCAATGCTACCTCGGGATGATTGGTGGTGACGGAATTGGCGATCGACTGCAGCATCATCGTCTTGCCCGTGCGCGGAGGCGCGACGATCAGCCCGCGCTGCCCCTTGCCGATGGGGCAGAGCATGTCCAGCACGCGTCCTGTGAGATTTTCCTTGGTCGTTTCCAGACGAATGCGCTCCTGCGGATACAGCGGCGTCAGGTTGTCGAAGAAAATTTTGTTGCGCGCGACTTCCGGATCTTCGAAGTTGACCGCTTCGACTTTGATCAGAGCAAAGTAGCGTTCCCCATCCTTTGGGGGGCGCACTTGCCCTGACACGGTATCGCCCGTTCGGAGGTCGAATTTGCGAATCTGCGATGGCGATACGTAGATATCGTCCGGGCCGGGCAGATAGTTGTATTCCGGGGCGCGCAGAAAGCCGAAGCCGTCCGGCAGGCATTCGAGGACGCCTTCCGAGAAGATGAGCCCGTTCTTTTCGGTCTGTGCGCGCAGGATCTGAAAAATCAGCTCCTGCTTGCGCATGCCGCTGGCGCCGGGGATGTCGAGCTCCTTGGCGATTTTCGCCAAGTCCGTAATATTCTTTTCCTTCAGTTCTGCAAGACTAACGCTCATGTGTTTAATTCCTTCAAATATGCTTAGACTTCTTTGCCTGATGGATCAGGCGAAGATTTGGATTTCCGCCGGCGCCGGGGAGGTCACAAGGCGAACCGGATTTCGTGCTGATTGAATTCGTTCGAAAATTTCCGCGCCGCATCCGAAGACTGCGCCACCGCAAACACTTCCGGTAGCGCGAACCCTCGAAATCTTCAGTTGGCCAACCCCTGGTCTTCTTTCGGTTCCGGCTCGAATCCCGCTGGGACTTCAGGCACGGGCGAGTGCACGGACGAAAGCAGCGGCCGCTCGAGCGCGCACTGCAGCACTTCGTCCATATTCTCCACAAACTTCACGGCCATTGAGGAGAGGATTTCGGCCGGGATCTCGGTCAGGTCCTTTTCATTATCTTTGGGCAAAATCACGGTCCGCAGGCCTACGCGATGCGCCGCCAATAGCTTTTCCTTCACGCCGCCGATCGGCAGCACCTTGCCGCGCAGGGTAATCTCACCGGTCATCGCGAGATCGCAGCGCACAGGAATTTTCGTGATGGCGCTCACAAGGGAAGTCGTGATGGTGATGCCCGCTGACGGGCCGTCTTTCGGGATGGCGCCTTCAGGCACGTGTACGTGGAGATCCACATGCCGGTAAAAATCCGGTGGCAGCCCCAGTTGCGCGGTCCGCGAACGGATATAGCTCATCCCGGCCTGCGCTGATTCCTGCATGACGTCGCCTAGCTTGCCGGTCAGCGTCAGCCGTCCCTTCCCGTGCATCAGGCTCGATTCCGTAACGAGAACCTGGCCGCCGACTTCGGTCCAGGCCAAGCCGATCGCCAGGCCAATTTCATTCTTCTTTTCTTCCCAGATTTCGCGGAACTTCATTACGCCGAGGAAATCCGGCACATTCGCGGGGGTGCTCTCGACGCGGACCTTACGCCCTTCCTTCACCACGCGCCGGGAAATTTTGCGCGCGACGTTGGCGATTTCGCGCTCGAGCGTGCGGACTCCGGCTTCGTGTGTGTAGTGGCGGATGATATGCCGCAGGGAATCGTCGCTGAAGACAAGGTTCTCTTCGGAGAGCCCGTTGGCTTCCCGCTGCTTCTTCACCAGGAACCGTTTGGCGATCTCGAGCTTTTCCTGCTCGGTATATCCGGCCAGGCGAATGGTCTCCATACGGTCCTGCAATGGCTGTGGGATCGTGTGGAGCACGTTGGCGGTGCAGACAAACATCACCCGCGACAAATCGTATTCCACATCCAAGTAGTGGTCCGTGAACCCATGATTCAGCTCCGGATCGAGCACCTCCATCAGCGCCGCCGAGGGATCGCCCCGGAAATCCATGGACATCTTGTCCACTTCGTCCAGCACGAAAATCGGATTCACCGTACCGGCCTTCTTCATCATCTGGATGATTTGGCCGGGCAGGGCGCCGATATAGGTGCGGCGATGGCCTCGGATTTCGGCTTCGTCCCGCACGCCGCCAAGGGAAACGCGGACGAATTTGCGTCCCGTGGCTCGCCCGATGGACATCGCCAGCGACGTCTTACCGACACCCGGAGGCCCGACGAAGCAGAGAATCGAGCCGCGCGGGTTCTTCACCAATTGCCGCACGGCGAGATACTCCAGGATGCGTTCCTTGATTTTTTCGAGTCCGTAGTGGTCTTCGTTGAGGATTTTCTCGGCCAGGTCAATATCGCGAATTTCCTTGGATTTCTTCTTCCACGGCACCGCCAGGAGCCAATCCAGGTAGTTGCGGCTGACCGTGGATTCCGCCGACATCGGCGGCATCGTTTCCAGGCGCTTCAGCTCCTGTGTGGCTTTTTCCTGAATTTCCTTTGGCATGCCCGCTGCTTCGATCTTCTTGCGCAGCTCGTCAATTTCGTTTTTTTCGCCCCGGCCTAGCTCTTTCTGGATGGCCTTGAGTTTTTCGTTCAGGTAATACTCTTTTTGGGCGCGCTCCATCTGCCGCTTCACGCGAGCGTTGATGTTGCGCTCGACGTTGAGCTTTTCGATCTCGACGTCCAGAATCTCGGCGATGCGCTGTAGCCGCTCGACGGGATCGAACATCTCGAGCAATTCCTGTTTTTCCTCGAAGGGAAGCGTCAGATTCGCAGCGATTGCGTCGGAAAGCCGCGCCGGATCTTCCACGCGAGCCGCGGCAATCACGGTGTCATAATTCACGGCCTGCGAGAGTTTCACGTACTGCTCGAAGACGCCGCTCACGCGGCTGACGAGTTGCTCGATTTCCGGGGAAGGCTCGTAGCGCGAGGGCAGGACCCGCAAGGTAGCCCGGAAGAAACCCTCATGCGCGGTGACTTCGAGAACTTTGCCGCGCTCCACACCCTCCACCAGCACCCGAATGTTGCCGTCCGGGAGCTTCACGCTCTGCACGATATTGGCGATCGTGCCGACCTGGTAGATTTCTTCGGGTTTTGGATCGTCTATCGAGGCATCGTGCTGTGTCGCCAGGAAAATTTTTTTGTCGCCGGCCAGCGCCTCTTCGAGCGCCTTCACCGAGCCTTCGCGGCCCACGATAAACGGGCTCATCTGCTGCGGAAAAATTACGATCTCCCGCACCGGCATCATGGGCACGCGCCGCATGTCGCCTTTTTCCCGATTGAACGTGGAATCCTGATCTGGGGTTTTCAAACCGTTGTCCGTTCCTTCATCCCGCCTTTTCGAGCAGGCTCCAATTGATTTCGCGCGTGCGCACCATCTCGGCGGTCACGATAAACTCGCGGATCTTGCGCTGTGCCGGCAGGTGGTACATCAGGTCAAGCATCAAGTCTTCGAGGATCATACGCAGCCCGCGCGCGCCGACCTTGCGCTGCAGGGCCTGCTCGGCCACCATTTCGAGCGCGTCATCCGTAAAGCGCAGCCGGACGTTCTCAAACTCGAACAGGCGCTGGTATTGCCGCACGAGCGCGTTCTTCGGCTCGGTGAGGATCCGCACCAGCGCGCCCTTATCCAGGTCGCTCAACACGCCCATCACCGGCAGGCGGCCCACAAATTCCGGAATCAGGCCATAGCGGATCAGGTCTGTCGGCTGTGCTTGCTCGAGCATTTCGATGTTGCGGCGGTTTGGCGTCGAGGGCTGCGCGTCCGTGTGAAAGCCCAGCGATTTCTGGCCGACGCGGCGCTCGATCACCTTTTCAAGCCCCACGAACGCTCCGCCGCAGATGAAGAGGATGTTCGTCGTATCCACCGGCGTAAATTCCTGATGCGGGTGCTTGCGGCCGCCCTGTGGAGGAACATTGGCTACCGTGCCCTCGAGAATCTTCAGCAGCGCCTGCTGCACGCCCTCGCCGGAAACATCGCGCGTGATGGATGGGTTCTCGTCCTTCTTCGCGATCTTGTCAATTTCGTCTATGTAGATGATGCCCTGCTGCGCGCGCGTGACGTCGCCGTCTGCCGCCTGCAACAGCTTCAAAATGATGTTCTCGACGTCCTCACCCACATACCCCGCTTCGGTCAGCGTCGTCGCGTCCACGATCGCGAATGGAACTTCAAGCATCCGCGAAAGCGTTTGCGCCAGCAGCGTCTTGCCCGTCCCAGTCGGACCCACCAGCAAAATGTTTGACTTGGTCAACTCGACCTCGCCGGGCTGCCGGTTCAGGAAGATCCGCTTGTAGTGGTTGTAAACGGCGACGGCAAGCTTTTTCTTCGTCTTGTCCTGCCCGATCACATAATTATCGAGAAACGATTTGATCTCCGGCGGACGCGGCAGCCGGCGATTCACCGGCGTCGCTTGCTCACGCTTCTCGTCGTCCAGAATCTGCTGGCAGACGCGCACGCAATCGTTGCAGATAAAAGCGCGGGGATAGTCGGAAGGCGAACTGATCAGCTTTTCCACCTGCTCCTGCGTCTTATGGCAGAAGGAGCAGCGCAGCGGCTCTTCGTTGCCGATCTTTTTCACGGGTCGTTTGGCCTCGAGTCGTTCCCTTGGGAACGACGGCATGTATCGCGCATCATTCTAGGCTCAATCCCTCGCCGGCGTGGATCGTTCGCGCCATTTTGATACTAACTGATTGGTACGGCGCGGGAGCGAACGGACTAGCGGTGTTTGAAAATGATTTCGTCAATCAGCCCGTACTCTTTGGCCTGCGCCGCAGACATGATGAAGTCGCGCTCGGTGTCTCGCTCGATTTTTTCGAGCGGCTGGCCCGTGTGTTTAACATAGAGCTCGTTGATCGAAGAGCGCATTCGCAGGATTTCTTTCGCGTGGATATCGATATCCGTCGCCTGGCCGGAGAGCCCCGACATCCAGGGCTGGTGGATCAAAATGCGCGCATTGGGCAGCGCAAACCGCTTCTTCGCCGCACCCGCCGTTAGTAGGACGGAGGCAATCGAGGCCGCCTGGCCCACGCAGATCGTTACCACGCTGGGCCGCACGAATTGCATCGTGTCGTAGATGGCCATTCCCGCCGTGATGGAGCCGCCCGGCGAGTTGATGTATACGGAAATATCCTTTTCCGGGTCTTCCGCTTCCAAAAACAGAAGCTGCGCGGTTACGAGGTTCGCCACGTGATCGTCAATCGGCGTCCCGATAAAGATAATGTTGTCTTTCAACAGCCGCGAATAGATGTCGTAAGCTCGCTCCCCGCGGTTGGTTTGTTCCACCACCATCGGGATGAGAGTCGTCGCGTAAGCGCCGGAATCGTCGGATTGCCGCATATTAAGAAGTTTTCAGGAAGTGCCGAGGAGGTCACCCGTCCGCTATTTTTACCCCTTGGTTGCTTTTTCTGTGCGGATGCGGGCGTGCTGCTGAAGCCAGCCGAGAGTTTTTTCACTCCGCAGCTTCGATTTCATCCTATCCAGCGCTCCTTGCTTTGTCAAGCGCGCGCGAACGGCTGTTGCCGATTCGCCACTCCGCTCCGCGAGCGCTTCGAGCTGCTTTTCCACGTCCGCTTCGTCGGCCTCGATATTTTCTGCCGTCGCGATCCGGTCCAGAATGAGCTCCGCCTTTACGTCTTCGACCGCCCGGTCCCGCTGGCGTTGCCGCATTGAGACCCAATCCACATTCACGGCTCGAGGATCAACCCCCTGCGCCACCAGCGACCGCACCGCTCGCTCCAGCCGGGCGTCCATCTGGTGTTCGACCAGCGCCTCGGGCACCGGAAAGTCATTCGCGGCAACCAGGTTCGTGATGATGCGCTCGTGCGTTTGTTCCTCCTGGCGTTGGTCGCGAGCCGCTATTAGGCTCTGGCGGACCTTACCGCGTAATTCATCAATGGTCTTCGCGTCGCTGACGTCCTTCGCGAAGTCGTCATTCGCCTCCGGCAGTTTCTTTTCCTTGATCGCGGTCACGTCCACCACGTAGTGATAGACCTTGCCCGCGAGCTTCTCATCGGGATAGTCTGCAGGATAGGTAAGATCAAAGCGCCGCTGATCTCCCACTTGTGCGCCTCGCAGATTTTCGTTGAAGGCCTCGAGTGTTTCTTCCGCGCCGATGTGGCATAGCACGCTTTCCGCCTTCAGCGGCTCGCCGCCGCCCGCCGGAGTGCCCATTAATTTGAGCTGGGCATAATCACCATCGGCGATCGCGCGGCCCTCCACGGGCACGAACGTCGCGGCGCGCTCACGCATCTCGCCGAGCATCTTCTCGACGTCCTCATCGCTGATATCCCGCGATTCGACTTCGATTTCGAGTTCCTTGTAAGGCGCGAGCTCAAACTCCGGCAAAACCTCGAAGCTTGCGCGAAACTTCAGCGGACCGCCTTCGTTGTAGTCCACCTGGTCCACTTGCGGCTGCGTAACCGACGTTGAACTTCTTCTCTGCAACAGCGCTCCCGAGCCGGTCGGGAACAAGCTGCTGCAGAAGTTCGCTGCGGATGTCGCTCGCAAACTTCCGCCGGATCAGCGCCACCGGCGCCTTGCCGGGACGGAAGCCCGGCACGCGCGCCACCCGCGCGATCTCCTTTGCAATTTTCTCGCTGGCTTTTTGTACTTCCTCGGCGGGGATTTCTAGCTCCAGCTCCCGCCGGCAGTTTGCTTCGCTCATGAAGGGTGTCGTGTTCCCCTGAAGTGTGGCTACTGCGCCGCGCCCACAATGCTTCGACCTTTTGCCGCTTTCGTTTCCGGGAAAAGGAGGGCAGGGAGGACCGGCCGCCAAGCCTTAGAACTCACAGAATACCTTGAAAGAAACCTCAGTATAGGGAAGCAACGGTGTGGCGTCAACACGCCCGAGGAACGGGGGACAGCGCTTCGGCCGCGCCGAGGAGCTTCCCAACCGAGAGACGCAACGTCGGGTAACAGTTTGGACAACGTAAACCAACGGCACATGGACACACCTAAAAACCGCCGATTCCAATGGATATTCCCACTGTAAGAAAGAGCGGCATTTCGCGGAGGAAAAGTGAGCAGGCCCAAGATAGTCGTGGTGATGCCCGCGTATAATGCGGCAAAAACCCTCAAAGTCACCTACGATGCCATCCCGCATCAGTCTATCGATCACATTATTCTTGTCGATGACGGAAGCACAGACAGGACATTGGAAATTGCTCGGGAGTTGAATCTCACCGCTTTCGTCCACACGCGCAACTTCGGTTACGGAGCTAATCAGAAGACGTGCTACACCGAGGCGCTAAGAGAGGGTGCGGATATCGTAGTGATGCTTCACCCGGACTATCAGTACGATCCGACGCTTCTGCCGGAAATAGTGGCCCCGATTGTAGCCGCCGAGGCCGATATCGTATTAGGTTCTAGGTTCTTGTCGGGGAGCACGCTACAGCAGGGCATGCCTTGGTGGAAGTATCTGGGAAATAGATTCTTGACCATACTTGAAAACTGGGCGCTGGGGCTGAAGCTGTCTGAATATCATACCGGCTACCGCGCTTATAGCCGGCGCGTCTTGGAAGAAATCCCATTTTCGTTGAATTCAGACAAGTTTGTCTTCGACCAGGAAATACTGGTCCAAGCAACTCATCTCAAATTCAGAATCCAAGAAGTGCCTGTTCCAACGAAGTACTTTCCCGAGGCGTCTAACGCGAGTTTTATCGACAGCACGCTCTATGGACTGAGCATTCTCTTCCTGCTGGGCCGTTTCATGGTGCACCGCGTATTTCTTGTCGAGCTACGGCAATTTCAATCACTCCATGCCAGATACAGGAGAGTGTCGTGAGTGGTGCAGGAACGCCGGTAGCGGGATATGAATTCAAGCCTTTCAAATACAGCAGTCATGACGTGGTCCTGAGAATATTGGACCGTGAAAGGGAGCCTCTCAAGATTCTCGATGTCGGAACCGCCAGCGGATATCTGGGAAAGGTTTTGCGACAGCGAGGCCATTACGTAGCAGGAATCGAAAGCGACCCTGAAGCGGCAGAAAGAGCGAAGCACCACTACGATTCCTTTGAATTGGCGAATATTGAGACCTTTGATTTTCCTTACCGCGAGGAGTTCGACTACATTGTGTTCGCTGATGTCTTGGAACATCTGCGTGATCCCGCGGCCGTCTTGCGAACGTGTCTTCCTGCGCTGAAGGAATCGGGCAAGATTATTATTTCGGTCCCGAACGTCGCCAACTTCGTGGTTCGTCTAAGTTTGCTCTTTGGAAAGTTCGACTACAAAGACCGCGGCATCCTCGATAGGACTCACCTTCGATTTTTCACGATGCGAACCTTGAATGAAATGATGGACGAGGCGTCATGCAGGGTCCTGGAAGTGATTCCGACACCCCTTCCTGTCCAAATCGTGCTTCCGTTCACCGAGAAGAAGTTCTTTGCACCCCTCCATGAAGTCCATTATTTCCTCACGCGCTGCTGGAAATCCGTTTTCGCCTACCAGATTGTGATTACAGCCGAGCCTTGCTGTGTCCCTGCCGCTCTCAGCCAAGACGACGAAATTCTGGCCGAGAGAATGCTGGTGAGCAGATGAGTCCGGAAGCCTTGGTCGCAACGGAACTGGATTCGCTGCCGGACATCGCGCCCGTCATCGCCGAGCGCCATTCAAACGGCGGCGCGGGCGGCGTTGAGAGCTGGCTCAACGAACACCTTAACGCTATCGCGCTCACCGTGGCAGCCGCTGGTTTTGTGATCAGGATATTCGTTGCGAGCGAAAGCTACTTGAATCCGGACGAGGCGCTTCACTATCTCCTGCTCAACCAGTCGTCCGCTTTTCTTGCGTATAAAGCCAGCCTAACAAATGCGCATCCACCGCTCATTTATCTGTTGCTTTACTTTTGGCGTTTTCTGGGTCGCTCTGAGTTGATGCTTCGGTTGCCGTCGGTGTTTGCTGGAACAGCCCTTTGTTGGTTCGCCTTCAAATGGATCGAAGGCATCCTCGGCAAAACCGCTGGCCTGATCGGCATCATTCTCGCCGCCTTTTCTCCTGCGCTGATCGCCCTATCGGCTGAGGTACGAGAATACGCTCTATTGCTGTGTTTTATGGCGGCCGCTCTGAACTTTCATGAGCGCGCTTTTCAAGAAAAGTCGGTCCGCGAGATGTGGTACTTTTCCGTTTGCCTCTATTTGGCGATTCTTACCCACTATTCTGCGGTGTTCTTTGCTTTGTCCATTGGCATTTATTCCCTGGCGCGAATCGCCGAAGCTCAGCTTCCACGAAAAGTCTTGGTTGCCTGGGTTACCGGGCAGGTGGGGGCGCTCGCGATTTGCGCGTTCCTGTATGTGACCCATCTGTCGAAGATCAAAAATAGTATTGCATCGTGGGCGATGCCGTTCGACCAGGCCTATTTTCGCATGGACCGGGAAAGCATTTTCACTTTTACCTGGGAACATACCTCGAATATTTTTCAATTTATCTTTCAGCAACAATACATTGCTCACGCCATGTTGCTATTCTTTATCGTTGGCGTTGCGGTTCTCTTCATCAAGGACTTGCTGGCTCGTCCTGGCAGCGCAAGCTCCAGCCACTTGGGCATGCTCCTCGTCCTCCCTTTTGTTGCTGTGTGGTGCGCAGCCATCGCCGGAATTTACCCTTACGTTGGCAGCCGTCACACCGTATTTGTTGCCCCCTTTGTGATCGCGGGCGCAAGTTTCCTGCTCGCAGCTATTTCGCGCCAGAGACTCTGGGCCGGCGCCTTGATTGCAATTCTCTTAATTGGAACGCCAAAGGGCCCCGGAAATCTGACGGAGGCAGGCATTACGAAAGAAAATCAGCGCCGGACGTTGATGATCGCCGCCATGCATGACATTCACCAGTCGATTCCGCAGGGAAGTATCATCTTGGTGGATTTCCAGAGCAGCTTTCCGATTTCGTACTATCTCTGCGGTCCGAAGGCCATCGTGCCCGTCGCTACTGTTGGTGGGGAATATCGACAATTTAGCTGTAATGGATACTTAATTGTCTCTCTTCCTGTCTGGAAACTAATAGCGAGTCAACTTCCGGCTCAATTCGAAAAAATGGCTCGCACTTACGGCTTGAAACCTGGGAATCGCGTTTGGGTCTTTCAAAACGGTTGGGGCGCGAACCTCGACTCAGGGTTGTTGGCGGAAGTTCCGAAGTTTCACTGCCTCGCTCCGAAAAGCTTCGGAACGAATCTTACGATTATTCCTTTTGTGGTAGACCCAGACTTGTTTCCCTCCACGCCGTCGGCACACTGTTAGGCTCGCAGCCACCATTTCGTCGCACGCGCGTCGGCTCCCCGGAAGTTGCCTCCCCTACTTCGGTGCCGGCTGTGCCGTGGGTGGCAGGATACCGTTCAGACGCAGATACATCGCGGCTGCCGAGTAGTGGTCCGCCCAATCATACGCGAGAGTAATCATGGTTCCCGCCTTCGTGCTCGTGCGGGTTGCGGATAGCGCTACGGAAGCTCCCAACCCCGAGTCATCGACGTTCGTAAGCGCGGTCGTGCAGTAAGTGAACGAATCCTTCAGCGCACCCACGAGCTTGTCCTTGCCGTCGGTCTCTTTCAATTGTGCGTCGGCGGGAGCAGCCATGCCGCTGATCTTCGAGCAGAGAAGGGTATTCGACTGCGCAATGTGCATCATCAGATGGGCGTACGTTATCTGCTCGGGTGTCGGGCGGTAGCTATATTTGTCGGCGGGCATCGCTTCCGCGGCGGCCGTCAAATTCTTCGAATTCCGCGCTAGAAGTTGCCGCAGCGTGTCGCTCACGGGGTTCGAACTTGGGCCGCCTTGCTGGGCCAATGCCAGACAAGGAAAAATCAGAGAGACCAACACCACTTTGCCCAAACGCTTCATGTGCTTCCTCCGGAATCACAGCTTTGCCTCGAAATCATCGCGGCAGGATGCGCTCTTCTGGTGATAGACGTTCTTCAGCGCTCCGCCGCATCCTACTCCGGGAACGCTTGGTTCGCAATGCCTGCGCGGCGGTGCTTCCAAGCTCCCTGCTTCCGGACACCATTTTTCTTTCGCGGTCATCTAATATTTAGCGGGGAACTGAGGGCGGAATGGAAACCATTGATTTCCACAACCAGAGTCTTATATGATTTAGTCCCGCCCTCACTGAAACGCCCGGAATATCGGAAACGTGCTGCGAGTACCAGCCGCTCCGGTGAAAGCTCCGTTTCCGGCAACTCAAACTAAACTCGAGATAAATCACGACCGGAGGAGCACCCATGACACGCAACACTGCAATGCCGCTGCTACTGGCGCTGGCGCTGGTCGGCGGGGGCTGCGCAACCAAGAAATATGTGGCGCAGACCGAACAGCCCATTCAGCAGAAGGTTGACCAGGAGGGCACGACGCAGCAGCAACAGGGTGCCACGCTCGACCAGACGCGCAAGGACCTCGAACGCGACGAGACCGAGCTGAGCGCCACCTCGGAAAAGGCCAATTCGGCCGACTCGCGCGCCACGGACGCGCTGAATAAGGTCGCTACCGTGGATCAGAAGACCGATCGGAATACGCAGCAAATCGCCGATCTGCGCAGCACGCTTGGCAACCTGGACGATTACAAGCAATCTCAGCAGGCCGTCGTGCTATTCAAGTTGAATAGTTACAGGCTCGGCGACGACGCAAGGCAG
Source organism: uncultured Acidobacteriota bacterium (assembly GCA_963803675.1). GTDB lineage: Bacteria > Acidobacteriota > Terriglobia > Acidiferrales > UBA7541 > DASTCZ01. Next base: position 218,719 of record CAWDNN010000023.1, on the reverse strand, counting down.
CAGCTCGATCAAGTCGTTTCGCAGGCCGGCAGCTTTAAACGCTTCTACATCGCGATTGAAGGTTTCACGGACAAAACCGGCTCCGCAGCCTACAACGAAGAGTTGAGCCGCCGCCGTGCCGAAGCCGTGATGGATTACCTGGTGGGCGAGAAGAACCTGCCGGTTTACCGCGTCCAGTTCGTGGGGTTGGGCGAAACCCACCCAGTGGATGACGGCCACACACGCGATGCGCGCGCCAAGAACCGCCGCGTCGAAGTGACGGTATACAGCGCGGATATGGGCGTCGCCACCGCGCAGGCGCCTTCGGGGCAGCGCCAGTAACCCTACTCTGCAGGCATTTCAACGGACTGTGCCGGGGCGCAGGAGTCCCCTCCTCGCCCCGGCGCCGTCGTCCCCCAGGAACTGCGATTCGCAGCGCCAGCCCCATATTCCAGGGAGTTACTCAGCATATTTCTATTTGACGCGAGAAATGGCTCTCGTCAGCTCCAGTGCAGCGAGGGCTGTGCTTCCCCGCACATTCCGCGAAAAAGTGCGTCGTTTCTCCGCTCTCTTCCTGTTTCGAATTGGGGCAGTCGGGACCTAGGAGCATCTGAGGCTTGGTGAGGAAGGAGGGATTTGAACTCTCTATCCCTACTGATAACACGTAACTTACTGAAACATAAGAAGGCAAAAACGACAAAAACGGCAGATACGCCCCAGTTGGTCACGTTTTGGTCTCCAACATTTGAAACTCCCCGATCTCTCATCACGCCAGAATCGCTAGACCGGGAGACGTGTAGGAGACGTGAGATTTTCGTCTTTGGCTAATCTTGCGTAATACAATGCTCGTGCTGGTCCAGTGCCGCCGCTGGCAGAGATCGCTTGCGTCGTGGTTACAGTCGGGATTTTCAAATCAGCGTGAGTATGCGGCTGCGGAACCAAAGTTGTCTGGCGGTCTTCCAATAGCACGGACTGGACGAGGGCCGCGAACGGCGCAACAAATCCGCTGCTCCCAGTAATCTCAACCCACGTCGGGCCAGGAAGCAAATAAGTGCTTCGCCGTATTACTATCGAATACAATAGGCGTTTACAAGGAGAACGTTGTAGTGCTCCCCTCTAAAACTGGACACCTCAGTTAGGTAGAATCAGGGCCTCCAAAACAGGAGGCAACATGGGCAGGAAACCACGCGTAGATCGATCCCCCGAAGAGAAGTGGCAGATCGTGCAGGAAGGAATCAAGAGCGGGAACGTCTCGGAGACGTGCCGGCGTCACGGCATCGCTCCGAATCTGTTCTATCGCTGGAAGGATGAAGCGGAGCAGGGAGCGAAGGCAGCGCTTGGGGGGAGAAGCGCTGCCGCGGCCGAAACCGAGAAGGACCACCGCATCCGGCAACTGGAACGAACGCTGGGGCGGAAATCGCTGGAGATCGAAATCCTAAAAAACGTCGTGGGGGAGTGAGCTGTGGTGCGGTTCACTCCCAGGCGCGAGAGATGGTGACGCAAGGCTACACGGCCACGCTGGTGGCGGCGACGTTGGCCATCAGCCGGTCGAGTCTGTACTACCGGAAGCAGCCGCGAGGCAGCCGGGCCGACCGAACCTACGATGAGCAGATCGTGATGGCGTGCGGAGAGAAGTTGGCGTATGGCTATCGGCGGGTGGCGTGGTGGCTGCAGCGGAAGAAAGGGCTGCCCGTGAATCGCAAGCGGGTGTTGCGGGTGATGCGAGAACGTGGGTTGCTGGTGCGCTCGCGTCGTCTGCGCGCACGACGGAAGAAAGAGTGGGGCCGCGTGGAAGCAGCCGAGCCGAATCAAATCTGGCAGTCGGACATGACCAAGATCTGGGCAGGCCCGCGGTGGGCTGGGCCTATCTGGTGTGCGTGATCGACTGCTGCACGCGGGAGATCGTGGGCTGGAATCTCTCGCATCGCTGCCGGACCGAAGACGCGCTGGCAGCGGTCGAGCAGGCCGTGCTCGCACGGCTGCCCGAGGGCAGCCGCGAGGCGAACGTGACGCTGACCACCGACAATGGCACGCAGTTCACTTCTACCGGTTCATCGAGACGCTGAACCGGCTGGGCATCACGCATCGGCGCACGGCGTATCATCACCCGGAGGGCAACAGCTACATCGAACGGTTCCATCGCAGCTTGAAGGAAGAGGAAGTCTGGACGGCGGAATATCGGAGCTTGGAAGAAGCGCGAGCCAGCATCGCTCGTTGGATCGAGGAGTACAATCACGACCGGCCTCATCGCGGAGTCGGAAATCGCACTCCGCACGAGGCCTTCTTGGCTTTCGCAGTTGTACTAAAAAACGAGGCCCTGACTGTCTAAATTAGTGGGGAGCACTACACTGGGTTCTTGCCCTCGTGCCGACCATACGGGTTGAAACGTGAGTTTCGCCCTTATGCTGCCTGAAGATTACTTCGAATGCTCCGCTACAGTGCTCACACGAGAACAAGACCGCCACGGCATTACGGCGGGTGCCCTTACATTCATCAACAAGAGGAATGTTTGGAATAGGTTCAAACTCATCTGCACCGGGATTCCGCAAGCGATAAGCGCCTTCGGCATGGGTGTTATTGCCCATCTCGGCATCTTTTTCCTGTACGAGGCGGAGTCGCAAATTCATTACCGTAGGCATTGGGATAATGACGCCGAAGTTTCCTGTGAATCAGCGAGCAATAGTGGGTTGTCCGCATCACAGGGCGCGGGCAGGTTTTTCAGCAATTGTGTTTTTGCGTTGTGCTTAGGGGCTCGTTCTCCCAAGCCATTCTTCCACCGCTCAAATGAGATGATGTTCACTATTCGTCCACTGATGCTGCGCCGGTAGTCTTCTAACTTCACACTGCACACGCTCCACTCGCCGCATATCACCCAAGACGGGTAAGAAATCCGCACAAAATGGTCGTCACTTCGGACTTCATCCAAGGGCGACGGTTCACTGCATTCGTTGTGGATCTGCACCTTCCAACATTGCTGAAAACTGTATCGGTCATAAAGAATGCCGCTGTTGTGCTTCAGACGGCTAAGACGAGTTTTCTCAAGCATGACTTTCTTATCTAGGTCTTTGTCGTTCATATTGTCTTTCATTCCGAAGTTTTTGCACGCGCCGCAGGTTGCTGTTGCGCGAGAAATCTGTTCATTGCACGACGGATTAACTCCGAATAGCGAATGCCCGTGACGCTGGCGAGTTTGCGAAACTCCTTACGCTGTTTCGTTGTCATGAAAATGTTTGTCCGAAAATACTTCGCGCTGCTTTGAATCATTGTGTGTTCCCTTTCGTTTGGTCGTGCCCGCCAGCGAACTTGCGGAATCCGAGTCGTGTTGCTACTCCTGTCGCACTCTCTCACTCTCTTGCGGCGTCCCTTCACTTCCCAAGGCGCGGCCCGCATTTAGCGGTCGCCACTTCCCGCAAGTTTGCTGGACAGGCAATCGTCCCCGAAAATACTTGGCGTAGTGGCAAAATAGTGGCAAAACTGCCCGTATTTAGGGTGTAGTCCTACATCAAATCCTTTGCTTTCATACACCTAAACGTTCCACTACGGGCGAAGTCATAGAAAATAAGCAGTTTGCTAAAAGCAAAATCCGCCATTTTAGCGTGCGAAGCGAATGTAGGGCGAAGATCGGGCAAATCCGTCCGTAACTGTTTTGTTTGAAATCAATAAGTTAGCGGACCGACCCGAAAACCGTTCGCGCGTGCCCCTTCACTCCCCACGTCCTGGCGACCCTCTTCCGTGTCGCCAAACCGAACAGCGTACGTCAGCGAGTGGCCCGTGAGCAAGGTGAGCAGGGTCGTTTGGGGCATTGAAGATTCGCTTCCCGAGAGCCAGCGCAATATACTTCGCGCTTCATTTCAATTTACATTTCGATTCGTATTTCAATCGTCGTCGATATCCTTCGGAGAGGAAAAACGCCATCAGCCTCAGACGCTTTCTTCCTAATCGTTGCGGCAACCGTTGCACTCCGTCTGCCGATTCTTTCGACGGCGCTCATCCTGGCCGGATATGCGATTTGCGCTTACATTGACTCGCGGCTCGCCCGACAGGCCGTAACACGTGATTGAAACCGAAGAAGGTTTTGGGACGTTATTCAGATTGACCCTGACATAAACAGGGCGGCCTTTCGCGCAGAGGCTGGCAGAAATTGGACCTTGCGGTCAACGCACATGGCGACTACTAGCAAAATTATTCGAGACCGTTTGCATTTAGCCGGTGTTTTTTAATCTGTGATTTCAGCTTGTCCCTTGCGCCTTCGCCATTCCGCGCGGGCCTCCTCCAATTGAATGACGAAAACCTGCCGCGCCGGTTTGCCGCGATTGAACTCCGCTGAACAGAGGCGCACGCCACACCGTCCCCAATGAAGCAGGGCTTCGTCCGACATCTTGCGAAGCCGTGCTCGGAGTTGTTCCAAGTCAATGTGGTTTTCATCCTGCGGACGGTATTCCATTAGCTCTGCCTGCGCCCAGTATAATCGGCCCGGTTAGCGTCAGAAAAGATCGAGGAGGTCTTGGAGCTTCTTCGGATTTTCTACGCGGTCTGAAAGGGATGACTGTACGTCCGCGGAAAGAGCCGCTGCGGTCTGAGCATCTCGCTTAAGCTGTGCAAACAGCGGGTCGCGTGCAATCGCCAAATATGTTGGCTTGAGGAATTCTTCCAGCGAAACGCCATTTCTGATGAGATCGTCCCTCGTCACTCGGTAATGCAAAGAATCTCTTTGTTCATAAATCCGAGGTACCACGTTGCCGTCCACATCTGGTCATACGGAATGCGCTGTCGGGAAAGCCCATCCAATCAGGAGCCAGCCACAGGACTGTGCCCGGTGCGGCGTATTTCAAGTTGCGTCGGGTCTCGTATGTCAATTGCGGGGCTAATCCCACGTGGTTTAGTGCAAAGCGAGCCATCGAAAACGATCCAGTGTTCAGGTCGCCGTCAGAGTTCAATTGTACGAGGGTCTTCTTGTCCAAGCATCATCATCCTTCTGATCGCGTATCTTGGCGATCTCCGGGGCCACCAGGACGGATATCTTGTGAGCGATTGGCAGGACGTCTCCTGTAGCCTCTCCCTGCACTGTATAGAGTTGGACTATTTTGTCGCGGAGTTGCTTCGGAATGCGTCTGAGGCGTCCGTCCGAGGTGAGACGTTGGTAGACGTCCGTCGAATAGCCCGTTTCCATATTTTCTGAGTGTATTGCTCCGTCCATCGAGCCAACCTCTTTAAGAGTGGCTCATTTTTATTGGATCGCCCGAGTCCGCGCCCGCAGAGACGTAGCCCTCGTAGGAGGCGATGAGTTCGCCACGATTAGTGCTTTTTTCTGGATATCCGTTTGTGCGTCTGACCCATTGCAGAACGGCGGCTTGGTGGCTTCTTCTTGGCCATTCTCATCCTCTTCGGAATGATCCCGAGCATGAGGCGCAACCCGCGTTGGGCTGCGGCCCTTATGTTTTTGCCGCAACACGCTGCTCTACGAGACGCAACAAATAATCGGCGAGCATGACTAAAGCAACCGCGTCCTCTGGTTTACTCACAGCATCTGCCCGGTGGCTCGTTGGGTTCTTGAAAAGACCAATAGCCCCTGCAAACAAACTTGAAGTCGCTTCCTGTTCAGAGAAAACGAGTGAGGTGTCGGTTAGCGGCCCCGAATTGGGTGCGAATGCTTTTCGCACCAAGTCAGTTCCGATGACATTCGCTGGGAATGCCCCTCCCTTGCGTACAGCGACCTCAACAGCCCTGAAAGCTTCGAATACCACCGTATCGTAGTGTCCCCGAATGAACAGAGCGAATGTATTAGACGCAATGGCAGGGTAACCTATCAAGAAATAGCAAACTGTAGCGGTAGGCGTCGAAATGTTCCTTCACGACGAGCTTCTGACCGCGTTCACTTACGAATACCCAGTTTCGGTCGTGCTGACCTATGGCGGGCAACAGCAGTCCTTCACGCTCAAGCCAAACCCACGCGGCCATCAGAGCTTCGTTCACCTTGTCTCGATATTCTGAAGGATAACCGTTACCGGGCGAGGTGCCTTGGCCGAAGACGTTCCCCCAACTGATGGGGCTTTGACGTGTACCGGGCGCAGACGCCGACCCAACATTATGTATTACAGTCCCACTGGCAGTGCTCGGCTCCAAATAAGATTCCTAGAGTGTGGAATTAGATCGTCAATCGGTGCCATTTGTAGGTACCCGATATGTCTGCCTTCTTGTTCATGCGCGCGCCTCTGAACTGCTCAGTACCCCTTCCCGCGACGTGAAGTATAATCCCGCAATGCTTCGACTCCGAGACCTTGTTGCGCCATACCGAGTTCGCAAGGTTGAAAAGAAGCTCCGCAAATAGGGTAAGAACGCACGTCGAGCGGCTCGTAACGGTGACGGCGCTGGGGTCGTCCTTGACCATCACTACTCCCCATCAGAATTGAGTAAGAAGTGGGGATTGAGCGTAGATAGTATCCGCAAGATTTTCGAGAACGAGCCCGGCGTTCTGAAATTTGGTCGCACAAACAGTGCAAAAAAAGAAGCGCCGATATCTCACCCTTCGTATCCCCGAATCAGTAGCAATCCGCGTCCACAATAGGCTGTCGGCCTGATGTTGGTTCTCTTTCGCCGTCACGGACCTGAGTGTAAACATACCAGTAGAAAATTCTTAAAGTGTTCGTGCCCTATTTGGATGGATTGGCGCGTCAATGGAAAGCGTGTTCGAAAGCCGATGCACTTGCGGGACTGGGGAGTTGCGCAGCAGCGGGCGAGAAAATATGAAGCTGAGGGTATTACTAGCGATGTTGTGCCGCAAAATATCACCGAAGTTTGTAAGAAGTTCTTGCAAGACGCTACGACGCGCGGACTGCGCGAATCGAGTCTACGAAAATACCGACAGGTCTTAAAACAACTTGAAGTCTTCTCTCAGGACAAAGGGTATATTTTTCTGCCGCAGTTTGGCGTCGAAGAACTTCGGGCTTTCCGCGGCACTTGGAAAAATCGAAATCTCTCGGCGAGAAATAAACTCGAACACATCAAAGCATTTTTTCGTTTCTGCCAGATTCAGGATAGATCATAACCATTCCGGCAAAGGTAATCAAGCCGCCGAAGACGGACGACCCGCCAGTTCTGCCGTTTACTGACGGGGACATGAAAAAGATTCTCACGGCCTGCGATTCGCACGGGAAGAAACGTCGTGCCCTACAACTGCGAGCGTTGGTCTTGCTGATTCGACATATCATTTCCGAATTGGCGACGCCGTTTCACTCAGGTCGCGACCAAATCAAAGAAGGCATACTTGAACTTCGTACCGCGAAATCGGGTACGCTTGTGCGAATTCCACTGAAATCAACTGTCGTGGAGGCCCTTAACGCGCTTCCCGCCAACGAGAATTATTTCTGGAAAGGCGCGTCAAAGCGAGAAACTGCTATCAAAATTTGGAAACATCACATTTTCAGCAGATGTTCGAACGCGCCGGCATGAAAGGATCGCACAGCCATCAACTACGCCATACGTTTGCGGTCGGCTACTCCAAAAAGCGTCAGCATGGAAGACGTTTCGACGTTGCTCGGCATCAATCATTAAAAATCACTGAGAAATATTACGCGCATTGACAAAGGCCGCCAAACCGCTTGGAAGAAGCGTTCGCAGCACTTGTAAGATGCGTTTCGTTGGTCACATCCCAGTCTCCAGAAAGTGCGTAGTTGACGAAACCCGCATAAACATTGGGATTTTTAGTGCGGAAGGAGGGATTTGAACCCCCACGGCTTTTCAGCCACGGGATCCTAAGTCCCGCGCGTCTGCCAGTTCCGCCACTTCCGCATAGTTAAATCAATGATTTACAGGCGACCTGCCCGTACCGTCTTTGTTTGTGACTAATCTGCGTCCAATTCGCCGTTCTTCGATCCGCTCAGCCGCCTCAGCGAGATCATCCTCACTGCCGGTGTCGAAGCGGTCGAAGACCGAGCGGGTTACATGGCCGGAAATCCTCATTGCAGTCTTCTCTGGAACTCCAGCTCTAATCATATTCCGAATCGCTGACCGGCGAAAGTCATGAAGCAAGATCGGGACATTGGCTGCTTTGGACATCTCGACCAAGCGCCCCGGAAATCTTTGATCGGACTGCCGTCTTCCCACGTGAAGAGTGCTTCATCAGACTTTTTATTTTCAACGCATGGAAGAAGTCGTCCATAAACGTCCTCGGTCATCTTGACGGTGAGGCCTTTGTCATTCTTCGTTGTCCCGGGCAGTAGTTGAATCGTTCTGTCCTTCATACTGACTTGGCGGACTCTCAGACCAAGGAGTTCAGCTTTACGGAAACCAAAATTGTAGGCAACCGCCAGCAATCCTCGAAGGCCGGGATGTTTGCAGTTGCCCTGCAACCCCTCGTATTGAGAATCGTCAATCACCCGCTTCTAGGATTCGATTCCCGCAGCTTCTTCGGAAACTTCCTCACCGGTCTCTAATCGGTCCCCCAATTCCTGAGGCCTCTTCTGGCGTTCCCGCCTCCGCTTGCCGCACGGCAAAAGGCGATCTGTTCCTGAGTGTACCGTGTCTTTTCATCCCAGAACTCCGCCTCCAAGTCGCCAGTCTTGCCGGATTTTTCTCCTCTTCGTTTTGGACCAGTTCTCGGGGGAGCGGAACCCGGGGTCTTTCCGCGTTCAGCGATTCGGGACTTCGCTTAGCTGGCGATAGAACTGCTGCAATACGTAAAAAGCTTGTTTGCGCTGGCCGCGATCGGAGATGAGACCTTTTCGATTGTGATAGTCCTGCACCTGGCCGGCAATTGCGACGGGAGATTCGAAGTCCATCAGCACCCACGGCGACATCCCTGCGAGAAATGGGACTTGTTGCCACATGGCGAATCTGGTGCTTGTACAGGTCGAGCCTGATACTCCTCGGTCCAGCGATCTTCGGTTGCGTACCGTGGCGGCCATAGGGAGCGCCGCCGCCAAATTCGGTGACAATCACCGGCTTATCGTACGAGGTTCTCCACTGGGTGCGGTCGAGATCCTGTGGACGCGCCCTCTACCATCCGATGTATTCGTTTATACCGAGGACGTCGAGATATTGACCAAGGGATCGTTCAGTGAACGGTTCTTCGGCCCTGGCGGGACGTCCGTTCATCGCAGCGGTGAGCAGGCGGGTGGGTCGAGTTCCCGAGCTTAGGCGGCAGTGTGCTTGAAGAACGCAAGGCGATCGGGGTGATGGGTGTTTCGTTGCCGAGCGACCAAAAATTATCGCTGCGCGATTGTGGTCGCGCGAGATTTAATTCGCGCAATTGTTCTTCCGCGATATCGAGTGTGGACAAGTTCTTCCAATCGAGCCCAATAAACAGGAATCTCGGACCAGACCAGGAGGCCCATTCGGTCAGCAGCGCGGACCATGTTTCGTTGATGGGGTAATGGGCGAGGCGGACGAAATTGCACCCGAGTTCTTTCGCCCAGCCGAGAAGGATCTCGTCATCTTCAAGGAGAACGCTCGTCCGCCGCGGAAGGGCGCTTCTTCGTGCATGGAAATTCCGCGGAGGAAGATGGGCTTACCGTTGAGAAGGATTTGCTGCCGCGCGTTTCGATGGATCGGAAACCGATTTGATCCTCGATCTTGTCGCCAGCGCCCGAGACGAGACGCGATAGAGTTTTGGGTTTCGGGAGACCAGAGTTCGACTTTTGCGGGGAATTGGAACTGACTTTGCCGTCGGCCGAAGTGGTTACAATGTGCGGATTTCGCTTCGGGAATTTCGACGGTTATCGGTCTGCGGATCTGTCAGCTCCGGCGACTTTTACCCATCCGGCGATTTGATCCGACGAACCTTTTGCCAGTTGAATGAAGTAGTCCTGGATATATGGCATGGGAACCTCGACGATTTTGACTTCGCGGGTGATGCCGCCATAGTTCCACCAATCCGTGCTGAGCGTCGGAACGCCGTCCGCTGTGGCGAGTGTTGTTGACTTCGACGACAAGAAGTTGTCTCCGTCGACCACGTGATCGCTGACGTCGAAATTAAATGGTGTGAAGCCGCCCGGTGTGTTCGCCGAGGTAGTGGCCGTTCAAATAGACGACGCGTGAAATAGTTCGCAGCGCCGAAATAGAGGAAGGGGCGGACGCCTCGGCTTCTGTATGCAAAGGAAGTTTTGTACCAGACCGGGCCTTCATAGAAGAAGAGGTTTTCGCGCTGCAAGTTCCAGTCGCCCGGAACTTTCAATTCCGGAGTGAATCGAAATCGTATTCGAGGAGTTCCTGCTTGTTCTTCGGTTTCCGGTTCTCGTAAAACCGTCCGCCGAATCCGACGTCGTAGGGATCAATGATGGCCCGCCACGTCCCGCCCAAATCGATAGCCGTGCGGCTGGAGACATTTGCGATCAGGTCTGAACGCGCGGGGGTGCTTTGCGGAGCCGAATGGTCGATCTGCAGTTCTTGGTCGTTCTGGCGCGGGAGGGATGACTTATGAGCATCCGTCGCTTCGCGGCCGAGAGTGAAACTCGCCAAAAGCAGGACTAGCGAGACCGTACACTGCGCGTTTCGCATCGCGCATCCTCCCAAGAACGCCGGCCAATCCGGAACACAGCAATTCTTATATCACGTTCGTCTTTACTAGAATAACGTTTGTCTGTACCATCAGCGCGCCTTCGAGTAGCATTCTCGAAATGGAAATGACGCTAGGTGGACTGGGCTTCCCGGAGATTTCATGAGACACCGATACAGGCGGCAAGCAACGCTTTGCTGGTGCCTGTTCCTTTTGGCGCCCGCGGCTTGGTGTGGGGATGGAATACCGAGTGCGGCCTGGGAGCGACCCATCGGACTTCCTCTTGCGGATGCCGGCACCAAGAAAGTTACGCTCGACCGTGATCACATTGACGACGGTTTCTGGCAGGGTGCGCCTGTTGGAGGATTCGGCGCTGGGACTTTTTCGCGCACGTACCGCGGTGATTTTGCACGCTGGCACCTCAAAGCTGGCGTACACAAATATCAGACGGTGTATGCGAATCAGTTCGCGATGTTCCAAAAGGCAGAGGGCAGTACCAAAGGCGCGGCGCGCGTTCTTTTTACCGGTCATCCCGCTGACGGTGAATTGCGAAGCTGGGGATGGGATTATCCCGCCGGGGCGGGCGACTATTCCGCACTTTATCCGAAGTCTTGGTTCGACTATCAGTGGGAGAACTTTCCCGCGCACGTGACGGTGGAGCAGTTCTCTCCAATCCTTCCGGACAATTATCGAGAATCCAGTTATCCGATCGCGGTCTATCGCTGGCATGCCGAGAACCCGACGACTCGGCCGGTGACGGTGTCCATTCTTTTATCGTGGACGAACATGCTTGGATGGTTTCGCGGGTTTTCGCATGATTTCAGCGGAGCATTGAATCAGGGGGATCACAACCAGTTCGCGAGCCAAGCGCTGGGCGCAATTGGAAACATGAAAGGCATTGTGTTTACGCGTCACCGCGCCGGCGCGGCGCTGAACGAATGGGACGGTCAAATGGCGATCGCGGCGCTCGAAGCACCCGGTGTCGAGGTTAGCTATCAAACAACCTTTCGGGCGCAGGGCGATGGCCGGGAAGTGTGGGAACCCTTCGCAAAGGATGGTCGGCTTGCGAACAGTAGCGAAGAATGGGTCAGCACTGGCGAAAAACTCGCGGGCGCCATCGCTATCCGCTTTACGCTTCAACCCGGAGAAAAGCGCGTCATTCCTATGGTGATTGCATGGGATCTGCCCGTTGTCGAGTTCGGCGAAGGTCGCCGGTGGTATCGCCGCTACACCGATTTCTACGGCACGTCGGGAGACAATGCGCTGGCAATTGCGCGCGATGGATTGATGAATTCTGAGGCATGGAGCGAGGCGATCGACAGTTGGCAAGCGAAATATGTGAACGACGAAACGAAACCGCTATGGTTTCGGGGGGCGTTGTTTAACGAACTTTACGACGTGGCTGATGGAGGATCATTCTGGGGGCGGCCGACCAACTCCGACGCAAAATCGCCTCCTACATTCGCCTTTATGGAGTGCTTCGACTATCCCTATTACGCGACGCTCGACGTTTGGTTCTATGGCTCGATGCCGCTGATAAAGTTTTGGCCGGAATTGGAGAAACAAGTCATGCGGCAGTTTGCAGAAACGGTGCCGCGCGAGTCTTCCGAGAAGGCTCTATGGATATGGAAATCGGACGAGTCGCATGAGTTGACGCTGCGTGTTCGTAAGCGCAAGGGCGCGGTCCCGCACGACCTGGGCGTACCGCAAGAAGACCCGTTCGTTCTGGTAAATCAATCGAGCTGGCAGGACGCGAACGGCTGGAAGGACCTGAACTCCAAGTTTGTCTTGTTGGTTTATCGGGATTTCGTTTTGACCGGCGGGAGGGACATGGATTTTCTGCGGCAGGAATGGCCGGCAGTGAAGGAAGCGATCGCCTATCTACAGCAATTCGATCACGGAAGCGGCACCCCGGAAGGCGGCGGATTTCCCGATCAAACTTACGACGTTTGGGTGGTGCGCGGTGTCAGTGCCTATGCGGGCGGCTTGTGGCTCGGGGCACTTCGTGCGTCAGAAGAAATGGCGCGTGAGATCGGCGAGAGCGACTCGGCTACTCAATATCACGAAATGTTTATGAGGGCTCAGCACTCTTACATCAGCGAATTGTGGAACGGAGAATATTTTCGCTACGACACGGGTAGCGAATATCGCGACGATATTCAAGCCGATCAGCTCGCCGGCCAGTCGTACGCCGACCTGACCGGCCTCGGCGATCTAGTACCCCGCGAAATGCGACTGAAGGCTCTTCAGAAAATCTTCGCGTTTAACGTCATGAAGTTCGCTGACGGAAACATGGGCGCTGTGAACGGAATCGCCGCGGACGGCTCCGTCGTTCGAAGTAATGAACAAATTCAGGAAGTGTGGACAGGAACGACATTTGGCTTGGCGGCGCTGATGCTGTGCGAAGGCCTTCGAGACGAAGCTTATCGTACTGCCTGGGGCGTGTATCACGTGACGTACGAAACCAAGGGCTATTGGTTTCGCACGCCCGAAGCTTGGGACATAACCGGCAATTATCGAGCCTCTATGTATATGCGACCTGGAGCGATCTGGGGGCTAGAGATGGCTCGGCCGCCGGAAACGAAGCTGAAAGCAAAGGTTCAAGGGGAAGGACCATCTCAAAAGCCGAATCGGTGAAAGGCTCGTCACGCCGACGATTATGTGACTGGCTGTTTGGGCAGCAACCCGAGCAGGCTGATCATGACAAGGCATGCAACGAAGGGAACCAAGAATCCCAAACGTAGGCTGCGGGCGTGAGTTGAAGTGAAACCGACGAGCCACGGCATCGTCGCTCCCCCCAGACTGGCGAGAGCAAAGATGAGTCTGCCAGTGCTTCTCGCCTGCTCGCCGTAATGACTCACCATTCCTGACACGAGCAAGGGATAGACGCAGGCCAGACCGAGGCCAGCAACCGTCGCACACGCCGCGGTACTGCGAAACGTCGCTACTCGCAGGAAACTTGCGCAGGATATGCCGGCGACAGTCAATCCTGTGATCAGAAGAACTCTTTCCGTCACGCGAAGGAGAACGACTGGAGTGAGCGCACGGCCTGCGAGGAGTCCGCCCCAAAAAAACAGGGGCGCGAGTTCCCATGGGTTTCCTGGGGACGCCCCTGTCCGCTTTGCGAGGGCAGCCGTCCATCCACCCACGGAGCTCTCCGTGCCAACGTAGAGGAAGAAGAGTGCGCCCAGCACGAACCTTGTTGCTTTCGTCGCCAGCGGTTGGGCTGGATACGTCCGTGCACAGGTTTGTGGGCGGGGCTCAATATCCATCGCTGTAACGGCCAACGCAATTAGAACTGAAGAAGCTGCGATGCTGAAAAGGAATAGCGGGAGGTTGTGATGCCGTTGGGCAAGCATCACAAGCAGAGGAGAAACGGTTGCGCCAATGCCCCAAGCCAGATTGAGCACGCTGAGCGCCGATGCCCGCCGGTGCGACGAAACCTCGGCCGCCCACAAGTTCGTACCTGGCAGAATTATCCCCAAGCCGAAACCGAACGCAACAGTTGCCAGCATGCCGACAACTTCGTTTCCTCGAGCCAGCGCGGCAATTCCCACCGCTATTCCTACAAATCCGATGGCCAGCGTCGTGCCATAACCACGCCGCGAAACCAGAGGGCCAAGTACCGCGATTCCTGCGAGGCTGGCGCAGAATTGCAGGGTGAAAAACCACCCGGCGCGCTCGTCGGTCATCGCCCATCGGGCCATCAAGATCGGTAGAATCGGCCCCAAAAGGGTCGTGACGATCCCTGCGATGACGAAACCGGAATAGACCAGAACATTTGCCGCGCGGGCACGAGGCAAATCATCGATGTGGGTAGGTAAAGTCATCGAGGGATCGGCATTCTGCCATTGATCGTGCGCTTGCCGCGTTCACAAAGGAGCGTTGCGCCCAGGCGCCGGTGGGGTTACAAACGCACGAGCTGACCAATCCGGTGGCTTATTTGTGTTCACCGGCAGACACGCGAACCTTGCTCCCGCCGTCTTGCCGAATCTGTACGCGAGCACGTCCGGTAGATTCCCTGATGACAAGCTCGGGTTCGACGGCGATTTCAGGGAGATAGATTTCGTCATTCTCGATCCGGTCGAGCAACGTCCGTGCGGCGATCTCGCCCATCTTCTGGAGTGGTTGGCGCACGGTCGTCAGACCGGGGTTGCTGAAAGCCGCGCTCTGAACATCGTCGAAACCTACGACGGAAATATCTTCGGGAACGCGCAAACCAGCTTCATGGATTGCCCGTATGGCGCCGATGGCCGAATTGTCGTTGTATCCAAACAATGCGGTGAATGGTTTATTGCTCGAGAGCAATTGCCTCGCAAAGGCGTAGCCCAGGTCCGGCGTAACAGCATCGCCTTCGAGCCGGACGACTAGCTCCGGCCTGATGCGAATGCCAAGTTTGTGGCTAACCTCGACGATGGCCTTCCAGCGGTCTTCACTATCCGAACTGGTCGCCGGACCTTTCATGAATGCAATCTCCGCGTGACCCAGCTTCGCCAGGTGCTTCAGAGCCACCATGGCTCCAACCAAATGATCGAGAACGAGATTCGTAACGCCCTTCACATGCCGGTGTCCAGCGACGGCTACTGTGGGAAGAGGCGGCGGCTGGCTGACAGACGTGTCCACCGTAATGAAACCTTCAACGCCTCTTTGCAGCAAGAGATGGGAATAATCCTTGAGGAGCTTGGGGTCGTGCCGGTGAGCGACGGTCAAGAAGAAGAAACCATTCTGTCTGAGACATCGTTCGATGCCGCTGATGACCATCCCACCGTAAGGGTCGCCGATTTCTTCAGTGATGACCCCGATGGTATAGGTGCGCTTCACGCGGAGCGCACGGGCAAGGAAGTTCGGCCGGTAGTTCAGTTCGCGGGCGGCGGCCAGAATGCGGTCTTTCGTGTGTTGGGGAAAGGAACGAGCCGCAGCAGAATCATTGAGAACTGCGGAAACCGTTCCTGGCGTGAGGCCGACATGTTCCGCAACGGTTCTCAGCGTTACCGGGGAGTACTTCTTGGTGTCCCACCTCGTCTCCCGAGGTTTCATTGCTGAATCTCCTCAGCTCCCAATAAAGAAAGAGGGCCGCGCTGGCCTTCCGTTCCAACGACTCGGGCATTGTCGAAAAGCCCCTCCGAGATCAGGGCATTCTACCCTAGACCGCCCTCGGACGCACAGGACAAGTTCAAACGGTCGCCGCAGATGCCCTAGAAAATCGATATTTTACTATTGACAAGTCAGGCGATGGTGAGCTAAATCTCCCGCAACATGGCGTAGTGCAAAAATGCTGGCCGCGAGCCACTAGAACAACGATATTTCTCGGATCTCCGGGCGGAGTGACCAAGTTCGCGTTTTGCCTTATGCTGTGTCTAGCTGCTAAACCAGCCCTTTCACGGGATAGAAGCTCGGGCGAAATTCGCGGCACCGTGACGGATGCGTCGGGAGCCTTTTTGCCGGGCGTAACCGTTACGCTGGGTCAACGTTAATGCGGGGGTGAAGACTGTCTCACCACCAATGCGGTCGGACGATACCGATCCGCGCAAATAACCAACTCATTGCGGAACGCAATCCTGACGTTGTGTCTGATGGTGCTTGAGTCGTCAGGTGGTTTAGTTTTCGGCGCCTTCGGCGCTTAACGCGCTGGACTGAGGCTGCGATCTGAATTTTCGGCAAATTTGAATGACGAGAATATCGAGTTGATGAAAACACTCATCGCAATGGCCGTGATCTCGTCGACGGCTGTTCCCCTGTTGGCATCCTCTTACTATCCGGTGCGCTTAGACGATGCGAAAGCGGTTTACTTAACTTCGGATCATTTTCCAGTGACTGGCGACGGAATCGCCGATGATTCGAATGCCTTACAACAGGCCATCAATAAGGTCCAGGAAACGACCAACCAGGGCATTCTGTTCGTTCCCGCCGGCCGTTATCGTCTGACCAAGACGATCTACATCTGGCCCGGAATCCGACTGATCGGGTTCGGGGCAGAGCGGCCCACATTCGTGCTCGCCGCTAACACGCCTGGTTTTCAGCGGGGCCCGGCCTACATGGTGTTCTTTGCGGGCAATCGACCGAACACAGACGCTCCTCCGCGGGATGCCAGCCCGGGCACTTTTTACTCCGCAATGAGCAATATCGATATCGAAATTCAAGAAGGCAATCCGGGCGCTGTGGGCATACGCGCTCACTACGCTCAGCATTGCTTCCTGGCTCACATGGACTTCCACATCGGCGCTGGACTTGCCGGCATTCACGACGGTGGCAATGTCGCTCAAGACCTGCACTTTTACGGCGGCAAGTATGGCATATGGACCCGCAAACCTTCTCCCGGATGGCAGCTCACGGTGATCGACGCTACCTTTGAAGGTCAACGCGAAGCGGCGATCAGAGAACACGAAGCGGGACTCACATTGATCCGCCCGCATTTCGAGAACGTCCCCACCGCAATTTCCATCGATCCGCAATATTCGGACGAACTCTGGATGAAAGATGGGCGGCTGGAAAACGTTAGCGGTCCTGCTGTGATCATCAGCAATGAGAACAGTGCGCGCACCGAAATCAACATGGAAAATGTTGCCTGCCGGAGCGTTGCCGTTTTTGCGTCTTACCGTGATAGCGGGAAGCAAATCGCGGGGCGGGGAGAAATGTACGAGGTGAAGACCTTTTCTCATGGCCTTCACTTTGCGGATATTGGCGCCACACCCGCGATCCAGGACGTCTACGACACAGTACCGCTGACCGCATTGCCAAAGCCGGTCAAGTCCGATATCCAGGATCTGCCGCCGATGGATACGTGGGTCAACATCCGTACCCTTGGCGCGCAAGGTGACGCATCGACCGACGACACCGAGGTATTCCGAAAAGCAATCGCAGAGCATCGCGCGATTTACCTACCATCCGGTCAGTATCGTGTTACGGACACCATCACCCTCAGGCCGGATACCGTTCTCATCGGCCTGCATCCAAACATCACACGGATATTCCTGGCCGACTCAACCCCAGCCTTTCAGGGCGTTGGCAGTCCCAAACCACTGCTTGAAACCCCAGAGGGTGGGACGAATATTGTGACCGGTATCGGCCTGTACACAAACGGCATCAACCCGCGCGCGGTGGCCGCGAAGTGGATGGCTGGCACGGACTCGATGATGAACGATGTGCGCTTCCTGGGCGGGCACGGTACCGTCGACCCGAACGCCCCGGCTGCAGAGAGTTCCAAAGCGTGGACAGAGATTTACAACAACACTCATACCGCCGACTCGAATCTGGATCGGCGCTGGGACGGACAGTATCCAAGCCTGTGGATCACCGGTGGTGGGACCTTCGTCGACATTTGGACGCCCAGCACATTCGCGCAAGCGGGTCTGTATATCTCGAACACATCAGTCGGAGGACGGATTTATGAGTTGTCGAGCGAGCATCACGTTCGCAACGAGGTGATGCTGAACAACGCGTCCAATTGGCAAATCTACGCGCTCCAAACTGAAGAAGAGCGGGGCGAAAGCGGCTTTGCATTGCCGCTCGAGATTCGTGACTCGAGCAATATCACCATCGCGAACTTGCACATGTATCGCGTGGTGAGCAGCTATCAGCCGTTCCCATACGCGATCACAGTCACACACTCCAAAGACATCCGGTTCCGCAACGTCCATTGCTACAGCGACAGCAAAGTGTCGTTCGACAACGCGGTTCACGACCAAACTCATAACGTGGACTTACGGCAACGCGAATTTGCGTGGCTAACGCTTTCCGGCGATGCGCCTCAAATTCACCCGATGGCACCCTCGCCAGTTCTTGCCGATGGAGCGAAGGTTGAGAGAATCGCGACAGGCTTCTTCAATATTTCCGGCGGAGCTGTCGATATATCTGGAGATGTCTATTTTGTCGACGCTAAATGGCAAACCATCTACCGCTGGTCAGTCGCAACTCGGCAAGTATCTAAGGTTCGCGACAATCCGCTCGACCCGGTTCAACTGATCTTTGACAAGGCCGCCGACTTGATGGTCATCTCGTCCGCGGGAAAGGGCACCGTCTACAGTTTTAGACCCGACTCCCAGGACGACGACATCACGCTCTTGCAAGCCGTGCCTGCTGCGCCACGCCCCAGAATGACGCCGGTCCTTCCCGTCGACTACTGGAGAAACGAAAACGATTTTCCGCAAGCCGTGGCCGTCAAGAAACCCTATCAGTTCGTGTCTCCGGACGGGAGCACCTTCGTCCCGGCGGGAGAGAACTTTGTGTCCGGCGAACTCTATTACGGGTCCAAGTTTAATGACCTCCTGCGAGCGTTCGGCATGGCCCCCGCCGTTGCGGGGCAACCCTATTACGTCACCGATGAATCCGAAGAGAAGACGTATGTCGGCAGCGTCGATACTGACGGCACAATCTCGAACTTGCAGCTCTTCGTCGAACAGGGCGGAGAGAGTGTGACTGTGGACGAAAGGGGTAACGTCTATCTTGCTGCGGGACAGGTATTCGTGTACGACCGGTCGGGCCATCTGATCGATACGATCGAGATTCCAGAGCGGCCCACGCAACTGTTATTCGGCGGCAGCGATCACAATACGTTGTTCATTCTTGCGCGCAGCTCCTTATATTCCGTCCGGACTCGTTTTAGAGGGCGCTGAGAAGAACGGATCATTATTTGCCAGGGCCACAGGAACAAATGCATGTGTACGCGAGAGCAGTTGCCTACGTGGCCTTGACGATGCTTTTGGTTTGTCTGCCGGGTTTCTCGGCGCTTTCACTGTCAGCACTACAAACAGATGTTCGACTTCCTCAACTCACGGACATCACCGATTCGACCGGCATCAAATTCGAGCACCTTTCGAGTCCCGAGCAGAAATACATTGTCGAGTCGATGAGCGGAGGCGTTGCTCTCATCGACTACGACCGCGATGGGTGGCCTGATATTTATTTTACGAATGCGGGGAGCGTGGACATGGCGCTCTCCGGCAAGAAAGCACGCAGCGCGCTTTACCACAATAATCACGACGGGACCTTCACAGACGTTACCGATAAGGCCGGCGTCGGCTATCCCTGCTGGGCAATGGGTGCAGTCGTAGGGGACTACAACAACGATGGGTGGCCAGACTTGCTTGTTACCTGTTTCGGAGGCGTAGTTCTGTATCGCAACAATGGCGACGGGACATTTACGGATGTCACCAAACAAGCAGGGCTCAGTAATGATTCAGGGTGGGCAACGGGAGCCGCCTTTGGCGACTATGACGGAGATGGCTGGGCGGACTTGTTTGTGTCGCACTATGTGGATTTCCATCTGGACGACCTTCCGGCCTTCGGTTCGAGCAAGACATGCCAATATCGTGGAATCAATGTCCAATGCGGACCGCGAGGGCTGAAGGGTTCGCCGGATAACCTCTATCACAACAACGGCGACGGAACCTTCACGGATGTGTCGAGTAAGGCCGGAATTCGCGAGCTTCCTAATTCCTTTGGATTGACGGCCGTTTGGGAAGACTTCGACAATGACGGACGCCTCGATCTTTTTGTGGCCAACGACGGCCAAAAGAATTATCTCCTGCGAAACGATGGAAGCGGACACTTTACCGAGATCTCATATTCCGCGGGCGTGGCCGTTAGCCAAGATGGGGCTGAGCAGGCCAACATGGGCGTCGCGCTCGGCGATTATCAGCACACCGGACGTTCATCCATAGCGGTGACCCATTTCAGCGATGAATATGCGGCACTCTTCCGGAACGATGGAGAGATGAATTTCTCTGATGTCTCCTTCGCTTCCCGAATTGCTCCGAGCACGATTCCCTATGTTGGCTGGGGCGACGCATTCTTCGACTTCCTTAACGATGGCTGGCTCGATCTGTTCCTGGTGAACGGCCACGTCTACCCGCAGGTGGATACCATTGAGGGGGGATCCAAATACCGCGAGCCAAAGCTGCTGTTTTTGAATCAAGGCAACGGCACGTTCAAGGATATAAGCAAGCTTGTTGGCCCGGCGATCCAACTGCCACAAGTCAGCCGCGGAGTGGCGACAGGAGACTTGTTTAACGACGGTCGGATTGATATTGTGGTCGAAAATCTTGAGGGCGGCCCTATGATTCTCCGGCCACAAGGCGGTCCGTCGAATCACTGGATAAGCTTTGAGTTGGAGGGGACGAAGAGCAATCGTCTTGCGTTGAACGCTCGAGTAAAAGTGATGGCTGGAGACTTAGTGCAAACAGGTGAGCCTCTGAGTGGGGGCAGTTATCTTTCCCAGAATGATCTCCGAATTCATTTCGGCCTCGGCAGCCGGGAACGCGTCGATAAAGTCGAAATCCTGTGGCCAACGGGGAAAACAGAAATCCTGACAGACTTAGCCGCCGACCGCTTCTATAATGTGAAAGAAGGCCAAGGCATCGTTCCGGCCGAAAGCGGCAAACGGGTACTTCCTAAGCATTAGTCCTGGGTATGCGAAGGCCAAAATGAAAATTCCGGCCAGTATGTTTGTTGAGCGAGGTCCTCGCGGTATTTCCGGCGTCCCTCCCAACGGCTGTTTTGTTTTCGTTGCATAAGTTATGGCGCGTTTCCCTCGGGTTGTAGGCCTTGAGTATCGGAGACCTGCATCTTGACCTGGATAAAAGGGGCAGCGATGACTGCGAAAAGTTCGCGGCGAGAATTTCTCGGAGTTTCAGTTTTGGGCCTGGCTGCGGCAACTTCTTCCGAAGCGGCCGTTCGGCGAGTGCTCTCGACGGCCAAACCGCCAGACGGAACGCCGAAGAATGGTGGAGACATCTCCGTTTGGGTCACCGCCGGCGAAGAGCGCTTTGCCTCTGCCCCTCGGGCTGTTTGGGGTCCAGCGCGCGACACTGCGGGAGGCAACCAGATCCAGCTCGATCCAACCAAAAAATTCCAGGACATTTTGGGATTCGGCGGCGCATTTACGGATGCTGCTTGCTACATGCTCAATCAGCTCGCACCGCCCGCGCGGGAGAAATTGATCCATGAGATGTTTCATCTATCCGAGATGGGGCTGAGCGTTTGCCGCACCTGCATCGGATCGAGCGACTACTCGGCAAAACTTTACAGCTTCGATGAAGGCGATCCCGATCCGGATCTCACGCGATTTTCGATCGAACATGATCGCGAATACATTCTGCCTGTGCTGCGGCAGGCGCGACAGGCGAATCCCGATCTGTTCCTCTTTTCCTCTCCGTGGAGCCCGCCCGGATGGATGAAGTTCAACGGCTCGATGCTGGGCGGCTCCATGCGCAATCACTACTTGGGGGTTTACGCGAATTACTTCCTCAAGTTTCTGCAGGGATATGCCGCCGAGGGCGTGCCGGTGCAGGCGGTGACGCCGCAGAACGAAGTGGACACAGATCAGGACGGGAGAATGCCGGCTTGCATCTGGCCTCAGGAGGACGAAATTGCTTTTGTGCGCGAACACTTGGGACCGCTCTTGGAACGCTGCGGGATTTCAACCAAGATCTGGATTTTGGACCACAATTACAATTTGTGGGGACGCGTCGTGGACGAACTGGAAGACGACAGGCTTCGCAAATATTGCAATGCCATTGCGTGGCACGGCTACTATGGCCGTCCCGGCATGATGAGCAAGGTCCACGAGGCCTATCCGGAGGTTGAAATGTATTGGACGGAAGGCGGCCCTGACTACACAGATCCCGCCTATCTGACGGATTGGTGCAAGTGGGGCGCGACTTTCAGTGATGTCCTACGCAACTGGTGCCGCTCCATCACGGCCTGGAATTTGGCTCTTGATGAGCGAGGTCGGCCCAATATCGGACCGTTCTCTTGCGGCGGCGTCGTGACGATCAACTCGCAAACCCAGGAGATCACACGAAGCGGACAATACTGGGCCTTTGCCCACTATTCCCGTGTTGTTCGTCGCGGTGCCCGCCGCTTCGACTCCCAGAGTGCGGCCGTCGATCTACAGCACGTCGGCCTGGAAAATCCAGACGGCCAACAGGTGCTCGTCGTTAGCAACGCGGGACCGGCCAGGACGATTGACCTGCGCCTCGCGAATTTGGCGGCCCAGATTCTGCTGAAGGAGAATTCTTTGACCACCCTGGCCTGGCGATAAGCCGCAAATGGTTTGTGCCGACATCCTGGTGGGCAGCCTCGAACCTCGCTCCGGCTCCTTCCACACCGTGTAGTTCTTCTTTGCAAATGATCCGGACAATTTATCTTGTTGCCCAACAAACTGCTTGGCATAGAATTTGCCTTTGGTTAGGGGTCGCGATTCACCGAGAACGCCATCACGCGCAACGCCATTCGTTCGTGGCCGTGATCGACGTCACGGATGTTACCGACGGATCTGTACGGACTATGCGCCGGCCTTGAACAGCTATTTGATAGAGCCAGGAGCGAGTTGTGAGGTCGTTCAATTGTCGTATAACTTTTCGTAGAACAATGTGGCGTATGTGATAGTGAGTATAGTCGGTAACATCGTTTGGACCCCCGTGAGCGAAGGCGTCGGTTACATCACCGTCAAGCCCTGTAAGCATCCGATGTAACATGGGCGAAGCGCCTGAGTTGCTGCCGCAGCCTTGGCGTACACGAACATTGGAACAATGGGACAGACAAGTACTCCCGCAATCTCGGAAAAGCGCACGGGATCGAACTTTTCCAAGTCCGAAGTGCGGAACATAGTTGAGCCGTCGCTGCCGCTGATTGGTGGAGTTGCGCAACTGCAGATAGGTTATCGGTACTCAGGGAGGCAGGATGAGCCGGAGAGCGTTTTCCGTATGCTTCGTAGCGGCATCGATGCTGCCGGCAATTGCGTTTTCCCAATCATTCTTGAGCCAGTATAGAGGCCTGCCTTATCACGACAGCCGCTATCAGGGCGGCGCACAAAAAATACCGGGCCGAGTATTGTGTGCTTACTATGACCTGGGCGGCGAAGGGGTCGCGTATCACGACAGCGATCCACAGAATCACGGCAGCGGAGAGTTGAACCCGGCCGATGGGACCTACCTCAACGAATTTCGTATCCACGAGGGAGTGGATACTTCCTACACGAAGTTTCACCGCAAGCCAGATCCGATTGACGACAACCCCTTCGACAAGGTTATTCCTCCTGCAGACGTGCTCTATGTTGGCTGGACCGAACCTGGAGAGTGGTTCAACATCACCGTAGATGTGACACACGCGGGAACATACGCGGCCGATTTCCTGTACACATCGAATCGTGGCGGAACGATATCCGTCGACGCGAATGGAAAGGATGCGACAGGGCCCCTGGAGATCGCTTCGACATATGATCCTGCAGACCCGCTGGCCTGGCGTCAGTGGCACCACTGGAATCTGGCGTCGCAACTTTTCAAGGTTCGCCTCAACAAACGGAAAAACGTCCTCACCGTACACATATTGACCCGCGGCAACATGAACCTCGCTTACTTCGACTTCAAGCAGGCCCACAGATGAATGGAATGTGCCAGCGTCTCAAGTCAGCGTCACGCGTAATCCTGTTGCGTGGGGAACAGTGACGGAGCACTTGCCCTGCTTGAGCGAGTCAGTTTTCGTTGAGGTTGTGATGTGCGCTTCGCGGCTGTCTAGTGCCGGCGCGTGCAATATTTCGGTTTCGACCGCTCCGCTGACGCCGCGACCGAAATCGAGTTCCACCTCAAGGTCCGCCCCCGCGTCCTCGTTCAGAATGATCACCGAGGTCTGGCCGCGGAGAGCAGAGCCAGGTCGAATGGGAGCGCGGCCCCTCAAGCGGGTGAAGTCGCGACACCGTGTGCCCTTTTTGAAAACGACGGCTGCGCCGGAGCCGGGCCGGTGGATTGTCGCACGACGAACTGCGGCTCTATGGCAATCTCCGGGACATACTCGGCGCGACCTTCGATCCGGTCGAGAAGGGTGCTCGCTGCGATTTCCCCCATTCTTTCGAGCGGTTGCCGCACCGTAGTGAGCGTAGGGCTTGTGAACGCTGCCGCCTGAATGTCATCGAAGCCCACCACCGACACATCGGCTGGCACACGAAGACCCGCTTCCTGAAAAGCACAGATGGAACCAATAGCAGAAATATCGTTGTAGGCAAACAGAGCGGTAAAAGGCTGTTTGCGCGCGAGCAATTGCTTGGCAAAAGGGTAGCCTAGATTCGGCGTGGGGTCAGTATCCCTCGAGCTGCACAATCAACTCTGGCGACATGCAAAGGCCTAATTTCGCAGCGACTTCGCAGATCGCGCTCCAGCGGTCGTCGGTGTCCAAGCTGGCCGTTGAACCCTTCATGAATGCGATTTTCTCGTGACCAAGATCAACCAGGTGCTTCAACGCCAGCGACGCCGCAAAGCGATGGTCCAAAACGATATTAGTCACGCGTTTGATGATTCGATGGCCGGCAAGCGCTACCGTCGGCAGAGGGGGTTCTTCGGTCAAGGAAGTGTCCACCGTGATAAAACCCTCGACGCCGCGTTGTCGAAGCATACTCGAGTATGTTGCGAGCAGTTTCTCGTCGTGCCGGTGAGCCACTGTGAGAAAGAAGAAATTCTGCTGTCGAAGAAAACGTTCAATTCCGGCGATGACCAGAGAGCCATACGCGTCGCCGATTTCCTCTGCGATAACACCGATAGTGTAACTGCGTTTAACCTTCAGGGAACGCGCGAAAAAATTCGGCTGGTAGTTCAGTTCGCGCGCGGCCGCCAAAATGCGGTTTTTCGTACGTTGAGGCACTGAACGGGCAGCCGGAGAATTGTTCAGAACGTGCGAGACTGTGCTAGCTGTGAGCCTGACGCGTTCTGCCACGGCCCTCAGCGTCGCGGCTGGCTTCTCGCTCCGATGCACTTTGTCTTTATGACGCTTCATCCGGCAGTTCTCCCTGCTGCGCCTGCCCCAAGGTCTCGAGTCCGTCTGATCCTTTACCGCGCTAGGGCGGAAATTGTATCTCAGCGAAGCGGCAAAAAAACAATAATGAAGATCAGCAGGTCGCGGATTTCTTTTAGAACATCGTTGTTTTTTCTCTTGACAAGGAAAGCGAACTGGAGCTAAACCTGTCCCACACTGGGTAATGCAAAAGCACTAGCTGGGGTGAGCTAGTAGAATAACGATGTTTCTGGCTGCTCCGGGAGGGAAATCAATGGCACAGACCGCTCGAAGGTCTTGTTTTGGCCGAATCTGGTTCCTGTTCGTCCCGGGGGCAGTCGGCTCACAACGCCAGGGAATAATTGAACTTACGGTTGCGGTTCGGAGTGGATATCGTGCTGGAGCGAAAGTTCCGGCTGCTGAAAACACGGGTTTTACGCGCGGCGAACACTAGGCCCACACGAGTTGGAGGAGACAGCCGTTTCTGACGGGATGGTCAACTTTCGAGGGTGGAGGGATCACATGAAGCGATTACTTCGCTTTGCACTCGCGTTTTGTCTGCTGATGTGCCTGGCCAAGCCGGCCCTTTCACAGAATAGGAATACCGGTGAGATTCGCGGCACCGTGACGGATCCCTCGGGAGCGGTGGTGGCGGGTGCAACCGTCACGCTTAGCAATATTGACACGGGAGAGACGAAGGACTTCGTCACCAACGACGATGGAATCTACGACACCGTCTCGACGCCGACCGGAAGGTACAACATCACCTTCTCGACAAAGGGTTTCAAGAAATTGGTGCGCGGCCCGATCACGCTGGAAGTGACCGTAATTACCGAAAACGCCACACTTGAAGTTGGCGCGGTAACCGAAGAGGTGCGTGTCTCCGCGGAGGGCGCGCCGCTCCTGGAGACCGAAAGCGGCCAGCAGGGTTCCATTTTGGATTCCAAAACCATGACAGATCTGCCCCAGGCCGGAGGCGGGATCACCGGCGCCGACTGGGCTGCTTTCAACATCTATCTGCCGGGCGCTGGGGGCACTACACAGGGGCGGAACTCGCAGGGCGGGGGCGCTTGGAATGCCGGCGACGCGGTTTCCATCAACGGTAACCTGCCGAACTTCGACAACTTCCTTCAGGACGGGGCCAGCACCATACTGCCGGCGAGCTACAACAACGACGATGAGATCTTCGAGACCATCTCGGAGGTTCAGGTCAACACCTCTTCCTTCTCGGCGCAATACGGCATGGGCGGCGTCGTATTCAACCAGATCAGCAAGAGTGGAACCAACGGTTGGCATGGGTCCGCTTATGAGTATTTCTCGAACAACTTTCTAAACGCCAACGGCTATTTCAATAATCAGGCGCCTCCGTTGACTACAAACCCCCTGAACCCCTCGGGCCCGGAAATTCCTAACCCAGCACATGAAGTGCCGTATTTGCGGTACGACCAGTTTGGTAGCTCCTTCGGCGGGCCCATTATCAAGAACAGGCTCTTTTTCTTCTTTGACGTAGACAGGATCGTCAATAACAGCGCGTCGAACGGCTTCGTTACCGTTCCTACGGCCGCCATGGAGCAGGGTAATTTCGCCGGCATGTACCCCATCTATGACCCGCTCACCACAACCGGGTCGGGCGCGACATTGAGCCGGACGCAGTTCAGCAATAACATCATCCCGACGAATCGGATCGACACCGTGTCGGCGGCCATTATGGCTTCTAAGTATAACTGGCCCACCGCGCCGCAAGGGGTCGGAACATGCGCGCCCGCTCCGTACCAGAACGAGTGTACAAATAACCTCTACCTCGCGCATATCAATCCCGCCCCGGTTCACCGAACTTTTGGGCGGTTGGACTTCAAGCTGAGCGAGAACAACCGCATCGTGTTCTCAATTAGCCAGAAGGATAACCCCGGGGTCGACAACGGCCTGTTTGCGTGCCCGCTGGATTGCGGTAGCGGGGACGTGGACGGTTACAACACGCAGGTCACCGACACGTGGACGATCAGTCCGACGATGGTGAACGAATTTAGATTTGGTTATACCAAGCAAGGCAACTGGTTCCTTTCCTCGTCCATCGGGTTGAACCCCGCAACGGCATTTGGCCTGCAAGATACCCATTTTAACCAATTCCCCATCATCGGCTGCACTAACCCTTATTGTGGATTCGGCGGCCCGGACCCCGTAAACACCTTGCAGCCCGCCACGGACGCCATTTACGTCGAGAACTCGTTTGACCCCTCCGATGTCGTGACGCTGATCCACGGCAAGCACGTTCTGCATTTCGGGATTGAGGTGTTGATGAGCGAGGGCAACACCACGGCTTGGGGCGCCAACAGCTCCGGCAACTACGGTTTTAGCGGACAATACACAGCAGGCGTAAATCCCAACGGAACGCTGAATACCGGGACCTCAGGCTCGGGCTTCGCGGATTTCCTGCTCGGCAACTTCGATGCCTGGTCCGCGGAGAATCAGTATCTGACGGGCATGCGGATGAAGAGCCCGCAAGCCTTCATTCAAGACGACTGGAAACTCAAGCCCAATCTCACCGTCAACCTCGGCTTGCGCTGGACGGGGAACACCGGCATGAGCGAGGAACATGATCGCCTTGGCGATTTCGACCAGAATCTCGTCAATACCGTCGGCCCCTTCGCGGGCACCTCGGGCGCGCTATGGTTTGCCCCTCAGGATAACCGAACGACCTTGCAGAAGCCGGTTTGGGACATCTTCCTCCCTCGGGTAGGCTTTGCCTGGTCGGTCAAGAACAACACCGTCATCCGAGGCGGTGCAGGGTTCTTCGCCTATAACTACAGCATGGATCTCTATGGTGGTGAGGGCGGTGCGCAAATGGGCTTCGGCGCTGCCTTTCAGGGCAGCAACAGCGACCCTGATTCTGCCGCCGGGGACACGGGCTGGATTGCCGGCACCGGCAACAGTACCCCGCTCCGTTTAAGCTCGAGCGCTGCGATGATGGCCAACGCACTGCCTTACATTGAGGCCTCGAGGAGCCCGGCGTCTTACATCACCAATCCCGTCTTTAGTCCACCTTACGAACCCTATGACATCAGGCCGGGAGAGATCTGGGAATGGACGCTCGCCGTCGACCACCAGTTCGCGAAGGACTTTGCGGTGTCGGTTGCTTACGTCGGCAGTCACGCAAAGAATCTGCAATACGTCACCGACCTGAACCAAATCACCAACCCGGCCCTGCTGAACTCGCTCGATGTATCGGCCTGTAACGGGGCAACACCCGCATCAATCGCTGCGAGCCCCAGCACTTGCGAGCGTCCATATCCGGCGTTTGGAAGCCTTTCTGGCTCAAACTTCAACGGCATCTCCAACTACGATTCGTTGCAAGTCTTGCTGCAGAAGCGTTATTCCTACGGGCTGACCTTAAATGTCAATTATGCCTGGTCGCATATGCTGGATGACCAGGACTCGGCCGGATGGGGTAGCACCGCCGGGGCTCAGGATTGGCAAATCGGAAACGATCCCGCCGCTAACTACGGCAACTCGAACTTCGACATCCCGCAAGCGCTCAAAGGGACCGCGGTATACGAACTGCCGTTTGGCAGGGGCAAGACCTATATGAACAACAATG
The DNA here is from genome assembly GCA_963803675.1 of uncultured Acidobacteriota bacterium. Lineage (GTDB taxonomy): Bacteria > Acidobacteriota > Terriglobia > Acidiferrales > UBA7541 > DASTCZ01. Next base: position 189,893 of record CAWDNN010000023.1, on the reverse strand, counting down.
CTATCACTGACGCTGTGCTTGGCGGATGGCGCGTGGCGGGGACGTTCATCTACCAGGACGGCACTCCGTTCACGGTGTTGGACAACGGTGTTAACGACTATTCGCAGGCCGGCAATGTGTTTGCCAACCCCACAGGTGTCTCCCCCAAGTCAGGCACCTGCCCCAATGGCGCGGCGGTAGGAACCCTGAGCTGCTGGTTCAACCCTGCAGCCTTCGAGACCCCAGCCGAGCAGGGCAACGGGTCGTTCGGGCTTGGAGGCAGAAACACGCTCTTCGGGCCAAAACTGTCTGATATTAACCTGTCTCTGGCGAAGACTTGGCATTTCGGGGAACGAGTTGGGTTCACATTTCGCGCAGACTTCGTTAACGCCATGAACCATCCGAGCTTCACACTACCGAACAATGACGTGAGTAGTACGGGCGTGGCCACTATCACGGGTGTCTCGAACGGGCCACGTACGATCCAACTGGGCGCGCGGCTATCCTTCTAACGGCGCTCGCGAAACAAGAAGGACGGCGGCATGCCGCCGTCCTTCTTTGTTTTCGCCCCAAGGAAATACTGAAACGCTCCCCGTTCGCCGTATAATCATCGGATTATGAGGATAAGACAATTTGATATTTTGCTGTGCGGTGCGCTCTTCTTTGCCCTCCTTCCCTGCTTCGCGCAATCCGCCCCCACCACTCAGCAGCAGATCGAATCGCACAGCCGCCAGGCGCAGGAGTACCTGAGGGAGAAGAAGCTTGATCTGGCGGCGTCCGAATTCGCAGCCATCGTTGCGCTTGATTCGAATAACGTGGATGCGCGAGGCAATCTCGGGGTGCTGTTGTTCTTCCAGGGAAAGTACGCGGAAGCGATTCCGCAGCTCCGCGCCGCGCTGAAACTGAATCCCACTCTGTGGAAGATTCAGGCCCTTCTGGGCATCGGCGAAAAGCGGACGGGCGACGTCAAGGATGCTCGCAGCGATTTGGAGCAGGCATTTCCAAACGTGCCGGAGGAGAAGATTCGCGTTGAGACTGGGATGGAGCTGATCGAGGTCTACACCGGAATGGGCGATCTAGATAAAGCCGCGGCGATCGTCAGAGTTCTTCGTGGGATCGAACCTACCGATGAGGCAATTCTCTACACTTCTTACCGAATCTATTCGGACCTTGCCGACGAATCCATGCTCAGCTTGACCTTGGTCGCTCCGAATTCTGCCCGCATGCACCAGTTAATGGCGCACGAGCTGGCGAAGCATGGGGACAGTGCCCAAGCGATCGAGAATTATCGAGCCGCTCTTAAGATCGACCCTCAGCTTCCCGGACTCCATTTTGAGCTCGCCGAGATGTTGAACATTTCGTCGGTTGCAGGCGCCAAAGAAGAGGCCGAGAAGGAGTACAAAGAAGCCTTGGCGGCGAATCCGCTCGATGAGCAGTCCGAATGCAAGCTTGGCGATATCGCTGCTCGCAGAGACGATCTAAAGGACGCTTACGCGCGATACTCGCGGGCCGTACAACTGAAGCCGGACGACCCCGAAGCCAGCATTGGTCTTGCGAAGGTTTTGATGTCAATGGGTCAGCCGCAAAAAGCCGAGCCGTTTCTGGAGCGTGCCATCCAGCTTGACCCGACCAGTGCTGTGGCCCACTTTCGTCTGAGTACGATTTACCGTCAAGCCGGACGCACTGAGGATGCCAAACGCGAAGTTGCGGAATATCAGAAATACAGAGACATGAAGGAGAAACTTAGGAACATTTACCAGGCGATGCGTCTACAACCGGTCAAGCAAGAGCACGACGACACCGATTCGCGGAATTGATCAGAGATTCGTATTTGCCGCGGTCAAGAGAGCACAAGCATTTGCATGCGAGGGTGGTCGCGTACGCGGCCGTGGCGGCGATCATCTTGCTTTGTCTGCCGGGTTTCTCCGGCCTTTCATTGAGCGGCGAGCACTCATCGACACGCGAGTCAGGTGCGCCACTACCTCAATTGGTAGACATTACGAATTCGACTGGCATCAAATTCGATCACCTTTCTAGCCCCGAGCAGAAATACATCGTCGAGTCGATGAGCGGAGGCGTTGCTGTCATCGACTACGACCGCGATGGGTTGCCTGATATCTATTTTACGAATGCGGGGAGCGGGACATAGCGCTCTCCGGCAAGAAAGCACGCAGCGCGCTTTACCATAATAATCACGACAGGACCTTCACAGACGTTACCGATAAGGCCGGCGTCGCTATCCCTGCTGGACAATGGGTGCAGTTGGCAGCGCTGATCGTAGTGGAGTGGAGAGACGGGCTGTTCCCGGCCAATGTTGGGGTACGCGGGGCTCCCGCGCCTAGTTCGTGTACACCCGCACGTAACCGACCAGCATCTCCGACGGGAACGGCGTGGTGTTGTTGGGCGGTCCCGGATACGTCCCGCCGATCGCCAGATTCAAGATGATGAAATTGCTCTGCCCGGCATCGAAGGGCCAGACCGCTCCATCATTTAACGGCGTCAGGCTCGAAGGTGTGTAGGTCACGTAGGGATTGCTCGGATCATCCACGTAATACGACACGCTGCCCGGCGACCAGATCATGCCATAGGCATGAAACTCGCCGCCTGCCGTCTGCCCGCTGGGAAAGTGGTAGGTAGTGCCGAGCGACGCTCCGGTGAAGCCTGTCCCGTGAACCGAGCCCTCATTCCAATCCGGACTGAGGGCGGCGTTGACCCGCTCCATTACGTCCTGCTCGCCGCAGGCCGGCCAATTGATGGTGGCGATCGTGTTGCCCAGCAGCCACGCAGCGGGCCAAAAACCCTGCGCCTCCGGCACTTGGGCGCTCACTTCTAACCGGCCATACTGAAAGCCGAACAGGCCTTGCGTCTTCAACCGCGCCGAGGTGTACACACCAGGCGACGGCTGCTGGGCCACGATGTGCAGATAGCCGTCGGTTCCCACATACTCGCTGGGATTCGCCGTGCTGCAGGGCGCGGTGTTCGATCCCCACGCACAATAGGTCTCCAGTTCGTTGTTGCCAAAGCCGCTGTTGCCAGTGTCGTAGGTCCAGATTGCGGGATTGGGCTGCGCCGGGGCGTTAGTGGAGTTGGTGAACTCGTCGCTCCAGACCAGGGTCCCTGAGGGGATGTTCGGAGTGAAGCTCTGAGTAGTGACGGAGCTGGTTTCGTCCGCGTAGACGGCAATCGCGCTAACGGTGAGACTTGACGCCACGAGAAAGGGCGCGAGGTATGGCTGAGAAGATGTAGTGGGTGTGCTCCCGTCCACGGTGTAATAGATGCTCGCGCCTGTGATCGTCGAGGCAAGACCCACGATCACGGCGCCACCCTGGACACCCGTCTGCGAATCATTGTTGGCCGTGATGGTCGGCGCCGCAGTCTGACTCCCGCCACCTCCTCCGCCAACGCCGTTCCCGCCGCTTCCACTGCTCCCACCACCGCATCCGCACATCAAAGCGCATGACAGGAAAATCGTCGTCCACATCGCCGCGCCTATCCGCATAGGCCCGCTTCCGCGAGAGCACCAAAGAACTAGCTTCCGGTGCCTTCTATTTAGCCGGAATCTCCTTATCGATTCTAAGAACGGCAACAATTGTATGCCCATTTTATATGAGCCAACGTTATATCTATAGGAAAAACAAAAATCGATTTCAGCGAGAACAGTCAAGCGGGGTTATCGCTGTGAGTCAGCGGGAATAAACCGGAGAACCGGATGCCTCAAATCGTAGCTAAGTTCCACTCCCAGTCGCTCTCATTTGCGTGAAGACGGACACAAGACGTGGTTCGCAGACAACCGCTTTACCGAACGTCAGTGTGTTGTCGTCGCCGACATTTTCGTCGAGGAATGTTTGACCAGCAGAGGAGACGGGGCGGATGAGGAAGATAGACAGATGGTTTTCGAATTCCAGATCAACCGGAGGTGAACCACCCGAGGTCATGAATGCGTTATCTGTCATGAGGGCTCCTTGGAATAGGATTCGAATCGCGGATCGTCCCAGCCTGACGAGACGCTCGCGCCGATCAAAAAGACTGGTGCAGCTTTCCATCCTTTAACTTGATTACCTTTCCGATACTTCCGCGCGAACTCTTCTCGCGTGTCGAGCGTATCGCGCAATCGCAACACCCAGCGGTCTCCCAAATACGTTTTGTCGAGATTTCGAAACTCAATTAGAGCCTGCTCATAATGGGGATCAAACCACTTGACGGTGCCAATCATCTGCCACCTCCCGCTGGTTCCTGTGACCAATCTGTGGCTGACTCCGCCCAATTTGGGGCAATCCTGGCCAACGAGCACCAACAATAAAGTCTTTCATTTTAGACAATTCCGTTGATGGCAAACGACTTGCATGATTACTAAGTTTTGATCCTAAGTCCCGCGTCTGCCAGTTTCGCCACTTCCGCAGTGGTGGGCTACCAGCCTCACCGAAATTCCCGTCTCTGTCAAATCATCGGCTTTGCGCTGCTGCATCACACCGCTTGGGCACACCGTGACCGCAGCTCTATTGCGTTGCGCAATTGTAAACTTTACCCTGCGCTTATGGAATCGGCCACCGCTGCACCGGCCAAGAACCGCCGTCGCTACGTGCGCTTCGCCGCTCCCAAAGGCACGTTTCTCGCCTGGCAGGGAGGTGGCCAACGCCACGTCTCGCGCGTCGGGGAATTCTCTTTGGGGGGCATGTTCGTCGCAACCGCGAACACGTGTCCTGTAGGCACGCCGCTAGAGGTCATCTTCGACGTGCCCGAGGGCGAAATCCGTCTGCGTGCCTCTATCCGAAACGTCCGCGCCGGCAAAGGGATGGGCATCGGCATCATCAAGATGAGCGTCGAGCACCGGGCGCGATTCGACCGTTTCCTCAAGCAGTTGGCTCAGCAGCCCGCGCAGCCCGCTGCGGACGCATTTTCTAACGCAGCGCACGTCGCCTCGAAGACCACTCCGCGCCCCGCAGCACGCCCTGCGGCCCAGGCCGCCTCCCGCAAGGTGCCGGCGGAGGATCTTGCCGCGCACGCCGCTCGCCTGCTCGAATTCGCCCACAAGCGCGACTTTTATGGCCTGCTGGGCGTCATGCCCGGCACCGTTCCCGGCCAGATCAGGAGCAAATTCTACGCGCTCGCCAGGAAGTTCCACCCGGATATGCACCGCAAGAATGAGCGCCTGCTGCCGCTGGTGAGCGAAGTCATGGAAAATCTGACCGAAGCCTACCGCACGCTCTCGCATGCGCCGTCCCGCGCCCGCTATGATAAAGAATGGGCCGAGCGTGGCGCCTGGACTCTCCGCGGCACGAAGTCGGAATCGCAGCGAAGGCTTGAGGAATTTCTGGCCCGCGCGCAGGACCTGCTAAAGGTGAAAAACTATCCCGCCTCGATTCTATGGCTGCGCAAGTGCGTGGAACTCGATCCGTCAAATGCAAGCTGCCGCGTCCTGCTCGCGGGCAGCCTTGCCGCCGTGCCTCAATACCGTGCCGAGGCGGTCCAGTCCTTCGAAAAAGCCCTTGAGCTCGACCCCTTCAATGTTGCCGCGCATCTCGATCTTGCCCACCTTTGCCGGTCACTGGGACTCCTCTCGCGTTCCCGCTCGCTCTGTGAGAAAGCCCTCGAGCTCGACCCCTTCAGCGCGCGAGCCCACTCAATCCTGGCGCACCTCAGCGCCACCGACGCTGCCAAACCTCGTTAGAACTCTTGCTTCGTTTAAGAACACGGATGTAAGAGTTACAATCCCGACATCATGAAAACGAGGCTCGCCAAGCTCCTCGACCGTCTGGAAAAGTTCTATGGAAAACCAAAGCGGCCTCATCCCGTGGACCCGTACGAAATGGTCCTGCATCGTAACTGCGGCTATCCGCAATCGGATGATCGGTGCGACAAGGGCTTCTTGGCGCTCAAGCAGAAGGTGGGTTTGCGGCCCGCGGAAATTCTTGCAACGCCGGACACAAAGCTCGCCGAAGTGATGCGCGCAGGCGGCATGGTTCCCGAGCTTCGCGCCCGCCGCCTCAAGGAAATTGCCACGCGGGTTGAAGGCGAATTCGGCGGCGATCTGCAAGCTATACTTGGGCGGCCGCTGCCCGAAGCAAAGAGGGCATTCAAGAAATTTCCAACGATCGGCGATCCGGGCGCGGAAAAGATCCTGCTTTTCACAAGGACGGCGCCAGTCGCAGCGGTTCCAGCGAATTGCGTTCACGTCTTGCCCCGCCTGGGGTTCGGCGAGGAAAAGAAAAACTATGCCGCGACATATCGTTCCGCGCAGGAAGCGCTGCGCGCCGAGCTGCCCGAAGACTGTGCGGCGCAGCTTCGCGCCTATCTCCTGATCAAGCACCACGGGCAGGAGCTTTGCAAGGCGTCACGTCCGAAGTGCGACCAATGTCCCGTGAGCTCTGACTGCAACTATTTTCAGAGCCAGCGTCCCAGCGAATGAGCAGCTCATGGATTGCGCGCTTGGTGGGCATCGCCGGTCGCTAGCCACTAAGTTTCTCCAGTTTGTAGAGCTTCACGGTGTGCGTGATCGCCGAAGCAACGAGCATGATCATTATCCCTGCAATCGCGATCAGCCCGCCGAAATCGAAAAGCCGATACGGCGTCCCTGCCACTCGCGCATCCGGGCGCAGCCACAGCGTCAGGTTGCCAAGCCCGAGAAGGATGCGAATCTCGGTGGGACCGAACTTCCAGAACGATAGCCGGAACGATCCCAGCGTATACGTCGCGAGATAGACTTCGATCGAAAGCAGCAGAAATGCGAGGAGCATCCCGATCGCGATGCGCCAATTCATATAGCCTGACGCGGCGAGTCCGCCCATCAGCAGCAGCGCTCCGACCGAGTCAATCATGTGGTCTACGTAAAACCCGTAGCGGGGGCGCTGCCGGTTTCGCACGCGCGCCAGCGTGCCGTCAAGGCTGTCGCCAAACCAATTGAGTGCGAGGCTCAGTGTGGCGAGCAGCAGGCCGATGCGGTCCCAGCGCGCGATGATGTAGCTGCCGCACGCCAGCCACATCGAGGCAAATCCCAGAATTGTCAGGTCGTCGGAATCCGCCCATGGCGGCATCCGCTCCGCGATCCAGACCAGGATCCGCTTCTCGATATTTGCCGTGACGCTTTGCTGAATCCGCGCTGCATTCGCAAACGCAGGCGGGCATTCGCCAGGTTCGGCCGGCCCACCTGAGATCGTTTCAAGCTAGTGAGACGAAAAACTGCCGTTTGCAGAGCCATGGTCCTCTCCTTTCGGAAATGTTCGAAGTGCGGCGCGAGTTGACTCGAGCGTTCGCCGCAACGATTCGCTCGGAATCTTGGTAATGAAGGGGCCGACGAGCCAGCCGAGGCCAGCCGGAACTTCGCGCGTCAGCGAAATGGCTTCGCACTGAATGTAGACGCCGCCATCGGCCTGGTAAAACCGCCAGTAGGAATAGAGCCGCCAGAGAAATCCGTTGTCTTTCCCGGCCGGCTTGTCGCGTTCTCCGGATTCGCCGGCACGCTCGACCTCCGCGATGCGTGTGCTATACGAGCGGCTCTGGGCGTGTGCGGCGTCGAGCCACGTGTAGTGGACGTCATATTCAGTGTCAAAGACCGCGATGATGACTTCCTTCCTGGTGAGGCGAAGATAGACGCGGAAGTCATCGCCCGAGCGGGAAAGCAGCTTCGATTTGGTTACATCGGGCGATAAAATTCGGCTAGCGCGGTCGTAGTCTTCAAGCAGCGCCAACGTTTGCGCCAGAGTGACGCCCGGGCACGAAAACAATGCCGGTCCAATCGTGGATCAGTCCGCCGCCCGCTGCGGCGATGCCAATCGAAGAATCCCCTTCCTCGGAACGCTGGACGATAAGCTGGCCCTGCTTCAGATCCGCATATTCCTTCGCGCGGCTCCTGTGGAGGCAGGGCATCCATCCACAAGAAAGAATTGTCGCCCGGCTGCCGCGCGGCCATGCGGGCCTCGCTACGCTGGATGTATTCGTTGAACGCTTGAATTGTCTCGGCCTTTAGCTCCGCCGCGCTGCTGCTCGCAGCCGCGAATGCCAGCGCAATCGTCGACGCAATCGCGATGAACCCGACCTTGACTGCTTTTCCCGGCTTGGAGCTGCACTTCACGGCGCCTCCCTCGTGCGGCGCAAGGATGCGACGAAGCGACGACGGCTGCAATGCGCTACGCGTCATTCGCACGTCATGCGCTTCTCATCTCATAAGGGCAATAAAATCAGGGCGTTGACGGCGCATCTCTTCTACAATGTTCGCCGCTGAGCAAGCGGCTCCATGCCAGATCGTTCACACGCGCCACGGTTGTTTCGCTTCGGCGTCTACGAGTTGGACGCTGCGACGGGCGATCTCCGCAAACAAGGCGCGCGCATGCCGCGTTTGCAGGCGCAGCCGCTCCAGGTGTTGCTGATGCTGCTCGAGCATCCTCAGCAAGTGGTGATGCGTGACGAGTTGCGCCAGAAGCTGTGGCCCTCCGACACCTTCGTGGATTTCGACCACGGCTTGAACACAGCTATCAATAAGCTGCGCGGCGCGCTGGGCGATTCCGCGTCGGACGCGCGCTACATCGAGACGCTGCCGCGCCAGGGCTACCGTTTCATCGCTCCCGTGACGGTTGTGGATGCGGCTTCCACAAGTAGGGAACCCGGCCTCGTCGATTCCATCGAATTGGAAATTGAGAATGCGATCGAAGCCGCGCCTTCTTCGCGCACCACCTTGCTGAGCGACCCAGAAGACTTGCCTGCTGCTCCGCCAGAACGCGTGAGGATTCTTTTCGCGCTGATCCAGGTGATGTATCTGTGCTTCTATCTCGTGTCTCTGGCGAAATTGGCTGCGGTGGGAGCCATTGTCGTGGAGATCGCGAGATTCGCTTTTCCGGTGCTACTGATCACTGCTGTAGCAGGGATTCCGATCAGGCTCTATCTTCTTTCGGCCGTTTTGTTCCACTATCGCGGCGTGAACCGGAAATTCCTCAAGCTGTTTCCCTTTGTGTTTTCCTCTGGATGTGCTGTGGGCGCTCGCGCCGCTGCTCATTGTTCGCGAGATCGGAATTGGGTTGGCGCTTGCGGCGGTGGCCACTCTCTTGTACGTGCCCTTCGCCGAGCGCAGCTTGCTGCTGATGAAGCCGCCGAATCCACGCGCGCGCCACTGAATCCGACGTGGCTCGCGATCCCGCTTGACAGAGGCGAGACGCGTCGAGTATGAACGCGCCGCGCCGGGCTTCGGTTGGCCCGCCGCACGGGAGCACGCTCGATCGTGTGGCCGCAAACATATACACCGGTGGCACACAGCCTGTTGCTTTCTGCGCTGGCGGCAGCACTGCCGATTTTCGTGCTGCTGGTCCTGCTTGGCCTGAAGCGGCGGCCGGCATGGCAGGCGTCGGTCGCCGCGGTTGCTGCCGCGGCAATTGTAGCCGCGGCGGTGTACCGAATGCCGATGGGACTGCTGGTGCAGTCCATTTTCTACGGCGCGGCGTTTGGGCTATTTCCAATCGGCTGGGTGGTTTTCACCGCGATATTGCTTTTCCGGCTGACGGTCGAGACCGGGCAGTTCGAAGTCATCAAGAACTCGATCGAAAGCCTTTCCTCCGATCCGCGCGTGCAAGCTTTGCTGATTGCGTTCGCTTTCGGAGCGTTTATCGAAGGAGCCGCTGGGTTTGGCACGCCGGTTGCTGTCGCGGGAGCAATGCTTGCCGGCGTCGGATTCGCGCCGTTTGAAGCCGCGGCGCTGTGCCTGCTCGCCAACACCTCGCCCGTGGCGTTCGGCTCGATCGGCGTGCCGCTGGTGACGTTGGCGGCCGTCACAGGATTGCCGCTCGCGCGGCTGAGCGCGGCCGTGGGCCGCATCTGTGCGCCGGTCTCCCTCTTCGTGCCTGCCTATTTGGTGGGGGTGCAGAGTGGCCGCCGCGGCCTGCGCGGAGTATGGCCTGCTGCGCTGGTGTGCGGCGTCGCATTCGCGACGACGCAATTCGCCGTCTCAAACTTTATCGGCGCGCAGTTAACGGACATTCTGGCCTCGCTCGCCGCCATGACGGCGCTGTTGCTGCTCTTATCGTTTTGGAAGCCGAAAGAGAGCCCAACGGACCCAATAGAAGCACCGGTGCGAAGAAGCGAGCGGTACACCGCGGGCGTGCTTTTCCGCGCGTGGGCTCCCTATGCATTCCTCGTCCTATTCGTCTTGCTGTGGGGTTTCGCGCCGCTGAAGGCGCAATTGGACCGCGTGACGATCGCGTTCGCGTGGCCCGGTCTCCACAACTCTGTCGAACGCATGCCACCCGTGGTCGCGCACGCTTCGCCTTACGCGGCCGTTTATTCGTTTCCGTGGCTTTCGGCTTCCGGAACAGCCTGTCTGCTGGCAGCGATTTGCGCGGCGTTCTTCGCGCTGCGTATGAAGCCTGGAGCGTTCGCCCGTGTTTGCGGCACAACACTGCGAAAGCTCGCGCTGGCGGAGCTGACCATCGCTGCAGTGCTGGCGCTGGCGTTTTTGATGAACTATTCCGGCGCGACCGCGACCCTGGGCATGGCATTTGCATCCACCGGGCGGGCGTTTCCGTTTTTCGGCGCGCTGCTCGGATGGCTCGGCGTGTTTCTCACCGGCTCGGATACTTCATCGAACGCGCTCTTCGGCAATCTGCAGGTTGTAACGGCAGGGCGCATCGGATTGAGCCCAGTGTTGATGGCGGCCGCGAACTCCTCCGGCGGCGTAATGGGAAAGATGATCAGCCTGCAGAGCATTGCGGTGGCCGCGGCAGCGACGGGCTTGCGACACGCCGACGAGGCGCGGCTTTTCCGCTTTACGCTCAAGCACAGTTTGCTGCTCGTGGCAATCGTGGGCGTTATAGCGATGATGTACGCGTACGTGTGGCCGGGCTGGGTCCCGTGATGCGGGCGGCTTGGCGCACAACGCGCCAAGGGGCTTCAAGTCAGAAAGGAGGCAAGGAAGAGGGCCGTCAGCTTTTCGCCAAAACGCCCCGTCCCGTGCGTGGCCGCCCAGCCTGTCATTTGGCCAGTGTTTCAGGATTGCTGCCGGCGGGCCGGCGTCAAGAACGGCAGGGAACCGAGCAACAGTGCCGCCGCAGGCACAACCACCACGTTGGCGACGGTCACGACAATACTGACGGGATGGGTGATGATGAACGCTTTTGGCTCAAAGATGGCGCTCGTGATGACGACGAAGCAGCAAACGGCGAGCGTCGCGAAAGCGGGGAACAAGGCGGCTGCGATGCGTGCAGAGCATTGACCTCCGGCGCGGCGTGACCAATAAGATGTAGCGGCGCCGAGTAACGGCAGTGCCAGCCACGGCAGGTATAGCGCCACTGACAGCGAACCAACCGCAAGGAGGTGAGGCCGAACGCCTATCGAACCCAGAATCATCACTAGCGCCATTGCGGACACCAGGCAGACAAATCCAGGCAGCCAAAGATTTCTTACGCGAGCATTCATAAGTTCCTCCTCGTATTTTGTGCGTTGGATTCTCTTGGATAGAGCACGCCAATTGGCGACCTCGTCGAGAGAACGCGCGATTGCGTCCGGTTCGCTGAGTCCCAGTGCGAGATGATCCTCGACGAGATCTTCTAGATGAGACGCCAACTCCGAGATGACCTCCTCTTGCTGGGCCGCGGCGAGGTTCAGCTTGCCGAGGCGTCGGCGGACCAGCGCTTTCCAATCACGCACGGGTCACCCCCGCAAGACTGTCAAGCGCGCGGAAAAAGAAGCCCCATTCCCGGCGCAGCGGAGCAAGTCTCCTCTTGCCGGTGGAAGTCAGGCAGTAGTAACGGCGGTCGCGTCCGGCCCGGTTTGTTTCCCATCGGCCTGCGACGAGGCCGCGCTTCTCGAGGTCGTAAAGCATCGGGTAGAGCGACGCGAGATTGAACTGCAGCGCGCCGTCTGTTTTTTCGGCGATGCGCTTCGAGATTTCGAAGCCGTAGAGCGACTGTTCGGCGAGTAGCGCGAGGATCGCGAGTTCGGCGCTCCCGCGGGCGATTTGGGTGCGGATGCGTTTCGTCATGGTGAATATAGGAATCCTATATTGCGGCGTTGGCGAAAATAGTACGTTGGTACTGTGGGTGAGATTGTTCCGCTCCCGCGCTACAGATGACCCGTAATTTGGCGGTAGGCTTCTGGGTCGGTGGCGCCTTCGGTGTTAATGGCGAGGACGCGGGAGTTCGAATTCAGGCGAAGAGCTTCTCGGACAGGGCGCAGGTCGTCACAGCTCATGATTGCAGCCAGGGAGGCGACGCCGCACGCCCCCGATTCTCCCGCCGTGATTGGCGGATCTCCAGCGCTGGGGTGAGCGAGCTTTCTGACCGCGCCCCTGCATTCATCGTCACTGATCGCGACGCAGGCATCGAGAGATCGCAGCAATACAGGCCACGCGACGGAGGAGACCACGCCGCAGCTCAGTCCGGCCATGATGGTGTCGAGCGAACCTTGCAGATTGGCCGGGCGCCCGGCGCGGACGGATTCGAGAACGCACGCTGCGTTCTCGGGTTCGCAGCAGACGAGGAAGGGACGATCCTCGCCGAATGTCTGCAACAGCCAGCTCGCGACGGCGCCGGCAAGCCCGCCCACGCCGGCCTGCACAAAGACGACTTCAGGAGGCTCACTCCATTGCGCGGCAGCCTCGGCCATGAGGATCGTGTATCCCGCCATGATGTCTCGAGGGACTTGCTCGTAGCCAGGCCACGCTGTGTCCGAAATCGATGGTCCAGCCATGCTGCTGCGCGTCGCGAGCGATTTGCCGGACCGAGTCATCGTAGTTGCCGTCAATGATCGCGACTTCCGCGCCTTCGTCGCGAATTGCCTGTACGCGAGCCGGGCTGGCTCCCTTGTGAATGTAAATTCTTGCGTGGAGCTTTAGCTCGCGCGCAACGTGGGCAACGGCGCGGCCGTGATTGCCATCTGTGGCGCACGCAAGAACTGAATCCGGCTTCAACGCGCCGCTCGACCGCAGGCGATGCAAAGCATAAGCGACGCCAGCGATCTTGAATGCGTTAATGCCCATGCGCGAGGATTCGTCTTTGACGAGCAAGCCGCGAATGCCCAGTTCGCGCGCGTAACCGCCAAGACTGCGCAACGGGGTTGGGCTGTAGCCCGGCATGCGCGCGGTGAAATTCGGCAACCTCGGCCATCTCCTGCGATGTGAATAGACCGCGCATCAGGGCCAGCATTGCGCGCTGCGGGGTTCAGCACGTATCGCGAACCGGAAATGATGCGCAGAGGCCATCGCTATTCGAGCTGCTTGCCTTTTGTCTCTGGCAATGCGAGTGCCAGCATCGCGCTCAGAAAAAATGCTCCCGCGAGCACGTAGAAAGCGGCGGTAAAACTGTAGCGAGTCGCGATACTTCCCACGGCTAAGCGGCGCCAGCGCGGAAAAGCCGCGGCCGATGTTGTAGGTGAGGCCCATGGCCGTGGCGCGAATTTCGGTGGGGAAGAGCTCCGCGGCGATGGCGCTGAAGCCGGAAAAGTATCCGGTGCCGAAGAACGCGACGGGCAGTCCGATGAGCAAGAGAGCGATTTCGCTGTGCGCGCGGCCATAAATCGGCACGAGCACCGCGGCGATCAGCAGATAACCGGCGTAGCTGATCTTGCGGCCTGCGGAGTCCGCGAGAAATCCAAACAGCGCGTAGCCGAACCACTTTCCGACGCCCATCAAAATGAGCCACGTGGTGGTCTTCATGATGTCGAGATTGCGTCCGCCCTGTGATGATGGGGAGCGAAAGATACGCCGGAATCCAGGTGAAGAGTCCCCAGTAACCGAACATGCTGGCCGCATTCATCAATGTGGCGATGATTGCGGGTCCGCGGATATCGCGCCGCATGAGCAAGCTCAGCGAGCCTCGCCGCTCGGATCTTACGCGAGCTCCACATCTCCGATTCGGGCACGGAGCGCAGAATCCAGAAAACGACAAATGCCGGCAGCACGCCGAAGAAAAAGACGGCGCGCCAGCCGAAATGGGGAAGCACCAGCCCGACGACGGCAGCGGCGATCATTTCGCCGATCGCCCAGGTGGATTGCATCAGGCCGAGCGCTTTGCCGCGGTGTTCGGCGGGCCACGTCTCCGCGATCAGCGCGGCGCCCGTGCTCCATTCGCCGCCCATCCCGAGACCAAGGATCAGCCGGAAGATCGCCAGCTCCACCACCGTGCCGGAGAAGCCGCAAGCACCGCTCGCGAGCGAATACACGAGAATTGAGGCCATTAGCGCGCGTGTGCGCCCGACGCGATCGGCGATGAAGCCGAAGAGCACGCCGCCAACCGCCGACGATGCCAGCGTGAGCGAGTTGAGCAGGCCCCCGGTTTCCTTGGACATGCCCAGGGCAACCATCAGGTGGGCCAGCACCATGGAGTAGAGCATCACGTCCATGGCGTCGAGCATCCATCCGAGGCCGCCGGCAATCAGCGAACTGCGCTGGCCGGGGCTGACTTTCGCGGGCCAAGGGAAACCGAGGATGTGGCGTGTGGATGGAGACGCGGCGTTGCTCGCGGCGCTTGCTTCCGTGATCGGTTCGATGGCCAGGGTGAGGCTCCGGCGAACGTCTTTCAACATCGCACATACTATATGAGAATCCGGCCGGAACTGGACGGCGTCGAGTGCCAGAAAGCTGCAACCTTCCGGTGCACACTGGCGTCAACGAACAATTGCGGCGCTCTTCGGCACGGCCGAACAGTGCCGCCGTGCCGTGACCAGGCCCATTTGTGAGATAGTTGCAGGCCTCATGCGTAGCGACGCCGTCACTAGGGCCGGTCGAGGGGGGCTTCGCTTGATTTCGTGCACCAAATGCCACGCGCAGATCGCCGAAGGCTCTACCTTTTGCTCCGAGTGCGGGCACCAACTCATCGCCACTCTGCCGCCGCCTTACGACATTTATTGCTCGAAGTGCGGGCAAGCGCTGCACCCCGCGCAAAAGGCTGCAAAATCCGCGAAGGATACGGAGTTCAGCGTTAAGAACGTGCAGGCCGCAGTGCCGGACAATGCCGCGTGCGTGCTGTGCTATTTGTTCGGTTGGGTCACGGGTCTTGCGTTTCTTGTCACGGACAAACGGAGGAACGTGCGGTTTCACGCCGCGCAATCCACGATCATTTTTGGCGCACTGAACCTCTTGCTGTTTTTTCTCGGGCGTTACTCGGAGAACGCCTTTATTGAGCAATTGCCGTACGCATGGGTGGCGATGTTCTCGACCGGCGTGCTGGGCATGATTGGCGTCGGGCTGTGGGTGATTCTGATGCTCAACGCGTACGAGCGCAAAGGAATTCGGATGCCCGATCGTGTCCCGGCTGGCGGAGCTTGTGGCGGGTAAGCCCCCCGCTGAGACGCCCGTTGCGGGCCCTAAGATTGTCTGAACCGGTCAAACCGGGGAAAATGGGGCTAGATCGGAACTCAACCCTACGGCTTCGCCACCTCCGCCGTCTTTGCTTGCTAGCGAAGCTCAACTTCTGCTAGCCTCCGCATACGTTTTAGCTGACGACACCCTTCACCGGAGGTTCCTATGGCGTTTTGCACCAAATGCGGCAAGCAGGTAGCGGACGGCACGGCATTTTGTCCGAGTTGCGGCCAGAGCATGGCGGCGCCTGCGGCGCCCGCAGCGAGCACGGTCCCGGCAGCAGCGCCGGCAGGAGGCATGGCGAACACGAGCGCTCCCACAGAAGGATTGTCGGAGAATGTTGCAGGGCTTCTTTGCTACCTAGGCGTCTGGCTCACCGGTCTGATCTTCCTGCTGATTGATAAGCGGCCGTTTGTGAAGTATCACGCGGCGCAATCCATCGTCGTTTTTGGCGGGCTGACGGTATTTATTTTGTGCTTGGCCAGTTTTTCGTCACGAGCTGGTTCATGGGCGGTTGGGGATTGGTAGCGCTTCTGTTTCTGGCCGTCCGCCTCATTTGGCTGATCCTCTGGATTCTGCTGATGGTGACGGCCTACCAGGGGCAGCGCTTCCGTGTACCAATAGCGGCGGATTTCGCGGACAAGCTAGCCGGCAAGTAGGGCGAACGCAAAGGACCCGCGTGCCGACCATGTCCGCTGGCAGTAGGGTGAGAATGTAGCTCAGGGTGCGACGCGCGGCGTTTGCGCGGCGACCCTGAGGCTTTTCCAGGGCTATCTTTCTGCTCACCTGCATCCCACCGGCGGATTGCCTGAACGATTCCCGCTAGGGCATGATGCTGGTTGGCCCTATGCCTACCGAATCCAAAAAGCCGCTGCTGCCTGAAAATGTAGCCGGAGTCTTGTGCTACGCCCTGTTTTGGGTCAGCGGCGTGATCTTGCTGCTGACCGACAAGCGGCGCTACGTTCGGTATCATGCTGCGCAATCCATCGCTGTGTTTGCCGGGCTGCAGGTCCTGCACGCTCTATTCGAGAGGATCTTTGAAATTAGTTTTGCGGTGGAGAGCGCCTGGATCGGCATCATCATTGGGCAAATTCTATTGAAAAGCATCGACGCGGTGGCCATTCTGCTCTGGATCCTCCTGATGGTGAAAGCCTATCAGGGCGAGCAATACCACATCCCCTACGCCGGCGACTATGCCGAAAGCCTGGCGCGCACCGCGAAGGCCTGAGCGAATTGGTCTGACGCCCGCCGCGTCAGCAATATACCGACGGCATATCGCACAGCCGCCGCTCGCTTGACAAATCTGGCTTGCCCGTCCATCTTTAAGGACTTTGCTTGGCTGTAATTCCCGCTGTTTTAAAGCGCTAGGATGAGGCTAACGTGTCGCGCCCTGTAAAAGTCTCGCGTTTTCTTCCATGACCGCTGCTTTGATGGCGCGGCCTCGGCGGCCGTTTTCACGCGATTCTTGCGCGAGCGCATCCATCCCGAAGCGGAGTTTCATTACACCGGCATGACGCATCGCGCGCGCCAGCCCGTTTGAGGACGAGATGTTTGATGGCGACGAGAACGCCATCGTGGACTTCAAATATTCCGCGTCGCCGCGCGTGACTTGGTGGTTTGATCATCACCAGAGCGCGTTCCTCACGCCCGCCGACGCTGCGCATTTTCGCAACGACCACAGCGGCGCACAAATTCTACGATCCCGCGTATAAGTCCTGCACCAAACTGATCGCCGACGTGACCCGCGCGAAATTCGGATTCGATACCGCGCCGCTGGCCGAGCTGATTCATTGGGGCGACATCATTGATGGCGCGCAATATGCGACTCCCGAAATGGCGGTGAGCATTAAGCGAACCGGCCACGCAGGTCGCGCTGGTGATCGAAGCCGCTCCCGAAGTCGGGCATCCCGGCGCGGCTTGTGCCGGAATTGGCGTCAGCGTCCGCTGGCCGAGATCGTGCGCTTGCCATGGGTGGCGCGCGCATCTCAAGCCGCTGCTCGAGCGGCACGAGCGGTCCATCGAACAGATCGAGCAGCGCGCTCAGGTGAGCGGCGGCGTGATTTATTTTGATGTGAGTGATCTCGATCTCGAGGGCTACAACAAGTTCATTCCTTATTTGCTGCACCCGGAATGCCTGTATTCGGTCAGCGTGAGCGCCTCTCCCGTGCGGACCAAGGTGTCGCTGGGGTCGAATCCGTGGAAGGGCGAGGAGATTGACAAGAACTTGGCGTCGCTTGCCGAAAAGCACGGCGGCGGCGGGCATCCTCGCGTAGCCGCCATTTCCTTCGAACCGAATGACCTCGCGCACGCGCGCCAGGTCGCGCAGGAGATTGCCGCGTCTCTGAGGAGCTGAAGGGCTCGCAGCGCGTCGAGTCGTGCCCGCATCGGAGCGCCGCTCATGGCTGGCGCGTCGCTGCTGCCAAGTTGCCGCGCAATTCGACAAATCGCTCTCTCTCAGTATAATAGAGAGCTTTTCTTCCTTGTGGGCCGCTAGCTCAATTGGTAGAGCAGCTGACTCTTAATCAGCGGGTTGCAGGTTCAAGTCCTGCGCGGCCCACCACCTAATCCTTGTCGGTCGAATGGGATGCGGCGGCTTTCCTTTGGTCCTCCATGGCGTGTGATTCTTGACTGTGCCCAGAATTGTGACCAGCGGCAGCGGGCAGCAACGGAATCTCGCCGGTGCCGAGCTTTGCGAAGGCTCGCTCGATTGCCTCAGCTTGAGGGTGGACATACCGCTGAGTGATCGTAATTGAGCTATGCCCGGCGATGCGGGCCAGAGTGAATGCATCGCAACCTGCTTCGCCGAGCCGTGTCAAAGCGGTATGACGCATCACGTAGGGTTCAAATCGCTTTAGCTCAGGTAGCCTGTTCTTGCCCGCTTTTTCATTGACATTCTTGAGAGCGCGAGCATGAAACCCTTTTGCCGTGGCTCCCTCGAAGTGCCCACACTTGGACATAGAAGGGAAGAGCCATCCGTCTGTTGGTTTGTTGGCTGCTACCCAGCGCGACTCCAATACGCTAAAGACCGCGGGGACCATTGGAAGAACCCTTCGAGCAGCTTTCGTCTTTCCCTGTGAAATCTGAATCAGACCGCCATCCCCATTGAGCAGGACGCGCTCCCATCGCAACGCAAAGACTTCGCCGGGTCTCATTCCCGTGCCAAGCATGATTGTTGCAACATCGCGCCACGGTTGCTCACACACTTCGAGGTAGCGGCTGACTTCGGCGTCAGTCAAGACCCTTTCTCGTTGCCGTTCACCTCTTGCAAGCGTGATCTTTGGTCTGCGGTCAATTCGTCCCCAGTCTGTGGCCAAGTAGAGGGCGCGTCTCAAAGTCCGAAGGCCGCAATTGACGGTGCTGGGTGAGAGGTGCGTCAGTCGGGCAGCGTACTGCGCCGCATGTTGACCGTTTATCTCATCTATCCGCAATCCAGACAGGGCGGAGCCTGAAAGACTCCTCGCGCCGGTCCTGTAATAGCGAGCGGTCGCGGGCTTTGTGGCAAATGTGGTTTCCGTATAAGGAAGAAAATCCTTGCTTAGAAATTCAGAGAGCGCGGGCGCAGCTTTCCTATCTCGAAGACCGACCTCCCCTCTGGCTAGCGAAGTCCGGTGTGCGGATTCCATCTGCCGAGCAACCTTGTCATTGCCCTGCTTTGTAGATTCACGGATAGGGCCGCCATTCCACATGAATTTATACCAGTAGATTTTCCCGCGTTTGTAGATCATCGCTTCTTCCTCCGCGTTGAGTACTTCTGCTTTCGTTGTACCTCTCGAAATTTCCGCACATTTACCAGGACAGCGCATTTGTGAGTGCAGAATTGCTGTCCCTTTCGCTCACGAAGAAAGTAGGGTGCCGGGCAATCAGGGCTTTGGCAAATGGCGGCTCTGCCTTGCTGCAAGTCTCGCAAGAGCAAGAGGGTGACAAAACGCTTCAGGGTCTCAACAACTGCCACGATTTGGCCGTCCTCCACGGCGATTGAATCACTTCCGTGCGCCGGATGCCTCAGCTTCCCACCAATGAGCACCTCGGAGTGATAAGAAACGAGGCCGCTGAGTTCTCTGATGGCTTCAGGATCGCTGCCCCACGCTCGGCGGAGCAAATCACGAAAGGCCGTGAGCTTCCCAAGGTTCTCGTAAAACCGCGGCCTGTCGGTCCCGGCTTCAGGCATTTTGGGAGCCGGACGTGTGAGCGGACCGTAGCGGTTAAGGAACGCCCGCACTGCCGGTATGGAGGCTACGTCCAGATTTGCAAGCACGACGGTCGGGGACTCCTTCCACCGGCGTGTCACGTCTACGACATCGGTTTCGAGCAGTCCGCGCAGATCACACGTTCCCGCTGCATCTCCAAGCGCAACCTCCTCAATTGAGTGCGGTAGCCGCGTGTAATAGCGAATCGTACCTCCAAGTGCGTAATATGCTTTCATATATTGCATATTACCACGACTTACGAGAAAATGTCAATCAGAAAGTCGAAAGGTGAGCAATGGATACGGACGAAGATTTACTGACGGTTCCTGAGACCGCGAAAGTACTGAGAGTAAAAACGAGCACCATCCGTAGTTGGATTCTGCATCGGCGTCACCTGTCATTCGTCAAGCTGGGGCGGCGCGTCCTCATTCGAAGACGCGACATAAACGCCTTTGTGAGCAGGAGCATCGTGCCCGCAACGCTGAACCCGTTTGAACAGTGAGCGGCGCAAAACCACCTGGACCTCCAGGCGAGAAGCCGCTCCCAGCCGCACCGAGAGGCAGCTACTGGGCGATTGTTGGCGACGCTGGCCTAGAAGGTCATCACCATTTCGTATGGTGCGTCTGCCGCTGCTGGCAGCCAGCACACCTACCGGAGAAAGTTCGCCTCGACCATATCGTGAATTTGAACAGCCGTTCGTGCGGGTGTCACCGAGATGCCCTTCGCGTTGGAAGAAAACGAAAGACGTCACTCCAAAATGGGGGGGATTCTCCTAAAGAAACTAACGCGTCGTCTGAGACGGCAGCCAACTCGCTCATTCTAAATAAGAAAATCGAATTAAAGATTGTCGCTCGAATTGATGCGAAAGTTTTCCCTAAGAGTGAGAGGACTTCTCATTGCGAACACGACATTCGTGTTGTTCGCCCGGGTTGCACTTGTACGGTGTGCGGATTCAACAGGAAGAACTGGCATCCGCCCATCCCAGCGAGTACGCGAGTTGCCGCGGCTTGGAAATTGCAATTGAGTTGCCACAACCTGGAAATGGGGCGCGCAAAGTCTCTGATGGAATACGGCACGAGACTGGGGTTCGAACCGGGTGCAGACCAATTCGTGCCCGCGGGAAAGAATACCGTGCTGGTTGGTGGTTGGAATGAAATTGAATTCGCGGACCAGCGTGATACGACAATTCGAGAGTTTGGAGGCAAACCGCGAACCGCGGCAGGGCGAGATAAGGTTGCTCGGAACCAGTCTCCAAATGTAGACCTCGACGAAGACGAATTCATCAACAGAACTTTTCGAATTCCAGATGCCCGCGAGCGGTTCGAAACTACGAGCGCGGAGGTCGCGGACGCATTGCCAGGCAAAGCGCCAGAATATAGGGTCAAGAAGTTTGGGGATATTTTTCGCATACTAAACGAAAACGACGCCGTGATTGACGAGTTTGATACAGAAGCTGAAGCGAAAGCCGAGAAGAAAGAATTAGACGACCAGCGCGAATACGAACAGCTAGAAGATTCGCCACCGCCTGAAGAAATCAACGTTTTAGACGAGGATACGCCACATGAAGACAACGATGATGGAAGCAGTGACTGAAGTGACTGAAGTTCACATAATTTGCAATGACCGCGAAGGGGTAGTGCAAGTCACCGCGGCGTGCGGCTCGGCTGCGGAGCAGGCGCGGGCAGGCGACTTCTTTCGAAAAATCTCCGGCTGCATCGAAAATCTGAATAGCACCGCCGTCCGCAGCGCGGACCCCGCAAAGTAATTCCTTTTGTGCCTCAAGTTTTGTAGCAAAATGCACTAAGCCTCGTAGTACGCAGCACAATCCTCGTTGTACGCAACCTCGGGTAGACCTGAAGTTGGGAAATGGAAGAACATGAACGACGACGTATTTTTTGATATGGCGAGTCTTGCCGTTGCACTGGATGCGGCCTATGACACCACGGATTTACGGGTCATAGAGAGCAAGGTCCGCGAGTTTCGCGCAAAGACAACACCAACCGACGATGAAGTGCCGCCAAATGCTTGGGAGTGTCCGGGCTGGGCTGATTATTGCCTTCGTCTCGGATTAGACCCAGAGGCGGAAGCGCGGGAGCTATCCCGCGAAGGAATGGAGGGAGTTGAAGTTATGAACGGACAGGTTAATGAAATATGATTTAAGAGGACACGAATTATGAAAACAACAAACGAAATCAAACAATTCAAGGATTGGTCAGCTGAGTGGAAGGACGAGCGTAAAAAGATTAGTGCCGACCAAATCTTAAAACTTTGGCAAAAGCCTATGCCTCGCGCCTGGGAAAGAGAAATATGGGAAGGAAAGCTTGGCTATCGAAAGCGTAGCGACAACAAAGGTGAGCAATGCACAGAAAAGGAACTGTTTGAGGGTGGGTTGAATGGTTTTGAATTGGTTTTTTCAGGCCAACAAACAAATGCCGACTATCGAGTAAAGGCAATCTATCAGAATATGCCGCTCGCTAACCAACGCACGGGCCAGGTCATCGCCGATGCGTTTGGTGTTTTGGAAACAGCCAAAGGTCTTCGACCACTGTTCATCGAGGTGAAGGTTGCAGCCAATAATCCTTGGTTTGCATTAGTGGAAAATCTCCAACAGATTCGACTCGCTCGGGCCTGTGCCCAAAAAATACAATCCTTTGTTCACAAGAATACAGAATACCGAGTTGAACGAGGGGTGTGGGGCTTGATTCTTGCTCCAGAAAGCTACTATGAAAAATACGTCGGCAACCTTGCCAAATGCAAGTCCTTGTTGCACGTCTTGAAACAAGACACCCGAGCAAGGGTGGCGTTTGGAAGTTCTGACTCGTTAGCCAGTGGCCAAATCAAAATCATTACTCAAAATTGGTTGGCTAAGCGGTGAAGCCGATTCTAGGAAGCCCAACGCGATCATCTCGCCACTGGGTGGCCGGGCAATCCCCTAAGAGCTGAATATTCCGCAACAGATTGAGCAAAGTTAAGAGGAAATGCTGTAGCAGTGCGTTTTGCAGGTCTTCGCAAAAACCCGCAGCGTTCTACCGTAGCGCTCTAAGACCCAACGGAATTTAACGCCGAATGGAAGCAAAATGACCGACTTAGTGAATGATGCTGCTGTGAACCGTTTTTTAGGGACGGTGTTATTCTTCAACAGACTGTCACGTTTTGGATTTATCGTTCCCGATTCCGAAGACATAGACAACATCTTTTTCTCATGCATCGAAATTAACATGCCGGATGTGATGCCCCCGGCCTCGCGACGATTGCGAAAGGCTCAGCGAGTCACATTCAGTATCGGACCTAACCCGCACCGGCCTGGAAATGTCATGGCCTGCGAAATAACTCCGCTTGGTGAATCAACGCCAATCCCGGTAGCACCAACGCTCAACGCCGCAGATTCGAACGAAGGCGGCAACCGATAAATGAGCGCACAAACGCAAACATCCGGCATTCCCGCGGCCGTCATTCCTTGGATAACTCCGCCCGCGAGCGTGACCGCGGGGCAACCACCACCAAAAACAATGCTGGACTGCGCGCTGGAATGTATCCAACGCGGCTGGTTTGTTTTCCCGCTCCGTCCGAAAACCAAAGACGGATACTACACAGAGTCTTGGAAGGAAGATGCTTCGAACAGCCCGGAACAGATCAAGAAGTGGTGGACTGCGCATCCTGACGCCAACATCGGCATTCATCTCGGCAAAAGCAATCTTACCGTATTGGATTTTGACCACGGAACACCGCCGTCCGAACTCAACCTGCCCGAAACTTTAACGGTGTCCACCAAACGTGGAACGCACGCATATTTCCAGGGAGTCTCTGGCCAGTTCGATATGTATTTGAACGGTGTCGGTGACAAACTGGGCGAAATCAAATCCGCTGGCGGGTATGTTTTAGCACCACCGTCAGTTCATCCTGACGGACCCGTTTACACGGTCAAGAGTTTGCATGGACTTGCTCCGCTTCCAGAAGGTCTGACCGCCAGTCTGCGGGATACAAAAAGGAAAACACCGCCGACCGTTGGCGGGGACATGATTCCATTCGGGCAGCACGACAAAGAGTTGTTCAGAATTGCCTGCAAACTCCGTGAATCAGGAATCAGCAGTGAAGACCGCATCTACGACATCCTTGTTGAAGAGTGCGAGAAGCGTTGCGATGGTTACGGCTCGGACTACCTAGAGATGTGTCGCAACAAAGCACACTCCGCAATGCGTTACCCAGTTGGCAAGAGTGCTCCTGCTTTGATTCCTGCGAACTCAGCGTATTGCGCTGAGAAGCATCAAAGTCCTGCCCCGGTTGTTGCTGGCTCAACGGAAGACGATTTTTGGACTAGCGATGCTTTGTCGCAGCCTGTCGAGAGTTCGCCTAAACCTCCTATCTCTACAGGGCCGCCGTACGCAGATGATATGCCCGACACCGTGCTCGATGGTAGGCTCGGGGAAATCTGTCAGCGACGACTGTTGCCAAAATTTCCCATATCTTATGCGTGGCCCTCGATTATCGCCGCTGGCGGGGTCATGGTTCCGCAGGCCATGCAGACAGATGAGATGACGAGTTCTTATACCGGATTGGTTGGCCCGATGCATTCGGGAAAGAGCCAAATCGGGGCGTGGGCTATCAAAACCCTCGGTTTGCCGGGGACTTGCCATTCAGAATACAAAGCCGGTTCAGCCGAAAGACTTCTTCGTAAAATAAACGACCTGAAAAATGCGAACCGTCTTGGAGACAGCGTTCTGTTCAATTTGGATGAGTGGTCTTACTTGTTCAACAAAGCCGGAATCGAGAACAGCTCGTTCATTAGCTTCCTTCACACAGCTTTTTACAAACGCGAACAGAGTGTTGCTATGGGTCGTGGTAAGGATATCGAGGTCAACTGCGCAATAAGCTTCATAGGCGGCATCGTCGCGGATGAATTTGGTAGGTGCTTCGGCGCAAACTCCATGGGCGGACTGTACGACCGCTTCACATTTGGATTGTGCCCAGACAAATACAACTTCATCTATTATCCGTTCGAGGGCGGCGCAGAGATTACCAAGCCTATCAAGGTCGAAGTTAACCCAGAAATTTGGGACATGGTAAAAGACATCCGCCAACACAATCCTACGATTGGTCGAGAAGCCGAAATCGCTATTCGGGCGGCGCGTATCTGCGCGTCGTTTGATGGGCGACCAGTTCTCAGAGCCAAGGACTGCGAAAAGCCAGTCCGGGCGTTCATCGAGGAGCAGTCACGCATCCGTCAAATCCTCCAGCCGAACCCCGGCGTGACAAATGATGCCCAGTGCGCTAACGCGTTAATTGAGCACCTCAAGAGGCACGCTCCAAACAGAAAGGTCATCACAGAACGCCAAGTGCGTCAGGGAATCCGTAAGACCATAGACCGGCTTGGGCCGGGATGCCTAGAGTACACGACGAAGTATTTAGCTCGCCAAGGTGTCATCTGGTACGGAGACATCCCTGATGGGCGAATCTATGGCGGACGCCCGACGCGCGGCTACCAGCTCTTGGAAACCGGCCAGGTGGAAGCTGACGAACAGAACTGAGCCCTCCGCGGGGGTTCGTATCCGCTCGGCGGACAAACAGACAGGAAGCGCGGAGTTGCCCGGTACACAGATGGGTACACAAACGGGTACACGGATGGTCTTTCGAATCCTTCATTCTGTGTACTTTTCTCTGATGACAGTTACACACACATACAACACACTCATATATATAAACTTATAGCTATCTGTGTACCATGTGTGTACTCATTTGTGTATCGCTTTGATGTTCTCGAAAGTGTGTGTGACTCACTGAAGGGGTGGATCGTACACAGATCGAACGAATCACCAAAAATCCGCTCAGCGGACAGGATTAGCCCGCAGGAGCCCCTCAGCAGGTGTGCTGAGCCCCGTAGTGAGCGATTAGGCGTCACATAGTGCGCGCATAAGGTGCGTTTAGGTACATCTGGGAGCATATTCTGGGCAACGCCTGTTGTAGTCATGTCTTTGATTGCAGACGAGTTGTTGCAAAGAGCATCGCATCAACAGCCAGGTTTATGTAGAAACGGCGAACTCATCTGATTGTGATTTTCCTGTTCAAATCCTGTGGAAAACGGCGCAGGGGTTAGTCCGCGGTCGCGGACAAGCTCTTTTCCAACGACGGGGTGCGTCTAAATCGGGCGTTTCTGGAGCAGTTCGGGCAGCAAAAAGCCCCGCTAAGAACACAAGGGTTAGGAGGGCTTGGCAGGAGACGTTTTTGGCGCAGTCTATGCGCCCAGTCGGCGGGCGCTGCTCGCTGAAATGCCCATACGGCGAGCGATTGCCCTTCCTGATAGTCCCTGTGAACGCAGAGCGGCAATCTCGCGGGCATCAACGACTAGTTTGGGGCGTCCGAGCCGCTTGCCCCGAGAACGAGCAATGGCGAGACCCGCCCTGGTCCGTTCCGCAAGGCGGATGCGTTCTTGCTTGGCAATGGTCGCCATGATCGCTATCACCGCATCACGGAAGACACCACACGAATCGAAGTACTGCTCGGTGTAGCTCCGAAAGCCCACGCCGTATGACGTGAGCCTGTTCAAATGCTGGAATGTTTCGAGAACACCTTCGCGGCTCAGTCGGTCGAGCGACCAGAACAGCACAAGGTCAAACCTCCGTTTCGAAGCATCGGCAAACATCGCCTGGAACTCAGGTCTGTCCGCGGTGCCGCCTGATTCGCGGTCGGTGTACTCACGCACGACGTGCCAACCCTGCTTGTCGGCGAACTCGCGGAGTTGCACCGCCTGATTCTCGGTATCTTGCCCTTTGTCCTTCGTGCTGACGCGGGAATAGATTGCGATGTTCATGGCTTCTCCTTTGCGAGCCCAGCATTGATATAAATGCGGATGAGTTGTGCTGGATTGATTGCCTTCGATGCAGCGACCTTGCCGAGCCGTTTGATTTGCTCCTCAGTCAGCCAGATAGTTGTGCGCCTCATGGTTGGCTCCTACTCCGCAGTATGTTGCAAGTGTATACGTACTGTCAAGGGCAAAAGTAAAACACCGAAAAGTATTTCGGGTGTTGAATCCGCGGGGCAGGGTTCCGAGATATCGGCGATTCTCCAAAAGCGAAGTTTCGTATACCAGTGATTCTTCGTGCCGCTGTGCCGCTCGATAGATTGGTACGGACGGTTTGCGAGGCCGAAGCCCGGCGTCGGTACCCTTTTCATATGCGATGCACCGCTGGAAACGGCGTGGACGTTTTGCAAAAAGCAGTCGCCTACTTCAGAAAATTATTTTCTGAAAAAATTTCGCAGGATTTTGGCTTGGCATTCTGCTCCGCGTAGTTTGCGGAGTGCCAACCCTGTTAGTTTCTCGACGCTTTGCTTCTAGTTTCAAACTTCGTTTCCGCAGGAGCAACAAAATGGACGAACAAAAAGCACTTCACGTAACGGTAAGCGCGGCGCACACCATTTCGGTTCTGCACGGAGTAGATGGAACAGAAGGCACCAGCACGCGCCCAAAATTGATCCAGATTCCAACCCTCCAAGCGGTCCTTTCTCACCTTCGCGGGGGAAACCCTCGCGCAAAAGGGATGCAGCCAGCCGGAGACCTCGGCGTTCGCCGGGACGATGAAATCAAGAGCGATTGCCGGAGGTATTAGCTGCAACGGTGCGTTCACGGGAGCCTGGTGCAGTTCTGGCACAGTACACGGCAAACGTAATGTTTCAGAGGTTGCGAACGACTGCAAATGCCTTAAAATTGAGACCGGTTGCCGCTGTGGGCGTGTAGCTCATCTGGGAGAGCACCTGCTTTGCAAGCTGCCGCGATAACTCCAAACCCTCTATCCCTTCCTTCCATTTTCGTTTGTTTACAATAACTTGGGGCATTTACTTTTCACTCAAAAGCTAACCCCAGCAATCAAAACAGATAGGGGTTTTGACACTGTTCTGATACACACCTTCAGCCAACGTCGGAAAACGTGGGCGTTCATTACCTCCTGATTCAGTTTGAAGCTCATAGCAAGCGAACTTAAGCGGCGGAATTCTTATGGCCCTGGCTGCTTTTTTTTTTTGCTACGGCGCCCAGGCGGTGACCGGCATCACGCTTTTCTGTGACTCCGGTCATAGTTCCCGGGTTGCAATTCGAGCTATGGAGTGATGAGGCGTGGAGATCGCGTCGAAAGCCTAACGGGAGAGTACGAGGTTGTTCAAGGACATGGAGCATCTCATCCGGCTCGCTGTGGTCATGGCGATAGCGCTAACTGCATTCATGATCCTGCGCGCGGCTGTCGTCCCACGCAGTTTTGGACAGTACGGCTACTATCGCGGCCTGGCGCTCGCGGAGATCGCGTCGCGGCCAATTGCTTTTGCCGGTCACGTGAACTGCGAGACTTGCCATTCCGATGTCGTCGCTGTGAAGAACGAGGGAAAGCATGCAGGCGTGAACTGTGAAGCCTGCCACGGCGCGCTCGCAAAGCACGCCGAGGATCCCGGCACGGTCCAGCCGCCGAAACTGGATACCGCCGTTCTCTGCGTCCGTTGCCATGAGGTGAACGGCGCCAGGCCTAGAGACTTCCCGCAGATCGTCGCCAAGGAGCACAGCACCGGATTGCCCTGCAAGACCTGCCATCAGCCGCACAGTCCGGTGATGGGCGCGGGAGTCAAGCAATGAACATCACCCGCCGGCAACTGCTCATTCTGCTGCCCGCCGCAGCGATTGCCTGGGATTCCGTCCTGGCCGGAACGCCGGAAGCTTCGCCCAATTACACCATGACTGAGCACTGGTGGGGGATGCTGATCGACATCACCAAGTGCATCGGCTGCGGCAATTGCGTGCGCGCCTGTGCCAACGGAAAACGACGTTCCCGACGGCTATTTCCGCACCTGGGTTGAGCGCTACCACGTCGCCGATTGGGACATGGTCATATCCCGCGGTCGATTCGCCCGACGGCGGCAAGGACGGATTTCCGCCGATCCACGAACCTGGCGGCAAAAACTTCTTCGTTCCCAAAATGTGCAATCACTGCGCAGATTCGCCCTGCACCCAGGTCTGCCCGGTGGGCGCCACCTTCATCACCCCAGATGGCGTCGTGCTGGTCGACAAGAAGTACTGCCTCGGCTGCCGCTACTGCATCCAGGCCTGCCCCTACGGCTGCCGCTTCCTCAATCCCAAGACGCAAACGGCGGACAAGTGCACGCTCTGCTATCACCGCATCACCAAGGGCCTCACCACGGCGTGTTGCGAAGCCTGTCCCACTGGCACGCGGCAGCTTGCCGATCTGAAGGACCCGAAGGATCCGATCCATGAGTTTCTGCGGACGCATAGCGTGCAGGTTCTGAAACCCAAATGGCCACGCGAGCGAAGTGCTTTTATAACGGCCTGGACGGCTCGGTGCGATAAGGAGACGCTTGAGACAGGATGCCGGTTGAAGGCTTCATGTATCCGAACGAAGTCGAACTGCAATGGAGCGTGCTGATCGTGCTCTATCCGTTTATCACCGGGTTGGTGGCCGGCGCGTTCATCCTGGCGTCGCTGGAGCGGGTCTTCCAGTCGAGGCGGTGAAGCCCACCTACCGGCTGGCGCTGCTGACGGCGCTGGCGTTTCTGCTGGTGGCGCCGTGCCGCTGCAATTGCACCTGGGCCATCCCGAGCGCTCTTTCGAGATGTATCTGACGCCGCACCGCACGTCCGCCATGGCCATGTTCGGCTTCGTCTATCTCTGGTACCTGCTGGCGGTGCTCGTGCTGGAAATCTGGCTGGATTACCGGCGCGACATCGTTCTGCTGTCGCAGACGCACCACCGGCTGGCGGCGCTTGCTCTACCGCGTGCTGACGCTGGGCTCGACCAACATCAGCCCGCACGCGCTTCGCATCGACGAACGCGTCGGCTGGTGATCACCGTGATCGGCATTCCCTCGGCGTTTCTGCTGCATGGCTATGTCGGGTTTCATCTTCGGCTCGGTGAAGGCCAACCCGTGGTGGTCATCGCCGCTGATGCCGGTGGTGTTTCTCTTCTCCGCGATGGTCTCGGGCATCGCGGTCGTCATGCTGCTGTACATGCTGCTCTTCTGGTCCGCGGGCAGCCAATTGACATGCGCTGCGTCGATACCGTCGCCAAGTACCTGTTCTACACCTTCATTATCGACTTCAGCCTGGAGATGCTCGACCTGTTCACCGCATCTACGAAGCCGATGAATCCTTCCGCAGCCTCGATTTCATGGTCCACACGCAGCTCTATTTCTCCCAGGTCGTGGTTCAGATTTGCTGGGCACGCTGGCGCCGATCGTGCTCCTGGCGATGACCCAGTTGCTGAGGCTGACCGAACTCGCCCGCAAACGGATTTATGCACTGGCGGGATGCCTGACGCTCATCGGGATTTTTGCCATGCGCTGGAACGTGGTCATCGGCGGCCAGCTCTTTTCCAAGAGTTTTCTCGGATACACGACCTACAAGATGGGCTTCGCGACCACGCGAAGGCCTGCTCACCGCAATCGCGCTGATGATTCTTCCATTCGTATTTCTTTGGGTTTTGGTGAAGCTCCTGCCGCCATGGCCGGAATCAGCTTCTCTCCCTGTTTCCGATACCGACCCGGCGCACGCAGCGAACTAGGGCCCGGCTGGCCAGACAGATGCGGAGAAGCGAATGGCGAAGGCTTTCGACGGTCTCGTATCGGATGTGGAGAAACTCAGCGAACGTATGTGGGATCTGGAGCGCCGGATCTCCGCAGTAGAGCGGAAACTGGAAAAACCGAGTCCCGCTCAGCCTGCATTGGCGAGTACTGCACCGAAAGGATTGCGCACTCCAGCCGCGACAGAGGATTTTACCGCGGAGGACATGCGAGCCGGCGCGGTCGTGCTCGGGACGGCGATTCTGGGAATCGCCGGGGCCTACCTGCTGCGCGCTATCGCAGAGTCTAACACTATCCCGCAACGGTTCGTATTGGCAGTTGCTGTCGTGTACGCGGGCCTGTGGATGGTCTGGGCGGTTAGAACACACGCCGGCAGCCGCTTTGCCGGCGCCATCTATGGAATCACAGCCGCGCTCATCCTCTCGCCACTGCTGTGGGAGTCCACAACACGCTTCCGGGTTCTATCGCCGACCTTCACCGCGATGGTACTCGCCGCTTTCTTTGTACTGACGCTGGCATTGGCAAGCCGGCGCAACCTGCAGGTGCTTCCGTGGGTGGCCGCACTGGCGACCGTCATCACGGCCTGGGCGCTCATCATCGCAACTCATGACCTGGTGCCATTCACGGCCGCTTTATTAGCAATTGCCCTGGCCACTGAAGTCGCCGTTGGCTTGGGCCAGCGGCTTAGCTCGCGCGCCGTGCCCGCCATTGCCGCGGATCTCGCGGTGTGGCTGTCCATAGCTTTGATCACTTCCTCTAGGGGCATGCCGGCAGGGTTTCCGCGGGTCGCTCCACTCATGCTGACCGTGCTGTGCTTTGCTCCCTTTGTGATCTATGGCGGCAGCATTGGTATTCGCAACTTCGAGTTTCACAGTCAGATGACCGTCTTTGAAATCGCGCAGGGCGTGGCGGCCCTCATGCTGGCGACTTTGGGCGCTATGCGCATCAGCGATGGGTCGGCTGAACCGTGGCTCGGGGTTCTCTTTCTGCTTCTTGCGGCTACATGCTACTGGGGAGCGCTATCGCGATTTGCCGGGGTGGCGTATGCGCGAAATCGCCTTGTCTGTGCCAGCTGGGCGGCTGCGCTTCTGCTTGCAAGCAGCTTTCTGCTGTTCTCCTCGAATCTCCGCGCACCGTTCTTATGCCTGGCCGCAGTGGCGGCCGTTCTTGCCTATGCGCGCACGGGCGGACTCAGTCTCGGCGTGCACGCGGACGTGTATCTCGTAGCGGCAGCCGGTGTTTCGTCGCTTCCAAATTATGTGGAAAACGCTCTTGGCGGAACTGTACCGGGCACGCCGGGCTGGGGTGTTTGGATCGTGGTCGCGTCGGCGATGCTGTGCTGCGGAGCCGGATCGCGGCGGCTGCAGGATCATGGCAAACGTCGGCTGATTTGGATGGTTCCTGCTCTATTGCTGGGTTTCGCAGGGGCAGCACTAGCTGTCGCTGCAATCTTGCGGCTAGCCCCAGGCCGCTTGGAGTTGAGCGCTTCGCGGCTTTCGGTTGTCCGAACTGTGGTGATCTGCTCGTTGGCTCTCGGCTTTGGTTTCTTCGGATCTCGCTGGAAGCGAGTCGAACTGGGCTGGGTTGCTTACTCCGCCGTCGTTTTGGGTGCCCTGAAGCTTCTGCTTGAAGACTTGCGGTTCGGGAACGCCACATCGCTAATGATTTCGCTCCTCTCCTATGGATTGGTCCTGGTCCTGCTTCCCCGGCTGGTGCACCACTAGAAGTCAAGCCTTTGGAGGACATTGGAAGAGCCTACGGTACGCATGTCCCAGGTAGGGCATCCTTCCTACAACATCGCCTAGACCTGAGGGAAGAAGAATGAAGATCCCTAACTGGTAAGCGACGCCAGACCAACGAGATAGATTTGTAATCACAGTGCTTTTTTGATGCTACGGACCGCGTAACGGGGGCTCGATTCCCCCTAGCTATTGCGCGAAAGCCGGAATCTCATTCCGGCTTTCACCATTTTCTTGTTAAGCTCTCAGCAGTCCAATCTCGTTCTTCTGCTGAGTCAGCAATTGGCCTGATTGCTCGGAAACCAACCACCAGGCGCTGCGGAAAGCAGTCAGCAGCCGTTAGCGGGATTTTGGCCAGACGCTGAAGACGAGGAGACTACGGTGAAGACGGCGGACAAAAGACTGAAAACGATCCCGCTCGTACTGCTGCTCGGGCTCGCTGGCGCATCCCTTCCCCGAACTGGCGGGCAAACTCAAAGCGCTCCCAATCCTCAAGAACAGGTTACGCGATTGATTCGCTCTCTCCAGGGACCGGACCTGTTCCGGGCGTATTGCGCTTCGTGCCATGGCTTGGATGCCAAAGGAGCGGGTCCAGCAGCGCCAGCCTTGAAGACCAAGGTACCCGATCTGACCCTCCTGGCTAGCAATAATCGAGAGCAGTTTCCCGCCTCTCACGTCCGCCAAGTGATCGTCGGCGACGGCGTTGTGACGGCCCATGGTTCCCGAGAGATGCCAATCTGGGGACCCATCTTTCACCAGGTTGAGTGGGATATGGACTGGGGAAATGTGAGATTAGCTAATCTGGTGGACTATCTACAATCGATCCAGTCGATCACAGCTTTAAACATCCCATCCGGTGCAGAACTGTTCGAACAGCACTGCGCTGTCTGCCATGGAAACGACTTGAAGGGGGGTGGTCCCGTGCCTTACCCATTCAGATCGCCGCCCGACTTAACCACGCTCGCCCGGCGTCACGGCGGCAAATTCCCTGAGGCGTATGTTTCGAACGTGCTGCGGAATGGAGTCGTAATGCCATCGCATGGGCCGGCTGAGATGTCCATCTGGGGAGTGGATTTTGCGGCGGACCGAATGGGCGAGCCTCAAGCCGCAGTGCGGATCACAAACCTGACAAACTATATCAAATCATTCCAACAAAAATAGGAGGGTAACGGAACTTACTCTTACGGCTTCCACGGAATTGGCTTTCTGGGATTGGCAGGCTAACGGAGACCGCTGTGCGAAGTCATCGGACTAGATTTTCAACTCTTGCGCGAATGAACGGTAAGGCCTTCCCGGCGAGAGAACAGCCTGCTAAATGCAGCGTGGCTTCGGGAATTCTTTGGCGGGTCGCCGATGCGGTGTTTCGCTTTGAGGCGCTCGTGGCTGTGATCCGCCTAGCCCTTGCGCGTGAGCAATCCCAAAACCGGCAATGCCACCATCAGGAGAAAAACGGATAGAAGACCAGCGCGAAGATCAGCCCGCAGACCGGCTGGAATAATGGACCAGCCATCACCCAGGAGTCGGTGATTGGGGGCATAAGGGAATTAGGGTGGGACCAACACGACTGCATGGTTCAGAAAGTAACCCGCCAGGAGTCCCATGATGAAGTAGGTGAGCGTGTGGCAAACGATTGTTTTCGCCGCTAGACCCAAGAAGGGGGCTGCGGATTATCCATTTATGCGCTCCAGCGATCAGAATGTGAGCGTCAAACCACGGAGATATTGGCCTCTCTGGAAGCCTTCCGACCTGCGCCGATTTCTTTAATGCAGCAACCGGCGCAAGATTGGCTCGCCTTCTTCCTCGCTCAGTACTCCCTTGCTCATGAGCTGCACCAATAGCGCTTCCAGCGCAGAGCCCTCGAACCCGCAGTGCGCGGTCTCATCTTGGTCAAGCGAATGCGGCTGTGGATCCGCTCGCCCCGCAATTCTTTGAGCCATCTCTCGAGAAGCAAGAACTCGTCGTGTTCCACCGAGCTGAACGACAATCCCATTCCCATGCCGACGTTGGACGACACGACCTTCGCCACGGAGTGGAACGACTCCCCATCCTTCGTCAGGCGCACCTCCACGATTGTTCCCACCGGTAACCCGCTCATCGTGTCCACATAGCAGCCACCTAGGCACACGTCTGTGGTGTGCGCTTCCACGCGTGTCTCTGAATCCGGTTCGAAGATCGTCGCAGCCGCAGTAAACGAACACCGTTCCTGTCTCCTACGCTCTGGCAAAGGACAACTTGCTCTGTTCTCGCGCGGCAAGGTTCTTCCTATTTCATTTCCCATCTGTGGGCCATTCTCGCCAATGACCTGTGTTGGTTCTAGGACTCTTGAACTTTCCACTTGGCACCTCATTCTTACGTCGGGTCGCTTTAAAGTTCAGCATACGAAATTGTCCGAGTTTCCCTCAGTGACCAGCATCACGCCAGTTGGTGACGTCGGTCACGACAGTTCGACTCCACAATTGGGCGTCAGTGGGGCGTTTCCAGATGCAACGCTTCCGATGTCGTTCCAGAAACCGGTCTGTCAATCGCCCTTCTGGAGAAAACTGCGACCATTGGGACAAAACTAAACGTAGCTGGGACTTCTCTCCAACCTGCGACGCCCGCACTTATCAACAGGCTTTCATCGCCATCCGAGCAACCGACACTGAAGGATGGGGTCACCGAACAACACGACGCGAGTTAGTTCGTTACCTGCCGGACGACACTGGCCTCGACATCACAATTGGTGACCTACATCACAAATCGAGGTGAGCGCGGTCACATCGGCATTTCTCGCACAGTGATAGGTTGCTTTGTAGTTGGTCGGTGTTGGCACTGCTGGGTAACAACTTCGTGGGCAGGGAAAGGTATCTTTATGGCCGCGATGCTGGAAAGAAACAAACGTAATGGGAAACTTGGCGTCACGATTGATTTACCGAACAAAGAGCCGATTCTCTGTGTTTGTTGCGGGTGCTCCTACACGCTGTGTTATAGCGACACGGAAAATTACTTTAGCGGGGTCGAAAGCAACCTAGAGACGATGCGCCTACTGGCGGCCAGCGCGGTTTCTAAAGAGCACCCGGACCACTTTACGCGAACGCGCATCTGGAAAGGATGCGATCACGGATGGCTCGCGGCGGATTCGCAAGCCGCTAGAACGACGCTATGATGCCTGGACAGACGCTCAACGTTTGCCTTGCCGCACCATCGCATGGCCGCGTGGGGATAAGCCAGGACGCCCCATAAAGATTCAAGACCGCTATCGCCACTGGAAAGACTAACGTCATGTCGGTCATTCGCATCGTTGGCGGGAGCGAACTCCGCACGCTGTTGATCGTACCGTTTCCACAACACGCGCCGGACGTGTCCACTATTGAGAAATCGCTACCAGAATTGCAACGGCGAATCTCCAAGAAATACCCCGGCACAACAATTGAAATCTGTTACACGAGACGAAATCCATTCGACGTTTCACACGCTGCTTACATTGTGGCAAGTGGAATTGCTGCTTATGTGTTGAATCCGATGGGCAAGAAATTGCGGAAACAAATCGGCGACTATCTATCAGAATGGATGAAACGAAAACTGAAAGGACTTACTCGCAAAAAGAGAAGACGGGTAAGCACACGAAGGTAGCGTTAGCCGCAGGGATTTGCGTCGTGTTCATTCTGCCGCGCCTCTCCCTAAGTGAATCAGAAAAATGCGCCGCGGCGGTTTACCGAAATTGGCTTCCGGCGAGCATAGACACCTTCGCCTTTGGGCAAGCGAGTTCCGCCAATTGTCGTGACATCGGACCGACAGGTTTTTGGGCAAATGGCGGTTTCTGGGGCAAATGGATGTTGGAAAAACTCGGGTATTCCCTTGGCGAGATACACCTCTGTGGTTAGGCGCTAGGTATCGTCATCGGCTCATAGTGGCATACAAGAGGGCCGACAAGTGGTCCGGTTCTCTGCGGTGGTCGAGTTCATGCTGGCCAGGCGCGCTCCTACTCCACCAATTGCAGGTTGAGCGCGATGCGAACTCCGTTCACAAGAACCACACTTTGATCAATTAGGCTCTGATTTGTGATGTCCGCATCGACGAATTGGCGCAGAGCACTTGCAGGGCAAATGAACTCTATCGCTTCAGAGGAAGGGTGAGCATCTGCACCGAACTGATTCACGACCGTGATGTCAAATTCCGCGAAAGGCGCGTCTGGCGGGACCTTGTCGAGGATGTCTTTGAGTTGAGGGGCCAGGAAGAGATCAAAGCTCTGGGCGGCACGCTTGTACAGCGAAGTAGAATCTTGTGAAAAGTGGATCGTGTTCCGCAGAGTGATTTGCAACGCTACCTGATTTCGATAAATGACAAAGGACGGAGGAGCGTAATTCACGAAATGATGTTTTTCAAGCCCTTCCTTAGTCAAGGCGTCGAGCTGAACTTGAAACTGCGACTGCAAACGCTCTGCATCGGCCGTTGTTGCCGACACGGGAGCCTCACCCGAAGGAGGCACCGGTGCCGCAGAAGCCGTCGCTGCCGGCGGGTTAGGCGCCGGTGTTGCCGTAGAGGGGGCCGTACCAAATTCCGGGTGATTCTGGAATCTCATTTCGGGCGGCAAGAGAAGCTGATTCACCGATGATGTGGCTGTCTGGGACGAACCCTCGGCAGGTCCGCGCGCCGGGGCTGGTGGAGGCGGAATAGATGGATCAAGCGATTCGAGGTCCAGAGGATCCTTCTGGCCTAAGGCCAACGCGAATCGCTTGCCGTCCAAAAATACCTGTGAACGGTTCAGGATATCTTGTCGTCGGGAATCGGTAGATGCCTCGGCAAAGGCGAAGGCGTCTGCCCGATCAAAAACCACGGCGATGATTTCCTTGCCTTCATAGTCGAAATTGCGACTAACGGTCCGCACGTGGAAGGCGATTTCAAAGCCGATCCCATCACATTCGACATCACTTGGAATCGTCTTGGAAGCGAGCAAGAGTGTGGGCGTTATTACATCATAAAATGTCCGGTCTGCCCGCTCGTTTTGTGTCAGACGCTCGGCTCTGAACGCCGCGTTGTAATTTCCCGAAATTTTCAAAAGCATCCGGTCATGGAAGTATACGAATTCGATGCCACGCGCGTCCGAATCGGCCTGTTTGCTCGGATCGAGCCCTACATATCGGCTCAGAGCAAAGGTAAAGGGGAACTTGGCCTCGTTGATCTCCTTGTAAAGCGTCTTGATCTGAGAGAAATATGCCGTCTGAGCAGCTTTCAACCGAGAATTCACAATCTCGGCGGGGTTGACCTGAGCGCTTGCGGAAATTGCCACCGCACTAACGAACAGACTTGCGGCCACCAGCCCGAATACCAAAGTCGTTTTCTGTTGCGATCTCATTGCAACCTACTTAGCCGTGTATTTCGACCCCGGCCGCGCCGGAGGTTGATAGGGAGGTTGTGCGATCGCGCGAGCGTACGCGATCACTTCTCGGATTTCGTCCTGCGTAAGAGTCTGTCCGTATGGCGGCATCATAGCTGATTTCGACACGGCACTGCCGCCGAGAGTAATCATGTTCTGCAGGTATTCATCACTTTCCCCATTTAACACAGTTCCGTCGTTCATCAATGCCGGCATCGGTTTCAGATTGGAGCGGTTGGAAGGCCCCGCGGGCGTCGAGTCAGCATGGCACCAGACGCATTGGGCGTAGAAGATTCGCTTCCCCTGCGCTTGTTGATAATTCAAGAGAATCACGCGCTGGGCGTCATTCCAGTCGGGCTCGGAATCATATGCGTTTCTCTGAGGATCCATTGCAAGCGTCTTGTTCTTTTTCTTGCAGGCACCCCCAAGAACAATTGCTACGAACAGTGGAAGCAGCAGAATCGAACGAGACTTCATTGCCGCCCTCCATCTTCGGATCCCGCCCGAAATGAAGCGCCGTTGGTTACGCTCGCGCCTGTGGGTGATTTTCTGGACTGATGCAGCGTGGCCAGGTACGCCGTCAATGCCTGAATCTCGTCTTCCGTGAGCGAACGCCGTGGCTCAATCGTGCCCGGCACGAGCGCCTGGGGATTCCGGAGCCAAGCCGCGATCCACGCGGGCGTCAGCCAGTTTCCGGCATTGCTCAAATTCGGGCCTACGTACCCTCCAGTGGAACCAATCGTGTGGCAGGACTGGCATTGGTATTTGACCTCGTAGAGCTGCCTGCCCAAGTGCCACCTTCTCTGGCGAAAAGCTCTTTGGATCAATTTTCGATGGATCGACGAGCGGGCTCTGCAAAACAATTCCCATGTAATCGGCGAGTATCGCCGCTTCCTGGTCGGTCATGTTGAATTGGGGCATGCGCAAGACCAGAGTTGGGCGCAAAGTCTGAGGACTCTTCAGGAAACTAATCAACCACTGACGTTGCGCACGGCTGCCCTCATAGGAAAGGTCGGGGGCAAGCGTTCCCCCAATAGCCGTTGAACTGGTGGCAGTCATAGCACTTATAACGCTTATACACCCGGCTGAACTCTCCGGCCGGGCGAAAGGTGCCTTCCGGCCGCGGGACAATTAGCTTCTGCATACCGCTTGCTGCAGGAGTGCCCGTCATGCTCAGCAAGGCTGTCGTCAGCGCATCGAGATCTGAAGGCGTCAGTCGTAGAGCGGCATGCGCGCCGCTGGATTCACAGATGTGGGATCTGTGATCTTGGCCTGAATATATGCAATCAGGTTCCGCGGAATCCTAGACGCCGAACGCGAGCTGCGAAACGTCCTTCCCGCCCAGCGGCGGAAAGGTCCGGACCGAAATCGCGCTGCGGAGCGATCCCTTCGACGACGTGACAGCTCGCGCAACCTTTGTCCACAAACATCCGCCGCCCCATTTGGATTTCCGTCCGGGTCGGAGCGCTCCAACTGCGGCACATCTGTGAGCAGATCCGAATCGTCGAGCTTGCGTGGTGATGTATTGCGTGACCTTGTAGAGGTCTTCGTCCGACCACTGATAACGCGGCATCTTGCTGTGCGGCAAGTAAGACTTGGGGATCGCGCAGCCACGCCACCAGCCAGTCCGGATTCACCTTGCTGCCAACCTTGGTCAGTTCCGGACCGATGTCGCCACCGATCAACTTTGTTTCTCCGGCGCGCGTGACGGCAAGCGAATGGCAGGTCGAGCAAAACATCTGGCGGAAACGCACCTCGCCCTGGTCGGCAGGTCCGGCTGTTTGCTCAGCGCGCAACCACTCGCGGTCAAAATGTAGGGCTCGATCGGCTTGCCCGCAGCGTGCTCAAATAAGCGGAAAGAGCGCGCAGTTCTTGCTCGGTCAGATGGAACTGCGGCATGCGCGGCGGCGATCCTCGGAATCGTAGCCGTTACAGTCACGTTGCCACTGCTATCGGTGACCGTGCGGGGCTCTTTCAGCCACTTGTAGATCCATTGCCGGCTGACCTTGGTGCCGATGTTGGTCAGATCGGGCCCGAGCATTTCCGGGCGGTCGATCGCCCTGCAAGCGATGGCACCCGACGCAATTGAGTGCGCCAGCAGTTGGCGGCCGCGATCGAGTTGAGGCGTTTCCGGCAGAGTCCGCGCGGTGGCACGTGCCGCAGGACGCCTGAATGAAACGTACCGGCAGCAGCGGCTGCTCCCATGCAAGCGTCGTTTCGTGCGCCTCCGCCACTTCGGTCGCCGCGCCTTGGCCGCGATGGCAGACCGTGCAGCCCCACTCGCGACGCGGTGAGGGATCGGCGGATGCGCGCGAAACGGCTGCGGCACGGACGCATCGAGCAGAGCTGGGTTGGCGATCCCCTGGTGGCAAGTGGTGCAGCGATCCACCACGCCCATGTCGGGAATCCAAATCTGATCGATTTCGGGATGATAATCGGCGAGCAGACGCTTGGTGTCCGGCCGGGTCTGCGCAAAGCGCACATAGGCGCGCTTGTAGCGCTTCCATTCGCGCAACCAGATCCTTCACGGGCGAAATCGCCAGCGCCACAAGAAACAGAACCGACGTCGACGGCGAAGGCCAGCGCGCAGGCGGCGCGAAATCTGTCCCATCTCCTCAGCCGCCATGAGAACTCCATGGCCAGACCCAGGACCAGCCGGGTCCCCGGAAAAACGTTCCCACCGCCGTCAACACCACCGCCACCACAATGAACCAGGTCATCACCCACCAGGAAAGCGGCCGCGTGGGCAAGTATCCGGCAGGTCCTGCTCTGCGGACGTCGCCGAATAGGTGTAGAGCATCAAGGCCGGCAATCACGTCGGTCGGCACGAGCACCGTCCATGCACGCGTCCATACCAGGACAAGACGTCAAGACGCGAGCAGCGGACAACATGATCCACAGCGTTCGCTTCCGATTTGCGACCAGAGCGGCTTGCCCTGCACGTTGACGTTGAAATAGGGGATCACGACCAGGCCGATCACGACCAGCGTCGGGATGATGATTCCCGCCACCAGCGGCGGGAAATAATGCAGCAACTCCTGCAAGCCCAAGGAAATACCAGGGAGCCTTGGCCGGGATTGGGCGTCAACAGCGGATTGGCCAGCTGTTCCAGCGGGGCATCCCAGAACAGCGCCACGCCCACCAGCGCGATGACCAGAACCATGAAGGCGATCGCCTCGCGGATCAGCAGGTGCGGGATAAGCCATCAACTGCGGCCCGGCTCGCCCGTCACCTTGGCGGAAGTCTTCTTGGTGACGAAGACGACGCGCACCGGATCCTTCTTGCGCGTCGGAACCGAATCCAGCTTCGTACTTATTTTCCTTTTCCGCTCATCTTCCTCTCGCACTGTCAATCCGCCATCTTTTTGCACCCGCCAGAAATGCACGGCGATGAGCAGAATCGCTATCAGCGGCAACACCACGCAATGCAGTACGTAGAATCGCAGGAGGGCGTTTGCGCCGACGATGTTGCCGCCCAGCGACTCGAAACGCACTCTCTTGCCGATGACCGGCATCGCCGAGATGATATTGGTGCCCACCGTGATGGCCCAGAACGCCAATTGGTCCCAGGGAAGCAGATAGCCGGTGTAGCTCAGGAAAAGCGTCACGATCAGCAGCACGACGCCCACGACCCAATTGAATTCGTGCGGAGGCTTGTAGCCACCGCGGTAGAAGACGTGGAACATGTGCCAGAAGACGAGCAGCACCATCAATTGCGCCGCCAGCCGATGCAGATTGCGCAGGAATACGCCGTTGGAAACCACGAATCGCAGGTCCTTCATGTCCCGATATGCCTGAGGCACGGCCGGGTGGTAATAGAACATCAGCAGGATGCCGGTGACCACCAGGATGACAAAAAGCAGGAAACGAAATGGAGCCCAGATAATAGGACGCCCGAACCCGCAGGGATTTCTCGCGCACCTTAACCGGCAGGAAATGCAGGAACAGATTTCCGAAGACGGCGAGGCTGCGCGTCCGGTTGGTTCGCGCCGGCCCGCGACGGAAAATTGACTTCCACACGCGCGTCGCGCGCAAGCCGCTCCAGAACTCCTCTGAACAGAAGATGTCGCCGACATTCCTCCCTCACACCTTCAAAGACCTGGTCCGCGCCACAATCTCCAGTTTGTCCACCGACAGCTCGCCGTCCGCGGTCAGCGATATGCGCGAAATGCGGCAGTGGCCGCGGCGCCGGACCCGGCAATCATCGGTCCGTCGGACTGGAACTTGCTGCCATGGCAGGGGCAGGCAATTAGGTTAGTCTCCGGCTTCCACTGCGTGATGCACCCCAGGTGCGTGCAAACCGCAGAGACTGCGTAAAAGCCCTGCGTCGTCCGCACGATGTACACCAGCTGATCCTGAAGAAATGTGACGGAATTCAACGGGATATAGATCGGGATTGCCCGCACGAAACGTGGTAGGCGGCTCAAACAGCACGTTGGGCGAGAGATAACTGATAGGTGACGACCATCGCGCCCAGGCCGGCGATACCCAGGCGCCGCCAGCGATCTCGTTCAGAAACTCGCGCCGCGTGTTGCCCGAGTCTGCGGATGCGGCAAGGTCGGATTGCCCTCGTCTTTTCGGCTTCGCTCATGCCTGATCGTGACTCCCTTCGATGGAACCAAATGCCGGATCGCGATCGAATACTTCGAAGGCTTCCATCGTGATGGTGTGTGCGGGGCAGCGCTCCGCGCACAGGCCGCAGCGGATGCAGATTGTTTCGTCCTTCAGCATCACGGAGCCTTCACTCTTCAAGAGTTCAAATGGCTCGCAGATGCTGAAGGTGGCCGGACATGGAACGCAGTCTCCGCTTCGAGCCGGTCGCGTGTGCCTCACCGGAGAAATTGAATCTGGCCCAGCGGTACGAGTGTCAGGCAATTCTCGGGGCAGACATCCACGCATCCGCCGCACAGAATGCACTCGGTCCCTGCTCTTCCTCGCCCTCAAAAATTGTATTAATCCAGCACTGCAGGCATCGCGAAGCTTCTCGGCGCGCCTGCTCCTCGGTGAACCCAGTTTCCACCTCGGCGATGCCGGTGCGGCGGTCGAGCGGCACACACCGGCACCGCAAGGCGGGAGTATTCGTCGAAGTGGTCCGCCATCTCATGATGGTCGAGGACGGTGATCTGCACGTATTTGGGTTTCGGCACCCATTCCGGGCCGCGCAGATAGCGGTCAATCTGTTCCGCGGCCTTCTTGCCATCGGCCACGGCGCTGATGATGAGGCGCGGGCCGAAGGCAATGTCCCCTGCGGCGAAAATTCCCGGCGCGGTCGTCATCAATGTCTCCGGATCAATTTTCACCGTGCCTTGGCGGGTCGTTTCGATGCCGTCATCTGGCGCAGGAAAGATAGATCCGAGGCCTGACCGATGGCGAGTATGGCCGTGTCGCAGGGAATGACCGATTCGGTGCCCGGCTCAAACGCGGGATTGAAACGGTGCTGCGCGTCAAATACCGACAGTGCAACGAATGGTCTCAAGACCCGATCACCTTGCCGTCGTTTCCCGACAAATTGCCTTGGGCCGAGGGAGGGGTGCATTTTCAATCCCTCTTCCACGCCCTCTTCGATCTCCTCTTCGAACGCGGGCATCTCCTCACGCGATTCCAGGCAAATCAGATGGACCTCGCTTCGCGCCCATCCGCAACGCCGCTCGCGAGACGTCCATCAGTTCCTTCATGGCCACGTCCATCTCGCTCGCTGAGAAATGCTTTCCGGCAAGACTTCCGCTCGGGAAACTCCGGTCGCTTGCTTTTGCTGCTCGCGGATCGCGGAACGCGCTACGTCGATTGCCACATTTCCGCCTCCGATCACCACCACCTGCTTGCCGATGGAGAAGCGATATCCGAGATTGACGTTCAGAAGGAAATCCATCGCCCTTCACCACGCCGTCCAGTTCGTTGCCGGGAATCTGCAAGTCGCGGCTGCGATGCAAGCCGAATGCGAGCAAAATCGGCCGTGTAGCCCTGCTGCGCGAAGTCCGAGAGCGAAAAATCGCGTCCCAGGCGGGCGTTGAATCGCAATTCCGGGCCCAAGTCGAGAATCTCGCGGATCTGCGCCTGCAGGACGTCGCGGGGCAGCCGGTATTCCGGGATGCCCAGATGCATCATGCCGCCGGGCACAGGCGCCGCCTCAAAAACAGTGACCGCGTAGCCGAGCAACGCCAGGTCATGCGCCGCAGAAAGGCCTGCGGGCCCGGAACCGATGATGGCCACCTTCTCTTCGGATGCGAACTTTCGGTTTTTCCGGGAACATGTCGATGGGGTTTCGCGATTCCGGCCCGTATCGCTCGGTCAGAAAGCGCTTCAGGGCGCGGATGGAAATCGGGCGAATCCAAATTTCCGCGCCGGCAATGCGGCCTCGCAGGGATGGCCGCACACGCGGCCGCA
Organism: uncultured Acidobacteriota bacterium; assembly: GCA_963803675.1. Lineage (GTDB taxonomy): Bacteria > Acidobacteriota > Terriglobia > Acidiferrales > UBA7541 > DASTCZ01. Next base: position 146,407 of record CAWDNN010000023.1, on the reverse strand, counting down.
AATCGGAAGCGAATGGATTGGGCGCGCGAGCGTAGCGGTAAGCTTCCTCGTAGCGCCCCTGTGCAATCAGACCGACGTATCGCCCCGCCTGCGTGTGGACCGGGCAGGCCTGCATGCAAGGGAAATTGGACTCCAGCCAGTCCAGGTCCACGAGTTTTGTGCGAGGAGTCATCGCCGCTGTCATCGTAGGCGCTCACGACGCTCCCGCTACTTCTTTACAGTGAGATCCACGGTGCCGTCACGCCGGCGTAACGTCCACCGCCTGCGTGGTCGGGCTTGCCCTCCTCGCTCCAAGTCAGATCGGTGTAGTGGCCCGGGGGAACGTCCTTGATGTCGAAGTTTCCTTCCTTGTCGGTCACCGCAAAATACGGGGTGGGGGCACACGACCACATAGCCGGACATTTCCGGGTGGACGTTGCACAGCAGCGATGCCGCGCCCAGATCGTTGAATTGGAATGATTTCTTCTGCCCCTGCGGCCACGTGCCGAGATTGTGCGCCAGCTTCTTGTTGCCGCTGATGGAGGGCCAGTACACGTTGTGTCCCACGGAATCGCTGTTCAGAAAGTCCACCGTGGTTCCCTGCAGAACAACCAGTCACATGCGGAACGAATGTCATCTTCTTCTGATCCATGACGACGTGCTGCGACGGGCGCATCGAATTTCTTGCCCGGCACTGCATCCACATAGACAGCGATGTTTTCCGCGCGACTTGATGCCCTGCACGCGTCACTTTACCCTTGATTTCATCGCCGGCCCAGACCGCACCAGCAGTAGAGCGGACGAACTGATTATGTGCACAACTCTACCTTGCTGCGATTCTTGTTAAACCGCATATGCTATTCCTCTCGCTCTCAGCATGTAACTGCTTGCGACTTTGTGCCGTCATACGTTGCGTCTAGAAGACGTAGTCGATGCCGCCCACAAACGAGTTCGGCCGGAAAAACAGCGTATTGCCCGTGCTTGGGTCGGTGTAGGGTTGCCCCCAGTGATACTGATATTCGCCGATGACCTTGATGTTTGCGCGAACAAGCACCTGGAAACCCGGGCTGAAACGGTTGCGGGTCTGGTACTGAGAAACGCCGTTAGCAAAGTCGGTCGGTGAGTTCACGAAGTCATAGCGCATGTAGGCGATCAGCCAGGGATAAATCCAGAAATTGCTGCCCGCGAACCCTCCCGTATAGGTGACTGCGGGCGCGTTGGTGATGGTTTGAGCGGCCGTATCCACGGAGTGGTTGTTGTCGTGACCCACCATGCCGAGACCGAAGAGTTCCATCTTACTGCGGTATTTGAAACGAACATCTCCACCGGCCCGATAGAACGGCTCGTCAATTGTTCCCAGGAAACTGAATTGTGAGCCTCCATAGTTCAACTGGTTATCACCCGCGATAGTAGAAGGCTCCGAAGCGGATCGACGTGTGGTCGTGCGGCCCGGTCGGTCCCGCGGCCTGTACTGCATTCCGGCTCTCGGGATCGCGTTCCAGGTTGAATCTCTGCGACACGCGGACATAGACATCCTTCGTGTTCCGCGCCGTGAGTGAAGGCCCGAGTCCATATGCCGAATTGGTTCCGTCGACAATGAGCTACCGACCAGGTGAAGTTTCCGTTGTTGGGATAGCCGCCGAATTCGATGCCGCGTTGCGGAGTCCCAAGCATGAAAGGATTGTTTGTGGTTAGAAATACCGTCTGACCGGAGGTCGTCGTGGGCTGCGCCACGGCCGTCTCGCTGTAAACGTCATACGCTGACGGATAAATCGACCGTGCTTGCGTGAACGGCAAATCCAGCTCGAATTGTCCGAACCGGACATTCAGCGCATTCTTCGGCAAGTGAAAAATGCGGCCGAAGTCGTTGTATCGGAGGTATCCATCGCCCAGTCCGCCGCCGGCGCCAGTGCCGCCGGTCGAGATGTCGTCGTCGACCCAGAACGCCAAGTTCTGACCGAAGCTGCCAGCACTGATGATCGTAAACGTATTCGGCACGAATAGATCGGTCTGCGGCACGAACGCGGTTGCCTGCAGCGGCTGAGGCTGCGTTGGCGTTCCAGGTGAAATTGCCCGAATAGCGGAAGGCAATCGGCAAGCTCCCGGGAATCTCGCCCGGAAAGACTGCCCCGGGGAAGGCTTCCTTCTGCGCCTTTGGCCCCGAGCAGAACGGGCGGCTCCTTTACGAAGGTTTCGTCATCCTTGGGGAACTTGAAGCCGTTCTTCTTGAACGCCTCGCCGAAATCATTCAGCTCCGGATAGTCGCTGTGGCAGGTGGAGCAGGATGTCTGATACTTCCGGGAGAAGGCCGGGATAGCCGAAGCTCGAGGTGTGCTTACGAGAATCCAGAACACCGTCCCTACAACGATCAGTATCGCGCTCATGCACACGCTTGATGCTCGGAGTTTCATTGTGAACTCCCTTTGTTTCGGTTGAAGCGGGTGACGATTTTCGTACCGTGTGACTCGCAAAATGTGCCGGCTACTGGGATTTCTTCCCAGCAACATCCTGCAAAGGCGTCTTGTCCAACCGCGCAATCATGATCTTCCAGATATCGACATTGGCCTGCCAACGCTCTTTTTCTGAAGGCTCGACGATTCGGGCCACGTTCGCCTGCATCCGGCCGAAATAGCCATCCACGTGGACGAAGAAGCGAGCGGGCGTATCGCTTTCCATGTGGCGGATCATTACTCCCCACATGAACATGTTCGCCTGCCAGCGCTCTTGCTCTTCGGGCTCAGTGATTCCGGCCACGTTGGCTTGCATCTCGCGGAAATAAGTCTTTAACAACTCGAGTTTTGGAATCGGCACGCTCCCCTTTTGGCCGATCATGACTTGCCACATCTCCGCGTTGGCCTGCCAACGGTCCTTCTCTGCCGATGCGGGGATCAGGGTGACATTGGATTTCATCTGATCCAGCGAGACCTGCATTTGCGCCGGCGCCTGCGCAACAACTCGTGGCACCCACGCGATATAACCCAGCGCACACAAGAGGGCAACAACAAAGGCCCAAAGCTTCATAGGGTCTCCTTCCCAGCGCGCATCAAAATCACCGGTAGATCGGTCCGCACTGTCGCGCCCTGCGAACTCGCGCAGCCTAAACCAGCCAGTTCAACGCCTTGTACGTTCGCACGATCGAAGGATTGGCGCAGTGACGTAGGTCACCTATCAAGGTGATTTGGACCCAATTGTGCCGCGTTGGCTATTACGAACGGAGAGGGATCTTGAAGGAGGAGGCTGCTAACAAGATCCGAAGGCTGGCACGTTGGAGCCTACTTAACGGAGATCGCATCCCCCACATTTTCGCGTCCGTGAGAACGGGTCTGATTGCGATGGTGCCGCCAGTTCTTCCGCAGCCAGCTCCGCCGGTGTATCGAAGGGTTCTCCAGCCAGTGGCCGCAAACGATAGAAAATCCGGTATCGAATTTTCGGCAACGCCGCATTTTGGAATTCTAGGTCGTCCATATAACGACCGCCAATCTTGTTGTTCTCTCCCATGTGTGTTAGACCATGAAATCCTCAATGAGCTTGCGCTAATCGGCTTGGCCCGGCCCTTTAGTGAAACCGTTCTCCGCCCGTCCCTGGATTCACTTTTTTCATCACATCCTTGAACAACGGGATTCTTCGATGGACGTTGGCGCAGGTTTCGACCTTACGATTTCGCGGTTAGTTTGGTTTCGCGTAGGCCTCGCCAAATTGGGCCGCCAATTCCTCCTTACTTGTTCTCGGTTGCCGTGGGACACCGCTTCATTGGCCCGCGCGTGAATTGTGAAAACGTGTCCTTGCCGGGAAGCGGAGAGCGCCTGTACGTCCATGGTCAAAGAGGTTCCGCGCAATTCGTCAATCATCATGTGTACGAAGGAGGCGATGACGCGCAATTGTTCCTGCGGTGGATGGGAATTGTCTTCGACCTTCTTGAGCATTTTCAGGAGAAGGTCGAGAGCAAATTCGTGGCGCGCAAACAGCATGTCCTCTTTGTCCTTGAAGTACTAATAAGGTTTCCTTTTGTCATATGGAGCGCTGGCAATTTCACCGACACTCGCCCCATAGTAACCTCGCCGGCGAAACGCAGCTGCAGCACTCTTTAGGATTTCCAGGCGCATTTCGCCATTTCTGTCTTGTCTACTGGTCATTCTGAATTTAGCATGCTCAATAGTCCAGAGACCGTGAAAGCAATCTTGGGGATAATATGGGATCCTGATGTGGGGTACAGCACAACCAGAATTGAGAGGACCTCCTTCGTGCCAGCCGAGTATTCAAGCATCGTCTGCGAGATCCGAGAGTGTGTGGCAAGGATTACTCTGAATCAGCCACCTTTGAACATCATAGACATCCCCATGATCGGGGAGATGCATAGCGCGCTTGCGCGAGTCCACTCCGCCGGTGACCTGAAAGTGCTCGTCATCGACCACCAGGGGAAGGCCTTCTCGGCTGGGGTCTCCATCAAAGACCATACGCCCGACAAGGTGGGTGAAATGATCGAGAAGTTTCACGGCATGTTCCGTCTTCTCAATTCACTTGCCGTCCCCAGCCTGGCGCTGGTCGATGGAATGGCCTTGGGCGGTGGCTGCGAACTGGCCGTTTTCTGCGACATGATTATCGCATCGGACCGGGCCACCTTCGGCCAGCCCGAAATCAAGGTAGGAGTCTTTCCCCCGGTGGCTGCGGTCCTCTTCCCACACCTCGTAGGCCGGAACCGGGCGCTGGAATTGCTTCTGACAGGCGATATCATCGATGCCGCCGAAGCCAAGACGATTGGCCTCATCAACAAGGTCATTCGTGCCCAAAGCTTTCGCAAAAAGACGGACGAATTCATCGGCAAGCTCACGTCGCTGAGCGGTCCCGTGCTGAGACTGACCAAGCGCGCGGTAGACCGGGGCCTGTTCACGAGCGTGAACGATGGCATCAAGACCGTGGAGGAACTCTACCTGGGCGAACTCATGCAGACAGCGGACGCCCACGAAGGCCTGAATGCCTTTTTGGAAAAGCGCAAGCCGATTTGGAAAAACAAATAGCGTCGAAAACCATGCGCTGCTTTGCGGGGAAGCAGAGGATCTGTCCATTAACCTGTTCTCTTGCGCGTATAAATCGTCTGGAAGTAAAAGGAGACGACGGTCTTGCAATCTTGGCAGTCGTCCGGTAGTTCCTCGGGAAGCACGGGTTCCGCTCGCACTTCATATCCCAATTGGCTGTAGAGCTCCATTGCTTCCTTCGCACGCTGCTCATCGGCGGTAAAGCGTCGTTCCCATCCTTGGGCAATTAATGAGGAATCTGGCTGAAGCTGGGCGTCGGAGAGGAATCTCCGGCCCAAGCCATCGAATAAACAGTCTATTTTGATGATCTTCGCCATCGCTGAATCTTTAGCAGTCAGTTTGATTTCCCGACCTCGGCGATGGGAGAACCATCGCGAGTGGGCAAATTCAGTTTTTGCAGCCGGCGTTGCGCCAGAATCGCGGCACCCAGCGCACCAACGAACTGCACGAGTTCCTCGGGCGGAACATTCACTTCCGCCTTAAGGTGTTCGCGAACAACGCGTGCCATGATCTCGAACCGCAGGATGCCGCCGATCAAGGTGAACTCTGGCTCCATCTGAACGCGCTTCATCAGTTGTACCGAACGGTCCACCAGCGACGCAATGGCGCCGTGCATAATGTCTGCGGGCGCGCTCCCAACCGACAATTGGTTGATCACCTCGGATTCCGCAAATACCGCGCAGACACCGGAAATCGCAACTTGCTGCTTCGAAGTTGCCACCAACGGACCAATCTCGGTGGTCCCGTAGCCCATGTATCGCGCTGTCTTCTCAAGAAAAGCGCCGGTTCCGGCCGCGCACTTGTCATTGAGGCGGAAGGACTTGACCCGGGCCAACTCGTCGATCCGGGTGGCTTTCATCGTTTGGCCCCCGACGTCGAGAATCGTACGCGTTCCAGGGAAGAAAAAGGTCGCGCCTCGCGCGCTGGCAGTGAGGTCGGTCACTTGAGTATCGCTGAACGGCACCATGTGACGCCCGAACCCCGTGGCCACGACATAGGAAATGTCGGATTCCGCCAGTCCCGCACTTTCTAAGGCACTTTGATAAACCTGGCTTGCCACTTCGGCGAGCTTAAAACCCGTGTTGTTCAAGGCGTGGCCGAGGATCACGCCTTGCTCATTTAGGACTACCGCTTTGGCATAAGTGGAACCAACGTCGATTCCGGCAGTACAAATCATGACGGCCTCCCTGTGGTTGCGGGTGCCCGCCCGACCAGAACGTGATCCAGAGCGAATAAGGCAGCGCCGAGAGCACCCATGAAGTGGGAATCGTCGCTCACGTTCAACTTGGCGCCAAGACCCTTCTGCAGCGCGTCTATCATTCCAATATTGCGCGCAACCCCGCCCGTAAACGTGATCTCTTCCTCGACTCCGACTCGCCGAAGCAGCCCGATGGAACGCGCAGCAATCGATTGGTGAACGCCCTGCAGAATGTCTTCGATCTTTTTCCCTTTGCCCAACCAGGAGAGTACTTCGGACTCGGCGAATACCGTACAGGTGGTGCTGATGCGCACGGGCCTCTCGGCGCGAAGAGCCGTTGGACCCAATTGATCCAAGGGAATGTCGAGGGCACTGGAAGCCGCGCCCAAGAATCGCCCTGTACCTGCTGCGCATTTGTCGTTCATGCAAAAATCTAAGATTTCGCCTGATGGCCGTACTCGGATCGCTTTTGTGTCTTGGCCTCCCATGTCGAGCACGGTGCGTGTACTTGGAAACATGTGTACTGCACCGCGGCCATGACAACTGATTTCAGTCATCTGAGTGTTTCCAAAAGTCACGCGATATCGGCCATACCCAGTACCGACCACATACTCTACTTCCTCTTCCTGCACGTTTGCGCCTTTGAGGGCTGCTGCGAAAGCCTGTTCGGCGGCAATGATGACGTTTGCTCCGGTATCAATCAGCGCACGGCCGAGCGATATGTTTAGCTTCATTGATCACGATGGCTTTTGTTTGCGTGGACCCGACATCAACTCCGGCGGCGTAAGCCATTCTTTGTTCTCCTCTCCCTTAGAATTCTCCCGCCTCAGCGGGCAGCAGCCTCCTGTTGCCTGCGGGAAGCCAAGCCTTCAAAGAAAGCATCAATCCGGTTCTTCATCTGCGCTTCACAACCACGCGGCGATCCATCATGTCGGATTCGATGAAGAGGCTGGGGATGTCACGAGCGGCCATCAGCGAGCGGCGGTTATCCACCATTCCGGTCGAAGTCGTGCGGCAACTTTTGACCGGCATGATAGACCACGCCGTCCAGATGGAAGGAGTCGACCATTTCGATGATCGCGCGGTCCTGGTAGAACATGCTATCCATCGCTTCGCGCACGCTGATGAGGATACCTTCGGCCAGACTTTCCAGCGGCCGCGCCAGGTCGTACTCGAAGCCCAGATTGGCGCCACCGGAAGCAAACCGTAGATAGGTGGAATGCACGAATGCCCCACCCCACTCGCTGAAGAGTTCATTGAACCTCCGAAAAATGGGATAGCAGGGAACGCCGATGAAAGCCAGCCGGTACTTTTCATCCAGTGGCCGTGCCGATGCCGTGAGCGGACTTATAGGCCATCTCCTCGACGAGGTTTGAGAAGATAGCGGCCGCCCTCCGGTGATCCGCGGAAGCCGTTTGCGACGCCCAGGTAAATGGTGCCGTCGGTCAGTGCATTGAACAGAGAAGGCCGGCTCCTATTGAACTCCAAGATCTTCTTCCATCCGCGGGACATTTCATTGGCGTAGCCCATCACTTCGCGGAGCCGATCGATATCGAATCTGATGCCGGTCACTCGCTCACACAGGGCTATAAGTTCGCGTGATCTGGGCTTGTACATAGTGGCGATCGTTCTCGAAGTCCGGGTCACCTGCCCAAGTTTGTGCTCCCGCGGCACGAGTACCGGGTATATCGAGCGTAAAGACCGGAATGCGATACATCCGCTCCCAAATCTCCGCCCACTTGATATAGGTATTGCAGGCGTTGGTCAGCACGGCGATGGAGGGCTTGGGAATGCGGCCCATGGGGTGCCGCCCGCCGCGAAGTTGCACGGCAACATCGGCCTTCACGTAACCACAGATATCCGGCGAATAGCCGTAGTCCTCGGCCTGATTGAGGTACTCATGGGCAACGTGGCGCACGGCCATCTGGAGTGAATTGATTTCCGGGAAAACGACCGGAAGACTGAAGGTGCGCAAAATTTCGCACATGCTGCCCATCACGAAAACATAGGCGGACGAGCCACCCTGCTCAGCAGTGCGGTTCAATTCAGAGAACCATTGGCGAAAGAGTTCGGCGCCATCACGATTCCCCCTGCCGACGATGCTGTCCTGCGGTTGTGGTTCGCTCATGGCAGATACCTTTCCTGAGCTGAAGAGGATGTTTTCCACAAAAGTCTCGAGTTGAAGTTCCATGTGGTCGAAGGTAGTCATCTTTTCCTCAAACTCGCTTATGAAATACGGAATGCCTTCTCCATCCAGCGCATGGAGATAGGCGACCTGCTCTTCCAGGCCGGGCTCACACATTTTGGCGGCAGTGAGTATGGCAGCGTTCGCTTGCGAGCTCCTGATGCGTTCGATCAACATCTTCTCTTTGGGTTTGCGAAGGTCATGCTGAACGGGGCTGTAGGAGCTTCTTTTCCAGGTAGGCGAAGGCGAGGTTGAACAGAGGATCACCTCCCCGGGGCACGTCTTCCAGAATCCAGCGCAAGTCCGATCAGCAGATCATCATCCACGACGTAGCAGGAACGCGCGATCGCGCGAATCAAATCGAGTGGCGGCTGTTCGCAGAATCCGCCTTCGAAGACAAGGCGGATCTTGTCCTGTTTTTTGTTCCGCCGGCGGCGATCAGAGGCAGCACGGCTTCGAGCAAGTCGTTGTGTTCTTCGCGGGGATCATTCCGCCGATGGCGACGAGGACGTAGGCTTCATCCGCGGAAACCAGCCAGGGTGTCTCCCGCTTCACGGCATACAGATTCGCGAAGCAAAGCGCGATTGTGGTTGTAAACGCCAATCGAATGGCGCAGCTCGTGTGCCTCAATCGGCCGTCCTACTATGTCCTCTATGCTGCGCTGGAGGCGCGCATATTCGCCGCGTAGATAGCCGACGGCGGCGGGAGAATTAGCGTTTTGCGGGAGATAAAGAATCTGGCAAGGATAAGTAAAATTGCGGCCCCAAACGGCGCCGAAGTTCCGCGCGGCATCGCAGATGGGATGAGTCACGAACATTTCGAGCTCGACCCTTTTGCTGAGGGCAAGCTCGAGAGAAGTCTTGAGTATCGAACAAAGGTAGGAGCCGAAACGCGAGTCGGCCTGGACAGCTTCGATTGGAGCTCCACGCATCTTGAAAGGCAAAATCCCCGCAGCGTGGACGATCTCTTCCGGGAAATAGACCTGGAAATGACCGATGACTTTCCCTCCGGATTCACGCCAGCGGCGTACGGTCGGGAAAGTCATATCTTCGAGTAATTCGCGGCATTCGTACAGGACGTCATCGAGCGGCTTATCGCGCCAAATCTCAAATGTGCGAACCTTCATGAAAGTAGCCTTCCTGTCTCAATGCCTCTGCCACGAATCACTGCAAAAGGCGGCCAGATCAGCTGCCGCCGAGATACTGTCCGCCGTCCACGCGAAGTATCTGTCCGGTTATGTGCGCGGCACCGGGCCCGCACAGAAACACAACTGATGCGGCGACATCAGCAGGTTCGATAAAGGTTCCCAAGAGGCTTTCGGCGAGCGCTGCGTCTTTCACCGCCTGCGGTACGACCTCGGTCAACGGAGTGCGCACCCACCCGGGTTCAACCACATTGATAAGGATTCTAAACTGGCCCACCTCTCTCGCGACACTTTTGGCTAAGCCGATCAGTCCGGCTTTGCTTGCGGAATACGCCGAGGTGCCGAACTTTCCGCGAGAGCCGTTGATGGACCCGATCAGCACAATTCGGCCGCCCGGACAGGGGCGCAACAGCGGAATGGAATGGCGAAGGAGGAGGAACGCTCCACGAAGATTCACCGCTTGCACGGAATCCCAGTCTTCGGCGCTCATCTTCCAGATGACCGAGTCACGCGAAGCCCCGGCCGCGTGGACGACGAAGTCGAGTCTTCCCTCCGCTTTGTAAGCAGACTGAACTGCGGCAACAACGGAGCTTTCTTCCCGGATATCACACTTGACCCATGCACGTTTGTCACGCGGGTCTGAGAGGTCGAGAGAAACCGCGCGGGCGCCTGCCTGCTCGAAGGCCTGGAGGATTGCGCGTCCAATTGCACCCGAGCCGCCGCTCACGATAGCCACTCTTCCCGCTAGCTCTGCCGGTTCGGTTCTCATCCCGAACTCTCTTTCTTCCGTCGTTAAGCCCGATCAGTGACCGGTCGGACCGTCCTCAAGTCATCTTGCGACCTTCTCGGGCTGTGCCACCCAGGGTGCGATTTCGTGGATCAGGCCTTCGCTCCACCGCGCACCCTGGGCGAGCCGCTGGCGGAGGCGAATGAAATCCACTTCTCGCTGATCTTTACTGCCCGTAATGGAAGGCGCGGAATCCTGCGTTGGCTTCCGTCATCATGTTGAGCGAAAGCCAGGCGCGGTTACTTTCGCGATTCTTGTCCCAGTGCGCGAGCTTGTGCTTGCGCAGGCTCTCAATGGTCTTGATGAGGCAATCTGGCATGGTGTAGAGCAATTTCGTGCACATCTCTTCGACAGCCTCGTCGAGCAGGGAAAGGTCCACGATGCCCTTGGTCAGCAGAGATTTTCCCTCTTCGCGAGCCTGACCCGTCTTCCAGTCGCCGAGCACCACACGTCCGTATTCGTCCAAAACGCGATCTGTCACCACCAAAGGATTCGCTACCCATCTGCCATCGGCCTTCAATACCGGAACAATTTGTGTGAGTCCCCCCAGCCAATAGAAGCGGTGCGCGCTCCAGGTCTCGCAGAGAGTTCCGCTATACATGGCGCGTTCGATTCCGACATAAACGGGAAGAAAATCGGTACTTCCGCCATCGGGAGCAGACCCGTGCTTCGGTCCGGCCTGGCTGAAAACGGCGAGATCGCTCGCGATCGAGAAATCGCAGGCCATCCCGACTTCTTGGCCGCCGCCGACACGCATTCCGTTAACTCGGCAGATGACGGGCTTGTCGCATTGCAGAACGGTCGTCACCATGTCGTTGAAGAGACGCATGTACTGACGGTATTCGGCGGGTGCGCCAGCGTAATATTCGGCATATTCCCGCGTATTTCCGCCGCTGCAGAAGGAACGTGTTCCCGCCCCTGTCAAAACCACGGCAACCGCTGCGCGGTCATTGCTGGCCTCGTGTAATGCCAGAATCACTTCTTTGGCTGCGGAGGTGGTGTAGCTATTGAGTTCGCTGGGGTTGTTTAGCGTGATCCAAACATTGTGGAGATTTTCCACCGGTTTGCCGAAACGGTCGCGTGCCGATCTTCTTTCGACCAAAATCTCCCGCGGAGAGGTGGCTTCGACCAGGTTGTGATTCTTCATTGCTGCCTCCAATCAATGATTTCCCTTGCTGTGGTTGGGCTGCAGAACCACTCGGCGCCGCAGTGCATGCCTTGCAACCGCATCGAGAATGGCCGGGGCTTCTTCCAGTGCATGGAGTTCAATAAACGGAGCAAGTGCAACTTTGCCTTCGAGGACCAGCCGCAACACAGCGGGATATTGGGCGGGCGGGCAACCCCAGTTGCCGCGCGCGGTCGCGTCGAAGGCCATTAGGTTCGATAGGCGCAATTCGACAGGCTTCGGTGTGAAACCGACCACTGCCAGATAGGCACCGTGATCCAACAGTCCGAACGCTGTCGTCTGACCCACTGGCGTTCCGCTCATTTCGAAGATTTTTAGACCGATGCCCTTGCGAGCGGATTCTTTGCTAAAGGTACGAACGGCGGCCTTCAAGGCCTTCAGATCGGTAAAACTGGCATCAAGAACCAGTCCTGCACCGTGCCGCGAGGCGAGATCGAGTCGTTCCCGGTCAACGTCGATGGCCACCACGGCTGCACCCGTTGCGGCCGCGATCTGTACCCCGAATCCTCCGACGCCACCAGCCCCAACGATGACCGCCACATCCTCCCGCCCGAGTCCTGACCTTCGGATCGCCTCGTAGGGAGTGGTCACCGCATCTGCGATAACGGACAGCATTTCGAGAGTGAGACCCGAATGGGAGAGGCTCGGGAACAGCACATAGGCCACGAGATGGAATAAGCACATGACTTGCGAAGCCACCGTTGCCGTCATTGCCGGGCATGAATTGCTGGCGACAGATGGTTGCCTGTCCTGCTCGGCAGGCCGGACATAACTCGCACGGAATCACGGCGGGAACAATCACCGATCGCCCTAGCCAGCTAGTAGCTTTTTCGCCCGCAGCAACGACCCGCCCAGAGATTTCGTGCCCCAGGATGAGGGGAAGGGAATGGCGCGTAGGCACACCATCGAACGCAAACCCGACATCTGTATGACAGACACCGCAGCCTGCAACTTGGACAACAAGTTCGTCAGGGCCGGGATCAAGAACAGCGAGTTCGCAAGGCTGCAATCGAGTGTTGGGAGCGTTCAGCTGGAATCCATACGCCCCTTGAATGCTGGTCACCATGGACCTCTCCTGGTTCCTGAGGCAATTTCTGCAATGCGCGAAGCATGAGGCCGACCATCACTAAAAGCAGTGATCGCCGTCACAGGGCTATGTGCCCCGCTCACTTCGCGGCCAGTTTTCATTGTGTGCGGGGCAGGGGGAAGCGTACGATGGGCACGAGCCAGAGACCCAATCGAAACTCCAGTTCATGGGAAACGGAACCATGGAAATTTTGCAACCGGCGCGATGGCCACAGCCAAGCGATTATTCGAATGGGGTGGCGGCGAAAAGGCGGACGGTCTTCGTCAGCGGAATGGTCGGCTGGGATGAACAAGAAAAGCTCGTCTCCAACGATTTTGCAGAACAGACTCGGCAGGCGCTGAAGAACGTCATTGAGGTTCTTGCCGAAGCGAATGCCAAGCCCGCTGATATCGTGCGGATGACTTGGTACGTGACAGACAAGCGGGAATACCTGTCGGCGTATAAGGAGATTGGCGCCGCGTACCGCGAAATTATCGGTCCGCATTACCCGGCAATGAGCGCCGTGCAGGTGTCCGGCCTGATTGAAGATGGGGCGCGAGTGGAAATTGAAGTGACTGCCGTGGTTACTGACTAGCCCGGATTCTCAGCAGCCGCTCCCGACTGCGGCGGAAACCCGTGCTGGCGGGCCCACTTCACTGGTTCCATCCGCAACACGATCGAGAGATGGTAAGCAGTGCGCCGATCACTCTTGAGGCCGCGGCACGAGTGAATGGTCGCGCGAGATCGCTCCGGATCCGGAACTGCTTCCAGCTTGTTCATTGCCACGTCGGGTTCGAATTGCCTCGGGCTGACGCCGAAACTTGGAACGGTGACATGCTCACGCTACCCCTAAGATCCAACTCTCGATATCAGCCACTCTTCTTTCGTGCGCGTCCAGGTTTGGATTGAGAAATTCGCCCCAGCTGCCGTCAAGATCACCTGGAGCAATGTAAAGATGTATCAAAGGAAATGGTTGATACGGCTGATTCTTGGTAGAGCGGAGCTTGAGGTTTGTATAACCTGCGGGCCGCTGAACAAGCAGCCCTTTGATACACCGGCGTCGCCCATCCTTGGCATCGTTGCGTTTTCCGTTTTTGGCTTCCCCGCAAATTTCAGGACTGTACTCTCTCAGTCTCTTGGGGGCGGCAAATCGCACGTAGCAATACTGGGGTTCTCACCGTTCGCAGCTAACTCGCGCGGCGCGCCAGCGGCCTCCAAAAGTTGCGTGAGGGCTAGGGCCTGGCTCTAAAGGGCTGCGGGTATTCAGGAGTCCATTGCGTGGCAACGATGCGATCGCGCAACTCCTCGCGTGATGTGGGCTGGGCAAAGCCTGCGTGCTGCGCTTCGATGCCCACCTCAAAAGCGATCTTTTGTGCAATTGTGCGGAGATCCTTCAACGGAGGAAGCAAGGCAGCCGCAGAATCAGACAGCGCGGGCGAGTTCTCGCCCAATGCGCGTCCACTCGCCATCATCATCCGATCAGTTACTCTCCGCGCCCTTGAGGCAATCAACCCCAGACCAACTGCAGGAAAGACATAGACGTTATTGCACTGGGCAACTGAAATCTTCCGGCCCGCAAAGTCTAACGGCGCGAATGGAGACCCTGTGGCGACGATCGCGCGGCCATCGGTCCACCTCATCAAGTTCTCCGGAACGGCCTCACAACGGTCTGTTGGATTCGACAGCGGGAAAATGATCGGCCGTTCAACCTTGCCCGCCATTTCTCGCACGATAGACTCGGTGAAAGCACCGCCGAGGGTTGATAGGCCGATCAAAATTGTCGCGTCGACATTGCGGATAACAGTATCGAGATCAATGGTGCCACACGAAGGCCGCTGCCACGGCGAGAAGCGTTCCACTGGCTGGGCGTAGACACGTTGCTCAGGAGCCAGGCCGGTTCGATCCGCGTGCAGTAGACCGCCCCGATTGACGATCCAGAAGCGGCTACTAGCCTCTTTCTCCGAGAGGCCGCTGTCCACCAGCGCCATGTGCAAGTAATCCGCCACACCAATGGCCGCGGCGCCCGCCCCGTAGAAGACAATTTGCTGGTCCTTCAAGCTTCTACCAGATACTTTGATCGCCCCTGTAAGTGCGCCGAAAACGACCGCCGCTGTCCCCTGGATGTCGTCATTGAAGGTCAGCAGTTGATCGCGGTACCGATCGAGGAGGGGCCGGGCGTGAGGATTGGCGAAGTCCTCCCACTGCAGGCAGGTCTGAGGCAACTCTTGCTTTACGGCCTGGACGAAAAGGTCTACGAATTCGTAGTAGGCATCGCCAGTGATACGCTCGTGTCGCCAACCGAGATACTCTGGTGCTTTCAATCGGTCCTCGTTGTTAGTTCCCAAGTCAAGCACGACCGGCAAAGTTCGAGCCGGGTGAATGCCGCCGATCAACGAATAGAGAGAAAGCTTGCCAATCGGTATCCCCATGCCTCCCACACCTTGATCGCCGATTCCCAGGATTCGCTCGCCGTCTGTCACCACCATGATGTCGACATCCGGGTGCGACCGGTTCCGCAAGAGGCTGGGAATCGAGTCGCGTAGTGGATAGGAGACGAAAAGGCCACGTGGGCGACGGTAGATCCTGCTGAATTGCTGGCAGCCCAGCGCCACGACCGGCGTGTAGACGATGGGCATCATTTCTTCGATGTGGGCATTCAGCAGGCTGTAAAACAGGATTTCGTTCGCATCCTGGAGTGCACGCAGGTAGATGTGACGTTCGAGATCGTCTGTTTTGCGGCGATAAGCTTCATAAGCGCGCGACGTCTGCTCGCCCAGCGATTCGATTTGGGGTGGCAACAGACCATGAAGACCAAACGCAGAGCGCTCTTCGTCGGTAAAAGCGGTGCCTTTGTTGAGAATGGGTGTATCAAGTAGATGGGAACCACGAAGGTTTATATGAAGGGTGGGAATGTTCATAGCTGTATCACGTAACCCTAATAATGCCGCGTGCGTTCCTCCTGACGTAACCTTTATCAGGAGATTACGTCATTGATAATATGGAGCCTCTTTGACGCGCAAGCTCGTCAGGCATCACGCGGCAATCCGCTCGATTCGATGTTCATGAGCCCAAGCAATTTGACTCCGGATGAACTCCGCCATCACGAAGGAAATCATCCCCAGGAACATATTCCTGTTGGCTTACGTCCCCGCTTGACTCTGGTAACTGCTTACCAGCGATGCCTAGATGCATGGGCTGCGCAGCAAAGCAGCAGCCCCGCACCGCCGATGGACACCGTCATCAAGACTGTCAAAAGCTTCGAGCTGGCTCAGCGAACCGCAGCACCGAGCGCAAGGCCAGCAGCCACAACGACTGCGATCAGCTCTTTTATCGATCGGCCTGTGTAGGGCGCAACGAGTAAGAGCTTAGGACACGCATGTAGTTCGCCCGCTCAAATGCGGCCGGATCGGGCACCTTGCGTTGACTCATACTGCCGCACATCTGCTCCACGGAAACGTACTCGTGCTCTTCCATCCAACGACTGAAGCTCTCGCGAACGGAATCGAGGTGTTCGATTCCATTTTGCAGAAGCGCCGACGTCATCATCGCGACGCGCGCCCCGGCCATCAACGACTTTATTACGTCCCCGGCCTCATGCACGCCCCCTGTGATCGCAAGATCCGCTTTGATGTGGCCGAATATGATCGCGACCCAGTGAAGGCGGAGCGGCAATTCGGAGGAATGGCTCAGGGTCAGGTTCGGGACGATTTCCAGCGCTTCGATATCGAAGTCGGGCTGATAGAAACGGTTAAATAATACAAGGGCGCTTGCTCCGGAAGCGTCCAGGCGCTTCGCCAGATTCACAGGAGCGGTGAAGAAATGCGACAGCTTGACGGCAACAGGAGTGTGGACACTCAGCGTCATCGCGCGAACCAGGTCACAATCGTTCTGCTCGGCTTTGGCTCCGGTGCAGGAAGGGTCCGTTACAAGCGAATAGATGTTCAGCTCGATCGCGTCTGCTCCCGCCTGCTCCATTTCGCGGGCATATCGAATCCAGGCGCCTTGTGACACGCCGTTCAAGCTGGCGATGATCGGAACCTGGACACTGGCCTTTGCTTTGCGGATCAAATCGAGGTATCCGTCAGGCCCCAGGTTGTACGTCGTCAAATCCGGAAGATATGTAAGGGCCTCCGGAAACGCATCCGTGCCGCGTGACAGATCGGAATCGATGGCCTCGCTTTCGATGTTCAATTGCTCCTCGAAAAGCGATGGGAGCACGACAGCGCCGATTCCGTGATCTTCGAGGCGGCGAATGTTGTCGAGCTCACCGGTGAGCGGCGAGGCCGATGCGACAATTGGGTTGCTGAGCTTCATGCCAAGGTATGTCGTGGTGAGGTCGGTCATTAGTCGTCCTCTCCTTTGGCTGCGGTATTCGCCGCAGGCTCGGCCTTTTCATCCGTGTCCAAGGGCACGGGTTGCCGCCCGGGCGCGGCGGCGCGATTTTGATAGACGTGCCAGTTGCGATTGACGTCGTCCTGCGCGATGCGCAGGAGAGTTACGAGCGGCTTCCGGATCGCTGCGCGCCAGCATCGAGTAACGCGCTTCCTGGTAGGCGTATTGCTTGAGAGTGATGCTTGGGGCCTTGGAATCGAGCTGAAATGGATTCTTGCCTTCTTTTCGCAGCGCCGGGTTGTACCGCATGAGCGGCCAGTAGCCGGAGAGCACCGCGGCCTTCTGTTGGTTCATGCCAAATGCCATGTCGTAGCCGTGCGCGATGCAATGGCTGTAAGCGATGATCATGGACGGGCCGTCATGGGCTTCCGCTTCCAGGAAAGCTTTGACTGTGTGAGTGTCACTGCTGCCCATGGCCACGCGCGCGACATAGACGGAACCGTAGCTGATGGCCTCCATCGCAAGATCTTTTTTACCAGTCTGTTTTCCGCCCGTTGCATACTTCGCAACCGCCGCGCGAGGCGTTGCCTTCGACATCTGACCGCCAGTGTTCGAGTACACCTCCGTATCCAGGACTAGCACGTTTACGTTCACGCCCGATCCGAGAACGTGGTCAAGCCCACCCGCGCCGATGTCGTAAGCCCAGCCATCGCCGCCGACAATCCAGACACTCTTACGGACGAGCGCATCGGCAATCGCCAGCAGGTCACGCGCCTCGCGCGAGTCGAGTCCTGCAAGCTTCCACTTGATCAGGGCGACTCGCTCGCGCTGCGCGGCGACTTCCGTCTCCGTCAATTGAGTCGCCCGGAGAACCTCCGTTACGAATGACTCGCCAAGATCGGCCACATGAAACGTCAGAAGCTCACGCGCATAGTCAGCCTCTTTATCCACCGCCAGGCGCATGCCCAGCCCGAATTCAGCGTTGTCTTCGAAAAGTGAATTGGACCATGCCGGCCCGCGGCCGTGTGCGTTGTATGTATACGGGGTCGTCGGCAGGTTACCACCGTAAATCGAGGAGCAGCCGGTAGCGTTCGCGATCAACAGCCGATCGCCGAAAAGCTGGGTGAGCAGCTTGATGTATGGCGTTTCGCCGCATCCGGCACAAGCGCCTGAAAATTCAAACAGCGGCTCCAGCAGCTGTACATCTTTCACGTGCGAATGGAGGAGCCGACCGCGGTCGAAGTCCGGTATGGAGAGGAAGAAATCCCAGTTCTTTGCCTCAGCTTCACGCAAAGGCGTCTGGGCCTCCATGTTAATCGCTTTGTGTTTCACTTCGCTCTTGCTCTTAGCCGGACAGACTTCGACGCACAAAGTGCAACCGGTGCAATCTTCCGGCGCCACTTGCAAGGTGTATCGCAGGGATTCGAATTCACGCCAGCGCGGCTTAGCCGATTTGAAACCCGGGGGCGCATCCGACAGCACGCTGGAATCATATACTTTTGATCGGATCACAGCGTGTGGGCAAACGAGAACGCACTTGCCGCACTGAATACACAATTCCTCGTCCCAGACGGGAATCTGGAGTGCGATATTGCGTTTTTCCCACTTGGCCGTGCCAGTCGGGAATGTGCCATCCGGGGGCAACGCGCTTACAGGAAGATTGTCGCCATTACCCGCGATCATTACGCCTAGAACATTGCGAACGAAGCTGGGGGCTTCGGCAGCAACCGGCACGAGAATATCAAGCGCGCTAGTCACTTGGGCGGGGACACGAACCTCATGCAGATGGGCGACCGATGCGTCTACCGCGGCAAAGTTCTTCCGGACGACGGCATCGCCACGCTTGCCATATGTTTTCTGGATCGCGCCTTTTATCGCCGCAATCGCTTCCTCGCGCGGCAGCACGCCGCTCAAGGCAAAGAAGCCGGCTTGCATGATGGTGTTGATGCGGCTCCCCATTCCGGTCTCTCGCGCGACCATGTAGCCATCAATGACGAAAAAGCGAATCCTCTTCTCGATGATCTGGGCCTGGACCCTGCGCGGCAGGTGGTCCCACACGCCGTCCGGCCCGAACGGAGCGTTTAACAGAAAAGTGGCGCCCTGTTCTGCTGCCGCAAGAACGTCCATTCGCTCCAGAAACTGAAACTGATGACATCCGATGAAGCTTGCGTGGCTGATCAAATAGGTCGAGCCTATGGGGTCCGGCCCGAAGCGCAGATGTGAAACCGTGACGGAGCCAGCCTTCTTCGAGTCGTAGACGAAATACCCCTGCGCATGATTTGGCGTGTTGTCGCCAATGATCTTGATCGAGTTCTTGTTCGCACCGACCGTGCCATCTGAGCCGAGCCCGTAAAAAAGCGCGCGAACAGTCCGCGGACTCTCCGTTGAGAATCCGGAATCGTACTCAAGGCTAGTATGAGTTACATCGTCGTGGATCCCGATCGTGAAATGATTCTGGGGCGCTTCCTTCTTGAGCTCGTCGAAAACAGCTTTCACCATTGCGGGAGTAAATTCCTTTGACGACAACCCGTAACGCCCGCCCACCACCCGTGGTGAAGACCGTCCGTCCTGTGTCATTTGATTTGCTTCGGCCAATGCGGTCACGATTTCAGAGTACATTGGCTCGCCGACAGCGCCAGGTTCCTTCGTGCGATCTAAAACGGCAATCACGCGCGCACTTTTCGGCAATGCTGCTAGAAATGCATCGGTCGCAAAGGGACGAAACAGGCGAACTTTAATGATGCCGACGTTTTCGCCGCGGCCTTTGAGATAGTCGACCGTTTCTTCGGCAGCCCCGACGCCCGAGCCCATCAGCACAAGCACGCGGTCAGCAACCGAGCTGCCGACATAATCGAAGAGGTGATAAGCGCGGCCGGTCTGCAGCGCGAAGCGGTTCATCGCATTCTGAACGATCGTGGGGCACGCCCGATAGAACGGGTTGATCGCCTCGCGCGCCTGGAAAAAGACGTCTGGGTTCTGCGCGGTGCCGCGGAGCAGCGGATGTTCCGGGGTCAGCCCGCGGTCCCGATGTTGTCGGACAAGTTGTTCATCAATGAGCGCGCGAAGGTCGTCATCCTCGAGTACTTTGATCTTGTTTAATTCGTGCGAGGTCCGGAATCCATCGAAGAAATGCAGGAACGGAATCCGCGATTCGAGCGACGCGGCCTGCGCGATGAGAGCAAAATCGCCGGCTTCCTGCACCGAGTCAGACGACAGCAGCGCGAATCCGGTCATACGCGCGGCCATGACGTCGCTGTGATCGCCAAAAATGGAAAGCGCATGCGTCGCAATCGTGCGCGCCGCGACGTGGATCACGCACGGTGTAAGTTCACCTGCGATTTTAAACATGTTTGGGATCATCAGCAGTAAGCCCTGCGACGCGGTGAACGTTGTACCGAGCGCCCCGGCTTGCAACGCTCCGTGCAGCGCGCCCGCAGCTCCGCCTTCGCTTTGCATCTCGATAACCGTGGGGATCGTGCCGAAGATGTTCTTCTTGCCTTCTTGCCGCCATTGATCGGCCCATTCGCCCATCGGCGACGAGGGCGTTATCGGATAAATCGCAATCACTTCATTCAGGCGGTAGGCGACCGATGCGGCCGCTTCGTTACCATCGAGAATCTGGGCGCTAGCTTTCATAGATGGACCCCAAGGTTCTTAGGCAGCGATGCCTTGATTTCGCCGAGATACTGTTCGCTGGCTAAACCGATCTGCCGGGAAGAGCCTGCGACGGTGCGAGGGACAAGTACTTGTCGAGAACGGCTGCGGCTTCCTGTTACATCGGCGGCGCAGAGGCTCCTACCTTTGCTGTCTGTAACAGCTCCTCTTCGACATTAACCTGGGGCCTGAGTTCAACGGAGCACTTCATGGATCGAGCGATCAGGCAGCTCTTCTCTGCTTTTTCCAGCAACCGAAGAGCGCGCTCGCGATCTTCCTCACGGGCTATCTTTACGACTGGAAGAAGAACGATCGTAGAAAATCTCAAGGCACCTTCTTCCTTTTTCAAGATGCCCTCGGCTTCCAGATCAAGCGATATAAACTCAAAGTGCGAAATGTCCGCTATTCCTGAAAACGTGCTGACGTAACAGCTTGCCACCGAGATGACGAAGAAGTGCTCCGGTGTCCAGTGTCCAGGGACGCCGCGGAATTCAGGCGGCGCGCTGAAGAAAATGGAAGGTTCGATCCCTTGCACAGCCGCCACGCCGCTACGGGCGATCGTGGAAGTTGCAGTAACTCGATACGATTGAATTGTGTCCATAGTCCTCTCCGAAGTGAGGCGCCGCGAGGGGCGCGGAAGCCTCCAAACCAGCCTAGCAGCGAGGGCGTCCGAAGTACGTGACGCACGTCACAGGGCAAGGTGACACCGGCCACGCTCAGCAACGCCACCCGGGAAGCCGAGGCTTATGGAACTCGGAAGCGGGCATATATGGCACACATCGTCGAGCCAAGTCGTGCGGATCATCGAACTGCGACTCCCAACGTGCTGCCCGCGGTCTTGATTCCCAACTCCTTCGGAGAGTCAATTTCTGGGGCATTCCCAGGCGCCTCCCAGGACCTTGATGAGTTGAACCGCTGCGACCATTTGCTCCATTCGAAATGTCACGCCGGTTTGCTGGTCGTTCAGTAGAGCAGTTTGTGCCGCAATGACGTTCAGGTATTGTTCGGGCCGTTCGAAGCTAAATGTGATGCAGGTCACTGCTCCCTTTGCCCGATTTGCCTAACGTAATTGTGTTGAAGACGCGATCGATAGAGGAGAAGCGGCATGCTCACCACGAGTCAATTGAAGATGCTGTCTCAGTTGGAATGTCCTTTGCTCACCGCGTATGTTCACACGAGCCCTGTCGAGGCGTCTTTGCACGGCCTTACGCACGGATACCTGACTTCGCTAAGGAACGATAGCCGGCGCATTGTCGACTCTCTTCCTCCCGTGGAGCGAGAACTTTTCCTGAAACAACTGGATCGTGTGGAAGAGTTCCTACGGCAGCGGGCGCCGCATGAGAGAAGCCTTGTGATCTTTGCGGGCCCTTCGGTCTGGCAGATCGTATCCTTACAACTGGAAGTGCAAAACGAAGTTCACTGGGGAAAGGCAGCGCTATCGCAGTTATTCTGGCTTGCAGCGGAGCACAAGTCCTGCGGAATCCTAGTTGTCGACCATGCGGGTGCACGTTTCTTCCATTACTGGCTTGGTGAAATCGTCGAACACGAGGAGAAGAAATTCGCCATAGACATTTCTCAATGGAAGAAGGAAGAACTCGGCCACGTAACAGGCCAGGGCGTCCGGAAGACCCGGGGGGCCCAGAGAGAAGTCTTCAGAAGACGCATGGATAGCCAGTATGCACACTTGTGTTGTGAAACGGCGCAGCACGCGGTCAACTTGTGTACAAGGAATGAGGTCGCGGCCGTCTTTCTTGTTGGTCCCGATGAGTTAATAAGGCCCATTAAAGCAAAGTTTCCACGAGGCTTTCGCAAACCAATGGTGCTGTTCCACCAAGACCTCGCTCGGGTAACTCCGCTCGAGCTGCTGAAACATCTCGAACCCCAAATTGCGGCCTGGGAGCACAGGCATGAGGCAGAGCTAGCCACTGCCGTGACCAACGAAGAACAAGGCACTGTCACTGGCTTCGACGAAACACTCGCGGACCTGCAGGAGGGAAAGATACGCACCTTGGTGCTTGCCCGAGGGCTCAATGCCACTCTTCATCAATGCGTTCAATGCGGCTGGACAGATCGCTCTGCAGATCCGGCTTGCTCCGTCTGCGGGAACAAGCGGCGCACCGTAACTTTCCGGGAAATTCTCCCCGAGCTGACCCGAAGACAGCGGGTTGAGATCGAAGTGGCAAGCGGCGAGGCCGCCGAGTGCTTGAAAAAAGCGGAGGGAATGGCTGGCTGGCTTCGACAGTCGAAGGGCATCACTGTGAGGGGGTTGTCGTGTTGATCCAGGGAATGACTAGGCAGACGAGCGTGGCCCTTCTGGCCCGCACGCATCTCTGCAGATTAGCGTGTGCCCAAGGGGGTCAGCCTTACGTAGTGCCATCCTATTTCGTCTACAACCATAATTGCCTTTATAGCTTTGCCACGGTTGGGCAAAAGATCGAGTGGATGCGCGCCAACCCGCTGGTCTGCGTCGAAGCGGACGAGGTGGTGAGCCCGGAGGAATGGGAGAGTGTAATCGTCTTCGGTCACTACGAAGAGCTGCCCGATACGCCTGAATACAAGCTCGAGCGCGCGGTCGCTTACAATGTGTTGCAAAAGAAAGCCATGTGGTGGGAGCCTGGTTACGTGAAAACGATCCTGCACGGCTCACCGCGCCCGCTGGTGCCGGTCTTTTACCGCATTCAAATCGCTCAGATTACCGGCCACCGTGCAACCCCCTGAGTCGGGCGCCGCCTGACTCAAACCTGTCGCACCGCCGCTCGCTTTTTTACATTTGACGGGGCTTCAGGCGCTCAGTTCGAGATCGTCAAACCGCCGCCACTTATAAACCGCGATGGACACAACCCAACTCGCGGCAAAGAGTGCCACGATGAAATAGCCGAGCGTGCCGAAGTTATCGTTGAGCCTGGCGACTTCGTTCCAGAATCTTCCTTTGCAATGAAAGTGCCCGGCTAACAATCCGAGAGCTTCGATCCCTCCGACCACTAGCGCGACGATTACCGACACGCACGTGATGGTCATGTTGTAATAGAGCTTGCGAATGGGCTTTACAAACGCCCAGCCGTACGCACCCAACATCAGTATGTTGTCCGTGGAATCGATGAGGGACATCCCCGCAGCAAAGAGTATCGGAAATACAAGGATCAACCAGATCGACAAGCCCTTTGATGCTTCAGCAGCAGAGATACCCAATAGACCAATCTCCGTAGCCGTATCAAAGCCCAGGCCAAACAAAACGCCCAGCGGATACATATGCCAACTGCTGCTGATCATCCCGAACATGGGCCGGAATATACGGGCAAGAAATCCTCGATTGCCGAGAAGTAAGTCGAAATCTTCCTCCACGTAGGGCTCGCCCCGGCGAACCCTGACGAACGCCTGAAAGATTGAGCGCAGAATAATCAGATTAACAAGTGCGATGGCAAACAGGAAAAATGCCGACACCAGTGTCCCGACGATGCCTCCGACGCTCCTTACTGCATCCAGGCGATGTTGCAGCGCAAGAGCTGCCCCAGCAATCGCTGCTGCCCCAAGCACGACTACGGTCGAGTGTCCCAGCGAGAACATGAATCCAATCGCGACGGGACGCTTACCGTCCTGCATCAACTTGCGTGTCACGTTGTCGATCGCGGCGATATGATCCGCATCGACGGCATGCCGGAGGCCAAAGCTGTAAGCGAGAAGGGCCGTACCCAGAAGTACAGGGTAATGGTGCAGGGCGATGCCCGCCCAAAGCCATGCCCCCAGATTGAATCCCAGCAAGATGCCATATATGCCAATCACCTTGCCGCGCAGATTGTCGGGGGCATCGTTAAACAAAGTGTTCAGCCTAGGTCGCATCGCAAGCTTTCCCGGTGCGGGAGATCCGCGTTTCAGTTGGGGCGCTGTGTGCTGCGACGAGCGCCTGTCCGAGGCTCAGACCACCGTCGCCCGTGGGAACCTCGGAATGAGTGAAAACCTCAAAACCGTGGGATTCTAGCTTGCGAATCAAATGTTCGGACAAAAGCAAGTTGTTGAATGTACCGCCGCTCAAGCAGATCTGATTGAGCGAGGATTCTTGTCGCAGCAAGCACGCGAGGCGCACGAGAGTTTCGACTAGTCCATTATGGAACCGGCGGCTGATTGTTTCCGTGCACACCCTCCGGCGGAGATCCTCGACGATGGCGCCGAATAATGGAGAGGGGTCGATCTGCCAGTACTCGTCCTGTCGGCGAATAGTGAGCGGATAGCCATCAGTCTCGCTCGACGACCGTCCCGACATTTCCAGTTCAATAGCGGCCTGCGCTTCATAGCTCACTTCTTGCCGAATTCCAATGAGGGCGGCGACGGCATCGAACAAACGCCCGCAACTCGAGGTGAGGGGACAATTCACCCGCTGGGCCATCATGCGTAGAATCAACTCCGCCTTCTCGCGTTCCAGTTCTTGGACGAAGGGGATATCCAGGTCAAGGAAATCCTCGCCAAAAGTTTGCGCCAAATAGCTTACCGCCATCCGCCAGGGCTCCCGAATTGCCGCGGCGCCTCCTGGAAGCGCCACGTACGCGAAATGTGCGGCGCGCTCAAAGCTTGCATACCCCGCGAAGAGCGCTTCGCCGCCCCAGATCTGCCCGTCCGTCCCATAACCGGTGCCGTCCAGGGACAGTCCAATAACCCGTCCATCGATCCGGTTCTCCGCCATGCACGCGGCGATGTGTGCATGGTGATGCTGCACACCCACAAGACGCGTACCCCTTTCTGCGTCAAGGCCCATTTCGTCGAAAAATAATCTGGATGAAGGTCATGCGCGATGACTTCCGGTTCGATTTCGAGAATCCTCGAAAGATAGGTGATGGCATCGCAGAAGAAATCGAAACTCTCGATGTTTTCGAGGTCTCCGATGTGCTGGCTCAAGAAATGCGAGGTTGCCGCGCGTCAGGCAGATCGTATTTTTCAGCTCTCCCCCGACCGCAAGAATCTGCGGAAGTTCCTTGTGCAATCGCACAGGCGCTGGCACGTAGCCCCGCGACCGCCGTATCTGTCGCAACCTGCCGGCCGAAGGACGAACCACCGAATCGTCACAACGAAGGAGAATTTCTCGATTGTGCACAAGAAAGAAGTCAGCGATGCGACCTAACCGATCCACCGCCTCGCGGTTGTCAATCGCAATCGGCTCTTCACTCAGATTTCCACTGGTCATGACCAACGCTGTGAACTTGCCTGCTGCAAAGAGCAAGTGGTGTAGCGGGGTATAGGGCAGGAACAGCCCGAGGTCACGCTGGTTCGGTGCCACGATCTCAGCGATTGTAATGTCTTTCGTTCTTGGCAGCAGCACGATGGGTCGCTGCTGCCTGCGCAGAAGTTTCCGTGATTCGGCATCGATCTCGCAAAATCGGCCGGCGGCTTCCAGATCGCGCACCATCACGGCAAACGGCTTTTCAACGCGCCGCTTGCGCTGGCGCAGCCGTTCAACTGCCGCAGAGTTCATGGCATCTACCGCGAAGTGGAATCCTCCGAGTCCCTTGACGGCGAGTATCTCGCCCGATCGGAGGCGCTCCACAGCTCCCTCGATGGGATCAAGTGCTTTCGTCGGGCGGCCCTGGACGTCCCAGAATTCGAGTTGGGGGCCGCATTTCCAGCACGCATTCGGCTGCGCATGGAAACGGCGGTTTTGCGGGTCGTCATATTCCGCTCGGCATTTGTCGCACATCGGGAATGCCGACATCGAAGTGCGCGGCCGGTCGTAGGGAACGTCCCGCATGATCGTAAAGCGCGGCCCGCAGTTCGTGCAATTGATAAGAGGATAGAGATGTCGGCGGTCCTGCGGGTCGAATAACTCGCGAAGACACTCCTCGCAGACTGCCACGTCCGGGGAGATCAGCGCACTAGCATGTTCGCCGGTATGGCTGGACAGAATTTCAAAGCACCGATCCGGCTTGCACGGCATCTCGCGGACCAGCACCTGGGTAATCTGTGCAAGTGCCGGCGCCTCCGCGGGAAGGTGCGAGACGAAATCCTCGACTAGGTCCGGCGGGCCCTGAATTTCGATGGTGACTCCGCCCGGCGTGTTGCTGATGTTTCCGCCTAGGTTTCGATCCGTCGCGAGACGATAGATGTACGGCCGGAATCCGACTCCTTGCACGATCCCGGAGACTCGGATTTCCTTGCGGACTTGCATGACGCTTCAAGACGCGGACGCGGCAGCGCGCGAGCTTTCTCGCTTGCGATCCAGCCAAGCGAGCCACTCCGTTATTCCCTGCCGCGTCTGGCAGGATACTCGAACAATCTCAATGTCACGGTGGACACGCCGCGAATTCTCTTCGGCGGCATCGATATCGAATGGCACATAGGACAGCAGGTCAATCTTGTTCAGAATCAGCAGTTCCGACTTAAAAAAGATCGAAGGGTATTTGAGCGGCTTGTCCTCTCCTTCCGTAACACTGAGAACAACCAGTTTTGCTGCCTCACCCAAGTCGTAGCTGGACGGGCAGACGAGGTTTCCGACGTTTTCGATCAACAATAGGTCAATGTCTTCCAAGCGCCAGTCCAGAAGCGCTCTTTCGATCATCCTGGCATCCAGATGGCATGTCCCGCCCGTGGTAATTTGCTTCACGGGAAACCCAAACCGCGCCAGCCGTTTCGCGTCATTTTCCGTCTGAATGTCCCCGGTTAGAACTGCCACCCGTTCATGGCGGTCGAAGCTTGCGAGGGTGCGTTCGAGCAGGCTGGTTTTCCCAGCCCCGGGCGAGCTAATCAGGTTCAGTGCCAGAATATTGTGTTCGGCAAAGCGCGCCCGCAAGTCGGCGGCGATGCGGTCATTTTCGTTCAAGACTTTACGTTCCAGCGGCACGCGCTCCATTTTCGATCTCCAGGTAAGTAAGCTCCAGTTCGTCGCCCCCCAAAAACCGTGATTCCCTCGTGCCGCACTCCGGACATGTCGAATCTTCTCTCGCTGCGGCGTACGAGTGTCCACAGGCCTGGCATTGGTAGCGGCGTGGGCAGTATTCAATCTCGAGTGCAAGCGGCTCCAATTCTGTCCCGCGCACAAGAGCTTCAAAACAAAAGCTCATGGCATCCGGGTCAACTCCTGCGAGTTCGCCGATTCGCACCCCCACTTTGTAAATGTGGCCATCCGGGAAGCGGCGTGTTTCCACGCGAATCGCATCGAGGACCGAATTGGCAATTCCCATCTCGTGCATCGGGCTGTCCTTAGCAGATTCTCGGCAATTGGTCACCGGAGAGCAGATCGACGATCCTCGATGTTCCTAACCGCGTTCGCAGGGTAACCATCGTCGGATGGGAATCCGTGATCGTTCCGATCATGCGTGCGTTGCGGCCCAGCGGATGCTGGTGCATTGCTTCGAGAATCCTTTCGGCCGCCGTAGGCTCAACAATCGCGAGCAGCTTGCCTTCGTTTGCCACGTACAACGGATCGAGCCCTAATATCTCGCATGCACCTTGGACTTCCTCCCGGATCGGGATCGCGTCCTCTTTGAGCTCAACCCCTACGCGTGACCGGGCCGCAATCTCGTTCAAGGAGCTCGACAGGCCGCCGCGCGTTGGGTCACGGAGACAACGAATTTCACAACTCGCGCGAAGCATGTCGGCAACAAGAGTATGCAACGCGGCCGTGTCGCTCGCGATAGCACTTTCGAATTCGAGACCTTCCCGCTGAGACAGTATCGTGATCCCATGATCTCCAATAGTCCCGCTCAGCAGCACGCGATCTCCTGGACGTGCCTGATCGGCGGAAAGCTGCACCCCGGATGAGACGAGTCCGATCCCGGAGGTGTTTACAAACAATCCGTCGCCGCTGCCTTTCTCAACTACTTTTGTGTCCCCGGTGACGACAACGACACCCGCAAGAGCGGCAGCGACGCGAATGGATTCCATAACCCGGCGGAGGGTATCGAGCGGAAGCCCTTCTTCGAGGATGAGTGCAAGACTCAGGAAAAGAGGCTCGGCCCCCCCCATCGCCAGGTCATTCACGGTTCCGTTCACCGCCAGCGTTCCGATGTCGCCGCCTGGAAAAAACAATGGCTTCACGACGAAGGAGTCTGTCGTAAACGCAATTCGGGATCCGCCGACATCCACGATGGCTTGATCATCCAACCGCTCGAGAACGGGATTTTGAAGGGCGGGAAGGAGGACATTTCGCAGGAGGTCCCCGCTCATTCGACCCCCGCTTCCGTGGCCCAGTAGGATTGACTCCCTGGCCGCAATCGGGACCGGACAATTCAAAGCCACATCGAGTTTCGTCTCTGGCGGCATCAATGGGTTCCCGTCGCCGCAATCGCATGGCGGCGATATTGGTAATACGCGGCGCACGCGCCTTCGGAAGAGACCATCGGAGCGCCCAGCGGATTTTCCGGCGTGCAGCGCGTCCCGAATGCGGAACAATCCGTCGGTTTCTTCAATCCCTGGAGTACCTCTGCACTAATGCACTCCGCGGGCTCGTCCGCGGTCACTCCTTCTGTCCCAAAAATGCGATCCGCATCGAATTCAGCATATTCCTCTCGGAGGCTGAGACCACTTTCTGGAATTCCGCCGATCCCGCGCCATTTCCGGTCACACACCTCGAACACTTCCGCCAATACCTTCTGAGCGGGCAGGTTACCCTCGTAAGTCACGGACCGGACGTATTGGTTCTCGACTACCGCGCGCCGTTCCTCGAGCTGCGTAACAAGCATCAGGATCGCTTCCAGCAGATCAAGCGGCTCGAATCCGCCCACAACAATCGGCAGATGGAACTCCCGAACGAGGTCCTCATATTCGCGATAGCCCATGACCGTGCAAACGTGACCCGGACCAATGAATCCTTGCACACGATTGCGCGGTGAACTCAAGAGCGCCCGAATCGCTGGTGGCACAAGGACATGGCAGGCAAGCATCGAGAAATTCCTAAGCCCTTCCCGTTTTGCTTGCCAAACAGCCATGGCATTGGCCGGAGCCGTCGTTTCAAAACCGACTGCAAAGAAGACCACTTTGCGACCAGGATTTGCACGGGCGAATTTAAGCCCTTCCGTGGGAGAATACACTACCCGCACGTCTCCGCCCCGGGCCTTAACATGGAATAGATCGGTATGTGAGCCCGGTACGCGCAGCATGTCGCCATAAGAAATCAACGTCACGTCAGGACGTGAAGCAATCTCGGTGGCCTTGTCGATCATTTCCAGAGAGGTCACGCACACGGGACATCCTGGCCCATGAACGAGTTCAATCCCAGCAGGTAGCATCTCATCGATGCCATAACGCATCAGCGTGTGGGTTTGCCCGCCGCAAATCTCCATTAACACCCAGGGACGCGTAGCGCGACGGGTCAGCTCGGCCACAATTCCGCGCGCAATCTTCTCATCTCGGTATTCGTCCAAATACTTCATACACTTCCTCGGAGCGCTTCCAACATCGCCTTACTTGTCCGCTTGCGAATCTTCCAAATCCGACGCCAGTTCGCCGTTGAGCAATCCCATGGATTCCAGCAATTCGTAGCTCCGCTCCGCCTCTTCACGGTCCACAAGACTGATTGCGAATCCTACATGCACGATCACGTAATCTCCGACCGACGCTTCGGGAACAAAGTCCAGGCAGGTCTCCCGTGTGATCCCACCAAACTGGACGCGTCCCACCCGAATGCCATTGTGTATTTCGCTGCTGACGACCTTGCCGGGGATTGCGAGGCACACGTTACAATCCTCCTTCTTCGCAAGGCTCGGGGAGTATTCGCTCACGGGCTGGTCCAGGCGGCGAAGATGATGAGTCGATCTTCAAACTCGCGTCCCGTGATTCCTTCCAAACTTGTAGCTGCGCCAAAGCTGCATCCACCAACGGCGCTAGGGCAGCCTCGACCTCGGGAGACAAAGACGTGCCCCAGTCTGTGATGGCAGGCTGCACGCCCAGCACGACAATGTCCTGAGGATGGGTCGACACCAGGAAAAGAGCCGCGATCAGATCGGCAACTCCCAATTGATGAGCGCTCCATCCTCCGGTCGTGGCGAGCAAATCGGTTCCCGTCATACGAGCAAGCGTTCCGGGCGCTTTGCCCGAGTTCATGGCATCAAGAAGCAGCACGCGAGACGCGTCCGAAGCGTACGGAATCAGCTCGAGACCGATTGTGCCGCCGTCCAGAATCGTGACGCCAGGCGGCATCCTGGGGTCATTCTGCAGCAGTCTTGCGGCATGCACGCCGACGCCCTCGTCTGAGAGGATCGTGTTGCCAACCCCTATCACCACCGTGTCCGAAGACGGCAAATCTTCCATGTCACGCTCGCGATTGCGAATTTTGTCCACCAACCGGGCGTGCCGAGATCGCTTCCGCACGCGGTTCAGTATCCTCGCCGCTCTCCTCTGGAATTGCCTCCCGCAGTTCGTGTTCGGGAACAAACTTGTATCCGCTGAAAATACTCTCCATCACGCCGTTCTCTTCCTCGATTGAAACGAGGATGGCAGTATAGAGATGGTGGATGAAGAACATCCAGAATCCGAACATCACGATGAAATGGATCTCGCGCAGCCATTGGATGTCAATCAGGCGTGGAAGCCAGCCGATGAAAAAGTTCAGCCAGTTGCTTCCGAGAATCCGGGAATATAGCGCAAATCCCGTGAGGATTTCGACAAACGCCATGCCGAAAACAGCGGCATAGGCAGCACCTGCCAGAGCGTTATGACCAATATCGGGAGTTGGCGACCAAGACATGAAGCCGTAATACTTTCCGGTCTCGGCGAAATCTTTCCATCGTTTCTTTGTCGTCGGGATGAACTGATCCCAATGCGACCACTGATTACCGATAAACATCCAGACAACTCGGATCACGATGGCCCCGAGAAACGCGAAGGCGGAAAGCACGTGAACAAAGCGCATCGTTCCCATCACGTAGGCGGTCCTTCCGTGCGGAACGACGAACGGGGAGTGCATGTAATAGCCCGTAATGGAGAGAGAAACAATTGTCGTGAAAATGATCCAGTGCGCAAATCGCACGGGCCATTCCCAGACGTAAACCCTCACCTGCCCGTGCGCAGGTCTCTGCCATTCCGCTTCATGCCCGCGTTGCCTTCGCATTTTTTTCATACGCAGTCCTCTGCCAGGTCAGGCTTCCGCGCGGGCATAGGTGTGCCCTTGAGCGTCGACCACGTGCACGGCACAAGCCAAGCACGGGTCGAAGGAGTGGATGGTGCGCAGAAGTTCCAGCGGGCGTTCCGGCTCCGCGATCGGCGTCTTGACGAGCGCAGCCTCGTACGGGCCCGGCTGGCCGCGGGCATCTCGCGGGCCCGCGTTCCATGTGGACGGAACGACCGCCTGGTAGTTCTTGATCGCCTGGTCTTCGATCTCCAGCCAGTGCCCCAGCGACCCGCGCGGCGCCTCGAAGAAGCCGAAACCCTGCGCGGTCTTGGGCCACGAGTTCGGGTTCCACTTTTCCCCGTTGTGAATGCGCACATTCCCGCTCGCCAAGTTGTCGCCCAACTGCTCGATCCAGCCAACGAGACGGCTCGCGAGAAGTTGCGTTTCGAGAGCGCGCGCGACAACGCGTCCGAGAGTCGAAAACAACGCAGCGGGCGGAGCCTTCAGCTTTCCGAGCGTCGCATCGACTAGAGCTTTAACGTCCGGCTGACCCGAAGCGTACGCCACCAGCAGGCGTGCGAGCGGCCCAACTTCCATCACTTGGTCCTGATATCTCGGAGCCTTCAGCCAGGAATATTTTTCATTCACCTCGAGGAATTCATACGGGGGTTTCGGTCCCGAATACTGCGGGTTGGTCTCGCCTTCGTACGGATGCTTTGCGACCTGGTCTCCACCCGAATACTCGTACCAGGAATGGGTCACATATTCGGTGACATTTGCCGGATCGACTGGATGAACCTTTGAGAGGTCACGGTCCAGGATGATCCCCCGGGGAAGAAAGAAGTCCGCAGGATCTTTGATGGGCCCTTGGGGATAACCGCCATAGCACATGTAATTCCCAACGCCCGCGCCGAGTTTGAACCACTCGGGGTAGAAACCTGCCACGGCCAGAACATCGGGAATGTACACCTGATTCACAAACGCGATCGCCGATTTGGCCACCTGCACCAGAAAATCCATTCGTTCTGGGTTGATTGTCGCGCCCGGCTCGTTCGGATCCATGGCCGTAGCCATGCCCCCGACCAGAAATGTCTGTAAGTGAGGATTCTTGCCACCGAGAACCGCATGAATACGGATGAATTCCTTCTGGAACTGTAGTGCCTCCAAGTAGTGCGCGACGGCCATGAGGTTGGCTTCGGGCGGAAGATGGTAGGCGGGATGGCCCCAATAACCGGCGCCAAATAGACTCAGCTGCTTGCTCGCGACCAGCGCGCTGACGCGATCCTGGACACTCTTGAAATATTTCTCACTCGACACGGGCCAGTCAGAGATCGATTGCGCAAGTTGCGCTGTCTTTGCCGGGTCCGCCTTCAGGGCGGAGAGGATGTCCACCCAGTCCAGCGCGTGAAGATGGTAAAAGTGAATGACGTGGTCTTGGATCGTCTGCGTTGACGCGATGATGTTCCGAACGAGGCGGGCATTGTCGGGAATTTCGATGCCCAGCGCATCCTCGACCGCGTTGACCGAGGCGAGCGCGTGCACCATCGTGCACACCCCGCAAATGCGCTGCGCCCAGATCCATGCTTCGCGCGGGTCACGGCCGCGCAAGATCAGCTCGATGCCGCGGAACATCGTGCCGGAACTCCACGCATCCGCGATCATCCCGCCTTCGACTTGGGCCTCGATGCGGAGATGTCCTTCAATTCGCGTGACCGGATCGACCACTATCCGCGCCATTGATTCCTCCTAAGCTCCGTGAGACTCCGGCGGCTCGTTTGTTTCGTCGGTTGTCTTCTTCGGCCGAATTTTGTCGCGCACGAAATTGCCGGCCACTTGGGCAACCATCGCTGCGGCAACCACTCCGGTGGCAACCCACCCGATCTCGTCCGCTGTGACATCCACTCCGAATCCGGGCACCGATGGCAACCGTTTGTAAAAGGGGGACTTCGTATCCCAAAAGCGGTGCGAAGCGCATGCAATGCAGCCGTGGCCAGACTTTACCGGCCAACTCGTTCCGTCATTCCAGCGGACGGTGGGACAGTTATACGTGGCTTCGGGACCCTTGCAGCCCATTTTGTATAGGCAATAGCCCTTGCGATGGCCTTCATCGCCCCACTCCTCCACAAAACGGCCGGCGTCGTAGTGAGCCCGCCGTTCACATTGGTCGTGAATGATGTCGCCATAAGCGAACAGCGGCCTGTTGTATTCATCGAGAGCAGGCAGATCATGGAACGTCAGGTAGTGCACCAGGACCGCCGCGGTGTTCGCGGGATTGTGCGGGCAACCTCCCAAGTTGATGAGGTTCTTTAATCCCGGAACCGCTTCGTGCAATCCAAGCGCTCCAGTCGGGTTCGGGTTCGAGCGAACCAGACCTCCATCCCAGGCGCAGGCGCCCACTGCAATATTCACGGCGGCATTACTGCACACGCGCGTTGCAATATCCAAGGCGGTCTTGCCGCCAATGGTGCAGTAGACACCGCCGTCGGCCGTTGGAATTGCACCTTCTACTACAGCGATGTATTTGCCCTTGTGCTCCCTGACCACTCGCTCGAGCGCGGCTTCTGCCTGCTTACCCGCACCGGCCATCAACGTCTCGTGATATTCCCAGGACAGAAGATCGAGAACAAATTCCGCGACCGGCGGATTACTGCTGCGCAACATCGATTCCGTGTTGCCCGCACAATCTTGAAACTCAAGCCACACGAGAACGGGACGACCGGCCTGAGTGAGCGCCTTTTGGACAGCCGATAGATACCGCGTGGGCAGCGCCAGCGTAGCCACCATCAGGTTGCAGAACTTCACAAAGTCACGCCGGGAGACACCCCGCGCCCGCAGCGCTGCAGGCAATAGGCCTTGGCTAGATTTCACTGGACCCTCCCCAAAACGGCCGAGCAGTAGTATGTTCTGCCGCACACACGACAAAAAAGGCCGAAATCGCTCCGTTCCTTGCTCCGGAGCCAATCCAAAGAACCCAACTACCTCATTGTTAATCATCCTGTCTGTGACTCAAGTCACAGGCACTGTCGGAAAGGATCACTGACAAGATTCTCGTGAATCTATAAAAAGATAACGTAATTTGCTATTACGTCTAGGGAGCCAATCATGGGCGGCCAATTGAATCGGCAAGCCTTCGGCACTCGAGAGGCAAGGTCTTCATTTCCCGATTTGGCGGGCGTCTACCCTGTGCTCTCTGACGTTTACCTTGACCGTCTCCTGGGAATCCAGCCCATGGGTGGCTGTGTCGCCCGCCAGAACGGGTCCGTTCTAATGGCGGAAGGGCAAAAAGCCCTGGGGGTGCATGTCCTTTGGGATGGTCGGGTAAAACTTTCCATGAGTTCCGAGAATGGGAAGTCTCTCATTCTCGGGTTCGCAAGTCGCGGAGCTGTCCTCGGCCTCCCGACAACAATCTCAGGGCGGCCGTACGGCATGAGGGCGGAGGTTGTCGAGCCGGCGAAGGTAAGCTTCGTCTCTCGAGACAGCCTGCTTCGACGTCTGCACGCGACGGAGACGGCGGCTTATGCTGCGGCAGAACTGGTAAGCGCGATCTACTATTTCGTCTTGGCAGAAACGAGGGCGAGCTCTCTACCAGGCTCGGCGGAACAAAAGATGGCCCGCTTCCTTTTGGGACTGCGTCCAATGCCTAATGGTTCCAACGGCCAAACGCAGGCGATGTTGGAGGCGAGTCAGGAAGAGATTGGCCAAATGATTGGGGTCTCTCGCGAAACGGTGGCCAGGGTCATCTCGCGTTTCAAGAAGAGACGCATACTCGAACTTAAAGCTCCGATTCTCATCATTCACGACAAGACTGCGCTCGCAAAACTCGCTGAATTGCCAGGGAGACGAGCCGTAATCTGACGTGCGGGACAGCCCGAGTGCGACAGCGGAATTAGTTGTCAGGCCTGTGACCGAAGTCACAGACAAAATCCGATTATGGCCGTATTGAAGTTCACGAGAATACTGCGCACTCGCTTGAGGTCGATTGGAGTGAATTGAGGGGGAGTCCAATGGGGTGTTCGAAGACTATCCAATGGATCGCGATTGCGGCGCTTGGTTTGGTTTGCGTGCAGCAGGCTTCCGCTCGGGCGCAAGAAGGACAATCATCGACGAGCAGCTCGAAAGCATCGCCTGCGGCTGTACCAGCCTCGAAGGACGCGAATCAGGCTCAGTACGTCGGCGCAGAGACCTGCAAGACGTGTCACGAGGACATCTACGACAGTTGGGAGAAGACGCCGCACTGGAAGACGACCCTCGATACAAAAGGCGGTCCATCGCATCAAGGGTGCGAGGGCTGCCACGGACCGGGCTCGGAACACATTGCAAATCCGGTAGACAAGACAAAGATCTTCATCTTCCCGAACGCTTCTACCAAGGAGATCAACGACCGTTGCCTGACGTGCCATGCGGGCGGCACGCAGCACATGAATGCAATCAACTCGGTGCATTCGAAGAATGACGTCAGTTGCATTTCCTGCCATTCGCCGCACCACGCCAAAGAGCCGGAGTTTTTGCTCATAAACTCCCAGCCCCAGCTTTGCTACTCATGCCATCTGCAGAAAAAAGCCGAGTTCGACATGCCGTTCCATCACCGCGTGAACGAAGGGCTCATCCAGTGCACCGACTGTCACAATCCGCATGGCACAGTTAAGCCCAAGCAGGTGCGGACTTCCTCCACGCAGGATGCAGTCTGCTTCAAGTGTCACACGGACAAGCAGGGGCCTTTTGTGTATGAGCATGCCCCGGTAAAGGTCGATGGATGCCAGTCGTGCCATTTGACGCACGGTGGACCAAACCCCCACATGCTGAAGCTCAGCAATGTGAACCTGCTCTGCCTACAGTGCCACACGACTTCGTCCTTCAGCTCCGCGCCGGGAGCTCCCTCGTTCCATAACCAGGCGAGCTTTTTCCAGTCATGCATTCTATGTCACAGCCAGATCCATGGCTCCAATTTCGATGCGACCTTCTTCAAATAGGAGCCACCTTGAGCTTTCTTTCAGCAATGGAAAATGCAGGCAAGCGCGGAACAGGGTTTCCGAATGGAAGGGGACAAGAGCTATGAAAGATCGCCTGAGGGTTCACGCGATTCCTTCCGTCGTCTTTATCGTGGCCCTCTTCTTTTCGCCCGCTGCTCGCGCCCAAGCTCAAGATGATTCCGGAGAATCGAAAGGAATTAATTCGGGCGATTACAATATCCACCAGACAATCGAATTCGGCTATCGATCGAGCAATATCAACGGCAACCTAAACACCTACGATACGTTTGAGAACCTCGGTTCCGGCCTTCGTCTCTTCGATTTCGACTTCGAGATGCACTCGCTCGACCACAATGGACCCTTTTTCGACGATCTGACTTTCAGCAACTTCGGATATGGCGGCGATCCCAACGACGTGTCACGCCTGCGCATCCAAAAGAATAAATGGTACGACTTTCGGCTGATGTTCCGCCGCGACAAGAATTTTTGGGACTATAACCTGTTTGCCAACCCGTTGAACCCCGCCGCATTGAACCCGGCGGGGTCTTTGACGACCGGCTGCTACGTGGGTCTGCCGACGACGGCTTTCCCACAGGGCGCTCCGGCATTTTGTTCGCACCCTGCGATAGGGCAAAACAATTCGCTTGCCGGACTGGATCTTGTGCGCCGCATGCAGGACTACGATCTCACGCTGCTTCCGAATTCAAGGGTGCGATTCCGATTGGGTTATTCCCGCAACCGCGATGAGGGACCTGGTTCCTTCACCACGGACGGGGGAACGATATCGGCCTTCGACGAGACTTATAGCTATACGACGAACGCGTTTCGCGCTGGAGTCGATTTCCGGGTCCTGCCCCGAACAACGTTTTCTTTTGACGAGTTCCTCAGTT
Source organism: uncultured Acidobacteriota bacterium (assembly GCA_963803675.1). GTDB lineage: Bacteria > Acidobacteriota > Terriglobia > Acidiferrales > UBA7541 > DASTCZ01. The sequence continues at coordinate 108,954 of CAWDNN010000023.1, read as the reverse complement.
ATTTCAAGCAGGACAACACCGTCATCGATAAACCCGCCGTCAATCCGCAGAATTTCGGATATGTTCTCGCAAACCCTACGGGGTTGGGCACGCCGAACGGTACACCGGTGGATTTGGGGAACATTTGGAGTACGCAAACAACCGCCGAGGTTCTTCCCTGCGCGACTCCGATCGTGACCGGCACCATCAACACCGCTACGCCCACATGCAACGGATTCTTGTCCTATAGCCAGGTAGGCAATCCGCGGAACTTTATGCCCACGGAGCGGTTCCGCATGCAATCGAATTACTTCAAGAATTTCGAAATGTCCGGCTCAGCAGGTTACAGCACGAGCAACAACCAGATCCCGGATTTCCTTGAAGCACTGAACGGATATACCGCGCGCACAGCCGAGCGCGGAAGCACGACGGGAGGCCCGGCGGATGCGAAGCGTGTCTCGGTGAATGCGGATTGGTCGGGCGTGTATTCCATAACGGAAAACGTCCGGATTCTCGATTCTTTCGCTTATGACAACTGGCGCATCCCGGGAATGTGGGCGCTCGACGAAACAAATATTTTTGGCACGGGCTATCCGGGTTTGGCGGGGCTACAGCAGAGTGAAGCTGTCTTCAACACGACCAATTGCCCGGTGGACTCGAATGCGGTGACTTGCCCGCAGCACTTGGCAAGCTCAGCCGCGGATGTGATCACCGGGCTCACTTCATCGTTTCTGGGCCAGAACATGAAAACAAATACTTTGGAGCTCCAATACGACATCACCAGACGCCTGAGCGCGCATATCGGTTATCTCTACACGAAACGAACCATCGCCCAATACAGCGATACGAACGATTCGGGGATGATTTATTTTCCGGGAGGGGCCACAGCGAGCGCGACGAATGATTATCTTGCTGCGCGCGGTAGCTGCGCGGAGTTTGCCGGAGCTCTGCCCGCCGGGTGCACGCTCAATGCAGACGGGTCGGTGACTTACAGTGCCGCCGTGGCGGCCAATCCGGTTCGCAGCGTCACGACCATCAATGAGAATGCGGTGTTGCTGGGAGCGGTCGCGCGGCCGATTGACGCCATTCGTATCACCGGCGATTTTGAGTTCGGTTATAACGACAACTCCTATACACGGATCGATCCCCGGCAAGTGCAGTCCTACAAGATCCATGCGAATTACAAGCCGCGGCCGTGGGCGACTGTAAATGGCGCGGTTGAGCTTCATGAAAACCGCGACAACGTCTTGACCGTAAACAACGTGGAGCACGACCGTTCGTACAGCTTCGCCACGATATTGACGGCAAATTCGCGTCTGACCGTCGACTTCGGATACAACTACTGGGACGTCTACACCCAAACGTTAGTCTGCTTTGCTTACTCCACAACTTCCGCAAACCCCGCGCCCCCACCCGCTACTGTGACTGCCTCTGCCTTCCCCCCCGATGTGCCGATGCTGCCGACGGGGCCGGCGTGCCCGATTACGGCTGCGTCATCGCCGCTGGGGGCGCTTGCGACCTATAGCAGCACGGATAATTTTGCCCACGCTGCCCTGGTCTGGAAGCCCTTCAAACGGGTGACCGCAATAGCGGGTTATGGGGGCAGCTTTGTCCGTGGCAATACGATTTTCCTGAACCCTCTCACGCCTTCCGGGACGCTCGATTACAACTACCAGCGGCCATACGCCTCGATTGCCTTCGACGTCGCCCGAGGGTTCACTTACAAGATGGCTTGGAACTATTACGGATTCAACGAAACGGGAAACACGAGCCCCTTTGGGCTTGCGGCGATTCAGTTGCAGGACTTTAACGGCAGTAATGCCACATTCTCCTTGCGGTATTCGTTTTGAGCTGAGCGCCGGACCGGCCGCGAGGCAGCAAGTTGTGCGCAAAGCGAGTGGGAACTTATCTTGGCCATGACGAGAGTGATCGGGCCAATCCGGCAACGATAGCAGCCCTCACGCAGAATTTTAACGGCGGAAATGCCACCCTGTCGGTTCGCTATGGTTTTTGGATGTTCTGATCCAATGCTTCAGCTTTTCTAGAAAACAGTCTTTAAACAAAGGAGGAAGACATGAAGACGTGTACAACAATCCTAGGCAGGTGCTTGGCGCTTCTTACGCTTTCATTGATCTGCGTGCCGGTGATGCGGGCGCAAAGCGAGGGAGCAAAGCTATATGACGCCAAGAAGTGCGCATCATGCCACGGCCCGGATGGCAGCGCTAACACTCCTGCCGGTAAGGCTCTTGAGCACCCGAGATTTCCATTCGCCCGATGTGCAAAAGGAAAGTGACGCCGATCTTGCTGCAGTGATCGCAAAGGGCAAGAACAAGATGCCGGCCTACGACAAGCAATTGAAGCCAGCCGACATTCAGACACTGGTTGCCTACGTTCGCGACCTGGGAAAGAAGTAGGCATCTCGGGGGTCACTGCGAACGCTTTGCTGTCAGCATATTCGTGTGAAGGCATGGGAGGAGCGCTTCGGTCTACACACGGCGTCTTTTTCAACCTTCACTGAGGGCAGCCGTATCAGGAGGCTTTGTGGTTGGAATTCTCATCGTTCAAATTGTTCTCAGTGTTGTACTGGCCTTCATCTTCTTGATCCGTCCTGGTGTAACCAGGTCCGCCGGAGGGAAAATCGTGGCCTTCGTTGGACTTTGCGTTCTTCCGGCTCTTTGTATTGTAGGGGGTATGAACTTTCACATGCAGCGATCGGAGCAGACAAAGTTTTGCACCTCCTGCCACGTGATGGTTCCGTATGGCCAAAGCCTGTACGTGGACGATACGAAATACATCCCCGCGCAGCACTTTCAGAATCATCGCGTTCCGCCGGACATGGCCTGCTATTCCTGCCACACCGACTACACGATTTATGGTCCCTTGAAAGATAAAATCAAGGGATTGACCCGTATTTATCTGCAGTACATAAGCACGCCGCCGAACCCGATCACCATACCCGGCGGATTTAAGAACGCACAGTGCCTGCATTGCCACGAAGGCGCCCGAAGCTTTGAGGAAGATCCTGTCCACTCGGCGATGATGAGCACGCTGACTTCGAACCAGTTGTCCTGTGTATCCAGCGGTTGCCACGATACGGTGCACAACGTTTCCCAGGTGGATCACTTGAAAATGTGGAGGCCCGGGCAATGAAACTCAGCGCTATTGGTCTGCAGCGAATGCTCCGAATTGCGAGTGCTTTGATCGTGGTGGGCCTGGGCATCGAAATCGCTAGCCTTCTCTGGTTCCATCCGCTTTCGTTCGTCCTCTTCGCATTTGTCGCGGCAACGCTGATCGGCCTCGGGATCATTATTTACCTGGCGTCGCTGGTCTTTGTAGTCCCGCCCCCGACGGACAGTGATTCGCTCGGCTGAGCGAGCCGAATCGTGAGAGAGGAAACCGCACTCGGCACGCCTCCGATTGAAAAAGGAGTACTTGGTGATCGAGAAAATCAAAGGCCTTCCTAGCGGAATCGACGGTGTTAAGGCCTTCGGCAGAATAACCAGGGAAGATTACGAACAAGTGTTCGTCCCGCTTCTCGATGAAGCGCGGCGGGAGGGGCGCCGCCTGCGGTTTCTATATCAACTGCGGCCGGAATTCGAGGGGTTCACGCCGGGGGCAGGGCGGGAAGACGCCAATATCGGCCTTTACTCCCTGCGACTGTTTGACGGTTGCGCAATTGTTACCGATGTGGGCTGGGTTCGCGAAGTTACGCGTTTGGCCGGTTTTTTCATGCCATGCCCTGTTCGGTTATTCGGCAATCACGATGTCAACGACGCGATCGCCTGGTTGGCGGCGCTTCCCAAAGGCGCCGCGGTTTCTCACCGCTTCTCGCCGATTCCGGCGTGATTGTGGTTGAGGTCAAGCAACGCCTACGTGCGCAGGACTTCGATTCGTTGGCATTCACTGCGGATGCATGGATCGAAGCGCACGGTGATTTGCAGGGGCTGGTGATCCATGCTCGTGAATTTCCCGGTTGGGAGAATCTCGGAGCTTTTCTCCGGCACGTGCGATTTCTGCGCAATCATCATCGGAAGGTAAAGAGGATTGCGTTTGCGGTCGACAGTAAATTGGCGAGTTTGGCGCCCAAAATAGCCGAGCATTTTGTCCAGGCCGAGATCAAAGTTTCGCGTACGGTGAACTCGATAGCGCCATCGCGTGGACACGAGACGCTACGGTCCCAAAACAGGTGTCACAACGATCCGCTTCGAACTGAGCAGAACCCCACCCGAGGCAGCGAGGCAGCCTACCGACGGTGAGGGGAAAAGTACAATAGAGCACAAACGAACAAGACTCATCTGTGGTCTGAGCGTGCTCGATCGTGAGTTGTTTTTCCAAATGTGCCTGAGGCCACGCCGGAGTTGCTGGTGAGAATGCGCAGTCACACGGGCATCGAACGATACAAGATGAAATTGCTCCTATGGATCTAACTCCAACGAGGAGGTTTCTATGAGTGCCCCACTGATCGGCATGATGTTTCCTTCCTTCCTGGTTCTTCTGATCCTCAGTGCGATTGCGGCTGCGCTCGTTCACTGGGGGTTCCGCTACCGTCTGTTCGATAGTGTCGATGGATTTTTGGGGCAGTGGATCGTCGCCTGGCTCGGCGCCTGGCTGGGCCCTTCCGTGCTAGGCCATTGGTTCGATTCCGCCATGGTAAGCAATGTGTATGTCATCCCGGCGTTCATTGGAGCGTTGGCAGCCGCGTTCGCAGGCACCCTGAACGCTAAGCTGCTGGCGGAGATAGCGTCGCGAAGGGGAAATGCCTGAGAGCTGTTTGGGATTCCACCTGAAACGATGATGCCCTTGGGTGTTTCGCTCAGTCACAATCGAGAATCAGCAACCGACAATTGCATCCCGAGTTGGCAGTTAAGTAGGCCCGGCTGCCCTGGGCTGAAGGGACAGTTTGCGCTGGTTTGCGACGAAAGAGAGCGCGATGAACCGTGACCAAGACGCTAAAATGGGGCCGGCTAAGCCGATTTCGCCAGCCCTGCGGCTAAAAAAAAAGCATGCTGCGACGCGATATCGGCTCGTGAGTTGGTTCTTCGCACGCGGGGCGGTGAGTGCAGCGGTCGCGACGCCCGTCGTCTTGCAAGCCAGTCCTGAAGCGGTCTGGAATCGCATCATGTTTTATGAGGAAGTTCCCGGACGGCCTCCGTTTCTTCTTCGCGCATTCTTGCCCCAACCGGTGCGCACCGAAGGCGCAAAGACGAGGATAGGCGCTGCCGTGCGCTGCATCTATAAGAAGGGAGATTTGACAAAGCGAATCACTGCGGTTGACCCGATGCATTATCTGCAATTCGAGGTGATCGAACAGCATTTGGGTATCGAAAGCTGTGTCCTCACGCTTGGGGGCTCCTATGAGATCTCGAAGCGTGGCGATAAGACGGACGTAGTTCTGACCACGCGTTACCAGGCATACCTCCGCCCCCGGTACTTGTGGCGACCTCTGGAAGCGCTCTTGATACGTCAGCTTCACAGGCACATCCTGCGTGGTATCTGTGCCGCAAGCGTTACGGAAAATCCAGCGGAGCTTCACTCTTCTGTGGAGTCCCTTCCGTCACGCTACACTGGAGACCTTGCGTGCACAGCATCGCAATCGCATTTCCACCGTTAGTCATCATCCGCACCAGCGTTGCAGCGGTTTGGCTCTATGAGGGGCTATGGTGCAAGCTTCTGGGCCGCGTGTATTCGCAAGTCGAGGTGGTAGCGGCTGTGCCGTGGCTCGGCCCGCGCGTAGCATCGGCCTTTCTTAGGATGCTTGGCGTCGTGGAAGTTGCACTCGCTGCGTGGGTCCTAACCGGAGCCGCCCCGGGCATTTGTGCCGTCACGCAAACAACGTTACTAATCGTGCTCAATGCGAACGGAATCCTCTGGGCGCGGCGCGTCATCCACGAGCCCGCCGGCATGATCGTCAAGAACGCTGCCTTCCTCATCCTAGTCTGGGTGTGCGGTGCCATCCCTGGCGGCCGTCTGTGAACCGGGAGACAGCTTGGCAGGCCGGGCGTCTGGGCGCATCGCTCGGCCCGCAACGCCTGCTCTTCGGGCAGATGTACGAAGACGTAGAAATTGAGCTTAAGGCGTTCCGTGGCAGAAAACGGGTATTCTGCATCGCGTCCGCCGGTACCACCGCGCTGCGCCTCGCCGGCGACCACGAAGTGGTCGCGTGTGACATCAATCCGGTTCAGCTTGCCTATGCAGAGCGGCGCGCGGACGGCGGGCACGCGGAGACAGGCGATGCTGAGCGGGCGATGAATTTCGCGCGCGCTTTCATGCCGCTTGTGGGCTGGCGAGCGGGAGTTGTGCGCGCCTTCCTTGCTCTCTCTGATGTCGCCGAACAGATGGTCTTCTGGAGGAAGCATCTCGACACGCGCAGATTTCGGGCGTCCTTTGATTTGCTCATGTCGCCCGCCACGTTACGCGCCGTTTACGCACCTCGGTTTCTTTCTCTGTTACCTTCGAGATTCGGCGCGATTCTTCGGCGGCGGTTGGAAAGGGGCTTCGCGAGGCACGCGAACGCCACGAACCCGTACGCCCAGGCGCTCCTTCTGGGTGAAACAAACCACGAGCCTCTGCCGAAAATGCCCCGCGTTCACTTCGTACTGGCGGATGCAGCGTCCTACCTGGGGTCGTGCGCTGCCGGCTCCTTTGATGGATTCTCTCTCTCGAACATCCTTGACGGCGCCGAGCCCTCTTACTGCAACCGGCTCTCGCGGGCCGTCCGTAGCTCGGCAACCGAGCACGCTGTCGTCGTGCTGCGAAGCTTTGGAGAGCCCCGGCCTGAGCTGGTCACGAACTGCGCCGGAGATGACCGCGCGATGCTCTGGGGAACCGTAGACGTGCGCAGCGCGCACCTATTCTGATTGAAGAGGCCGACGCCAATTCTTAGAATGTTTGACATGCTCCGCATTTAAGATTGCTAAGATTGCTGGAGATCGTCGTCCGCTGTCTTCTATCTTCTTGCGCCGCTGGAAGACTCAGTGCTGACGATTCTCATGATGGTTGGCGGCGGCGTCTTGCCCTGCTCGATTGGGCTTGGGCGGCTTTGTTGTTCGGCATAATCTCTCGCACCCTCTTGCCTTGACCCTCATGGGAACGAGACTGATTGGTGCTTGTGGCTCAGTGAGTTCGCGCACTTTATAGGATTTCTCGCTCGCGCGGCATTGCTCCTGCTATCAAGCTAGTCGGCCGGGTTCTGAAAGGACACCTGACGTCATCAAACGGGAGATCGCGTTATCCACCGACGTGATTCCTTATTCCCACGCTTTGCAGAATCACATCTTTGATACTCGCCTATTGAGTTCGAACAGGCTCATTATCCGGCCATGTGGATTGAATCCAGAAGGGCCAACGCTGGTTAACGAGGCAGAACCGATCTCTGGTTGGCTCGCTTCACGCAACCGTTCCGAACAGCGCCCCGACGCCGGCAGTCACTGCCATGGCCAGCGCACCCCAGAACGTGACGCGCATTGCGCCCATAGTCACCGCCGCGCCGCCCGCCCGGGCAGCCAGCCCGCCTAGAAGCGCGAGGAATACGAGGGAAGCCCCAGAGACAAGAGGAATCAGACTCGCCGCCGGGGCCATGGCAGTGATCAGCAGCGGCATGCCTGCTCCAACGGCAAAGCTGCCAGCCGATGCTAGGGCAGCCTGAATCGGACGCGCACGGAGCGTCTCGGAGATGCCGAGTTCGTCGCGGGCATGTGCGCCTAGCGCGTCATGGGCCATCAACTGCTGTGCGACCTGTTTTGCGAGCGAAGGTTCGAGCCCGCGAGCGACGTAGATAGCCATCAGTTCCTTGTGCTCGCCCTGATCGTCTGCCTTGAGTTCCGCGCGCTCAAGCTCGAGTTCGGCCTGTTCGGTATCTGCTTGCGAGTGGACGGACACGTACTCACCGGCGGCCATCGACATAGCCCCAGCGACCAGACCGGCGACTCCCGCGATCAATACGTTGCTGTGAGTCCCATGCGCGGCTGCGACGCCGAGCACGAGACTCGATGTTGAAAGGATGCCGTCGTTCGCGCCTAGAACAGCAGCGCGCAGCCAGCCGATGCGTCCTGTGCGATGTGGTTCCTTATTGCTCGCAGGCATTCTTAAGCCTCCTTGATATGAGAACGACGAGAATTGCGAAACACTCTCGTGCTGTGGCGCTGGGCCTTATATTCCCAAAGAACAAACACGTAGGCGCAGTTCGCGATTCCCGGCCCTACCGAAACTACCTGATCTATGGCCGCCTTCTGTTGCGAACTCCGAGGGCCCGGAGGAATTTGTGTCGATGAAAAAGATATCAAGGAAAAAGTATAGAGCCGATTCTAATCGTGCTCAACGCTCGTCATACGACGGCAAGACCTATGAACGAGAGCGGACCGTACCGACCATCGTGCCCTCTCGGATCACACAATTAAGTGACGCCGATCACAGCAATTACAGCCAGGGGAACGGATACTTTCGATGAAAGGTGGCCACGTATGCATCGAGATGAACGTGATCTTCTGGAAGTCTTAAGATTCGAGCTCGAATTCTTCGAAAAGGGTAGCTACGGGAGGTCACCGCGCGAGCCCTGGCGGCCGCTCCTGATCTTTGAGGATTCTCCTACCTGTATGAACTACGATTCCCAGGAAAATCCAGAGCCCTGTGAAGCTTGCGTGCTGATGCAGCTTGTCCCTGCGGAATTTCGGAACGCGCGAAATTCCCTGCCGTCACATTCCGCTAAATGCTGAAGGCGAGGCACTCGATTTGCTGTACCGTTATGGAGATCAACGCGAAATCGAGGAGAAATATGGAAAATGGCTGCGGAGCGCCATCACCCATCTCGAGGAACAGCGCAGAACCGCCCCGCAAGACCAGGATAAACCGCCAGGAGGCTCAGGCGAACCCGCACAGGGCGTTCCGCTTTATCAGAACGTTCATCCCAAATGTGCGAATCCATCATGCCCTGTGGCGTTCCACTGGCTCGCAGGAGGCAGATTCTTCCGGTTTCGGCCGGGCGACGATCTCCCCAGGATGAATAGCGTCTCTGCGACCGTGGCGCCACCCGTTTCCACACGTCGCGCAAACATTACTGGCTCTGCGAGCAGTGCGCATCTATTTTTACGCTGGCGCACAAACCTGGTCAGGGAGTACTGCTGGAAACTCGCTGGCCGGAACTTCCGGCTCCAGAGCTTAAGAACGAGGTGTCGGCAACTTAACAGGTCTGAGGGAGTGGCCGTCGACGGGCTCTCGTGCTGGGCGACTGCCTGGCCAGAAGGCGCGCTACAACTTTAGGACGGTGCGCATTTGGCGTGGGTCGGCACCCTTCTGGGAGTTGAAACCGAAGTGAGACGCGAGTGCGCTCATGCCTGCGTTTTCTGCGAGAAGATTGGCCTCGATGCTTTGCAGCTTCTCATCCCGTGCGATCGCAATCAAATGTCGCAACAATTCGGTGCCAATCCCTTCCTTCTGATGTTCGTCGGCCACGAGTACGGCCACTTCTCCGCCGGATGTGCCCAAAGCCTTTGTCAGTCTGCCGATCCCGAAAATTTCGCGCGCGCCCCTGCGCCGGTACTCTCCACGATCAGAGCCATTTCCCGGTCGTAGTCAATGAAGCATTTCCGCAGTAGTCGTTCATGTGCAACCCGTTCGCTCAACTTTTCCATGTGGAAGTATCGAAGGTAAACAGAGCGATCTGACAACCGCTCATGAAATCTTGCCATGGCCAGTTCATCCTCAGGCCGGATCGGGCGAACCAGTACCTGAATTCCGGCCTTGGTGACCCAGGGAGAAACGTATTGCGAGGGATACGGGCGAATTGCGGGTCGCGACAATTGCTCTACCGTTGTCGCGGCGTCATGCAGCACGATCCGCGCGTCAAGTGCGAGTATCCGTTCGGGCGCAGCGACTAGGGGATTGATATCCAATTCCTTGATCCAGGGCTGCTCCAGGACGAGTCGGCTGAAGCGAACCAAAATTCTCTCGATTTCCAATAGGTCCACTGGCCTGCGTCCACGTATGCCCTTTAGAGCGTGGAAAGATCTGTGTCTGTTCCATCAGGCGCTGTGCGAGCGTGGAATTCAGTGGCGGCAGCGCAAGAGCGTGGTCGCGGAACACCTCGACCAGTTGCCCACCTGCGCCGAACAGGATCACGGGCCCAAATTGCGGGTCAATACTGCTGCCGAGGATCAGCTCGTATCCCTCCAGCTTGATCATCGGCTGGACGGTCACGCCCTGAAAACGCGCGGCGCCGGCTTTCTCGCAAACCGAAGCTTCGATCTGCCGGTATGCGGCCCGGACGGACTGGTCATCTTTCAGGTCTCAGCTTCACGCCGCCCACATCGGTCTTATGCGTAATCGTTTCCGAATACACCTTCAATACGACTGGGAACCCAATCTCGCGCGCCCATAGAGCTGCTTCGGCTTGGCTCGTAGCTACTCTCGTTTCTACCGTGGGAATGCCGTAGAGCGCGAGGATTTGCTTCGATTCCGTTTCCGTCAGGGTTGAGCGTTTGGCATTTCGCGCAGGCTGCAGCATCGCTCGCCACTTTTTCGCGCGAAGCCTCCGTCATCTCGACGTCATCCGCGAGAGCTGGCGTCTCGTAGAGGCCCCGAAGGTTGTAGGTAAATCTCCACATGTACTGAAACGCCCGCGCGGCGGTATCCGGATAAGAAAACGTGGGGATACCGGCGGCGTTCAGTGCCGCAACTCCTTTGGCTTACAACCTTGCCCCCCATCCAGCTTGCCAGTACGGGTTTGCCCGAAATCTTCGCATAAGGCGCCAGCGCATCAGCAACCCGCTTAGGGTCGGTCATCCCTTGGGGCGCGAGAATGACGAGCAGGCCATCGCTGTTTGGATCCTGCGTGGCAATACGCAGCGCCTCTGCATACCGCTCTGGCTCCGCATCGCCCAAGATGTCAATCGGGTTGGCATGGCTCCAGTACGGCGGGAGAAGAGAATTGAATGCTTCCAAAGACTCGTCGGACAGCGTCGCGAGCTGCCCGCCGCTGGCGATCAGTGCGTCCGTAGCAAGCACGCCCGGACCGCCTGCGTTCGTCACGATCGTTAGCCGCGGGCCTTTCGGGCGAGGCTGCTTCCCGAGAACCTCGGCCATATAGAAAAGATCGGAAATATTCTGGACGCGCAACACACCACAGCGACGGAGCGCAGCGTCAAAGACGTCGTCGCTTCCCGTCATAGCGCCCGTATGCGAAGTCGCGGCCTTCGAGGCAGCTTCCGAACGGCCGGCCTTGATCACGATGATCGGCTTGCGAAGCGCAACTTCCCGCGCGGCCGAAAGGAATGATCGAGCGTCGCCGACCGATTCCATATACAAGAGAATGCTGCGCGTGTCGGGATCGTCGCCGAAATACTCGATCAAATCTCCCCAGCCGATATCGAGCATGGAGCCGGTGGAAACAATCGCGCTGAATCCGACTTCTTGCTCCAAACTCCAGTCGAGAATTGCCGTGAGCAGCGCGCCGCTTTGGCTCAGAAAAGCAACGCTACCGGGACGAGCGATATCCTGGGCAAACGTGGCATTCATCCCCAGCAGCGGGTTCATCACGCCCAGGCAATTGGGGCCGAGAAGCCGTGTATTGCTGCCTCGAAGCTGTTCCTGGATTTGGTTCTCCAGCTCGGCGCCGGCCGGGCCGCGTTCGCGAAAGCCCGCTGAAATAACTACGGCAGCGGAGACCCCGGCCTGCACGCAATCGCCGATCACGCCGGGTACAGTCGCTGCGGGAGTTACGACTACGGCCAGATCGACCTGCTCAGGAACCTCGCGAATGCTCGTCCAGCATTGCAATCCCATTATGTTTGCGCGAGTCGGATTTACCGGGTAAACCTTGCCCCGATAGGTGCCGGAACAAAGGTTGGCAAACACCGTACGCCCGACGCTGCCTTCGCGGTCGGTTGCGCCAATCACAGCAATGGATTTCGGTTCGAAAAGATCCTGAAAAGAGGAGCGTTGGGTCACGGTGGAAGTACTTTAATCGCTTCGAGATCGCCCGGCGACGATCCTAATGTTTTTATTGTCCGAAGCTTCAATCTCGCTTCTTCCGCACCGTCAGAACCGGGCAAGCGGCGCCGATGATTACTTTGTGCGCTGTCGCTCCGGAAAGATGCGTGGCGGCCGCCATCTGGCCGCACACGTTCTTGGCGCCCAGAACGATCAGATCCGCGTGCCTCTCTTTGGCAACTTCGAGAATTTTGTCGGCGGCTTTCCCTTCCTTCACCAGGTACGTTGGTTTACACCAGAATTCAACCGCCAACGGCACCAGGTCCCGCAGCCGGGTCACCTGCGAATATGAATAATCCATAGGCCGAATCAGGTCCCCCACGTTGGGGCCATCGAGAACGCTCAACAGAGTCAATATCGCATGGTGTTCCTCAGCGAGTGAAATGGCATACGGTGCAGCGGCCAGTGATTCCGGCAAAAGGTCGGTCGCGTATAAGACTTCCTGAATTTTCAGCTTCTTTGCTCCTTCGATTCGTGCTTCTGGACCGACGGTCAGCACGGGGCATGTCGCCCGCCGGAGAATCTCTTCGGCAATCGATCCCAACAGTCCTTTCGCGAGCCCGCTCCGTCCCCGTGTGCCCACGACGATCAAATCAATTTGACCTCGTTCGAGACTGTTTTCGAAAGCCGCCCAGAAGTCCCCTTCTTCAACCGTCACATCATGGGGTACCGAACCGAGCATTCTGTGCAGGTACTGTGCGTCTTTTGCCGCGAGTTCCTGCTCCGTCTCAATCATTTGGGAAGCAGCCTCGAGCCCCATGAACCAGAGCGGGCTCGGCATCCGGACGTGCAGAGCATGCAGTTTCGAATTGTAGTGACCGGCAATGGACATGGCATACGGGAGGGCTGCGGCCGCAGACGGCGAGAAGTCAGTTGCGTAGAGGATATTCTTGAACGAAACTACAGTCTGGGAACCGATCATATTCATAGACTGCCTCCTGACAGATTCATGGTAACCGTCGTAACCCAAGCAAAGCCGTGCTTCAGCTCACGCGCGATTGTGATCTGGCTCACTTACGCTCAGGCACTAAATTGCTACAGCGCTGGCAGTAAATCGGTTCGAGCCAACATGGGAGCGTTTCGGCTCTTTGTTGCGACCGGCTACTGGTCGTGTTGCCAAGCGCTCCCCAACAAATCCCTCAAAACGAATTGCGGCGCTCGTCACACAATCCTGAATTCCTTCAGGCCGGGGTCGCTCGCAAAAGGTATTGCGGCCTCTTGGTAGGCAGACGAAACGAGTTGGCGCGGGTGCTGATTATTGCATTTTCGCGCCCACGCGGCGGCCTGTATTTTCGAAGCTTATTGCTGGCGCACCGTGAGGACCGGGCACAATGCTTGCACAACTACGTTATGAGCAGTGGCCCTTTCGATGTGGGTCGCCGCTCCGAGATGCCCTTTGGCGCCACGAACCCCGAGGACAATCAGATCCGCCTTGCTATCGGCGAGCGACGTCCAGAATGCGATCGAATGGCTTTCCAAACTGCACTATTGTTTCTGGACGGCACCAGAGTTCCGCCTCCTCGGGAACCAAATCGTGAAGCCTCCCCATCGCATCTGCCACGGAGTTTGCGCCTCCCCGCAGCTCGGCTTGCCGATCCCGTTCCGGAATCACGTGTAGCAATATGAGCTTCGCCTGGTTCTCCTGCGCGAGCGAGATCGCATACGGAGCCGCAGCCAGCGATTCCGGCGTAAAGTCCGTCGAGAATAGTACGCAATGGAATCTCGCGTCATTGTGCGCGCTCGCGGGTACTCGTGGCCCGATCGTCAGCACCGGAATTGTAGAGCGCCGGAAGACCTCCTCCGCGACCGACCCGAGTAGCAATCGTTCCGCGCCCGTGCGCCCGTGCGTGCCGAACACTAGAAGGTCCACGTTGTACTTATTAGCTTCCCGCTCGAGGACGGGCCATATCTCCAGCCCCAGTTCGACGATTGCTTCATGGGGCACGCCGGAGAGTTGAGATTCCAGGCGCCGCATGTCCGTGCGGACAGCGTCTTCCTGTGCCTCAATCAGCGTCTCGGCCAGCATTGGCGTCGAATAATCGTATGGCATGGGCGTTAGCATGTGGAACGTGTAAAGCTTGGCATCAAACCGCCGGGCGACGGTCAATGCGAAGGGCAATGCTGCTTCGGACGCCTCCGAAAAATCCGTTGCAAACAAAATATTCTTGAACGCAACCCGCGTCCCCGCTGATGTGGCGGCCATAAAGCACCTCGTATCCAAATATTATGCGAGCAGCGTCCTTGGTTCGGTGATCGAGATCACTTTTCTGTGTGTTTTCGCTCACAGGAATCCCTTTCGCCGGATCTCGGCAGCCACTCAGGATTCGCAGGTCTGTGTAGCTTGTCCCAAATCAAGCCGCAGACGATGGCCTCGAGCCCTGGCTTGTTCCGGATCACGACGTTCGGGCCGCTGGTCGAGATCAGCATCTTGCTTCGCAGTTCACTGAGACCTCGCGTGACCGTCTCACGCGACACGCCTACGATCTGAGCGATTTCCTCGTGCGTCAGGCTCAAATGGAACGAATGCCCTGTTTCGTCTCCTGCCCTTTCTTGGCGGATTCCAGCAGGAAGCCCGCCAGCTTTTCAGCCGCCGAGTGGGAAAGACCCAGGCAACGAATTTGCTGGCATGCTATGCGGTAAGCTCCGCTCAATTGTTGAGCGGCGTTGGCGTACATTTCGGGATGCTCGTGCAGGAGTTTGAGAAAGTCTTCACGTCGAATGAAATTGATTTGGCAAGGTTCCAACGTCTCGGCCGTCAGCTCGTACGGCTCGCCTGAAACGGACGAATGCAAACCCAGCATCTCGCCGGCTTCGCCGAACCGGACGATCATCGTTTTTCCGTCCGCTGAAGACATCATCATCTTCACCCGGCCTTTGCAAATCATGTAAACGCCCGCGGGGCGATTGGCCTTCTACGAAAAGCACAGCCCCCGCTGGATAAGAACTCGTAAATTTCGTGCGTTCGAATGCACTGAGCGCGGCGTCAGAAACGTGGCAGAAGAAACCGGTCTTCTGTAGCGTGCAGGTCTGGCAGTTTTCCCGGAGTTCAAAACCGTATGGTGCGTTCATCAAAATCCTCCGTCTGGCGTCGCCCAGAGCGTTCGGGCTTCTTACCGGCTTCCCACAGGATCTGCCGGAGAAATCCGGAACCTCCCAGCAGCATGGCGCCGGCTTTCCGGATTTGCCGAAGCAACTCGCAACCGTTTGCATCGGCGAAACTGACCGCGCTCAGATCCACATGCACTGCCTTGCTTCCAAACGCGCTTGCAGTGCCGAGCCACGTTTGCCTCAACTCGTTCACCCAAGGACCTGTCACCCGGCCCTCCAGCTTGAGGAGGAGCAGGTCCTGCGTTTCGGAGGTTGTGATCCGGAGCATATGGTCCAGGTTCCGCCGTCACCAAGCAAAAGAGCAGAACACATGCCAAACACGCGGCGCTGATCGGTTTGAGCTAATCTGCTTAGAACATTGGAGATGGGGCACACGAATCTCTGGGGACCGGTGAATGGCCCGCGGAATTGAGATGATATGTCGTCTCGTGGCGGTATCTCGCCAGTCATGCATTCAAAACTGGTGGGCCGGCAAGAGATCACGGGACACATGTGGCCGAAACCTCTGCCGAGAATGTTTCGAGCAGGATGAGCCGACCCGATTCGGCTCATTCTCGCTCGTTATCATCAAACCCTGGCTTGGTGGACAGCGGCTTAACGGCTAAGCCGCTTCACAGACTTTTCGATGAATCAATTGGGGCAACCGAGGTCCATACAATCTCTTTAGGGCGTGCACAACGTCCTGCGAGGAGAGATCGGGATGCTCGCCCATTTGGACATCGAGGATGATGTCGTCTATGGAAAGAATACCCACGACCTTCCCGAAGTGATCAAGCACCGGCAACCGCCGCACTCGCCCTTCGCCCATCTTCCCGAGGGCGGAATGGATATCGTCATCTGGCTTGCAGGAGTAGACGTGCCCGTTCGTGACGTCTCCCACCGTGAGTTCGCCGGGAAGACGGTTCCGCGTCGCCAGGGCGATGAACAAATCCCGGTCCGTTACGACGCCGATCACTTTGTTCTGTATGTTCACAATGGGCAGAATTCCACAATTCTGATTCCACATGATCTCGGCAGCTTCGCCCAAATTCGTCTTAGAGCTGCAGCAAACCGGCGGACCTACCATAACGTCTCTAACTTGCATGGCATTACTCCTTCCTTCTCTCACTCTCATTTTCTGACCACCGGGCGCTGGATTGGCGAGTGGTCTGAACAATCAAGGCGCTTGCGAAAGTAAAGCCCCGCTAGAACTGCGGGCGTTCCAGTTCAAAGTGAGGTTCAAGGATGTAATTCTTGGTACAGACGGCGTCCAATTGGTTAGGCGCCTTTCGCTTCGGCCGAGCCCCTTTCGCACAATGAAGGGCTTTGACTTGCTTTCGCTTCCGGGCTGCTATTTTCATGGGCAAACCCTCCAGCGCTCTACCCAAAGCATTGCAAATGCCACGAAATGGCACAGTGACGCCGGTTACCGACAGGTGTGACGATTGCACCAAAAGAAAGGGATCGTTTAGAGATCTTTGCGGGAGATGTTCAGTTTCAGCATCCGGGAGTTCAATGTGGTCCGATTCATGCCAAGGCGCTCCGCGGCGCCACCGGGGCCGCCGATCTTTCCCCCGGCTTCGCGCAATACACGGAGAATATGCTGTCGTTCCATGCCTTCCAACGTGGAAGCCGCTGAAGCTTCCTCCGCCGGAAGAGGTTCAAAAGGAGGCACGGCCAGCACCGACCCGCGAGAGAGGATCACGGAGCGCTCAACCAAGTGTTCGAGTTCCCGTATGTTGCCCGGCCAGGGATATCGCGTGAGCGCATCCATCGCCTCCGGCGGAACGCTCTCAATCTGTCTTTTCATGCGGCTCGCGTATTTCGAAACGAAGTATTGCACCAGGAGCGGGATGTCTTCCCGGCGCTCCCTCAAGGGGGGAACGGTGATCGGGAAAACATGTAAGCGGTAGAAGAGATCGCTTCGAAATTGGCCATGGGCGACCAACTTGCCCAGGTCATGGTTCGTTGCGGCAATAATACGCACGTTGGTGGTGATTGTCTTGTTGCTGCCCAGGCGTTCGAACTCATGCTCCTGTATCACCCGCAGGAGTTTGGGTTGCAATTCGAGCGGCAGATCGCCGACTTCGTCCAAGAAAAGCGTTCCGTGGTTCGCCAACTCGAACCTGCCGGTCCGCTGCGTGAGCGCGCCAGTGAAAGCGCCTTTCTCGTGGCCAAAAAGCTCGCTTTCCAAAAGGCCCGCCGGAATCGAAGCGCAATTGATCCGGACAAAGGTTCCCGCTCGGCGCCCGCTCAGGTCGTGGACTGAACGAGCAAGGAGTTCTTTCCCGGTACCAGTTTCCCCCAGGATCAAAACAGTCGAATCTGTCGGAGCGACGGTTTCCACCTGCTTCAAGACTCGTTTTAGAGCTTTGCTTTCGCCGACAATCTCCTCGAAGTTGAATTCCGTCCGAAGCTCATCCTCGAGGTACTGCTTTTGCTCGGCCAGTCTTTGCGTAAGTTCAGAGACACGCTGAAAGGCCATCGCGTTATCGAGAGCCATGGCGACTTGTCTAGCAACCGGCGACAGAGCGTTGAGGTCTTCTTCGGTGAAACCACCGGCACAGCGGCTGAAAAGATTCAGCGTTCCGAGCGTTCCCTCCCTGCCGATTAGTGGTATCCAGCAACCGGAGCGACCCCCTTCGTGGACAAGCTGAGCCGCTATTTCAGACGGCAAATCTTCGCCCGGTAGTCCTGTAATGAGCACGGGCTTCCGGCTCACATATGCCAATCCCGCTGGCGAACTGGCAACTGGCGTCAGCTCGCCCCCAGCAGGGGCGGCATCGGCTGAAGAAGAGCCGAGAGGCTGAACGCGCAACATCCCCGTCGGCGCGTCGTAAAGCGCAAGCGTGGCGAAGTCGAACTGCTTCAACTGGTGCAGACACGAGTCAATGGAGGAAAGCAGCTGCTTTGCGTCCAGCTTCGAAACCAGTGTGTTGGTGATTTCGAGAAGAAACGCTTCTCGGGCGCGCTTCTCCTCGGTGACGTCCCGAGTGACTTTGGAAAACCCGATAAGTTTCCGATCGGGACCGTGAACCGCCGTGATCACCACATTGGCCCAAAAACGCGATCCGTCCTTCCGGATTCGCCAGCCCTCATCTTCCCAACGGCCTGCAGCCGCCGCGAGCTTGAGTTCTTCTGCGGGCTTGCCGCGTTCGACGTCTTCGGCTGGGTAAAACACCGAAAAGTGCCGCCCGATGATTTCGTTGGTTTGGTAGCCTTTGACCCTCTCCGCTCCTTTGTTCCAGCCGGTTACGCGCCCTTCTGTGTCCAACATAAATATCGCGTAGTCCTTCACCTCGTCCACGAGCAGGCGGTAGTATTCCTCGCTCTGGCGCAACGCCGACGCGGTGCGTTTGTTTTCGGTAACGTCGCGAATCGCGCTCATGAAGAGCTGGCCGTCCGCGTCCTCCAGTGGGCTGAGGCTAATCTCGACGGGGAAAACGCTCCCGTCCTTTCGCCGGCCAAATAATTCCAGTCCGCTCCCCATCGGGCGGGCGTGAGGCGCCGCGCCATAGCCACTCCGATGGTGTACATGCGCCTGCCGGGAAGTTTCGGGCAGCAGCATCTCCACTGGCTGCCCGGTGAGCTCGTCTCGGGAGTATCCGAAGATCTTTTCTGCCTGGGCGTTAACGAGGACAATCCGCCCCCCGGGTTCGACAATGACCATGGCATCGGGGGCGGATTCCAGAAGGCGGTGGAACTTTTCTTTGCCGCGCAGCGCAGATGCGTCGGGCGATACCTTTTCGGCCGGCTCCATGAGCGCAAATTAGCATCCGGAGCGTTTGCGGGCAAGTATGCCGGGCAATTGCGCGGAGTTCCCGCGATGGGAGCCCTGGGACAGTATCGTGGCTAGGCCGCAGTTCTGGCTTCGGTCAGTTGCGGGACGCG
Organism: uncultured Acidobacteriota bacterium; assembly: GCA_963803675.1. GTDB lineage: Bacteria > Acidobacteriota > Terriglobia > Acidiferrales > UBA7541 > DASTCZ01. Next base: position 90,015 of record CAWDNN010000023.1, on the reverse strand, counting down.
AAGACTAACCAATGCAGCGTGGTCCTTGCGATACAGAAGCGTGTAATGCTGCGAACAAGCTGCACATAGCCAGAAGTGCCGATCTGAGCGCGGCTCTCGGCCAAGCTTGCCATCGTTGCTGTTACAGTGAAAGCGGAAGAACCGGCCCTGGCGATAGTCGAACTCAACCAGGCAGTCAGGGTTGGCGCATTTCGAAAGCATCGGTCCTACTCTCCTCCCCCTCCGTGTCTTCGCAAGAAATTGCAACCCCTGTCTTGTTCCTTGTTAAGCGCCAGTGGCCGCAACCCGGTCTTGGATTTGCTCTTGCTCGAGTTTCGCAATCATGTGCTTCAGCCATGTGGTAACCGCTGCCTCGATCTCCTCTTCATCTGCCCAGTGATACAAGGACGAAACTGTTTCATTTTTGGCATTCAAGGAAATGTGCCGGCATGGAACAGCCTTGTCGCGGCATCCCTCGGGCACCAACTGCATAAGAACGCATTCACTGCATGGGCGGCGGTGTTCATGATCGCGGTAGTTCAAACACGTGGGTGAATCTTCAAAAACAAATTGCGGTCGCCAGGACAACTTCCGATAGCCGCCGTTTTCAATAAACGCCAACTCCGCTTTCAGTGCTTCGACCAAACTGCGCTTGTCCTTGGCCATGACTGCCTCCCCGACTTCAACTAACAAGATCACTCCGTACCCGAGCTCCGGCTGTGACGCAGATCACGCAGTCGCGTACCGGCCGTCACGGAGCCGTGTGCTCAACCCCGTGCAAGCTGTGCGGGTAACGCCGTACACGACGTTTCCCGGAGCGCAGAACGAGAACCTGAAGAGGAATCGAAATGTCCAGCAAGATGAAAGCTGCCGTGGTTCGCCGCTTCGCTGAGGCCCTGGTGAATGAAGAAGTGCCCGTGCCGGTCCCCGGTGAAAGCCAGATCGATCCGAGGGTGAATCGTGGTGACGTTCGACTGAGCATTGTTCAGAATCTCTGATTGTGTGTTCGTAGAGCGCGGCCGTAGGGCTTGCAGGAGGACACGATGAAGCGATTCTCGATCTGGATGGGCGCTTCGACTTTTGAAGCCACACGGCACGCAGCGATTCTTATATGCCTGTTTGGGTCCGTATCTCTCGCCTCGATCAATTTGTCCTCGCATGCAGGCCCGCGAGCGGCCACGGTTCGCACGGGAATATCCATAACGGATCCCGAACTGCAGGGCGATTCGAATTGCACCCAGCTCGCCGAAGGCGAATACAAGGTCTATACCGATTCGAATGGAGGTGGCGTCGGTCCCTTTGCCGCAGGAGTTTACAACTTTACTGAGTCTTGGAAGCTTTGTCGATTGCCCGATGGCAGCCTTGAAATTGAAGGCAAACGTGACTATGAGTCGCCAGAGTACGAGCAGCATAGCAACCCTTTTTCGGTCCACCTCTCTTCCGGATTTCGCACTCTCAGCCTTAAGGAGTTCAGAACACTGCGATGGAAGCCCGATTCCGATCCTCTCAGTTGCAATTTCCTGCCCAACGAGCTCGTTTGCACTTCCGGCACAAAGAATTCGCCCGATGACGCCGGCATGGATATCGCCATGGAGCATCCCTACGGCTTCCTTTGGCCAATTTCCGCGTTTTCGCTCAGCAATATCACGCGCTTCGCACTTGGCAAGAAAGGAGCCGGCATCGCAGTCGAAATGGTTCGAGTGGACGAGCCAGGTCGCGACAATCCGGTTCGGACCTCAGTGCTTCTGGGGGACTTGCAATATCAAGGACAGGAAAACATCCGGGTTGCCGGACATCGGTGGCAGGCGGACAGATTCGAACTGAAGGTAGCTTTGCATGCGCCGTTTCTGATCTGGACTTCCCCCAGCGGCTTGCTTCTGGATTTTGCGGAAGAAGACAATCGCCGGCACATCACAGAACGCGGCATGAAACTCGTGCAATTTCAACAGTATTCCGACTTCTAGGGTTGCCAGCCACTATTGCCGCCGCATACTTGTCCTAAAGCTGCCGATCCGACAAGAAGTGTGTGACCGTGGAACCATTCGCCAGAGCCCTCGAAGTTCCGCTTTATCAGCTCGCCTGGCGGCCTCAGTGCTTCACGATACAGAGGACCTCAGAACTTGCCTTAGCAGACCGTCATGATGGAGGGGCGCGGAAATGCGGTGCGCAGAGGGATGATGTATTGCTCCCCGGATTGCCAACTGCCCGCCGATTGACGGTGCCAACCCATGAGAACTCTTTCTTGTGCACGGGGATCCAACGCGAAATTTAGCAACACGACTTCTCAACCTTTGTGGATGAGCTCGGAACCGTCCAACCCGGCCGCCCGGCGTGCAAGAAGAGGCTCAACACCGTCGGCCAATTCTTGAATCATCTGTGCGATGATGCGATCCGGATGTTTATAGACCGACTTTCAGAGGCATCCAGGTGATTTAGGTGTAGCGGTAAGTTTACAGCTGCGGCGTCGCTTCGAAATAAGTCTGACCGTGTGAAACTGCATCGATGGCTTCAACCAGGACGGCCGCCGCGCTGCCTTTTGAAACGTAGCCTCGCGCCCCGATCCTTTTTGCCTCTGCTACCAATTCCGGCTGACTGCGGATCGTGAGAACTATGATTTGTGCCATGGGCGACGCCTGTAAGATTGCCCGAGCCGCATCGAAGCCGCCCATCCCAGGCATCGTTACGTCCATCAGGACGATATCGGGTTTGAACGCCAGCGCCTTTTCGACGGCTTGTTTGCCGTTTTCGGCTTCTCCGCAAATGTCAAAACCGCAGTCTTTCAGAAATGCAGCAATCTTGCCGGGCCAATATGAAGCTGTCCGCTATCAGTATTCGCGTTCCCACGCGTGCGGCAATGGGCTGCTTCAGTGTGGCCAGCAGTTTCGCCGCACAGCCGGAGTTCTTCCACTTGCTCGGAGGGCAAAAGGCGTACTTGTCGCCGGTCGTGCTGCTTATGATCTCCGCGTCAGGACAGTCCCAACAGGACTGCGGCTTGGGCTCCGACGTAGATTCGGACTTCGAGGCAGTCTCAGAGTTGTGCTTGGACATCGTGTTACCAATGCTCTCTCCCCCTGAACAAGTATCTCTCGAAAGCGCATATGACGGTTGGATAGCTTGCGCACAATGTTTAATAAGTTAGCAATCGAGTGCTCCCTGCGGCCAGTCCGCAGCGGTGTAAGCCAACGCTTTGTGTCTCTGATGAACGCCAACACGCTATACTTTGGCTCGTACACGGATTTGTCTCGCTGCGACAAAAACTTCCCGTTCAGCTCAAACTTTATACTCGCGGGAGCTGAATTGCTTCCCTGGCTTTCCCGTGACTGGGCCCTCCCACTTTCCTTCAAAGACACGAAGAGCCGCCCACGGGTCCTCTTGGGCCGCGGCGCTGATGGCTATCAGCGCGGCAATCAGCAGAATGCGATGACGTTTCATTGTGCCCCCTTTGTCGCAGGACCAGGCGTGCCCATCTTTTGGGTCAGGAATCCGATGATAGCGCCCACAACAAAGCCGGGCAGCATGATCTCCAAGTAATGCGATCTGCCTTTCGCTGCGTCCATGGCGGCCACCAAAAAGGCGAGCAACAGCCCGAGGGCAGAACCCACGACGACCCCCCATGGCGTCGATTGCACTTTGCAGGCGAACCAACCACTGAGGAGTCCCACGGCCATACCCTTAATCGACGACCCGATCATGATGTTAGTCATCATTGAACGCGCTTCCGGGTAGAACCATGCGGTTGCGCCGTCAATGGTGCCGAGAACCACCCCTAACACCATTCCGACCACGACCTTGTTCATCGGTGTGTCCTCCTACCATAGAATTCCGCATCGGCCGGAATTCCTTTAAAACTTTCGGAGAAAAAAGAGCAAGAACTTTACAAGGGTATAAGCCACGACGAGCCAGAGCAGAACGGAGTTGCGCGACCCGAATCGGCGCAATTTATGCCATAGAGGTTCCGACCAAGCCTCTATAGCCAACCCTAGTTCGAAGCGTTCGATATCGGCCAGAAGTGCTGCGACGTCGGGATAGCGGTTGGCCGGATCTACACTCATTGCCTTGGCGACAATGGCGCGGAGAGCGGGAGGAGAGGGCGCGTGAAGCAAAAACTGCAGCAACGCTCCAAAAGCGTAGATGTCGGAACGATGGTCCAAGCGGTCATCCGGGGCACGAAACGCGGGTGTCCCCGCCACGGCGTCTACACCCCAGTCCATGACGTAGACCTCGCCAAACGGGCCGACCATCACGTTCTGAGGTTTAAGGTCACGATGAATAATGCCGTGAGAGTGGGCGAAGGCTAGCGCCTCACCGACACGCCGGATCACTCGCAAGCACTCCGCAAGAGTGGGTTGCTCGGTGAGGTAGTGGTCAAGGCGTGCACCGCTGACTAGCTTCATTGCGTAGAACGGGCGTCCGTCGGCCAGTGCCCCTGTCTCATAGATAGGCACGATAGCGGGATGCTCAAGGTGCGCGATTAGCTGCGCCTCACCAGCCAGGGCAAAGTCGAGGACCTTGAGAGCGACACGGCGATCGAGTTGGCGGTCCCGCGCGGCGTAGACGACGCCCATGCCGCCGCGGCCGATCTCGGACTCTAGTTCGTAGCGGGTTCCGGTCAGGTCGGGCAACGCTGCCACATGGCGCAAGTGGTCGAGGACTGAATCGCTTACATCCATACACGACGCGTCTCCATGCGCAATTCCCGGGCGCCTGATGTCGTGCCGCGCAGTCGTTCGGTCACAAACTCGCGCAGCATGCGGCGCGTCCACGCGAGGTAATTAGTCACGGAACTTTCGGGAATGCCATGTCGCACGGCCAACTCGGCATACGAAGGACGGTCGGCATCGGCAAGATCATAGGCTTCGAAGAGTAAGAATTGGAGCTGCTTGCTGCAGTCGCCGCAGTGTGCCCGCAGGTCATCGAGTGCGAGAGAAAACAACTGGTGCTGCCACTCGCGCTCAAAAGCTTGTTCTGGCGATTCGGTTGCAGCCCCCTGCTCCTCGACGGGTTCGAACTGGATGTCGCCGCCGCGCTTTTGCCGGTTCGCCGCGGCATACTGGTTGGCAGCAAAGCGTTCCACGGCCATCCGGAGATACGCACGAAACGACGCTTTGGCCGGATCGAAGAGCGCAAAAAAGTCGCGTTGGAGCGCGGCGACAAAAAATCCTTGGGTTAAGTCCTTTGCATCTTCATTGTTCTTGTGGAATTTGAGGCGGATGAATCGATAGACGGGTTTCCAATACAGGGCGATCACCCGGTCTAGCGCCTCGTTCGACACACCGCCAGCGGTAGCCTCAAGCAGCGATACCTGAGTGGAAGGGAAATAGCCATGAGGGCCGCCGATCGCAGTGTCTGTATCCAATCTCTGTAACTCCTTGCTCGTATTTCCGCTCGGTGTGTTTGGGAACGGGATGACGGTCAGTAATTGAATCGCTCCCTGTTAACTTCCAAAACAGCGATTATTATAGCGAAAATGGCATCCGGAGGGCTGTAGGGCCAGTCTCCCGTTGGATCATTCCTCACGAAAGTTCCGCCTGATCTCCGAGCGCAGTAAGTTATCGCCACCTACTTGTTCTTCGGTGCGTCCGCGAGCAGTTTGATCGCGAGCTGCAAGAAGAGATGTGCATCCATCGCGAAATGACGGAAGAGAGACTCAGCCAAACAGGGACGTCGCAACAAGAGGCACGTTACCGCACGATGCTAACTTTCGGCAATAGAACGCTCGCGCTCGAAGACAGCCGGGCTGTATGGAGTTCGTTCCTTGAAACACTTTTCCAGGACATCCGCTTCGGCCTGCGCATGCGGCGCAAGAATCCGGGCTTCACGGCTACAGCGGTGCTCACGTTGGCGCTAGGCATTGGCGCGAATAGCACGATTTTCAGTTGGATCAATGCGACGCTCCTGAACCCGATCCCTGGCGTCTCGCATGCGAGCGAGTACGTTGAGCTGGTCACCGGAGTTTCTTATCCCGATTACCTCGATCTGCGCGATAGGAATCACAGTCTTTCGGCGCTCGTTGCGTGCGACCTCTTCCCGATGGACTTGACGACGAGGGTGTTCCGCCGGTGAAGGTGTAGAGGACGCTTACGGGCGGGAACTTGCTTCCTGGACGGCCCGCCTCGCGCGTAAGTGTAGCTTCTTAGGCTGCAATTTCTTGGCCAATGCAGTTAGTCTGCAGGCGTTTGGGGAAAACTATGCAACTTGCTTTCCTGCGCAAAGAGAAAGCCGACTGGAGAATCCCGAGTCCCCACACCGTGAATGAATGAGTGCTCCGACTCCCGCCAATTTCATCTTCTCAGTCAAGGTTCCGCAGATCATCACGCACGACAAAATCCTAGTCGGCTGCGATGAGGAATTTGAGTTGTTCGTAGACACAAATGGACATCCTGGATGACAAGCGCGGGCCGATGGTCTTCCAGTTTCCGTATTTTGACCGGATGATGCCTTTGGAGAATTTCCTATCTAGGTTGAGACAGTTCCTTCCAAAACTTCCTGCTGACTATAAATTCGCCATCGAGATTCGGAACAAGAACTGGTTGACTGAGGAATTCGTCGATCTCCTTCGAACGTATAAGATCGCCTTGGTGCTTTCAGATAGGCCCAGAATGCCGGTGCCGTCTGAAATGAAGATCGACCCGATTACTACGACTTGGACTTATATTCGTTGGCTCGGCGACCGGAAGGGTATCGAGGAAATCACGAAGACCTTCAACAAAGTGGTCGTAGATCGTAAAGAGGATATGCGCAGTTGGGTCGATGCCTGTTTTCAGATCAAGAAACGCGGCATCTTGATCTACGCCTACGCGAACAACCATTATGCTGGGCATGGACCCGCGACTATCGAGCAATTCCGCGATCTTTGGTATGCATCAGGGCTGCCCGAGCTAGAGCGCGGAAGACGGATGAGGATTCAGACTTCGCTGTTTGACGATTGAAACGAGTGTGCGAAGAGGATTGTATGAGCACAACCAGCATAGTGGCTTGGTGGGGGCGCGATCTTAGCGACGATTGTCTTCCTGTGGGACATTTACAAATATAAGGCTGCGGGTCCGCGCTTGCGTTTCACCGTCCAAACCGGGATGGCAATTTTCAACGATCCTAGATACGAAGGGCTGAAGTTAGTTGTTGCGAATGTCATCAACTACGGCGACCGCCCAACGACAATTAGAAACCTGTGCTACTTCTATTTCGGAAAACGAAAACCTCTGCGCAAATTGTTACGCAGCAAGCCAGATGAAACTTTCATCGTACCGAATCAGAATCATGACCAGCAGTTACCGTTTGAATTGAGACCGGGTTTTGCCATCCAAGACGAGGGTGTTGAGGGAATGGCTCAGACCGGAGTATTGGACATGCTGGTGTATCACACGCACAGCACCAAACCGTTGCGACGGCGAGTTGTTATCCGGCAGAGGAAAGTTTCAAGATGATGAAATCGAACCTAATCGCCGCCATTCAGGTCCAAATACGACGGCATGATTGGTCTACATTTTCGGAAGATGGCTTGACCGTTCCTGGGTGCAGCACTTGCAAAAAGAAGCTCTACACTATCGGGCAATTCGTAGATCATGTCTGCGATCAAATACCGGCGCTCATCAATCATCTTTCGGAGGCAAACCGTAAGAAAGAATAAAGCTCTTACTAGGCTTTCGCGGTGTAGGTTTTCCCGAGTTCCAACGTGCTTTCTTGCATGGCGGTCGCTGAATTTGGCGGGTTCATGAATTAGGCGGAATTAGTCTTAATAGCCAGATTAGACCGACAGATACCACAACGAGGAATGAAGCACTTATGATCTGGGTGAGCGTCCATGAAGAGTTGCGTCTGCGCCAGAAGTGAAACGCAATTCCACCAAGGACCAACCCCACATCGACTACCAAGATCGCGATCCCCCTGTTCCACACCCAAGAGGATGTCCTTCCTCCCCATATCGTCAAGAACCATATCGTCAAGCCACCGATGACAAACACTAAACTCAGGCCAAGGCTTAAAACGGCCGTGAAGATTTTGAGTGTCCATTGGACCCGGCCTATCTTGGTCTTGGCATCAACCATTTTGCGCGTCTCACCAACACAGATTTCAGATTCAAGCAGTTCTGGTTTTGCTAATCACCCTTGTCGCCGTTGTGCCGCAGACAGTTGCTCCCCGCGCTGCAGCATTTGGCGGAACGATTATTGTTGTCGGAATCTCCAAAGACGAAATTGTACTCGCAGCCGACAGTCGAGTTTCTTTGAACCATGGTTCACAAGATGTTGCTGTTGATGGCTTGAGGAATCCGTATTATGATCCAAGACCGCGAGGTCTGTATGCTAAGCCCAATCCAGAAGCCAAAATGGAAATCTTGGCCTAATGCCATGAAATGGATAATTGCAACGCTGCTCGTTACCGCTACCGCAGTCGCGGCCGGACCTCCCGCGTGGGTGCCGGTTTATCCGGGCGTGCAGATCAAAAACTTCGCGGGCAACGCCAACAGAGGCTCTTTCTCCTTCGACACGCCGGATGCGGTTTCCAAGGTGTCCTCATGGTACCAGGGGAAGGCGAAGGCCCTGGGCATGACATTTCCGACGGTTTCCGGTGAGCCCGTCAGTATCATGGCGCAGGACCGCAAGCGCAACCTGAATATCTACCTGCTAAAGAACGACCAAAACGGTCCGCACACCACTGGCAGCATCACTTACTTGCTGAAGTAAGTACGACTGTTGCCGTCGCTTGTGCCGCGCAGACCGCTCCAAATAGCGTTAACCTTGCATCCGTTGAGGGGACCGGATTTTTCGCTTCCTCAGATGGAACCTTCTTGACCGCAGCGCATGTTGCGCACGCTCTATACCTCCCATCTCCGCCCCGGCAAAAACCGTGCGATATTCCTGTCATTTATCTCCCGGTAGAAGGGTGGAAAGAAGGGACAGACGTATCCATCGTATGGTTCAAGATAGATAAATGCTATACGGACGATGCTTTAGATTTGGCAAAGTGCCGAGCAGTAGCAAACCCGTTTACGGACGCTCGATTCAAAACCAAATTGAGCGTCGTGAGTTTTGAAACGTCTACACAAAAGATAGGAACCGCAATTGCCTTCACAGGGTTCCCGTTAGAGTTGGTCCAGCCCCTCACTGCACGCGCCACGATAGCGGGCTACATGGGTGCGACAGGCGAACCTAAACCTCGACAAATCGTGATTGACCATAACAACTGGCCTGGCGTCAGCGGCGGTCCAGTCTATCTATCAAACGGAAAAATTATTGGCCTAATTCTTCTGCGTGGAACCAACGATGCCACAGGACTGACTTTCGCCAGGTCAGGCCAATTCTTGGTTGATTTTCTTGCCGCTCAGGACGCTAAGTAAACGCTCGAATGCTGAAATCCAATCTAATCGCTGCCATCCAATTCGAAATCCGACGACATGACTGGTCTACGTATATGAAAGACGGAATTGTGCGACCGGGTTGTAGCTCTTGCGAAGTGCAGATCAACTCTACAAACCAATTCGTCGAGCATATAGCGATGGCTATTCCGAGTTTGATCGACGACCTGTCACAACAAGGCAAGAAAGCGAACGAGAAGGAGAGGAACCGAAGCGCTAGCCCAAAGGCGTATAGCGCCTAATGATTTGGCCGCTATCGCGGAGCAGGATCGGCAATTTTCGCAACAAGAGGTCGTTTGATTTCTTTGCCTGCATCATCGAGGAGGTATACATTTTGCCCTTCAACCGCGATCTTGATTTTGCCGTTAAGCGTGACGTTCAACGGGGCCTTGGGTGAATGAAATCCAACCGACCAAGCATTCACTAGGATGTAGGTAATGTCCCCGGCCTTGATCCAGTAATAAGCTCTCTTAATTTGATACCTCGACACTGTCTCGGCTGCGGAAGCCGTCGCTCCCGGAGCATCGGAAGTGATGTTCACGACAGTGCCGTCTTGCCATTTACGATCTTTAGCAGTAGCAGCCGAAACGAAACTCAATAGCAAAACACCAGCAAGCATGGTGGCGAGGGTTCTCATGGTGCTCCCCGAGGGAGAACGGGTAAATGCTATTCCTGCCAGAACGCCTGAGTCAACTTACCGCTCGAACCAAGACTGATTGGGTCGGGATCAGGCGAAGCGCTTATACGTTACTCGGCTCTGGTTATCAATATGGTCTAAGAGGCAACGTCACATGATAGAACTAAAACGAATCGACAAACTGACTAAGAAAGAATTGAAGCAAGGGATATCAGACTGTTTCGAAGAAGCACCCGGCAGTGAAGCCGTAGATCGTCTTGCAATTCTTCAAGAAGCTCAGTTCTACACAAGAGAGCTTGAGCGTCGAAGCGATTCGCGAGTTTCAATACGTGATTTGGTGCTCGAAATCGTAGTGATTCTGCTCATCGGCTGGGAAATTTATATGGGTTATCACCAAGAATGGCAGCAGAACCAAGCCTTTCAACAAGAGCAAGTGATTTGGAAGAACATGGAAACGAGTTCGGACGCCACTGCTAAGACTTTGACCTCATTGGCTTCCACGACGGCTGCGATGAATCTGGCCCTTCAAAAACAGCTTGCCCTCTTTTACGAAGTGTCCGTCACCCCTGTTTGGGATGCTTCGGCCAAAAAGATAACAATTATGAATAGCGGTCGAACCAATGTCGCAGTTTGGGGCACAAAACTAGATGATGATCCTGCGCTTATGTGGGACAGCCGGGTGATCTCTCCGACGAGCGGCTACATCGTCGCGGCCGAATATATCTTTGATGAATTGCGTCAGAAGGTTCCGAAGGGAACTGGTCGCTTCGTATCATACGATCTGTACATTACAAACGACAGGGGCGAGGAGTTTGTAGAGCACTGCGAGATTGGGGTGTCATGGAAAGATGACGATCTGAACCTTGCAATGCAAATCGTATCCGTCACGCCAGAGCACTGGCACAATACCGGCAAGAAGAATTTGACTGTGCGATAAGGTCGTTCGGTCGAAATAAAAAATCAGCTATGAGCAATCTGTTCGCTGCTCCAATTTACTAGACTTGCGACACGCTGGGCCGCGCCTCCGCCCGTTCTTGTCGTTGTATGAAGTAACGTCCAATGCCCCTTAGCCGTTTTGCACTAGGTTGGTAGACGTAAGCAAAATCGGCGTAGCAATCGTCCACACTGCTAAACATATGTCGGTATCTGACCCAACCGTAGAACACTGCTGTTTCTTCCAGGCTAGCAATTGTGGCTCGTGAGCCTTCCATGAGAGAACGCGTATCAATAATGTGATCTTCATCCTTGATTTCAATTTCACCGCCGTTACCAGGGATCAGGTGAATACACTCACGGCGTGACGACCAATCTCCGGGGGCATTCTCCGGCAGGGTCCCGACGCCCTTAGGAAGACAGGTGTAGAGCACTTTGTAATCGAGAATGTATGCGGGAGTCTTACCCATGTTCGTGAACTTCAACCAATAGAGATAATGCTCACCAGCAACAATGTCCTTGGCTTCGAGGCTTGTCCCGTTTTGCCTGCGCCAGATTTTGTCTTTGTAGAGCACCGCGTTGGGTATGAATTCGGGAACTACCCAAGCGCGCTCACTGTTAATGAGCGCATCAGTGCTGGCATTCGCAGCTTTAGCGGCGAGGACACTGGCCGCGGTCTGCCGCACCAATAGTTTCAGGGTCTTCACAGCGAGACAGATTCCAATGATTGCAGCCACGGCCACGGCGAATGTACAAACCAATGCAACGATTGCGATTATTTTATCCAGCAACGATTCCTTCGGGAGATTGACGTTCACGGTCAGGGGTTTGTCTGTTTGCGCATCACTCGCATTTTGGTTTGAATCGGGTCCTGATGGAGGAAGCGTTTTACTAGCGTCTTCGTGGCCGGGGTACGCTTCCTTTGAAGTCACTGCTTGAAAACCGCAGAACATAATACACAAGGCAAGAGCGAGGGACATTGCAAACAGGTGCTTCATAGAGTCTCAAGCAAGTGTGCCCAATTTTGTGCCTACCAGCAACCCCGACTGAGAGCGACCGGTTGCGATGCGAGCATTGGTATCGCTTGAATATGCAGCGGTTGGCGGCAATCCGTCGCATTTCCTCGTAATTGATGTAAGCCTTTTGTTTCTTGTTCGAGCGCAACTCTTAATCAGCGGGTTGCAGGTTCGAGTCCTGCGCGGCCCACCACTTATTTTCAATAGGTTACCCTCTTCGGATTGCCGAGACAAGAACTGTGCCGCATTCCCATTGAATTGTTCTTTGCCAGGTGAACCCAGGCTTTTCCCGGGCCTGCTTTCCTAGGGCAATGCAGCGAGCCAAGTAAGGATTGTGCTATACAACCACGCTGAACTCAGGGTTCGCGATAGGGACCTTCTTCTGGCTCCATGCGGACATTCAAGAGCGAGAACTGCTCTTGCGAATCCGCACACCCAAAACACTTTCCCCCGTACCAATCAATTTCAGGCGAACCAAGCGGGCGGCCCCTGCGCTCCCACAATTCGTAGGCGAGCTTTGCAATCTCATCGTGCCTGTATGCCTCCGTCATTAGTCCCTCCTGGTCGCATGCCCAGCGCGACCCAATCGGGCTCTGAAGCTCCCGTACACGAGTTCGGAGAAATACGTCCGTAACGTCCTCATCGCAACGCGCTGATGATCTCGGCGGACGCCCTTCTCGGAGGTACCGATCACCTCAGTAACTTGCCGGCGAGCCAGTAATCGACACTGAACTTTCCCGGACCAGAGCAGATCAGCCAGATAAAGAAGAGCACGTACAGGACTTCCGGAAGGTAGAGGAAATCGTCGAGCCAGTTAAGAGGCGAAAGTCCTTTAGGCATGGTGGAAAGCGCGCTGGTCAGGGTGGCGACAATCATATCGATCAATAAAGCCACGCAGGCCGGGCTCGAAAGAAACCCCACGGTCACCAAGGATCCGCCAACGAACTCGACACCCGACACGAAATAAGCCATCTGGTGGGGAAACGGGACTTTGGCCTTAACGAGCGTTTCGTAAACAGGTTTCGTGCCGCCGGCGACAAACAATTTGTTTGCCCCGGAGATGGCGAAGAACAGCCCGATCGAAACGCGTACCAGCAGGATGGCATATTGTTCCAAATCACTGCTACCCAGCAGCGCAAACTGGACCAACCGTTTCCAATCCATCTCTTGTCCCTCCATCGGAGGATGTGCTGCAACGATACCCAAATCATGCAGTTCGACTTCTCCGGTAACCGCGTTCATCAGGACTTAGCGGGTCTCTGGCGTTAATCTCTGTTCTCGACAATTATGCTGCAAACCGCAAATGGCGGTGTCGTCGGCGAATTCTCGCGCCTCGAGATTATGTGTCCATCCGTTCGACCCATTGAGCGCGCCATGCGGGAGCCACGAATGGATCCGCAAAGTACTGTGTTTCCCGCGCAACCTTGTCGCCCCTGAACTCCATGATGCTCACGGTGTAGGACGGCTTGCCGTCATATGTCAGGATGAATTCGGTGACCCAAAGATCACCGCCGCCAATGATTCGTTGGACAGTAAACCGCTTTTTGCTCGGCTGACTAGCGCGTTGGCCCTGTATGTTGCTTCGACCGCGGGTTCGCTCGCCTGACTGCGGGTATTCCAGCACCGCGTCCTCGTGATAGATGAGGTGCTCCGTTTCAAAATCGTTGGCATCGGACGCCGCCCAATGCTGATCCAGTGCCGCACGGATCTCTTGATCTCGCACTCCAGAATACTGCTCCTTCGTTTGTTGATCGTTCATCTTGAGCCTTCAATTCGACAAGAAGCTAACTTCTCGGGAGTTGGCAATCAGCGTAGCTCGCGAGTCGCTGGCCTTTCGGTCGTTGGCCTCGCAGGATTCGTGGCGCGAGGTTCGCGCGCGCTTGTGACGGTCCGTGCTTACGCGACCTTTAGCAGGATTTTGCCCTTGGCCCGGCCTTGCTGGCTCGCATCCTGTGCCTCACGCGCCTGCTCCAGCCGAAACACCTCGCCCATCCGTGGCTTCACGTCGCCGCGTTCCACGAGGCCCGCCAGCTCCGACAGGTCCGCCGCGCTTCCCTTCGACACCATGTTCACGCCGCGAATCCCCGCCCGCGCCGCCAGCTCCGCGTTCGCCGCGCCCACCGTCGAAACCATCACGCCGCCCTTTTTCACTACCGCGAAGGAGCGCGTCGCCGTCTCGCCGCCGACCAGGTCCAGCACCGCGTCCACCTGCCCCACGGTTTCAAACCGCTCCTGCTTGTAGTCCACTACCTGCACGTGACCTAGCGAGCGCAGGTACACGATGTCTTCGCCCGAAGCCGTCCCGATCACCTGCGCGCCCCAGCGCTTGGCGATCTGGGTTGCAAACGAGCCTACGCGCCCGCCGCGCCGTGGATCAGAATCCGGGTTCCCGGCTTCGGCTGCACATAGTCGCGAATTGCCTGCAGGGCCGTCAGCCCCGCTGTCGGCAGCGCCGCCGCCACCGCGAATTCCATTTTCTCCGGAATCGCCGCGATGTCTGTAATCGCCGCCGCCGTGAACTCCGCATACGTCCCTTCGCCGAACCCGAATACCCGCTCGCCCGTTCGGAAACGGCCCGAGTCGCCGCCACCCGCCACGATCTCTCCCGCGAAATCCTGCCCGAGCGTCAGCGGAAAGCTCGCCGGGCGGAACTTCTTCATGTAGCCTTCGCGGATTTTCCAGTCGATCGGGTTCACAGCCCGCGTAGCGCACTTTCGCGAGCACGTGGCCCGGGCCGATCTCCGGCAGCGGTGCTTCTTCGTATTTCAGTTGTTCGGAGCCGCCGTACTGCGCGATCCGAACCGCCTTTATCAGGCTCGGCACCGCCGCGTGTTTTGTCGTCGCCATTGTCGTTTCTCCTTTCGCTGCGCTGTGACATTCTCTGGTTCTTCCGGGTTGCCCATCTGTCGTTTTGAGGCGTGGACCTGGCCCATCCAATGAGATTCGGGAAATCTTTTCAGACTCCTCCTACGAGTTGTTGTTTCGCGGATCGTCTTTCGCGCTGAGGTATTCCAGTCCAAGCGGCCCCATCGCGGTTACTTGCGTGACGTACTCGCCGGATTTCGCCCAGTGGAAATGGGGCGTGTTGCCAGGGAGAATGATCACGGCGCCGGGCGGATAGGCTTCCAACTTACTCGCGTCGAATTCATCACCCAGTCCGATATAAAAGACGCCGGAAATCACGGTATAGACTCGATCCTCTGGGTGCTTGTGAGGCATCAGCTTCTCGCCGTGGGGCGCTTTGACCCTGATTGTGTAAGGGCCGGGCTCCGAGGGCTGACCCACGACGACGGCCAGCCGGACGGAAGGTGGGAACGCCGGGAACGGTTTCCAATCGACATCTTCGGACAAGATGGTTTTGAAAACCTCCTGCCCGAGTTGGTGAGGCCGGACTTCGCTTTGCTGAGCACGCTTTACGGCGCTGGCTTTCTGAGACATACAAACCTCCTTCTGCAGAAAATGTAAAACATCACCACAGACTTTCGAAACATGTCCGCCAAGATTGGCTTCGAAAACCATTCGTCCGGAGCTGAGAATCCGTCAACTGCCGGCAGCAGGATAGCCAGGAATCTAGCCGATATCGTACAGACTCTCAGCTCCTGTGAATCTCCGCGCCATACCTTTCAACCTCCCGAGGGACAATCCTTTCCATCATGCGCGAGGAAACATTCGCATCAGCGGTTGATGTGGGTTATGGCTGCGGGAATCCGAACATCAACCACGACTGATTGGCTACCCAATGCGGGTATAGCTCCGTCATCTGATCGAACAGCTCCTGGTCGGACGTCGCGGTTTTCTGCACCCGATCGAAGTCCAGCAGATAGCGCTTGGTGTCCTGGATCGCCGAGGGAGAGTCGGGCGCGCCAGGCTTCTTGTGACCGGCGACAACAATCGCCGGGTTCAGCGCCGCTAACCGGTCTAGCGCCGCGATCCAATTCTTTCGGCTCTCGGGGGTGGTGTCGCCGACGTACATGTGGCATTGGTTGTACACAACGTCGCCAGCGACGATCAGGCCGATCGATGGAACGTGTAGAGACGTCGAATCGGGACTATCGGTGCGGCCCTGCTCGATGATGCGCAATTCGTGGCCCTCGAGAGTGAACGTGTCGTGCTCATAGGGCTCAGGTGCAACCAACTTGGTGGGCACTTGCCCAGGAAAGAGCCGGCGGGCCAACCGCTCCACCGGGGAGAGAAAGACATCTGCATGGCGTTCACCGTCTTGGGCGTTGCTATTGCCCGAGCGCCCGGGAAACGGTCGAGCAGAATGCTCAGACCGTAGAAGTGGTCGAAATGGGCGTGCGTTATATAGATGGTCTCCAAGTTGCGGTTGTGCAGAGCAATCCAATCCGCGAGAGCCTCGGCCTCAGCCACCGTCCTCATTGCGTCTACCAGCACCGCGTCGTACTCGCCGAAGATTAAAGTCGACGTGATCGGGTCAAAGCCGAGCGCTTCGCCGAAGGGCTTTGGCCGCTCGCCGACCATAGCCTTTCCCGGGGCGGTAAAAACGTTCACACTAAGCGTGTTCGTCTTGATGGGGTCAGCGGTCCATTTCGTGCCATCCATCTGGTACTCCTTTCGATGTCAGAGCGAGTGACTGTTCAAGGCAAAGATTGGCAGAAGCGCGACGACGAGGCGCAGAGTCGACATGCTATCCGCGCCGAGCGCTAACCGTACTTGAGAGCGTGCTCTGTCCGACCTCGATAATGTAACCGTCAGGATCGCGGATGTAGCAGCGAATCTCGCCGTACTTGGGTATCGGCTCGCGTGATGAACTCGGCTCCTCGACTTTTCCACAATTCGTAGCACGCTTGAATATCCGCAACGCGGATATTCATAAAGCTGTTGACCTTATTCGGGTCGGGGGACGCTGAGCGTTACCGTCGGCTTGTCCGGGGTCGGCCCCCCCCAACGTTCACAATCAGCCAAATATTCGCAATCTGAATGTGCCGGAGGCGCCTTGCTGTCGCCTCTGCTCAGAATGCGGCCGCCGAAGACCTTTTCATAAAAGTCAGCCGATCGGTCGATGTCGGCGACGGTGAGAAATGTGTGACGGTGAACCCTCGCGCGGAGGCATCTCATAGCTCTTTGTTCGATTTGTACGCTGCTCATTGATCTATGTACGCTGCGAAGTCTATCGACGACCAGCCCCCTGACTTCTTCTCCCGTTGAGTGCCGGTAGAAGAAGTTTCAGAAGCGCTTCATCCGAGAACGGGTTCTGACCTGAGATCAACTCGCGATCTTGAAGGACGTAGCTCGACCATGGAGCGAGCACACTTACGTCACCGCCCGCCGTACGCAAGGCGAAGTCCGGGTAGAAGAGAACCTTGCCACCAATCTCAAGCGGCTCCCGCTGCTGCTCTTCCGCCGTCGAAAAGATCGTCATCTTATATCCAGCATAGATCCAGCCTTTAGCCTTTGCGTGCGCTCCAGCGGCATCGCCCGCCGCCAGCGCGGCGACCACCTCCGTCGAATTCGGAAGAGCCGAGAGAAGTGAAATCGGGCCATGGCAGAGCACCGCCGTAGGCTTGGATGTTTCATGAAAGTGTCTCATCACGGTGCCAGCGTCGGGATCATCGAGAAGATCGATCATCGGGCCATGGCCGCCGGGGACGAAAACAGCGTCATATTGATCCAGGCCCGATGCGATGACATCCGCGATGCGAGTTGGATCTCTGAGCCCAGTCAGGCCGTCGCGGAATTTTATATAGTCCTGAAGCTTGGCCGCGTCCCCGCCGAAGAAATCGGCGACCTCTGAATGCACATCCACTTGCGGCGTGTTGCCTTTGGGGTTGGCGAAAGTGATTTCGTAGCCCTCCTTCATCAGGGCGCGAACCGGAACCGTCAGCTCGTTGAGATAGTAGCCAGCGCCGGTATAAACCTTGCCATCTTTCAATGGCAAGCCGTGACCGCTCGAGACTAGCACCAAGACTTTTCCTTTTGTTGTCATTTTGTTCTCCTCTCTGAAATCGAATCTATTTCCCGAGATCTTAGCTTGTACAGAGCAACCCCGTTTGCGAGAGCCTCGGCCTCTGCCACCTCGTCATTGCGTCCACCAGCACCGCGCCGTACTCACCGAAGATCAAAGTCGACGTGATCGGGTCAAAGCCGAGCGCTAACCGTACTTGAGATCGGTGCTCTGTCCGACCTCGATAATGTAACCGTCAGGATCGCGGATGTAGCAGCGGATCTCGCCGTACTTGGGAATCGGCGGCGTGAGGAACTCGGCTCCCCGGCTTTTCCACAATTCGTAGCACGCTTGAATATCCGCAACGCGGAAATTCATAAAGCTGTTGATGTGATTCGGGTCGGGGACGCTGAGCGTTACCGTGGGCTTGTCCGGGGTCGGCCCGCCCCCGACGTTCAGAATCATCCAGATATTCGCAAGCTGAAGGTACGGAGGCGCGTTGCCGTCACCCATGGTCAGAATGCGAGCGCCGAAGACCTTTTCGTAGTAGCGAGCCGATCGCTCGACGTCGGCGACGGTGAGAAAATACGCGATGCTGATCCCCTCGCGCGGGGGCATCTCATAGCTCTTCTGTTCGACTTGTACGGCGTTCATTGATGGCTCCTTTCGATATAGTGCGCAGAATATGTTAAACATCACTACAGACATTCGAAACGTGTCCGCCAAGCTTGGCTTCGAACGCCTCCCATCCTCAACGTCCCGGAGTTGAGAATCGCGTCGGGCGCCGGCCTAGCGCGCGATTTGGCCCAGGTAGTATCCGAGCCGATTTTCGACATCCCCCGGCTTGTGGAAGCCGCGCGCCATCAGCGCCTTGATCCCATCCTGGGCGGCGGGTCGCCCGAGCGAAGCGATGCACGCATCCCACCCGGCGCCGAGCTCGACGTCCGGCGGCAGGCTGGTGTTGACGAGGCGCTTGGTGTTGGCGATCGCCCATTTGTCGAACCCGGCGATCCGGGTCGCGAGCGCCTCTACGAACGCGTCCAGATCGGCGTCGGGCAGGGCGCGATTAATGTAGCCGTAGGCCTCGGCCTGGTCTGCCCTGATGTCTTCCGAGCTCAAGAGCACCTCGAGGGCGCGGTTTCGGCCGATGAGTTGGGGCAGCCGGGCCATGGGGCCGCCGCCGGCGACCATCCCCACGCCCACCTCCCATTGCGAGATGATGGCCTTTTCGCGGCTGGCGAAACTCATGTCGCAGGCCAGCGTGATCTCGCTGCCGTTGCCCGTCGCCCGGCCGCGGATGAGGGCGATGGAGGCGACTGGCAAGCGGGTCAGACGCACGAGAAAGTCCGGCCAAGGCGGCAAGCCTGTGGGACCCGCCGGCATTGAGGTCAGGTCCTCAAGCTTGGCCAGGAAATCGGAGTGATTCAGGAAGTAGTCGTCGACCGCGCTGTCGAAGACCACGACCCTGACATGCTCGTCGGCCTCGAGAGCGTCGATGACTTCCTGGAACTGCCGGACCATTTCCGGGCCCATCACGTTGATCGGCGGGTTGTCGATCGTGACACGCCAATAGGCGGGCGACCGCCGGGCCACGCGAATCTGTGCGGGCTTCGTAGGTGCGCTATGCAGTTGTCATGGGATTCTCCTTTGTATTTGTTAGTCTCGGAAACCGGTTGATTGTCCCCAACGCTTTCTCGAGATTTGGATCATTTGTTCGTTGCCGGGAGTTGGTTAATTACTGCCGCGCCTGCCTTGCTGACGATCTCGTCCTGGGAATCCGTGCCTCCCGAACAACCGATTGCGCCGATAATCGCCCCCTGTTCGATCAGTGGGATGCCGCCTCGAGAGGCAATGATTCCATCGAACGCGAGCAGATAGTTGAGATGCATAAGCTTGATGCCGTCCTCGAACTGCTTCGTTTCGCGCCGGAAGGTCGCGGCTGCTCGTGCCTTGTGTTCGGCAATCTGAATGGAGGCAAGCATCGCGCCGTCCATTCGTTGAAAGGCGACGAGATTGCCGCCGGAATCGACCACCGCTACGTTCATCTTCCAATTCCGTTTCTTCGCCTCTGCCACCGCCGCGTGAATAACCGCCTGGGCTCGGTCCAGTGATATCGGTGGGCCATACGGAGTGTCGAAAGGAATTTTGTCGGGCACAAAATCGAGAGGATTTGTTTCCGTGGGCTGCAGCGCTCGACTCGCACTGGCCGCGCTTCCTGTTTTATCATTTGACATACGTCCTCCTTAATGGTCTTGAGACTTTTGCCTTGAGCCTTCATCAGTGTTCATCTGTGGTTTCCAAGGTTTTGCCTTTGCCTTTCATTTCAAATCTCAAAGATCGCTCGCTCGACAATGGATCCCAACTCGCTGTGGCTGCCCCGCTCCAGGTCGTGTTGGACCTTCGCGGCCAGGGCGGCGAAATCGCCTTGGCCGCCGTCATCAGTAACAACGACGAACCGATGTGATCGTCAACTCAAGCAGAAGCGTGAGCGGCTCTCTCTCCGAGGAACTTCATAAGCGCTTGAGCCGTGGTCGTCGATGACGCGGGATTCTGGCCGGTGATGAGACGGCCATCAATGACGAAGAAAGGCTGCCAGTTAGCAAGCTTCTCAAAGATGGCTCCCAGTCGCAGCAGTTCGTCCTCAACCAGAAACGGCACAACCTTCGTGAGCTTCATCTCCTCTTCCTCGCCGTTCGTGAAGCCGGTGACGTGTTTTCCCTTCACAAGCGGCGCGCCCTGGTAGGTCACGTGACGAAGCACGCCGGGTGAGTGGCAGACCAGAGAGATCGGCTTGCCGGAATTGTAGAAGGACTCTAGTAAAGCGATAGAATCGGCGCTTTCCGCAAGGTCCCACATGGGACCGTGCCCACCGGGATAGAAAACCGTGTCGAAATCTGCCGATTTCATATCGGCAAGCTTGGCCGTCTGGGAAAACGCCTTTTGCGCGGCGGTGTCCTGCTTGTACCGCGCCATGGCTGGCGTCTGATTTTCTGGTGTATCGCTCTTCGGATCGATCGGTGGTTGTCCGCCTTTCGGTGACGCGAGGGTCAGCTCGACACCAGCGTCCCTAAAAACAAAGTAGGGCGCTGCGAATTCTTCGAGCCAGATCCCGGTCTTGAGACCGGTGTTGCCGAGTTGATCGTGCGATGTTAATACCATAAGTATTTTCATGCTTTTTCTCCTTTGCTTTCGTTGGACTTCATTGGTTTCGCTGACTTCCGTCGTTGGCGAAGAAGCGGTAGTCCCCGGCCTCTATCACGCGCGCCTCCGGCCCCATAGAGACCGGCGCCGCTTCAATAATTGTCTGCCCGCTCTCGCCTGTTCCGGCGGCCTGCGCGCCCTCAACTCGTCGCAACGTCGCTGTCTGCGCCCCGCCCTCGTAGGGCTAGCGGAGGTTGGCCAGAAGAACCCCCGATGCGGGTGCAACCCCCGACCACATGGATCAAGCAGTTGTAATAAGGGTTTAAGAGGGTATTCGTCACCACAAACCTCAGTTCAGCACCCTGATCCGGTCGGGACATCGACATGTCACCTTCCTTTCCGAGTCACATTCCTCGGCTCGCTCCAGCGCGCAAATTGTAAGCCAAGAAGCAGCCCTGGGCGCTTGGGGGCCGATTAAGGTGGGAACCCGTCCGCCATCCACTTGGCGAATAGTTCAATCCGAGATTGCTGCCAAGGACCTTCTCCTTTTGGTGGTGGGGGCGGCATTACCGCGCCGCCGATTCCACGAATGCGATCGTAGATGGCGCCAGCGTGCTTTTTGACGTCATCGTAACTTCCCAGGTTGAACGCCTTGCTCATGCCTTGAATGTCTCGTTCCGTAAAGAGCGGGCGAATATCCATTTGAAAGCTCGTCGTTTTCGTCATTGCGCCTCGCAGGTATTGGATTATATGGGTGTCGCGGTCTCCTTCGTGAATCCAAAACTTCCTGTCTCTTGACGTCAGGGTATAGGCTGTTCATTTCAGGTTTGAACCGAAGAACTTAAGTAACGTCGATCTGCCCAACGCTGAGCAGACGCCTTGCAATCAAAGAACCTCAAAGATGCCCTCCTAGCCTGGCGTTCATTGTAAGCATCCGCCCTGTGCGTTCCAAAGGGCCGCGGTAGTCGTTTGGAACGCCCCGCCCGGGGGGGCAAGTGGAGAATGCCGTTCAAGCTCATAGAATGCGTGACGTGAGCCGTGTAATCTTTTAGCCACCTCCGATTCAACCTGCCTTCGATGGAACCTTTGTACTACATGAGAAGCACCGCTGGCCTATTCTCATGAATATGTTATCGAGAGAACATTTCCATAGCCCGGCTAAGAATTTCGTCTGCGGGTCTCAGAAAGGACGAGTTCGACAAATCCTATGGCGAATACCGTGCTCTCAGCGGATAAAATGAATCGTGTCGTTGTGGCCTTTGCCGACGGCAGGCGTCTGAAGGGATGTCTCTTTAATTTCTCCCCGCTCAAGGAGAGTCTTAAGTTCACTCCGAATGAGACCGCTCAGCAAAAAGCGCCGACGGACATCTGTTTAGGCGATTTGAAGGCCATTTTCTTCGTGAAGGATTTCAGGGGGAATCCGGACTACAAAGAAAATCCCGCGGACGCAACGCCTAAATACGGCCGCAAAATCGTAGTCACTTTTCTGGATGGCGAAGAGCTGTCGGGAACGACAGAAGCCTACAATCCGCAAAGGGTGGGCTTCTTCATGTCCCCAGCCGATCCGAACAGCAACAATATGCGAGTCTTCGTCATCAGCAGGAGTGTTCAGCAAGTCACAATGAATGGGTCGTCCGACACACTGGCGTTGCCTGCGCATCAAAGATAACAATTCCAACTACCCGAAGCTCTCGCCCTGATGTGATGGGCCAAGTCCTGTGAAACGGGGTTGCCGGAATGTGGCTTTTCGGCGTTCTGGGCCATTAGGCCCCCTCCCCAGACTTCATGCTTCCTGCAATTACCGCCTGCCCGCCGTCCGACACCTGGACGTGCTGAACCACTACTGTCTGCTTCCCCCGGTCCGGATTCGCCTTGGCCTCGATCGCTTTTGGCGATCCTGCAGAAACTCGCATCCGCAGCTTGTTGAGGCGAAGCGAGGTCAGACTCGGATCGCTTCTTGGGGCCTCGCAATCGCGTGGGCAAGGGTCGGTTGTACTCGCGGCTGGCCTTGTGCAACGGTCTCGGGGGGCGCCGTCGTACTTGCGCGTGGACAGATCCGCAACGCGCTGCCGTTCAGGCAGACTCTATTAGGGTTTGAATTTAATCGCCTGACGACATCAGTTAAGATTCGACGCAATACGCAGGCCCGGTGGAAGGCTGGGCACTGGGGAAGAATCGAGATGAATTCAAACAAAGTGCACTTCGTAATTGACCTGGCGATCCACGAAGGCAAATTCGACGATTTCGCGGCTACGCTCAAGCGGATGACCGACGGCACGGCAAGAGAGCCAGGAGCGCTGGTCTACGAATGGTATCTGAGCGACGATCATAGCCGCTGCCGGTTGCTCGAGACATACGCGAACACCGATGCTATGAAGCAGCATTTGGCAGGCCCGGTGGTGCAAGAGCTGGTGCCGAAGCTGCTCACGTTTTCGACGATCAAACGCTTCGAGGTGTACGGAACTCCCGATGCGCAATCAGTTGCGGCTCTGACATCGATGGGAGCTCAGATTTTCGGTCACTGGCATGGACTTCCGGTGCGGCAGTCATCGGCGCACGGAAGCGGCACCAATTAGCTCGAACCGCGGGGTTTCCGCTCGAAACATCAGGCCCGTGTCGCTCCGATAAATCGCGCAGAAAAGCCAACCGCGCACGTCGCGGTTCATTCACGCCCGACCGGAGCAAGAGTCGATCCTGGCTGACCGTCGGCGGCCTGGTGGTGGACGGCTTCCAGCTGAGGAACAGGTCGAGGATTGCTCCCCAGCTAACTCACCGCGGCCTTCTCTCTCAAATTTCTTTTGCTTCATGGGATAACTGAGTCTATCGTACGTGAAATAAAACGTGTCTGCGGGCGGCTATCCCGGGTGCGCCCGCGGCCAAAACGAGGGTAATTCAATGAGGTTCCGCCGCTCCGTTGTCTTGTTCGCGGTCAGCTGTGTGCTGTTGACGATTCTTGCAGCATTCCGCGTCGCCGCCGATGATCAGCCTGCTACCGGCAAGCGCGCCCTGCAGTTCGCCGATGCCGCCGCCTGGAAAAATCTGCGATTCCCGGTGATTTCCGAGCTCGGCGATTGGTTCGTCTATCGCCTCACGCCGGTGGAAGGCGACAGTACCGTCGTCATCCGGCAGACAAACGGAGACAAGCAGTACGAATTCCCCATTGGCGAAGTCCTTGGGCCCGCGCCGGGCGGCCCTCCGGCATTGGTTTCAGTAGCGTCCGCAACCGCGATAGCGATTTCCCGCGACTCGAAGTATGCGGCCTTCATGATGTTTCCCACGCATACCGAAGCGGCGCAGCTCAAGCGCCAGAAGAAGCCTCTGCAAAGCCGCGTCGGTATCGTGAATCTGGCTACAGGCGAAAAAACCGAGGTTGCTAAAATCCGCCGATTCGCCCTCTCGAATGAAAACGGGGCGTGGATCGCACTCCAGCGCTACGGCCCCGATAATCCCGGCGCCAGTCCCGAAGGTGGCACTCCGCCATCCGCGCCTCCCGCGGGCCGCGATGGGCTGCGCGACGACAAGCCCAAAGGTTCCGACCTCCTGCTGCGCGAACTCGCGACCGGCCAGGAGATCAACATCGGCAACGTCTCTGAATTCGCCTTCGACAAACACGGTCGCTATCTCGCGTGGCTCACCGACGCGCAGGACAAAGCCGGCAACGGCGTGTCCCTACGCAATATCGCCGACGGAACGACTCGCTCCATTGAATCTGACGACAACGCCGTCTATGCCCACGTGACTTGGACCGAAGATGGCGACGGCCTCACGGTTCTCAAGGGAGTCGACGACAAAGCATACGAAGACAAGCTCTACTCCGTCATCGGGTTCAAGGAGTTTGGCGCAAACGGCCCGCAAAAGACCACCTTCAATCCGGCCGGCGTGCAGGATTTTCCCGCCGGCATGACGGTCAGCCCCGATCGCGCTCCCCTGTGGACGAAGGATCTGAACGGCTTGCTCTTCGGCATTCACAAAGCGAAAAAGAAGGAGCACCCCGACGACGAAAAAGGCGCCTCTGAAAAAAGTGCCGGCGCCTCTGGCCCCGCTCCCGCCGCGGCAGCCAGCGAGCCCCTGCCCGAAGACAAGGTGGACCTCGTGATTTGGAACTGGCAGGACAAGCGCCTTCAATCTGAGCAGCAAGTTGAGGAGAATCGCGACACCTCCTACAGCTATCTTTGCCTCTATCGCCCCGCCGAAAAGAAATTCGTCCGCCTCGCCGACGACGAGGTACGCGATGTGACCCCCGCGCGCGGCGACAAATATGCACTGGGCCTCGCCGTCGAGCCATACGAGCCGATGAGCAACCTCGACGGTCGCCACTACCAGGACATTTATGCGTTTAACTTGCAAACTGGCGAGCGCAAGCTCGCGCGGAAACAAATCCGATGGCTCGAGGAAGCCTCCCCGGAGGGAACGCAATTTGCCTATTATGATGACGGAAACTATTTCGTTTACGACATGCCCTCCGGCAAATTCACGAACATTACCAAGTCCGTCCCGGCCTCTTTCGTAGATACCGAAGACGACCACAACGTCGTGAAGCCTCCCGCGACCTTCTTCGGCTGGTCGGAAGACGGCAAATATGTCCTCCTCTCCGACATGTGGGACATCTGGAAGGTCGCCGCCGATGGGTCTGGCGGCGTCAACCTTACCGTGAACGGCAAGAAGGAGCAGGTGCGCTATCAGCGTCCGCCCATCCTCGATCCCGATCAGCACGGCCACGATTTGTCAAAGCCGCTCTACGTCGACTCTATAGGCGAATGGACCAAGAAGAGCGGCCTCGGCATCATCCAGCCGGATAAGCCGGGCGTGACTCGCGTTATGTGGGACGACGCACTTTACGGCCCGCTTCTGAAAGCCAAAAAAGCGGAGGTGTATTTGTACGCGCGGCAAACCTACAAGGACCCGCCGGATTTTTTCGTCGCCAGCCCTTCCCTCGCCAATGGAAAGAAGCTTACCGATCTTGCTGGGGTCAACAAGCAGGATCAATTCCTGTGGTCAAGTGGCGTCATCTTGGTGGACTACACCAGCGCCAAGGGCGACAAGCTGCAAGGGGCTCTGCATCTGCCCGCGAATTACGAGAAGGGCAAGCAGTACCCCACCATCGTCTATTTCTACGAAAGGCTTTCCCAGACCGCGAACCAGTTCTCGACGCCGATAATCCCCGCTACGGGATTTAACGCCGCCGTGTACCTGAGCAACGGCTATGCCGTGTTCAATCCCGACATCGCGTACAAGGTGAATGATCCGGGCATGTCGGCCGTGTGGTGCATGGTGCCTGCGGTAAAGGCTGCCATAGCCACGGGAGTGGTGGACCCGAAACACATCGGCATTCACGGCCACTCGTGGGGCGGCTACCAGACCGCGTTCATCATCACCCAGACCGATATGTTCGCCGCGGCGGTGGCCGGGGCGCCGCTGACCGACATGATCAGCATGTACGGCATCGTCTACAAGAACGCCGGCATCGTAAACGGCGAAATTTTCGAGAGCAGCCAGGGAAGGTTCACGTCGCCGCCGCTCGAAAACTGGGGAGCCTACACTCGCAACTCGCCGGTCGCACACGCCGAGAACGTCAAGACGCCGCTCATCATTCTCTCCAACGATAAAGACGGCGCCGTGGATTTTACGCAGGGCATGGAGTATTACAACACCCTGCGCCGATTACAGAAGCCTGTCGTCCTGCTCGAATACCCCGGCGAAAATCATGGATTGGCGCGGTTACCGAACCAGAAGGACTACGCCAATCGGATGAAGGAATTTTTCGATCACTTTCTCATGGGCAAGCCCGCCCCCGATTGGTATGAACATGGGGTTTCGCGACTGGATATGGCGGATTACCTGAAGTCGCTCGAGCCCAAGCCCGCGCCTCCGGCGAAGGCGGCAACGCCGACAAAGCAGAACCAATAGACCAAAGCGAGAGAGAAGACTTGCACGGAAGAGCGTCTTGAGTCGGGGCTGCGGCGGTTCACCCAAAGTGACCTTGAACTCTGCTCTGCGTGGACGGGCATAACTGGGAGCCGAACCTTTCAACCGCACGCGGATGCGGCCAGCGATCGGTCCGTCCTCTGAGCAGCACAGTCATCTTGGCCGGATGCGCGGCATCAACGGGAGGATCGGTAAAGATGGCCGCAGGCACCGATTGGGCGGGCGTCGAGGCCGCGGAAAGGACTGCTAGAACGACGAAGGCAACTAAGCGCATGGACGGCTCCTAGCCGGAGGCATTGGCCCCAAGGGTTGGTGCATGGTAGCAGCATCACGTCGCCACACGCATCTCGATTCTGCGCGTGACTTGGGACAGATGTGCGGTCGGTTCATCAGCCAGGGACCCGGCTGCTTGGTGCTATCATCACCGCCGGAGGCACACATGAAAGCATTGTTGATCCGTGGCTTGGTGCTGGTCGTGATGGCGTTCGGGCCGTTCGCTGTGATGGGTTCGCAACAGAGCGAAGCTCAGACGCAGCGCTTCCCGCAATTTGAAAATGAAGATGTGACGGTATGGAGGTCCCTGGTGCTCCCGAACTCGCCACTGACCATGCATCGGCACGACCATCCGCGCGTGATTATTGCGCTGAGTGGCGGCACGATGAAGATTGTCGAGCAGAGCGGCGCAAGCGAGCAGCATGTCTGGGAGACGCGTAAAGCATATTGGCTGCCTGCAAATCCGCCGAACACGATGCACGCCGATGTGAACGCGGGCGACAAGCCGATCGAAGTAATGGTGGTGGAGCTAAAGCACGAGAAATAGCGCACCGCCAAACGGCTTCTCTTGCCGCGTTTACAGACCTACGACGTCAACGCGAACTCTCCGTGCGGGCCCGCAATTCTCGCGCGCAACTCTTGCGCTCGTGCCATCTCCACGGCCACTTCGACGCCCGTGCGGCGGAATGTCTCCCGAAGCTCTGCTGGATGCGCGCTCGCCACGGTAAACGACACCAGCCGGCATCCGCTTGGCGCGTCCACCGACGGATGCGTAGTGTCCTGTCCCCATTCGATGAAGAACGGCAGCAGCCCTTCAGAGTCGTCTTTGAGCCGCAATGTTTTCCAGTGAAGCATGGCCCCATCCGGCCGCTTACGCGAGCCATCCAGCGGTCCATCGGCGGCGATGCCTTCCTTGTTCAATCTCGCGGCTGCGGCTGCGATGTCGTGGGTGTGAACAGCCCAGCCGATCAATTTCGGCGCGTGCAGTTCCGCCAGCCCCGCGTGAAGAGCAGTTGGCGCCGCGCTCTGCTGCGGATCGGGCGCGATGACCTCGAGATAACGCTCGGTCCCGAGCGCTATCAGCGCGTTGCGCGTGCCTGCGCCGGGATGAGAACCACCGAAGATCGGCCGCACACCCGACTTCTCCTGTATGAACGCAATCCCCGCGTCCAAATCGCTTACACCCAGCAGAATGTGGTCCAGCATCGGCGGCGTTTCTCCCTCTGCCAGAATTGGCCGCGGAATCGCCGCGACACCGCCCGCCAAAACCAGAAACATACGCCGCGAAAACAAAGTAGTCACCGCAGCATTTTGCGGTAATCACCCGGAATCATCAACCAAGATTCGATACACACGGTTTCTTGGCAGCGTCGGTGTGCAGCGGCGGATTCAATTGACAAGAAACCGGGCTAATGTGAGAGTCGGGCCCTATGACTCCCTCTCATGTTCTTTTTCTTGCATTCCTGATCGGTCTACTTGCGGGTCTGCGTTCGCTGACACCGGTCGCGGTGACCGCATGGGCCGCGCATCTGGGTTGGCTGAGGCTCGTGCGTCCGTTCGCGCTTATTGGCAGCGTGCCCGCCGTCGCGATTTTCAGTTTGCTCGCGGTTGCGGAGCTCGTGAACGACAAGCTGCCAAAGACTCCTCCGCGAACGGCTCCGCCCGGCGTGATTGCCCGTTGCCTGACGGGCGCGTTGACGGGCGCGTGCCTTGCTATTGCGGGCATGCAAGGAGCTCTGTTGGGCGCCGCGTTGGGGATTGCGGGCGCGCTTGTGGGCACGTTTGGCGGATATCAGGTGCGCACGCGGCTGGTGAGGGCGTTCGGTACGCCGGACTTCGCCGTCGCCCTATTGGAAGACCTTGTCACCATTGGCGGCTCGCTGTGGGTTCTTTCGCGGTTCTGATCGCCGGTTCACGCGCTCAAGTATTTCTTCCATTCGCAGTCTTTCTGGTGAGGCGTGCATGGGTTCTCCCGAACATTACGATGCCATCGTGATTGGCTCCGGACAGGCGGGCACGCCGCTCAGCCAAGCGCTGGCCGCTGCGCGAATGCGCACAGCGCTGGTGGAGAAGGAACATGTGGGAGGCACCTGCATCAACGAAGGCTGCACACCCACCAAGACGATGATCGCGAGCGGCCGAGTTGCCTACCTCGCGCGCCGCGGCGCGGACTACGGCGTGAACACGGGCGCCGTTCGCATTGCCATGGAGCGCGTGAGAAAGCGCAAGCGCGACATCGTGAAGAGTTTTCGCGGAGGCAGCGAGAAGCGAATTGCGAAGACACCGGGCCTCGATTTGATCTACGGACAAGCGGCGTTCACGGGGCCGAAGTCGCTCGCAGTGCGGTTGCGCAAAGGTGGCGAGCGCACGCTGACGGCCGATCGAATCTTCATCAACGCGGGATGCAGGCCTGCAGTCCCCGGGCTCGAAGGTCTGAAGGAAGTGCCGTATTTGGACAGCACTTCGATTATGGAGTTAGGCGAGGCGCCCAAGCATCTGCTGGTGCTGGGCGGCGGTTATGTCGGACTCGAGTTCGGGCAATTGTTCCGGCGCCTGGGCAGCCATGTCACCATCGTGCAGCGTGGCGCTCAGTTGCTCAGCCGCGAAGACAAGGACGTGGCCGAAGCCGTCGCCGAGATATTGAAAGAAGATGGCATCCACGTTCTGTTGAACGCTCAGGCCGACCGGGTTTCGCGCTCGCGGTCAAGAATCTTGCTGAAGGTGCGGGCGCACGGAAAGTCGCGGGCAATCGAGGGCACACACTTATTGGTTGCAACGGGTCGCGCCCCGAATTCGGATACGCTGCATCTCGCAGCCGCCGGCATAGCAACGGACAGCCGAGGATTCATTCGCGTCAACGAAAAGTTGGAGACCAACGTCGGCGGCGTTTTCGCCCTGGGGGACATCAACGGAGGTCCGGCGTTCACGCACATTTCGTATGACGACTTCCGCGTCATTCGAACGAACGTGATCGAAAAGGGAAGCGCGACCACCGCGAACCGGGTGGTTCCTTACACCGTGTTCATTGATCCGCAGCTTGGGCGCGTGGGGATCACCGACGGGCAGGCGAAGGCGCAGGGCCGGGCGATCCGCGTGGCCAAGATGTCCATGAACAGCGTCGCGCGAGCTTTGGAGGTAGACGAGACACGCGGGTTCATGAAGGCCGTCGTTGACTCATCTTCGGGCCAGATTCTCGGCGCTGCCGTGCTCGGAATTGAAGGCGGAGAAATCATGGCGCAAATCGAAATCGCGATGATGGGCAAGCTGCCATACACCGTCTTGAAGGATGCCGTTTTTGCCCATCCCACGCTCGCCGAGTCTTTGAACAATCTATTCGTTCACTTTGAAAGCTGACCTCACGCAGCGTGGCTCCCGGGCATGCGCCGGGTTGCTTCCTAGAGGTGCGTTTTTTGCGTGGCCTGCTTGTACTGTTCAATGGCAGTGCAAACGTCAAGCGCGAACTGCTTCACGTCGCCCAAACTGATGCCCGTGGGCAATTTCATCAGCCCCGTTGACATCAGGTTGTTCACCAGAGTTGACAATCCAGTCGTCACTTGAAGCCAGTTCACAGCGGCAGCCGCTGTGCCGCTTGAGGTGCTGGTGGCGCTGACAATGTACGAATCGAGTGTGCGGAGCAGCGCTCCCGGCGAAATCACCAGGCCATTATTCTGACCGACCTGTCCGGTCATCTCGCGGGCAATTTGCTGTAACTGCGCGAGTGAAACCTCGGAAGGCAATGTAAAAAGTGCATCTTTCAGCCCGGCGGCTACCACGGCGTTCACCGCGTTGTTCTGTGCGGTCTGATCCGCATTGCCCTGCGCATTGGTAGGAGGCAAGGCATCCGCGGCCGCGCTGGTCATTCCGATCAGGAACACCAGCAGAGTTGGGGTTTGGAACGTTTTCGAAATGGCAACGCCATAGGCCTGGTACTGTGCCAGAGTCATGCCACTGGGAATGGACGTTAGGCGAGTAGAGACCGCATTCATCACAAAGCACTGCACGGCCGCATCTTGGCTCCCGGTACATTGCAATTGGCTCGGGATTTGGGCCGCCGCTGGAATACCGGTAACAAGAACCAACATCACGAGGATCAGAGCTGCTTTCATACTCTTTATCAATTTAATCCCCCAATAAATGGCGCCCCCGATGTACCGCCGGATCTTTGACCTTGGCGCACTTGCTACGCATGATGGGCTTCGCCTGATGGCTTGCCAACTGGCACGAGGGACAGATAAGGACGGGTTAGGTAACTGACCCGACAAGCGGGAAATCCTGGGTCCTCCGCGATTGGAGGCGCGCCATCGGGACGTGGGGCATGCAGAGCCAATCGAGCGTGCCGTCCGTCGCCGCCAGGCCGATGGTGTGCATGTTGCCGATGGCGCCGTGGTCTTCAATACGGGCATAGATGGACGCAGTTGCCTCCTCGCAGAATTTGCCGGGTAAGTATGGATTGCCCGCCATATCGCGTTCGCGAAGGGGCTTAGAGAAGTAGCCTACATTTCATGCCCGGGCAGCGACGCAGCTCTGCCGACCTTCGTGGGAACGCCGTGCCAAAAGTCTGACGCTGGTACTTTGGTCCTATAGCTAAGGTTTGGCCGGTTTGTGAGAATTTCCGCATAGCTCCTGTCAGACGAGGCGCCCCATCGGTTGGGTGGGCGGAGCAACCATGAGCACGCGGACAATTGATCCACCCGTTTCGGCGTCAACACCCGCTGGCAAGCCAGGGGAGACGCATCGGTCGCACCCGGTCGCGATTGAAATTCCGGTCACGGTGCAGGGATCGCGCAGCGCCTCAGGCCACCAACTCCCGCAGCAGTTTGTCGAAGAGACGCGCACCGTGCTCGTGTTTGTAGAGGGCGGCGTGTTGCGCATTTCAGAAGAAGTTGCGCCCGGACAATTCCTGATCCTCAAGAATTTGTGCACAGACCAGGAAACGCCGTGCGTGGTGGTGCCCAAGAATATCGGCAGCGCAAAGGGTTACGTTGAAGTGGAGTTTGCGCAGCCGGCGGATGGCTTCTGGGGAGTTGATTTCTCGACCGGCCAGGCGAGCGTCGAGGCTGCAGCCCCGCTGAAGCGCGAGCCGAGTGCACCCGTCCCTATCAAAGCAGCCCGCGCCCGAGAAAGTTTCGCCCGCTCATCCAAGCTTTTCGGAGGCTGCTCCGCCATCGGCAGGAGACGCGGAGCTGATGAAGAGGGCGCTCGACGCTGCGTTTTCATCGCTACCGCACCCTTCCACAAAATCAACAGCCGAGCCTGCAAAACCGCGCGATGAAGCCGCATACACTTCCAATCCCGCGTCGGCCTCGAAGACCATAGGCCCGGGTCTGGTCGCGGCCCATCCGACCGTCACCCCAAGCGCAAAGGGTGCGAATGGGAGTTTTTCGGGCGGTGGCGTTACGCCAAAAGCTTCACCAGCCGGCGACTCGCTGGCAATTCCGCGAGCAGCGGTGCCTCTCGCGATCGCTGATTCGATCGAACCCAACGCCGCCACACTGGCGGAGAAAAGGGCCTCTGCACAGTCTGGGAGCTCACCCGCTGCCGCGGTATTGTCCGTCGCGCAGACGCGGAAACTGAATCCTCTATTTGATTTGAGCATAGCATCGCGTCCGGGAGTTCTTTCAGGTGAGTTATCGCCGCAGAAAGGCGTCCGCCGCGTTGCGCCGAGTTCTGGTTGGAAGTGGATGCTTGCGGGTGTGGCTGTGGCATTGGCATGCATTGGAATCGGGGGCGGCGCTTACCGCTGGTATTTCAAGAAGCCTTTACCCGTGAGCTCTGCCTCACAGATGGCCGCGGCGCAGCTTTCCACCACCACCCCGATTCTTCCGGTGAATCCTCCAGAAGGCGCTACCACGGCCGCGACGTCGCCTGCGAATCCACCGGCTAAGTCCGCAGAAGTTCTGCCGTCCGCCTCGCCACTGGATTCCAGTGCATCACATCACGCCACCGCTGCATCAACTTTGACGGCTGTGGGTGTGACGAACGGCAGAGCGACACACGAGACGGCAAACGAGGCGCCTCGCCACCAGTCCATCCTGGCAAGGAGCGGTGCACCTGCAGCTCCGGTCGTGACTGCGGCGCGTTCGAACTCAACCTCCGCACCCGACGCAATTGGCGACGTCGTTGGGGCGTCCACAAGCCTCCAGGGCAACGCGCTTGGTTCGATTCTGCCCGGCGGCACGGAAGCCAATTCCGTTCCGGCCCCTCCTCCTGCGCCGGCTCCGGTTACTCCTGCGCCCCCAAGCAGCGTCCTCCAGCAGGCGCACTTGCTGAAGTCCGCGCCGCCGGTCTATCCCCAGGTGGCGGCGGAGCGCGGCGAGGAGGGCGAGGTCAAAATTGACGCTCTGGTGAACGAGGCCGGGAAAGTAGCCGAAACGAAAGCCCTCTCCGGACCCATGAGCCTGCGCCTCGCGGCGATGGATGCCGTCCGCCGATGGGTCTATCAACCGGCAAAGCTTGACGGGAAAGCCATCGCCACACACGTCGTCGTCACGGTAAAGTTTCAACTAAAGCGCTGACCGTTCCTCAAGGTTCGTCCCCGCCAAACGCCAATGCGGTGCTTGCGTGAAAGATTGCAGGGTTTTGCGGTTTACTGCTGACCGGCTCTGCGTTCGAATGACAATGCATAGAGTAATGCGTTGAGGTATTGCGGGGAGCCTTCGAAAAGATTCGAGGGGACGGAGCGGTAGGCCATGATCTGCCGGTAGATGGGGTCCTGCATGTCCGAATTGATGCCCCAGCCCGCCAGATATTGCAGCCGCAGATCGCCGTCGCGATTGATCTCGGCGCCCGCAAGCCATGGCGCCAGGTCGGTCTCTTGCCCGCGAATGTCGCCAGCAAATCCATCGGCGAGGCAATCCCAATTTCGCGCAAGCGATTGCGCCACAGGCGCGTAATCCGGGCGGTTCAGGCGCTGTTGTACTTCGTCGAGGTTGATCTTCAGCGGCTCCGCTTGTCCCATGAACACCATGTCGTAGCCATGGCCGTCGATGGTGTTGGCCCAGATCGTGCCGTTGGGGAAAACGTCGAAGAATGTGGCCAGTTCGCTCTTCACGGTTCTGCACGTCGCTCTCATACAGCGGCACGTAGAGCGTGAACATGCCGCCCGGATTCAGTGCTGTCTTGACCGATTCGAAATACTCTTTCGAATAAAGCGCGGCGGTGCCTTTGACGAACACGTCCAGCGGATCGGAGGCGATGATGTCGAACTTGTCCGTGGTCGTCAGGACGTAATGGCGGGCGTCTCGTAGACGATGTGCGTGCGCGGGTTGTGCATCACGTCATAATCTTCGCTGGCGAAAATAGCGAGTGGAGGTCGGCGGAATGATCGGCTCGATTTCGCAGATCGTGATCTTTTCGATGCTCGGGATATCGCGTGAACGTGCCCGCGGAAACTCCCGCGCCGAATCCGATTCCCAGCACCGATCGAGGTTGCGGATGCAGCAGCGCCGGCAGATGGCCGACCATGCGCTGCAGCCTCATGTCGTAGGGCTCGGTGGTGGCCTCTACGTGGCCGTTGACGTCTACCTCCACGGCGCCATCGTTCCACTGCGAGATGGCGACCGAGGAATTTCTGCCTTCGGCCGTGTAGAGGATCTCGCGATTTGCCCGCTGAGGTTGCCATGCGGCGGCCGTAAGCGATCAATTCGCCGGGGATGGCGCAGCTCCACGCAAGCAGCGCGGCGACCGCCAGGAAGCCGCCAAGCCGAACGCGACCGCCTTCGACCGGCGCTCATGGGCATAAGGCGCCAACACGAAAAGCCCGCTGACGGCAGAAAGCACCAGCAGCACGCGCTGAGATCTGCTGCGTCCCGATCCAGGGAATCAGCGCAAGGCTCACGCTGAGCGCGCCAACGATCGCGCCCAGGGTGTTGGCCGCATAGATCCCGCCGACCACGCGGCCTGGATCCTCGCCGGGCGAGGCAGCGGCGGCAAGCGCGAGCGGAAAACTCGCGCCCCACAGAATCGCCGGCGGAAGAATGGCCGCCGAGGCAGCGCACCAGATCGAGTTGGAAGGTATACCAGGGACTTGTGGTGAGTAGCGGGTCGATCGGCCAATAGGGCAGAGAGTCCGGCGATCATGTAGGCGGTCCACGCAATCGCCGCCGGCGAGAAGAATCTGGCACCAGCCCAAGCGCCGCCCGCGCGCTCGATCTTGCGCAGCAACGCCGAACCGGCGGCGCTGCCGAGCGCGAGCCCCAGCGAGGAACACCGCCAAAATGATCGAGAAAACGTATACCGTTGCGCCGAGCATCATGCCCATCAGCCGCGTCCAAACCACCTCCGCGCCCAGCGCGCACGCACCTGAGAGAGCGATCGTGATGTAGACGGTCCAATTGCTCGATTGGCGCATCGAGTTGGTTTGCGCCGGCGCATGTGCTCGCGCTGAAGCTGCCGGTTGTACTGGAGCCGTCGTGCGCGCCGCCAAGCGCAAGGCTGATCGCAGCGACGATGACATTGATCGCCGCCGCAACATATGTCGCAATCTGCCGTGTTGTAAAGCCGCAACAAGTAAAAGCCCGCAAACAGACAGCCGAACACTGCGCCGGCGGTGTTTCCGCCATACAAAAATCCCCACCACGATGCGCTTCGCGGAATCGGATTCGATGCGAGCGCACGATGGCCGGCAGCGAAGCCCCCATCAGCACGGTCGGCGGCAGCAGGCAAACGGCGCAGATCAAGCCCCGCAACAGCATTCCCGGCATGCCGTGCTCCGCGCCCGCGACATAGACGCGATCAATATAAGGAATGC
The DNA here is from genome assembly GCA_963803675.1 of uncultured Acidobacteriota bacterium. Classification (GTDB taxonomy): domain Bacteria; phylum Acidobacteriota; class Terriglobia; order Acidiferrales; family UBA7541; genus DASTCZ01. Next base: position 54,105 of record CAWDNN010000023.1, on the reverse strand, counting down.
CGAAAAGCACCAGGATGCCGCACAGGCGCGATGCCCAATTCCAGCAGAGCGTAAATGCGCAAAGGATGCCGCCGCGCAAAACGAAACCGCGGCAGACCGATGCTTCCGATGCACAGTCCGCCCATGAATGTCGCCAGCAACACGCCGAGCGACACGGCGGTCGAGCCAATCGCGAGCTGCAGCAGTTGATACCAAACAATCTCGTAGATCAGCGCGGAGCATCCACTCCCGGCGAAAAGAAAAGCAGCAGCGGCAGGGAACGCGGAATGTCACTGGCTGCCGATCGAATTGGCGGGGCGTTGGTCATGTGGCGGGCGGCTTCTTTGCCGGGAGCGCGCCACATCATAACTGAGGATGTAACCGGATGATGCTGTCATCGTGATGCGTTTCCTCAGCGCAGCGGCAATAGTCACTCTCCTGGCTAGCGAGTCTGGCGGGTGAAACAAAAAAAGAGGGGCTCTGTGGAGAGCCCCTCGAAGAAAGCACTAACGTCCTGAAGCTGAATTACGAGTTGCTGACCAGCTTCCGGCGCAGCAGACCCGCCAGACCGAGCAGGCCGCTGCCAAAGATCGCCAGCGAGCCGGGTTCAGGCGTCGGCGTTGGATCGTAGATGTATTCCTGCGGATCGGTTCCCGTAGAGCCGGTGCCGACCGCGGTGATGATTTCAAACTGGCTGAAATCGAAGCTGCTGGCGCCTCCACCCATATACCAGGTATTGGCCTGTGCCAGGATATTGGCTTCCGCAGTCGCTTCGCTACCATCTGTAGGCGTCGGGACACCGCTGTTGAAGAGGCTCCAGATGGCAAAGTTATCGGCAATGGCATTGAAAGGAGTCTGGTTGGTCAGGTACTGATAATAGATATATGCGGCCTTATCGTAATTCTCTACGCCGAGTCCGCCATCATAGAACTTTGCGCCGGAGAGATTCGAGTAGTTCTCAATCTGTCCTGTCCATGTTTCGTTCATTGACACCTCGTCGCCATAATCATCACAAATGACGTTGATGGTGGTGCCGCCATTGATGTCAGAGACTTGGAGCTGATAAGGAACGACATAGACTCCGTTGGATTGGGTTGGGCCCGCGCCTACAAGTTTCACGGAATCCGCTTTGGCCGCCGAAGGAAGCGCGAAGCACACCAGACTCAACAAGCACGCAGTGGACAAGAATTTATTTTTAGCCGACATCAGTTTCTCCTTTAAGAATTGCGGTGTATGTCCCTGCGTTTCATTTCCTCTAACAGGTTCGCTCCGCCGTTTCTCAGGCCAAGAGCAACAAACACGTACCGGTTCGTCAAAATCGAATCGTGGCGGGTATTTCTGCCGCCGCATAAGACAGTGCAACTGCACAGCCAAATTCACCAGTTTCGCTGGGTCTTGCGCCAAAGGCCAGCAGATGCAATAAGTTAGATTTCGGCAGGCACACATTCGCGTGGCGCTTTGGTTCTCTTCCCACGTACGCAGCCCAGTTCTTCGTCCACTTGCGTTCCTTCTGGCGGGAAATATTTTTCTTTGGTCCCGGCCGCGAGTAATAAAACTAGTAGGCCGCCTGTTCTAGTACCGCGCTGGTTTGATCGTGCTGCTGATTTGCCTCGTTAAGGGGCGCTAATCCCGCGCGCACCTCCGCGAACCTTCGTGATTATCTCCGAGTGCACTTTCAGGGAAGTAGCGCTAGAATGCTGCGTTGCGCAGCTCGACAGTGCGTGCGGGGCGTCACGCGAACATTTGACACACCATCTTTCGGCGACTTGAATCCCCCTTTTCAGAAGGATCTTCACCGGCGTCGGGAATGCTGTGCGCCGAGAACCGAAAGGAACACTGGTTCGTGATTGTAGGAGTGCCTACAGAAACGTTTCCCGGCGAACGGCGGGTCGCCCTGGTTCCGGCCGTAGTCCCGAACCTTGCCAAGGCCGGACTGGAGGTGCTTGTCGAGGCTGGTGCTGGCGCCACGGCAGGCTACCTCGACGCCGATTACATCGCCAAAGGCGCAAAGGTCGTATCGGACCGCGCCGCCGTTTTCACCGCGGCAGACATTATTGTCCAGGTGCTTGCCTACGGCTCGAACGACAAGACGGGGCAAGCCGACCTTCCGCTGCTACGGCGCGGCCAAGTCGTGATTGGCTTCCTCCGTCCCTTTGGTACAAAGGAAGTCATCCAGTCACTCGCGGCTACTGGCGTTACGTCCTTCGCAATTGAGCTGATGCCTCGCACCACTCGCGCGCAGAGCATGGATGCCCTCTCTTCCATGGCGACCGTTTGTGGATACAAGGCGGTTGTTGTCGCAGCAGACGCGCTCCCTCGGCTTTTTCCTATGATGACCACGGCGGCAGGAACGATAACGCCGGCGCGAGTTTTCGTGATTGGCTGCGGCGTGGCGGGACTGCAGGCGATTGCCACTGCCCGGCGACTTGGCGCCGTAGCGAGCGCTTACGACGTCCGGCCGGCCGCGAAAGAACAGGTGCAGAGCCTCGGTGGACGGTTCGTTGAGCTGCCTATCGAGGCAAAGGACGCGCAGGATGCTCGCGGATATGCGCGTGCGCAGGACGAAACGTTTTATGCGCGCCAGCGCGAACTCCTGGGCAAAGTGATCGCCGAAAGCGAAGTGGTCATAGCGGCCGCCGTAATTCCAGGCAAGAAGTCGCCGGTGCTCATCACACGCGAAATGGTGCACAGCATGGCGCCGGGCTCGGTGATCGTTGACCTGGCCGCCGAGCGGGGCGGCAATTGCGAGTTGACGCGCGAGGGTGAGACGGTCGTCGAGCACGGCGTCACGATCATTGGCGAACTCAACGTCGCGAGCGGCGTGCCGTACCACGCCAGCTATATGTATGCCCGAAACATCACCGCGTTCCTCTTGCATCTTGTGAAAGATGGCAAGCTACAACTCAATTTGGACGACGAAATCACGCGCGAGACTCTGTTCACGCAGGGTGGGGAAGTGGTGAACGCGCGGATTCGCGAGTATCTTGCGTTGCCTGCGCTGGTTTCACCGGCTTCCACTTAACGGCGCCTATGCTGCGCGCTCCATTGCACTGCAGTGATGGTTAAGGAGAAGCGAAGGTTAAGGAGAACGGATGGGCGAGGAAATCATTAACAGTCTGTTCGTGTTCATGCTGGCCGGCTTCATTGGTTTCGAAGTCATCCGGCGCGTGTCGCCTTTGCTGCATACGCCGCTGATGTCTCTGACGAATGCGCTGGACGCCATCGCTGTAGTTGGCGCCATCGTACTGGCGGGCGAGCACAAGACCACTCTTTCCACGGTGCTCGGTACGCTCGCCATTGTCGCCGCGATGAGCAACGTCGTTGGCGGGTTCCTGATCACCGACCGTATGCTCAGGATGTTCAAGACGAGCCGTCCGCAGAAGCCATGACTCCATTCGCTTCGCAATCCACGATCGAGATCATCTATCTCATCGCGACCGCGCTCTTCATCCTGTCGCTGAAGTGGATGAGCTCGCCCAGCACCGCTCGCCACGGCGTGTGGGCCGGCGAAATTGGCATGGTCCTGGCCATTGCCGGGACGCTGCTGCACCACGGCATTGTGGAATACCGCTGGGTGGCCATCGCGCTCGTTCTGGGCTCGATCATCGGCGTTCCGCTAGGCATGGTGCACATGACGGCCGTGCCCCAGCGAACGGCGCTGAGCCACGCGTTTGGCGCGCTGTGCGTTACGCTGGTCGGCAGCGCTGAATTCTATTTGCGCACTCCCAACGTTCCCAAGTTCATGATGTCGGTCCTTTCGATGGAGGTAATCCTCGGCTCGCTGACGTTCACGGGTAGCTTGATGGCTGCCGGAAAATTGCAAGAGCTTCTGCCGCAGCGGCCGATCACCTATAAGGGACAGAACATCGTCAACCTGTCATTTCTCGCGGTCGCGATCGGGCTGGCCGTGTATCTTGTGTTTCATCCCGAGCAGAAAATGCTCTTTCCCGCGGTGGTGGGCATTCCGCTGATCTTTGGCGTCCTGATGATCATCCCTATCGGCGGCGCGGATATGCCGACGGTGATCTCGCTGCTCAATTCCTATGCGGGCCTTTCCGCCGCCGCGATGGGCTTCGTGCTGGATAGCAAGCTGCTGATTATTGCCGGCGCGCTTGATGGCTCCTCCGGCCTCATTCTGTCCGTAATCATGTCCAAAGCCATGAACCGTTCCTTCACCAATGTGCTCTTCGGCGCGTTCGGGCAGGTGCACAGTTCTGCCGGAACGGCCACGGAGGAGAAAACCGTCCGCAGCGCAACCGCCGAAGAAGCCGCGTCGATTCTTGCTGCCGCAAATAAAGTCGTCATCGTTCCTGGATATGGCATGGCCGTGGCCCAGGCGCAGCACAAGGTACGCGAACTCTACGATGCCCTTACGAAACGTGGTGTGGATGTGAAGTTTGCCATCCATCCGGTGGCCGGCCGTATGCCGGGGCACATGAACGTCCTCCTTGCGGAAGCCGACGTGCCGTACGACCGGTTGGTGGACATGGAAGACATCAACACCGAGTTACCGCAGACCGACGTGGCCTTGGTGATCGGCGCAAACGATGTGACGAATCCCGCCGCGCGCACCGACGCCGGAAGCCCGATCTATGGCATGCCTATTCTGGATGTAGACAAAGCGCGCACGGTAATGGTGATCAAGCGCGGAATGAGCCCTGGCTTTGCGGGAATTGACAATCCGCTCTATTACATGGACAAGACGCTGATGCTGTTCGGGGATGCGAAAGCGTTTGTGGGCAGTATCGTGCGCGAGCTCTCGGGTGGCTCGCACAGCTAATCTTCAGCGGGATGAGGTGTTGAGGTATTTTCAGGGCCGCGCCTGCGGCCCTGAAAATAATGGAAAATTATCGTCCCGACGAACGCGCCGCTTTTGCCGGCCTTATCTGCGGCACTTCGATACCAAGCGCGGTCGCCAGATCAATTTGGTGTTCTTGTTCGGCCACCAGAATTGTGCGGATCTCCTCCGCCATCGCATATTCGCCCAGACTTTCGCATTGGCCCACCCGCTCCCGATAATTCCGCACCGTGTCGGTCTCGTTATCCAGATCGAAGCGCAGTAGTTCCTTGTTGCTCTTGCTCATTTTCACCGGTAGCGGTTGCGTGGTGGGGGTGCCACCCAGATAATCAATCTGCTTGGCGATCGTGAGGGCGTGCTGCAATTCCTGCCCGGCGTGCTTCACCAACTCGTCCGCAATGTTCATATATTCCGCGCCCTTCAGGATTTGGGAATACACGGTGTAGGCGATGATGGCCTGATACTCCCGCGCCAGATCTTCATTCAGCAACTTGATCAGTGTCTCGCGTGAAATGGAGCCGGCCTCTGCCTTTGCTTGCGCGGTGTCGCTGACTGCCATGTTTCCTCCTCAGGTCTCAAAGATAAAGCCGTTGCCCAGCCGAAAAGCCCCGTCCGCCTCCGCGCGCAGCCAAAGAGGCGCGACATCGAGCCAGAGTATCACGAGTGATCCTCGTGTGTGATCGTCCTGTTTGATTACAGTTTAGAGGAAATGGCGTCGAGCGCGCTCTGCGTGGTATCCACGACGCGAGAGATGGTGTCCCCGCTCTTCTCGACAATATCCTGGACGTGCGCGATCGAACGCCGCCCTTTGCGGCGCCATTGATTGATGCGATCCTCGGCCTGGCCTTGAAGTTCGTTGCGGAACTCTTCCGCCTTATCCGATGTCAGCGCAAGCGTGATTCCCACGCCGATTGCCGCGCCCGTCAGAAATGCTCCCCACATTCGCCCGGTCATAGTCGCTCCTTCAGTGAAGATATTGTAGAAGAACACTCTCGGAGATCATACGGCAATACAGCGAATTGCCGACGCCGGATCAAAACGATACGGCACGCTCACGGGAGCCGCGCAGCCTATCTGCTTCATATCCGTACTGGCCCATTCGCCGCCGCACGATTGCCCAGAAGCATGGGCGCTCCGAGGCGCAATCGCTTAGAAGCGGATCGTGGGCCCGAACGTCACCCGTAAAGTGTTATGGCTGCCACCTCGAAACCAGATTTCGTCTCCGACATCAAGTCTGAAACCGATCGGACCCAAGAAGCCCTCCACACCGCCGCCTGGGTACAGCACGGCGCTCACATTGTTCGCCCGCACGTCAGATACGGAGCTGGTAAAGTTCGCGAATGTCGCTGGCACGTCGCTAAAAAACATATCCAGCGCGCCACCCTTGACGGTTGCAAACAGTTTCACCGGGCCGCGAGTTTCGAACTTCGGGCCAAACAGGCCGGTGATCGTGCGCACATTGGAACGCTGGAAAGTGACGGCTCCGCTCGAGTTGTCCGTAAACCCCTCGGTGAAGGCCCTGTCAAAATCATAATTCATTTCCGCTTCGAGCTGGACGTACCGGCTCAGGCCAAACGAGGCGCGGCCGCCCACTCCCAAAAAGTTTTCGTTGCCCGCCCCAAAATTCAGCCGCGCGTAGTCGGCGAACGCGCCTACCTCTCCATGGTCCTGCGCAAAAGCTGCCGATGGTAGAGCCAGAAGTGCGCATCCAAAAAATAAAATAGCTTTCCTCATGAAAGTTCTCCTTCTCAAATAACTTCGTGAGTAATTTCTAAGTTAATTTGTAATTTCGAGGCAGCTTTCGAAACCTGGAGTACATCGGGGAACATCGTCCGTCTAGCTCATGGCCCGCAGGGACGTTGCTCTAAGAGAAAGGGCCGATGCGGAGAAGAAACTACCCCCTGCAAAGTATCATCAGCCGATCAGCACGTGGGCTGCGGGCCCGGTTCATCACCGGGCCCGCCAGCTCGATCTAGGATGCTTCCGCTTCCCAGCGCGCCTGCAGGGTTTGGCGCAACTGCATGCGCGCCCGCCGCAAGCGGGTCTTCACCGCGCTTTCGGTTAGTTGCAGCGTTTGTGCCGTCTCCGAAGTCGAGCATTGTTCCACTGTGCGGAGAATGAATACTTCGCGATGGATAGAGGAGAGGCTGCCGATGGCCTCCATTAACGAGTTTCGTAGTTGCCCGCGCGAAAAAGCCATTTCGGGGCTTTCGGGCGTCGGGAACAAGCGCGGGCATGACGTATCTTGCCCCGTGCGTTCACTGACTGCCTCCAAAGGTACGTGGATTGAATCGCGCCGCTTGCGCAACTTCATCAGCGCTTCGTTGATGGCAATCCGGGAAATCCAAGTCGTGAATCGCGCGCGGCCCTCGAACTGCTCCAGGTGGCGATAGGCCTTCAGCATCGTCTCCTGCCTGGCTTCTTCCGCATCCTGGTGATTTCGCGTAATCCGCAGCGCCAGGCGGTACACCCGCTGGTCACACTGGTTCACGAGACCCTCGAAGAACGCCGGATCCTGCTGCATTTCCTGCCGGCTGAGAAATGTTTCTGCACCACGACCGGAAACCTGTGCCGGCCCGGCTTGTTTCTTTGCGCCGGCAGCATCGGAGCCGCGTCTTGTTTTCGGGAAAGCCCGCCCGGCTGGATTTGACGTTGAGAAGGGAACATGCGGCGTGCCTGTCGCCGCTCGCGTAGCTTCAACTCGAACTGGAGAATGATTCCTACTGGTCGCCTGAACTTTGCCTACTGGCATTTCGCATCACCGCCTTGGCTTTTTTCCTGCGCGCGGCAAGCCTGACGGCAAGTACCGCACGCGGGTGCACTCTATGACAACCCAAAAACCAGCTTTACGCCGGCGGACCGGACTAATTGCGGCCCGCTCCCCTGACATTCTGTTTGTGTGCTTCTCGTTCCTCGCGTGTTTCTGCTTCTGCCGGCAAGCCTCTTACGAACGCGTCCGCCTGCTTTTGGGCTTCATCCTTCAGGATGCCGTAGCGCTCTTGTAGCCGTCCGACGAACTGGTCGCGTTTGCCGCTGATGACGCCGAGATCGTCATCGGTCAACTTTCCCCATTTCTCTTTTGCCTTGCCCTTATACTGCGTCCACTTACCCTCCACTTGATCCCAGTTCATCAAATCCCTCGTTTTATGTGGAACCCCGTAGTCGAGACCAAGTTTCGCAGTGGAAACAAACTCAAGACCGGGCATGATAAGAACATGCGGCATCGTCTCGGGAAATACACCGAATCACTGAGACAGTATAGGGAAGGGGGGTACGAAGAAAACAGGCTCGTCGGCGGCCACCGCGCGACACTAAGCTGCTGTTAAGCCACGGGTTATGATCGCACAGCCGCCGCTCTTTTGTCTACGGCTCGATGATCTTGTTCCGGATCGCATAGCGCACCAGCTCGCTCACGGAATGGCAGTTCAACCGGCGCATGATGTTGGCGCGATGCGTTTCCGCGGTCTTTACGCTTAAGCAGAGCGCCACTGCAACTTCCTTGCTGCTCTTTCCTTCCGCAAGAAGCTGCACGATCTCTCTCTGGCGTGGCGTCAAACGCGCTCCCGGCGCCTCCACCTCGTCGGGCTTCGGATCCTTTTTTAAGTAGCCGTCCAGAACCATCTGCGCAACTTTGGGCGTGAAGAAGGTCTTGTTCCGGCGCAGGGCATCCACCGCCGTCACCAGGTCCGATCCGGCGTCCGTCTTCAGCACATATCCTCGCGCGCCGGCGTTCAGCACCTCACGGATCAGGGAATCCGAATCGTGCATGGTCAGGATCAGGATTTTTGTATTCGCGACCTCTTTCAGGATTTGACGCGCGGCCTCGAGCCCGTTGAGCAACGGCATGCCGATATCCAATACGGTTATGTCCGGCTTGACCTTCTTCGCTTTTTCGACCGCCTCGCGGCCGTCGCTGGCCTCGGCGGCGATTTCCCAGCCCGGCTGTTCCTCCAGCAAAGCGCACAAGCCTTTGCGCACGACTTCATGGTCATCGGCTACCAGCAACCGCAGCGTCGCCATCGTTTGCCCCCTGGGCCCGGCAACCTTCAAAACTGTTCCAGGAATACTGTTTGATCTCTTGGAATCTGAGCATTCATTGTCTGTTCTTTCATCCGTTCCCGCAATAGCTGGCCGCAACTCTTCGGGTTCGCGCCTACAGGAAGCAGTAGCGAGCTTCCCGAGCTATTGTTTCAGTTCCCCATTTCGCGCAAACAGGCCCGATTTACGGCGCTGCGTACAACAACAACGCCAAGAAGCCCGAGCCTCGCGTCTCCAGCCCGACTTCCGAACACTGCGTCTGATCTAACTGATGTTGCTCTTACATATAGATGCGATGAAGTAGCGGGAGGTGCCACTCACGATCAAATCTCGCTTGGATTTTGGCATCCTCAACACGACCCCCCGCGTGTCCTCGCCTGGATCATGCGAGGGCTGTCGCGCCTGCAGCTTTCGAGTCCTCGCCAAACGTGGCTCCTGGCAGCGCTTTACCCATACACGATTCCACGGGGGCCACTTAAGGGCCGCGGAGTATGGCAAAAGTAGGGCTCCAAGCCTATAACTTGGCCTGCGTCGGGCTAGTCTCAAAGTTGCGCAAGTCTGAACCCATAGGGGAAGGCTTTACGGACAGATAACTCCGAGGAGGAAACATGCTGCGTTGGGCGCTCGCGTTTTTCGTCGTTGCTCTGGTTGCAGCCCTGTTTGGCTTCACGGGCATTGCTGTTGCGGCTGCTGGAATCGCCAAGTTGCTCTTCTTCATTTTCCTTGTTCTCTTCTTGCTTGCTCTCGTTGGCTCGCTCTTTCGTAGAGCTTGAACCGCGTCGCGTGCAGGTAGTACGGGCGCTCTTGCCTGTGCAGGATCTGTTTTGGCGGCCCCGGAAAGCCGTGCATTGGCCGGCAGGAGTGGAACATGAGGAGTGCGACATGAAGATGGCCGCCGGACTTGGCATCATGCTCATCATCGTCGGGCTCCTTGCGCTTGCTTACCAGGGTATCTCGTATACCACTCACAAGAAGGTGTTGGATATCGGTCCCATCCAGGCAACAAAGACGGAACACAAGACCATTCCCTTGCCTCCTATTTTAGGCGGTGTTGCTGTAATCGCCGGTGTGATTCTGCTTGCGTCTGGGCGAAAGGACTAAGAAGTCCGGGCGATCCCTGCTGGACTTTGGCTTTCGGAGGGTTCAGATGAAACGATCTTTAGCTCTGGCTGCCGCAGCCCTGCTTTTCGCGCCGCTCCTGGTTGCTCGAAACCCCAAACCGGACACCAAGGATGAAAGCAACCGCATCGAAAATGCGGGCAAGGTGATGGAGGAGATCCTCAATGTTCCGGACGACATTCCGCAGGATCTTCTCGACAAAGCTCGCTGCGTGATCGTCCTACCCTCGATTGTCAAAGCCGCCTTCATCTTTGGCGGAAGCTACGGTCACGGCGTAATGACGTGCCGCACGGGCGCCGACTATACCGGTCCGTGGGGAACACCGGCCATGTATGCGCTTGAGGGCGGAAGCTGGGGTTTGCAGATCGGCGCCGAGGCCACGGACTACGTGTTGCTCGTCATGAACAATAGCGGCGTAGATAGCTTGCTGCATAGCAAGGTCTCGCTCGGAGGAGACATCTCCGCAGCCGCCGGGCCAGTCGGCCGCAACGCCTCGGCGGATACAGACGCCTACATGCGTGCGGAGATTCTTACGTACTCGCGTGCTCGCGGCGCGTTCGTGGGAATTTCTCTCTCCGGTTCGAGCTTGCGCCCGGACACAAAAGCCAACCATGATCTCTACGGCCGCGACATCACGCCCATCGAAATTATCAGTGAATCAAAGGTTCACGCGCCCGCGTCAGCCGATCTCTTACTTCACACTCTCCAAAAAGCCTCGCCCCGGTTAAAGACCTCTTAAAAACTCTCGCCGATGGGAGGTGGGAACCCTATTCCCACCTCCTCCCGCCTTCCTCCCTAGCTGCTCCCGTTGCGCTCCAAATAATGCACGCCGCTCACGCTCTTCAGCCGTTCTGCCGCGCTTTCGGCGGTGATATCCCGCTGCGGCGTGCCAAGCAACTCATAACCCACCATGAACTTCTGCACCGTAGCCGAGCGCAAGAGTGGCGGGTAATAGTGCGCGTGCAGATGCCACTCCGGATGCGGCGCGCCATCGGCGGGACGTTGGTGAAGGCCCATCGAGTAGGGGAAAGCCACTTCGAAGAGGTTGTCGTATCGCACGGTAACCTGCCGCAGGATATCGCCCAGATCGTCGCGCTCGCTTTCGTTCAGTTCATCCAGCCCCGCCAAATGTCGGCGGCTCAACACGAGCATTTCGAAGGGCCACACAGCCCAAAACGGCACCAGCGCGACGAAGCTCTTATTACTGCAAACCAACCGCTCGCCGCGTTCCACCTCCGTCTGCAAGTAGTGGCATAGCAGGCAAGCAGAATGTTTTTCGCGATATTCCTGCTGCGCGGATTGCTCGCGTGCGGGCAGATTCGGCGCCGACGCATTTGACCAGATCTGGCAATGTGGGTGCGGATTGCTTGCGCCCATCATGGCGCCGCGATTTTCGAAAATCTGCACGTGCTGAATGCCGGACAACGTGTCCATCGCCTTATATTGTGCGATCCACACGTCCACCACCGCTCGCAATTCGGCCGGATTCATTCGCGGTATGGTCAGGTCATGCCGTGGCGAAAAACACACCACGCGGCAGATCCCTCGCTCCGTGCGCGCAACGATGATGCCGTCGTCGTCCACGCCTGCTTCGGGCGTATCAGGCAGTAGCGCTGGATAATCGTTTTCGAAAACAAAGGTGCCTGCGTAGCTCGGGTTTCGAACGCCGCCGGAGCGGGCATTCCCCGGGCACAAGTAACAGCTCGGGTCGAACACGGGAGGATTGTCAGGCGGAAGCTTTTCGACTTTTCCCTGCCACGGCCTTTGGGTGCGTTGCGGCGAAACCAGCACCCACTCGCGCGTCAGGGGATTGAAGCGCCGGTGAGGCGTCTGCTTCAGATCGTTCCATTCCATGAAAAAGGGGCTAGTGGCGAGGGCGCCCGTCCGCCTGCGGGCCTTCCGGCTCCTCGTTGGGTACGATGGCCTTCTTGGCGCTCTTTCCCAGCACAAACATAAATATCCCGAAGACGAGCAGCACCAGCCCCCAAATCAAGTTCACATTGATCCCCAGCGATTTCTCGTACCGCGCGTCGCCGCCCCAAAGCCCGAACAGGCTCAGGATAATTCCAAACACCGAAAAGAGCATCCCAATCGGGAGCCGGATATCAATCCACATCGTCGCTCCTCACCAAAAAACAATATTGAGCACCACCGTGATACACAGCACCACGATCGCCAACGTCGCGGGCTTTGCGTACCATGCGAGGTGCTCCTCTTGCGGCCTTGCCGTCAGCGAATAGACCAGGCCCACGAGTCTGCTCTCCTCGGCGGGCTCGGTCATCAGGCTGATGATGATCGTCACGACGAAACACGTCGTCCACGCAAAGATCGCCGTCCAGAAATTCTGCGCCATCTCGCTCGGGTACGTATGCACCAGCGCAATCCAGCCGCCCTTGATGCCCGGCACGCCTCCGATGCGGCAAGGTCAAGCCGTGGTGCACGGCCGCGGCTGCGGTGCCACTCAGCAGTCCGAAAAATGCGCCGTGGCCCGTGGCTCGCTTCCAAAACATCCCCAGCAGGAACGTCGCAAATAGCGGCGCATTCACAAACGCGAACACGAGCTGCAACATGTCCATGATGTTGTTGAAGCTGTTCGCCATGTACGCCGCGCCGATCGAGAGCGCAATACCCGCCACCGTGGCCATGCGGCCCATCTGCAAGTAGTGTGCATCGCTTGCGTCACGCCGGATGTAGGACTGGTAGATGTCATACGTCCACACCGTGTTGAACGCCGTCACGTTGCCGGCCATGCCGGACATGAAGCTGGCCAGCAGCGCGGTCAGCCCGATCCCCAGCATGCCGGCGGGAAAGTAGTGCAGCAGCATGTTCGGAATGGCCAGGTCGTAATCCAACTCCGGCTTGCCGCTCTTGTCCAGCATGGGCGCGCCCGTGGTCGCGTTCACCTTGTAGGGGATCAAACCCTCGCCCGGCCCGCCGGAGATCGCGCCCGCTCCAGACACCGCGCCCGCCGCGATCTGCGTCGCGCTGCACAGGCGGAGTCGGCAGCGCAATCGCGATCAGCCCCGGCAGAATCACCAGAAAGGGAAAGAGCATCTTCGGCACGGCGGCGATCAGGGGCGTGCGCCGCGCGGCACCCATCGAATCCGCGGCCATGGCGCGCTGCACCACCAGAAAGTCCGTGCACCAGTAGCCGAACGAAAGCACAAAGCCCAGACCCATCACCAGCCCGAACCACTCCACCCCCAGGCGGTTCGTTGCCGAGCTTCCCATGCCCACCCAGGAATGCACGTAGCTCGGGTCGAGCCGCGATTTCAATCCGCTCCAGCCGTCCAACATTCTTCATTCCTAACCAGACGAGCGGCGCAAATCCCGCGACGATCAGGAAGAATTGCAGCACCTCGTTGTAGATCGCGCTGGTGAGTCCCCCCAGGAAAATGTAGCCGAGCACGATCAGCGCGGAAAGAAGGATGCCGACGTGAAAGATCCAGGAAGGATCAATTCCCAGCCGCCGAAACGGTCCGTCGAACACGTGCAGCGTCAGGATCAGCTTTGCCATGGCGTACATCGAGATGCCCGAAGAGAAAACGGTCATGATGGCGAAGCTGATCGCATTGAGGCCGCGCGTCTTTTCATCAAAGCGCATGCGCAAGTACTCGGGCACCGAGCGCGCCTTCGAGCCGTAATAGAACGGCATCATGAAAAGCCCCACGAAAATCATTGCCGGAATCGCGCCGATCCAATAGAAGTGGCTCGTTGCGATTCCGTACTTCGCGCCGGAAGCGGCCATGCCGATCACTTCTTGCGCGCCCAGATTTGCCGAAATAAAAGCCAGCCCGCACACCCAGGCGGGAATCGCGCGGCCTGCGAGGAAGAAGTCCGTGCTGGTGCGCATCGCGCCCTTCAGCGCCACGCCGATTCCCAGCACAAACACGAAGTAGATCAGGAGGATTGCCCAATCGATCCCGGACATATTGCGAGTCAGCCTCCCTTCGCCACACGCAGCTGCGTTCCGCGAGACTACAGGAGTGGCCCGGCAGCCGCAAGTACACACTGCGCGCGCTACCAGATGTGAAAACGCCTATCGAGCTAGCCAGGCGGTTTAGAGTGGTGCGATGATGTCATGGCGCCAGGCCGGCGCGGAGAGGCCATGAAATATCGAACGCTAGGACGCACGGGATTCGAAGTCAGTGAGATGGCGCAGGGACTTTGGGGGATGAGCGGGTGGTCCGGCTCCGATGACCAGCAATCGCTCGACGCGATGCAACTCGCCATCGAGCAGGGCTGCAATTTCTTCGATACGGCGTGGGCCTACGGGGAAGGGAAGAGCGACGGCTTGCTCGGGCAAATCCTTTCGCGCAATCGCGGCAAGCGCTTGTACGCCGCCTCCAAGATTCCTCCGCTCAACCGCAAGTGGCCTGCTTCGTCCAAGAGCAAGTACAGCGAGGTTTTTCCCACGGATCATGTGTTGAAGCAGACGAAGATGATTCGCGAAAAACTTGGCGTCGAGGCGATAGACGTCCTCCAATTTCACGTCTGGGACGACAGTTGGACCGCCGAAGCCGAATTCCGCGATGTGGTTCAGGAATTGAAGCGGCAGGGCCTGATCCGGTTTTTTGGGCTGAGCCTGAATCGTTGGGAACCGGAAAACGCTATTGTCGCGCTGCGCACCGGTCTCGTCGATACCGTACAGGTGATCTACAACATCTTCGATCAGGCGCCCGAAGACAAGCTCTTCCCGGTTTGCCGCGAACTCAACATCGGGGTGATCGCGCGCGTGCCTCTCGATGAGGGCAGCCTGGGTGGAAAATTAACGCGTGAAACTCGATTTCCGGAAAAAGACTGGCGCGCGCACTATTTCAACACCGAAAATCTCAACGCGACGCTCGACCGTGTGGACAAGCTGAAGACGATCCTGCCCCAGGGCATGAGCCTGCCCGAAATGGCTCTGCGGTTCATCGTCTCCCATCCGGACGTCAGCACCACGATCGTGGGCATGCGCAAGCCCGAGCATGTCCGGGAGAATATGGCGGCAAGCGACGCGGGCGCCCTCGATGCCGGCCTGCTCGCCGCGCTGAAGCACCATCGCTGGGATCGCAAACCACGCCCGTGGTCGGATTGACTACGCTCGTTACGCCTTCTGCTCCGCTTCGCCGATGCATTCATCCAGTATGCGGATGGCGAATTCCGCTTGCTCCTCGTCAATGAGTAGCGGCGGAGCCAGGCGCATCGTGTTTTCTCCTGCGCCCAGCACCAGCAAGCCCTTGGTAAACGCCAAATCAACCACTCGGTCCCGCAAATCGTGCGCCCGCTCGCGCGTCTTCTGGTCAAGGACGAATTCCACGCCGATCATCAACCCCTTGCCGCGCACGTCGCCGACGCTCTTGTGCCGCTTCGGCCAATCCGCGATGCGCCGCAGGATGAACTCGCCCATCCGCCGCGCGTTTTCGATATAGCTCCCTTCGAGCAGCTTGATCGTGGCCAGCGCGGCCGCGATGCAGACCGGGTTGCCGCCAAACGTCGAGGCGTGCGCCCCGGGCTTCCAGTCCATCACCTCCGCCCGCGCGATGATCGCGCCCAGCGGCATCCCGGATGCAATGCCCTTCGCGACGCAGAGAATATCCGGCGTCAAAATCCCCGGCCCACCATTTCCCCGTTCGGCCCATCCCGCTTTGAACTTCGTCCGAGATCAGCATGATTCCGTGCTGCGTGCAAATGCGGCGCAGGTCTCGCAGAAACTCAGGCGGCGCGGAAATGTATCCGCCTTCGCCCTGAATCGGCTCGACGATGATTCCCGCGATGTCGCTGGGATCAACCAGGCGCTTGAAAAGCTCCTTCTCGATGAACGCGATACAATTGGACGCGGCGCGAGGCCCCAGATGGTAGACGTCCGGGTAGGGCGCGTGAAAAACCCCGCTGAGTAGCGATCCGAAGCCTTTGCGCTGCACCGCCTTTGACGCGGTCAGAGAAAGCGCGCCCATCGTGCGTCCGTGAAAGCATCCATAGAACGCAATGAACTTCTCGCGCCGTGTGTGATACCGCGCCAGCTTGATGGCAGCCTCGATGGCTTCAGCTCCGGAATTGCCGAAGTAGACCTTCTTTTGCCCCTTCATCGGCGCGATTTCGGCTAGCTTTTCGGCGAGTTCCACCATGTTCGGGATATAGAAATCCGTGCCCGAAATGTGGATCAGCTCGGCAGCCTGCTTCTGAATTGCCGCGACGACGTCAGGATGGCAGTGCCCGGTCGCGACCACTGCGATACCCGCGGCAAAGTCCAGGAACACGTTCCCATCCACATCTTCTACCGTCGCGCCGCGGCCCGTTTTTGCAACGAGGGGGTACCCGCGCGTGTAGGAAGGCGAAATGTACTGGTCATCGAGCTTCAGAATTCGTTTTGCATTGGGCCCGGGCAGCGGTGTGATCAAGTGCGGAAGCTTGTTCTCGACTGCTATTTCTCGTCATGGCCCCTCCAGGAGTTCTCTGGGCAATCCGTTGTAGGTTGTTATCTATGTAAGGAAAGCGAGCACTGCGGGCGCACGCCACGCAACTCGCGAGTCAAGACGGGGAGGAGGGCCTAGTTACGCGGCGCCGAAAAGTTCGGCCGATCGAGCGCCGGCTGGGAGTGCAAAGGAGCCGAATTGTGCCAGGAGACTTTCACGCCTCTGATCCTTTGGCGCGAAGCACAGACTGCGTGTCATTCTGAGGAGCGAGCAGCCCGATTTCCGCGCTTCGCTCGATCCGTTGCGCGGAAATCGGGCGCAGTGGCGAACAACGAAGAATCTCGGCGCCGGAACGGCGGACAGCTCGGCTTGCAGTTTCAGTCATTTTCTCAGGATGTCAGACGAAATCTCTGAACCGTCTTCCATTCTACGCCATCATCGCCGCTTCCACCGAACACCTTCGCGCTTATCTTCCAAAATGACACCGGCATCCGCCAGTTGCTTGCGGATGCGGTCGCCGCTGGCGTAATCGCCCTTGCGACGCGCCTTGTCGCGCTCCGCAATCAGGCTTCTCGATTTCAGCGTCACTTGGTCCGGAGGCTTCCTGCGTGAAACCGAGCACGCGCAGCCGCTCGGCGTCGTCATTCAGCAGCACGCTGAAAATCCCGTCGAATTCCGACATTGCCGCCAGCGTTTCCGCCGCGTCCGCGCGGCTGAATTCGCCTTTGTCCATGGCGATATTGGCATCGCGCACCAGATCGAACATCGCCGCCAGCGCCTGCGCGGTATTCAGATCGTCCGCCAGGCCCGCGTCAAAATCCTGCTCGGCCTTGCTCACGCGGACGGCGAAATCTTTGCCGTTCGGCTCGGCGAGCTTCTCGGTTCGCAGCCGCTCCACGAAATTGCGCAACCGCTCAACGCTCGAAGTCGCTTGCTGCAAGCCCTCCATCGTGAAATTTAGCTGGCTGCGATACGGCACCGAAGCAAGCAACAAGCGAATAGACGAAGGTTTGTAACCCTGCGCGAAAAGATCGCGCAGCGTATAAAAGTTGCCGAGCGATTTCGACATCTTTTGCCCGTCCACCAGCAGGTGCTCCGCGTGCAGCCAGAAACGCACAAACTGCTTGCCCGTTGCGCCCTCGGACTGCGCGATTTCGTTTTCGTGATGCGGAAATGCCAGATCAATGCCGCCCGTATGAATGTCGAGCGTGTCGCCCAGATACTTCATGGCCATCGCGGAACACTCGATGTGCCAGCCGGGCCGCCCGTTGCCGATCGGCGTCTCCCAGAAAATACTCGCCGGGCTTAGGCGCTTTCCACAACGCGAAGTCGCGGGCGTTGTCTTTCTCGTAGCGGTCCACATCCACTCGTGCGCCGGCCTGCATGCCGCTCACGTCAATCTTGCTCAGCTTGCCGTAGTCGGGAAATTTCGCGATCCGGTAGTAGATTGAGCCGTCGCTGTCGTACGTATAGGTTTTCTTCGCGAGGCGCTCGATCAGCTTCACCATATCGTTGATGTGGTCGGTGGCGCGAACCAGCTTTTCGGGCTCCTCGAGCCCCAGCGCGCGGCAATCCTCCACGAATGCCTGGATATAGCGGTCCGTATAATCGCGAATACTTTTGCCGGCCGCGGCGGCGTTGGCGATGATGCGGTCGTCCACATCGGTTAGGTTCATCACCTGCAAAATCTTGTAGCCCCTGCGTTTCAAGAAATCGCCGCAGAATGTCCTGGAATGTGAACGTGCGAAAATTTCCGATGTGCGCGAAGTCGTAGACCGTCGGCCCGCAGGTATACATGCGCACTTCACCGGGATGAACGGTCCGGAACGGTTCTTTTCGCGCGGAAAGCGTGTTGTGGAACTGGATCTCTGCAGGCATTTATGGTTTCAGTGTGTATGACCGCTCGCGAACAAGGTCAAAGGATTCGTCATTCTATCCGAGCCCCACAAGAGCCGCAAACACGCCATACACCATCCTGAAGTACTAACACGGTTAGGAGCCAGTGCAATGCCCGCGCCATCCACTTGACTTACCCCCCGCGCCGCGCTACAAATATAGCTGACCGTCCCTCTTGATCTGTACCCCCGGGAACAACGTTTTTGCAGTTCAAGTGTGGCCTTGGACGGAGCTTAGCAATTCCTCATTTTGAATGGCATTTTCTTCTGCGGTGGTGTGGCCCTGCAAGAGCCTGCACGCGCCCATTTCTCACAGGAAGCAATGTCGCCGGAGGTTGGTTTGGCGAAATATAGGCAGCACGGATACCAGGATTCCGACCGTCTCGGAAAAACGCGAAAAACGCGAACCTCGCGAGCGTACGGCGCCTCTGCCCCGCCCAGCTCGGCAGGACCAGATCGGCCCCCGCACGCCTCATATGGTGGGCACGGTCATGCGCACAAGGTGCTCGATCTGCGGCAATGCGCTGGTTCCGAGCTCCGATCCCAAGGCCAAGTGTCCCAAATGCGGCTTCGAGCTGCATTGCTGCAAGCAATGCGTCCACTTTGATACGAGCGCGCGCTTTGAATGCACGCAGCCGATTATCGAGCGCATCCCGAAGAAAGACGCGCTCAACGACTGCAAATTTTACGAATGCCGTGTGACCGTGGAAAAAGATACGGCACCGATTGCGCCCCCAGCGCCGGCCGCCGTGCAACGCGAATATTCCGGCAGCGCCGCAAGGCCAACGGACGCCCGCCGTGCTTTCGACGACCTCTTCAAGAAGTAAGCGTCCGGTGCTCCAATCTGGTTTACGCCTTAACCTTCGAGCTGCCTTCTCAGCAAGCTCAGCGTCCCCGCGTTCCTGTACCAAACCTGTCCCTCTGACCGCTTGAACCAAGTTGCTCGCCAGCATAATCTCCCGCGCATTGTACGGCCCAGAATCGATCTCGTTCATGTGGAAGCGGTTCCTAGCCTCGCTTTCATAGCTTGCTGACAAGTCGCTCACACGCACCAGTACCTCCCGGCCGCGGCCTGATCTTGGCCAAGAGGAAATTGCTGGCGCTCACGCGCTGGGAGTGTGCCCGCGCGAGCAATTCCCAAGGCAGGGAGGCCGCGGATGAAGACCCTTCAACGCACCTTGATGGTTTCGGCTTTTTCGATCATGTCCCTCAGCGCCGCCGTTTACGTCGAGGCGCAAAAGGGCGTCTCGGCGCGCGACCCTGGCGTCCGTACCGATGGAATTGGCGTGGGCAAACCGCTTTCCACCCTCAGCGACATGCAGCTTCAGTTCTTTCAGGATGGCGAGGCCCGATTTGCCCAGACGGACTCCGTGAGCGGCACGGCCCCCGGCGAACCCGGAACGGGTCTCGGCCCAACCTTCAATTCGAATAGCTGCGCGAGTTGCCACGCGCAACCCATCATGGGCGGCACAAGTCCAAGCGCGAGCCAATACCCCAACGTCGGTCCCAATCCACAAATGGCCGTGGCCACCGACTACGGCGCCACGAACGCGATTCCGTTCTTCATCTCCGCCGATGGACCGGTGCGCGAGGCGCGCTTCCCATTCGTCGTCAGCGCCAATGGCGGGCTCACTCAAACTCCCGACGGCGGCGTCCACGATCTCTTCACGATCAAGGGCAGGCAAGACGCCACCAATGCTCCGGGCGTATGGGCCCAAGCGCAAACCTGTGGGATGGCGCAGCCGAAGTTCGAGCAGATGCAGAATCTTGGCAACCTGATTTTCCGTATCCCCACCCCTGTCTTTGGCGCGGGACTTATCGAGAATATTCCCGATGCCACGATCCTCGCCAACATGAATTCCGATTCGAACCTGAAGCAGGGCCTGGGAATCTCAGGTCATCCCAACATCAGCGGCAATGACGGGTCAATCATGCGTTTCGGATGGAAGGCCCAGAATAAGTCGCTCGAAGTTTTCGCCGGTGAAGCATACAACGTCGAAATGGGCGTAACCAACGAGCTGTTTCCCGATGAACGTGCGAACGCACCGGCGTCCTGCATGTTCAACACCACCCCTGAAGATCTGACGAATTTCAACCAGTCGAGCGCCCAAATTCCAAGCGACATCGTGGCGTTCGCGGATTTCATGCGCTTTCTCTCGCCACCGGCGCCTTCCGCGGATGGCATCCCCGGCAATCCCACGCCGCAGTCCATTCAGAATGGCCGCGCTGTTTTCAATCAAGTGCACTGCGACACGTGCCACACGCCCGTGCTGCAAACAACCACTTCCTCTTTCACGCCCGGCCTGAGTAATCGAAACGCCGCTCTATTTTCGGATTTGTTGGTGCATCACATGGGATCGGGTCTCGCGGACAACATTTCGCAGGGCTCCGCCGGGCCGGATGAGTTCCGCACCGCGCCTTTATGGGGATTGGGCCAGCGTATTTTCTTTCTGCACGATGGCCGCGCCACGCCGTCGAACGGAGGGCTATTGAAGGCCATCGAAGAGCACGCAAGCTCTGGCTCGGAAGCCAACCGCGTAATTGCTCTATTCAACGCGCTGACGGATCAAGCGAAGCAGGACTTACTCAATTTTCTTCGTTCTTTGTAGGCACGGAGCGACGCCGAATTTAGCCGCTGCCGCCGCACAGAGGCCATCAGCACTCGCGCCCCGGCGTTCAACGCGGGGTTTTGCCTCCTCCTTGCCTCCCTCCAAAATGGCCCTTGAGCCCATCCCCGCAATTCGGCATCATCTCCGCGTCCCGATAGGAGCACCTACATGCAGGAAACACCGCAGCAATACCGCGACAGACTCGCCGGCTACATGCAGGGCCAAACGCCGGAAAAAGTTCGCACCTCCACGCCGAAAAAGATCGAGCGCCTGATCGCCGGCAAATCCCAAGCGCGACTCGCCAAGCGCCCCGCGCCCGAAAAATGGTCGGTGGTGGAGATTCTGGCTCATCTGGCAGACACCGAACTCGTAATGGGCTACAGAATCCGCACCATCGCCGGAGCACCCGGCGCAGCGGTCCAGGGATTCGATCAGGACGCCTGGGCCCGCGAGATGAACTACGCCAAGCGTCCCGCCAAGAAATCGCTCGCTGCCTTCCGCGCCCTGCGCGAAAACAATCTGGAATTGCTGAAGACTCTCCGCCGCGAACAATGGGACCATTTCGGCATACACTCCGAACGCGGCAAGGAATCCATCACCCTCATCACTCAAATGATGGCCGGCCACGACCTCAACCACATCCGCCAAATCGAGGCTATCCTCAACCCCCGCTAGCGCCCGTTCCCGCTGGCAGGGGGCGCCGCTCGCGGCGCCCATTTTTGGATGACGCATCTGAACGACCCAACCAGCATGCTCAAGCGTTGCCCACCCGCCAAAGACACAGTTTGTTTGAGCACTCTATTGACGAGGACAATCGATAAGGCTATTTTAGTCTAGGCGTAGCGCAAAATAGCTCGTGTCATGGTGTGAACGGCGGGTGAATCGTGAACTGGCTCAGACGACTGATTTCTCGGCCAAAGCTCTATGGCGAGCTCTCGGAAGAGATTCGAGAACACCTTGACGAAAAGGTCGAGGCGTTGATTGCGGACGGCATGTCCAGAAGAGACGCGGCCGCTGCTGCTCGCCGCGAGTTTGGCAATGTCACCCTGATTGAGCTGGACAGCCGCAAGGTCTGGCAGTGGCCGCCCGTCGAGAACCTTTTCAGAGATATTCGCTTCAGCCTGCGCATGCTGATCAAAAATCCGGGCTCTACAGCAGTTGCCGTGGCCGCGCTGGCGTTGGGCATCGGAGCAGACACGGCGATGTACACGATCGTGAACGGATCGCTGTCCTGGGACATGGGACTCGACAATCGCGATCAGATCGTTTTCGTAATTGAGACGAATGCTTTGCATAGCCAGGAATGGGACGTGTCGTATCCGGACTTTCGTGATTTTCGCTCGCAAACAAAGTCGTTGGCAGGGTTAGCCGCGTACCAATTCGCGCCGGTAAACGTCAGCGATCACAGCGGGTTGCCCGAACGCTATTATTGTGTGCAAATGTCCGCGAACGGCTTCTCCGTGGTGGGTCAAAAGCCTTTGCTGGGGCGGGATTTTATCGCCGAAGACGAGCGTCCGGGCGCTCCTGATGTGCTGATTATCGCGTACCACGTTTGGCGCGACCGCTACGCGCAAGATCCGGCAATCATCGGCAAGACGGTGCGCGTGGATGAGGTTCCGCGGGTGGTGATCGGCGTGATGCCGCCCGGGCGGCAATTTCCGGAAGACACGGATCTGTGGACGCCGTTGATTACCAATGCCGTGCGCGAAAAACGCGATAACCGCAATCTGTTTCTATTTGGGCGTCTCAGCCCCGGCGTGTCGCCGGCACTGGCTCGCACGGAAATGAGTGCACTCGCCGGACGCCTTGCGAGGCAGTATCCAGACACCAACAAGGACATCACCGCCGATGTGCAGCCAATCATGGCGGTTACTGGACTGTATCTCATGAGGCCTCTGTTCTTGGTGCTGTTCGGCGCTGTTGGATTCGTCCTGCTGATTGCTTGCGCCGATGTGGCCAATATGCTTTTGGCCCGGGCGGCTGAACGATCCCGCGAGATTTCCATTCGCATGGCACTCGGCGCGGGAAAGATCGCAATCGTCCGGCAACTTTTGTTGGAGAGCGTAGCGCTATCGATTACGGGTGGGCTTTTCGGATGGCTGCTGGCGCTCGGCGGTTTGCGTTGGTTTGACAGTGGCCTGGGCGCGCAGGTGAAACCGGTGTGGCTACATCTATCTCTGGATCGAGGCGCGCTTTTTTATTTGGCGGCTATCTCCATCAGCACAGGAATCTTGTTTGGACTGGCGCCGGCGCTGCGGCTGGCGAAGACGGATGTAAATGCTGCGTTGAAGGACGGCGGTTATGGCGTAGTCGGCAGCAAGTTTGGCTTGCGCTTTTCGAATGCGCTGTTGGCACTCCAAATGGCGCTCTGTGTCATGCTGCTGGCCGGTGCGGGCTTGATGATTCGCAGCGCGGTGAAGCTATACAGCGCGCCGATTGGCGTGAACACGGCAGACGTCCTCACCATGCGCATCAATCTTCCTGAAGCGAAGTACGCGAAGCCGGAAAGCTGGATTGCGTTTCACGAAGACCTGAGTAAACGGCTGAAGGCGTTGCCCGGCGTGGAGCTAGTGAGTGTCGCATTAAACTTGCCGGTTGGAGGCTGGATTCCATTCTCTCTTGGGTTCGACGGCCGGGGCAACGATGCTGCACAACTGCCCGAGGCCGGCGGTCTCGTTGTCAGCAATAATTATTTCCAAACCATGCAGGTACAGCCGCTCCGCGGCCGGCTGTTCCTTGATGCCCACGGCGTGGCCGGACCGCCGGTGGCTGTGGTGAATGAGGCCTTCGCCGCGAAGTTCTGGCCAGGAGAAAACGCGCTCGGGAAACGTATTCGTGTGATGGAAGGGCACGTGCCCGGGCCGTGGCTAAACCTGGTTGGCGTAGTGCCCCATATCCTTCAGAACTTCCGCCAAAACCTGCAACGCGACCCGCTGATTTATCTGCCCTTCGACGAGAAGCCGGAGCGGCAAGTTTTCCTCGTGGCGCGCACTCTCGTACCTCCGGCAACTTTGGCGGACGCGTTCCGGCGCGAAGTCCAGCGCCTCGACGAAGACCTTGCCGTTTATGACGTGCGCACGCTCGAAAATCGCATCGCGGAGAGCCGCCTGACGGTAACCCTATTTGGCGCGATCTGCTCGATCTTTGCTGGAGTCGCCACTGTGCTTGCGGCGATCGGTTTGTATGGCGTGATTGCGCACACGGTGAGCCAGCGCACCCAGGAAATCGGACTGCGCATGGCACTCGGTGCAACACGTCGCGACATTGCGCGGCTCGTCTTGGCCCAGGGGATTCGTCCGTTGGCGCCGGGCTTGGCCATTGGGTTGCTGCTGGCGCTGGTCGTAACCCGTCTTCTGCGTGTGGCCCTGGTCGGCGTATCGCCCAGCGATCCGTTGACGTTCGCTGGGATTGTGATCGTGCTGGCCTGTGCCGCCGCTCTTGGCTGCCTCGTGCCCGCGCTGCGAGCGATGCGCGTAGATCCGCTGATTGCCTTGCGACACGAATAACAGTCTTGAACGATTGCCGAAAGCGTCCCTCGCGCCAGCCCCGCCGCGCCCACTTTCACGCAAACAGCCGCCTCGAAACCGCCCGCTTATCCGCAAGCAGCCATTCTTGAGCGCGTGGGCGCCGCTGCCTATTTGTGAATGATGATTTCGACTCTGCGGTTTTTCTGCCGGCCATCCGGATCATCCGATCCGTCGGGTTTGGTGTTCGGCGCCACTGGGTTCTTGGCTCCGAATCCGTGCATGACAAAGGAAACATTTTTGAGATTTCCCTTCGTCTTGAACCACGTCTCTACGGCCGCAGCGCGGCGTTCAGATAAAGGCTGGTTGTGTGCATCCGTCCCTTTTGCGTCTGTGTACCCATCGATACGCACGTCGCCTTTGGCTTTGTCGCGGATGATGCCCGCGGCTTGCGTCAGCGTCTGCTGTGCCTTGGGCAGTATGTCGGCTTTGTCGAAATCAAATAAGACGTCGGCGGACAGGTCAATGCGCACTTCCGTCGGCGTCTCTTTCACGGCGAGGCTCTGTACGTTGCCGCCCATGTCCTCGACGCGATAGACCAAGTCGCGTACATTGGGTTTCAGATCAGATACCCTCCCGGCGCTCTGTTGACCCAACGGCGCACTGGGAAGCGAAAGCACGGCCAGCACCATCACGCCGGCACGCCTGAAATTGTTTTTCACTTCATCTCCGGTCCGGCGTTACCTCGTAATCGGAACGTCCTCGAAAGGAATAAAGTGTGGAATTTGTACGGTGATCTTCTGCACGTCATCGGGGATCGCGGCATACTTAATCCACAGTGCCACGGATGAATTCTTCGCGAGATCGGCCACGTCATCGCTGCAGAGGCACTTGTTATCGCTGTCGGCCACAGCGAAGTATTTCTTCTTGGAGACTGTGTCAATCAGGTGGACTCCGCCGAAATTGCGATAGCCACTGTAGGGAGACTCGGCGAACGTGCCATACACTGTGAACGTGTTGTTCGAGTCGTTATAAAGTGTGAACTTCAGCGTAACCGAATTCGATGTGCGCTTCAGTTCGTTGATTGCCACGCGGATGCCCGGAATATCGCCGTCGGTTGCGGTCACCGCAGGGCTCGCAGCGGCAGTCGCGGGAGTCGCGGCGGCTGGCGCGGGGGCAGCCGCGGGCAGCGGCAGGCGCAGATTGTGTAGCGGGAGCCGAAGGTTTTTGCGCCGCCGACTCGTCTTTCGTGCCGCAGCCGGCGAGCATCGGCAACAGTAGAAACAGCGCAGCCGCTAGAGCGGGCCGCTCGATCTTAAACATTGGATATCTCCTCGCAGGATGCAATTAGTGAACCCAAGCGCGGGGGCCTAAACCGGAATTTCCGATGCAAGCCTCTGGTTGGCGCATCCTACGCTTCTACGGCCCTTAGGCGCAACGAATTTGCACCAGCACAGCCCGGGCGAGATCAGCGGGATCCCGGCGGCCGCATCGCCGCATGCAGCGCTATTTCCGAACCGCCCAGGCGAGACCGTCCGGTTGCCTGCCCGCCGCGATTTTCCCGGTCATCTCCAATGACGTCACATCAATCACCGCAACATATCATCGGGCGTGCAGGCAACAAACGCGCGCGCTCCATCCGGCTGCATCAAAATTCCAGCGGCCCCGTGTCCAATCTTCACGCGCTTCACATCTTTGCGAGTGGCGGCGTCAAACACAGCAAGGTCCGGACCGTCCAACGTAGACACAAACACCAGTTTTCCATCCGGCGTGAACTTCAATCGGTTCGCGCCCCTCACGTTCGCATCGAGCGTCTGCACCACCTTCTTGCTCGCCACGTCAATGATCGAGATCGTCCCATCCTGCGCGTTCGCGGCCCAAATCTCCTTGCCGTCGGGAGAAACATCAAAACCCTCCGCGCCATTGCCCACCGGAATCACCGTCTCGGTCCAATTGGTTTGAGGACCGCCCGTCGGGCCTCCGCCCCTGCGGCCTCCCGGGCCATTTGCCATTCCGGGTCCTCCGGGTGGAGGTGGTCCACCCGGACCGCGCCCGAATCCGCGTCCGGGGCCGTTGCCTTTTTCAATCAGCGTCATGGTCCCGGAACTCACATTCGACGTCACCATCCGATTCAGGTCGGGGAACACGTAAATCATATGTGTTCTGTCTTGGCCGGTGCCAAGGATCCAGTCAATCTTCTTTGTCGCAGGATCGTAGCTTCCGATCGCCTTGGCTCCTTCAGCCGTGAACCAAAGCTTCCCGCCCACAAACGTAAGCCCATGGGGGCCGCGCAGCGCGCCGAGATCGATCACGGGCAATGCTTTCTGATTCACCAGATCGACGACGGTAATCGTGTTGTACGCTCCGCCGCCATAGTTGGAAATGTAGGCTACTTTTCCATCGGCGGAGGCGATCACCTCATGCGGGTCGGGTCCCGAAGGAACCTGGCCCACAATCGTCAGCGTCGCTGGATCAACGATGAACAACGCCTGGTCGGTCTTGGCGAGCACCAGCAGCGCAGCCGGCGGTGTTTCTGCGGCGTGCAGCAACGCCGCGCCGCCGCAAAAAAGTACAAAGGCAAAAAATAGCCTGGATGTCATATATTTCTCGCGCCTTTCATCGCTGAGCGGTAAAGCCCATGACACGTCGAATTCTCGTTACTAGGTTGAGATCACTTTCCCGCCGATGGTATCACCGCCAACAACCAAGCGTCGCCCGCTAACCGCTCGAAAATCGGCCACGTGCCCCACAGCAGCGTGGGGGACGTGTGCTGTTCGGGACAGACAAGCCAGCCTGGAACGCCCAGAATGTGGATGTCTTCAAATATGAGGCGACCCAATGAAACTTCCAATCCTTACCGCAACAGTGCTTTTGCTTCTCGGAACCACAGCTTCCATCTATGCGCGGCAAGAAAAGGGACAGGACGACCATTCGCAGGAGGCCAAGCCTGCAAAGCAGGAGGCCAAACCCGCACAAGAACGACCGCAAGCTAAACCCGAGGAGCGGCAACAAACACAGAACGTCAAGCCAGGGCCGCAGGCCAAGCCAACGCAGCAAGCCAAAACGGCGCCAAAGAGGAACCGAAGGCAAGCCTGCGGAACGGCAGCAGACGCAGAGCGTCGAGCCGGCCCAACAGGAACACACGCAACAGGCTGCAAATCCCAAGCAGCAACCGGCAAATACTACCAGTCGCACAGAGCAAGGTAAGGCTGAAAGACGCAGGCGCGCGCGCAACAGTCAGAGCCCGTGCGTGGAAATAGCGGCGTTTCCGCCCACGGCCGCATTTCGAACGCCCATTACACAGCCAGTTTTGGCAGCGGACACAGCTTCCACGTGAACCAGGGCGATTACGCTCATCGGCGTTTCCAATACGGGGGCTATTCGTTCGGGTTCGTCGACGCTTGGCCAAGTCGCTTGGGGCTACTCGGATAACGTTTACGTCGTGTATGTCGATGGCGGCTATTACATGTATGACGCCTTTCATCCCGGCTTGCGCATTTCGCTTAACATTCTGTAACGCGCAATCGGAAACGAGCCGGACATGATTTCATAGCCATGTCGGCTCGCTCCCCTGAGCGTACTTGGTTGCCGCGTGCCGCACTCTTTGCGCCATTTGCAAAGGGTGCGGTTTTCATTTTTGCCACGCTCCGCGGACGCATCACCTGAGGCGAGCGCCCACACGTCGGTTTGATGTCTGCGGTTTTTGAACTTCTTCGGCGTGGACGTCAGAGCGGCGCACTCTCTGCGTCGTCCGCAAAGGCTGCGCTTTTCAGTCCCTGCTATGGGCTGATGGAGCCGTTCCGATTCTCATGGCCGCCTCTAAAGAAACGGTGATGCACCATGCTTTGGCCAAGCAGAAAAAGAATCACGACAAAGAACACGATAAACAGGAATTTTGCGATTCCGATCCAGCGTGCATTTGGTTCTCCTGGGGGCGTCGTATTCATCAGAGCTACCTCTCTGCCAAGTCAGCGCGAGTGCCGCGCGCTTTGCGTCGTTTGCAAAGGCTGCGGTCTTGGCCGTCGCCTGCACGCAGCACTCGAATCCCTAACTACCAACCGGCCGCCCAATCTCCAGTGATGCCCGAAAGGATCAACCACCCGTCCCAGCCGCCAGCCGTATCCCTCGCTCACCGGGTAGACCTGCGATGCGCCCGCCCGCAGCGCCCGCGCGAACACAGCATCCGGATCGGCCACAGTCAGGATCATGCGCACCGCAACGCCACCAGCAGGCGCGGGACTGGCGTTGTCATGCTCGGGAGATTCCTCGCTCACCCAAAACTCTGCACCATCCACCGAGAGCCTCGCCACCACGCCTCCGCCCGCGTCCAGGGGGTAGACCTCCTTCGCCCCAAACGCCGCTTCGTAAAACTCAACAGCCTTCGCGCCATTCCGCACGGACAACCAAGGTGCAATCGAACACCGAAACGAACCCGCCGCCGCTGATTCTAAGCCCATCTCCCTCTCCTCATTCTTGCGTCGCGCCCTCAATGCCGTGGCCCACCCGAAATACGTGCCCGTCCGGGTGCCGCACGTGCATCTCGCGGATATTCCAAGGCATGTCGGTCGGTGGGAAAGTCACATCCAACCCGGCGGCCACGCACTGTCGGTGGACCTCGTCAGCGTTCTCCACCATCACCGACAACCAAACGCCCGTGTCCGCCGTTTCGTCTCCGTCTGGTCCAAACGTAGCGGTGTTCGCCCCCCTGCCGCGGCTCCCCTGGCCTCCCACGCAAAGAAAGATCGCGAATTCGCCGCCCGATCCGACCGCCCCGAAAGTCGCGGGCGTTCCCCAGTCCCAGAGCTTCTTCCAGCCCCACTTCTCGAACCACGCAAAGCTCGCCGAGATGTCGGACACATTCAGTATCGGAATAACGCTTTTTGCATCCATGGCGCGAAAGGATAGCACGGCTAGCCCAACCTGAATGCCACCCTACGCCGCACGAATGTGATAAGACAGGCCTGAGTTTGAAAAGGAGCCACGGTGGATATCAGCGATGCCCAACGGGACGTGCGAACTGTTTTCTTGGGAGGGTTTGCCGGTCAGTTAGTATCCAGTGGAGTGTGGTTTCTGTCCGCCGGGCTGGCCACTTGGCACTCCTCCAGGAGCGCGATCATCGCGCTGGTCTTCGGCGGCATGTTCATCTTTCCCCTCACGCAGTTGCTCTTGCGGCTGATGGGCCGGCCCGCCTCCTTGGCCAAGGAACACCCGATGAATGCCCTGGGCATGCAGGTGGCGTTTACGGTTCCGCTCGCATTGCCCCTGATAGCCGCCACCACCGCCTATCGTCTGAACTGGTTCTACCCGGCTTTCATGATCGTAGTGGGCGCGCACTACTTGCCGTTCATCTTCATGTATGGGATGCGGCAATTTGGTGTTCTCGCGGCATTGTTGATTGGTGCAGGGATCGTCATCGGCCTCTATCTGCCGCCGGTATTCAGCCTGGGCGGTTGGTTCGCCGCGCAGGTGCTCCTGGTCTTTGCATTCATCGGACGAAGCGTCGCCCTGCGCGAGAGTCAATCGTAGACGGCGGTCCCGGTTGCAAGTGTTGACTGTTCCCGGTGGCGTTGCGCGCCGCATTTTTTGCGCCGTTTGCAAACAGTACGGTTTTTGTTTTTGCATGCCTGAGAGACTCGTCGTCGGCCGCCCCACACGCCGCTTTTACGTATGGGGGTTTTGAATTCGTCCGTCGGCAACGTCTGGGCAGCAGCGCGCCCCTACCCACCAAGGACCCACCACGCCCGCCGATCGGGAACGCCTCTAAGTTTGGATTTCTTTCTCGTCTAATATGGAACTCCCAGTATAGGGAAGCGCTCGGGTGGCCTCAACGCTGCAAGGCGGTATTACGCGCTGAGGGGAAAATGCTACACCTGGCGGGGCCCACTAACCCTTGTTAGTAGTTGTATCGAATCGACCCTGAGTTCACCTTCGCGAGTTCCGCAAACGTCTGCTGCTCCGCGACCAGGAAGGTTGCCCTACTTGTTCTGGCCCCATTGCGGGTTCACCAGCCCGCGCACTGAGAGGATGATGCCTAAGCCCCCAAGCACGCCGAGCATGAAGAGCGTAGAAAGGAAAAAGTAACTTCCGGGCTTGGCCATGTTGACCATACCCACCGCCCTCAGGTGGATAACGGGCATGCCCGCCGCAGCGATCCCTACGATGAGTGTGGTGATGTACCCCCATCGCCGTTCGGCAAGCACCAGAGTTCCGTACAGTAAGAGGGCGAGGACGGCCAAGGCAATGAGGTTTGCTGGTCCTGCCGTGTCCACGCCGCGGAAGATGTCGTCCGCCACATGAAGAATTAGCAAGATGATCGAGAGAAGAGATGCAATGGTTAGCATGACGCTGCGTTTCATTTGAAGTTCTCCTTCTCGTTCTTCGGTCGGAGAGTGATTGTCTGCCAATCCTACGTGTATCGCACGTATAGTATTTCGCCGAATCTACCGATTTCATCAGCTTATCTAAGAATCATCCCGGGAACGCCAATCCCCCGATTGGCGCCGTCTCCAACCATGCGGATGCCGGCGTTCGTCCCGGCGCAAAACCATAAACGAAGCCATCCTCAAGCCTCGCTAGCTCGAGCGCCGTCCTGAGCCCATCGCGGTCGGGTGCCGGCACGCTTTGCGTCGTCGGGCTCGGTGTCCCTGGCTCACCTGGTAGACCTGCGTCGCGCCGCCCGCCACGCGAATGTGATAAGACAGGCCTGGGTTTGAAAAGGAGCCACGGTGGATATCGGTGATGCCCAACGGGACGTGCGAACTGTTTTCTTGGGAGGATTTGCCGGTCAGTTAGCATCCAGTGGCGTGTGGTTTCTATCCGCTGCGCTGGCTACGTGGCACTCGTCCAGGAGCGCGATCATCGCGCTGGTCTTCGGCGGCATGTTTATCTTTCCCCTCACGCAGTTACTCTTGCGGCTGATGGGCCGGCCCGCCTCCTTGGCCAAGGAACACCCGATGAATGCCCTGGGCATGCAGGTGGCGTTTACGGTTCCGCTCGCATTGCCCCTGATAGCCGCCACCACCGCCTATCGTCTGAACTGGTTCTACCCGGCTTTCATGATCGTAGTGGGCGCGCACTACTTGCCGTTCATCTTCATGTATGGGATGCGGCAATTTGGCGTTCTCGCCGCATTGTTGATTGGTGCAGGGATCGTCATCGGCCTCTATCTGCCGCTGGTATTCAGCCTGGGTGGCTGGTTCGCCGCGCTGGTGCTCCTGGTCTTTGCATTCATCGGACGAAGTGTCGCCCTGCGCGAGAGTCAATCGTAGTTTGCAAGGCGTGCGGTTTTGGTTGTTCCATCCTCGGGAAGACTCGTCGGCGGGTGCCCCACACGTCGGTTTTACGTGTGGGGTTTTTGAATTTGCCCGGAGTTGTCGCTGCCTTCCTCGCAGAGATAGCAGGTTCGTGGCACATTGTATAAACGTTTACTAGTGATGCAGTAGAATTAACAAGTTATTTTTGCTCTTGCTTTCTTCAGAAAATAGAGCGAAAATTGCATTGTATTTTCGTGTTTCTACTGGCGTTACCTCGGGGCAGGGCCGGGGGGAATTGAACCCCACTACGCCACCCGTCCAAACGAGTACGTAACACCCAGTCGGCCCCAAGGATGAAAGGCCAGCGTATCAATCGATCCTGGTTGGTCTCGCTGGCCTTTTTTTTCAGCGACTTACGTAATATAAGAAAATACTTATGCAAAGTCAAGGGGATTCGCACTTGACACATAAGGTTTTTCGTATATAATTCAATGAGCGAGTGGACATTTCGAGATTATCAGCGACTGAGCACGGATAGCTCGGCAGAGCCAATTCTGGTAAATGAGATACTTACGTGGACGCTAGGTCTACCAAAACGGGCTCAAGCAAAGATAGACGCAATGATCCTTTCCTTGCGGGTATTTTCCGTCCTGCCTCCTCAATATATTAGCGACTGCGGATACGAACACATATGGGAGTTGCGGGCCGGTTGCAGCGGCGTTCAGTATCGTCCTCTAGGATGCTATGGTCCGGGGCAGAGAGCGTTTACCTTGCTTATCGGCACCATCGAGAAAGGTGGGAAAATCCCGGCCGGTGATGGTATGTCTGCCATAGACAGGAGGGATAGAGTCTTGAAAGGGTGGCCAACCTGTGAACACGAATTTACGCGAGCAGCTTCTTAAGAAGTTCGAGGACAAAGAATACCGAGACGCCTTTGTCGCCGAACAAATCTATTCCCGACTTCCCCTTAAGATTCGCGCGTTGCGGGAGGATCGTGATCTCACGCAGAAGGGACTGGGCGAGAGGGCAGGCATGGCTCAAGCGTGGGTATCGAAATTGGAAGACCCGGACTACGGAAAACTTACGATTGCGACGCTCCTAAAAGTTGCGTCCGCTTGTGATGTGGGATTACACGTTGATTTTGTGCCGTTCTCATACGTCCTTGATAGCGCTGCTAATATTGGTCGTGAATCGTTCAGTGTGCCGAGTTACGAACATGACGCCGGCTTACGATCCGCTGTAAACACAGCCACAATATACTTGGATGCCGGGCTATTCAGCTACGGCAAGAACATAAGTATCCCGCCAACTGAAGTGACTTACGTCGAAACTGGGTGGTCATTGGATTATAAACATGTAGGAACAGTCGTCGACCCGGCGAAGTATCTGATTCGTGAGGGGACACCGTTCGCCTGGGGACAAGGTTATGCGACGAAGGCGACAAAATTGGATTCCGAAAACCTCTGGCAGTATGTGCAATTTCCTGAAGCGAGAGAGAAATGGATACCGTTGCTGGCACCGAAAGTTAGGACAGAGCAAATCGTCGCACGGAAAGTTGCCTAAAGGGGGAAAAATGGCAGAGGATGGAATCCGGCAGCAAGCCAATGCTAGCGAACCTATCTTAAGGAGATCGCCTGACTACAAATCCATCTATGCGAACAATACTGGATTTGCCATGACGGCGTTTGATCTGTCGATGGTCTTCGGGGAAATGATTGGATTCGAGAACGGTCTCCCCGTCATAGAACAACTCGTCAAAATAACGGTCTCTCCGCTCCACGCGAAGATAATACTGGGTGTCTTAGCGAAGAACCTTACGGGCTACGAAAAGCAATTCGGCGAAATAAAGGTTCCAGACGGCGAGAACGCCGTCGTCGTGTCGGATCGGAATCCTCTACGACCATAGAGTCGTCAGCCGCCGTGTCTCCCTACATAGAGCGGGCCTTTCCGCCGCAATGGCTGTACAACCATGCATATCACGTCATATCAGCGTACCAAATGGTCCGCTAAGTGCTTTGTTGTCAACATCGAGGTCGTATTTCGCAGAAAGACGCATTTTCTAAGTCTCGTATCTACTGTCACTTGCGCATATCGAACGCCGCAAGTCTTTATGCTGCCGTATTTACGAGAAAATAGGGGGGGGGGGGAGTAAGCACCTGGTTACTAGCTGTGGCGCAGCGATCGGCCCGGCGCTGGATGTTTTGCGGCCTCTGGCGCTTCGGTAGCACAGGCACTTCCTGCCTGTGTGGCGCGGCCTGTGCTTCCGATTCTCACTCAATCGGATTCGGGAACAGCGTCGGCTCGCGCTGCGGCTGGTCGGCAATCTTGTTGAGCTGAGGATAATGTTCGCGCAGCGGTTCCGGCACCTTCACCTGCGCGCCGCTGAGCAGGCTGATGAGCTGTAGCGCGTTCACCGCGCCTTTGCCGAGATAGTGGTTGTTGGTGATCACGTAGGTTGAGCGGCTGTGCTCGGAGACGTGCCGCACGCGATTCGCCCAGGGTTCGAGTTCTTCTTCGTTGTAGAGGTAGTTATAGCGTTCTTCCGGCGGGCTTTGCGGATCATCGCTGAACCAGGTGTCGTAGCGGCGTCCGTGCAGCCGGATGTATCCCACGGGACTCGTCGCGCGCTCGGTCGGCTTCAGCGAACGGCCGATCACCGGCTGGTCAATGTTGCAGAAGCCGACTCCGTGGCTGTGCAGCATCGCAAAGAATTCCTTATCGTTCCAGGTTCCGTGGCGCACCTCCACGACCAGGCAATATTCGCCGAAGCGCTCGAAGAGCTGCTTCAAATACGCGTTGTTTTCCGGCGTGTTGTGAAACGAGAAAGGGAATTGCATCAGCACCGCGCCGAGCTTCTTCGCCGCCATGAGCGGCGCGAAACCTTCGCGCACCAGCCGCTCGTCTTCGGCGGAGCCGCCGCCTTCGTGCGTGAAGCGCTGCCACAGCTTCGCGGTGAATAGGAAGCGCGGATTTGCGGCGACGCGTTCGATCCACTGCTCGGCGATCTGCGGGCGGGGCGGCTGGTAAAACGAAGTGTTGATCTCGATCGTGTCGAAATATTGCGCCAGGAACTCGGCTTCGTGGAACCCGCGCGGCTTCGGCGAGGGATACACAACGCCGCCCCAATCCGTGTAAGACCACCCCGCCGGCCCGATGCGGATTTCCGGTTTCGCCGGGGACGCAACACCTGACGCGGCATCCGGCGCACAAGCCGACGACGCTTTGCTTTTTGCCGGACCGCGGCGCCGCGAAGGATTGTTGGTCATAAAGGATTGTTGGCCATATTGGAAACGCGCCGGAATCGCGCGGAAAGCACACGCAGCCTGCGCGTTGGAGCCTACGACGCGAAAAGCAAAGATGTCAAACGCCGCAACGGCCGTAAACTGTGCAAGAATATCGCGCGCAAGCGGGAACTCTTAACGGGAGACGACGATGCGAGTCTTGAGCATCCTGAGCGGAATTGCTGTACTCCTCACGACGATTGCCTACGCGCACCTGCTGCACCACCATCTTATGCACTCATTCACCGAGAACCTTCACAACCCCGCCTTCTTGGCAGCTTGGACTGCCGGCGCGGTTGTCGGCGTCTTCGCTCTGATCGGGGGATGCCTATTACTCAAAGGGCCGCCGCGCGCATCAAATTAGTGACGTCTAGCCGGCGTGTAATGACGCTGAGACGGCGAGTAGATGACGCATAAGCGGCGCGAAGGCGGCATGCGTTGCAACGCGAAAGGCAAATTGCTATTCTGAAAATGCTGATGCCCGTGAGCCTCGATTGCCGTTCCCTTTGTGGCCTGTCCCTTCAATTCTTTTCCCGGAAAAGGTGTCCTATGAACTTCGCGATGAGCTACAAGAACGTGGAAGTGCATGAGCCTGTGGAGTTGGAAGCGAATCGCCAAATCACCAAGATCGAAAAGCTGCTGAAGAGTTACGCGCCGGACCTGATTCAATTGCACGGGTGTTTCGAGAAGCAGGCCCGCAAGACGGAATACAACCTCTCTTTGAACCTGAGCCTTCCCACCGGGACGCTCCACAGCGTTGGAACGGGAACCGACATTCGCCGCAGCATGAAGATTGCCTTCTCGGAACTCGCCACCCAAATCAAGAAGCATCAGTCACGTTTGCGCCACGATTCGGAATGGAAACGCAAACGCCCGCGCAGTCCCGTCCTCGCCTAGCATTTGCAATAACGGACCGCATCTTTCGCCGCGTATCTTGCGTTGCCCACGCGCCGACGCCGCGCTGCTATAGTGGCCGCGCGAGTTGCGGTGGCGGCGTTCGACCGTTAGAATCTTCGGGCTTCCTTGCAGGGGCGTAGCTCAGTGGTAGAGCAGCGGCCTTTTAAGCCGAAGGTCGTGGGTTCGATCCCCACCGCCCCTACCAATCCTTCTCCTTGAAAACACGCGAGTTCTGGCGGCGGGTTTCGCCGTGTACCCGGCGTGTACCTCTTTAATCAGCGGATCGTTGCTCCAAGCCGCTCGGAGATCGGCTTCGATCTGCTCTTGGCGAGATCGCGTCCACGGCGCGTAGTGGCGCTCCGTAATCCGAATGCTGCTGTGTCCGAGAAGGATCGAAACTCTATCGAGAGGGACACCTGCGAGAAGCAATTCGACGGCGAACGTATCGCGGAAGCGGTGCGGGTGGCCGGTTGGAACCTTCGCGAATTCGAAGAGGCGCTGCAAGCGGCGCTGCCATTTTCCCTTTGCGCTTCTCACAGTGGATGCGCCTGTCCAGAAGAAATATCGCTCGCTTGAACGCGGGGCTGCTTCCAAGGTCTCAACAACCGCGTCGGGCAGGACGCAATAGACGGGCACACCAGTTTTCTCCGTATGAAGGAGCAGCTTGTTTCCATTGAGGCGGCTCACTTCAAGCTGAGTTGCATCCCCAATTCGCATCCCCGAGTAGCGGAGCAAGAGAACAAAGGCCCTCAGGCGCTGCGCATTGCGAATGCCGGCGCTCTTGCCATAAGGCCCGAGAGCCGCAATGATCCGAGTCATCTCTTCTCGCGTAAAAGGCATAGTGGGCTTGTTCGGCACCTTGGGAGCTTTCAAATCAATTGCTGGATTGTCGGCAATCCATTTTCTCTTTTCAGCAAAGCGCATGAATGCTCTCAGGCGTTCTAGCTTCTTGAGGCTCGTGCGCGGCCCTTGTGTCCACGTCGCACGAAACGTCGCAAGCGTGTCGAGGTCCAGTTGCGTCAGGAATTGCAGCGTGTATGCTTTCGCGAAGGCGTCAAGCTCTTGGAATAGGAGACGGTACTTGTACAGTGTGGATTGATTCAGTTTCCGCGCCTCGGCATCCGCAATGAATTTCCGATGAGCGTCCTTAATCGTTATTTGCTGCTCCGTCTGACGTGTCCGGCGGTCCTCCGCTTCCCATTCACGGACCGTTTCTTGCGCTCGCTGCCAATCACGCAGCTTAAGAGACTCACGTATTTCTTTGCCACTAAGGAAGCCATCAACCCAAATTGGGCACTGGCAATGGCGGTGCTTGCGTCCCTTGGTGCGCTGCTTGCAGCTCCTCTGGTGGCGTCGATAGATCGTCAACATCGAGAAACACCCTTAACAGTAGGATCAGTAATCACACGAATCTCTTCCCTGCGTTATCTCGAAAACCTCCTTGGGCGCGCCAGATGACGCCAATGTCCAAGGGTTGGAGCCATTCAATCACGTCTGAAGCCGGTTCCTTCGGCAGTAGGACGGCGCGATTGAGTTTGCCAAATCGCTTCGCAGCATAGAATCCGTAGTCGAAAAGCTGGCCGACAGCCATACGAATATCTTCGCGTTTGACCGACGCTTTTGCCTCGATCAGGTTGCATCGGCGCTCGTCAAAGCAGTCGTTTGTTAGCCCCATCGCTTTCAGTACCATTGGGACGTATCCGTGCTTTTTTTCAATCCACGCGCGATACGCTTCGAGTAATTTCGCTTCTTTTTTTCGCGCACGGACAGTTGCACTCTTGGGGTGGAACTTGTAATCGTAATCACGGTTCGCGGGAAGATTTGCCACACGTGCTTCTTTGTTGTGTTGCACCGCCGGAGTCTCGCGAGATATTAAATCCGACGACCGTAGCTTGTTTCTTTCTAGGAGCAGCCCCTCCATCCAATCGCATACGCGCTTGTGTGCCGAATTCCGCTTCGGGTGCAGCTTTACGAGTGCCATAGAGTGGTTGACAGTCTCCGCAAGAGGAATCCCCCTTGGCACATCACGGATCGGCACAAACGGTGCAAGATTTCGCAGTGAGCCAAACCGGGTGGGGTTGTCGAACCTCTTGCATTCACCGCGAGCATTGCCCGGCTCGGACGATCCCCAGACCACCCCAAACCCGATAGGCTCGGCTCGCCCTCGGTGACGCCTCGCAATAAGAATTACGTCCTTCGGGGGTATACGCGTGAACCGTTCGCCGATCTTGTGTTTTACACTCCATCCCATTACAGCGATGTGTTCTCGTAGAACTATTGGCTCCCATTCGGAAGCCTTTCCGCCGACATTTGGTGAAACCACCCAAAATGATTTCATCTGTCGTTCCCCAAGTGGACAGACTGCAATGAGAGTCTTCGATGGACCCGTTGTAATACAGACTGCGGAATCCGCAGCGTAACATAACGTCTCTTGCGTCGGGGACTGCGATCTCCAATCACAAGCACACCTGGTTCATCCTCGAAGATTTCACGAACTTTATCAGCACTGAGGTTCCACATCTCAGCGATTTCCGTAACGGCGTAGTGCCGCTCGATGTGCACTGAGGTTTCGAGTTGTAGTTCGACGGCCATTGCTTGCAGCTACTCCTGGACGGAATTGGATTCGACAAACTCTTTTTCGCTCCCCCTGTGGTCCCCTGCATTTGCCGCCGCTGTGATTCAGGGGCATCGGTGTCACGCATGATGCGCAGTGGGCGCGTCCTCGTCCGCATCACCGGCGCATTGGCCTTGCCAAGCCTTGAATTCCTTGTCTCGCCTGAACAGGTCTTTCAAAGCTTCGGTAATCACGTATGACGGAGTTGAGCCGATGAATTCTGCGTAGCGGTCCAATTGATCTTTGATAGCTCCCTCAACCCGCGCTTGGACCGTGACCGACTTTGGTTGTTTGGGTGGTGCTTTGATGATTGACATGTTCCGCCCTCAATCCTCGTTTGGAATTTGTCTGACAATCCGTCTTACAAAGCTGTGGTAATTTCCCAATAGTCCGCGGCCAAAACACGAGCTGCGCTTTCGAGCAGCAAGAGGCGGGAGTGACCCCCGAAGCCCGAAGGGATCGGGCCGCGATTCTGCGGCGCGATGGGGTCGCTCCCGCCTCTGGTCGTGTTTTGGCCGCGTTCCGTTTCTTTGCCTTGTCCGCTGCATTTGCTTGCGCTTTCTTAGGCTTATCTCCAAGCCGGGGAGAAGTCGGAGGTGAAATCTCCCTGGAAAACTCCTTCTCTGGAACTTTTCACCGGCACGTTTACGGGCCGATGCGGATGCCGTTCAAACATCGCAGCCTGTCCGTTCACTGTGACGCAGATAATAGCCGCCTGCCCCGGCCTTCGATACTTCCCGGATTCCGAACGGACGAAGTTTCCCGTAACCTCTCCTGCACGCCACTTCGAATACAGCTCTTCGACTCCAGGATCACTGAATCGCTCTTGTGCCTGGTTCAGGAACTCGATATCGCCGTTGCTCAGCTTGCCGTATTGTTTGTCATCCCAAAGCCGCCGCGTGTGGAAATATTGGAGTAGACCAAACGGAGAATCCGGGTTCCAGAGCCGTTGAAACGTCTCACGGAAAAGTCTATTGGCTCGCTCGAAGTTGGTATCGCGGGTAGCGATGTAATAGAAGCGGAGTTGCGGCAGCTTGGTAAAAAGTGTCAGATAAGCGTCCAAGTGGGTTCTGAAACTGTCCATGCTCTCAAATCCCGGATCGATGAAACTGAATATGACCACCGGCGAGGCAGACACGCTCGGGTTGTAAAATATCGGAAACTTATCCACGAAATAGCGCTCAGTGAAGTCGCCCTTGATAGCCCCGGAATACCGCTTGCGGGGAAGGACTTTCTTATTGATCCCCATCTGCTCACAGAAAAAGGTGAGCTTCTGCTCCTCGGTTTCGAGATACGTGAAGTTCTGGTTTCTGAGAATGAAGTCGAGCGCAATAAGCCGCGTTCGGACGTATTCAGTCGAATGGATGCGCCGGAAGCGGATGTTCTCTCTGCCGATGGCTTCGTACAGATTGCGCGAGAAAAGGTGAAAGACACGACCATGCCGGAGGTATTCCTTGGCGCTGGCGTGCTTCTTGTCGAGAACCTTCTGGGCGAAGGCCACGCTGCGCTTGCCGGGTTTCGTCTCGATGAACTGCAAGAACTGCTGGCAGGTGAAGTACCCGGAATGCGTCGCCACAAGGTAGAGGAAACGTGCTTCTTGTTCGGTATAGCCAAAGCTGCGGAGAGCATCCGTATGTATGGGCAGGAATTTCATAGTGCAAAAATCCTCGCGGTGATTTCCTGCGAATCGAGTATGCGGCGCAGTCTGTCATGGTCTTGCTGCCGAGCAAAAACATGGAATCCAGCTTTGGCTTTTTCGCCGAGACCCTGAGGTCGATAGTCGCGAGTGGCTACCTCTAAATCGAGCCGGTGCACGTCTCGGCACTCATCTTCATACTCGACTCGTAGGTCGGGAATCGGAATTTTGTCATTCACAACCTTCAGATCAAACCGGCTGGCGATGGCGATGCGCTCATAGGCTGGGTCCTTCTCGGGCCGCATCCTTGAGATGGCTTGGTAGAGCTCTTTCTTTAGCTCCAAGTCGAGAATCACGCGCCGGACCTTCCCTCCCGAGCGTTCGATCTCTTTGGCGACCTTCTGATAGAGCCGGTAGAGTTCGGCGTCGTGACGCGCTTCCTTGGGCTTCGCGAGGCCGTGGTACGTCGCCTGCTGATTGGAGACAAGCTGCGCACGTTTGAGCAGCCGTTGACCCTCTTTCGTTAGCGTGAGTACCTTCGTCGAATATGAGGAATGACCTTCAATCGTCCGCTGTTCGACTAGGCCGTGCTTCCGCAGATTTCTAATGTCGGCTTCCATGTGAGCCTGATTGCCTTGATATCCGAACCGCGCCAGA
This sequence comes from uncultured Acidobacteriota bacterium, assembly GCA_963803675.1. Taxonomy (GTDB): domain Bacteria; phylum Acidobacteriota; class Terriglobia; order Acidiferrales; family UBA7541; genus DASTCZ01. The sequence continues at coordinate 13,467 of CAWDNN010000023.1, read as the reverse complement.
TCGTCGGTTGGCACGACGCGAAACTTGCCCACATCGGTGAGTGTTCGTACTTCTGAGGCACGCAGAGAATGCTCACGGTCGCGCCCACGATAGATTGTTCTGGATCGGTCGAACTCTCGGGGCGCGCCAGAATCGGAATGTTTTTCGCGATCTTCTTGAGTGCGGGTCCTGTCGTCGTTTCGGGACTTGCCAGCCCGCTCGATTACACTGGGGCGTGAGTCTGAATCCCAACGGGACGGCAAAGCGAAATCGGAGATGCTGTAGGGTCGGTCCATAGGAGCCTCTTCACTTAGCACCAGAACTCAGGTGCGGGACGCGTGATCCTGGTCCTCGGCATACAGAAACACCTCTTCAATGTTTTTTCCGAACGCTCGCGAGATCTTGAACGCCAGGGGCAAGCTTGGATCATACTTGCCGGTTTCAATGGCGTTGATCGTGCCGCGAGCTACCCCGACACGCGCCGCGAGCTCGGCCTGCGACCATTCCACTTCTGCACGTAACACACGCAGCCGCGTCTTCATCGGTACCGCCATGAATACAAAATGAGGCCGATGCTCCACAGCACGACCATCAATGCCGGGATTCCCAGCCATGAGACGGAATGGAAGCCGACAGCCTGCGAATAGCCTATAGCGAGCGAGAAAACTAGTGTGCCCGCGAAGGCAAACGTCAGGGCGCGGTAGTTGACTTGTTGCTCGCGCTCGTCGTTGGAGCGTAGGAAGCGAAGCAGGAATAGAACTGCGGCCCCCGCTGCCAGAACAGCGCCGACGAGGACCGGAACACGAAGGGCAGGAACCTTGCCGACTGCGCTGATCGCAATTGCCGAAACTACCGCAGCGCCATAGAAAAACCAGATCGAGCGTCGACGGCGGTAGGTTAGATTCTCTGGGGATTGAACAGGCATGCGGACCTCCCGAAACTCCTAACAGTGTAATGTATAGCGTACATAGTGTCAAGCACGAGATTCTTGCAGTCTCACACACCGCTCTCTAGCGGCTCTCGCCCGCAAAATATATGGACTTGACACCATAATGTATTCCATGCCATATTTGTAGGCGTGAAATGGGCCGTTGAGATGGCCGATGAATTCGAACCGGAATTTCAGATGCTGCGCGAGGATGTGCGGACAGAGATTCTGGCACTTGCGGTTGTTTTAGAACAGTTTGGGCCGCAGTTGGGTCGGCCACGGGTTGACACACTGAAGGGCTCGCGACACGCAAACATGAAGGAATTGCGATTCAGCGCGGCAGATGGTGAATGGCGAGTGGCCTTCGCCTTTGATCGCAGGCGTGCGGCGATTCTGCTGGTAGCGGGGGATAAATCGGGCGGGAGCCAAAAGCGTTTCTACCGCGAACTGATACGGAAGGCGGATGAGCGTTTTGACGCGCATCTTGCCCGGATCGGAAAGGGGACGTAACTATGTCCGTGAACGTGAATGAAGTAATTCGGAAACTGAATCCAGCCGAGCGCAAGAAGGTCGAGGACCGCGCGGCTGAGATAGTCGCGGAGGAAATGAGCTTGCGTGATCTCCGAAAGGCACGCAAACTCACGCAGGCCCGCGTCGCCAAGACTCTCGGAATCACCCAAGACAGCGTTTCACGACTTGAGAAACGCAGCGACCTGTTGATCTCGACACTGCGAAAGACGGTCAAAGCCATGGGCGGCGACGTGCGCATTGTCGCTGAATTCCCTGATCGCGCACCGGTCGTACTATCTGAATTATCTGAGGACGACCCGCCACGCAAATCATCTCGGAAGCACGCGCACGCCGAAGTCTAAGGCTCCGGTGCTCCCAGTGCCGTCAAGAGGTCGGGCCCGCTAGCACGGGTCCTGTGCCTTGGAGAAATAAGCAATGACGTTGACACGAGATTGTAAGGAAACGATCCAGGCGCGCGTTCAACGCGATCCCGGTTTTCGCGAGGCGCTTCTGCGCGAGGGGATTGAAAACTTTCTCTCGGGTGACGTTGAAACCGGGAAGATCATCGTTCGCGATTTCATCAACGCCACAGTGGGGTTTCCCAAACCAAGCGAAATCACGCATCGTTCCGCAAAGAGTCTTATGCGAAAGCTCGGACCGCGCGGCAATCCTCAAGCGCGAAATTTGTTTGAGATCGTCAAGTACTTGCAGGAAACCGAGGGCGTGCAATTTGAAGTCCGGCCTAGGCGCGCCGCGTCGCGCACGAAGTGGAGCGGGATGCCTGCCACTGTTCGCTTGGGACGTCCTTCGAATTCCTAGCCCTTGATGTGAACAGAAAACTGAGGGTTTGTTAGAAATACGGCGATGATCGGGGCCTAGGTCTTTGCCACTTTGGGTTCGATAGGCTCGATGCAGAGCAGGCCAGAGGAAGTACTGTTAGTCTTGTCATTCGCGTCGCGCTCCCAGACGATTTCCTTGATCTGCCAATCTCTGCAGGAGAAGCGAACCACATCCCTGTTTCCCGGCGATTTGTCCAGGATTATGTCGCCAATTTTTTCCTTATTTTCCGAAGTGCAAAGGTCATATCTCATTTTTAGGCTCCAACCTGAAGTTAAATGGGCCACCTACGTAAAAAATCGTTAACATGCGGACGGGAGTCATTCGATCCGCTCCGAAACATCACAGCCGGGAAAGAACAGGGGGACCGCTCCTGTTGTTGTCAGGTCTACTGTTTTCCAACATTTCCCGTTCGAGTTTTTTCGCTTCACGTTCTTCGTCCAACTTTCGTTGTTTCTTAGCAGCAGCGATGGGAGCGTAATAAATGGCAAAGGCAGTGAGCGCACCCACGAGCAAACCGCCAAGACCCAATAGCCAATCCGCGCGAGTCATACGCATCACTCCGTCGGTTTGGGTTATTCCCCGTCGCATAGCCCCGGCGCACCACAGCAGGGGCAAATTCCGTCACGCCAGCACTGGGCCACATCCGTTGAGGGGGCGACCGGCATGGCACAACCGTTCGAATCCCGATCCGACGTGACAGAGAATGCGTGCGAGCCGGTCTTGGTTATTACCGCGTCACAGGAACGACAAGTTTTTTTCATCGGGTCTGGCATGAGGGTTTGCTGGGTTTTGCCTTTTCCGGGGACGCTTCCTGTACGTAGCATCGGCGGTTGGTTCGAGCCGGCCCGAATCTATTGCTTCTTTGACTGCCGCGCAATCGCCGCTCATGAATAATGGGCTCCGGGCCGGCGGACGGCCTATGTAAGACGTAAGTTTCCTCAACCTTTCCGGTTCCATCAATGTCTCGCATATAGACCGTTATCCGGTCGTCGCCTCCAGGATTTTCCACAAATTTCGTCGCAGATTCCCGATCACGCCACGCCTTCGCCTCGTCTTCCATGTTGCTCATTGGGTTCCTCTCTTTCCTGTCACCTGACCGTGCCGACCGTCGCGTTCTTCTCCCGGCCCGTTTCTTCCGACGCCGGCACATCAGCCTCGTGCGACCTTCTACTTATAGATCGTTATTCTAAAACTTGTGGTCGTTCCAACAAGTTTTGAGCTGCGGGTCGCCCGCAAGTAATCTCGCGGGTGCCGTTGCGCTCTATGGGTTGACGGGCGGGTGCGGTGGAACTTTCTCGCACACACCGGAGGCTCCCTCCACAAAACCTCTCGATCCATCGCTGAAGATTTGAATACTACTAAGTTGAAATCGCCGAGTGGTTGCGTCAATTCTAAAAAACTCTTTGATCGTCTTAATGCTGGAGTCTGGAGGACGTACGTCCAGGAACCATGAATTCCCGGTTCCGGGCCCAGTCCAACGATACTCCTCGCCGTTATCGTCTATCTCTACGACCGGCACGAGTTTCAGACTCACGCCGGACTCCATCAGTACATTACTGGTATCCTGCAGGATCTAACCAAGGTCTCGCTCATTGATTGCCTGACAACGCTCGTTCCAGGCCACGGCACCCGAGGAGGCGAGGAATATCACTTTGCGAGCGTATTTCCTAATTTCGTCGTTCATGGCGACAGCTTTCTTGCGCCGGATGAGAAGAGAATCGCCAAAGTTCATTTTGCAGTTGACGACGCAACCACGCTGTTCTATGACTTCGATGCGTTTGGATTCCTGCTCGACGCGAAACCGTTCATTGACCAAATCGCAGCCGCTAATGCCCTCGGACGAAAAATCAATACGGGTCCCGAGCCGCAGATTCTTTATTTCACCGGCAAGAAGGTGACCTCGGGGCGCGCGCGACCCCGGTTTTCGTCAATGCCTTCTGCGCGACGGGATCGACAACTCTCTCTTGGTCGATGTCGAAAGCAGAAAGATTTCTTCTCCGCGATTTCATCGATCCGACGTTGGCCTTGCCAATTGAGATAATGTGACTCATCGAGCGGCGAAAAACCTGATGCGAATGCTCGGTCCGCACGGCAATCCTCGGGCGCAGAATCTGTTTGAAATCATGAAGCGTTTGGAGGCACAGGAAGGGCGCGATTCCAAGTTCGAGCGAAACATGCTGCTTGAAGCGGGACAAGGCCGCTACCGTTCCACTTCGGCATAGGTCGCCTTGAAATCCGACGCACAAAAGCGTGCGAAGCGGAAGTGAATCACCTGGCTGATAGGTTTATAGCTCAGAACTGTCAGCGAAGTACGACAGCTGCGAGGAACCTGCGAGATCCGCGGCAGCGTCTACACGAAACCGTTTCGGGATGAGATCAGTTCTAGCCCCATAAAGGATTCCGTTGCTTATAGAGCGGAGAAGCGGTATCTTGCGGTATCGGTTACCGAGGAGAGAGCATGAGCCGACCTCGCGATTTGGTGCAGGGCACATTAGACATGCTGCTGCTGAAGATTCTGGCGCTTGAACCGATGAATGGCTATGCCATTAGCCTTCGGTTGGAGCAAGTGTCTGATGCTGTTCTTCAGGTGAGTGACGGATCTTTGTATCCGGCCTTGCACAAGTTGGAGCAGGAGGGCTGGATTGCAGCCGAATGGAAAAGCTCCGAAAACGGTCGCCGTGCAAAGTATTACTGGCTGACACGGTTAGGACGCCGACAACTTGAAAAAGAGACCGATAGCTGGAGCAGGTTGTCAGGTGCGATTTCGCGGGTCGTCAAATTGAAAGAGGCGTGAATGTAGCAAGAGGAGAGAGACAATGCAGCTTGAGCGCTGGCTGTACACGATTCCGTTGCGTTTGCGGGCGTTATTTCGTCGAAGGCAGACAGATCGGGAGCTGGATGACGAACTGCGAGATCACGTCGACCAGAAAACTGCGGAATACGTCGCAAAGGGCGTGAAACCGCAAGTAGCTCTCCGGCAGACGCTGATCGATCTCGGCGGATTAGAGCAAGCTAAAGACAAATGCCGCGAGGCACGGGGCGTCTATTTCCTCGAAACGCTTACCCAGGACATCCGGTATGCGCTCCGCGTGCTGCGGAAATCCCAGGGCTTCACTGCAGTTGCGGTCCTAACGCTCGCACTGGGCATTGGCGCGAATACCGCCATCTTCAGCGCGCTGAATGCTATCGTTCTTCGATTCTTGCCGGTACCTCACCCAGAACAACTTGTGCGTTTTGGAGCACACACGCCCGGCGATGACTACGCGTCTGTGTCGTTGCCGATGTTTGAGGAAATCATGCGTGACCAGGATGTGTTCTCTGCAGCGTTAGCTACGGCGGGCGGCTCGCATATGAACGTCGAAGCAAACGGCGAACTTTCGCGTGCAACCGTCGATCCTGTCACTGGGAGCTACTACTCCGTACTGGGTGCGATGCCTGAGATTGGGCGACTGATCGAGCCAGCCGATGTTGATCTGGACGCCGCGCAGCCCGCATTAGTGGCGGTGATTGGGTACAGCTTCTGGAAGCAGCAATACGGTGGCTCGGAAGATATCGTCGGCAAGACTATCAAAATTGAAAGCGTTCCCTTCACAATCATAGGCGTGACGCGCAAAGGATTCACCGGAACAAACGCCGACGAACAGGACGACATCGTTGTTCCTTTAAATGCGGAGCCACTGATCCACAGAGCTGGCGACGTGCAAAAGAGTTTGCAGCGGCGTGACGTACTTTGGCTCAACCCCATTGGGCGTCTTAAACCAGGCATTACCCTGGATCAAGCTCGCGCGGAACTCGATTCGCTGTGGCCGGCGATTCGGCAAGCTATCACGCCCGTGCAGCAAACGGCTGTAGAGAGCGCCATTTTCCAGTCGCTGCAATTCACCGTACAATCTGACGCAACGGGCGATTCGTATTTGCGCAGCCGATTTGCCACTCCCGTCTACGTCCTTCTCGGTATTTCTGCGGTTGTGCTGCTTCTCGCATGCGTCAATCTGGCCAGTCTCATGCTTTCGCGTGCTGCGACGCGAAGCCATGAATTTGGAGTGCGCGCCACCCTCGGAGCAAACCGTTCGCGTCTCGCACAACAACTGATTGTCGAAAGCCTGATGCTCTCCGCTGGAGGGGCGCTCGCAGGTTTTCTGCTCGCGAATTGGGGTAGTCGCGCACTGATGGCTTTTCTGTTTCGGCAAACTGGTTTATTCGGTTATGTGGGGGCGAGAGCACTCAATCTTTCTCCCGACCTGCGAGTTCTCGGCTTCACTACGGGCATCGCTGTGGTGACCGGCGTGCTCTTCGGCCTCGCGCCAGCATGGCACGCGACTCGAACGGACCCGAACTCAGCGCTACAGCAAAATTCGCGAACCGTTGGGCATGGAACCGGGACGCTCGGCAAAGGCCTGATCGTTACTCAAGTCGCTCTTTCGCTGATCCTGGTTTCAGCCGCTAGCCTTTTCATACGCACACTACGAGAATTACGCGCGGTTCGTCCCGGTTTTCAAGTTGACGATGTACTTGACGTCCGGCTCTTTCCGAAACCAGGTGCATCCAAGAATGCTGATCCCTTAGCTTATTTTCGCGAATTGACCTACCGAATCTCACATATTCCCGGTGTTGTTTCTGCGGGATTCAGCCACGGAGATCTGGGAGGAGGCTTCGATTGGATACAGAAAGTTCGTGTCCACGGAATGAGCGGTGGCGTGTTTTCTTCTAACTGCGACCGGGTAATGCCAGGTTTCTTCCCGACGGTGGGAATCTTACTGCTTCAAGGTCGCACATTTAACTGGCAGGACGATTTGCATTCGCCCCACGCAGTCGTGGTCAGCGAAAACTTCGCTCAAATGCTATTTCCTCATGGGGGCGCGATTGGACAACACATCGACATCGTCACAGATCCGAGATGGGAGGACCTTCAAATCATAGGAATTGTGAGCAACGCTAGCCTCTACGAGATTCGCAAACCGAAGGAACCGACAGTGTATCTCGATACATTACAATATGACATGTCGGCTGATTTTGACTCCTTGCTGGTCCAGACTGACCTTTCGCCGAACGCGATCCTTGTCTCGCTGCGGCAAGCTGTGAGTTCGCTCGGGCGACAATACGTCGCGTCTGTCAGCCCTGTCGACAAAACGATCAATGAGTCCATTTTGCCTGAGCGCATCATCGCGGCGCTGTCCGCATTTTTTGGTGTTTTGGCACTGCTGATTGCAGGAATCGGGCTCTTTGGCCTGATGGCTTACAACGTCACGGGGCGTACGCGCGAACTCGGCATCCGTTTTTCCCTTGGTGCGCAACGCAATTCTGTGTTCAAAATGATTCTGCGTGAAACCTTCATACTCACCCTGATCGGCATCGCCGTTGGTCTGCCATGCACGTTGGCGGCAACACATCTCATCGTGCATATGCTTTTCGGCGTAACGCCATATGATCCGGCGATGCTCACAGCTGTTGCCACAGTTCTCGCGGTCGGCGCACTAGCTGGCTACATCCCTGCACGGCGCGCGATGAACGTGGAACCCATATTTGCTCTTAGGTCCGAATGAAGGAGTATTCCATAACGGAACCCTAAACCCGAGCTTAGGGGGCAGAGCCACGCGCGGGCGTTGATTGTCACTCGAAGCGCTCACGAAATTAGGAGTGGCTACTAACCACTGGGGACTTCGAGCGCTTATCCGAAACGAGCCACACGAATTCGGATAACGGCGCCAGCAGTGCAGCTTCACTGCATCTACTACGCATCGACGATGAGTTTCTTCGATTTTAGGGCTTCAATGAATTCTTCTAGGTCCCGAGCCACGAGATCTCGCGTGGTTCCGCATTCTTTCACAATGCTCTCAATCACCTCTTCTTTTGATTTACTGTCGATGACGATACCTTGCCAAATGCGTGCCGCGACCATATTTGCCCGGAAAATTTGTCCTTTGCAAATATCGAGCACGATTAGCCCGTCCCTGGTCACGTTTACGCGTACATGTTCAGGAACCTTCATCTTGCCTCCTTCCCGGTTGCTGGGGCGCTCTTCAGGTCTTTTTTCCTTTATGTGGTCGGTGGAATTTGCCGGTTATAGATAGATCAACATAGTGATCTGCGCTGTGCCAACGGGCCTCGTCAAACAAGCCCTGTGCTTGCACAATGTGAGAATGTAAGACGAACGGCGAAGTCATACATTTACAGTCGCTCGAGGATGACCACTGTCGGAGCGTTCGCCCGCCAGGTGATCTCGATGCCACAACATGTAATACTGAGTACCAGGGCGCAGTAGCTCTTCGTGAGTGCCGTTCTCAACAACGAGCCCGCTGCGCATAACGAGTACGCGGTTGGCCCACTGGGCGTGGGAAAGGCGATGGCCAGCACAGATAAGGATGCGGCCGGCGCAGTAACTTTCAAGACGCGAAAGCAAACGTCCTTCCATCGGAGGATCGAGCGCAGACGTTGCCTCATCGAGGATGAGCACCGGCCTGCGTTGGAGCAGTGCTCGCGTGATTGCAAGACGCTGCCTTTCGCCACCAGAAAGGCCCACTCCCATGGGCCCCAGTTCGGTCTCCCATCCTCCGGGAAGACGCTCAACCACTTCTGTGAAGCATGCAATCCACGCCGCCGACGCAATTTCGTCTGCAGTGGCTGCAGGAGAAGCGTGTAACAGATTATCCCTAAGTGTTCCTTGAAAAAGGATGGGGTCCTGCGGCACAAAACTGATTGCATGACGGACCGTATTTAAATGTAATCTCCGTAAGTCCTGGCCATTGATCGCAACGGTTCCTTCATTAGGGTCATAAAGCCGTGGGATCAACTTCAGCAGCGAGCTCTTACCCGCGCCACTTTCGCCGACAATAGCCAAACGTTCACCCGCACTTGCGGCAAAGCTGATCGAACGCAGAGCTGGCTTGTCCGGACCATAATCGAGCTTGACGTTCCTACATGTAAGCACCGAGGGGGCTTGGTCGAGCGAAACGGCATCTGAATCGCTCTGGATGGTATTTGGTTGCCGTTCGATATCGATGAGACGACAGACGCTGGCACGCACGCGGTGCATGCGCGCATAGAGCTCGACTGCGGAGTGCATCGGCGAGAAGATGTTCCCGATATAGCCGTAGAATGCAACGAGCGTGCCCGCGCTCATCGTACCGGCGACGACCCGTAGACCGCCGTAGCCGATAATCACTGAAGTAGCAATCGCCACGACACTCATCTCAAGCAAGCCGTAGAGCGTCTCTGTCTTTTGCTGTCGGATTCGGCTCTTCATGGTCACCAGATTCAGGCGAGCGTAGCGGCGTAGGATTCGTCGTTCTGCGCCTAACAACTGGATCTGTATGATGCCGGTCAGGATTTCATTGAGGAGACTACTCTGCAGGCCGCTGGCATGGCGCACGTCCTCGGCACTGCGGCGTAGCTTCCAACGATAGCTACGCCGTATGTAAACGAATATGGGTAACAACGGAGCGAAAATGCGGGCGAGGTGCCAATCGAGAACCGCCATGGCCGTAAGCGTCATAATCGTTTCGGCAGCCATGCGAATTAGCGAGGGTAGGATGTCCGAACCCCATTCGCCGACCACAGTAACATCTCTCTCAAGCCGCTGTACAAGATCGCCACTCGTCACTCGCCACTGCATTTCTAATCGCCCAATACAAGAATTAGAAGATGACCCAACCCATTGAAAACAAGCGACGCCAAGCCGCCCTAATCGCCCAAATTTCAGGCATGTCAATTTTCAATTCTGAAAACGCGACAAAGAACGGCCCACTAATGTGGCGGAAGCGTGTGGGAGTTGAAATTACGGTGATTCTTCAAAATCGGCCGTATTTATGCGGGGTTGCAGCCACACGCCTTTGTCCAATCAGTACGAACGGTACGGAGTGCCCTTAGCCGCAAGGCGACGTTGACATACGACGCGCGGTGCCGTGGTAGCCGCTTACTTCTTTCCTCGCCGCACCATCAGTTTGTCGATTTCCATCGCGGAATCGTGATGCCCCTGTCTCACAAGAAACGGCCTGACAAGCAACAGTATGCTGGCCGTAATTACACGCAGCACTTCAATCTTCTCGGCATCCGTGTAGGACGATAGGAGTTTGTCTCCCGTGAACCTACGGCCAATTTGAAGCATTCCGGTGTGGGTGTAACTATTCAGGGCCTTCCAACTCTGCTTTTTGAAGTCAGCGAAGTAATCTATGCCGCAGGTCGTATCAATCGCTCCCGACATCTCCCCATAGGTCGGCTGTATTTCGTCTTTTCCAACGAACTTCATCACTTCTGCGTCGGTAGCGCACGCGGTCAACCACACACCACGAACAACTGCTTCGGTGCCAACCCTTGTGAGAGCGAAAGCCGAGCCAGTCATCCCGAAACGCAGCAATAGCAGAATCGCGGCGTGATGTTCGATTGTTTGGTCTATGATTCCAACGACTGAAGTTGACCGCTCATCGTCGGAAGTTTTGTCCCTGCTCAGCACGCACTTAACCTGTAGCACGGTTTCTTCCACCGATCTAAGTTTAGCATCCAATTCAGAACTCATTTTGACGCCCGACGGTCTAGAATTCTATCTAGTGCATCCTTGAGGATAAACGTAGACGCCGGAGTACGATTGTTATTCGGAATTACGGAAACAGGAACGAAAGAACCTTTTCCATCGCTGGCGACAGTCCAAACGCTGAGTTGACCCTCGGCCACGTAGAACGTGTTCGTTCCTGAGTGCGTCACTGGAACACTGGTGGTCGAAGTTCCGGTTATCTGAGCAGTATTCCCTTGGCCGTCTGTCACCGTGCCCTTCGTGTGCGTCGTTTGCGTTTGATCGATGGTGTAAGCGTAATCTTGACTTACGAGACGCTCATTCCAAGAGATAAAGTAAAGAGGCACATTTTGTGGAGCATCGGCAACGTTTTGAATGAAACACAATCCAGCATACTTGCCTTTGTCGCCGTGCTTCGCATACCAGTCTTCTTGATGTCGATTCAGCCCGTATATGGGAGAACCGTTCGTAGATTGGTCGATTTCGGCTATCACGAAATACGTCGTACACGGCTCTTTTGCTTTTGCTTTAGCGAAAACTGGCACAGCCAGAACACTCAAAACCAAACCGAGTAACAGTTTTTTCATTTCGTTTGCCCCTTTTTACAGGGTTGCCGTGGGCCTTGTTCTTGTCAATGGAACTTGCCCAATGAGTTATATATATTTTGTTTCGGACAGTTGGAGTCGTGGACGTTACGCTGCGTTCGTCTCCGGGCTTCCTATCACTTCTTTTTCCGCCGATTCCTCTGCCTTAGCAGCTTTTTCGGCTTCGCGGGCTTCACGATCTTTTGCTTCTTTGCGATCGCGCATGATCGCGTCAACCATTACCATGCGTTCATACACCATTGAAGGCATGCCCCTGTGTTTCATTTTCTAGCCTCTCCCTTTGCCGAATTTGATGCTAAGCCTCGCCTCTTGCTTTGCTGCCCTCGTTGAATTGATCGCCCAGGACACCATCGCTTGCATCGGATCCAAATTAAAAAGTTCTTGCTCGATTTTCACAGCCGAGACGGTATATGTTCCCGCCGCAACCTCGCATAGCACGGCCCTGAAAAGAGGACCGGCAATGCGAAGGCGTTTTCAGAATGGAACTTTCGTGATCGAAGGAAGTAGATTTTATTCGGTGTTTTACGCCGATGCGGAAAACGGCAAGACGATACGAGTAAAGCAACGCATCGGCGGCGAGGGAATGTCCGAACGTGCTGCCCGCCGCGAGCACGCTCGGATTATGGAGGAAGTGAATCGCAAACGAGGAAGCCTGGCTCCTGTTTCTAGAAGCCAGACGTTTGAGGAAGCGGTCAAGATATGGCGCAAGGCCGTTGCACCGAACCTTTCGCCCGCAACGCTTCGTCAGCGTGAATCTTACTTGCGAACGCACATCCTTCCACGCTTCGGCAGTCGGAGCTAACAGAAATGGGCGTCCACGCGATTCAACAATTCGCAACCGATCTGAGGAAAACACTTTCGGCAAAGACAATCGAAAATGTCCTCAGTTCGGTTTTTGTGATTCGGGACTACGCGTCGAAAAGTGGAATGAAGGCAGCCAACGTAACCTTCACCGATCTTCAACTGGGCACGTCTGGCCAGTCTGAGGTTCCATTCTTCACGCGCGAACAGGTGCGGAAAATAATCGAGGCTTCCCCGGAGCCTTTTAAGACACTGTTCGCCGTCGCATGGTCTACCGGACTACGAGCGGGAGAAATCTTGGCTCTCACGCTCAACGATCTGGACTTCAATCACAAAACAGTACGCGTGAACAAGTCTCTCGATGATGCCACGCGGGAAGTTCGACAGCCCAAAACTCCGAAGTCAATCTCAACACTTCCAATGACTACCGATTTAGAAGCCAAACTGCGTGACTATATCCGAAGTTTTTGGAAGCCGAATCCCGCTCAGATTCTTTTTCCGAATCGGAAAGGCACTCGCCCGCGTTCGCGGGACAACGTGGTACGAGTCGGCCTTAAGCCAATTCTGAAAAAACTTGGGATGCCAGGACACGATGTAGGGCTACATGCGTTCCGGCACGGATTGGCAACGGAACTTGCAGAAGCATCCGTACCGTTGACTGTGCTTCAAAAACAATTGCGGCACGCCGACGTAAAGACAACCCTTCGCGTCTACTCGCACGTCATTCCTCAGACACAAAGGGACGCGATGGAACAGATAGGCGGGTTCCAATCAGTACGGAACGATGAATCAGTACTGAAATTCGCTCGCAAGTGATTGATTCAAAGGACTTGGCGGAAGCGTGTGGGAGTCGAACCCACCACCCGACTCGCGAAGAGCCGGATCAATGGCTTTGAAGGCCACGAGGATCACCGGACCCCTTTCGCCTCCGATCTCGCAGAAACGCCGACGCAGGATTATAGCAGCAGAGGGAACGGCCACGATTCACGGGCGGGATTGCGGTCAGTTCTTGGGCTTGGGCGAGGCGCACTTCTTGCGCGCGAGTTCCAGCAGCTTCGCGTCAGTGCAAACTTCGTAATACGGGCGGTTGCCTTGCGCGCCGATCTTTCCGCCGGTCAGGAGTTGCCGGCCGCGAACGACAAATCGTGACGCATCAGTGGGCCATAGTCGACTGGATAACAAGGTGTTCGACGGTCGTGTACCCCGCGTGTACCTCGGTTGGGCGAATCCGCTGTTTTTGGCGTTTTTGCCGTCTAATGGAATGAATAACTTACGAATTTTCAGCGTCGCTTTTAGTT
>CAWDNN010000022.1:0-33876 GCA_963803675.1 uncultured Acidobacteriota bacterium | reverse complement strand
CGCCAGCCAGTCTGCAAACCAGAGAAAATCTGTGCGTGTGAGCTCCAACCACGCAAAACGGCCCGTTCTTCGCACTCTTCAGTTGAAACCGAACTGCGGAGAATCGACCGTTCCTGGTCAATCCCGCACAAAGAGCGAAAACTCTCTGCGAGGCAGATGGGCAGTCCGGTTTCAGGGAGCGATTCCCAGCCCAAGGCTGATTTGTCCGAAGAAGAACGTTGCATGGGCAGGACGGGCTCATTCTTAATTGGCTCAACAGCCATGCGCTGCAACTTGTTCAGATTATTTTCGGAGCCGACCATGCGGTTCTCGTCGTCAGTATAGAAAAGCTTGTAGGAGAATTCGCATTCGTCTTGGGGGCAGCGGATTAGCTCCTTTGCGGTTAGGTTACGGGGTGTCGCGTTGCCATCTCTTCCGTTTCGTTCAAGCATTGCTGCCACGTTTCTGTCCTCTTTGGGACATTCACCTTCCTTTAGTGTGCCGTCCGTTGGGGGCTAAAACAAGAAAAGCGGGCAGGGAGTAGCGGGTCAGTTTCGGGTTACGCGACTAACCGGGAGTTGTCCCTTAGTCTCCAGACATTCAATCGAATCCCTAGTGCAGGCCGCAAGCTTACAACTTCGCACAGAACCGGATTGAGTCAGGTGCGCCGCCCTCCGAGAGGCCACAGCGAGAAGAGCCATATTGCGGCGGCCGCGTTGAGAACCCCCTTACCGATCCAATCAATGCGAAGCGCTCCTGCAACCTTGAAGACAACAAAACCTCCAAGCATCCAGGCCACTACTCCACCGAGCACCAGCGCAAAACGGTGTGTGTCGCCCCAATCGAACCTCGATATCCATCTCCGCACAAGGCAAAAGGCGAGAATGGCCCAGCCGAGTCCTCCGGCCAGAGCTATCCCAACTGGGACGTTGGGGAGAGAACCGGTCCCCCATCCAAGCAAGAAAAATATTGCCCAGACAAACCCCATCGCACCAAGAATCAAACCAACGACCCACGGTGGCGCAGCAGCATGCGAGTCGGCACGGCCCCTTCGTGGCGATCCCGACGGCAGCGAATGCGCTCCGAGGATGAGCAGCACAATGGCTCCAACTCCGATGAGTATGTAGAAAGGCGGCGGACTGTACGGCAGCATGTGGAAGACCTTGACCCGGGCCCTTTGCGTCCACCCGTACCAGGCGATGCATGCGCCAAGTGCGAACGCAGTGCTGACGATGACGAAGCCTCGCCGGTGCAGCCATAACTGTTCACGCCGACCGGGAAAGAGCAGTTCGGTGAGTTGTACGGGAATGAGGACAACCCAAACACTCTCGAAACCGAGGGCCCATAGGAAGTACACCCAGTTCACACCCCCCACGCGGCCATAGGCATGCTCACCCAGCACAACCAATGGAGAAATCGAAGTCTGCTGGATCACCCATTCTTCCGCAATCCCCAAGGCCAGGCCCATCATCAACATGCTCTGCCAGGGTTTGCGCCATCTTCGCACGCACTCACGGATGAGCAGTGCACCGCAACCCCAGGTTAGGACTTCGGGGATCAGGACAAAAATCGTACTGATACGAACGGCTCCATAGAGTACTTCGGAGATAAACGGAGCGAGCAACAATAGAGAAACGATGGGACCGATGCGCTGCCATCTGGAGGTTTGAATTTCTGTTTCGGGAGAACGTGAATGGCATTCAACGCCCTGGGTGTGCGTCATAGTTGGCTCGCTCCTCAAGGGAATAATAGTCCCGTCCGCTAGGAACTCGGAATCAAGTCCTGATTAGCGTAACCGGAAACTGACCCTCAGTTTTCGGTTACGCGACTATACGTCCACTGACACGCAGTGCAGGCTCCGAAGTTAGCTCGTAGCATAATGAAAGGATGGTCCGCAGTGAGAACGGGCTGGTCGTACCCGGCTGTCGGGCCTGCCGAAAGAGACCGAATACCTTAAATCAGTTCATGGATCATCTGTCGGATTCGACACCAGATGGGAAGTCCGGTTTCGAGAGCCGGGCGGATTGAATGGAATGGAAAGAGTCCCTTGGCAACCAACGATCCGAGTTCAATCCTTACCGGGAAGCACCGCAAAAATCTCGTTCTTCGTCAGACGACGCAGTTCTTCCACCTTTCGGCTCGCCGTGGCAGCCTGGGCCCTCAGTCCGTTGCCATTCAGTAATTGAGCTGTCGGAGGGCGCATTGCGCGAACCTTTTGAAGCACACGCGGCCGGCAGGCAGGGCACATGCCAGCAACTCACGGGTCGCGACAAAAGTTCACAAGGACTTCAAGAATTCGATGATGGCTTCCTGATCGGCCTTGTGCAGTTTTTTGAAATGCTCAATGACCTCAGCCGCTTCGTCGCTGTGCCGCATGATCGCTTCGCGAAATGTTAGAGAGGCGCCGTCATGCATCAATCGCGGACGCAAGCGAACTCCCCACAAAGGTGCGGGAATTACGTTCGCGGCAGGCTTGACAGAGACCCTTAAGGTTGAGGCGATCACCCTTAAGGGTACCTAGGGGATTATGGCTATCGAGTTCGAGTTCCGAGGCGAGTGGTACAGGGTGGACACCCCTCAAGAGGTTGTAGAACTCAAGAAATACCTTAGAGCTCACGCGCAAGAGGAAGAAGGTTCATCCTCCGATTTGCACGCCGGTGTCCCTGCGCGTGGGAAATGGACGAGCGACCTCTTCGGTTTGCTGATGGAGAAGATTGGATACTTCGAGAAAGAATTCCTGGCTGTCCTCCTAAGCGTCTCGCACCCCATGGATGCAAATACGGTATGCTGCTTCCTTCCGATCCTGGCCGGCGAAGATAAGCGGCGCAAGAAGGTGGGATGGGAGTCATTGCTGGTGCTCGCGGGCATTCAGAGCGGGCTAGTACGCCATGTCAGAGCTCTAGGGCTGGAGCCTTGCGACTTGTATCAAGTTCACATTAGTTGGAGGGACGGTCGACGCACCAGATACTTCACCTTGGATCCGGGCTTTCGCTTCGCGGCCCAGGGGCAAGGCTGGCCGCCTCAATTTCTCCGTGAGGCCCTGGGGACATAACAAAACAAGTGGCGGGAGGAGGGACAGGCCATGGAAGACGCATCACCGAACGAAATTCGCGTAAATCTGCTGGGCGCATCCGGGGTCTCCGCTGTCGGACCAAGAGACGACGCAGTTGGCCACCGAGAAGGCCTCTGGTGAAGGAACATGGTCCTCCTGGAAGCGCGAAACATCGTCAAGTGCTACACGGCGGTTCCCGCCGTGAACGGCGTCACATTCTCAATGGAGCCGGGCGAAGTGCTGGGGTGTGTCGGCCCGAACGGGTCGGGAAAGAGCACGATCGTGCGCATGCTGACCGGACTGATTCAGCCGACGAGCGGCGAAGTGCTCTCCGGCGGCGCAAACATCCAGAAGAACCTAGTCGGCTATCGCGAGCAGCTCGGCTACGTTCCCGAAGAGCCGGAGCTTTATCCGTTTCTTTCGGGCTGGGAATACCTCGAGTTGGTGGGAACGCTGCGTGGCCTGCCCCGGGCGGCGCTTGAGAAGAAGATCGGCGCGATGCTGGAGCTGTTTTCGCTCTCGCCCGCGAAATACGTAGCCATCGGTACGTACTCGAAGGGAATGCGCCAGCGAATCCTGCTGATCGCCGCGCTGTTGCACGATCCCACGCTGCTGATTTTCGACGAACCGCTGTCGGGCCTCGATGTGACCTCCGCACTTATTGCTAAGAACCTGATCAAGTCGCTCGGCGAACGGGGCAAAGCCGTTTTCTACTGCTCGCACGTTTTGGAAGTAGTTGAGAAGGTGTGTAAGCGCGTCATGATCCTCCGCAAAGGCAAAATGCTGGCGTACGCGGCGAGCGGGGAGATTCAAGAGCGTGCCGGCCAATCGTCGCTGGAAAACAGTTTCGTTCATCTGGTGGAGGAGCGCGACGCCGCGCGCACCGCACAGGACATTATCAGTGTCATGAGGGCGGCATGAGCCCGAGTGGGCCAAAACGCGCTCAGAAAGGCGGCCGGCAGAGGGAGCCATTTACGCGATTGGTGCGGCACTCGATCGAGCGTGTGATGCACGGCGGCGACGACTCCGGCGAACTCGATTTTGGCATCGGCGCCATGCTGGCGCTGTTGGCTGTTCCTGGTGCGTTCGCGTCGATCGTGGCCTCGCCTGCCCGACGAATATTTTTTTATCGTGTTGGCGATGGTCGCGACCGGCGCAGTGGCCATCTGGAAATGGGACGCGCTCATTCCCGACCGGCGCGATTATGTGAACCTTGCGCCGCTTCCGATTCCGGCGAAGCACATCCTGTACGCGAATCTCGCGGCTCTGTTGCTTGTAGCCGCCGCGCTGAGTTTCGATGTGAATGCGGCATCGTCCGTCCTGTTTCCCCTGGTCGCCGTCGGTTCGCACTCGTCATTCGGGTACACGGCGATATTCTTCGCGGCGCACCTTTTTTCAGTGTTCCTCGCCAGCATGTTCAGCTTTTTCATGGTGCTCGCGATTCTTGGTCTGATGATGGCGGTGCTCCCTTATCGAGCCTTTCGGAGATTCTCGGTTTACGTGCGCTGCGGCATGGTCGCGGTCCTGATGGCCATGCTTTCTACGAGTTTTGAGATGAGCGCGATCGTCCAGCATCCGTCTCTACGGTCGGGGCCACTGGTCCAATTGCTGCCGCCAGTTTGGTTTTTGGGACTGTGCCAACATCTGCGAGGCCTGCCGGATCCGGCGTCCGGGACGCTGGCGAAAACGGCAATCCTCGCTTCCGTCGCGGCCCTGGTGTTGGCAATAGCGGCGTACGCGCTGAGTTATCGCCGCTGTTTTACGAAGAGCTCGGAATCGATCGCGAACTTCGCCGCGGTGGGCGGTACGATCCGCCACAGGAGGCGGCATCGCGCGATGGATCTGTTCCTGCGGACGCCCTTCGAGCGCGGCTGCTTTTCGTTCACACTGAAAGCGTTGTTCCGGAGCGAGAACCACATGTTGATTGTTGGCGGGTTTACAGGAGTTGGCATCGTACTTGCCTCGGAAACGCTGTTTCAATCGGCGAGCAACGGCGGCGCGAACCGATGGCCGTCCGCTGCGTTGCTCAGTATTCCCCTGATCATACTCTACCTGCTTCTTATCGGACTGCGGTTCTCGTTCGAAATTCCGGTGATGCAGAAGGCAAATTGGATTTTCCGCCTAACGAACCCCGACGCGAGCGAGTGCGTTGGCCTCGCGCGGAAAATCATGCTGACGTTCCTAATTCCACCGCTGCTGGCAATCGCGCTCCCGGCGTACGGCTTCGTCTGGGGCTGGCGAGTAGGAGTGATCCACACGGCCGTCGTCGTCGCGGCGTCGATGCTACTCATTGAAATCCTGCTCGTGAGCTTTCGCAAGATTCCGTTCACCTGTTCGGCGCCTCATTTCAAAACCAACATTCCCCTTTTCGGGTTCTTTTATCTTATCGGGTTCATAGTGTTCACTTCGTTGGTTCCGACTATCGAGCGGCGGGCGTCTGACGACCCACTGTGGTACTTGAAGTTCATTCTCGCGCTAACGGGAATTTGGCTGGGCCTGACACATTATCGGCGTAAGATGACCCGCCTCGATCGCCGGCCTATTTTTGAAGAACAATCGAATATCGGCGATGTCGTCGTTGAGGTGCTCAATCTTAGTTGGATAGCAAGGGACACTGAGAGAACCCTTAAGGGTGGTCAACAAAATGACTATTGAGTTCGAGTTCCGAGGCGAGTGGTACAGGGTGGACACTCCGCAAGAGGTTGTAGAACTCAAGAAATACCTTAGAGCTCACGCGCAAGAGGAAGAAGGTTCATCCTCTGATTTGTACGTCAGTGTCCCTGCGCACGGGAAATGGACGAGCGACCTCTTCGCTTTGCTGACGGAGAAAATCGGATATCCCCAGAAAAAATTCCTGGCTGCTCTCCTAAGCGTCTCGCACCCCATAGACGCTGGTACGGTATCCCACCTTGTCCCGCCTCCCGTGCTCGAAAATAAGAGGTGGAAGAAGGTGAGATACGATCCGTTATTGTTCCTCGCGGGGATACAGAGCGGGCTCGTACGTCAGGTCAGAGCCCTAGGGCTGGAGCCCATCGACTTGTATCACGTCCACATTAGTTGGAGGGACAACTGTCGCACCAGATATTTCACCTTGGATCCGGGCTTTCGCTTCGCGGCTGAGGAGCAAGGCTGGCCGCCCCAGTTCCTCCGTGAGGCGCTGGGGACATAACAAAACAGCTGGCGGGAGGAAGGACAGGCCATGGAAGAAGGGCAAGGCATTGCGGGAGATTGGCAGGGAACGGTCGGCGAAAAGAAGCGTCGTTTGGTCGTGCGCATTGCTGCGGCAGCCGACGTCGGGTGGAAAGCTACGTTCCATCCCGTCGATCAGACCACGCAGCCGATCCCGATCGACTCCGTGGTCCTCGAAGGCCACTCCCTCAAGTTGGCTGTCAATGCAATTCAAAGCACTTACGAAGGGACAATCGGTGCCGACGCGAACACCATCGCCGGAACCTGGACGCAGGGGAAATCGCTGCCGCTCGAACTGCGGCGCGCGACGAAGGAATCCGCGTGGCTGGCCGCGCCCACTCCTTATCACGTGCAGTTTATAGAAGTGGAAGCTGGCGTAAAGCTGGAAGTGGTTGACTGGGGCGGCTCCGGGCGGCCTCTGGTCCTGTTGGCGGGCCTTGGAGCCAACGCCCACACGTACGACAAGTTTGCTGCCAGGCTCACACCCTCCTACCACGTCTACGGCATCACGCGACGCGGGTTCGGAGCCTGCAGTGTTCCTCCCTCTGGCTACTCGGCCGACCGGCTCGGCGACGACGTACTCGCAGTTCTTGCCTCATTGAACGTGAATCGCCCGGTGTTGGTTGGGAATTCCATAGCGGGGCAAGAGCTCAGCTCGGTTGGATCCCGCTATCCCGACAAAGTAGCTGGATTGGTGTACCTGGACGCCGCCTATTCGTACGCGTACTACGACAGCTCCCTTGGCGACCTGAACATCGAACTGATCGAATTGAAACGGAAACTCGAAGAGCTGCAATCGAAGTTCCTGCAGGACACACGACCGCTGATTCAGGAACTGCTGGAGACGGACCTCCCAAGGTTGGAAAGGGTCTTGCGGGAGAGACAGAAAGATCTGCAGGCGACTCCCGCAGCGCTTTTGGCCGTGTATGCGCAAGCGGATGTCCATCTTCCTCCGGCGATTCCGGCAATCCATGCGGGGCGACAAAAGTACACACACATTCCCGTTCCAATTCTCGCCATCTACGCGCTTCCCCCCAATTTTGAAGACCTACCGACTGGTGATCCCGTCGAACGAGCGGCATTCGAAGCCCGCACTGCGGTTACAACCGAGGCACAGGCGAAGGCGTTCGAAGCTGGCGTGCCTTCTGCGCGCGTGGTGCGCCTGCCGCACGCTAGGCACGAAGTGTTCTCCTCGAACGAAGAGGATGTACTCCGCGAGATGAATGCTTTCATCGGAAGTCTCAAAAGCAAGCCGGCCAAGCCTTCGGGCATTGACGGCGCGTGGCTGGGGACGCTCGATGCGGGCGACGTCAAGCTGCGCCTTGTTTTCCACATCACTAACACCGAGGACGGCCTTGTGGCCACGGTGGACAGCATTGACCAGGGCGCAATCGGCACTCCGGCCACGGGCGTGAAGCGCGAGGGCGATTCGCTCACGATCGAGATGAAGCAGATCGACGGCGAGTTCCAGGGGACAATCAACAAGGATCGCACGGAGATCGACGGTAACTGGTCGCGGCGTGGAATGCCCACACCGCTTGTCCTGAAGCCCGTGAAGAACCAAGCGGAATTCGAGTTTCGTCGGCCGCAAAATCCCAAAGGCCCGCTGCCTTATCGCCATGAAGATGTCACTTTTGAGAACGGGCAGGCGGGTATCAAGTTGGCCGGAACACTCACAGTTCCGCCCGGGCAGGGGCTGTTTCCCGCCGTGGTGCTGATTGCAGGCTCGGGTCCGCACGGCCGCGATGAAACGGTCGCCGGGCACAAGCCATTTCTAGTGCTTTCGGATTATCTGACTCGCTATGGCGTTGTGGTGCTGCGCTACGACAAGCGCGGCATCGGCCAATCGGGAGGCAATTACGCCGGAGCCACCACCGCCGATCTTGCGAGCGACGCCCAAGCCGCCTTCGCCTATCTGCGCACGCAGCCCGAGGTCAATCCCGCCAAAGTCGGACTGATCGGCCACAGTGAGGGTGCGATCATCGCTCCGATCGTGGTGGCGCGCGACCCGCAAGTTGCGTTTGTAGTCATGATGGCTGCCTCGGGGGTGCCAGGAGATCAGGTCCTGGTCGAACAAACTCTGCTGATTTCGGAAGCCATGGGCATGAGCCCCGAAAAGGCGGCACAAAAGGCGTCTCAACTGCGCGAGATTATCGACATGGTGAAGAAAGAGACCGACAACGCAATCCTGGAAAAGGATATCCGGGAAAAACTTGCGGGAAAAGTTCCGGAACCGCAGCTTGAGATGCAAGTCAAAACGCTGAGTTCGCCGTGGTTCCGTTATTTCCTTTCTTACGATCCCGCGACGGCGCTCGACAAAGTCACCTGCCCGGTTCTGGTTCTCAGCGGCGCAAAGGATTTGCAAGTGCCGCCCCACCAGAATCTGCCGGCCATCCGAAAGGCTCTTGAAGCCGCCGGGAACAAGCGCTTTGAAATAGACGAGCTGCCGGGCCTGAATCATCTCTTTCAGCCCGCCACGACCGGCTCGATTGCCGAATACTCCTCGATCGAAACCACCGTTGCGCCCGTGGTTCTGGAAAAAATATCGAGCTGGATTCTGAAGAAATAGGCTCCGGTACCCCGGACAACGGAATCGCGCCGCTTGTCGCGCCGTGCCTTTCGCGATGACGCGGTTCCACCCTTTGCGGTGAAGGAGTTCACCGTCTACTACGATTTCGACACCGAGACAGCCGCCGCTCGGCCCGAATCATCGGGCAGGGCGAACTACGCCATTGGAATCAGCGCCAGCAAAGTCGAAGTAATGGGTTATCGCGGAACTTCACGCCTCACCGATGGCACCGACTACGTGGAATATCCCTGGATTGCGGAACATCGCGCCAAGGTGATTGGCGAAACTCTCGGGGTGATTGGCGTTCCCACTTCTGCACTGGGCATTCCCCCGGCCGGATTCCATCCTTTCCGACATGTCGTAGCGAGCGAACTGATTGACAGTGGAGCACCAATCAAGGTTGTGCAGGCACAACTCCGGCACAGCGATCCACGCATAACGCTTGGGTTGTACGGACACGTTGTTCCGCAATCTCAACGAGATGCTGCAAAAGATTTGGCCGAACGGTTGGAGGCCAATTGCTGACTGAGGCTCCAAATGCTGACTCAGCCAAGGAAATGTTTTTTGTTTCTTAAGGTTTGGTAGGGGCGGTGGGGATCGAACATGACCCCAAAATCCTAAGCCCTTTGGACTGAAGGCGTTGCAACCGTCCACCAAATTCAATTGCTGATTCTGCTGATTGAGCTAGCGGCGCGCAGTAACCAGCATCTGCGCGTAACTAATTCGAGGGGGCGCCTTCATTTCTCCGTCGTCCAATCCGGCGCCCAACCGTAATGTTGATGGAGTCGAAGTTCATATTCCCGGCTCACCGGCTGGTCGGGATCCCACTTCGGGCTCTTTCCAACGCTCTCGCGAGACATTTTCACGTGAATCTCTCGTTCGGCGCAACTCATGCGCTCAACCCACTCAGGTCTCAACAACACTTTCTTTCCGGGCCACCAATTTTTCGTGTCAACGATCGCGTACCGAATTTCCCAGGTCTCATCGTCAAACAGAAAGTCTTCGAGGTGCCCAATTTCACCGTCGACCGCACTTACATGATAGCCCGTGACCTCTCGGGTGCTCCGGAGATGGGTATCAGTGGCCGCATCTGTCGTTCCTGCCTTCGATCCAGGCCGCGGTGCATCCGCAAGCGCCCTCGGATTTGGCCATGAGCCCCATAGCCCCGTTCCCTCCCAGTAGAAGGGCAATCCGTAATGTTGGTGGTGTGCGGCCTCGTGCTGGCGAGAAACCGGTTTATGTAGATCGATGCTCGGACTTCTTTCAATCTGTTCAGACGTCAGATTCACATACAAGTGTAGCGGACCCCACCCCTGGTCCCGCACGGCCATGGGCGAGATGAGTACCTTGCGTCCCGTTAGGATGACGCCGGTCGCTACGACAACGTAACGGATCGTCCAGTGTTCATCATCGAAGTAAAAATCGTACATTGTTCCGATATCCGTATCGATCGCTGCGATCGTGTAATCGGTTAAATCCCTCGTCCTTCGTAGGCGCATCGCTCTCTTCTTCCCAGCCAGTCCATCTTTGCTCTCTCAACCGTTGTCGCGACCGGATTTTGGAGCTATTGTGGCCGGCAGCCGCCATTTCCGAACAGCCAAATTCATTTTACTCCTGGAATCGTCATCGGAGGGTGATGGCTCCGAGTCGATGGTCACGTGCACTTCACACAGGAGCTTTCCGAGGGTATTCTCCATTCACTCTGTCAGGATGATGGTACAAAGTTAGAATGCAGACCGGCGAGCAAACTGGAGACAGGCCGCGGCTCCTTCTGGACTCGGTTGTCCTCGGCATTGTCGGCGGCTTAGGCGCGCAGCTCTTCATGTGGATGTTGCGCCTCTCTCAGAATATTTTCCTGACGCGACTTGCCGGTTACCAGCCCCCAGGACTTCCCGGGGAGGGCGGAGCCCTCCAACAAGTCATCGGCGTTCACGGTCTGTGGCTTGTCCCGGTTGTTACAACGTTAGGCGGACTGATTTCCGGCGCCCTCGTTTACGGCCTGGCACCCGAGACGGAGGGACACGGCACCGATACCGTTGTAAAAGCTGTCCATTTCACTGGGGGAGTCCTTCGAGCGCGCGTAGCGCCGGTCAAGATGCTGGCCTCGGCCATCACCATTGGCTCCGGAGGATCGGCTGGCCGCGAAGGCCCCATCGCTCTTATCGCGGCGGGCTTTGGTTCGATCTACGCGAACCTCTTCCATCGCCCCGAGCGTGAGAGACGATTGTTGGTTTTGATGGGCATGGCCGCAGGGCTGTCCGCTATCTTCCGTTCACCGATCGGGACTGCGATGTTCGCCGTCGAAGTTCTTTATGGCGGCATGGACTTCGAGGCGGGAGCTCTTGTCTACTGCATGCTCGCCGCGATCGTGGCCTATGCGGTCAACGGCTGGTTTGTTGGTTGGCAGCCATTGTTCCGCGTTCCGTCGCCGTTGTATGTCCCGGGAATAGCAAACTACGGCTGGTACATCGGTCTCGGGGCGGCGGCCGGCATCGTCGCCACGATCTTGCCTGAAGTGTTTTATCGTGTAAGAGACGCGTTTGTCGCGTTGCGCGTTCCCGCATGGATCAAGCCGGGCATCGGCGGGCTGCTCTTAGGTGTAATGGCTCTGCGATTGCCACAAGTGCTGGGCGGAGGCTACGGTTGGATTCAGGAAGCGATTGATGGACGGTTGGTCGTACGCGTGTTTCTCGTTCTTCTCGTCGCCAAAATACTCGCATTGTCCTTTACGGTTTCGTCCGGGGGCTCAGGTGGCGTATTTGCCCCGAGCCTTTTTATCGGCGCAATGTTGGGCGGAGCGTTCGCAGGAATCTTCCACCAGCCGCCAGCCGCCTTGGTGATTGTTGGGATGGCAGCGGTTTTTGGGGGTGCCGCGCGCGTCCCTATTGCAACGCTGCTAATGGTTGCGGAGATGACAGGCGGCTACCAACTCCTCGTTCCTGCCGGACTCGCTGTCATGTTGAGCTACCTGATTGAAGTGAAACTGTCGGCGTATCTCAAGTATGGCAGCCTGTACGAAGCCCAGGTCGCCGGACAGGCAGATTCTCCGGCGCATCGAGCCGAGAACGTCCGAATTGCGTTACGACTCTTGGACCAGGGCAAGATCTCATTACCGCCGCAAGTTAACCATCTTCATCTGGCGGCGCTGTTACAGTCGGGCCTCGCATTGGACCTTCCGGACGCTTCGCAGTTAATGATTGGCGTGCTTCGACCCGAAAGTCCTTGGGTGGGAAAACAGATTCAATCCCGAAACCTTACCGGCCCCCTCGTCGATACGAAGGTGGTGGCCGTATTGCGGGGCAAGTCGGTTTTACTTGCTCGGCCGGAAACGGTCTTGCAGCCAGGTGACCGGCTTCTAATGATCGCTGGGCCACAGTCTCGGACGGAATTGGCAAAGCATCTCGCACCAACTCCTGTAGTGAATCCGTTATCTGTTGCAGCGCGCGTTTCTTAGGAGCGAGACGCGATTCTATCCATTCTCCGAAGAAGCTGAAATCTCTCCGCGCCGTGTGGATGATAGTGCCGGCCGCCGTGGTCGATCCGACTTAGAAGACCCTCGTCCCGTTCCTCGAACGCGCAGAAGCGATTGAAGTGCTCCCGATCCATTGACCCTATACGTCCGATAATCGACCGTCAGTGTTTCTTTGCCAAACATCCTGACCACGGAGACCGCTTCTTCTCTCGAAAGAAGCCAGAACCCGTCGATCTTCCGGTAATCTCGCTCGAAATCGACGCGCTTGATCCAAAACGAAGGGCTCTTCGCAAGGTGACCGCTGATTTTCACGACCGCAGAGTCCCGGTTGTCGATCCAGATCCTTCCATCGAAGAGATCAATTTCCTTGCGCTTCGGAACGGCGTGAACAACGGAGCACTCAGAACCGGCAATTTGGTCCGTGCCGACCATTTCAAAGGTGTAGTTGTCCGGAGTGATCAGGCTGTCTGGGTCTTTGTTGGCCCCTACCCTCGCCGCTTCATGTTGCATAAGCCGCTGGAACACTTCGTGGAGAATGAACCCTGAACCTTTTGCAGAGTTGCGAGTGAAAGTCTCTGTCCCTGGGGCCCTGTACTCCATGTCCACAACTTCTTGAGCGAGTATTTTGTCTTTATCATTCTCTACTTGGTAGGTGCGGGCCGTGGAGTACCGATCCAGATGAGATCGCTGCCAAAGGTGGCGGGCGATCAAACTGGAAAAAAGTTCTTCCATACTGTCTTGCCTCGCGACGGACGAAGTAACACGCAGTGACGTCACGCCGCGCGTGCCGATCGTATGGAATGGAGATGTGGAAAGACCGCCAAACGACAGCGTTCCCAACAAGGATATGCCGAGGCACTGTCTTACGATCTCAACTGCAGACTTCATGCTCAGCGGCCTCTTCCTATCCTCGCTTCCAGATCCATTTTTCGTTATCACTTCCGCTCGGAGGCTAAAAACGACGGCTGCAACCTTACAAGCGCCAGCTTACTTTGCCAGGAGCTTGCCGATCGATTTCAGTTCCCGCCGCCGCTTCGCGGTGGTCCTGGGATATGCCATCTTCAAATCCTGGAGCGCCTCTATGACAATCCGGGAAACGATCAAGCGGGCGTTCTCCTTGTCGTCGGCGGGCACGACATACCAGGGCGCATGATGGGTGCTTGTGGCGTTCAGGCAAGCTTCATAAGCCTTCATGTAGTGCTTCCAATATTTCCGCTCGTGAATGTCTGCGAGACTGAATTTCCAGTTCTTGTCCGGCTCATCGATGCGCTCGAGGAAGCGCTTTCGTTGTTCGTTCTTCGACAGGTGGAGGAAGACCTTAACGATTCGAGTGCCGTTGCGGTGGAGATGCTCCTCCAGGTTCACGATGGAACGATAGCGCTCCTTCCAAATGGTCTTCTCGTCGCGCAGCTCTTCCGAGAGCCCTTGTTTGCGGAGAATCTCGGGATGCACGCGAACGACGAGCACCTCCTCGTAATAGGAACGATTGAAGATGCCGATCCGCCCGCGTTCGGGAAGGCGGCACGTCGTGCGCCAGAGAAAATCGTGTTGCAGCTCTTCGGCGCTCGGCTGCTTGAAACTGAACACTTCGCAGCCTTGCGGATTGACCCCGGACATGACGTGCCGGATGGCGCCGTCCTTGCCGGCCGCGTCCATGCCCTGAAAAATCAGCAGCAACGCATAGCGATTGGACGCATAATGAAGCTGTTGTAGCGAACTCAACTCCTCGACGTGTTCTTTCAGGAGCTTTCGATAGCGCTTCTTTGATTCGCAATAGGGCTTTACGATCGTCGGCCACTCTCTGAGTTTGACCCTTTCTCCGGGCCCCACACGAAATTCCCTTGAATTGACTTTCATCTTCATCGCTTCGGCCATCTCCGCCGCGGTGTTCGCGTATGTTTATTTGTGGGGTTTCGCTTCTGAAGCCTCTCGCTCCGTCTTCTCCCATTCCTCAACGGCCTGCACATCCTCGCGCCCTAGCTCCTCGTAGCGCTTGTGAACTCGCTTGATAAGCTGGGGCGCCAAATCTGACGGTGTGTCGGTTTTGGTTTCGGGCTTTGGTTCAGCCTTGGCTTCCGGCTTTGGTTCAGCCTTGGCTTCCGGCTTTGGCTCAGCCTTGGCTTCAGGCGTTGGCTCGGCTTTGGCCTCGGGCTTGTGCTCAGCCTTGGCTTCAGGCGTTGGCCCAGCCGTGGCCTCGCGCTTTGGTTCAGCCTTAGCCTCGGGCGTTGGCTCGGCCTTGGCTTCAGGCGTTGGCTCAGCTTTGGCCTCAGGCTTTGGTTCAGCCTTGGCTCAGGCTTGGCCCAGCTTGGCCTCGCGCTTTGTTCAGCCTTAGCTTTGGGCGTTGGCTCGGCCTTGGCTTCAAGCTCAGGTCCGCTTTAGATTCACCTTTGCGAATCTCCGCTCCGCCTTGTCCCAGTCCTGAACGATCCACGGTCCTTGGGTCTCGCTCCTCGTAGAGTTCATAGGCTCGTTTGGCGATCCGCGGCGTCAGTCGACCGTGCCTTGGCGTCGGGTTTGGACTCGGCTTTGACCTCAGGCTTTGACTCAGCTTTGGCTTCGGGGTTCGGCTCAGCTTCGGCCTCGGGCTTCGGCTCGACTTTCGCTTCAGGCTTCGACTCAGCTTTGGCTGCAGACGCTGGCTCCGCCTTGACATGATCCAAGAATCCGATAGCCGAGCAGCTTCACGCGGTCAGTCACGACGGCCCACGACGATCGCGTAGCCCCAAACCAATCCGGCCAGTTTCCACCCGATCGGCGTCATGAACAGCCATAGACGGCGATGAGCGTGGCGACGATTTGTGTGCCAAGCACTGCAATCCACAGAATCCGCGCGGGGCGAATGGACCAGAACGGGCCGCGCGTGCGCGTCAGGAAAATCGTCAGATGGCCGGCCACGGACAGCATCAAATACATCAGTGTCTGGATTTGCGGATGGTCGAAGTGAAATGACACGCTCGCCAAGATAAAACAGGCCGAACGCAGCCATGGGGCCGATGACGCCGAGCACCGTGGCGATCCCAGCACCAGCCGCATGTTCCAGGCCTCGGGCTTCTTCTTGTAATGAACATTGTCATACGCGATGGATAGGATCGCTCCGTCATTGAGCACCGCGATCATCACGATCATCACTGCAGTCACCGGGTAGAAGTTGAATACCAGGATCGCCAGCGTCATGAACAGCAACACGCGCAGTGTTTCGGCGATGCGATAGATCGCATAGCTGTTCATCCGCTGAACGATTCTCCGGCTCTCCTTGATCGCGTCGATAATGACCGACAGGCCGGGCGCCAGCAGGACGATGGATGCCGCAGCGCGCGCCGCGTCTGTCGCGCCGGAGACGGCGATGCCGCAGTCTGCCTTCTTGAGCGCCGGAGCGTCGTTCACGCCGTCGCCGGTCATGCCGACGAAATGGCCGCGCTTCTGCAGAACCTGGATGATGTGGAACTTGTGTTCGGGGAATACCTGCGCGAAGCCGTCCGCGTTTTCAATCGCCTTTGCCTGCTCCGGCGTTGCATCCTTCCTGCTGTCGCCCAATCCGCCGGCATCCAGGATATTGGTGCCCATCCCCAGTTGCTTTGCCGTTTCCCTGGCGATGGCCAATTGATCGCCCGTGACCATCTTGACGCTCACGCCCATCTCGCACGGCACTGGCGATGGTTGCTTTTGCCTGCGCGCGGGGCGGATCGAACAAGGGCAGCATGCCAACAAACTTCCACTTGCCTTCCTCATCGGCGCGGGCCACGCCCAGCGAGCGGAAGCCTCGCCCGGCAAATTCTGGATGGCTTTCTCGACGGCAGGCTTGACTTCGCCGGCGTTGGTCGCCATCTGCAGAATTACCTGCGGCGCGCCCTTGGCCACGAAGAACTGTTTTCCGTCCGCGCCTTTGACGGTGGCTTCGGTGCGCTTATGCACCGGATCGAAGGGCACAAAATGGGTACCTGGTAGCCCTTTAAAGCCTTATCGTCCTTCACGCCGCCGATCACGGCAAGGTCGATGGTGTCCTTATCTTCGGCGCGCGAGGCGAGCGCGGCCCAGAGAATTACCTGGTCGGCGGGGATATTGTTCACGGAGAAAGGATCGCCCAGGGTCAGCTTGTTCTGGGTCAGTGTGCCGGTTTTGTCCGAACACAGAATGTCGACGCCAGCCAGTTCCTCGATCGCCGACAGCTTTGTAACAACCACTTGTTTTTTCGCCAGCAGGCGCGCACCGACGGCCATGGTGACCGATAGCACCGTGGGCATGGCCACGGGAATCGCGGCCACCAGCAGCACCAAGGCGAATTCCAAAGTGTCGAGCAGCGGATCGTGACGGAAAAGCGCGACGGTAACGATCAACAGAACCATCGCCACGGCGAGTAGCGATCAGGTAATCGCCAATCTTCAGCACGGCTCGCTGGAAATGGCTGACTGTATGCGCGCTGCTGCACCAGTTGCGCGGTCTTGCCAAAGTAGGTGTTTGTGCCGGTGGCATAGACCATTGCGTCGATTTCGCCCCGCCTGATAATCGAACCCGAATACACCGCTCCGCCCGGCTTGGCCTTGACGGGCAAAGATTCTCCGGTTAACGCGGACTGATCGACCTGAATTGGATCGCCCGCCAGCAGACGCGCATCGGCCGGCACGATGTCGCCCAGCCGCAGACGGATCACGTCGCCGGGCACCAGTTCCGATACCTTCGGTTCGATCCACTTTCCATCTCGCAGCGCTTTGGCCTTGATCGCAAGCTTGGCCTTCAAGGCCGTCGATTTCATTGCCCGCCTGATGCTCCTCCCAAAATGCCACCACCGCGTTGGAGAAGAGAAGAAAGAGAATGATGAAGAAATCCATCCAGTGCCGGACGACTCCCGACAGTATCACCGCCCCTTCGATCATCCACGGAATGGGACCCCAGAAATAGCTGAGGAACTTCAGGAAGACGTTGGTCTTCTTTTCCGCGATCTCGTTCGGACCGTATTGCGCCAGGCGTTTCTGCACCTCGGCTTGGCTGAGGCCCTTCGCAGACGAACCCAACTTCTTCTCTACCTCCGGCAGCGGCAGAGTTTTCAGATCGTCTTTCGGATCGGGCGCGTTGGGCTTTGGACCCAACTTGGATTCAGGGGTCTTGGGCTTCGATTCCGGCTTCGATTCGGGAGCCTTGGGCTGGTCGGCAGTGGCTTTCATAATGGATATTCCTCCTCATCTCTGCGGCGTCACAGGTCCTGCGAGTTGCGGCGTTATTTTTTTCATGCGTTCAGTTTCTTGAGTTTCTTGTCGTCGGCGTCGAGGTCTTGCGCGCCGCGCGCTCAGGTGAGTTGAGCGGTTGCGATCATGCTGCTTCGCCTTTGATTTGCGGCTCACTCATCGCGCCCCGAACGATGGCCAGAACCTGCTCGGCATGCAGACTGGCGCCGCCGATCAGCACGCCGCGAGCAGGCCTTTGTCGCCAGCGACCATCGACTTCGCAGTGTCTATAAGCGTTCGAGAATTCATTTGGGGCGCTCCACTTCCAGTTGCGGATTTCCGGCAGGTCTTGGCCGTGCTTATCGATGTAATGCTTGTGCTCAATGAGCTTGTCGCGCATTTCCTGCTTCAGGTAGGCGCCCTTGGAACCCAAATGCGGCAGGCGATCCACTACGTCTTGCACCAGATGGAAACGGTCGAGGTCGTTCTGCACCCTCATGTCAAAGGGAGTCGTGATGGTGCCCTCTTCCTTGTAGCCGCGGACGTGGAGATTGCGGTTGGTGCGGCGGTAGGTCAGCCGGTGAACCAGCCAGGGATATCCGTGAAAACCGAAGATGATGTGTTTATCTTTGGTGAAAAGCGAATCGTAATCCCGCTCGTTCAGCCCGTGCGGATGCTCCGTGGACGGCTGCAGCTTCATGAGATCGACAACATTAACCACCCGAATTTTCAGATCGGGCAGACTCTGGCGAAGGATAGAAACAGCGGCCAGAATCTCGAGCGTGGGAGTATCTCCACAACACGCCATTACGACGTCCGGCTCGGAGCCTTGATCGTTGCTAGCCCATTGCCAAATGCCAATTCCTTCGGTGCAATGCACCACCGCCTCGTCCATGGTGAGCCATTGCGGTAGGGCGTGCTTGCCGGCGACCACTACGTTCACGTAATTCCTGCTGCGCAGGCAGTGATCGAAAACCGACAACAGGCAATTCGCGTCGGCCGGAAGATAAACACGCACGACGTCGGCTTTTTTATTGATGACGTGATCCAGAAAACCGGGATCCTGGTGCGTGAAGCCGTTATGATCCTGCTGCCAGACGTGGGAAGCGAGCAGATAGTTCAGCGAAGAAATTTTCCGGCGCCACGGCAGTTCCAGGCAAACCTTCAGCCACTTGGCGTGCTGGCTGAACATCGAGTCGATGATGCGAATGAAGGCCTCATAACTGTTGAAGAGGCCGTGCCGACCGGTTAGAAGATATCCCTCCAGCCAACCTTCACACTGATTCTCGCTGAGCATCGAATCCAGCACGCGTCCGGCGGGGGCGAGGAAGTCGTCGTTGTTTACATGCCGGGCGTCCCACTGCCGGTTGGTGACTTCAAAAACCGCGCCGAGAAGATTCGAGACCGTTTCATCGGGCCCGAAGATACGAAAATTACGCTGATCCTGATTCAGCTTGGCGACGTCGCGCAGGAAACTGCCGAGCACGAGCGTATCTTGAGCGGTGACGGCTCCTGGCGAAGGCACATTCACGGCGTGAACGTGAAAGTCCGGCATGCGCAGATCGTGCAGTAGAATTCCGCCGTTGGCATGCGGATTGGAGCCCATCCGGCGGTCGCCCCTCGGCGCGAGTTCGGCCAATTCCGGAATGAGCCGCCCGTTCTCATCAAACAGTTCCTCGGCCTTGTAGCTTTTCATCCAGCTTTCGAGCAGCTTGACGTGATCGGGATGCTCCGGATCCACCAGCAGCGGCACCTGGTGCGAACGGAAGGTGCCTTCGATTTGCAAGCCATCGACGAATTTCGGCCCCGTCCAGCCTTTGGGCGACTTGAGAACGATCATTGGCCAGCGCGGCCGAGTGGTGTCGTTCTTGCTGCGAGCGTTGCTTTGGATTTTGCGGATTTCCTCAATGGCTGTTTCCATCGTGGCGGCCATAAGTTCATGCATTTTGTCCGGCTCATCGCCCTCCACAAAGTGGGGCGTCCAGCCACAACCTTTTAGAAATTGCTCCAATTCCTCATGTTCTATCCGGGCCAGGACAGTCGGATTGCTGATCTTGTAGCCATTCAGGTGCAATATCGGAAGCACGGCGCCGTCGGTAATCGGGTCGAGAAACTTATTGGACTGCCAAGAGGTCGCCAAGGAGGCCGTCTCCGCTTCACCATCTCCGATGATGCAGGCGACGATCAGATCGGGATTATCGAACGCCGCACCGAACGCATGGCTGAGCGAATACCCCAACTCGCCGCCCTCGTGAATCGAGCCCGGCGTCGTCGGCGCGACGTGGCTCGAAATCCCGCCGGGAAACGAGAATTGCTTGAACAGCTCCTTGAGCCCGGCCTCATTCTGGGTAACATTTGGATAAATTTCGCTCCATGTGCCTTCGAGGTAGACGTTGCCAACCAGCGCCGCGCCGCCGTGACCGGGACCAGCGATGTAGAACATATTCAGGTCGTACTTCTTGATGACCCGGTTCAAGTGCACATAGATGAAGTTCTGGCCTGGCACCGTGCCCCAGTGTCCGACCACCAGCGGCTTCACGTGCGACAGTTTCAGCGGTTCCTTCAGCAGCGGATTCTCGTAGAGATAGATTTGACCGACCGAAACATAGTTCGCGGCGCGCCAGTAGGCATTTATCTTGTGGAGCAGTTCCGGGGAAAGAGTCGGCGAAACAGTCAGCGTAAGAGTTTCCGTCTCCATGATTCAATTCTCCTTTTCCGGCGCTTTCTTCTCCGCGGAAGCCGTCCGATCCATCGAGCAAGCCGTCAACAAGCCACTTGAAGCCGACCGGTACTTCATAGAGCTTCCGGCCCAGCTTCGCCGTGACGCGGTCGATCATCTGGCTGCTCACCACAGATGTTTTTTCCTCTAAGCGCTAGCGCCTGAATGTCCTTGTCGTAATCGCGGCTCTCCGCAATCGCCTTCTCGAAGATGGCCGGATTCGAGGTCATCCCCCGCAGCCCATCCTCTTCGATCATGCGCCGGAGCTCGCCGCTGGCGATCAAATCGCGCCGGATGTAATCCACCCAAATAGACTGCCCAAGAGTTCCCAATTTTTGCAAAGGATTGGTTTTCATGATCTTGACTCCGCGTATTCCGTTCGCGTGACTCTGGTGAGACGATGTGGGTGGAACTAGACTGCTACCGTTGCGGCCACTTCGCCCGTGTGCACGGAGAAATGAGCCGGATGCGTCGCTTCGATAATGTCCCTCGCCTTTGCCACTTCTTCGGCAGTGCCGTGGGCAATCAGCAAAAACTGATCTGTCTTGAGCGCCGTCTCGTATTTCACAATACTGTCCTTGGGAATTCCGATGCTATACAGACCTGCTCCGAGCGCGCTTACACCACCCACCACAACTGCACCTTCGAGAGCCGCCACGATCCACGCGACGACTGGTCCCGCTGCCAAGATGGGGCCGAGTCCCGGAATCATGAAGAAAGCGGAGCCGAACAAAATTCCCCAGAAACCTCCCCAGAATGCCCCGATCTTTCCCCAGTACTTCATGCGGTCGCCAGTGTTGTAATATCCAACCACATGCTCATCCGGGTGGTAGCCCTTCCCAACGATGGATAGCTTCTGCATGTCGACTCCGCCGCGTTGAAGCTCCTTCACCGCTTGATCGGCTTCTACATGCGTGGGATAAATTGCGACAACTGAATTATGTACGGACATTTCACATTCTCCTTGGGTACCCGCCGTACTTCTCAAGCTATCAGGGTA
Source organism: uncultured Acidobacteriota bacterium (assembly GCA_963803675.1). Classification (GTDB taxonomy): domain Bacteria; phylum Acidobacteriota; class Terriglobia; order Acidiferrales; family UBA7541; genus DASTCZ01. The sequence continues at coordinate 12,737 of CAWDNN010000022.1, read as the reverse complement.
AGTCCCACCGCGAACTATGACAGCTGTGCCGGTCCGGAAACTGTCCTCTATTGGACAGTCCTCGTCGAATATCCACAACCTTTCGCAAAGTGTTCTTTATAAGACAGACACGCTTAATCGCACTGCATAGTATGTCGGGTTGGATTGCTCACTCTTGATCGGAAGATACGGAAATTAGAAATGGTGACTGCTAAAGGCGGCAAATGCGCGCACCCGCCTGCACATGCACAACAACTTCGGGTAAGTATTGCGGCACCGAGTGCGAGGCTATGGAAAAGACGCCGGCCATCGAATGTTCCTGCGGTCACGCTATCTGCATGCTCAGCAATTGGGGAGCAAGCCACACTTTAAGAACCAAAGTCCAGTTCGCCCGCGACCATCGCATTGATCGGCGGCTGTGATGCATCCCCTGGTGACCTGAGCAGGGCTCCGGACTCGATGGAACGGCAGTGTCTGTTCCTGGGAGAATTCACACTCGAAAGGAGAAAAAAACCATGTACTACTTTTGGGGAATGCACGGTTATTGGTGGGTTTTCTGGATCTTTCTCTGGATCATGTTCTTTTCCTTCATGATGCCGGTCAGGCGGACTACTACCGGCAAATGCAATCGCCTCTACAGCTCCTGCAAAGGAGATATGCCGGCGGTGAGATCACCGGCGAAGAATACGAAGAACGGCGAACCAAACTCCAGCGGGATGCCAATACGAAATAGAGATATCTCGATGGACCCACCGGCCACAATCTTGGGAATAGGCCGGACATTCTTCGAAATATGTTCAGCAGTTGGTGAACGAGCCATGGGAAGAGAACCAAACGCCCAATTCGATAAGGGGGATATCAAAGCGAGTCTCAAGCCCCACCGCCTTAGCGTCAGTGGTAAGTCCGAGTTCGGCGAAGATCATCAGTCCAGAAGACACAATCATTCGCACGGGCGCGCTCAACTGATGTTCCGTGTCATCGATTTACCTTGTGGAGTCGATCTCTCAAAGGCCAAGGCGACGCTCAACGACAACACACTCGAAGTAGTGATGCCAAGAGCGGCTCCTGTCAAGAGCCTTCGGGTGGAGACGAGGCCAAGGTCGTCATCGGAAGGTGATAGTTCGGCCCAAGAAACAGGCCGGATCGAAGCCGCGGGCAACCCGCGAGCTGTCACTGGAGCTAACGAGCCGATGGTCGAGGCGAAAGTAGCATCGTCGAAGGGATAGCGTCGGCGCGCGAAAGCATTTGATTTGTTCAAATGGCCCAGAGTGCAATTGCGAGCAAACCCGAGATGGAAATCCCCGGGTAGGTAACAAATCACAGAGACCGAAGAAGAGGCAACTCAAATGAAGAAGAACAGCTCATTCCCGATGTTGATATTCGTCGTGATTCTGGCCATTGGCGCAGCATTGGCCTACGCCACATATCGAGCTTCGGCCAATTCCGACGCCTTGTGGATTGTCGGCGGAGCCTTTGTCCTTGCGTTCATCGCCTCTGCCGCGATTCAGGTCGCCGATCAGTGGAGCAAGGCGGTTGTTTTGCGGCTCGGGAAGTTCCACTCCCTTCGAGGGCCGGGGCTGTTCTTGATTATTCCGCTGATCGACACCATTCCCTACTGGATCGACATCCGCGTCCTCACGAGTTCTTTCAAGGCGGAAAAAACGCTGACGAAAGACACAGTGCCCGTGGATGTAGATGCAGTGTTGTTTTGGAAGATTGTGGATCCCAAAAAGGCGGCATTAGATGTGGCGGACTACCAAAGCGCGATCAGCTGGGCTTCCCAAACCGCATTGCGTGATGTGATCGGCAAGACGATGCTTTGGACATGCTCGAAGGCAGAGACAAGATTAGCAGCGTGCTGCGGACAATTATTGATGAGCGCACCGAACCGTGGGGCATCAACGTCATTTCCGTGGAGGTCAAAGATGTGTTGATTCCCCCGGCATTGGAGGATGCGATGTCGATGCAGGCTCAGGCCGAGCGGGAACGCCAGGCCCGCGTGATTCTGGGAGACTCAGAGCGACAGATAGCGGAAAAATTCGGCGAAGCGGCCAAAACCTATGCCAACGATCCTGTCGCGTTTCATCTGAGGGCCATGAACATGCTTTATGAGGGTTGAAGCAGAACTCCACGATTGTCATCGTCCCCAGCACAGCGGTGGAAACCATGCAGCTGGGCGGTCTTGCCGGTCTGACCGCGCTGACCATGGGACTGGGCCAGGACCGCGCTATCAAAGAAAAGGAAGGTGCACTCAAGAGCAACAATGGCACCGCAAAAGTGGCTGCTGATTAATCGTCCTATTGGGTACCTTTCAAATTTAGCTCTTACGGACATCGCCCGTCCGGAGATGTCGGGACCAATTAACTTAAATCACGCGGAAGCCCTCGGATGACGAAACGCCTTGGTTAGTGCCAGAGTGACCGATGAAACGGAGGAAGAAGTTGGTTTCCGAGTTGGTGGCTTCTCTGCAGGAGTCGGCCTCGTAACCAGCCCGAGTTTTGTACCATGTGAAATCAGCCTAGAACAAGCGCCCGGTCTGCATCACACTCTGCGTGATGAAAGGTTTTGACGAAAAAATCTGACGCACATGAAAATCCTCCTTGCGATTGATGGTTCAAGATTCTCCGACGCGGCTGTGCAAGCGGTAGCCGAACAAGCGCAGCCGCACAATACTGAAATTCAGGTATTGCACGTCGTTGAACCGCCAAACCTACTCGTGGGCCGGGAGATGGGTGGGTATGACCCGGCCCTCAATGCTGTGTGGGAAGCAGAAACGAAAGAAGCGCAGGCACTGGTCGTGAAGGTTGCGAATGAATTGCGCTCCAAGGGACTGAATGCGACCACATCGGTCGAACAAGGCAATCCAAAATCCACGATCCTTGATGTGGCCTCAAAAGGGGGCGTCGATCTAATCGTGTTGGGCTCACATGGCCGCAAGGGTCTCGAGCATCTTTTGCTCGGGAGCATCTCAGACGCCGTGGCACGACATGCGCGATGCTCCGTACAGATCGTCCGAATTCGTTCGGACCCGTGACACGTCGCAACCCACCGATCGAGATATAGCTGTGATGAATCCGCAGCGAGGAAACGGCCTCACCTTGGAATTGGCTGTCGAAGTTGAGTGGATAGAGTTCCGGGGGACCGCACACGGAACGTGCCCAAAGTGCTCAGCCAAGCTGCGAAAAAGACCAAGGCGGATTTGCTGGTGGTCGGTTGCCGGCCCCACAGAGGCCACCTGCGAGCACACGGCTACGGAATTATCTGCGCCGTGCCGATTCCCGTGCTGAGCTTGTGTTTGCGCGGGTACGTTGCGCGCAAGTTGCGGGAGTCCGAAAGAATCGGCGCACCTGAAATGAAAATGGCGCTGAGCTGGCGCTCGCCACGAAAATTGACGCGGGGAATAACACCAAGCCTGAAGTTGAATCGCTGCCGGCACCCGTAGCGCCGAATTCTGTCCCCGCCAAGCGAATTGCTCGCAGGAGTATTTGACGAATGGAAACGCAGGCTATCGAATCCGCCAGGACCATCGCCAGAGCCAATATCGATTCGAACTCAGAATTTGATGCGGCCTACGTCATCATGAACGGCCTGGGAACGGTCGTCGCGTGCTACGGATTGTTCGAAAACAGCCCCGCGGTTGTAATCGGGGCCATGATCATCACCATGCTGCTCGGCCCGATCGCCGGTGTCTCGCTGGGACTTGTAGACAGAAACAACGCACTGATCCGTAAGGCGCTTCCGACGCTGCTCGGAGGCTTCTTGATTGTGTATGGAATCGCGTTCCTGCTCGGCATAATCCACCGCGATGTTCCGTTAACCTACGAAATCTATTCGCGTACAGCGCCTAATCTCATGGATCTGATGATCGCACTCGGCGGCGGCGCGGCTGGGGCGTACTCGATGGTTTCGTCACGGCTGAGCGTAGCGTTCGTCGGCGTGGCCATCGCTACGGCGCTCGTGCCGCCCCTCGCATCGAGCGGAATTTGCCTCGCGCATGGAGATTATGGGCTGGCGTGGGGCGCGCTGCTGCTGGCGATAACCAACATCGTCGCGATTCAAGTAGCAGGCTCGTTGGTGATGTGGCTGGCAGGCTATCGCGGAAGCCGGGCGGGGGCTCATTTCAGCGCGCTGAAGCGAAACCTGCTGAGCGTGGTTGTTTTGTTCGCGCTCGCCATATTTTTGAGTCATCAACTGCAAGCACTGATTTCTAAGCAAATATATGAGGCGTCGGTTCGAAAAATTCTGACGTCGGCGGCCAAAGATCACGGCGGGTCGAACTTGGTTGAGACCATGTTTCAGGACAAGGGGAGAAGCACGATTGTGGTCGCGGTTTATCGCACTCCATCTCCCTTTACGCCCGACGACGTTGGCGCTCTTGAATCGCAATTGCCTCTGCGGCCAGGAACAAACGACCTTGAGCTGCAAATTCGTTCGGTCCCGACAATCGTTGCTTCCAAGTCCGGCTATCTATTCTCTAACGGCGATCCGACGCATTAGCGCGGGACGCGATACGGGATCGGACATACTGCTCATGTGTTTTTTTAAGCTGTGCTCAGGCTCACGCTCTATCAACAAATCTCCCTCGCGAATCAGTGAGATGGTTACGAAAGATCATGCGCTTGCGTCCCGTACTCGCGGACGCCCGCCCCGGATGTAAATCACAATGTGTTCTCTATTGGACAGATACGCATCCCCCCCAACGCCTAGAATTCCGGCGTGGACCGCCAACTGGATTGATTAATCCTCATACTTACTCGGCTGCTCTCGTTCTTATGCTGTTCAGCATGCTCTGCTGGGGCAGTTGGGCGAATACGCAGAAAATCGACAAACGATGGCGGTTCGAGCTTTTTTACTGGGACTTCATCTGGGGCCTTCTGATCTGCGCGCTTCTATTCGGGTTAACATTCGGAAATAGAAACCCTTCATCGCCAGACAGCTTTCTTCGCAATTTAGTTGCCGCGAGCGCACGCAGCCTGGTTGAGGCATTCTTCGGCGGCGTCATTTTCAATCTCGGAAACCTGCTCCTGGTGGCGGCAATTTCTATCGCAGGCATGGCTGTAGCCTTCCCGATTGGAGCTGGCCTCGCGCTCGTGATAGGGGCCGTGATCAACTACATCATTTCGCCAAAAGGCAATCCTATTTTTCTATTTGGCGGAATTGTGCTGATTTGCATCGCCATTGTGCTCGATGCACTGGCGTATCGAGGGCTGTCCGGGGCCGGTAAGGCCACGGCCAAAGGAATTGGATTGAGTCTGGCCGCCGGTATTGCCGTTGGGCTCTTCTATCCATTCGTGGCTAAGGCATTGACGGGTCCACACCATCTGGGTCCCTACGCCGTGTATTTCGTTTTCGCGTTGGGGGCGGCTATTTCAAATTTCCCGATGAACTATACGCTAATGCGACGGCCAGTAAGTGGCAAACCGCTTCGACTGAAAGACTATTTCAAGGGACACGTGAGCCTGCATGCGTGGGGAATGTTGGGCGGACTCATTTGGGCCAGCGGCACGATCGCGAACTTCGTAGCTTCGTATGTCCCAATGATTGGACCCGCCACTTCGTTCTCTCTTGGAGAGGGCAACACAATGATCTCGGCGATATGGGGAATATTTGTGTGGAAGGAGTTTCGCGGCGCGGGGAACCTAACCAAAGGCTTGCTTGCGATTATGTTTCTGTTCTTTATATTAGGTTTGAGCTCGATCGCACTCGCTCCCGTGATCCATTAGGAGATCGAGTTCGTAAATTGCATCCGTGAGGCTCGATTTGCTTTTCCAGGCGAGTGAGAGCTGCCCTGTTGGAGGAACGCCATGTCCTACGAAAATCATTTTGACGTCATCATAATCGGTACGGGAGCAGGCGGAGGGACGCTCACCTATCATCTGGCTCCCTCCGGCAAAAGCATTCTCCTTTTGGAACGCGGCGGATACCTGCCGCGCGAGAAGGACAACTGGGAATCCCGCGCGGTTTTTCTCGAATCGAAGTACCAGGCGAAAGAAACTTGGCACGACAAAGAAGGAAACACATTTCATCCGGGCATTCAGTATTACGTCGGCGGCAATACAAAAGTTTATGGCGCGGCCTTGCTCAGGTTTCGCCCGGAGGATTTTGGCGAAGTCCGGCACTATGGCGGTATTTCGCCCGCATGGCCGCTCACCTACGACGATTTCGAGCCTTATTACACGAGAGCGGAGCATCTCTACCACGTCCACGGAGAGCACGGGATCGATCCCACGGAAGGCCCCGCGAGCGCTCCGTATCGCCATCGCTCAGTGAGCCACGAACCGCGCATTCAAGAGCTTTACAACGATTTGCAACGCCTCGGCCACCACCCTTTCCCTTTGCCCCTCGGCATTTTGCTCGACGAAAAAGACGGCAAGGCTGTGCACACAAGCGCTTGCGTGCGCTGCGCGGCATTCGATGGCTTTCCATGCCTGGTCGACGGCAAAGCGGACGCCCAAGTTATTTGCGTCGATCCGGCTCTCGAGCACTCGAATGTCCGCCTGCTCACGGGCGCATACGTCAAGCGTCTCGAAACCGACGCGTCCGGCCGGGTGGTAACGGGAGTCCTGGTCGAACGCGCCGGCCAATGCGAGGAATATTCAGCGGACATTGTCGTCGTTTCTTGCGGAGCGATTAACTCCGCAGCTCTTCTGCTGCGTTCCGCCAACGACAAACACCCGAATGGCCTCGCGAACAGCTCTAATGTGGTCGGGCGCTATTACATGCGCCACAATAATTCCGCTTTCATGGCCATTTCCAAAAATCCCAATCCGACCGTCTTCCAAAAAACTCTTGCCTTAAACGATTTCTACTTTCGCTCGACTGATTGGAACTTCCCCTTGGGCTGCATCCAAATGCTGGGAAAAACCGATGGGGATATGCTCGCGGGAGAAGCGCCGGGTTGGGCCGTTTGGAAGCCCGAGTTTGCCATGGACTATATGGCTGAGCACTCCATCGATTTCTGGGTACAATCCGAAGATCTGCCCGAGCCCGATAACCGCGTAACCCTCGACCGGGCCGGAGAAATCACACTCAGTCTGCAGGAGTCCAACACGGAAGGTCACCATCGCTTGATCGCAAAGCTCAAAGGCATGCTCAGCAGCCTCGGTCTTCACGATCACCTAATGTCTCGATCGTTGTATCTAGGCAAGAAAATTCCGATTGGCGGCACCGCTCACCAAGCCGGCACGATTCGCTTCGGCAGCGATCCCAAAACATCGGCGCTCGATCTCGATTGCAAAGCGTACGACTTGGATAATCTGTATGTCGTTGACGCGAGCTTCTTTGTCTCGATCGCAGCCGTGAATCCTAGCCTGACCATCATGGCAAATGCGCTTCGCGTCGGAGACCACTTGCTTCAGCGACTCGGATAACCGCGAAGCGTGACCGTTGCTCTTCGCGACTTGGAAGAACACATAAATCGAAAAGGAAATCACGCCTATGAAAGCCATCGCCATCGTTCCAGGCACCAAGGGTTCACGCATCGTCGATCGCCCCGAGCCCTCTATCGCTGCACCGGACGAAATAAAGCTCAAAGTCATACGCGTAGGCATCTGTGGCACCGATCGCGAAGAAATTTCCGGCGGCCGTGCGGATGCTCCGGAGGGCCAAAAGGAACTCGTCATTGGCCACGAAATGTTTGGCCGGGTGGTGGGCGTGGGCTCGTCGGTCACCAGTGTGAAAATGGGAGACTTCGCAGTCTTCACCGTCAGGCGCGGATGCGGTGAATGTCCTTCCTGCCGCATGGACCGAGCGGATATGTGCCAGACCGGCAACTACAAAGAGAGGGGCATCCGTGGCCTGGATGGCTATCAGACCGAATTCGTCGTCGATAAGCAGCAGTACATTGTGGGCGTGCCGCCCGAACTCGAAGCCGTCGGCGTGCTGATGGAACCTCTTTCCATCGTCGAGAAAGCCATCGACGAAGTGCTTCGGGTGCAGGTTGTGCGTTGCCCCGAAGCGGCCATCACACCGAACTGGATCTTCGGACGGCGCTGCCTTGTCGCCGGACTTGGGCCCGTAGGCCTTCTCGCCTCTATGGTTTTGCGCCTGCGAGGCGCAGAAGTTTACGGACTCGATGTGGTCGACGCCACGAGCGCTCGCCCGAAATGGCTGGCTGTGATCGGAGGACGTTATGTGGATGGACGCCAGATCCCGGCGGACCAAGTCGAGAAAAAGATTGGTTCGATGGAACTGATCCTGGATGCCAGCGGGATTGCCTCTCTGGAATTTAACCTGCTGGATGCGCTGGGCCGGAATGGCGCCTACGCACTCACGGGTATTCCCGGGGGTGATCGTCCGTTGCAAATTGAGGGTGCGGAACTTGTCCGCGAGTTGGTCCTGGATAATCAAGTCATGCTGGGAAGCGTTAACGCCGCGCGCGGTCATTTTCAAATGGCCGCCGACGATCTGTCGCATGCTCAACTTCGCTGGGGCACTCACATCGCAGCTTTGATAACCAATCGTTACCCGTACGCCCAATTCGCGGATTCGGTGAGCCAGCATTCACCCGATGGCATCAAAGAAGTCATCGAGTGGGCGTGAAGAAGACCGGGCACATCATCGACTGAATCTCGAGGCTTTGGGCCGGCATTGGTCGGTGGGCGGCCCGCCCACCAGCTCGTCCGGCTGTAATCCCGATCCTGCCGTTATTTTTGGGGAAGATACATCAGCACTATATCCGATCGCTGCTGCAATCGTTCGAGAACCACTTCGTTCCCATCAGGGGAAATATCGAAGTCGCGAACGTCAAAGCCGGAAGGAAAGTTGGTCAACTGCCGCCCGGTACCGGTCTTCAAGTCGATGACCCACAGGTCCTTATGCTGAATCGCCCCGCGCAAAACGACGAGTGAACGCCCGTCGCGCAACAGTACCAGGTGCCGCGCTCCTCGAGTCAAAGTGAGGCTTGGCAAACGAACCTGCGCGCCGTCAGCGGTGGCGCCCTTCACCGAAAACGTCGTGCCAATATCGCGTCCTGAATAAAGAACAAAGCGCTCGCCTGCGGGCCACGCAGGATCAACGGAGTATTCCCGTAGGAACAGCGCGGGAGGGCCGCCTGCCGCCGGGATCCGGTAAAGATGGGGGACGCCATCATCGTTGGCCGCCGAGGTTATCGATCCACCGTCCGGCGTCCACGCGGGACTGCCCTCGAGGTCGAGCGAATCCACCAACGGCCTCGCATTCGAGCCGTCGGAGCCCATGGCGTACAAAACTTTCCGGCCGCCCTGGAATGCGGAAAACGCGATGTGGCGTCCGTCGGTAGAAATGGCCGGGGCGCCAATCACCTGCGCTCCCGTGCCATGCCATAACTCCTGGCTAGCTCCATCCGCGAGCTTCCAGATGCCCTCGCTCGCGTTAGATGAAGAAACATACAGAAGGTAGCTTGGTCCTAAACGCGGAGAGCGCTCCGTACTGGTCGTGACCGCGATACGGACCGGCCCGGACGCCTGGGCCAGCGAGTCCGGCAAGCGCATCTGCCAAAGAGTTGTCTTTGGGATTGCCAGCGTCAAAACCAGACGTCGGCCGTCGGCGCTGGCTGAAAGCGACGTGTATCGGTCCGGCCCAAAGGTCAAGCGGTGCGGAACCCGATGAAGCACGTCCATGCCATACAGCCACGGTCCCGAACCATCCGCGTCCGTGGCGATGTACATCAGCATTCGCCGGCTCAATAACACCGGGTAGCTCACGCCCCCCTGCGAGGTGATTTGCGCGGGAGCCCCGCCCCGCGGGCGGATTCGCCAGATATCCAGTCTGTCCGGCGGTGTGCCCTCCGCGAAGTAGATGAACGCGGAGTCCGGCGCCCACAATGGGAAGTGACAATGCAGCCCCGCAGGCGCAGCGAAGATGGGCCGATCCTCCGGCGCCCTCGTTCCGTTGGAAACGAAGAGTGGGTCTCCTGGATCCGTTGTGTGGTACGCCACTCGCGACCCGTCCGGCGACCAATCCAATTCGGCGGCACCTTCCAGGTATGGCCTGGGCTGGCCTCCTAGTATCGGCGCCGCCCAAATGCCGATGTCCGTGCCGCCCGATTCACTCCGTCTGCGGACCCAAAACATCACCAGGGATCCATCGGGGGAGAATCCGAGTGGGCGTATGGCCGGATTGATGAGCTCGGGCGCGCTTCCTCGCGTCAAATTATGGAATTGCCCGGAACCAACCTGCGTGATCCAAACGTCCATCTGCCCGTCCCGGTCGGATAGAAACGCAAGGAACTGTCCGTCGCGGGACAAGACAGCCGCCTGTGCCACGCCATCCCAGTCCGTCACGGTCTGAAATCGCGCTCCCGCTACTGGGTTTCGCCAGAAGTAATCCTTGCTTTCGAGCCATAGGATGATTCCCACGGCAAGCACTGCGCCCGCGGCGAGAGGCAAACCAAGCCGTAGCAGCATAGAGCGGCGCGGCGCGGCGGCTTTGTGTTCGCCCCCCTGCGGCGCTTCGAGGTTCCGGCTGCGCGCCCAGGCATCCAGCTCGGTCCGGAAGGCGTAGACCGAACCGATCCGGTCATGCACGTGCCGGTGAACCGGCATTCCCTCACGCTTTTCCCAGCGCTGTGCCGTGGTCACATCGCGCTTGAGGTACGACGCGATTTCCTTCCACGAATCCAGCCGGTCCTCGCTGCGCTTTACGGATGCGCGCCCGTCGGAGGGCTCTCGCGCTGCAGTCTGCTGGTCCATTACCCGATCCGTCCTGGTGGGTGAAGTGGCCTGATTCTAGCCCTGGGCCGGGGCGGCGGCAAAGCACTGTATTTGACGGCAAACGTTGGCACAGCCTGCTTTCAGCGCATTGCCGTTTGACGATACGCACACCTCAGGCGATGGTGTCCCTGGATATCAAGCACTTCAGTCGCCGAAATGAATTGTTGACGCACACATCAGCAGGGGACCCCGCCTCGCGTAACTTTTCGGCGATCGGGGCGCGACTCTCAGAACCGGAGGTTCGTTATGAAAAGCAGGCGCGTAAAGTGGTCGGTATCGGTGCTGTTCGTGCTGGGGTTGATTTCAGTGGCTGGTGCCGTGGCCGTGAACCGACCAACTGTGCACTTCGGCGGTGTAATCAATGACTATACGCCGATATCGGGTACGACCGCGTGGGAAGTTCGCGGCCCGTGGACCCTGAAGTTGAAAGGAGAATTCGGCCCGGCCGATTTCTCGGCGGCTCTGACCATGGAGTTGTCCGTCCTTGGACAGAGCACTACAACCGTCTCGGCGGTTGCCCTAACTCAGCATACCCACCACATCACAATGAACGACGCTACTGTCACCAGCTTTGAGACAATCGAGGCCAGCGGCTGCCCTACGTTCAGCCCTGCTACCAGCGGCCCCGTTCTGGTGGTGAGCGGTGACGCCAGTGTGACAGCCAACGGAAACGTAATAACACCGTTCGATCCGACTGGTGGGACATCGCCACTGACGGTGTGTGTCAGCGGCGGGCCAAACGTGCCGTATGCCAACGTCACCTTGCAATTCGGCAAGCCTGCCTCGATGCATTTCGGATCACAGGCGATCCATGGCGTCATCCGCAAGACCGGCTGGTCTGACGACGATCACGGAAACCACTAAAAGCTAACGTCTCTAGCATCGGTGGCCGCTGCGTGGTCCGCGCGGGGAATTTCCGAAAGTGTTGCTGGCGAGCCCCCGCGCTCTTTGCTTGGTCACAGCGACTCGCCGTGAGCGATCCTGTATAGGCGCTTGGGAGAACTTTTTCCACCGTGGTTTTTTGCGGGGTCGATTTGCATGGCTGAGCTTCGGGCTGCTGCGGGACGAAATGCCGCGGCTGGGTGGCGAGCAAACGCGGAGCGCGGCTGAGTTGCCGCGGGTCCGAAAGGCTGTGCTGCTGACATCGTCGATGGAATTATCGTTGGTTGTTCGTAGCTTTTGTTGGCGCAGTAATTCTGGTCGCTATTACTCGTGTGATCAAACGAAGGGCTTGATCGGGCGTTTCTCTCACAAGGACGAAACGCCGCCGTCAAACACCTGTATCGCGCTCCTAGAATGGATATGCCAGTTGCTGTTTCCCGGCCGTGATCCAGCGCACCTCGGTGAATTCTTCGCCGCTGTGTAAGCTGCCAAAGCGGAAGCCATTGCCCGACGCGCCCATGCCGCCGAAAGGTGCATAGGCAAGATTGTTCACGGTCTGATCGTTCACGTGCACCATCCCTGTTTTCAAACGCCGCGCGATTGCCATGCCTCGATCGACCGAGCCGGTCCGCACCGCCGCGACAAGGCCATATTCCGTGGCATTGGCGACGCGGACCGCTTCGTCCTCGTCTTCAACGACGGTAATAGGGGCGACGGGCCCAAAAATTTCCTCCCGGAAAGCCGGCATTTCCACAGTGACGTCGGTGAGTACTGTCGGCTGATAGAATTGCTTTTCGTATTTCCCGCCTGTCCGCAACTTGGCTCCCGCGCCGACCGTTTCGCAAACGATTCGATGGACATTTTCAATTTGACGCTGACTGATGATAGGTCCGAGCGCCACGCTCTTGTCCCGGTAGGGATCGCCGACGGGGAGTCTCTTCGCTCTTTCAGCCAAAGCTTCTGCGTATTGGTCCGCAACGCTGCGCATCACGATGTGCCGTCCGGTCGTCATGCAGATCTGGCCCTGGTGCAGAAACGATCCCCATGCTCCAGCCGAGCTCGCCGCATCGATGTCGCAATCGTCGAGTACGATCATGGCGTTATTGCCGCCGAGTTCAAGCGCAGCCTTCTTCAAATGCCGACCGGCAAGTTCGCCAACGCGTCTCCCGACAGCGGAGGATCCGG
>CAWDNN010000021.1:0-24555 GCA_963803675.1 uncultured Acidobacteriota bacterium | reverse complement strand
GCCACCCTACAGATACGGGCCGCGTCCCCGCCATCGAGCCGCAAGCGGGGCCCCTGGAGCGAATTTCTGCGCCGCAGCGTGGCCGGGCGCATCGGCCTTGCGGTAACGGTTTTGCTTGTTTTGCTGGCCATATTTGCGCCGTGGATTGCCCCGCACGATCCCGCAGCGCAGGACTTGCCGTCGCGTCTGCTTGGTCCCGGCGCCGGGCACTGGATGGGAACGGACGAACTGGGCCGCGATATGCTTTCGCGGGTGCTCTTCGGCGCGCGCATCTCGATGTTTGTGGGCATTTCTGTTGTTTGCGGCGCAGGCCTGGTTGGGCTCGCCGCGGGCGCGATTGCGGGCTATTTTGGCGGCTGGTGCGACCGCATCGTCAACGTGGTGCTGATCAATGCGTTTCTTTCGTTCCCCGGGATTCTTCTCGCGATTGCTTTCGCGGCCTTCATGGGGCCTGGACTGGACAAGGTCGTTCTCGCCCTCGTGATCACCGGCTGGGCGGGATACGCGCGGCTGGCACGGGCGCAGGTCTTGAAGGTGAAGGAGCTCGATTATGTGCTCGCCGCGCGCTCGCTCGGCGCTTCCGACATGCGCATTCTGTTGCGGCACGTCCTTCCAAATGCGATTCAGCCGGTGCTGATCCAGGCGACCATTGGGATGGCCAGCGCCATCCTGGCGGAATCCACTCTGAGCTTTCTGGGATTGGGCGTACTGGCGCCGGCGCCGAGCTGGGGAGCGATGCTCAACGATGCCTCAGGTTATCTTTTCAGCGCCCCGCACATGGTGGTGTTCCCGGCGCTGGCCATCATGGCGGCGGTGCTGGCGTTCAATTTACTCGGCGACGCGCTGCGAGACTGGCTTGACCCTCGCACGAGATCCTATCTGGTGACGCTTGATCTAACGCGGTAGTAGAGCCGCCGATGCGGCCCACCTGCCGCTCGGGCGCAGCGAGCAGCGCCCCTACGAACAGGCCACGAATGCGGGTGTACGAGCGAAGGCGAAGCGTTCTACCATCCTGTTTTTTGCGGCGTAATTGTGGAGAGAGAGTAGAAAACTTTCAGCCGAGGGCGATCACGACTTCCGCGCCGCGCCCGGCGCCAAGCGTCCGCGACGCGCTGCCCTTGTTCACAGCGATCTCGATGAAGCCGCTGGAGCCCAGCAAGACGACCGGCTCTCCGTCCGCGCCCTGAGCAAACGTCTCGACAAGCTTCTTCACCGGTTTTCCCCCGACCGTCATGTCGATGGGTCCGACGCGGCGCGCGGACTCGGGCAGATCTTCCATGCAAAAGTTCGTCATCAAGTTGCCGAAATTGTCCACGCGAAGCACTGCCCCCTTGAGGCCCCGATTCGCGGGCTTCGGCCGAGGCATCGAGAATCGCGTGAAGTCCGTGATGGGTTCGCCAAAGGCTTCAGGTTGCCAATTCTTGGTGAGCCATGCTGCGACGGGCGCGAAGACGTCGCGTCCGTGGAATGTTGAGCTCAACGGGTTCAAAAAGTAATGACCGGCGGTGATATGGCGCACGGTCAAATCGTCAGCGCGATCGTAGATCAGCGAGAGCACGCCGTTGTCCGGCGCGATGAAGTATTGGTTTTCAGCGGAAACAAGAATGGGCCGCTGCGACGAGCCCACGGCCGGATCGACGACCACCACATGCACGGAACGCGGCGGGAAGTAGCGGGCCGCGGCACCAATCGAGAGTGCGCCGTCCAGCAGATCGTAAGGCACTACGGCGTGCGTGATATCCACAATGTGTACATCCGGATGAATCTTGAGGATGACGCCCTTGAGCGTCCCAACTAAGTGGTCGCTTGTACCGTAATCGGTTGTCAGAGTGATAATGGGCCCGGGCATGAACTGGCCTCCACTCGCGCGAAAAATGGCGCCAAAGGCACGCTATAGAACGCGCCCGAGGTTGTCAAGACAAGGTGCCACGCCAGCGCCCAAACACGTAAGGTTTGCGAGTGAGTGTACCTGAGTGAAACTGTGGCTCAGCGTGCGACGCGCGTCCCGTGCGCGGCGCCCCTGAGGCTTTCCGTGGCGCCACAGGGATTTTCACGTGGCGATGGTGGTGCGACGGGAGGCCGTAGTCGTTACAACTCGCGCAGCGCGGCCGAAACGGGCCGGCGCGCGGCACGAATGGCGGGCGGCGTTCCTCCCACAAGCCCCATGCCGAGCGCGAAGATCATCCCGCCTAAAAGCAGCAGCGGCGTGATCTTGAACGCAAACGCCAAGTGCGAGAAGGTCTGAAAATTCAGCGTGCTCGTCGTCAGTCCATTCAACGGCAGCACCGCGAGGCAGCCGATCAACCCGCCGATCCCCGCGATCAACAGCGCTTCCACCATGAACGAAAAGATCACGCTGCCAGGCCGGAACCCCAGCGCGCGCATCGTCGCGATTTCCCGTCCGCGCTCGGAGACGGCCGAGTACATCGTGTTTAGCGCGCCAAAAACAGCGCCGATGCCCATCACTGCCGCCACCATCGAGCCCAGCACCGTGATCAGCGTGGTCAGCGCCTGCGACTGCTTCGTGTAATAGTCAATTTCGCGATCGACGGAGACAGTGAGCTGCGGGTCGGACGTCAGCGTGTCCTTAAATTTCGGGAATGCATCGGCTGATTGCAGACGGACGGTCACGGACTGGTAGATATTGGCGGGCCGCTTATAGATTTGATCGAGGATGTTGGCGTCGCACCATACTTCGGAATCAAATGCGCTTCCGCCCGCGTCGAAAATGCCCACAACGTTCCAGATACCTCCGCCGAATTTGACGGTGGTGCCCAACTCGAGGCCGGAATAAATCGCTTCCGCATTTTTCCCGACAACGACCTCGTTCAGACCGGACTGCAAGAAGCGTCCCGCGATGATGTGAACGCTCGGGCGCACTTCCAGCGCTTTGGCGGACACGCCGCGAATCTGAACGTTCGCATCTGTGCCCGTAGATTTCATAGGGAAAGGCGCGATCACCACGACTTCAGGGCTAACCAGGGGGCCGTTCGCGTCGCGTGCAATTCCCGGAGCGCCCTCGATCACGCGCACTTGATCGAGCCCGACCGCGCCCACCATTTCGGTGTTCGAGCCTGCGCGCATAATCAACGCATTCGACGGGCGAACCGGAGGCCACGAGCGTCGCGCGAAAACCTCGCGCAAGCGAGAGCATCGCCACAAAGACGCCCACCGTGCCGGCAATGCCGAGCACGGCGACGACGGATGACGTCCAGCGTTGCCGCACGCTGCGCAGGTTATAAACAATCGGAATCGCCATCCGTGAAGTCCCTCAGATCTTTCTCAGCGCTTCAACCACGCGCAAACGGCTTGCCGCGAACGCCGGCAGCAATCCGGCGAGGGCGCCGATGCCCAGCGCAAACGCCACCCCGATCAACATCGAATTTATCGGCAGATAGAAAAGCGGCAGCATCCCGTGCGTCGGGTCGCCGCCGAGCGTGAAAAGCTTCGCGAGCCCGATGCCCAGGACGCCGCCGATCAGAGCGATGCAGAGCGACTCGGCAAGAACGTAGAAAAGAATGAACCGGTCGGAAAAGCCGATCGCTTTCAAAATCGCCAGCTCGGCCGTGCGCTCACGAACGCCGATCGCCATCGTGTTTCCCGTGACCAGCAGCAGCGTGAAGAACACCATCGCCGCCGATCGCCAGGATCAGAAACCCGATGTTACCCATCTGCTTCGCGAAGCCCGCCGCAAACGACTTCTCGGTATCCGATCTTGGTCTCCCAGGGCGAATTCGCGAACGTCGCGTCGATCTGCCTTCACGACGCCGGTGGCGTCATCGGGGCTATTCAAACGGACGATGTACCAGCCCGACCATGTCCTTTTGAACGAACGCGCCGCGGGGCTCTCGTTCAAATACTCGAAGTGAAACCAGAATTGCGAAGTATCGTCCGCCGCCCGGCTTCCCGTGTAGATGCCGTCCAGATTGAACTCCCAGTTCCCGGCGTAGATCGCGCCTTTCAATCGGAATGCGGTCGCCCACCTTCCACCCAAACCGCTTAGCGAGCCCCGCTCCGGCGATGGCTCCCTGGCGGTCGTCGGCGAAGATTTTCCACTGATCGTCGGGAACCTGAACTCGCTGTACATGTGCCGCCAGGTGTTCACGTCCACCGCAAACTGCGGAAAGAAATTTCGCTCGTCCTGATAAATTCCTCCGAACCAAGACGCGTGCGTCACTTCCTTGATGCCCGGCATCTGCGCGATGCGATCCGCGATACGAAAAGGGCAGCGGCTGAATAAACGAAATCCGGTTCATGATGATCAGCCGGTCCGCGCCCGCGATCTCGACGCCCTGATTGAACGAAAGCCGCACGACGGCCAGCAATCCGAAAAGAAACATCGCCACGGCAAACGAGCCGATGGTCAGCGCCGTCCGGAATTTCTTCCGCAGCAAGCTGACTCGCAATAGCCGCGCATACTTCATGCGGTTGCGCCCGCCGCTTCCGCTTCCACCAGCACGCCTTTTTCAAGGTGCAGCAGCACGCCGCGCGTGTTCCGCCGCGCGCGGATCGTGCGTGACGAGCAAAATCGTCTTCTTGTGCTGGTGCACAAGCTGATCGAGCAGGTCCAGCACTTCGTCCGCGCTCTTGCGGTCCAGATCGCCGGTGGGCTCGTCGCACAGCAAGAACGTGGGATCGGTACAGATCGCACGGGCGATAGCCACGCGCTGCTCCTGTCCGCCGGAGAGTTGCCGCGGGTAGTGGTCCATGCGGTCCGCGAGCCCCACCAGCGAGAGCGCGGCCTCGACGTGCTGCCGCCGCTCGGCCTTGCTCAGGCGCGTCAGCAACAGCGGCAGCTCGACGTTTTGAAACGCCGTGAGCACCGGAATCAGATTGAACATCTGAAACACAAATCCCACGTGCCGCGCGCGCCAGGAAGTAAGCTTACTCGCGGACATGTTGGTAATTTCGTCGCCCGCCACGCGGATGCTGCCGTGCGTCGGGACGTCCAGCCCGCCCAGCAGATTGAGCAATGTGGTCTTGCCGGAGCCGCTGGGACCCATAAACGCCACAAACTCGCCGGCGTCCACGTCGAGATTCAGCCCTTGCAGCACGTCGATATCTTCCGATCCGCGCCGATAAGTCTTGTCCAGATTGCGGACCGTAATCAGGCTGTTGCCGGTGCCGCGTCCGTCTACTCGAACCATGTTCGTCTCCTCACTGTTTCTTCATTACTTGCTCGCCATCGTGCAAATCGGGCGGCCCACTGATCACCACCATGTCCCCGGGCGCGACGCCAGCCAGCACTTCGATATTTGGACCTCGCTGCGCACCGGTGCGAACCGCGCGGCGCTCGAGCGTGCCGTCGTGGAAGAGAAAGACGGCTGACTGGCCATTGACGGTATGCACCGCTTGCGGGGGCACCATCGCCACAGCTTTGGAGGCAGACGACTTTTCGTCCCGCAGGCCGTTTTTTTTCGCGGCGGGCTCTTCATCCAGAAATGCAACTTTGACGCCCATATCCGGCAGAATCCGGGGATCAAGGTGGTCGAAAGACGCGCGCACCTTCACCGTGCCCTTTTCGCGGTCGGCCGTCGGGATGATCGTCCGCACGTGAGCAGGAATCTGCCAGTCGGGATACGCATCGAGCGTCGCGATCACTTTCTGCCCCGGTTTCACGCGCGCGATGTAGTTCTCATTCACGTCCACTTCGATTTCATTCGAATTCATGTCCACGATCGTCGAAATTCCCGTGCGCGTAAACCCGCCGCCCGCCGAGATCGGAGACACCATTTCGCCCGGCTGCGCGTCCTTCGAAACCGCAATTCCATCGAACGGCGAGCGCACGATGCAATTCTCGATATTTTGCCGATCGATGGACATCTTCGAATCCGCGGCCTTCACTTGTTCGTGTGCCTGCGCGATCTGCGCCTTCATCCGATCCGCGAGTGTTTGCGCGGTGTCGAGCGCTTGCGCCGTCTGCATTCCGGCGTCGGAGAGTTGCTGCGACCGCTTGAGTTCGCGCTGCGCGTTGCCAAGCTGCACCTCGAGGTCAGCGATCATCGCCGCGGTTGCATCGCGGTCCGCCTTATCCGAAGCCAGGGCGACCTGATAATCGGAGTCGTCGAGAGTGGCCAGCACCTGGCCCTGCGTCACGCGCATGCCTTCGTCCACATAAACGTGCGAAACTTTCCCGGTGATCTTCGCTGCCACGGTGGCGCGGCGCCGCGGCGTAACGTACCCGCTCGCGTTCAGCAGCGTTGTCGTCACGGGCTTGTCGCTCGGTGGCATTGCCACGGCCACTTCAACCTCGGGCTTTCGGTTCCTCAGGGCAGACGTGGCGCCGAGGCCGATCACAATAATCCCGATGGCGGCCGCAAATAGGCCCAGCCACTTCCCGGCCGAGCGCGGCTTGCGTTTGCTGTCGTCAATGCGCAGCGCCGAAAGATCGGGCGGAGCGCTCTTTAGAGGTAGAGACATGGATGTTCGTCAAAGTTCCCGCAACCTACTGCTTACGAAGCTTGCGGCTTCGCGAAGCATTGACCTATGAGCGCGCCCGGCTTCGGCCATCCCGTCCAACAATGGAACGCGCTGCGGCGCGAAAGGTCACGGCTGATCGTTATCGGCGGGGAAGGGGTTGCGTCCGACGCAAACACAATACCCCGGCGAAGCGGGAAAATTCGGTGCCCTCAAGATATCATACGTGTACGCTGTGCTGAAATTGCATCGAGCGAGAATTTCACCTGAGAAGGGGCGCGACGCGAGCGGACGCTTCACCTGTTTTCAGCAGACGTGCTATACCCACGGCCTTCGCAAACGCAACATGCAGTCTTGGATACAGAATCCATCCCTCCAGACCATCGGCAGCCAAAGACAGGCATCGCCGCTCGTCGCTGCCATTCGAAACGGCACTGGCGCTTTTTGCGAAGCTCCAGAAGGGATGTTAAGGGTTCAGAAAGGGTCAGTCTTCATCCTCCCGTGACTCCTCGGTTTCCACCTCAGCCCCATCGTGATCCGTCGCCCGCTCCACGCCACTGACCACCGCGGCTTCGTAGTCCTGGCCTTCTTCGGAAAGTTCGGCAACGCTCTCGGAATCCGCGTCGGCGATGTCAGACAAGCCTTGCACGCTTCCCGACTGGCCCCCGCTGTCCGGCCCCATGCCCCTCTGCGGAAACGTTGCGACCCCCTCGATCAATTGAATCTCTTCGGACCGCGTCCCGCCGGCCTTGGCCGCGCCTGCGCGCCCTCGGCCCTCTGCCTTCCCGCGCGCCGCAGTTCGTTTGCTGCTTGGTGCCTTGCGGTTGGCGGACTTCGACACGACGGCGCGTTTCCGCCGGACGACCTTCTTGCCAGAAGCTGACTTGGCCCGCACCCGCGCGGCGCCTTTGGAGTTCCTTTTTTTCTTCGCTGCTGGTTTCTTCTTAGCCATTTCCAGGCCCTCGATTCTGGCGCGTTTTACCACACGCACCCGGCACATCATCATGTTTCATAACTCAATTGCGCAAGCCGCCGCGCCGCTCGATGATTAGATGTCATCCCCGGATTTCTGGTCGGCCCTTTCCGTGGGGGCCCTTTTGGGCCCATATGTTGTGCATCGCCTAACCCTTCCTTGACCTCGGTAATACTCACAGTTATCCTTTCAGGAAGCAGATTGTTCCTCGGCATGGGAGCATTGCGGGGCGCTCCAGAACAGAGAACCGATGACAGCTCACGTTTATTTTGACAACAATGCCACTACGCCGGTGGACGCAGCCGTCCTCGAGGCCATGCTGCCTTACTTTTCGTCCGATTTCGGCAACGCGAGCTCGATTCACTCGTTCGGCCAGCGGACGCGCGGAGCCGTGGAGCGGGCACGCGCTTCTGTGGCAGCCCTGTTGGGCGCCCAGCCGGCCGAAATCGCCTTCACGGGCGGCGGCACGGAATCAGACAATCTAGCAATCTTTGGCGCTGTCGGGGCGGCTACCGGCGAGCGCAAGCACGTAATCACCACCAATATCGAGCACAGCGCGGTGAAGAATCCCTGCGAGGCGTTGCAAGCGCGTGGCGTGGAGGTGACGTTTGTCCCAGTGAGCCGCGCGGGTGTTGTCGATCCGCAAGATGTGAAGCGCGCGCTGCGTCCCGAGACCGTGCTCATCACCATCATGCACGCCAACAACGAACTCGGCACGATCCAGCCGATCGCCGAAATCGGTAGAATCGCCGCCGAGGCGGATGTCTGCTTCCACACGGACGCGGTCCAGTCGGCCGGCAAAGTCCCGCTTGATGTCGAGCAGCTTGGTGTGGATGTTCTTTCTATCTCGGCGCACAAAATTTACGGCCCCAAGGGCGTGGGCGCCCTGTACGTACGCCGCGGCACCCGCCTCGAACCCTTGCTTTATGGAGGCCACCACGAACGCGATCGCCGCCCCGGCACGGAGAATGTTGCGGGAATCGTCGGTCTGGGGAAGGCTGCGGAATTGGCCCTTCAGGGACTCCACGAAGAGAACCAGCGCGTTTCCAAGCTGCGTGACCGTTTTGAGAAGGGCGTGGTCTCAACCGTCCCGCTCGCTCATATCAATGGCGGTGCGTCTCCGCGGGTACCGAACACGGCGAGCATCACGTTCCCACATGTGGAGGGCGAAGCTCTCGTGATTGCGCTCGACTTGCGCGGGCTGGCGTGCTCCACCGGCGCGGCGTGTTCCTCAGGGGCGATTGCGCCATCGCGGGTGCTCACGGCAATCGGTCTGCCTGCGGCGGAGGCACGCGCAAGCCTGCGCTTCAGCCTGGGCCGCCACACGACGGATGCCGACGTGGATCGCGCGCTTTCGATCGTTCCCGCGGGAGTGGAACAACTTCGCCAGCTTTCCCCGGAATACAAGAAATCTGCCGCCCTGCAGCCGACGGCGTAGGCATCTGCACTGCGTGCGGCGCAGTAACCCTCAGCCGCTTACAAGCGAACGAACGCGATGAGCACGGCACCTAATAATCCGGAACTCACGGTCGTCGCCATGAGCGGCGGCGTGGATAGCTCGACGGTTGCAGCGCTTCTGCGCGAGCGCGGCGAGGCCATTGTCGGCCTCACCATGCAGCTCTGGAATCAGCGCCGCCTGCCGGAGCTTTCCCCGGGCGGGCCCGTTGGCCACCGCTGCTGCTCTCTCGACGACGTGTACGACGCGAAGCGCGTCGCCGAGCACCTGAGCTTTCCGCATTACGTCGTGAATTTTGAAGACCGCTTCGAAGAGACCGTGATCCGCCCGTTTGTCGGGGACTATCTGGCCGGCCGGACGCCGATTCCGTGCACGCTCTGCAACAACCACGTGAAGTTCGACCAACTTCTCTCGACCGCGCGGCAGATTGGCGCGGAACGTCTCGCCACTGGGCATTACGCGCGCATCCAGTTCAACAGGGCTACGAGCCGTCACGAGCTTCTGCGCGCCCAGGACGATTCGAAGGATCAGTCGTACTTTCTCTTCGGCCTTACGCAGGAGCAAATGAGCCGCACCAGCTTTCCGCTGGGCGAGCTTACCAAGGACCAAGTGCGCTCGATTGCGCGCGCCGCAAAGCTGCCGGTGGCCGAAAAGCCGGATAGCCAGGAGATTTGCTTCGTTCCCTCGGGCAACTACGTCCGTTTTATCGAGGCATACCTTGGAGAACAGGGGAGCATGCTTCCGGACGAAGCCGGCGAGATCGTAACCACCGAGGGTGAAATCCTCGGCCGCCATTCGGGCGTGCACAACTTCACCATCGGGCAGCGCAAGGGGCTTGGCGTAGCGGCTGGCCGGCCGCTCTACGTCATTGCGATTGACCGTGCCTTGCGGCGCGTGGTCGTGGGCGAAGACGCCGAGCTGCGCTCTACGGAATGTGAAGTTCGTGACATCAACTGGATCAGTCTGGCAGCGCTGATCGATCCCACCCGCGCCATGGTGAAGATTCGCCATCGCCACGAGCCTGCGGCAGCGCTGCTGACGCCCTCTGCCGGTCTGGCTCGCGCACGTCTGATCTTTGATGAGCCCCAGCGCGCGATCACTCCCGGCCAGGCGGCGGTGTTTTATGTGGAAGAAACAGTCCTCGGCGGCGGCTGGATCGTCTGAACCAGGTCCCCACAAAATAGAAAACGGGCGGAAGCATTGCGCCTCCGCCCGCCAATTCCAATCGCGCGTCTAAATAAACAAGCCTTCGTCGGGAGATTCTCCGCTGCCGTCCGAACTTCGCTGCCGGTTTCGCAGCACGTCTATACCTGCCTTGACGCCCCGAATTACCGCGGTGGCCTGCCGGACCGGACCCAGAACCGAGCGCTTCACGGTTGTTCCGGCGTCTTCGACCGTGTCGAGCGCTCCGGTCATCATTTGATCCGCGTGAATCAACTGGATCCGCAGTCTGTCCAGCGTTTCCGTCAGAACGCGGTCCACCTTTTGCGCCTGGCCGCGTGCGAGGCTCACCACCTCGGATGCATCCACCACCAGGCTCACGATGCGTGGCTGCGTCTCGCCGATCAGGGTATCAATCTTCGAGATCAGGGGAGTGATGCGAAGGTGCAAATCGTCTACCTTTTCGCCCATCCGGTTGCTTGCCTTGCGAATCTCGCTGTACATCCCGGCCATGATCGCGGCCTGGACCACGAACGCGAGAGCCGTTATGCCGACGAAGACCGTGATTGCTGTCTCTTGCATCGTGCGCCTCTGTCCCTACGACTTCGCCTTCTCTCGTTGGTAGGCTTCTTTGCCCGCCTCTACCGCCGCCGATATGGATTCCTTTTGCCGTGCCGCCAATTCCTTGCTGCGCTCGAGCAAATCCTCCGCGCGCTCTTTGCCGCGCTCGATCATGTCCTCGGCCTGTTCTCGCAGCTCGCGAGCCTTGCGCTGCGCATAATCCCGGCCTTCTTCCGCGCGGCCTGCCAGATACTCGCGCGTATCCTCACCGGACTGTGGCGCGAAGAGGATCCCGAGGAGAGCACCCACGCCCAATCCAACCAGAAAATAGCTGATTTTGCCGCCGCCGTTATCGCTCATTCCAAAGCCCTCCCTGTGTCGAAGCTAGCATAGCCTACTGGGTGCATGCAACCAAGGACAGCCTGTAGGCGGCGTGGGGCTAATCGGTCAAAAGTGCAGGGCTTTGAATGTTATAGGAGACGAACACAGCCTTGCCGCTGCCTTCTATCTGCCAGCGATTCGCTTGGTTATGCGAGGAGTCGCTCTATCTGCTGAATGTGATTGATGTCATGCGTTGCCATGTGATTCGCAAGCTCGCGCACATTCAGTTTTCCGCGCTCGGCGTGCACTCCTGTGCGCTCCCATTCTTCCGGTGACAGCCGGCTCAGCATGCGGAGGTTCGCCTCGCGTAACAACCGGAACATCTCCAGCGCATCGCTCGCGGTCCATGAACTGTAATCGCCCAGGCGCGCCCATTCGTCCTGATCGAACCCCAAAAGCTTCTCGCCGTTATGTTCGATCATCTGGCGATAGCGCCAACTACTAGAAAGTTCGTCCTCGGCCAGGTGAGCGAGGATTTCCACTACCGACCATTTTTTCGGAGCCGGACGGCGTCTTAGCCTCTCCTCCGGAATGCCCTCGATGAGCCGGGCTAGAGTGCGAGGCGCCCCCCGCTGCAGAATGAGAGCATCCTTGCCTTCGATATATTTGGCCAATCTCTGGCGATACTCTTCAGATGTTTCCGGTTTTTCCGGCATAGTTCTCCGACCAGCAAGAGGG
The DNA here is from genome assembly GCA_963803675.1 of uncultured Acidobacteriota bacterium. Classification (GTDB taxonomy): domain Bacteria; phylum Acidobacteriota; class Terriglobia; order Acidiferrales; family UBA7541; genus DASTCZ01. The sequence continues at coordinate 12,928 of CAWDNN010000021.1, read as the reverse complement.
CGCATCTTCATTTTACTCCGAGTAAACAGGACGCGGCATTAGAGGCTGCCGGGTTCAACGCGTTGCGATGAATCGGCGATCGCTTCGGCGGAGCGAAAATGCTCGGCGAGCTTTTCAGCTTGCGGGCGTGTAATGATCTTCGCCATCTCCTCGACGCTTGCCGAGCGGAGCCTCGCCACGCTCCCAAATCGCCGCAGAAGCTTTTTTGCCGAGCGTTCGCCCACGCCGGGAATCTCGGTCAATTCCGTATGCAATGTGCGTGCGGAGCGGCGCTGCCGGTGGAAACCTACGGCAAAGCGGTGCGTCTCGTCCCGAATCTGCTGAACCAGGTGCAGGATCGGCGAGTGGTGGTCGAGCGTGCACGGCTCGTCTTCCTGCCCGAGCACGTAAATGATTTCTTCGCGTTTGGCGATACTTGCCACCGCCTGATTGATGATTCCCACCGATTCCAGCGCTTGCGCCGCGGCATGAAGCTGTCCCAGGCCGCCATCAATCAGTATCAGGCTCGGAAGAGCCTTCTTTTCATCCACCAATCGGCGGTAACGCCGCCCTACCGCTTCGCGCATCGAAGCAAAGTCATCCACACCTTCAATGCCGCGAATAATAAACTTTCGATAATCGGATTTGCGCATCCGGCCGTCTTCCCACACCACCATTGAAGCGACGGTATCGGCGCCCTGGATGTGCGAAATATCGAAACTCTCGATCCGTCGCGGCGGCTCTGCGAGATTCAATGCCCCCTGCAACGCTTCAGCGATGGCCTTGGAAGTGGGTTTCAGGACGCGGAACCGCTGGTCGAACGAGTGCTTCGCGTTCTTTTCCACCAATTCCAGAAATGCATACTTCGGTCCACGCTGCGGAAACAGAATCTCCACGCGATGTCCGGCGCGCTCGGTCAGGCTTTCTTCCAGCAGCCCGCGGTCCTCGAAATCCATCGGCACATGGATCACTTTTGGCAGGTAATCGGCGTCCAGGTAAAGCTGCTTGAGCAAGGAAGGCAAAAACTCAGCCGGATCGAATTCGAGCAAATCTTCCCAATAGAAATCGCGGCGGTCTACCACCCGTCCGCCGCGGATATGAAAAAGATTGGCGGCTGCCTGTGGCGGCTCGGCATGCCAGGCGAGCACGTCGGTGTCGTCCCCTTGCGCTGCGGCGATTTTCTGCCGCTCGTCAATTTCTTCCACGGTGTGCAGCAGATCGCGATAGCCCCCGGCTTCTTCGTAGCGCTCTTCGCCGGAGGCGCTCGCCATTCGTTCTCGCAGACTCGCCGCCAACTCGCTGCGGCGGCCTTCAAGGAAGGTGCGGGCGTCGTGCGCGGCTTCCGCATAGCGCTCGTTCGTCGTTAGACCCGGTACGCAAGGCCCCAGGCAGCGGTGAATGTAGTATTGCAAGCACGGCCGAGGATGGGCGCGCGTGAGGTCCACGGTGCATGACGGCACCAGAAAATTGCGATGAATGAAATGGACGATCCGGTGCGCCAGGCTGTGCGGAAAGTAAGGCCCGAAATAGACAGACCCATCCTTTCGCAAACGCCGCGTCACATAGACGCGCGGATAAGTTTCGAAGGCCGTGTAGCGAATATACGGGTAGGTCTTGTCATCGCGCAGCATGATGTTGAACTTTGGCTTATGCTGTTTGATGAGGTTGTTCTCGAGCGCCAGCGCCTCGCGCTCATTGTCCACGACGATGTAGTCAAGGTCGGCGATTTCGCGCACAAGCGACCCGGTCTTCGCGTCCAGCACTTTTGAGTCGAGGAAATAGGACCTTACGCGATGCCTGAGCGACCCCGCTTTGCCGATATACAGAATCGTGCCCAGGACGTCCTTGAAGAGGTAAACGCCCGGATCAAGCGGCAGGCTCGCTACTTTCTGTTGGAGTTCCATGCGGGAGGCCGCGTAAAATCAATGCAGGCCCTAAGCCAACCCTCATGATACCAGAGCGAATCTCACGGTATCTAGGCGCACAAAGAGCATCATGAAACCGCACTCCATCGCTCGCGTACGATTAATACTGGCATTGACGCTGGCGGCTACTGTCTTGCTGCTGGCCGTTGCGGCGCGTGCGCAATCGGACAAGATCAATCCCAATATTCCGCCGCCACCGCCATCCGCGTCCGAAAAGAGCGCTCCGCCGGTGCCAAAGGCTGCCCCTATCAATCCGGATATTCCTCCCCCTCCGCCTGACGAGGACGCGCAGCCGAAAAAGGCGGTCTTTGATCCTTTGGGCGCCCAGAAGAACCTTGAGGTCGGGTTGTTCTACCTGAAGAAGGGAAATCTCGACGCCGCGATTGATCGCTTTCAGGAATCGGCTCGTCTGAACACCGCATTTGCCGCGCCATACTTACAGTTGGGGGAAACGTACGAGAAAAAGGGCGATCCGGCAAATGCGTTGAAGGCCTACAAGCGGTACTTGCGTCTCTATCCGAGTTCACCGGAACGCAAAAGGGTCGAGTCCCGAATCGCTGATCTCGATAAGAAGCCGCAGTCCGCCGAAAACAAGCCTTCTGAAAAGTAGGCGCGGCGCCACTCCTCAACTCATCCGGTCGAGAAATTTGTGCGCCAGATCGTACGAAGCGTAGCGCCGCTCCTCGCGCCGGAACGCCGCCGAATGCGCCTGCAGCCCGCAACTCGCCGCGCGGATCGGGTGCTTCACGTGCAGCATTTCGTGGTAGAGCACGTACTCCACGACGTAGGCCGGGACGTTTTCGCGGTCCAGCCGTGAGTTCATCACAATTTGATCCACGCCGGGATCGAAGCAGCCAAGTTGGGCCCGCCACGCCCTCGAACTCCAGCCCAACCTCGGGCGGTGCAGACGCCCGCTAAAGTAGCGCTTATTGAGCCGCGAAAACATCGGCGCCAAATCGTGAATCGCGCCCGTAGGACCGCTCTGCACCCTCCGTCCCCGGCGGCGCCGCATATGCAGCACGCGCTTGCGTGTGCCCTGCGCCGTCGAGTAGTGGTGATAGGCTTCGAGCAATTCTCGGGGCGCGCGCCGGCGGTAGAGCCGCGAGAGTAAAATCGCCGCCGCCGCTTCCATCACTTCCAACTGCGCGCCGCGAAGAATGTCGGAGAGCCGTACATGCGCGAAATCTTCGCGCAGCCGGATGGTATGCACCAAATTCGCGTACGGGTAGAACTCGACAATGAACTGCGGTGGACGTCCCAGGCATCCGAGTCGTGTGTACATCCGGTGGAAAAGCACTGCGCCGCCAGGGACCGCCGCTCCGGCCTCGCCGCTCAGTGCGCTCCTTAACGATGCCCGCTCTATGATTTCCCGAATGCGAGTAAACAGCTTCATGGCCTTCCGCGCTTCATTGTTTCCTGCGTATCGGTGTTGAGTTTTCCTTTTCCGCTTTGGTCGCGTCCTGGATAGCGTCCTGCGTTGCCTCGATGGCGTCGTCCAGCGTGTCTTTATAACTCTCCAGTTCGGGTCCAGTCTTGTCGAGGACTTGCAGATACGCAAGAAACTCCGCCGTCTTTGCCTTGAGCACCTTCAAGCCTTCGTGAATGTCCTGCTGCTTTTCATGCGCGAGGCCGATCAAGTCGGCCGCGTCGTCCACACAGCCGGAGTACGCGTTGATCAGGCCATTCAATTCTTCGGAACGATTCTTATCGAAGCTGCTCGGGTGTGCAAGCGTGTATTTCAGTTTTTTGATACGGTCGTCCGCAAAATCCATGTAGAGCTTGATCCGGTCCGACCCCGTCATTGCGTCACGAATCTGGTCCGCTTCGGAATCCGTAAGATAGTCTTTCTTTCCCTGCGCGGTTGCGGATTTGCCGGCGGCGGAAACCAGCGCTGCAACCAGCAGCCCCGCCGCCAATGTTCGCGTCAAAAACTGCGGCTTACGCATGGCCCTATCCTTTCGCATTTTTCTGGGTGAGATCCGAAGCGGTCGGGAAAAGTTCGTGGATGAGCCGCGCTTCCAACGCGGCCAGATCATCGCGGATGGCGCGGACCTCCATGCGACGCTCGTCGGGGATGATTGCGAGTGTGCGATCGATCTTCCAGAGGCTCCTGCGAAGATGAATCTGCAGTTGCCGGTAGCCTTCCGGCTTCCGTTCCGCATTTGCCCCGGACGCCTTCAGCGCGTTGTACGTTTCGTGCGCTTCTTTCCGATAATCCATCAGGACGCTAAGCGCCGCTTCCACTTCGTTCGCGTCCGCCGAGCGGCCGAACTCGGCAATTTGTTCGTCGCCGAGCCGCTCGAAGTCCTTGGCTTTGTGCACCGGGTCCGTCTCGCGTTGAAATTTGTCTTTGTCTTGCGCGATCCGGTCTTGTGACGTGGGGCCCGCCCCTAAGCAGGCAACAAGCATCGGAAGGATAGCCAATCGCAACAGCGTGCGCTGCAACATGAGGCCTACTTCTTCTTGTCGAGTTGCCGCTCGAGGACCTTCAGCCGTTCGCGCGCTTGGAAGTCCTGTTTGTCGTTGCGGCCCTGGTCCATATCAAGGAACTTGTGATAGGCGCTGGCGGCCTCGGCGATTCGCTGTTGCTTATCGTAGCAGGTTGCGCGCACAAACCAAACGCCCGCCTTCGGAGCTTCGCGCTGCGCAAGCTCGTCCAGCGATTGCAACGCCGCGGGACAATCGCCGCCCAGGTATTCGGCGTCCATCAGATCGCGCAGCACATCGGTTTGCTTCGGATCGAGTGTGATCGCCTTTTGCAACTCGGGTCGGGCGTTCGCGTAATCCTTCTTTTCGAGCAGCACGTGGCCAAGTTCCGCGTGAAGCACGGCATCGCTTGGGGCGGCAGCCACGGCGGGCGAGAGAACGCGCACCGCGGCATCCCACTGTTCCTGGGAAATCGCGATGGAGGCGCGCAGCCGCGCGCTTTCGCCCGACGGGGGCCCGCCCGCGTCCACGCGGTCGAGCTCGGCCAAAGCATCAACCGTCTTACCCGAACCGTAGAGTAGCGACGCAAGTTGGAGCCGCGCGGCGCGGTCGGCAGGCTGCAATTTCAGGTACTCGGTGAATTCGGCCGCCGCGTCCGCTTTGCGCTGCTCCACGAGAGAATTCGCCAGCCCGAGGTGTGCCGGCGCCGAGTCCGCACGCAATGCTAATGCCTGCCGAAATCGTTGCTCCGCCCCGGCGGCATCTCCCGAACGCAGCAACGCGCGTCCCCACGAAAAAAACACGTCGAAGCTCTTCGCATCGAGCGCCGAGGCCTGCTCATACTGGGCTGCCGCTCCTGCGTAGTCGCCGCTATGCTCGAGCGCATACCCGGCCAGGAATCGTGGCTTTGCTTGCTTCGGCGTCAAGTCCGCTGCGTGTTTGAATGAAGCCGCGGCGGCAGCGGGATCGCTATCCACTAACGCGAGCCCCAGATTCAAATGAGCTTCGGCGAAATCAGGCTTCAATTCCGCCGCGCGCGCATATTCCTTCGCCGCATCGGCCTCCCGCTTCAAATTGGAATAGGCATAGCCAAGCTGGAAGTGCGCCACTGCATTTTCTGGATGCTGTGCCAGATATTCGGCGAGTAACGTCGCCGCGTGCTGGAAATCGTTCTGATCGAGTGCCTGCTGTGCCTGCGCCAGAGTCGCGGCGGCGTTCTGCGCGGGCGGCTTCTGGACGGAATCCTGCGTCGAGACTTGCGCCCAACTCGGAAGTCCCAAAGAAATCGTGATCGCAAGTGCTGCCGAGAAACGCGCCCAGCGCGCAGCGCCCAACCCTCGCGTGACGGCTATGACACATCGCCGTGCCTCATTCGGAGACAGTGTATATTCGCCTTCGCTCAACGGGGTCCCGCCACGAACAGACTCCTTAGTTCAACCACAAGCATCTTGGCTAACCCTTGTGCGCTTCGAGGCTGCGCGAACCATTCCGCACGCCGTTTGCCGAGCCGCCACGCGAACCGTTGCGCTCATACACCAACACAGCAGCCAGGAATTTTCCGGTCCGTGAGTTTGAATTTCGCGCCACTTGCTCGGGCGTACCGGTCGCGATCACCTGCCCGCCCCCCGAGCCACCCTCGGGTCCGAGATCAATCACCCAGTCCGCCGACTTGATCATGTCCAGGTTGTGTTCGATCACCAGCACGGACGCGCCGCTATCTTGCAGCTTCCGGAATGCCGTCAGCAGCTTTTGGATATCGTCAAAGTGCAGCCCGGTGGTCGGCTCGTCAAAAATGTAGAGCACGCCCCGGCTTTCCTGCCGCGTGAGATGCGCTGCCAACTTCAGGCGTTGTGCCTCGCCACCCGAAAGTGTCGTGGCCGATTGCCCCAGCCGTAAGTAACCGAGTCCGACTTCGTCCAGGATCTTGAGCCGCGAAATCACCTTATTCGCCCCCGAAAAAAAGTGCAGCGCCTCGCGCACCGTAAGCAACAACACTTCGTGAATGTTCTTGTCCTTATAACGCACGTCGAGCACGCTGGATTTGAACCGCGTACCCTTGCAGTCATCGCAAATCAACTCGATATCCGCGAGGAACTGCATCTCCACCGTCACGGTGCCGTCTCCCTGGCACGCTTCGCATCGCCCGCCGGGAATATTGAATGAGAAATGCCCCGGACTGAATCCGCGGCGCTTGGCATCTGGAGTTGCCGCGAACACATCGCGGATCGCGTCAAAAGCCTTCAGGTACGTCGCGGGATTCGATCGCGGCGTCCGGCCGATAGGGGACTGGTCCACGATCACCACTTCCTTGATGTGCTGGTCGCCGTCAATGCGGTTGCAAGCGTCTTTGAAGCTCGCCCCCGTCTGCTTAGCCTGCAGAGCTTTGTAGATCACGTCATAGACGAGCGTAGACTTTCCCGAGCCCGAAACGCCGGTGATTGCGGTCATCATACCCGAGCGGGATCATCACGTCAATGTTCTGCAGGTTGTGAGCATGCGCCCCCGATATGCGCAGGAACCGGCTGTCCGGCTTGTGGCGCATGGCCGGTACCGGAATGCGCAATTCGCCAGAGAGATATTTCGCCGTGATCGAATGGGGATCCCTCATCAATTCGCTGCGCGGTCCCGCGAAGAGAATGCGGCCGCCATACTCGCCCGCTCCCGGTCCGAGATCGAGAATGTAGTCCGCGGCCTGAATCGTGTCGGGATCGTGCTCCACCACGACGATCGTGTTGCCCAGATCGCGCAGCGACTTCAGGATATGAATCAGCCGGTGCGTATCGCGCGGGTGCAGCCCGATGCTAGGCTCATCGAGCACATAGAGCGCGCCCACGAGTTGCGATCCGAGCGAAGTGGCAAGCTGGATCCGCTGCGCCTCGCCGCCGGAAAGCGTCGAAGTCAGCCGGTCCAACGTGAGGTAATCGAGCCCCACTTCATCCAGAAACCGCAGCCGCTGGGACACCTCTTCCAGAATTTTGCTGGCGATTTTCGCCTGCGCCGCGCTCAATTCCAGACCTGCTGAAGAATTCGCGCGCCTGCGTCACCGTCATCGCGCAAGTTTCGGTGATCGCCTTGCCTTGAATCAGCACGGCGCGAGCCTCAGGACGCAGCCGCGTGCCGCGGCAATCGGGGCATGTCGCGTACCCGCGATAGCGGCTCAGAAAAACGCGAATGTGCAGCTTGTACTTCTTGCGCTCGAGCCAGTCGAAAAAGCCCTTTACGCCAGGAAAGCCCGCCGCGGGATCGCCCTCCAGAATTTGTGCGCGGTGTTCGGCCGAAAGCGCCCGGAACGGCACATCCACTGGAATGGACTTGCTCCGCGCGTATTTGCGTAACTCCACTTGCAGGTTGCGGTAGCGCGGCTTCGTCCACGGCTCGATGGGGTTTTCCTCGATCGTCTTGCCCTGGTCGGGAATCACGAGATTCGGATCGAAGTCAATCGTATTGCCAAAGCCCTGGCACCGCGGGCACGCTCCGGCGGGATTGTTGAACGAAAACAGCCGCGGCTCCGGCTCCTGGTAAACGAGTCCGCAGTTCTTGCACTCAAAGCGCTCGTTGAAAATCAGCCGTTCGGAGCTGCCATCCGGCTTCGCCGCAGGGAACTCGAGAATCGCCTCGCCGCCACCTTCGCGGTAGCAAATCTCCACGGAATCAATCAGCCGAGACCGCGACTCCGGCGATACCGCCAAGCGGTCCACCATCACAAATACCGGCTTCGCGAACTCCACGTCCAGCAGCGCCTCGGGCGTCGAGAACTCGAAGATTCGTCCATCTTGGTAAAGCCGGTTGAACCCGCGCTTCTGCAGATCGGTAAGCGCCTGGCGGATTGCCTCTCCATCGGGCGCCGGGCTCTTCTTGCCCTTGCGAGCCGCTGGGGCGGGCAGTTGCAGCTTGTAAAGCACGTAGAAACGCGCCCCTGCCGGCAGCGCAGCCACGCGCGCAGCGATCTCGTCCATGGTGTCGCGCCGTACCTCTTGGCCGCAACGCGTGCAATACGTCTTACCCGCGCGCGCATAGAGCAGCCGCAGGTAATCGTAAATCTCCGTTGCTGTCGCCACCGTCGAGCGCGGGTTACGCGTGGAGTTCTTTTGCCGAATCGCGATGGCCGGCGCAATCCCGGTGATCTCGTCCACATCGGGCTTCTCGATCCGCTCAAGGAACTGCCGCGCGTAGGCCGAGAGCGATTCCACATAGCGGCGCTGCCCTTCGGCGTAGATCGTGTCAAAAGCCAGACTCGATTTGCCGGAGCCGGAGACGCCCGTGACCACCGTAATCGCGTTGTGCGGAATTTCGAAGCTGATGTTCTTCAGGTTGTGGACGCGCGCGCCGCGCACCACGATCGCTTCTTGCGATTCGGGCGGAGCACAGCCTTCCCAGACGGCAAAGCGCTCGTCGCACGCGCGGGAATCGGTTCCAATGTAGATCCAGCCAAGGCAGGCCCTCTCAGTACGCGCTACACAGCGATACTTAAACCTAGAAGTATACGGCGGGCTCAATCGGCAGTAAACCACCGCCAGCGTGGAACTGTCTGAGACAACGAGCAGCAGGAGGGACGTGCAGGCACAAAGCATACAGGTCTCAGAGCTGCACGCCAGCGGGATTCGAAAACTTGCTTGTGAACAAGCTGCAGCGGTTTACGCGTCGCGCGGAGAATATTTCGAAATCCAATGCCAACTAGCTGTAGCAACAGAACTTAATTTTGTTTCACGTGAAACATCCGCCGCCACGATTCGCCGAGCGCTATTTCTCTTCGATCAAATTGATTTGCCCGATACCGCCCTTGACGGTCATCCGAATGGTTACCGGCGATTTTCCGTACGCATCATTCACATACTCGTCGCCGTTCTGGCGCAATCCGCTCACTTCCACCGAGCCGATTCCGCCGGACGCCCGAATCTGCACTCCGACGTCGCGCGGCAGGCGAATCGTCGCTTCGCCCACGCCGCCGTGAATCGTGGCGTTCAAGTCCTGCTTGCGCTCGCCCGTCAAATCGAGATTCAACTCGCCTGCGCCCATCTGCACTTGCAGCCGCGTCAGCAGGATGCCTTGCATGTGCAAATCGCCTTCTCCTGCGCCCATTTTGAGTTCGAGTTCGAGCGGCACGTCGTCGGCGAGTTTGAGATCCCAGTCATTTTCGTTATTCCCCATGTGCACGCCACCGCCATTCTGCGTGATGCGCAGCCGCCCGCTGCCGCTGGAGACGTCATAGTCCACGCGGGGCTCGCCTTCGGCCCTGGTGTAACGAAAATCGGCGTCGAGCAAATGCGACGACCCGCCATTCAGGTTCAGCTCGCCCGCGGGGATATCCAGCGTGGCAATCACCGAAGTCGCGCCCTGCTTCTCCACGCTCCGCGTCTCATGTTCAAGGGTTGAATCGGCTTGCCCGCGTTTGGCCATGCCAAAAACCAGCAGCAGCACCACAACGAGAACCACCGCCGCGGATATGACGCTCGGTCCACGGCTCGGGGAGCCATCCTTCCTGAGCATGACGTCCGCCAGCTTCGCGATTCCCAGCACGATCAGAATGACCGGCCAGTAGTGAAACAGGAAAGGCCACGGGTCAAGGCCGGGCCGCAAATTTAGCACCAGGAAGAACAGACCGACCGCGATCAGCACCAGCCCGAATCCCAACGGGCTCCCGCGCCGGGGCTTTCCATTTTCTTGCATCGTGCACCACCTTATCTATTGGTACGAGTGCTTCAAGCCAATTGTTTCATCGGCGCGTCCCGTTGGCCGAACACACCGATTCGTAAGCCGCGCGGACCTGCGCCGCCGATCGCTCCCACGAATAGCGATGCACCAGCGCGTACCCACGGCGGATCAGCGCCTCGCGCAATACCCCCTCAGTCAGGATCTGGCGAATGCCCCGCGCCAGATCAAACACATTCTCGGCGTTCACGAAAAGTGCGGCGTCGCCCAGAATCTCCGGTATCGCCGAGGCGTCGGAGGCCAGCACTGGCGTGCCGTTTGCCATCGCTTCGAGCGGCGGTAGGCCAAATCCTTCGTAAAGAGAAGGGAACACAAATGCGCGTGCCTTCGCATAGAACACTCGCAGTGTGGCGAACGGCACGAAACCGAGAAACCGCACATCCTCGCGAAGGCGCGTGCGCACCACCGCGCGCCTCAAATCGGGGTGCGGCGCGAGGGAGTCGCCGATCACCAGCAGCTTCAGGTTCCCCAAGTCGCTATCGCCTTTCAACTCGTCCTTCACCACGGCAAACGCCTCGATCAGCCGCGCCAGGTTTTTCTGCGGGCGCACGTTGCCTGCATACAGGATGTAAGGGCCGCTCACGGCGTGCCGTTCAAGGATGCGATCCGCATCCGCCGGAAGCGGCTCCGAAAGGAAGCGCTCGTCCACCGCGTTGTAAATTACTTCGATCTTGCTTCCCGGAACGCCGAACACGCGTTCGAGTTCGCGTTTCGCGCTTTCGGAGACCGCCAGGATGCGGTCGGCGCGTTCGAGCGCACGCCGCGCGAACCACAGCCTTCCGCTGCGCACCACCGGCGATGTACCCACACTCGGCGCGGCAATCTCCGTCAGGTCATGCATGGTGATCACCAGCCGGCAGGGAACAATCGCCGGCGCGTAGAACCACGGCATATGCAGCAGGTCCACGCGATGATTTTCCAGCACGATCGGCAGGTGTACGTGCGTGCGGAGCGAGCCGGGCTCCGCATCGTAAGGCAGCCAGGTGAAATTTTCCGGCAGGGGACCGACTTCATCGAAATGCCGGCGCGCGCCGATCAGCAAATACTCGGCGCCGTCGTCCTGGCGCGCAAGCTGCTCGAGGATGTTTCGCAGATACGTGCCGATGCCGAAATCGCCCGCGCGGCGTATGTCCAGGGCGACGCGCATCGGCAGGCGCTCTCAGGAACCCGCGCTGGGCGCGCCGGAGGAAGCTGAGTTTGGCGGTGGAGAGCCGGAATCTTTCCAACGCCGCGAATAGAGGGGAAAGTCTTGTGTGAACACTTCCACTTCGGCCCGCACCTTCGATTCGGTTGCCGCATCGCCCAGATGTTCGAGCACTTCGGAGACCCATCCGGCGATGCGGTCCATCTCCGCTTCGCGCATGCCTCGAGTGGTCACCGCGGGAGTTCCCATGCGGATTCCGCCGGCGGTCATCGGCGGGGTCGGGTCGAACGGAATAGCATTCTTATTGACGGTAATGCCTGCGCGATCGAGGGCCGGTTGAGCCGCCTTGCCGGTAAGCCCGCGTGAATTGATATCCACCAGGAAAAGGTGGTTATCCGTGCCGCCGCTGACGATACGGAATCCGCGCTTCGCCATTCCCGCCGCGAGCGCTTGCGCGTTCCTCACCACCTGCTGCTGGTACACGCGAAATTCCGGCTGCATCGCTTCCTTCAGGCAAACCGCCTTCGCCGCGATGACGTGCATCAGCGGACCCCCCTGGATGCCGGGAAACGTCAGCTTGTCGATTTCCTTCGCATATTTCTCGCGGCAAAGCACCATGCCGCCCCGCGGCCCGCGCAAAGTTTTGTGCGTCGTCGTCGAAACGAAATCCGCGTGCGGCACCGGGCTGGGATGCACGCCCGCGGCGACGAGTCCCGCAATGTGCGCCATGTCCACGAAGAGAAGCGCGTTATTGGCTTGCGCGATCTGCGCCAAACGGGGGAAGTCAATGATGCGCGAGTACGCGCTCGCCCCTGCCACAATCATCTTTGGTTTGTGCTCGCGCGCCAGCTTGTCTAATTCGTCGTAGTCAATCGTTTCGGTCTCGCGCGTCACGCCGTAAGGCACAAACTTGTACATGCGTCCCGAAAAATTCAGCGGGTGGCCGTGCGTCAGGTGGCCGCCGTGCGCAAGGTTCATGCCGAGCACGGTGTCGCCAAACTGCAACGCGGACATGTAAACCGCGGTATTGGCCTGCGAGCCGGAGTGTGGCTGGACGTTGGCGTGTTCCGCCCCGAACAGTTCCTTGGCGCGATCAATCGCGAACTGCTCGGCGCGGTCCACAAATTCGCAGCCGCCGTAATAGCGCTTGCCGGGATAGCCCTCCGCATATTTGTTGGTGAGCACGGAGCCCACCGCTTCGAGGATGGCCTCCGAGACGAAATTCTCCGAAGGGATCAGCTCGATGCCGGTGGATTCGCGCCGGGCCTCAAGGCGAAGTATTTCGGCGATCTCGGGATCGACCGCGCGCAAGGGCAGCGTCATGCGGTCAACAGCTTTTGTAGGTGTGCTCACGTTTTGTTCGATACCTGGTGAACGCCAGCAGTCATATCAGCCTTGGTCCGTGACGCGCTGCCGATCCATCTCGGTGATCTTGTCCACACGGCGCTGGTGCCGGCCGCCGGCGAATTGCGCCGCCAGAAATTCGCGCACGATCTGGATCGCCGTGTCATTGTCCACCACGCGGGCGCCGAGCGTAAGCACGTTCGCGTCATTGTGCTCGCGCGCAAGCCGCGCGGTCATCGCGTCATGCGCTACGCCTGCGCGGATGCCTTCCACTTTGTTGGCAGCAATGCTCATCCCGATCCCGGTCCCGCACACCAGGATGCCAAGGTCGTTCGTATTCGCCGCCACGCGCTCGCCGACGCGCCGCGCATAGTCCGGATAATCCACCGGCTCCTCCGAA
>CAWDNN010000020.1:0-15886 GCA_963803675.1 uncultured Acidobacteriota bacterium | reverse complement strand
AGCAATCAAATCCACGTACAAGCAATGTTGCTCGCCACAATCCACGTTAGGCCAGCCGGGGCGCCAACGGACGGCGAAGGCGTTCGGCCCGCCATTTGGGGCGTTTTGGCAATCACATGGATGGGTCCAAGTCACCACTATGATGTAATTCACGGCGCAGCGTTGCGGCGCCTGCCGCCTGCTGCTTGATTTTGCTGGGGAAACCGGCGCCGGGGCGTTACTCATCCCTCTCGGCTGGATTATTCGAACTGGAGATCGTTCGAGCTGATTCTCTAGAATCGTTGCAATGGATTGGCGAAACGACAGCGATACCCCTTTCTCGCGCCGCGAGCTGCTCAGGCGGTTCGCCTGCCTGAGTGCGGGCATACCCTTGGCCGGGTCGCAGGTGCTGCGAGCAATCGGGATGGAACCTGTACAAGTCACACGGCATCCGCTCCCCGGCAAGCAATCCCTGGTTACCCAGCTTTCGCCAGAAGAAGACGCCTTTCTTGAGCAATTGGCGCAAGCTAACTTTCTCTATTTTTGGGAACAGACCAATCCGAAGACAGGACTGGTGCGAGATCGCTCCAATGTGCGAAAACCCGACAATGGCTTGCTGGGTAGCACGGCGGCGACGGGCTTCGGGTTCACCGCGCTTTGCATCGGCGCCAAACGCGGATACGTCTCGCACACCAACGCGCGCGAACGCGTGCTGGATGGATTGCGGTTTCTTTGGCGAAATCTTCCGCAGCATCGCGGATTTTTCTATCATTGGGCCAACATCAACACCGGCGAGCGAATGTGGCAATCCGAAATTTCTTCAATTGACACGGCGATTCTGCTCTGCGGCATTCTGACTTGCCGCGAATATTTCCAGCATTCCGAAATCAGCGAATTGGCCTACGACATTTTCAATCGCGTGGATTGGAACTGGCTTTCCGAAGACACGCCGATCCTGCCGCACGGTTGGACGCCCGAAAACGGCTTCCTCCAATATCGCTGGGACAATTACAGCGAAATGATGATGATGTACCTGTTGGGGCTGGGGTCCGCCTCTCATCCGCTGCCCGCCGATACGTGGAATGCCTGGAAACGCACCTCGTTTACTTACGACGGCATCAAGTACATCGGTTCTTTCGCGCCGCTTTTCGTCCACCAGTATTCGCAGGCCTGGTTTGACTTTCGGGGCAAGCGGGACAAGTTCGCGGACTATTTCCTGAATTCGGTCATCGCCACCGAAGTTCATCGCCGCTTCTGTCTTGACCTCTCGAAGCAATTCCCGGACTACAGCAACGAACTCTGGGGCATCACCGCGTCGGATTCGCAGCATGGCTACGAAGTTTGGGGTGGCCCGCCGTTGACCGGCCCGATTGACGGCACGGTGGTTCCTTGCGCCACGGGCGGCTCGCTGCCCTTCATGCCGCAGGCCACGCTGCTCGTCTTGCGCACCATCAAGAATCGCTACGGAGCCGGTACCTGGAGCCGCTATGGTTTCGTGGACGCTTTCAATCCACTTAAGAATTGGTACGACAGCGACGTAGTAGGAATTGATACGGGGATCACCATGGTGATGGCGGAAAATGCCCGGACCGCGTTTGTGTGGGAAACGTTTATGAGAAATCCAGAAGCACTGCGCGGCATGGAGCGCGCGGGGGTGAAGGCTTACTAGCAGACGCACCCGCGAATTCAAGCGCTCTTATTTGCGTATTTCAATTAGCGCCAGGCTCTGTGGAGGCAACTCGATCGTGAGCTTTCCGTGTTGGAATGATTCCATTTCCGGCGGCGGCAATTCGGCTGCCTTGCGGAGCGCATCAATTTGCGCACGAGTGGGATAGGCGGGCTTGCCCATTGCGGCGTACGCATTCAACAGCGAGCCATGTGCGGAGTCAACGCGCGAGATCGCTGCGCGATGGCTCTTAAAATTGCCCAGAACGAGCGTTACATCTTTTGGTGATCCATGTTCTTCGGGCAAGAAGAGATTCCACACTGCGATTTCGAGCGTGCCGTCGCCGCGTTTGGTCACGAGCGCGGACTGAGAATCAACCGCGACGCGCTGGTCACCGAGTTGGTGCAATAGCTTGAATGCGTTGAAGGCGGGCTTGGGAAGATCGTCCTCCGCCATAATTCCGAATCCTCCGTAGAAAGGCTTCTTCACCACGCCCTGCTCCTCGAACACGTCGGAAAAGCTCCAGTAGCTCATCATGTTCGTGAGTCCATCGCACTGGCGAATCGTATCCGCGAGCCACGGGCCCATAAACGTCGCATCCGTCACGTCCGGCTCGTTCATGTAGCTCGCGTTGTATTCGCTCCAGATGATCGGCAGATTCGGCCGGGCGGAAGCGGCCACCTGATCGCGCACCTTGAGGGCCGCGCGGCATACCATTTGCGTGCGCGGAACGTCTTCGTTCGTGCCCAAGACATTCTGAGCCGCGTCGTTGCCGTAAACGTGCGTCGAGACGAAGTCCAGCGGAATATCATGCTCAACGCAGAAGCGAATGAAGCGGTCCACCCACGCCGCTTGCGCGGTCGCCGGTCCGCCCACGCGCAGCCGCGGATTCACTTTCTTAATGGCGCGGGCCGCGGTCTCGTAGAGCGTGTCGTAGGTCTCCTCCTTCGGATCGCCGGCCCAGAAATCGAGATTGGGCTCGTTCCAGACCTCGAAATACCACTGCGAAACTTCCTCGATGCCGTAGCGGTCCACAAGGTGCTGCGTGAAATGGGAAATCATGTCGGCCCACTTGTCCCAGTCCTTGGGAGGCGAAACGTACGGGTGATACCAGAAGGCCTGCTGAACCGGGTGCGCGGCAAGCTTTTTCGGCATGAAGCTCAGTTCTATGTATGGCCGCACACCGTTCTGCAGAAGGCCATCATAAATCTGGTCAACGTAAGAAAAATTGTAGATGGGCTTGCCAGCTGCGTCTTCGTCGTAAAGGCCTACCTCATCGTGAAAAATCGCGTGGAAACGAATGTACTGAAATCCGGTGGCCTGGCGGACCTCACGGAGGTCTTCGCGGTAGTCGTCGCGAAGGCTCAGGATCGCGCGTCCTGAGCCAAACATCTGCTCCCAGAAGTGCGGGAATGGGTGGCTGGGAGCATTCGCATCAATTGTGATGGTTTCGGCGGGGGCTTGTGCCTGCGAGTAAGCCGGCCCCGCAATACAGGCAAGACACAAGCAGATAGGGAGCAACAGCAGAACTGGCGTCCAAGCCCGGCGTCTCAGTCGTGCGAGCAATCTTCTCTCCTGAAACAGGAACGTGGCGGAAGAGTATGCGTCTACGATCACATGATTCTGCCGTGTTTGCGTAGGTCCGGCTGCCGCATCACGCGTGCTGGTCATCTGTTGCCCCCTGCTGCGGCGCTGGCTCGATCTCCGTTGATGCCCGCGCCCATGCGCTGGTGCGCCAGTTGTCCGCGTGGCGCGATGGCACGGACCACGGCGAAACGGGCATCAGCAGGCGGGCCGACATCGCCTCAATGTAGGGCTCGTAGAGTTGGCGCAATTCGCTCAGCTTCTTGTCATCGTGGCTCGCGCACAAGGGTACCTTGGCGGCAGCCGCGAGCCCGTGAAGTTTCTCCAAATCCGCGGCGGGCAGGCGGTCCATTGAAGGAGCGCGCGGCGGGCAGTTCAGCACCTGCGCGAGATCAACGATCGCATGCCGCGAAATCGCAAACGTGAGCTGCGCCTGCCAACGCACCGAACCTTCCGTGTGCGCGATCAGAAACGCGCAGGTATCGAGAATCGTCGTGAGCGCCGCCAGCCACGATTGGTTGTTGTGCTGCGAACGGAAATAGCAGAGCACGGGATAGGAAAGATGGCTTTCCATCAGCTCCGCCGACCACGTTTCCCACGCGCGCAGATAATCGGCCAGCCTTTCAGGATTGGGCGATTGCAGATGCCGCCGCAGCAACTCGACTGCGCTGGGCGGCGATCCGGCCCGCGCATCCAACAGCGAAATATTTACTTCGCGCCGCGAAAACGCTCCGTACAACACCGGCAGGTAGCTGATCAGGAGGGCCAAAAAACCGAAGCCAATTCCTGCTTCGACCACCGTAAGAGCTCGCGCTGCAGGCGTCCGCGGGGTCACATCGCCCAGCCCCAGAGTGAAAAAAGTGCTGCCGCTCATATAGAGATCGGTCCAAAAGCCCGGCTTGATATTCTGCGTGTTGAGCTGCGAACCGATCGCCCAATGCAGCGTCGCAAAAATCAGAATCAGCGCAGCCGACCAAACACCAAAAAGGCCAAGGAGCGAGAGCGGCCCGAAAAAGCTGAGGTACGATTCCCGGCGGTCGCTTTTTCGAATCCACCGGGCGGCCAGCGACCAGGGCCGCCACGTCAGACGATAGAAAGCCCTCGAGAGCCGAAAACGACGGGTGATTCGCCGAGGCAGAATGATCGTTTCGAAAACATCAAGCAGCGTCAGCAGCAGAAGAGCAAGCCCGCCGATCACGGCAAATAAAGACATGTTTGCGGCCTCTCTCCTGGGAAGCGCTGAGAGTATATTCCCACTCCAGCTTTGCTTGTGCCATTGGATGCGAGCGAGACAAAGCCCGTTAAACCGATCCTCAAGCACAGGTGAATATCGCACAGTTCGTGTGCCACAATGTACGCCCTGCGAAGAATATGGCCTCCCTAAAAAACGACCTGCGCGGCGCGGAGCATCTACGGACGCCGGCTGACGATCGCCCCGCCGGACGATGGCGCGCGTTAGCCCTCCTGGCCACCGTGGCTTTTCTTGAAATGAGCACGTGGTTTTCCGCCTCCGCGGTACTGCCGCAATTGCGCGCCGCGTGGGGAGTTTCCGCGGCTGCAGGGGCTTGGCTCACGATTTCCGTGCAACTTGGCTTCGTCGCTGGCGCGCTGCTTTCCGCCATGCTCAACCTGGCCGACATTTTCCCGCCGCGCCGGCTGATGCTCGTGGGCGGCGCGCTGGCAGCAGCGTTTAATCTTGGCCTGCTCGCGAGCCACGGGCTTGCCGGCGCTCTTCCCCTGCGGTTCGCTACCGGCGCGGCCATCGCGCTGGTCTATCCCTCGAGCATGAAAGTGATGGCCACATGGTTTCGCCGCGAGCGCGGCACCGCACTTGGCGTAATGGTTGGCGGGCTGGCGCTGGGTTCGGCGTTGCCCAATCTCCTGAACGGACTCGGCGGCGTCCGTTGGTCCAACGTAATCGTCGCCACCTCAGCGATCACGTTCACCGGCGGACTGCTCGCCGAATTCGCCGCGCACGACGGGCCGTTTCCCTTTCCCAAGGCCGTGTTCGATCCGCGTCATGGTTTGCGCACATTCGCGAGCCGCGGTGTTCGGCTGGCCGTCATCGGCTACTTTGGACATATGTGGGAGCTGTACGCGATGTGGACGTGGTGCGCCGCATTTTTTGCGGACGCGCTTCGCGCGCATGGAACATCCAATCCATTGCGCATGGCGGCATTCGGCGCGTTTGCGGCCATTGGAGCCGGGTCCATCGGATGCTGGGCCGCGGGCGTGCTGGCGGATCGGTGGGGACGCACGCGCAGCGCAGCTTTGTCACTCGTGATAAGCGGTGCGTGCGCGGTCAGCATCGGGCTGGTTGCAAAGCATTTTCCTGCTTTGGCAATCCCCATTGGAATCCTGTGGGGGTTCGCAGCGGTGGCGGACTCGGCGCAATTTTCGACCATGGTCACCGAGTTGGCGGATCAACGCTACGTGGGCACAGTATTGACGCTGCAACTCGCCGTGGGATTTACGCTAACCGTCGCAACCATCTGGCTCGTGCCTGTGCTGCGCGAATCGCACGGCTGGGCGGTCGCGTTTGCCGCGCTTGCTCCGGGGACCGGTAATCGGTTTGATTGCAATGTTGCGGCTTATGCGCTCGCCGGAAGCCGCGCGTCTCGCCGAGGGCCTCGGCTAGAAGCGACAGCCTCAATCACGTTTCCTCTTTCTGGCTCGGCTCAGACTTGTTCTTTCGCGCACTCAGGTAGTGATGCCAGAAAAGACGCGCGGCCACGGCCCGCCACGGCCGCCAAGCCGCGGACATCTTCTCAAGCCGCTCCGGTGAAGGACGCTTGCGCAACTTTTTCACTCTCTGCACCGCAATGGCGAGCGCGAGGTCGTGCACCGGCCACGCATCGGCGCGCCCAAGCGCCATCAGGAGATAAATCTCCGCCGTCCAGGGTCCGATGCCTTTGAGGGCGGTCAGCCGCGTGCGTATCGCGCCGTCTTCCATCGCGGTGAGCGCCCGAAGGTCAAGCCGCCGCGAAACCAGTTCCTCGGCAAGCAGGCGCGCGTAACGCGTTTTCTGCCGGCTGAAACCGACGCGCTTCAACTCTTGATCGTTCAATTTCAGGAAACGGCGGGGAGTGAGCGGCCGCGCGACCGCACAAAGTTTGTCATACGCGGCTCGCGCCGATGCGAGCGAGACCTGTTGCTCGAGAATGATGTACACCAGCGTCGCGAAGCCCGGCTCGCGCGCCCACATCGGCGGCGGTCCATGCTGCTTGAGGACCTCGGCCAGATGCGCATCGCGCCCCGCCAGTTCTTCCAGGGCGCGCGCGTACAACACCTCATCCAGCCGGGAAACGGCCGGCAAATCGTTATTAAGCACGGCGCGTCATCCGGATCTTACTCGTTGGCGTGGCTTTCGATTTGGCCGCGCAAAGTGGTGATGAAATCGGCGAGCGGCTGGGGGCCAAGGTCACCCTTGGCGCGATGGCGGACGGCGACTGTCCCCGCGGCGGCTTCTTTCCCACCCACGACGAGCATGTAGGGAATTTTCTGCATTTGGGCGTCGCGGATTTTCGCCTGGATTTTTTCGTTGCGGTCGTCCAGATGCGCGCGGAATCCGGCGGCGCTCAGCTTATTTTCCACTTCGCGGGCGTACTCGATCGTTTTTTCGCTGATCGGCAGCACGCTCACCTGGACAGGCGCCAACCATGCCGGGAAGGCACCGGCGTAATGTTCGATCAGAACGCCGAAGAAGCGCTCCACCGAACCCCACAGCGCGCGATGGACCATCACTGGCTGGTGGCGCGTGCCGTCTTCATGTACGTATTCGAGCTCGAAGCGGCGCGGCAAATTGAAATCGAACTGCACGGTGCTCAGTTGCCAGGGCCGCCCGATGGCGTCCAGCAGCTTCACGTCAATCTTCGGGCCGTAGAAGACCGCCTCGCCTGGCATGTACTTGTAAGCGATGTTCATGCGCTTCAGCGTGCCGATCAGTGCGCCCTCGGCGTGGTCCCACTCCTCCGCGGTGCCGGCGTAATGTTCGGGATGCTGCGGATCGCGCGCCGAGAGTTCCACTTCAAAGTGTTCGAAGCCGAAGGTTTTCAGCACGGCCAGAACGAAATCCATACAGCCTTCGATTTCCGCTTCGAGCTGGCTGCGCATACAGAAGATGTGCGCGTCGTCCTGCGTGAAGCCTCGCACGCGCAGCAATCCGTGCAGCACGCCCGAGCGCTCGTAACGATATACAGTTCCCAACTCGGCCAGCCGGAACGGCAGCTCGCGATAGCTGCGCAGGCGCGACTTGTAAATCAAAATGTGGCCCGGACAATTCATCGGCTTTAACTGGTAGTCGGCCTTCTCAACTTCCATCGGCGCGAACATGTTTTCCTTGTAGAAGCCGGTGTGGCCGCTGGTCTTCCACAGGTCTTGGCGCATCACGTGTGGCGTGAAAACAAGGTTGTAGCCCCGGCGCAGGTGCTCCTCGCGCGACCAATCCTCCATCAGTTTGCGGGCCAGGCCGCCCTTTGGGTGCCAGAAAATCAGTCCGGGGCCGGCAGCGTCTTCAATGCTGAAGAGATCGAGCTCGGTCCCCAGCCGGCGATGATCGCGGCGCTTGGCTTCTTCGATCTTGTGCAGGTATTCATCGAGCTCCGCCTGCGTGAAGAAACACGCCCCGTAAATGCGCTGCATTTGCGGGTTGCTCTCCGCGCCCTTCCAGTAAGCGCCGGAGACGTTCGTCAGCTTGAATGCCTTGATGCGCCCGGTGGAGGGGATGTGCGGGCCGCGACAGAAATCAATGAATTTTCCGGTCGTGTAAAACGAGACCATCGGCTCGGTGGCCTTTTCTTCCACGAGCTCGCACTTGAAGATTTGGCCGGAGTTTTTGTACAGCTCAAGCGCCTCCAGTTTCGGCAGCAGCTTGCGCTCGTTGGGCACGTCGCGCGCGGCAATCTCGTGCATGCGCTTCTCGATCGCTGCGAGGTCCTCCGGCGTGAAGGGCTGTTCGCGCAAGAATTCGTAGAAGAAGCCGTAATCAATCGGCGGGCCGATGCCGAGCTTCACTTCCGGAAAAAGTTCGGTCACCGCCGCGGCGCACAAGTGCGCTGCCGAGTGGCGAAAAACCATCAACGAATCGGGGTCTTTGTCGGTGAGGATCTCGAGCTTGGCGTCGTGATCGAGCGGACGCGAAAGGTCCGTCAACTCGCCATCCACCCGTGCAACGTAGGCTTCGCGCGCCAGTCTCGGCGAAATTTGTTTGGCGACGTCCGCGGCGGTAGCGCCTTTCGGCTCATCCAGTACCTTGCCGTCGCGCAGAGAAATTTGAATGGTATCCATGCAACCTTTCCAGCTAAGTCGAAACAACTACGCTAGCAAGGGTGCCACAAGGAAGCAAGGATGCAGAGAAGCACGGATCAGGTTCCGGGCGTAAGATGGAAATTGTGAGCGGGATGCGAAGGAGCAGCAAGACTGCCGCTAGGCCGATTCGAAATGCGATGCTGATCGTTGCAGCGTCGGCAATACTGATGAATCGTCCGGGAACACAAGCGGCCGTCCACGCGGCTGCGCCACAAAAACCTGCGCAAAGCTATCTCGGGTTCGACCGGAATGATTATCCGGGTGACGCGGCGATGGCGGAACTCCGCAAAACGTTTGCGTTCAGCGGATATTGGATCAGTCCGCCGCCGGACGAATCGAGCACGTCTTGGCTGGGCAAGCGTGAAGCCATGCAGGCGGCTGGGTTTGGGTTCCTGGTGCTCTTCAACGGCAAGCCGGCGAACCATCCCGGCGTGATCGAGAATGCGACGGGGATCGGCACGCGAGACGCCGCACGTGCTGTCGCGGCCGCGCTGGACAATGGTTTCCCGCCAGGAACTGCGATTTTTCTCGATCAGGAAGAAGGCGGCCGGCTCGAGCCGCGTCAACTCGCCTACATTCTCGCTTGGGTGGATGGCGTGAACGCGAGCCAATTTCGCGCCGGCGTTTATTGTTCGGGCATACCGGTGGCCGAGGAAAACGGCAGCCCGGCGATCACCGCGGAAGACCTCCGCCAGCATTCTGCGGGCCGCAAGATCGTGTATTGGGTTTTCAACGATGCTTGCCCGCCGGCGCCCGGCTGCATGATTCGCAATCCGTTGCCGAGTGTGTCCGCAAGCGGAACTGTGTTTGCTGATGTTTGGCAGTATGCGCAGTCACCTCAGGAAAAGGACCGCACGGTGAAATGTGCAGCTACGTACAACGCAGACGGAAAGTGTTACGCGCAGGGTGGAGCGGCGTCGAACGTGTCCCTTGACCTCGACGTGGCAACCTCGCCGGATCCTTCGCACGCACGGCGCTGATTCATTTCTGGCCTGAGACCCATGCTGCCGATACGAGCGCAGTGAATCCTCCAAATCCATTTGCACCCATACAGTACTTTCGTACTAGGAAGGCGGGACTCCGGGGCTATGGAACGCTTCGAGCCTTGCCCGCAAAATCGAGATGGTCCTGAAGCCTCGCGGCTTCCCCCAAATCGCCAGTCCGCCCTGAACCGGATCGGCGGTCTACCGCCGCGTTACCCCTTGGTCTTCATGGACCCTCCGTATGGTTAATCAGCACTCGGGCGGCCGGACCCACCGGCCGCTCTTGTTTTTTTGGGGCGTGAACCTTGGCTCCTCCGATTTCGCGAGGAATTCCGTAATTTCGAAGTGTGGCCGGGAAAAAAGACCGGAGGCTCCCAGAGAATCCTGAAAGCCCCCGTGGAACTCATCCTTGGCGAGATGAGCGTTGGCAATTGCCCGGTGGGGCGCGCTACAGGGAAACCGTTTTACCGCCGAGAAAACACATCCCGGCGAAATCTGAGGCAGAGTGAATCTCTAGCGTTAGCGGCCGCGACTCGCCGGCCGGTAGGTCCCTAACGTCCTCGGACGCAGGCGGAGACGCGGCCCGAGCGGCGGAGGTACCCGATGCAGCGGCACGCCGCAGTTCGTGCACAGGTCCGATTGCGCATGATCTACGCGAAGCCAGTGGCCGCGCGCCTGACAATCCGGATTAATGCACTGCACGGTCCAACCAGGTAGGTACTGCACGGCACCCCCAGTCACTTTTCCGCTCAGCGCCGATTCGAAGCGGAAAAGTTGTGGGGATTGTGAGCCTGGGTACTTGTGGTGTCAAGGCGAAAGCTACAATTAGTAGTGGTGGGCTTTCAGGTTGCCCGCGTGCTCGCGCGGGCGGCAGGCGCTGATGAATTCATCACAAGCTTTGGAGTTCCCACTGTTGATCCGAGGGCGAATTCTTGTGTAGTTGGTCCAGTTCCGCCTGAAGCTCTTCCAGGTGCGCTTTGGCCTTATCGAGTTCCTGCTGTTTTGCGTCAACCTGATCTTTTACTCCCGCAAGATGCGCCTGGCCATCCGTATCCTCGCTCGAGTTTGCGTTCATCAAGAATTGCTGCTGCTGGAGCGAGTAGTCGCGTTGCGCCAGATCGAGTTCCTTTCCAAGACGATCCACGTCCTGCTTCGCCTGATCCAGAGCGACCTCGATCTCAAGCTGCTTCTTCGCAGGGTCATCGGAACCCACACCCGCCTTGGCAGCATCGGGAGCGGCTTTGTCTCCCGTCTTGGCTGCGTCAGACTCGTCCCCCGTCTTGTCTGCAGCCTTGTCCGCAGCCTTGTCGGCGACTGGAACAGGTACTGGGGCGGGCTGCCCCACAATACTGACGGCGCCGTCGTCCGCAGGAAGATTCTCGTTGGTCCAGACCTTGGCAGACTGGCCGGCTGGCTTTTTGTCTGTGCGCGCCTGGTGAGCGGCCTCGACGACCGTAGGAGGTGCCTGCTGCTCCGCCTGGGCCGCTGCGGCCACTAGAAACAGACTGCTCGCGCAGCCTGCGAGGACAAGCGCTCCGCTGATAAGGGCTGCGCCAAAGGAATGGACGCGTCGCATGGGAAGCCTCCTGATACCACCCTATGCTAGCTGGTGGGTGGTACTGAGCGGTGACGCACGCCGCTAGTACTCAGCGTATGAATCAACATGGGGCGGGCGCCACGCGGAGATCAAACGAGGCAGCCGTTCCCCGCATCTTCCAAGCCTTGAAGCGAAAGGGTATTAAGAGCGTCGAAAAGCGCTCGGTTGTCAGTTGAAGGAATCGAGCAGTCTGTTGATGGTGCGATTCAGGTCTTTATCGGTCCTGCGCAGAGCGTCAATCTTGTTGACGGAGTGCAACACCGTGGTGTGGTGCTTGCCGCCGAATTGCCGGCCGATTTCCGGCAGGGAAGCCGAGGTGAGCTGCTTCACCAGGTACATGGCAATCTGGCGCGGATAAGCGATGGCTTTCGAATTCGAACGCACCTTCAGGTCCTGATCGCGCATACCGAATTGCTCGCCCACGCGTTTCTGGATCAGCTCGATGGTGACCTTTTTTTCTTGCGTGGCGATGATGTGCCGCAGCACCTGCTGCGCCGTGGCCAGGTTGATCGAGACGCTGGTCAGCGAGGCGTAGGCAATCAGCCGCGTCAGCGCGCCTTCCAGCTCGCGCACGTTGGACTTGATCGAGCGCGCGATGAATTCGGCCACATCGTCCGGAATGTGGACGCGCTCCGTATCCGCCCTCTTCTGCAGGATGGCGATCTTCGTCTCCAGGTCGGGTGGCTGGATGTCCGCGATCAAGCCCCATTCAAAGCGCGACCGCAAGCGCTCCTCGATTGCCGAAATTTCCTTCGGCGGGCAGTCGGAGGAAAGCACGATCTGCTTCTGCAAGTCGTAGAGCGCGTTGAAGGTGTGAAAGAATTCTTCCTGCGTCCGCTCCTTGCCGGCGATGAATTGAATGTCGTCCACCAGCAGAATATCCACGCTGCGGTAGCGGTCCCGGAAGCTGATCATGCGGTCGAAGCGCAGCGAATTGATCACGTCGTTGGTGAACTTCTCCGCGCTCACATAGCTCAGGCGGAGCGCCGGATTGTGTTTCTTCACCGTGTGACCGATGGCCTGCATCAGGTGAGTCTTGCCCATGCCCACGCCGCCGTAAAGGAAAAGCGGGTTGTAAGCCTTCGAGGGCTGGTCGGCCACCGCGAGCGATGCTGCGTGCGCAAACTGGTTCGAACCGCCGACCACGAAAGTGTCGAATGTGTAGCGTGGGTTGAGCTGATGATCCACCGCGTCAAAGTCCAGGCGCGCTTGCCGCGCCATCGGTGAGATGGCAACCGGTTGTGGGGGATCTGGCTCGGTGCAGACGAATTCGACCCTCACATGGGACATGCCCACTTCATTGAGGACTGCCTCGATCAACGAACCGTAGGTTTCCGTGAGTTTCTTACGGAAGTTGCGATTGGGAACGCGGACCAGCAACTTACCGTTGTCGGCGCTTTCAAGGTGCGAAGGGCGGAACCAGGTCGTGAAGCTATGCGGATTTACCCGCCGCTCCATGTGCTGGAGGATCTTCTCCCAGATGTTGGCAACGCTGGTACTTGCGGCTGTTCCGGCCATGCTTGGCGATCCGCTTTGAGGCGGAAAACCCCCCTGAGTTTTATTTCCACAAGTGTGGAAATCTTGTGGAAACACTACCTTTCCCCTTGCGACGGTGTATTCGACCCCAGCGAAACGCCGAGCCGTAACGGTTTTCCCCACTCTCCGGGACAAAACTGCTTCCGAGGAGCGTTGCTTCCCGGTTGTGTTCCCGTTCGCTGCGCCCTCTTCATCAAGCACGCGCGACGTGTGGCTGGATTCTGGCCGAACATTGGCTGCGCAGCAAGAGAAAACTAGACGAAAACTTTGCCTGACTCCCACAGGCTTTGCACAGTTTTTCCACAATGAATTTCCGCTCGTTTCTTCGTTGACTTGCGCGAAAAAATTCGCTGAGGACTCCTGGAACCGCCAACGATGGGAATCATCAACACGAAACGCCGCGTGCCGCCGGTGTTTCGCAGTTTTCTGCGGTGGAATCGCCCGGGGTTCGCGCCACAGGCCCTATTTTGTGGCTTTTTCCGGCTTTGCTGTTTTGTCAGGACGTGTGAATTCGTAGATGCCGAGCGGGTCGGAAGTCACGATCAGTTTCTCCGGCTCCACAAGAATTGAGTTGATCTCGAGCCTGGCGTCTTCGGGCGTGTAGAGCCGAAACTCGCTATGCAGATTGCCGTCCTTGTCAAACAATAGGAGAAGATCGCCCACTGCAATCCAGACGGTTTGAAGTTCGGGATCGACGCCCATCGCGGTGATATCGGGAAGCAGCGCTACGGTGACGCCGTCTTCCCGCTTGGCGATTCGCTTGCGCGCGGCTTCCGCGGCTCCGAGAAATTCCAGTGTTTTCACGGAATTCTCAAAGGCGGCGTAGCCGAAGCGATCGTATTTACGAAACGTCGGCTCGGGCGCGAAGGTAAACGCGTAATAAATGTTGCTTGCCGCGTCGGCAGCCAAGCGGCCACCATTCAGAAAACGGTTGAGCGCAGGCGTCTCAGCCAAATCGGTTAGATCACCAAATTGGCGCTGGACTTTGCCTTGGGTATCGTAGACGGTGATGAGGTTTGCGTTCGCAACACTCGCCACCGCAATCTCGCCACCCGCGAGGACCCGCACACTTGTAGGGGCATCCACGGGAACGCTCAGTTGCAGCTCGCCCTCAGGAGAAAAGATACGGAGCGCGTTGGCGCCGCGGTCAGCTACGTAAATTTTCCCCGCGGCATCCACGTCAAAATCTTCCGCATAAACCAGCTCCGGAGCGGCTTTCTTTGCTTGCGCCGGCGGCAGCGAAACGGGCACTTCGCGCAGCTTCCTGCCTTTGGCGTCGTAGACGATGATTCTCTGCGGGAGCAGGATGAAGATTTGTCCGTTCGCGCCGTTCTTTGTACCCTGCAAGCCGCCGCCAATCTCGGGGAACAAGCGGCGCCGCGCGTTGATTTGCTGCTCAATCTGACCGCCCATCTCGGTCTGAGCACCAATCCATGCGGGCAGCAGGGCGCATACTAACCCGGCGGCTATCCAATTGGTAATCCGCGACGCCATGAATCAGGATTCTCCAAATCAGCAGATGTGAATTCGACGCGGGGGGATGCCAGCGAGTTTCGAAAGGACGAACGACGGCGGAAACAATGCTAGCTCGGCAGTCGCAGCCGGGCGATTGATCGGGCGCGGCCCGTCGTTTCGTCCACGTCTATCAGGACGGCGTTCAACCTCACGTCTCCGGAAGCCACTTCGAATTTCGCGGGCAGCGCGTCCAGGAACCGCTTCACCATCGCTCCGCTTTCCATGCCGATCACCGATTCATGGGGACCGGTCATTCCCACGTCGGTGATGTAGGCGGTGCCGTTGGGCAGGATGCGCTCATCGGCCGTAGCGACGTGGGTGTGGGTGCCGAGCACCACCGAAACGCGGCCATCGAGATACCAACCCATGGCCTGCTTTTCGCTGGTCGCCTCGGCGTGCATATCCACCAGAATGACTTTCACGCCGGGCGGAACACGCTCGATCTCGCGATCGGCCGTGCGAAAAGGGCAGTCGATCGGCGGCATGAAGACGCGCCCCTGTAAGTTGAGGACCGCGTAACCCACGCCGGCTTTCGAGGTACCAAGGTAGAGCCCGCGGCCGGGCAGCCCGGCGGAAAATTTGCAGGGCGCAGCAGGCGTGGTTCGTGAGGCATGTAGTCGAAGATCTCCTTGCGGTCCCAGCTATGGTTGCCGCCGGAAATCACTTCAATCCCGGCGGCGAACAATTCATCCGCCAAGCGAGGCGTGATTCCAAAGCCGGAAGCGGAGTTTTCGCCGTTGGCGATAGTGAGGTCCACGCTTGCTGCTCGGCGATGATGCTCGGCCAGACGCGACAATAACGATCTCGCGTCCCGCAGAGCCGACGATATCGCCGATAAAGAGAATGCGCATGGCGTTCCTTAGAGGAATCGGATCGCAAAAACACAAAAAGAGGAGCGGTCCGCTTAGGTCGTGTGGCGCTAGGCCATGAACCTCTCGTAACAAAGGGGGCACCCCGCGCCCGCTTTAGGCTTCTCCGGTCCCGCGTGAGCAGGAGCGGAGCATGCGCACCGCGGGTTAATGGAACGCCCAGAGATTCATAAAGGTTCAAACAGCCTTCGCACCATCACGCGCCCGGCAGGCCAACTCCCGGAACATTGTAGTCTCCGGCTTGGAAAACGAGCAAACCACTACGAGCGGTGCCGTGTACAAGGACGCAACGATGTGCGATAGTACGTGGTCCCAACGTGCACACATGGGCTGTGGGAGAAGGTGTGGGAATGTGATGAAAATACTGTGCACGTGTGTGGAGATTGGTGTAGGGGAGGCGCCAAGTTTGGCAGATGACCAGAGTTTTCCTCAAAACTCACAGCTCGCGCGCGAAACCTTCCACTACGGAAGCGGTGTAGGGGAATGTGGTTGAGAGCGTTTTCCTAGTTTCCACAGCGCTTACTACTACGACTCTCTTTATCCTTTGCTGAAAACAAGGTAGATTGTAGCCGCCATGAGCACACCCGCGGCGAAGCTTCGCGAAGGATCCGAGATGATGGAATTCAGCGTCAAGAAATACGACCTATTGGAAGAGCTCGAGTTAACGCAGGGCGTGGTCGAACGAAAAACCACGATCCCGATCCTCTCGAATCTACTGTTTGAGGCAAAAGGTGATCGCCTGAGCATCACAGCCACGGACCTGGAGCTCAGCATTTGTACCGGTTGTACAGCCAAGATAAAGAAGGAAGGTGGCGGCACAATCCCAGCGAAAAAACTTCTCGAGCTTGTA
>CAWDNN010000019.1:0-184703 GCA_963803675.1 uncultured Acidobacteriota bacterium | reverse complement strand
TGGTGGATGCCGCTGAAGCTTATGTGAACCTGCTATCGAAGGGCGGCAAGATGTTCATGACGCTCGCGGGCGCAATGAGCACCGCCGAGCTTGGGATGTCTCTCGCGGAGATGATCCGCCAGAACAAAGTGCACGCGATCTGTTGCACGGGCGCGAATTTGGAAGAGGACGTTTATAACCTTGTGGCGCACGACCACTACGAGCGCGTTCCTCAATACCGGCACCTCACGCCACAGCAAGAAACGGAACTGCTCGGCCGCCATTTGAACCGCGTGACCGACACGTGCATCCCCGAAGAGGAAGCGATGCGGCGCATTGAGCGTGTCGTCGTGGAGGAATGGCACGAAGCCGACCGCACCGGACAGCGATTCTTCCCGCATGAGTTTTTGTACAGAGTTCTTCTTGCGGGCAAGTTGAAGCGTTTCTACCAGATTGATCCGAAGAATAGCTGGATGATTGCCGCCGCCGAAAGACAGTTGCCGATATTCGTGCCCGGCTGGGAAGATTCCACGCTCGGAAATATGTTCGCCGCGCAAGTGATCCGGGGCAAAGTGAAGACCGTAAACACGGTTCGCAGTGGAATCGAGTACATGGTGGAGCTTGCGCACTGGTACACGGACACCGCGAGCAAGACGCCGCTTGGTTTCTTCCAAATCGGCGGCGGCATCGCCGGCGACTTCCCGATCTGCGTGGTTCCGATGCTCCACCAGGATCTGAAGCGCGAAAACGTGCCGCTCTGGGCCTACTTCTGCCAGATCAGCGATTCCACCACGAGCTACGGTTCCTACTCGGGGGCGGTGCCCAACGAAAAGATCACCTGGGGCAAGCTCGGAACCGAGACGCCCAAGTTCATCATCGAATCGGACGCCACCATCGTGGCGCCGCTGATCTTTGCCTACGTTCTCGGCTGGTAACGCCCGCGCCAAAGGATCTTAGAGCGTTGCTTTGCCGCCTCGGTGGCAGTGCCGCGTTTCCGAACCTCCAGCATCCGTCTCTGCCATTTGACTTGGCCGCTTTGCGCGCCTACGATTCGCGGCAATGGGCACCCGATTCTTATGGAGATTGAAGATCGCCGTCGCAGCCGCGATGCTTTTCCCCATTTTCGGCGCTGCGGCGAACGTCGCCGATGAGCCGTACACCGTCGTCATTGACCGCGGCATCGCGGTAAAGATGCGCGACGGCGTGACGCTGCGCGCAGACGTCTATCGTCCGAAAGCCGACGGCAAGTTTCCCGTTCTGCTCACGCGCACCCCTTACGACAAGACCGGCAGCCTCGATACCTGTATGCAGGTCGCAGCAGCAGGGTACGTTTGCATCGCGCAGGATTGCCGCGGGCGCTACACCTCCGAAGGCGAGTGGTATCCCTTCAAGCACGAATCAGAAGACGGGTATGACACGATCGAATGGGTCGCGCACCAGCCCTATTCCACAGGTGTTGTCGGGATGTGGGGCGCGTCCTACGTCGGCGCCACGCAGTTGCTCGCGGCCATCGCGCGTCCGCCGCACCTGGCGGGAATTTTTGTGATGGTGACCGCTTCCGACTATCACGAAAACTGGACCTATCAAGGCGGCGCATTCCAGCAATGGTTCGATGAGTCGTGGACTTCAGGATTGGCCGAAGACACGATGAGGCGCAAGACGATCGGCAGCGCCGGCGCCCTGCAATGGTCCAAAACGATGCCGCTGGCGAACTATCCGGTGATCCTGCCGGGCGACCCAAAGAGTGTGGCCCCTTATTTCGAGGATTGGCTAGCGCATCCCAACTACGACGATTACTGGAAGCAGTGGTCCATCGAAGCCGATTACAGCCGCATCAACATCCCGGTTTTTCATATCGGAGCGTGGTACGACATTTTCCTTGGCGGCACGCTTCGTAACTACGCGGGCCTCAAATCCGGCGCGGGCAATGATTTTTCGCGCGAGAACCAGCGCCTGCTGATCGAAATCGGCGGCCACTCAGGCAACGGACGCAAAGTCGGCGAGGTGGATTTTGGTCCGCACGCGGAATATGACGAATCCGCCGTCATGCTCCGTTGGTACGACTTCCTTTTCAAGAATGTCGCTAATGGGATGGACAAGGAAAAGCCGGTGCGCGTCTTCACGATGGGCGTGAACGAGTGGCGCGATTTCGACGCGTGGCCGCCGCCGGGCGCAAAAACCACGCGCATGTTCCTCCATTCCGCCGGCAAAGCGAACATGTCCTCCGGTGACGGCACGCTGAGCTCCGCACAACCCGCGAAGGAACCTACCGATCACTATCTCTACAATCCAAACGATCCCGTGCCGACGCATGGAGGGCCGCTTTGTTGTTATCAGGCGCTGCCGGGCGGCCCCAGAAACCAGGCCGAAGTCGAAAAGCGTCCCGACGTTCTTGTCTACACCACCGCGCCGCTCAAGCAGGATCTCGACGTCACCGGTCCCGTCACACTCGATCTTTTCGTCCAAAGCTCCGGTCCGCGACACCGACTTCACCGGCAAATTGGTGGATGTGTCGCCCAACGGCTTCGCGCAAAACATCACCGAAGGAATCCTGCGGATGCGCTATCGCGATTCGCGCTCGCAGCCCGGCCACATGACGGCGGGCCAGGTCTACAAGATTACTGTGGATCTTTGGGCAACGAGCAACGTCTTCCTCGCAGGACACAAATTGCGCCTCGAGGTGTCGAGCAGCAACTTCCCGCGCTTCGACCGCAACCTCAACACCGGCGAGACCGACATCGCGCATGCCACACGCGTTCTCGCGGCCACGAACACGATCCTTCACGATCGCGCGCATCCCTCCGTGCTGATCCTGAGCGTGCTGCCGGCAAGCTCCCGCTGACGTGACGTCGCCTTCTGTTCCGATTCTTCCTTCAAAGCGTTCTTAGGCCTTCTCCCCTGCCTGCACCGCTAGCGGATCGCTCGAGGCACCCAAAGCACTTCGCGCGGAATCTAAATAAGTGAGGGTCGCGCGAAGATTGCCAAACATTTCTTCGCCGCCCCGGAAGAAGGGTTTTTATGCCGTTTTTTACTGATAGGGAACTTTCAACAAAACCCCGGACGATTGAAGAAGTTACCCCAGGAGCATGGAGAGCAATGGTCGCCGCGATTGTGAGCCGCATTCATGACGGCTCGTTTGGCCACGCTTACCCGGAAACATGTCCCGACGCGCGCGGCATCACGGGAACGGATCCCCACCTTCTCGGGCATGCGGTCAAGAGCGTGCTTCCGAAATTGAGGTGGCCGTTGGAGCCGAACGACGTGCCTCCCGGGTTTGAGGCGCTCGACTTGATCGAGTTCTGCTACGAAAAAGTAGCGATGCCGCAGCCTTATTCGTTCCACACTTTTTTTGGCCACGAGCACCTGAACTTTGACGTCGAAGCCGGCCGCGCGGAATTTCGAGTGCGCATCAATCAGATCTTCGAGCGCAATGGAATGGCCTTCAGTCTCGAACCCAACGGCAAGGTGGTGCGCCTGACGCCCATGTTATTGCATGAGGCTTTGTCACATCCCCCCTTCGCAACCGGCGATGCTGAACTAGACGATCTGCTGGCGAATGCCAGGTGCGATTTTCTGAGCCACGATCCAAACTCTCGCCTCAACGGGCTGGAACATTTGTGGGATGCCTGGGAGCGCCTCAAGACATTGGATCATGGCTCGCACCGGCGTGGTTTCTCGGAGCGTCTTCTTCACGATGCCAGTCCGGAGCCGCATTTTCGGAGGCTGATTGACAAGGAAAGCCGCATGCTGACCGACATTGGTGAGGAATTCATGGTGCGGCGCAACGAAACAGCAAAGATTCCCATCACAGCGGAGTACGCGGATTATCTATTCAGGCGTCTGTGGGCAATGATTCGGATTCTGGTTCATGCGCTGGAGCGGCATCCGCGCGCCGATGTAACCGACTCAGAATCCGTTCAGCACGTCTAGACGCTCCCACCGCTCGCAAAGCGGCAAAGCCGGTGGGCCCGATGTTATACTCCCCGCACGCATGGGGGCGATTGCGCAACCGGAACCCGGCGCAGTGAGCGGCGCGCTGGCAAAGTATGAGCCCGTCATCGGGCTTGAAGTACACGTCCAGCTTGCCACGAAGACAAAAGTTTTCTGCGGCTGCTCTTCGCGTTTCGGTGATCCCCCGAACACGAACGTTTGTCCCGTTTGCCTGGGCCTGCCTGGCTCCTTGCCGGTGCTGAATCGCCGCGCGCTCGAGCTTGCGGTTCGCGCCTCGCTCGCGCTGCACCTGGAAGTGCAAGCGGTCTCGCGCTTCGCCCGCAAGAATTATTTCTATCCGGACCTGCCCAAGGGCTACCAGATTTCGCAGTATGAGCTGCCGGTCGCGCTTCGCGGGTGGCTCGAGTTGGATTTTGATGGCACGCGCAAACGCATCGGCATCACGCGGTTGCATATGGAAGAAGACGCCGCGAAGAATATGCACGAAGGGTTCGCGGACTCCGCCACGAAGAGCTACATTGACTACAACCGCTGCGGCACGCCGCTGGTCGAGATCGTTTCCGAGCCCGACATGCGCGCGCCGGAGGAAGCACACGCCTACCTCACCGCCCTGAAACAAGTATTGTTATATTGCGAGATCAGCGACTGCAATATGGAAGAGGGCTCGCTGCGCTGCGACGCGAACGTAAGCGTGC
This sequence comes from uncultured Acidobacteriota bacterium, assembly GCA_963803675.1. Classification (GTDB taxonomy): domain Bacteria; phylum Acidobacteriota; class Terriglobia; order Acidiferrales; family UBA7541; genus DASTCZ01. Next base: position 180,078 of record CAWDNN010000019.1, on the reverse strand, counting down.
GGCCGCGCGGCCAATCGAAGTTCGGCCAAAAAGTGGAAGTAAAAAATCTGAACTCTTTCCGTTACCTGCAGAAGGCGCTCGAATACGAAATTCGCCGCCAGGTGGAAGTGCTGGAGTCCGGCGGCAACGTGGACCAGGAAACGCGGCTTTGGAACGTCAACGGTGGCCGCACCGAACCGATGCGCTCGAAGGAATTCGCGCACGACTACCGCTATTTTCCCGAGCCCGATCTGCTGCCGCTGCACGCGACGCAGGCGATGATCGCGCAGGTCCGCGCGGAGATGCCCGAGCTTCCGGACGCGCGGCGCGCTCGTTTCATTTCGCAGTATGGCTTGACGCCCTACGACGCCGCGGTGCTCACCGATGCGCGCTCGCTCGCCAAATTTTATGAAGACGTGGTTCGTGAAGGCGGCAACGCCAAGTTGGCTGCGAATTGGATCCAAACAGAAGTGCTCCGCGAAATGAAGAAAGGATCGCCGGAAGGTGCCCTGGCAGAGGAATTTAAGCCTGCTGCGAAGGAACTGGCTCTTCTCTTGATTGCCATCGAAAAAGGAACTATCAATGCTGCGATGGCAAAGCGGATTTTCCCATTTATGTTCGAGTCCGGCAAATCCGCGGCGGAAATCATCAAAGAGCAAGGGCTTTCCCAAATTCAGGATGCCGGTGAGATCGAACGGGTCTGCCGTGACGTAATCGAGAAGAATCCGGACAACGTGGCGAAATTTCGCGGAGGCAACGAAGGAGTGTTCAAGTTTTTTGTGGGCCAAGTGATGCGCGCCACGCGGGGCCAGGCCGATCCGCAGGCGGTGAACGACACGCTGCGCCGTTTGTTGACCGGTGCGTAGAAGTCACGCCATCGAGTTCAAGACCGCAGCCACATTCGAATGAGGGAAAGCCGGAAAACAACATGCTCAATCCAGGAGACAAGGCGCCGGATTTCACGCTTCCATCGGACGACGGTAGCGAGGTGTCGCTTGCCGATTTCCGCGGTAAGCGGCTGATCCTCTATTTCTTCCCAAAAGCGCTCACACCCGGTTGAACCACGGAAGCGTCCGAGTTTCGCGACGCGAAGCCTCAATTCGACAAGTTGGGAATCGCGATTGCCGGCTGCAGCGCCGATCCCGTCGAGGCGCTGGCGAAGTTTAAGTCGAAATTCAAACTGAATTTCACGCTGCTCAGCGACGCCGACTTCAAAATGATCGAAGCCTATGGTGCGCGCCGCATGAAGAGTTTCCTGGGGAAGTCTTTTCTGGGGATCGTACGCAGCTCGGTGCTCATCAGCCCAGATGGAGAGATCGAGATGGTTTGGCCCAACGCCAAGTCGAAAGGCCACGCGAGCGAAACTCTCGCTGCGGTCGAGGCAGGCAACTTACAAAGCAAATAATAGGAATTCCAGCGCTTTAGGACGCGGTCTGCCCGGACCGCTCCCGGTAGAACGCGATCATGTCCGTTGCATTCGTGGATTCGCCAAGCGTGCGCAGCAGCGTGGTCACCTGTCCGCGGTGATACGTGCTGTGATTCACCACGTGATGCATGATTTCCCACAGCGGGTGCCGGTAGAGAATTCCCTTCGTGTTGCGAAACTCCACCACGCGCGCGAGATCGCCGGCCGTGAGGCCGCGCACATAGTTGTTCAGGTTTGCGTCCACCTCTTTCCAATGCGCGTGAATCGCGGCGATATCGGGATAGTCTTCCTGCTTCGGCAAAGACGACGGCGCGCGGCCATTCCATCGCTCGAGGTAGAGCCATTCAACGTCCATAATGTGCGCGAGCGTGCCGCGCAACGAACCGAAGCTTCCGCCAGCCTGCTTGAGCAGTTTTTCCGTGCTGACCGGCGCGCAGGATTCCAGCACGCGATGATTCGCCCAGGAGTTGTAATCGTAGAGTTGCCGCATCGTCTGTGGATCAATCATTCAGGCCTCCTGAAACGTAGCCGTTTACGGCGATCCGCCGGGCCGAATTCTAGATCGAATCCGCTGTGAAATGAGAATCAGTCGCCTGTGTGGCTGGGAATGGTTTCCGCCGGCGATTCGCGGTGGCGACGCGGCGCCACCGCCTCGGGCTCGACGCCGCGCCAGCCGACCGGGCGTCCCTTGACGGCCTGCGTCAGTGCACGGAACAGCACGATGTACATCATTTGGCGGTAATAAAAACGCTGCAAGACAAGCGGCAGCAGCAGCGACCAATCTTCATGTTTTTCGAGCGCAAATGCGATCACGCACGTGAGCAGGTCAATCAGCATAAAGCCGATGAAGAAGACCAGTGAACGCTCAACGTCCTGCGCCGTCCAGAGTATCGGAAGTTGTGTGCCGCGAATTTGCCCGAGTCCCCAGAGCACCACCGAAATCGTAAAGAGCAAATCAATGATGGGCGAGAACAGTGGCAGCAAGAACTGGAACAGAAAAACGTTCGGCAATGCGATCCAGCCGAGCGTGCCGTAGCGTTTGCGGCCCAGCGTGTCGCGATGCTTCCACACGGATTGCAAAGTGCCGAAGGTCCAGCGGAAGCGTTGTTTGATCAAGGCATCCGCGGTTTCGGGAGCCTGCGTGTAGCCGATGGCCTCTTCGTCGTACGTAATGCGCCAGCCGGCCCGGCGAATTGCGATCGTCAAATCCGTGTCTTCGGCCACGGTGTCATTGCTGAAGCCGCCGGCCGCGCGAATTGCTTCCACGCGCCACGCTCCCACGGCGCCGGGCACCACTGGAATGCAATTCAGCAAATCGAACGCGCGCTTTTCAAGGTTCTGGCTGGTGATATATTCAAGCGCCTGCCAGCGAGTAAGCCAACGCGTGCGGTTGCCGACCTTCACGTTGCCGGCGACCGCTCCGACACGCGAATCGCTGAAATCGCGCACCAATTTTCGGACGGCGTCCGGCTGAATCGAGGTGTCGGCATCAATCGTCACGACGATCGGGCTGGTCACCTCGGCGAGAGCCCGGCTTAGCGCGGCGGACTTGCCGCGATTTTGCTGATGAAGGATTCGCACCTTGGAATTCGCCCCAAAATGCTGTTCAAGAAGATCGCCAGTGCGATCGAACGAGCCATCGTTTACGACGATGATCTCCATCGCGGGATAGTCGGAAGCCAGCGCAGACGTCACGGTCTGCACGATGACGTCCTCTTCGTTGTATGCCGGAATCAGGATGCTCACCGGCGGAGCAAATTCCGGGTGGCTGGCGGGCTTGGAACGCAATTTTTCGATCAGTGCCAGAATTCCGATAATGAACGCGCGCCCGCTGATCAGCAGGATGCCGAGAATAAAAACAGTCGTAATGCCGAAGCGAAAAATAAAGTAGAGGGAAAAGATAAAACCATCAGCCCGCGCCGCCCAGCCGCTCCCGGCCCGATATTTTGGGCATTACCTGCGCTTCCGTCTGGTTCACCAACTCCGAAACGAGCACGAGTTGGTAGCCCGCGTTACGCAAGCCATCGATGATGCGAGGCAGCGCTTCCACAGTATGGCTGCGATCGCCGCCGCCATCGTGGAGCATGATGATGTGGCCTTTGTCGGCATCATCCAGCACATTCTTCACAATCGTCTCTGCCGGCGGCGGCGCTATGCCTCCTGGCTCGCCCCAATCGTGCGGATCAATGCGTGCGCCGACGAGCATGTAACCCATGTCCTGGGGCACGGGCAGCATGGAAACTTCGTCCGCGGTTTCGGGCTGGTGGTCAATCCCGTACGGCGGACGGAACAGCAGCGTTTTCACCCCCAGCGTGCTTTCAATCAGCCGCTCGGTAACGTTCAGCTCCACCCGGATCAGCCCCTGCGGTGAGTTTTCATCGAAGTGCTGATGCGTGTAGGTGTGATTGCCGATTTCGTCGCCGTCGTTATATTCCCGCTTCAAGATTTGCGGAAACCGGTTGGCATTTTCGCCGATCACGAAGAAAGTCGCGGGCGCCTTCTTCTGTTTCAGGATATCGAGAATCTTTGGTGTCCATTGCGGATCGGGACCGTCGTCGAACGTTATGGCGATTTTGTGCGGTGCATCGCCCATAATTTCGATATCCCACGAGAGCGGATACTTTGTGTAGGTCTCATCGGTAATGGTGTCGGTGGCCGCGTCGTAGCGGAAACTGCGCACTCCGCGTTGCGGCGTCTCCAGAATCCGCCAGATGTCGCCATTGGGGGGACCTTCGAGGGTCAGGTCCGGACCAGGCGCCATATCGTCAAGTTTCTGTCGCGTAGCGTCGTCGGGATGGAGCGTATTCCAGATGCGCCACATCGAGGGATCAGTATCGCCCAGGCGCCAGACCGCGGTACCCCGCACTCCCGCCCGCTCGGCGGCTCGCAATTCGTTGTAGGCCGTGACGGCGTCAAGCATCCAGACGCGATGAACATGGTTGTGTTCATCGTAATAGGAATAGTGTGGGTTCAGCGAATCGGCGTCGAACTCGATCTGCGCGTCGGATTCATGCGCCGTCAAGACGGCCCCTTGAAAACTCACGGTTTGGGGCAGATCGCTCGCGTTGGGTTTGTCAGGCCAGTCATATCCGTAATTCGCAATCCCCATGATGATCTTTTGCGGGGGCACGGACTTGAGCGCAGTCCTCAGATTTCGGACGAACCAATCCTGCGCGGCGATCGGACCCGGTGCGGACGTAAGCCAATGCTGGTCGTAGTCCATCAAGATGATGGCATCCACCTGTTTGCCGAAAAAGCCGTAATCGTAAACAGGATCGGCCGCCGGTAACGCGATCGTTAGTTTCAAATTTGCCGCATGGAAAAGCGCAGCGGTCTCCGCGGCAAATGCGCGGAAATATTCCTGGCTCTTCTCGGGAACATCCTCGAAGTCCACGCAGATGCCCACTTGATGGCTCTGCTGCGTGTAGCGCAGCATGTCCGTCTCGAGCCGCTTGCGCGCTGCCGGGTTGGCGAGCATCGGAGCCAACTCGCGCGTCTGAAACGTCGTTGCATCGGAATTGTTGATCAGCCCCATCACGGCCAGATCGAAGTTCGATCCCTGCGCCGCACGCATGGATTGCATCCAAAGATGCATTTTGTCGGAGCTCATGATGCGAACGGCTTCGTCGGCATCTATGTTCGTATGCAGGTGGTTATCGCCATCCACGACGGTGAGGCTGCCATCGGCGGATACCGAGTGGAGTTCCTCGGCAATCAGAAGGTCAATGTCCTTGTCATGCTTCTTCAGGGTGGCCAGCGAGTTTGGGTCCCACGCGACATAGAAGGCCGCGCGCAGAGGATCGTACTGGGGCGGCACTGTTCCGAGAGTGGCCACACGATGTTGCCGGCCTTGCCGTCCGGCCGGCTTCTTCGCCGTGATTCTTTCGAGTACCGGCCGCCGAATGGGCGTCGTGGAGGGCAACAATAAGCTGGGCAAAGCAACCTTGCTCAAAATGGAAAGGAAAAAGGTCACTAGAAGCAAGGTAAAGAGCACGCCGCTAATTTCAAGAACCCGCCGTGTAAAAAACCAGCGGCGGCGCTTTTCGTCGTAAAATATGGGCTTGCTTTGGTTCACTGCTTTCGAGCCGAGTTCGACCTGGCTTACTCTATTCTAGCCGAAATGACGATTACTGCGCTCCATCAACCGCCGCACGCTGTGCCCAAGGCATGCTCCGGCGCCGGGATGGGGCGCGTTCCTGATTCTGTCTTGCGCCAGTTCCCGCGCACAACCGAGAGCGAGTATCCCTGCCCATCCGGACGGACTCGATCTTGAAATCCCCCGGCAATTCCCGTTGGCACTGGATCTTTGTGGTGCAGGCGCTCGTCTTGGGTCTTCTTTTGCGTCTGTATTTTGTCTTTCATTTTCCGACCACTACCGGCGATGGCCCGATTTACGAAAGCCTGGCACACAACTGGCTGGCGCACGGGGTTTACGGATTTCCCGTATCGGGCACGTTGACTCCTGTGGACATTCGGTTACCAGGTTATCCGGCGTTTATCTTGATCATCTCCAGGTTATTTGGACGCAGCCAAGTGGCATTAATGTTGGCTCAGGTCGTTTTGGACCTCGGAACCTGCGTACTAGCGGCCTTGCTTGCCGGGCGGCTGGTGCTGCCTGCCAGCACACCGGAGAGGACGACGCGAGCAAGGCGGCGCGTCCAACTGGCCGGGCTCTGGCTGGCAGCCCTGTGCCCCTTTCTGGCCAACTACGCGGCCGTGCCGCTCACCGAGGTCCCTGCCGCCTTCTTTACGGCTGCCGCGCTGCTGGCGTTTTCCTGGTGTTTCAGAGAAACGCCGGAAGGTCAATGGCTGCCGTGGTTTGTGGGCGGCGTCGCCACTGCTTTTGGAACGTTGATCCGCCCCGAAACGCCGCTGTTGTTGATCGCGTTCGCCCTCGTGTGTATGTGGCGATGGCGGCGACCAGGTGATTGGAGGCGGCTTGCCAAGGCCGGTATGCTCACTGCGGCCGGCTTCTTGCTGCCCATGATGCCTTGGGTGATTCGAAACGCGAAGACCTTCCACGAATTCCGGCTCCTGGCTCCTCGCTATGCCAATGAGAATGATGAAGTTGTCCCCGTGGGCTTTTACGCGTGGACAAAGACGTGGCTCGTTCGCTACGGAGACGTTTACGTCTCGTCATGGAAGCTTGAGAGCGAGCCGCTTCAGTTTGATGAGATTCGAGCCTCAGCCTTCGACAACGCCGATGAGCGCCGCCGCGTGGCCGCCCTTTTCGAACAATACGACAATGATTGCTGCGACATTCCCCCCGGGTGGGACGCGCAGTTCGCACAGCTTGCCCGGGAACGCACACACCGCCATCCTCTCCGCACCTATGTGTGGATTCCGTTTGCGCGCTCTTTTGTGTTATGGCTCACGCCGCGGATCGAGCTCTTGCCGTACTCCGGGAAACTGTGGCCGCTCGGAGAAATGCATCGTGAGGAGCCCGACGATTTCGACGCAACCGTCGAGCTAGCCGTGCTGGGTTTCCTCTATGCGGCTCTGGGAATCGCGGGCTTCGTGCGGGTGGTTCGATACGCCCGCGATAAGCTTTCGCCCTTACCTAAGGAGCAGGTCTGGATTGCGGCTTTCTTGGCTGCGTTTTGCATTGTACGCACCGGATATCTGGTGACCGTCGAAACGCCGGAACCACGCTACGTTCTCGAATGCTTTCCCGCGCTCTTCGCGTTTGCGGCATTCCTCTTCTTACCGCGCTCCGCTCTTAGAAACAGCGTTGGGGCGAGCCGCCCTCCCCGCCCGTGACGCATAAACAACTCTGAAGCAACAGTCCATGACGCGCGGACCGGAAGACTTCAGCACGTGCTGTACAATGCCTTTGGACTTGCCACAACGCTTCTGCTCGGCTGTCCGTTCGAAATGAATCGCTTCCGCCTGATTGCCATTCTTGTCTTGATTGCTGCCCTTGCGGCGGCGATAGACGGATTCTTTATCGAGCCGTATCGAATTGAGGTGACGCATAGCTTTGTCGCCGTCGCCGTTTCGACGCCGCTGAAAATTGCGCACCTCACGGACCTGCACACCACGAAGTATGGGAGGCTTGAGCGCAAAACCGTCGCCCTACTCCAGGCTGAACAACCAGACGTCATCTTGATTAGCGGTGACACGATCGGACGCGCGAAAGATTACGCCGGCATTCGTCCGCTATTAGAACACCTGCATGCGCCACTGGGCGTTTGGCTGGTGCGCGGAAACTGGGAAAATGAAGGCGGCATCCCGCGCAATGAGCACGGCTTCTACGAGTCGGTCGGCGTGCATTTCCTTTTGAACGAAGCAAGACCCATACGCCCGGACGTTTGGATTGTGGGTTTGGATGACCCTTCGACAGGCACTCCCGATTTCGAACTCCCCGCGAAGAGCGTTCCCGCCGGCGCTTACCTGATTGCGCTGTTCCACTCTCCAGCCTTCTTTGACCAGGTTGCGGGACGCGTGCCTCTGGTGCTCGCCGGGCACACGCATGGTGGACAGGTACGCTTCCCGCTGGTACCAGTTTTCTGGCTTCCGCGCGGGTCGGGACGGTTCCTCGAAGGATGGTATACAGAGCGGGGATCGCAAATGTATGTGAGTCGCGGAATCGGCACCTCGACGATACCGGTACGATTCCTTTGCCGCCCCGAGCTCTCCATCATCACTCTGGTTCCCACCGCGCCAAAGGGCTAGCCCTAGGCGAGCGGGCAGGCAGCATAACTAGTATTGAAACCCTCCCCAACGAATTACTTGTTTGACTTTATCCCCCATGGCAAACTCCGGGCCTTCCAGGAGTCCGCCATGAGATGGCCGTGCCGAGTTCTTGTCTGCGTCATCCTTGCTGCCGCTACGCCCTGTGCGCGATCGCTTTTTGCACAGACCGTCGCCCCGAGTGCCGCCGATCTTCAGGCGATCTGGAATGCGCTGGCGCGGCCCGCCTTTGACGCGAAGCCCGCGAATGTAAACAATCTCGTGATCCAGCGCGATCGCATTCGGGTGACCTTGGAATCGGGGACGCTACAATTTTCGCAACCGATCAACTGCGTCGTGACAGCCGCCGTGTTTCGCGGCACTGGGCGGCTCCAAGTCTCCGTCCCCGACGCGCGCGAATCGCAGCAGCTCGACCTCTTCTTGAAAACCGATGGCATCAATTTGCCGTTTACCGAGGCGGTTTTCAGCTTCACTGATCAAACGTTCGCCGAAATCTCGCCGAAACTTCAGTTTTCCGGCACGGGCAGCGATGCGGAAGGCTTTTACTCCACGCGGATCGAGCAAAATGAGGATTTGGGAGCTTCCTTCCTGCCGAGACTTTTCAAGAGCGTAACCTCCACCGATCGCGCGAAGGGCGCGTTGTTTCTCGCGGACGTAAAATCCGACGAATTCGGCTGGGTCGAAGCTTTGTACGACGCCTCCGATCCGGAAGAAGTCTCGGTGGGACGCTGGCAGGAAATGTTTGCAGGCTACAAGAATTTCGATATTTGGACGAGCTTCCCGGCGGGCAACCGGAGCGCGAGCAGCGCCTTCGACAAGCCGTTCGAGAAGGCCGACTACGTCATTCGCAGCTACGACATGGACGTGACGGTCACCGCCCGTGCGGAGCTGGCGGCGACCGCAAAAGTGAATCTGGAGGCGCTATGGGCGAGCGAGCGCACGCTTCTTTTCGATCTCGATTCAAACCTGCGTGTTGACAAGATTTCCGATGCGGATGGCAAGCCCTTGGCGTTTTTTCAAGCGCGCGAACGCAAAGACCGCCCGCAGTCTTATGGCGCTTACGTCGCGGTCGTGCTACCGGCGCCGGCACAGGCCGGGCAGCTCCTTACGCTGAGCTTTCACTACGCGGGCAAGCGCGTAGTTCGCGAGGTTGGCGCGGGAAACTATTTTGCGGAAAGCTTTGGCTGGTATCCCTCACGGATGGCGCAAGACGGCGTGGATTTCGCGGGGCGCTTCGATTTCGATCTACATTTTCGGTCGCCAAAGAAGTTTTCGCTGGTCGCCACGGGAAACAAAGTGAGCGAAACCACCGACGGAGGCGATCTGATTACCGAGTGGAAGAACGACGCGCCGTTGACCGTCGCGGGCTTTGCGTTCGGCGACTACAAGATCTCTACGGAAAAGGTAGGGCCGATTGAAGTGCAGGTATTTGCAAACCGCTCCGCGGACGACCAGATGCAAATGATCCAAAACGCCGTCGATGGAGACATTCCCGGGTCCCAGCCAGCGCAAATGGCCGTGGGGACGCTTTCTGCGCTAGCTCTGGCGCCCACGATCGCCGCGGAAATGGGCAATGCGCTGCGCCTCTTCCAAAAATACTACGGTCCCTATCCCTACAAGCAGCTCGCTGTGACGAACATCCCATATTCCTATGGGCAAGGCTGGCCCGGCCTTATCTACCTTTCCATTTTTACGTTTATGGATGACACACAGCGCAACGCGTTCCATATGCGCAGCGATCCCCGGGGCAAGGAGTTCTTTCGCGCGCACGAAACCTCGCACCAATGGTGGGGTCACCGCGTCGCCTGGAAGAGCTATCACGACCAGTGGCTCTCTGAGGGCTTCGCGCAGTTCTCGGGAAATCTTTACGTGCAGTTCCGGGACAGCCAGAAAGAATACATTCAACGCCTGCGAGACGACCGCCAGCAGCTATTGACGCGCGACGCGCGCGAACACGTCTACGACTCCGTCGGCCCCATTTGGATGGGCACCCGCACCGCGTCTTCCATTTCGCCGGGTGCGTACAACATCCTGATTTACAACAAGGGCGGCTACGTGGTCACGATGCTGCGCATGATGATGGCCGACCCGAAAGCTGCCGATCCAGACGCACGCTTTGAAGCCATGATGCAAGACTTTTGCAACACGTACAACAATAAGGCAGCCTCCACCGAGGACTTCAAGGCCGTTGCGGAAAAATATATGACCCCATTTATGGACCTCGAAGGCAATCACCGCCTCGATTGGTTCTTCCGGCAGTATGTCTACGGCACCGGCATACCGCGCTACGAGTTTCACTACACTCTTCAGGATGCAGGCGGCGGCAAGTTCAGGCTAAGCGGATCGCTGAAGCGCAGCGGGGTGCCCGCGAATTGGATGGACATCGTGCCCATCTTTGGAGAAAACAACGGAAAACCGGCGCGGCTTGGTCTGCTGCGGGTAGCCCAGGCGGACTACCCGCTCGATGTTACCCTACCCTCCAACCCCGGCAAGATACAGCTCAATTCCAACGAAGAGCTCCTGGCCGAGATCAAGCAATAAGGGCGTGGATATCCCCCTTCAATTGGTCCGCATCAAAAACGCTGGTCTTGGGTTGAACTCCAGTAGAGGCCAGGGTTAACCTTTAAGCTGGATAGGAAACATTAGTACTTTTGTCCTATTCGCGTCCCCCAGGCCCTCCCAGTACTCTCGTACCGGGCTTATCAAAAGCAGGTGCGCGATCTGCCCTCGGATTGCATCAAATCACGGTAGGGAAATCCCGTTTTATCGGCCGGTATATGACCACGACCCTTCTCGAGCAACGAACGAATCTCAATCTTGGTTTCTCCGCCCAGGCGGGCGGACAGCCACCCCGGAAGAGTTTGGTGTTGAAGCCCTCAGCAGGCCAGCAAGGGGCGGCAGCTCAATTCTCCCTTCTTCCCACGCAAAAGCCGCGCCTTGGAGTCATGGGCGCCAGTTTAACGGTCCAACTCGCTATCCTGGGAGTGCTGTTGCTTCTCCCCTTGGTCTTCCCGCAACGCCTTATCACGAAAATGACTTATGACGTGATGCCTGTGGCTACGCCGCGCACCGAGGTGCCCGTTGCGAAGCCAGAGCCAGTGAAGCCGAGACCTCAACCCGTTCCAGTGGAAGTGGCCAAGGTCCTACCCCCGGTACAACCGAAGATGATCGTGCCGCATGTGGTAGCTCCCAAAGTGCTGCCCAAGCCAGAAAAGGTCGAAACGCCAAAGATCACTACGCCCGTTTTGGAAACGCCCAAAGTTGAGCTTGCAGCAAGCACGCCGGCGCAACCCAGGCGTCCGGTCGAGACCGGCGTAATCGCCAACACCGGAAGCGCAGCGCCTGCGACACTCAACAAACCTGCTGACAAAGTCCAAACCGGAGGCTTTGGTGACCCCCAGGGAATCGGCGGACCCTCCAATCCAAACGTGCGGGCGAACATCAACCATGTAGGCTCGTTCGATCTGCCCCCCGGTCCTGGATACGGCAACGGCACCGGCGGCGCCAATGGCGCCCGGGGCACCGTGCAGAGCACCGGATTCGGTAACGGCACTGCGATTGCACCCATCGGTAACGGCGGTGGTTCGCACGGTTCCGTGCAACAGAGCGGCTTCGCGCAAGCGGTGGTTGATCCGACAAAGGCGAAGGCTCAGCAGCAACAGCAAGCGGCGGCCGTGCAGGCGGTGGAAATCCTCGACAAGCCGAAGCCGGAATATACAGACGAGGCCCGAGCCTTGAAGCTTGAAGGTGAAGTCATCCTGAAGGTCAATTTCAAAGCCAACGGGCAAATCGAAGTGCTAGGCGTCACGCATGGGCTCGGGCATGGCTTGGACGAATCGGCCATCCGCGCCGCCCAGAAAATCAAATACAAGCCCGCCATCAGCAACGGGCAAGCCGTGGACTTTCCGGCGACAGTTCATATCGAATTTCAATTGGCATACTGAGGGGTAAAGACATGCGCACGTTTCAGGTAGCACTGGCCGCGCTGGCGTTCTGCGCTGTGCCGGTCCTAGCACAAGATCAGCCGCCGCAGCAATCGGATGCCACGCTCAATCAAGTGGTAGACAAGATCGTCGCCCGCGAAAATGCGGAGATGAACACCATTCGCCAATACTCGCCCCTGGTTGAGACCTACATTCAGGATACGAAACAGGACAAAGAGGAGGGGTGGATCCCGAACGGCGACCGCTATTTTCTGGGCCGCGCCGAACTCGCGAAGGGCGTCGAACTGGAATCCCTCAGCCAGACGAATGCCGCCAGCCACCATTTCCTCACCAGCCTGAACACCATGTTTAATTTTGGGGTTGAGTTCCTGCCTCGCGGCTTCCTCCAGATGATCTATCTGGATACCAGCGGCCTGAACAAGCAGGACTACCACTTCGAATACGCCCGGCGCGAGTTCCTAGGCGAGATTCGCACGCTCGCTTTTGACGTGACGCCCACAAACCCAAAAGCAAAGGGCCGCTTCATCGGACGCATTTGGGTGGAAGATCAAAACTATACGATTGTCCGCTTTAACGGCGCCTATACCGGCAGCTCGCATTCGAATCTTTACTTCCACTTTGATAGCTGGCGCGTGAACGCCGGGCCGAACCTCTGGCTCCCCGCGTTCATTTATTCGGAAGAGAAAGACATGCGCTACGCTTTGGGCAAGACGCTTTCCTTCAAGGCGCAGACGCGCATCTGGGGCTACGATCTCGGCCATAATCAACAGGAGCAGGAACTCAGCAAGATTCTGGTGGAAGGCAACACACCGATCAACGATCAGTCCCAGCAGAATAATGACGTAACCCCGCTTCAGGCGACCCGCAATTGGGACCGCGAAGCCGAAGATAATGTCGTGGACCGCCTGCAGCGCATGGGATTGATTGCGCCCGAGGGCGATGTGGATAAGGCCCTCGACACAATCATCAACAACCTGGAAATTGGAAGCAACCTGGATATCGAGCCCGAGGTTCGTTGCCGCATCCTGATGACTTCTACGATTGAGTCTTTCAACCTCGGCCACACCATCGTGATGAGCCGCGGTTTGATTGACGTACTGCCGGACGAGGCGAGCTTCGCCACGATGCTGGCCGAGGAGCTGGCACACATCGCGCTCGGCCACGAAATGGATACGCAGTATGCGTTCTTCGACCGCTTGCTGCTCTTCGACGAGAAACAGACCTTCAGGCATTTCGACTTCTCGCGGACAAAAGCAGAAGATGACGCGGCCAGCGTGAAGGCTGCCGATATTCTTCAGAAGTCGACCTACAAAGATCAGCTCAAGATCCCGGAAATGTTCCTAGCAGAGCTCGAAACCCGCGCGAAAGAAGTTCCGAACCTGATCAGCCCGAAGCTCGGCAATGCCATTCTCGCGAAGCCCCCGGTCGTCGCTGATACGGCGGATAAGCCGACAGTTACTCAAATCGTTGCTTTGCCGCTGGGCGGCCGCGTGAAACTCGATCCGTGGAACGATAAGCTCGACCTGCTCAAGAGCAAGCCGGTGGGGATGATCACCGAGCGCGAGAAGATGCCGTTTGAAGTGACTCCGTTCATGCCCTATCTCACGCGAGAGAACACCGGAATTCCACAAATCGCGGTAACCGCGGACTCGAAGCAGAACACGGATAAGCCACAGCCCCCAGACAAGCAATAAACTTGATTTTTCGTTCTTCGGCCGGCGGCGAGTCTCACGAATCACCCGAGACTCGCCGCCGGCTCTTCTTTTTGGCCCTCGAGGGCTTGGTAATCCCCGGCGTGTTATCCTGATTGTTCCAATTCTATGTCTTCCCGTTCTATCGGCTTACCCCATGGCAGCATGCGCTCGCCCGGACAGAAGTCCAAGCCCTCGGATCCTTTCTGGAAGCTGATGCCCGATGTGTGGCGCATGATGCGCCCGCAGAAGAGCATCCTGGCCGCCGGCTTCGGGCTGATGATCGTCAATCGCCTTGCAGGCTTGGTGTTGCCCTATTCGCCGAAGCTGCTGATTGACCGCGTCATCGGACAGAAACAGACTCAATTGCTCGCGCCGCTTGTGCTGGCCGTTGTCGGCGCCACGATCGTGCAAGGGCTCACCTCTTTCTCGCTGACCCAAATCATTTCAAAAGCCGCCCAGCGAATGATTGCCGACTTGCGCCGCCGCGTGCAGGCGCACATCGGGCGCTTGCCGATCGCGTACTACGATTCGAATAAGACCGGACAGATCATCTCGCGAATCATGAACGACGTGGAAGGCGTACGAAATCTAATCGGCACGGGAATGATTGATTTCTTCGGCAGCTTGCTCACGGCCAGCCTTGCGCTGGTGTTTCTGCTCCGGATCAGCCCTTTGTTGACCGCGATCGCGTTTGGCGTGCTTTTTATTTTTGGCATGGGCTTGCGGAAGGCGTTCGGCGTGATCCGGCCCATCTTCCGCGCGCGGCCGAAGATCACCGCGGAGGTCACGGGACGCCTGGCCGAATCGCTCGGCGGCGTGCGCGTGGTGAAAGGCTATTACGCCGAGGCGCGTGAGGAGGCGGTGTTTTCCGCGGGCGTGAAGAAGCTGCTTGACAACGTGCTGAAAACCCTCACGGCCACTTCGCTGATGAGCCTTTCCGCGGCGTCATTGCTGGGTCTGATCAGCGCGCTAGTGATGTACTTTGGCGCGCGTCAGATTCTCGCCAACCACATGACACTCGGATCATTTTTCTCCTTCTCCATGTTCCTGGCGATGCTGGTGGCGCCGGTCTTCCAGATCGTAGGAATCGGCACGCAGATCAGTGAGGCGATGGCGGGACTCGAGCGCACGCGCGACATTCTGCGTGAGGCGCCCGAAGAGTCTGATCCGCGGCGCACGGTAGAAATTGGCCCGCTGCAGGGGGAAATGGAGTTTGAGAACGTCAGCTTTGCTTACGAATCGGGAAAGCCGGTGTTGAACGAAGTGTCATTCCGTTCGGCGCCCGGTTCGGTGACGGCGCTGGTCGGCCCTTCGGGAGCCGGAAAATCCACGATCATCGGATTGATCGCCGCTTTTTACAACCCCAATTCCGGGATGATACTCGCGGATGGCGTTGATCTTTCCACCGTGACGTTTTCCAGCTACCGCACGCAATTGGGCATGGTCCTGCAGGAGACGTTTCTCTTTGACGGCACGATTCGCGACAACGTGGCGTTTGCCCGCCCGGACGCCAGCGAAGAGGAAATCCTTAGGGCCTGCCGCATCGCTCGTGTGGATGAATTTGCCGAGGGATTCGAGCTGAAGTACGAAACGATCATCGGCGAGCGCGGCGTGAAGCTTTCCGGCGGACAGCGCCAGCGCGTCTCCATTGCTCGCGCGCTTTTGGCCGATCCGCGAATTCTGATTCTTGACGAAGCAACTTCGAGCCTCGACTCCGAATCGGAAGCGCTGATCCAGCAAGGGCTCGCCGAGCTTTTGCGCGGACGCACCACATTTGTGATCGCGCACCGGCTTTCCACGATTCGCCGTGCGGACCAGATTCTTGTCGTGGAAGCCGGGAGGATCGTTGAGCGCGGTACGCATCAAACGCTGTATGCCGCCGGTGGTCGCTATTTTGAGATGTACACGAAACAGCACGGCCTGATGGAGAATTTGTTTCTCGCGCCCGGTGAACAGCCAACCGAGCCCGCCGAAACCGAGACTGCGCCCGCCACACGCACTGGCGCGGCCGGTGATTCGGACCTTTCAAGCGCTCTTCGGCTTATACGCGGCCCGCAAGGCTGATAGCCCCGCCTTAGCGACGGCCACTTCGGCGCGCCGGCGAACGGGCGAGTTGCGCGGTGCGTGCTACAATTCGCGTTTCGCTCCAGCGATTCGTTCATGCTTGATTACGAAAAACAGCAGCGGTTCCTCGCATCCCAACGTTGGTGGCTGCTTCCCTGTGCGGCGGCTTGCGCGCTGCTCATCGGTGAAACCTGGACGATCCCGATGAGCATTCAGATCAAGATCGGTTCCACTCTCTTGGCGTTGGCGTTGCTTTACGTCGCGTACTACCTTCCCAACTACCTTGGCATGGATGCGGACGCACAGCGGCGCCCGCGCTGGGTGGCACGGATGCGTTGGTGGCTGTTGCTGGCGATGGCAGTTACCGCCGTTGCGTTTAGGTCCTGGCTCGCGCTGGCCGCGGCGGGTGGAGCGGTGATTTTGCATCTCTTTCTCGCGCGCTGGCTCAGGCGCCCATTGTCACAGGATTTGGCCGTGCATCAGCCGCTTCGGCTCACGATACTGGCCATTGTCTACGCGGCTGCGGACTACGGCGTTCTCTGGACGGCCGACCGCCACGGTGTGCGCGGCATTATCGCGGCTGAGCTGTGGCTGTTTTGCGTGTTCATCGGATTGGTGCTGGTGCGGCCGGATATGAAGGAAGCGCAAATTGGCGTGGCCGTGCTGGGCGCCATGCCTGCGTATGCGCTCTCGGTGCGCTGGCCTACGCTGGTGAGTTCGCTCGTTTGGATTGCGGGCGTGGCCCATTTGTTATGGCGCGCGGTCCGGCAGAACCGCGAGAATTACAATGCGCTCGTTGCGAGCCTAGGCGAGTTCAGCCGCGAGCCGCGCGAAGTGACGGTGCAGGTGATGGCGGAGGCCGGCCGGTGGCTGGCTGAGGATTGGGTGCGTAGTGCGCCGAAAGAACAAGACGAAGTCAACGCATGGTACACGCGCGTTGCGCGCCGCTATCTCTACCACAATTGCCAGCATCATTTGCTCTATCGTCACATCACTTACACGCTCAGCTTGCTTCGGATGGGGTGTGGGCGCGTGCTCGACTTCGGCGGAGGTAATGGAAATTTCTCGCGGGCGCTGGCACGGAGAGGTTTCGATGTGACGTATCTCGACGTGCCCGGCGAAGCCGCCGACTATGTTCGCTGGCGCTCCGAGCGCGAGGGTTTGCAAGTGCGCGTGTGCCACGATTTGAGCGAAATGCAGGGTCCCTTTGACGTGATCTATTCGCTCGATGTGGTTGAGCACCTCGTGGACATGCGTCCCGTGGGAGATGCTTGGCGCGCGCTTCTAAAGCCGGGAGGCATGCTCGTGGCCACCTATTACGCCGGACCGTGCAAGACCGCACCGATGCACATCGATCCGGGATACGACGCCAAGCAGTATCTTTTTGGCCTCGGCTTCCGCGACGTGCGCAACAGATTCGTGAACCCGGCATCCGCGGAGCTTCTTCGCAAGCCCAATTTCATGATTCTCGACTTGCCCGCGTAACGCCCACTCTATGCCTCGATCCCTCGCAGCCATCACCGGCGCCTCCAGCGGCATCGGGGCGGAGTTTGCCCGGCAGCTCGCGGCGCGCAAATACGATCTGTTGTTGATCGCAAGACGCCTCGATCGGCTCCAGCAGCTTGGAGACGAGCTCTCCCAGCGCCATGGTGTCCGGTGCGAGGCGCTCGTCGCAGATCTCGCGGTGCATGAAAGCCTCGCGCGCGTCGAGGAACGCTTGCGCACAGAGCCCAATTTGGAATTCCTGGTGAATAATGCCGGCTTTGGCGCCAAGGGGCTCTTTTGGGAAGCCACGCTCGAGAGCCAGGACGCCATGCATCGCGTTCACGTGACGGCGGCGATGCGGCTTTCTCACGCTGCTCTCGCAAATATGGTGGCGCGAGATACCGGCGCGCTCGTGAACGTCTCGTCGGTCGCGAGTTTCATGGTTTCCGCCGGCGGCGTGAGCTACTGCGCCACCAAAGCCTGGATGACGAACTTCAGCGAAGGGCTCGCTGTTGATCTGCGAAGCGCGGGGTCGCGTGTGCGTGTGCAGGCATTGTGTCCGGGCTTCACGGTCACGGAGTTTCATGATGTGATGGGTATGGATCGAAACACGGTTTCCCGCTCTATGTGGATGAGCGCGGAAGAAGTTGTGGCAGCTTCGCTGCGCGGTCTGGATTCAGGCAAGATTATCGTGGTCCCCGGTTGGCGTTACAAATTGATCTGTACGTTGCTGAAATTGTTGCCGGCCCGTGCGAAGCGCGCGATTGGCTTGCGTGCAGGCGAGCGGCGAAACGCGATAAACACCGGCCGCAAAGCGTCCGGCTAAGAAAGGATTTTGCAATGCGCAAATTTAAGATGCTTGCAGTCTTGGCCGCGTTTGGCGGCCTCTTCCTTGCGGGCTATGCCGCGGGACAAACCGCGCAGAATAAATTCGGGCAGCCGCACACGGTGCTACAGGTCTCGATCATCAAGTATGCTCCGGGGACCACCGACGCCCAAAAACAGCAGATCGTTGACGGCCTGAAGCAGATGGCCGGCCAGATTCCCGGCATCAAAAATATCTGGACGAAGGCCGCGCGTATCGAGCCCCGCAATTTTGACGCTGAGTTTGTGATCGAATTCATCAATCGCGACGCCGCCGATAATTACGCTGAATCGCCGATCCATGATGTTTGGAGCAAGCGCCTGCAAGCGATCCGCGAAACAAGCCTCTCGCCACAAATCACAAATTAGCGCCTGCGACCGCCCGTCTGGCCGCTCGTGCCGTTCCCGTTCGCGAATTTCTAGCAATGCGGCCGGTCTGGTGATAGCCTCCGGCTCAACGTGCGTCATTGCGCGCTGGATGGCTTCGCCTGTCTTGGGGCGGTCCCGCGAGCCGCGCGATGCAACATTTCCACGACGATGCAACGACGCCACGAAAATATGCGGAGGATATGCGCATGAATATGAAGAAAACGGTAGGCGCGATGGTGGCCGGTTTTGTTCTTCAAATGGGCGGACTCTTCCTGATTCATTCGGTGTGGCTGATGCAGGACTACATGGATACCGCGTCGGTCTGGCGAACCCAGGAACAAGAGCAAAGCCGAATGTGGGCCATGATTGCCGGGGTGCTCCTTTACGTGATTGCCGCGGTCTTGATCTACGTGCGCGGCGTGGAGATGAAGTCGTGGGTTGGGCAAGGAATCCGCTTCGGCATCCTGCTGGCGCTGGTCAGTACGGTCTACAACTCTCTTGCTTTATATGCGGTGCTGCCCATCCCGCATATGCTGGCGCTGAAATGGATGATCGGCGAAGGGTTGCTGGCGATTCTTTTCGGTTTGCTGATCGCGGTCATCATCCAGCCAAAGAGCGTGTCTGCCTAGAGTCGCAGGCCTCCCCGATCTTGCTGCGACCGAAAAGCGTTCGCTACCCCCCCCCGTGTTTTCTTGTAAATGCGGCAGCAGAAGGACTTGCGGCGTTCGATATGCGCAACATGCAGTAGCCAAAGGACTTACAAAACACGCATTCGGCGTAAATGCGACGTGAACGCTGGAAACAAAGGACTTGCGGATTCCCATTGTTCGCTGACATGCGCTGACGTGACCCTGTTTTGTCACCTATGCGGCAGACCCAGCAGCGCCGGACCGACCGCCGCGCTTCCGGAAAACTGCTGGCATTATACTATAGAATACATCAATTGAGTGTGTACCTTTCCATCCTCGCGGCGGCCGGGCAGAGGCATCGCTTTATCTGTCGGCTACAGAATACTCACGCTTCCTATCTATTTATTCATAGCGGAGAGCGACCATCGGGTCGACTCGAGAGGCTCGGTGCGCCGGTAAGAAGCCCGCGAACGCCATTACCACGGCCAAGATGGCGATTGCTCCCATAAACGAAACGAGGTCGCCGGTTCTAAGCCCGAAGAGTTGGCTCGAAATCATTTCCGCGGCGGCGAATGCCGCGGGAATGCCTAAGGCCAAGCCACCGAGAAGCAGCACGGCCGTATCGCGGAGCACCATCCGGAGAATCCCTGTACGCTGCGCCCCGAGCGCCATACGCACGCCGATCTCGGTTCTGCGGCGCGCGACGTCTTGGGCAACCACGCCGTAAAGTCCAACGCAGGCCAGCAGCAGCGCCAAGCCGCTGAAGAAGCTCACGAAGCGGGCAGCAAGCCGCTCGCGATCATAATTCGCATCAATCTGAGCGCGGAGGGATTGAACGCCGGTGATGGGCAGCGTCGGATCTACCTGCGCCACCAGTTTGCGGATCGCCGCGGACATATCCCGCAGGTTACCGTCCGTCCGCACTTCGATCTCGGCCCGCAAGGCATCAGGCGTTTGATCCTGCATCAGAGACAAGAACACGACGTCCGCTTGTCTCTCTCTTGCGTCTTGAAAATGGGCGTCGCCCAGGACGCCGACGATTTCATAGCTGCGCCGGCTTCCAAAACTGAACCGGTGGCCGATCGGGTCCTGATTCGGAAAAAAGTGGCGCACAAATGTCTCGTTCACCATCGCTACTTTGGGTGACGCCGCGGTATCCTCGAACCCGATGGCCCGGCCTAGCAGCAACGGAATGCCCAGGACTTTCGGATAGTTTGCGCATACTTCGATTGTTTCCGCTTTAGGGTGTTCGCCGGACTGGAGCGCATAACCCTCGACCTCTATTCCAGTCGTGCTCTTCGATCCGCTGAGCGGGCTATAGTAGGCGATCGTCGCCGCGCGTACGCCGGGCAATTCATTGAGCCGATCGAGGAGCTGTCTATAAAGCGCACCGACGTTCTCCGGTTTGTATCCTGCGAATCTTGGATCAATGCGCGCCAGCAAGACATTCCTTGAATCGAAGCCGAGCGGCAAACGCTCCAGATTCAGAAGGCTGCGCGCGAACAAACCGGCTCCGACAAGAAGCACCAAGGAGACGGCGATCTGCACAATCACCAATCCTTGCGTGCTTCGCGATCTCCTCCCCGAACCCGCGCCAATGCTGCCTGCCTTCAACACCGAAATCAGATCGGTGCGGACCGATTGGAGCGCCGGCGCCAATCCGAACAGAATCCCTGCGAGGAGGGTGATGCCGAGCGTAAAGAGCAGCACTTGCAGATTCAAATGTGGTTGCTGGGGCGAGCCTTCCGCCATGTATGCGGCCAGAACCTTCACTCCCCAGTGCGCCAGCAAAAAGCCACAGCCCGCCCCGATTGCCGCAAGAAGAATACTTTCGGTGAGTAGCTGACGGATCAGGCGGCCACGGCTCGCGCCAAGCGCAAGACGCAAGGAGATCTCCGCGCGGCGCGACACGGCACGGGCGAGCAGGAGGCTCCCGACGTTCGCCGACGCGATCAGCAGCACCATCCCGACGACTACCAGCAGTATGTGCAGGGGCTGCGAGTATTGAAACCGCAGTTGCGAGAGTCCGCGACCGCCATCGGAGAGCTGAATATAGGATTTCGCGATGTTCTGCGCGCGATCCGCGGAAATGTGGGCGCCGGCCTTGTCCCTAAGGAATTGCTGTAGCGCGACCGTGACGGCGGCTTGCGCCTGCTCGCGCGTGGCGCCGGGCCGAAGCCGGCCCATCATGTTGAGCCCGTAGGCGTTTGTATCGTCCAGATACTTGTACGGCTCCATGCGCGGCTGAAAGGCGAGAGGCAGCCAGTAATCCGGCGGACGGCGCACACGCTCGCCGAAGAATTCGGGCGGAGCAACGCCGACAATCGTGAAGGCGGTACCATTGAGGATCGCGACCTTGCCGATCGCTGCAGGATCGGCGCGAAGCCTCTGTTTCCAGTAGCCGTAACTCACCACGGCTACGGGCGGCGAGTTTGGCCGATCGTCCGCGGGCGCGAGCATTCGGCCCATCGCCGCGTCCACACCCATTACAGTGAAGTAGTTGCCGGAAACCAAATGCATCACCGCGCGTCGCGTTTGTTCATCCGAACGCTCGGCGGCGAAATGCACGGAGACGGCGCTTTCCCCCATGCGGAAGGCGCAGACGGATTCAAAGGGCAGCGCTTGCTTGCTGAGGAATTCGTAGAATTCGAAGGAAAACCACGGCCAGGGACCCGTAGGCGCGTCGCCGGTGTACGTGCCTTCGCTCAGCTCGCTGGAAAACAGCACCAGACGGCCCGGATCATGGACCGGCATGGATTCCAGCAGGAGGGAGTCAAACAGCGTGAAGATGGCAGTGTTCGCGCCGATGCCCAGCGCCAACGTGAGTACCGCTACCGCGGTGAAAGCCGGCTTTTGAGCGAGCATCCGCAGGCCGAAGCGGATGTCCTTCCACAAAGTCTCCATCAGCGACCTCGGGGTAAATCGTCACTCCCCTCTAAACCATAGACACCGCGGATGGCTGGAAAGTTCAGTGCGGTGGCCGCTTTTGTTATCGTCGCCATCGCATCGAAAAGCGGGTTACTCACCACTATCCTTCGTCATGGGAACATGTCAATCCATTTCCCCACCGTGTGATAGAGAAGCGCCGGGCCGCAAGCTAGCGATTGGGCGAATGGTCGAGCCGACCGAGCGGGAAACATCACCGTAGCCGCTTGGGCTGTTTCTCGTCCTACGGCCTGATAACTAATTTAGTAAGGCTCACCGGGCAGAGGCGGCAGGACTGGCGTAATTTTGCCCCAGCCTTGTGCCTGCGCGGCCTTCATGTCCTTCACCAACTGATCCGGGAGCTTTGCGTTTAGCTGCGGGCGGCCGGGCTGATTGCCGAGTACCCAGCCGACGGCGGCGACCGTCTGCGAGACTTGCTGAATTTCTTTGAAATCAATTTTCTCGGGCGTGTCCGTGGGACGGTGATAGTCCACGTGCAAGCCATCGGAGAAAAAGGCAATGGGGATGCCCACCTTGGCGAAATTGTAGTGATCGCTGCGGTAGAAGATGCGCTGCCCGTTTGGCCGCGGGCCGAGATTGTCGTGTGTAGCGTCCGGCGCGGTGGCGTCGTAAAAATGATTGAGAACGAGTTTCTGGTAGCCGTTGTTCACGTTCTCGATGGTTTTTTCGAGATCGTCGCTGCTGATGTTCGGACCGACGAGCAATACCTCGCCAGGATTCACCAACATGTGCGTGGGGTCTGGGTCCACCGAGTTTGCATTCTTGGTGCGGCCGATCATATCCATATTGAGATTGGCGACGACTTTGGTGATGTCAATCGGAGGGAATTCGGTGAAATATTGCGAGCCCCAGAGACCTTTTTCCTCGCCGCCATTCCACAAAAAGAGGATGGTTCGCTTGGGGCGCATGCCTTTGGCTGCGCCTTCGGCATAGGCTCGCGCGATGGCAAGCAGTCCGGTCGAGCCGGAGCCGTCGTCGTCGGCGCCGTTGTTGACGTTGTGGCCGTCGGGCAGCGGCGCGCTCAGGCCGATATGATCGAGGTGCGCGCTGATCACGACGTATTCGTTTTTCAGGACGGGATCGCTGCCCTCGAGGATGCCGACCACGTTTTCGCCGTGCCCTGCCGCGGTTTGCACCGGGACGTGCAGGCTCAGCGTCTTCTGCGCGTTCATCACAAATGAATCCTGTTTCTTGCTCGCGCCCGCACCGTAGAACACGTCCGGCGCGGTCACCTTTTCACCCTGGAAAATCGAGTTGGTCAAGTCGAGGCCAGCGGTGATGGCAGGAGCGCTCGGGCAGGCGGCAGTCTGCGCAAATTTGGTGACCTGGTACGGGGGACCATTGAGCGACGGGCCACGGCCGCCGCCGAAAGCGGCGTTGGGGTTGGCCATGGCAATGAGTTGCTGGTAGCTCGCAATTTGGACAACCGCGAGCGCGCCATTCTTAGCGGCATATTCTTCGGGGGTTAGATAGTCAGTGCAATTTTCGCCGAGAGGATTTTGCGCGCCCGCGCCGCCACGTCCTCCGGCAGCTTGCAGCGCGGCGAGTTCGGGAGGCAATCCGGCAACCACGATAATCTTGCCGGTGACGTCGAGTCCCTGATAGGGATTCGTGTTGGTCTTGTTGATCAGGTAGCCGTTGCCGGCAAAAACCAGGTTGCCCGTCGCGTCAAAAGCCTTGAGGGGCAGCTGGCCGCGGCCTCCGGCTGTGACCGTCCAATCTTTCGAATACTCGAAGTCGGTGGTGCGGAGCGGCGCAGGTCCGCCACGGCCGCCTGCGGCAGGTGGAGCAAATCCGCCGCGCCCTGCGGGAGGAGGAGCGGTGATCGAGGCCTTCGCTTCCTCGGCGATGACTTGCCGGGTGACGAGTTCAAAAGGCATGAAGTAGGGCTGGAGCGGGCCATTGGTGCCGCTGGTGCTGCCACCGGGCTTGAGTCCCCATTCGGCGAGCTGGCTCGCGACGTAAAGCGCTGCCGTGTCATAACCGCGCGAAGGCAGGTTGCGGCCCTCGAGCTGATCGGAAGCAAGGAAATAATCGTAGATCTTCAGCTCGTCAATACTGATCGAGTCCGCGTTGCCATGGCTGCCCGCGGCCGCTGACTTCGCTGCTTTGGATTTGGACTGCTCCGGCGATTTCGCGGCAGCCATAGCGAAGAAAACGGCAAGCGAGAGCAGACCCGCCAGGCAACTGCTTACGATGATTCGGCGCATAAGTGCGTAGTCCTTAAAGTGGCTGAATTTTGAAGCGCGCTATCTTACATCGAATTCGCGAAATTGGGATGCGATTCAAAATCGTTGGCGCGACCGGCAAGGTGCGTCACTGCAATGCGCCGGCAGGCTCGCGCAGGGCTGCGAAGCGCTGCTCGGCGAGCCAGAGGGAGCCGAAGAGAAGCGCGCTATAGAGCGCGTCGCTGCCCAGCGTGTTCCAGAAATACGGGATGCCGGCGGTGTAGCAGAGCGCGAGGCCTGCCAGCGTCTTCGTGTACATTGTGCCGAAGGCCCAAACTCCGAAATTTGTGACGAGGTAGAAAACGCCGGAGCCCGCCACGACGGCGGAACCGATGCGCAGCGGGCCGCCACGGCGCGCCAGAAAGCGTCCGATGCCGGTCTCGAGCACAAACGCGAAGGCAATCAGCGGGAACGTCGCGTAGAAGCCGAGGGCGCATTGGCTGATCACAAGCGCCGCGATGGGAGCGAGAAACGCCGCGCGAAGATCGCGGAAGCGGGCGCCTCCGAATAGGGCCATCGCACCGATGGGCGTGAAATTTGGCGGATGCGGCAGCAAACGAACCGCGGCGGCAGCGAGAATCATTCCGAGCAAAACGCGAAAGCGAATATCTTTCATGACCTGTCTCCTTTTTGTGAATTCGCGGGCAGCAAATCGCAGAAGCAGAAGCCGTCACGCAACACGACTTCGCCGATGTGGAAATCGATCGGAGCGCTGAAATCAGGGCCGGAAAAGGCGAAGCTGTGGAATTCGCCGTTTTCGCCGCAGGGGTCAACTCCGGCGGGTAAATCCGCGAGGAACTGCGAATTGATCTCGCGGCCGGCGAAAGAAGGGGCGAGCACACGCGGATCCACGCAGACGGTGATCGCGCGGAAGCCGAGGTTGATGAATTCGCGAACGAGCTCGGGCGTGGGGCGCTTCCAAATGGGAAAGATGGCTTCCATGCCGATACGCGCGAGGTTTTGTTCGCGGTAAGCGCGAAGGTCTTCGAGGAAGATGTCGCCGAAGGCGGCATGGAGCACGCCGCGAAGCTTGTAGCGTGCGAGCGTCTCCTCCATTCGGGTTTCGTAGATTGCGTTGATACATTGCGGCGGAATGGTGACGACTTCGAGCGGCAGGCCCAACGCAGCGGCTTGTTGCTCAAGTAACACGCGGCGCACGCCGTGCATGCTGATGCGGTCGTAGGTTTCGGTGACTGTGGTGAGCAGCGCGACGACCTCATAGTGCGGGTCGCGACGCAGCTTGTAGAGCGCGAGGCAGCTATCCTTGCCGCCGCTCCAGCAGAAGAGAATGGGTGTTGGCATAGCCTCCCCGCTTAGCTGCGGCCACCGAAGGTAAGCTTCACGCCGCCGCGGATTTCGCGGCCGAGCGCGGGATAGCCGAGCGCGTCCTGATATTGCCGATTGAGCACGTTCCCGGCGCGAACGAAAAGCGAGACGTTGCGGTCCACGCGATACGATCCCGCCACATCGAAACGCGAATAGCCGGGGTTGCGTGTGAAACCGAGGCCAAGAAAGTCGCTGTCTGTGCGCTGGCCGGTGATGTAGCCGACGATGTTGAAATCCACGCGGCGCCACGTGGCATTCAGTACGACGGTGCCCGAATTTACCGGGCGGCGCAGCAGATGATTGCCCGGAAACTCGGTGGGATCGGTGGCGTTCGGCGAGATGAGCACGCGGCTATTGTCAAAGCTGTAGTGGCCGGCGATGGTGAGCCAGCGCACGATGCGCGTGTCAATGCTCAGATTTGTGCCCCGCGCAATGGCGAGGTCCGTGTTGAAGTAAGTGCCGGTGCCAAACTGGCAAGTGGGTGTGGGCAGCAGGAAGGCGAAGCTGATGATGTTGTGGAAGTCGTTATAGAAATAATCGGCTGAGACGCGCACGCGATCAGAAGCGAAACGCTGCTCGATGCCCACGCTCGTGGTCTTGCTTTCCTCCGGCTGCAGATTCGGATTGCCGGGGAAGCACGGGTCGGTGCCGAAGGATTCGGCGAGTTCCGGCTCGTCAATTCCCTGGCCATAGAAGCCGTGAAGACGCGTGGCACCCCAGTCCGCGCTGCCTTTGCGCAGGAGATACGCAACGCCGGCGCGAGGCACTACGCGCGTGCCGAAGCTGGAATTATCTTCGGCGCGCGTTCCAGCGTTCAACGTGAGGCGCGGAATTGGCTGCCAGCGCGCGTCGAGATAGCCTGCCTGATTGTTGCGGCGAGCGTGCTCGCCTTCGAGCGCGCCAGGAAAGCCGTTTTCCACTTCGTAGTAGTAGCCGCCGGTGAAGCCGCCCGTGCGAAAGAGATAAGTTGCCTGCGCGTTGAAGGCGGCGCGATTGAACTGATCCGTCGAGACGAAATTGCCGGGGTCGCTGTCAATTCCGTGAAGGCTGGCTTCGTCGCCGGAGACATGCCATTGCCAGTGTTTGCCGGTCTGCGCGTTCCAGATCACGTTCGTGTACAGATTATGCAGAACGTTGGTTTGGAGACGATCAGGAGGCAAGTAGAGCGTGGGGCCAGGGATGCCGGCGTCGCTCGAATTGTCGCGCACGGTGAGGCGCAGCGTGTCATTGTCTGAAAATTTCCAGCCAAAGTTGCCGGAGAGCGTGCGATTCAGAAATGCGTCGTTAGGTCCCTGGCCGGCAGTGGTGAAATAACCGCCTGCGACGGAGTAATCTAGAGGGCCGAGTAGGCCGCTGAGCGTGGCGGAGCCACGGCCGGTGTCAAATGATCCGCCTTCGCCGGTCAGGTCGAGCTCGGGTTCACGTGTATTGCCACGATGCGTGAAGATCTGGATCACGCCGGTCATGGCGTCCGAACCGTAGATGGCACTCTCCGCGCCATGGACGACTTCGATCTTGTCCACGTTGTCGAGCGTGAAATTCGAAAAATCGAGCGGGCCGCCGGAATCATTCGCGGGCGTGCCGTCCACAAGGACTTTGGTGTAATTCGAATTGCCGCCATCGAGGAAAAGCGAAGTTTCGCCGCCTTCCGGGCCCGTGCGATCGAGGCTGAAGCCGGGCAGCGTCGCCAGCAGATCGGGCAGCGAGTACGCCGCGCGCTGCTCGATTTCGTTACGCGTGATCGTGGTCACCGGCGCGGGCGTGGTGTTGGCTTCCACCGGCGTTGTTTCAGCGGTGACGACCACGCTGGAGGCGAGAGGCTCGAGAGCCATCTCAAGGGGGAGCTGAAGACGCTGACCGGCGACGACCTCGATTGTCCGCTCGACGCGAGCGAAGGAGACGCGCGTAATCACAACAGTGTAACGGCCGGGAGACAAGATAAGCTCGAAGGAGCCGTCATCTATCGAAGCGGTTTGCGATGGCTGCTGGCGGGAGCTTCCATCAGGGGCTTCGGGCGTCGCGCGAACCAGGGCACCGCGAATCGGGCGGCCGCCGGGGTCGGAGACGATACCCGTCAAGATGGCCGAGGTTTGGGCAGCAATGCCTTGGGAAGTGAGCAGCAGGGAAAGCGTGAACGCTACGGCGAAGATGAAAAGCGCAGGCGGACGAAGTCTCATTGTTCCTCCTCTCCCTCTCGCGCGGGAGTTGAAGGTGGTCCTGCTCGAATCGCACATTCGTGCGCGAGTTCGATCAGGATGCGGACTCCGCCGGTCTCCTGGCTTGGCGGCAAACGAAGCAGCGGCGCCTTCCCATCCGTCCAGCGAGCGAAACGCCCACCAGTGCGAAAAGTGGCGCGGCCTCTGCGAAGAACCGCCCTACAGTCGCGCGGCGGCGACGGCTTTTCACCGTCTTCCCGTGCGCGGAGTCTGCCGTGAATCAATGCAGCGCGCGGCCGATAGCCGCAACGCCGCCGGGTACAAACTGCGAACAGCAACTTTACAAACGGCGACATCTACTTCAAATCGAGCATCTATTGCAAAATCGAACGACTATTACAAACTCAACCTCAGCGCCGGGCCGAATACCGCACGCCGCGGATATGGACGCGCGGCCGGCCTTCGGGGCCGATCGCTACATCGAGCGGCGCTTCGAAAACCTGCTCGAGCAGTTCGCGATTGAATACTTCCGCGGGCGTACCCACGCGCAAGCACTTTCCTTTATGGAGCAGCACGACCTGATCAGCGAATTCCGCCGCCAGGCTGAGCTCGTGCGTCACGACAATCACGGTGTAGCGGTTTTCGTGGGCGAGCTGCTGCAAGCGCTCGAGCAATTCCACCTGTGCGCCGATATCGAGGTGCAACGTCGGCTCGTCGAGCAGGAGCAGAATGGGCTGCTGCGCGAGCGCCCGCGCCAGAATGATGCGTTGTTTTTCGCCGCCGGAGATTTCGTGCATCCAGCGATCGCGCAAATGTTTCGCGCCGACCTGTGCCAGGGCATTGTCGGCGATGACGATGTCTTCTTCGGTGGCAAAACGCAGGCTCTTTCCGTGCGGGTGGCGTCCCTGTAAAACGTATTCGCCGGCGCGCGTCGGAAAGAGCAAAGGACTTTCCTGATGCACGACCGCGATGCGCTGGGCACGCGTGCGCGGGTCGAGCCGGGAGGTTTCGAAACCCTCGAGTTCGACGCGTCCGGAAAGCGGCTTCAGCGCGCCCGCGATCAAACCCACAAGCGTGGATTTACCGCTCGCGTTGGGTCCAAGGATAGAGACGATCTCGCGCTGGCGGGCAACGAACGACGTCGCGCTGAGCGTGAATACCGGCGCGGCATTGCCACGAGCATGGTAGGCGTAGCTGGCTTGCTCGACGTTCAGACGCACCGGCGGCTCGCTCGGCTGCGTGTCGCGCGCATGGCCTAAGACTGTGCGGTGGGTGTCGCCCGCGCTCACGGCAGCCTCCGGCGGAGCAAGTAGATGAATACGGGAGCGCCGGCCAGGGCCGTCATTGCGCCAACCGGCAATTCAGTCGGGGCAACGACCGTGCGCGCGAGCGTATCGGCCACCACAATGGCGATCGCGCCGCCGATCACAGATGTGGGAATCAGTACGCGGTAGTCAGAGCCAAAGAGTAACCGCATCACGTGCGGCACAAGCAGGCCGACATAGCCGATGGCGCCGCTGACCGCGACCGCCAGGCCGGTGAGCAATGAAGCCGAAATATAGACGACGAGCTTGACTCGAGTGACGTCCACTCCGAGGTGCATCGCTTCGCGCTCGCCCGTCGCAATCAGGTTCAAGTCGGCCGCAGTCGTATAAATCGCGCCCACCCCTATGATGAGCCCCACGCCAAAAATCCACCGCAGGCTCGGCGGGAGCGGAGTGGAGAGGTCGCCCATCAGCCAGAAGGCCATGCCGCGAAGTTCGCGGCCGGCGAGCGTGGTCATCAGGAAAATGATCAGCGCAGAAAGAAACGAAGCGCTGATGATCCCCGCGAGCAGGAGCGTGGTGCTATCGAGTTGGCCTTCACGGCGGCCGAGAAAATAGACAGCGGCGATCGTGGCCGTGGCGCCGATAAAAGCCGCCGCCGGCGTCACCAACGGAATCTGCGGCGCGGCGATCAGCGCGATGATTGCGCCCAATGCGGCGCCGCTCGAGACGCCAAGAACATAGGGGTCCGCGAGCGGATTCCGCAGCAGCGCTTGGAATCCCGCGCCGGAGACCGACAGCGCGCCACCCACCAGCATGCCGAGCACGATGCGCGGAAGGCGCAGATCGAAAATAATCAGGCGGTATTCCGTGGGGAGCTGCGCGCTTTGGCCCACAGCCACGCGGGCGAGATTGACGACTAGGTCCGTCATAGAGATTGGCACCGCGCCGAGCTTTAGCGCGAGCACAATCGCTGCGAAAAGAACAACGAGCAGCGAGCCGCAAATCCAAGCCAAACGTCTGAACGTGAGCGGCTTCATCGCGCCGCCCCCACCTGCAGCTTGAGAGTCCGCGCCGCAGGCACGGGCTGCGGGGCGAAAACCTCGGGGTGCAATTGCCGAGCGAGCTGCTCGATTGCGTCCACCAGCCGCGGCGCGGGGCGATTGATGGCGTCGCTGATGATGGCAAGCCGGTTTTCCTGCACGGCCTTCAAATCGCGCCAGCCGGGTTGCTGCTGAAGCGCCGCGAAATCCGCAAGGGCGCGATCGGTGTCCGAGTTCGCGAAGATCAGGTAGTCCGGCTGGAGACGAACGACCTCTTCCAGGCTAACGTGCGGCCAATCCTGCTGCGAATGAATCACGGAATCCGCGCCGGCCAGCCGCAGCGCGTCCGCCAGAAATGTTTCCGTTCCAACGGAAATGAGAGGCTCGGTCCAGACCACGAAAAGTACGCGCGCCGGTGCTAGGCCTTCGAGCTTGCGGTGCAGTTCGTCAAGCCGCGTCTGAAGGGAAGCGACCTGTGCCTTGCCTTGGTCCGCGGCGTCAATCACCGTTGCGAGGCGGCCTATGGACTCGATCATCTCTTCGACCGTCCGCGCGTCGGTCGCATAGGTAGGCACGTGCAAGCGATCCAGCGCGTCAACTGTTTCGCGGCGGTTGAGCGATTTCGTCACGACAACCAGATCGGGCCGCAATGCGACGACCTGCTCAAGATTTGGATTGATCGCGCCGCCAACCTTGGGCTTCTGCTTCGCTTCCGGGGGGTAGTCGCAGTAATCGGTGACGCCCACGAGACGATCTTGCGCGCCGAGGGCAAAAATTGTTTCGGTAACGCTGGGCGCCAGCGAAACGATGCGCCGCACCGGCTGCGGCACTTCCACCTGGCGTCCGACATCGTCAGTGACGACCACGGATGGGGCAGCGGGCGTTTCCGCGTGCTGCTCGCGCGCCGCTTGCTGGTCCGCGCCGGCGGCTTGCGCCGCGCCCGCACAGAACAACGCCGCCGCAGCTACGAAGGAAAAGAAAGCCGCGCGGTGACCATGCCGTTTGGTAATGGCTATGAGCATTTCGAATGCGCCACGGACTTCTGGCCTGCGAGATCATCCGCAAACAAAAAAGCCCCACGAGAAATGGGGCTTGTGGCTGCGCTTTCTCTCGCGGAAAGTGCCAGCGTCACCGGCGCGGCGGGTATCCTGGCTGACGGCTGGTTAGCCGATCACAGTGGCGGGACCGCGGCCGATTGTTACGGCCTTCCCCCAAAACATCCGCGCCTGCGGAATGTTCTCGCGCAGTCTATGCCGGGTCTCGGAGAGAGTCAAATGAGAGCTAAACCGGGCCGCTGGCGATGACATTCATGCGCACATCTGGTTCTTGACATTTCTCCGATCGCGCTATATGTAGAAATACTAGGTATGAATAAAACGGAAGACAAAGCCGAGTTCCTCAAGGGCACGCTCGACATGCTGATCCTCAAGGTGGTGGCGCTCGGACCGATCCATGGGTATGCAATCGCGCAGAGGATTCAGCAAATCTCCAAGGAGTTCTTCCAGGTGCAGCAAGGCTCGCTCTATCCCGCTCTTCACCGGATGGAGGACCGCGGGTTGCTGCAGGCGGATTGGAAAGAAACGGAGACAGGGCGAGAGGCGAAGTTTTATCGGCTGAGCAGCAAGGGACGAAAGCGATTGGACTCCGAGATGCTGAATTGGGAGCGGCTGACCGATGCGGTGTCGCTGATTCTTCGGACGGCAGAATAGGATTCTGGTGATGCGCTGGTTCGACCGATTGTTTCGCAAAACCGTCGCTGAGGAGCAGTTGGATTCAGAGCTGCGCTTTCATTTGGAGCAAAGAGTCGCCGAGAACATTGCGGCAGGAATGAGTCCGGAAGAAGCGCAGCGCCGGGCGCGGATCGAATTTGGAGGGGTGGAAGCGGTGAAAGAAGACTGCCGGGAAGCGCGGCGCGTTCACATCATTGAGACTCTGCTGCAGGATGTGCGCTATGGCGTGCGCATGCTGGCGAAGAAGCCGGGATTTACTGCGGTTGCCGTGCTTTCGTTGACGCTTGGGATCGGCGCGAACACGACGATCTTCACTCTCGTCAAAGCAGTCTTCCTGCAATCCGTTCCGGTGAAGGATCCCGGGCGCGTAGTGGCAATATTCAGCACGAACGATCTCGACAGAAGCGCGCAGGCTCAATTCTTCCCAATTTCCGTCCCTAACGTTCTCGACTATCGGGACAACGTCAATGTTTTTAGCGCGGCCTCGCTCGCGCTCGATACAGAAGTGGCTCTGGATGTTTCCGGCAAACCCGTGCCGTTATTTGGGCAGCTCGTAAACTGGGACTTCTTCGATGTTGTTGGCGTGCAGCCGGTTTTGGGACGCGGATTTACACCCGCAGAAGATCAGAGCCCCCATTCGGTGGTTGTCATTAGCAATGCGCTGTGGCAGAGCCAGTTCGGAGCCAGGCGCGACATCATCGGACAGAACATCGAGTTGAATACGCACGACTACACGGTGATCGGGGTGATGCCCCCGGAATTTCACAACGTCGGAAGCCTGGGCAATTCCCAACTATGGATTCCCCAGATGATGCACGACCAGGTCCTCAGCGGTTTGCAAAAGGCGTTCTTCACCAAGCGCCAGGGCGGGATGGCCGGCGGCGTGGCTCGACTGAAACCAGGTGTTACGTTTTCGCAAGCGCAACAGGTGGTACAGGCGTTTGGGACGCAGCTTGAGCGCGAATATCCCCACGACAATGCGGGACGCCGAGCCGTGCTGATCCCCATCGATCAGACGACCATTCCCGTAAATCAGCGCAGCCTCTTCGTGCTGGCTGGAACGCTGATGATGGTGGTGGTTGGACTTGTGCTGCTGATCGCATGCGCGAACGTCGCCAACCTATTGCTGGCACGGGCCACGCAGCGCCGGCGCGAAGTCGCGATCCGGCTGGCTCTTGGGGCCTCGCGCGGAAGATTGATTCGGCAATTGCTGACGGAAAGTCTATTGCTGGGATTTCTGGCGGCGGGATTCGGAACTCTTTTTGCCAAGTGGACGCGACCCGCGCTTTTCTGGCTGCTGCCGGGAGGGCGGCCCAACAATCTCGACGTTTCGCTTGATCTGCGCGTGCTTGGATTTACGTTGGGGCTTTCCCTCTTGGCAACGATTCTGTTTGGGCTCGTACCCGCGATTCAGGCGTCGAATCCAAACCGGATCGCGGCGTTGCGCGACCGCACGGATGCGCCGTCTGGAAGCAGCCGATGGTACGGATTGCGCGGCGCGCTGGTGATGACGCAAGTGGCCTTTTCATTGATCGCGCTGATTGGCGCGGGACTCTTTATTCACAGTCTGCGGAATGCGCAGTTTGTGGATCCAGGCTTCGATGTTGCACATAGCCTGGTGATCGACCTCGACACCACGGCGCAGAAATACCCGCAGGCGCGCGCGGAGCAGTTCTATCGGAACGTCGTCGAACGCGTGCGAGCGCTGCCGGGCGTCGCTGCAGCAAGCATTACCGATGCGTCTCCCTTCTCAGAAGGGCTCCACCGCGGCACGTTCAAGCAGGGCGTGGACTCCACCGATCTGCGCAACGGCGAACAAACGCCAATTATCGCAGTGGCACCGGGATATTTTTCGGCAGCCGGAATCAGCATGGTCCGCGGACGCGATTTCACCGATCATGACGACGCCAACTCGCAGCTCGTTGCCGTGGTGAACCAGGCGCTGGTGGACCATTTCTGGCCCAGCGAAGATCCGCTCGGAAAGCATCTGCGGTTTTACAAGGAACCCTGGGACGTGGCCGTGATCGGCGTGGTTAGGACCGTGAAATACGCGACGCTCGGCGAGCCTCCGCAACCGATCGTTTATTTTGCGCTAAAACAGCAGTTCGCTCCCGATGTCCTGCTATCCGTGAGGACATTTGGAGACGTGAAGAGTGCGTTGCCCAGCGTGCGCGCGTCGGTGCAGTCGCTCGATCCCGCCATGCAATTGGGATTCGTATCTACAGTGCAAGCTCTCGTGGATGATAACCTCACGGCCGCCAAGCTTGGCGCGGAGTTGCTCGCGGCATTCGGCGTGCTCGCGCTGGTATTGGCGGCCGTGGGAACGTATGGCGTTATGTCCTACACGGTGGGCCAGCGGACGCAGGAAATCGGTATCCGCATGGCACTCGGAGCGAAGCCTGCAGACGTGTTACGTCTGATTTTAGGCGGCGGAATGGCCATGGTCCTGGGAGGGATCGCGGCCGGGCTCGTTGTGTCTGTATTCCTCACCCGCAGCGTAAGCAGCCTGCTTTACGGAATCGGTGCTTTCGATCCCATCGCGTTTGCGATTACCTCCGCGCTTCTGCTGGGAGTGGCTCTGGTGGCATGTTTGTTGCCAGCGCGGCGCGCCATGCGCGTGGACCCAATGGTTGCTTTGCGCCACGAGTAGCTAATCGTGGCTGGCGGGATGTTTCGCACAGCGGAATAGGAGTTCGTGTCCATGGCGTGGCTGCGTCGATTGTTGGGAAGAGCCCAGGCTGAAAAGCAACTCGCTAAGGAATTGGACTTTCACGTCGAGCGGCGAATCGCTGACCACGTAGCGGCAGGAATGAGTCCGGAAGAAGCGCGGCGGCGAGCAAGGATCGAATTTGGAGGAATGGAAGCGGTGAAAGAAGACTGCCGGGAAGCGCGGCGTGTTCACATCATTGAGACTCTGATCCAGGATGTGCGCTATGCGCTGCGCATGCTTCGCAAGAACCCGGGATTCACCGCTGCCGTCGTGCTCACGCTTGCTCTCGGCATCGGCGCCAACACCGCCATGTTCAGCGTGGTGGAGGGCGTCGTGTTGGCCCCACTGCCGTATCGTGAGCCGGATCGCCTCGTGATGGTGTTCGAGAGCAATTTGCGCTTTTTACAAGATTCGATTTCATATCCTAACTTCCAGGATTGGCAGCGCAATGCTGGCTCCTTCCAGCAAATGGCCGCGTACATGTGGCAGGGATATGATCTGACGAATCCCGGGACACCTGAACACCTCGATGGCAAGGAAGTCTCCTCGGGATTCTTTAGCACCCTGGGTGTCGAGCTAGCCCTCGGCCGTGATTTCTCCCCACAAGAAGACCAGCGCGGCGGAGCGCCAGTCGTCATCATCAGCAATCGCCTATGGAGAACTCGGTTTGCCGGCAGCGCTCAGGCGCTCGGCAAGTCCGTAACTTTGGGTGGAGTGGACTACATCATCGTCGGGGTCGTCCCGCGAGAATTTCGTTTTGGAGACCAGCAAGCCGATGTCTATACCCCGCTGGGACAGGGCGATCCACTGATTCTCAACCCTCGCGGAGGCCACGGCATCCTCTCGATCGCGTGTCTAAAGCCCGGCGTGAGCATAGCTCAGGCTCAGGCAGAGATGAGTACGATCCAGAGCCATCTGGATCAGCTCTATCCCGCTGCGGACGCAGGTCTGGGAATCGACGTCGAGCCCCTCAAGCAGGTTATCGTTGGGGATATAGGCGGAACGTTTTTATTGTTGTTGGGAGCCGTCGGCCTGGTTTTGCTGATCACCTGCGCGAACGTCGCCAATCTCTTGCTAGCGCGTTCAGCGGAACGCAGGCGCGAGTTTGCCATCCGCGCAGCGCTTGGAGCAAGGCGCGCCCGGATCGTCCGGCAGTTGATCACCGAAAGCGTGCTGCTCTCGCTTTCCGGCGGAGTTCTCGGGCTGATGTTTGCAAAGTGGGGCGTCAAATTGGTGCTGGCAGCGGTGCCGCTCAACCCCGCGCGCACCGAGAACATCGGTGTGAACGCGTCTGTACTTTTGTTTGCACTTGGCGTTTCGCTTGCCGTCGGGATTCTGTTTGGTCTCGCGCCGGCTTTGAAGAGTTCGAGGACCGATCCGAACGCTTCGCTCAAGGAGGGAGGTCGCGGTTCCACGAGCGCCCATCATCGCGCCCAAAGTGCTCTCGTGGTTTTCCAGATGGCTCTGACGCTGGTGTTGCTGGTGAGTGCCGGCCTCTTGTTCCGTACGATCCGCCACTTGTGGGAGACGAATCCCGGCTTTGACACACAGCACCTCATTACCTTCAGGGTGGGGCTTTCACCTTCGGTTACCAAGACGGGCTCGAGTATACGAGTTGGCTTCCAGCAGCTGCTCGACCGCATTCGGGCGATTCCCGGCGTGCGGGCCGCGGACTTTACGATGCTCGTTCCCCTGACTCGCGAGGATAACGACACTCCCTTCTGGATTGACTCCGAAAGGCCCGCGGTGGTTCAGAATGCGCCACGGATGGTGGTATTCGACACGGGTCCGGATTATCTCCGCACGATGGGAATACCGCTGCTCCGCGGCCGCTTTTTCACCGCGGCAGACACCACCAAATCCCCATGCGTCGGAGTAATTGATAGCGTTTTTGCCCAGAAGTATTTCGCCGGTAAAGATCCTGTTGGCCAGACCATTACTTTTGGATGGGCCCTCCCTTGGGGGCCCTGCTCGATTGTGGGCGTGGTGGGCCACGTCAGGCATTGGGGACTGGGCGAGCCCAGCAGCGGGCAGACCCAAGCTGAAAGCTACTATCCGCTTTACCAATCAGGGGACCAGTTGTGGCCGTTAGGGTATTCCGACATGAAGATCGTCGTTCGCACCCCACTCGACACCGCGACTGTTATGCCCGCGATCAAAGCGGCGGTTTATGGAGCGGCTAGCGACCAGACGGTTTATGACATCCGAACGATGCAGCAGATTGCGTCGGACTCGATGTCATCACAGCGATTTCCCATGATGCTGTTGGGAGCGTTTGCGGGTTTGGCGTTGCTCCTGGCGTCCATCGGTATCTATGGCGTTATCTCCTATTCGGTCGCCCAGCGCGTGCACGAGATTGGGATTCGCATGGCGCTCGGCGCCGAGAAGCGGAATATTTTTCGGCTGGTCATTGGACAGGGTGTTCGGTTGGCTCTTGCCGGCCTCGCGATGGGCGCAGCGGCCGCACTCGTTGTCATCCGGTTGCTGTGGAGCTTCTCGCATCTGCTCTACGGGGTTGGTGCGAGCGATCCGATAACGTTCATCACCGTCTCGGTCGTGTTAACAGGCGTGGCTGCTTTGGCGTGTTACATCCCTGCGCGCCAAGCTACGCGAGTCGATCCGATGGTTGCGCTGCGCCACGAGTAGGCAATCGCGGCCGCCGGGAGTTTTCGTGCAAATTGGGCTGAAAAGCAGATCGAGCTAGCGGTTTTTCCACTCCGGTTTGCGACGCTCGACGACGGCGCGCAGGCCTTCCTGCGAATCTTCCAGGCCGTAGAGCTCATTGAGGAAAATATGGATCGAGCGGTGCATGGCGTCCCGCAACGAGAGACCCATACCGCCGATCACAGCGCGCTTGGCCATGGTGAGCACCGGGCCGGATTGCGCGGTGATCTGGGCGCATAGAGCGTCCACCGTTTCTTGCAACTTTGCTTCGGGCACGACGCGGTTTACCAGGCCTAATTCCAGGGCGCGTTCGGCGCTGATCGTTTCGCCGGTGAGGACCAATTCAAGAGCCTGTTTCGGCCCGATCAAGTGCGGCAGAATCGTTGCCGCGAGCGGTGGAAAAACGCCGATGGTAACTTCGGGCTGCGCGAATCTCGCCCGCGTGCTCGCGATCACCACATCACCAATCGCGGCCAGCTCCGAGCCACCGCCGACGGCGGGGCCGTTCACGACGACCAGCACGGGCTTGCCGGTATCGAGCATGGAGATGAAGGCGGCTTCGAAAGCGTCAAGCACCTGGAAGACGCGCTGCTTGGTGTACTCGCCGAGGTCAATCCCGCCGGAGAAAACCTTGCCTGCGGCGTCAAGCACGATCAGCTTGATTTCACTTTGATCGCCCGCATATTCCACGCCCGCCGCCAGCTCGCGAAGCATCTGCTCGTGAAGCAGGTTGTGCTCGGGGCGATCGAGGGTCAGGTGCGCGATGCTGCCGTCGGCGCGGTAGCGCACGAACTGAAATTCTTCGGGGCGCGGCGCGCGCGGCGCGGCCACCATCATTTCGCTGTTGTCTTCAGCCATACGGAAATTGTCACACGGCTTCGAGGGCCATGGCCACGCCCATTCCGCCCGATACACACAAGGTGACAAGCCCCCGGCGGCCGGCGGGCTGTGGCGCGCGGCGCAGCTCGTGAATCAGCGCCACCGTGATGCGCGTGCCGGTGGCGCCGATGGGGTGACCGAGGCCGATGGCGCCGCCATTGGGGTTGAGGCGGGCGCGATCGAAGCCCAGATCGCGGTCGCAAGCGAGAACCTGCGCGGCGAACGCTTCGTTGAGTTCAATGGCGGCGTAGTCGCTGAGTTTCCAGCCGGAGCGTTGTTCGAGTTTGCGTACTGCGGGCACGGGACCAATGCCCATGATGCGCGGGTCCACGGCGGCAACCGCCGCCCCGTGAATGCGTGCGAGCGGCTTCAGGTTGAGCTCGCGGACCTTTTCTCCGCTGGCCAGTACCACTGCGGCAGCGCCGTCCGTAATGCCGCTCGAATTGCCCGCCGTAACTGTGCCGGTTTTCGAAAACACAGGAGGCAATTTGGCCATGCCCTCGAGCGTCGCGTCCGGACGGATGTGCTCGTCACGGTCAATTCGAATAACGTTGCCTTTCT
This sequence comes from uncultured Acidobacteriota bacterium, assembly GCA_963803675.1. GTDB lineage: Bacteria > Acidobacteriota > Terriglobia > Acidiferrales > UBA7541 > DASTCZ01. Next base: position 141,423 of record CAWDNN010000019.1, on the reverse strand, counting down.
TATCGGTGCGCTCGATGGGGACAATTTCCTCGCGGAAGTGGCAATTCTTTGCCGCGGCGGCCGCGCGCTGATGGCTTTCCACGGCGAAGCGGTCCTGCTCTTCGCGCGGAATCTGATACTGGGAGGCAAGCAGCTCAGCCGTTTCACCCATCAACATCTTTGACATCGGGCAGAGAAAGCCGTCGCGGTACATCGCGTCCACCAGCGGCTGGTTTCCCATGCGCAAGCCCCAGCGGGCATCCATCAGGTAAGGGACGCGGCTCATGGATTCCGTGCCGCCGGCCACGATGATCTCGGCTTCGCCCAGGAGGATTTGCTGCCAGCCGAGCATGATGGTGCGAACGCCCGAGGCGCAGGCCATGTTCACGGTGAACGCCGGAACGTCTTCGCCCAGCCCGCTGCGCCAAGCGATCTGCCGCGCGGGGTTGGGGCCGGTGCCGGCAGAGCGAGCGTTGCCGAAGATCACTTCGTCCACGCGCCAAGGATAATTCCAGGATTTCGCGATCGGTGCAGAGGTTTCGCCAGGCTCCCGCGCAGGGGGGGCTTCGCCGAATGCGCGCTCGAGCGCCGCGCGAGTTACGTGGACGCCCATGTCGGGCGCGGTCATGTCTGAGAGGCCCCCGCCGAACTTGCCGATGGGCGTGCGGACGGCGCTGACAATAAAAACGTCGCGTGTCATATCACTTTGATGCTAGCACACCCGGTGAGTTAGACGGGCTGCGGGCAAACGTGTTGCTTCAGGCGGCGTTGCGCGGTTGCGACCCGACCGGCGCCCCGCAGTGCGCGCAATTCATCCAACTCGCATCGATCTTCCGGTGGCAAGTGCGGCAAGTGTGGAGCAGGTCTGATCCACAGCTCGGGCAGAACGCAAAACTTCCGCGCGCCAGGTGTCCGCATCGCGGGCAGGGCGTCGGCAGCGGTTCACGAAGCAGAAAATAAAGAATGATCCCAATGGCGTCGGGAATAAAGATTGCCAGCAACGTCCACATCACCTGGCGCATGCCGCGGCGTTTCGCGTCCGCGTAGACATAGCCGATCAGCAGAATGTCCGCGAGGACGAGCAATCCGCCTCCCAGCGACAACGCTAACCGTCCGGCCAGCGGCCACGCCGCGGTCTTCGGATCGTGCGGAAAGCCCACTCCCCAAAGCAAATACTCCACACCTGCAAAGGCCAAAATCGCGATAATCCACGCTACCGGCCGGATGATGGCCAGATTCTGCGGAAAGCCCGTCGGGGTTTCCGGAGCTTGTGTGAACTTTTCCTGAAGTGTGCTCATGCGAGCCCCCGTTCTTCTCTGTGCCGCAGACAGAGAAACGCAGCAGCGGCTGCAGCCCCAAGCCAACTGATCAGGCTAAACGTGGCGGGGCCGTACCAAGTGCGAAGAAATTCAATATGGAGCCAACCCGCCGCACCATTGCTCACAAACTGAAGAACCGGCCAAGTGGCAATCGTCGTGGTCCAGCCGAAGAGAATCAGCCAGAAAAAGGCGCGGTGGCTTCTCTTGCGCTCCGTCTCGCGGATTGCATGCGTGATGAGCTGTATCTGAACGCGATTCACCAAAGCTTCTGGAGCACGCGGGGTCGGAATCCGCCGCAAAGCCCCGGAGAGCGCATGCCAACCTTTCATCTCTGCGGCGCAATCGGAGCAAGCCGCCAGATGCGCGGCCAGATCGCGCTCTTCCGATTCGTCGAGCGCTCCGGCAGCGGCCAGCGGAAGCAGTTCACGGATACGGTCATGATCGTTCATTGGGTTCTCCAGCCTGGCAGCTCGCCGCCCGGCAAACGCACCGCCAGCGAAACGCGCAAACCTTCGAGCGCGCGGCGCAACCGCGTCTTTACGGTCGAAAGCGGGACGTCAAGCATCTCCGCAATCTCCTCGAGCTTCATTTCCTCTTCGAATCGCAAACTCACTATCTCGCGGTAAATCGCGGGCAATTCCGCCACGCCTTCCGCCAGCCGGCTGGTCCGCTGCTCGCGCATCAGCATTTCGAAGGCGGCAGGCTCTGCTCCCACGTGCGGGTCTGGAAGCGTTTCGGCTCGCGATTGGCCGGAGGGCAGCGGCGCATCGAGGCTTTCCGGCCGCATCCGGCGCAAATAATCAATCGCCAAGTTTCGGGCGATGGAAAAAAGCCACGGCTCGATTCCGCGATTTGGATCGAAACGCCGCACGTTTTCCGCAACGCGAATCCAGGTCTGCTGGAAGATATCTTCCGCGGTCGCGGGCTCATGGACCATGCGCAGCAAATAACGATAGAGCCGATGCTGGTAGCGCTCGAGCAATGCAACCAGCGCGTCCGGGTCTCCCCGGCGCAACCGCACTGCTTCGGAATCCACGCCCAAGGGCGCCTCCCAACCTATCGCGGCTGTTTGCGCGAACATCACATCCTGTCATACGGATGAGGGGGTCGAAAAGACTCATCGCCGTGCAGCCGCCCCAGATGCCGCTAAATCAATGTCTTCCGCGTAGCCCGCGGCTCCGCGGAGCAAGTGTGCCGTATGCTAGAATGGCATCTGATGCAAGCGAATCTTCAGCGTTTGGTGGAGCTGCAAGGCGTTGACGTGCGCCTGGAAGAGCAGCGCCGCAAATTGGCAAGCTTTCCGGCGCGTATTGCCGAAATAGACGCGAAGCTTGGAGCCGCGCGCGCCAAGCTGAACGCGGCGCGAGAGGCGCTTGCCAACGGCTCAAAAGAGCGGAAGAAATTCGAGCTGGACGTGGAGCAATGGCGCGAACGCGCCCGCAAATACCGCGATCAAAGCCATGAAGTAAAGACCAACGAAGCCTTCAAGGCGCTCCAGCACGAAATCCAGCACGCCGAAAACGAGATGACGCAGGCCGAGGACCGCCTGCTCGAACGCATGGTATCCGGCGAAGAATATGACCGGCAGGTAAAGGCGGATGAAGGGGAGTTGAAACAGGCCGAAGGGGTCGCGGCAACGGAACGCAGCGCAGCGGAAGAAGAGCGCGCCGAGGCAGAAAAGAATCTAGCGGCGATCGAAACCGAACGCAAAGGCGTTCTCGAAGGGATTCCCGAAAATCTGCTCGCGGAGTATCAGCGCATCGGGCGACGGCACCATGGCATCGCGCTCGCGGATGTGCGCAACGAGGCATGTGGCGCTTGCGGGGTGCGTATCCGCCCGCACGTTTATCAGGAATTGCGCCGCCCGGGCAACGAGCAGCTCTTCACCTGCGAAACGTGCAACCGTATTTTGTACGCGCCCGAGCCCACCGCTCCGTCCCTCGCTGCGGCTCAGCCCGATAGCGAGTCTTCCGCGACCGCTGTGCGCATCCGCCACGTCTGATGAAGGCCTTCCGATGACCGCCGTGCGCCGTGGCCGCCCTCTGGGTGCGCGCCTGTTTGCCGAACCCGAACGCCCCGCGGATGTTTACACGGCGAAGGTGGATGGCGCATCACGCGGCAACCCGGGGCCTGCCTCCTATGCCGTAATCGTTTGCAAGCCTGACGGCAGCGTACTCTACCAACTCGGCAAATATCTTGGGAACGCCACAAACAACGTCGCCGAGTATTTCGCCCTGATCACCGCACTCGATTATTGCGCGGCGAATGATATCTCGCGGCTGCGCGTCCGCAGCGATTCCGAGCTGCTCGTCCGGCAGATGCAGGGGCGATATAAAGTGAAGAGCGCGGCGCTCAAACCGCTGCACGAGCGCGCCATTCGTCAATCGAAAAGCTTCGGCTACTTTGCCATCGAGCACGTGCCGCGCGAGATGAATGCCGATGCGGATGCGCTGGCGAACGCGGCCTTGGATCGTACGGGCGAAGTCGTAGGCGGTGCGCGCCCGGCAAAGCCCGCGCCGGTGTCGCAGACAGCCAGTGCGTTGCCCCGCGGTGCCGCCTCGATAGGAATCTCAGTGCGCGCTCGCTACCAGAATGGGGCGTTGCGACCCATTGTGCCGATTGAGCTCCCCGAGGGCGCGGAAGTCGAAATCGTGATCCGGCGGGACGAGCAAAGCTAAGCCAGATTCTGCCGGCCTAGATTCCCCACAAATGCAATTATCGGTTGAGAGCGTACGAGCGATAGAGCGTGTCGCGCTGCGCGGGAATATAGCCTGCATCGGAGATGATGCGGCGTAACTCCGCTTCGTTGGTGCGGTTGCGAACTCCGGCGGCATAGACGACGTTTTCTTCAATGAGGATGCTACCCACGTCGTCCGCGCCGAATTGCAGCCCCACCTGGCAGACCTTGATGCCGGGCGTTAGCCAACTCGATTGCACGTGGTCAATGTTGTCCAGGTAAAGGCGGCTGATGGCGAGCGTCTTCAGATAGTCCACCGCGGTTGCTTCGGGCACTTTCTTTCCGAGCGGCGTATTCTCCGGTGCGAAAATCCAGGGAATGAAAGCGGTGAAGCCGCCGGTATCTTCCTGGATGCGGCGGACGCGTTCGAGGTGATTCACGCGGTGGCGGTATTCCTCTCCGCAGCCAAACATCATCGTGGCTGTAGTCCGCATGCCGAGCGAGTGGGCGTCACGGTGCATTTGCTCCCATTCGTTGCTGGTGCACTTCAGGCGGGAAATGCGCGCGCGAATTTCGTCGTCGAGAATCTCCGCGCCGCCTCCGGGGATGGAGTCCAGGCCGGCATCGCGCAGCCGCGCAATGGTATCTTTCACCGAAAGGCCGGAAACCTCCGCAATGCAAAGAATCTCGGGCGCGGAAAAGCAATGCAGGTGCACCTGCGGATACCGCTGCTTCAACGATCGCAGCAGAGCTTCGTAATACTCCACGCGCAGGTCGGGATGCAGACCACCCTGGAGCAGGATGCCCGTGCCGCCCAACTCGAGCATTTCGTCAATTTTTTGATAGATGTCTTCGAAGGAAAGCAAGTAACCGTCGCGCGCGCCCAGCGGGCGATAAAACGCGCAAAACGAACAATACTCGGTGCAGAAATTCGTGTAGTTGATGTTGCGGTCAATCTGGTAAGTGACGACGCGTGGATCGGTCTTTGCGTTACGCACCGCCATCGCTTCCATGCCGATGCCGATCAGGTCATCAGAGGCGAATAGATCGAGCGCTTCTTGGGGCGTCAGTGACATGCGGATGGGCCGGCAAACGTGCCAGATTTCCGCTTCTAGTCTACAGAAACCCGGTCGCCGCGTCGAACGATTCCCTCGCGGAGCACAGCGCCGTAGACGCCCGCGCAACTGGCGTGATGTTTTGCGACGGTTTGAAGCACTTCGGGTGACGCCGCGGCGGTGTCGGGATCGAGCGTAATCACATTGCAGCGCGCATCGTTCTTGACGACCATCACCTCCAGCACATCGCCGATCCGCACGAGCCTTCCCACTAAGGAATCCTCAAAGAACGGACCCGTCGAATCCCAATCCACCACGAAGTTGGCGCGAAAGCGGCGATGGTCGAGCGTCAAATTCGTCTCCGCCGAAAGCGCCTCAATGGTCTGCCGGCTGATCAGCGAGACGGGCCGCGCATCGTGCATGCTGCGCTCCGAGAAACGGAATTCGAGCGAGCATCTGAATTGTTTTTCGAGATACTGGCGAAATCGCGGGTCGCCAACGTCGTAACGATCCCCCTCAGGCGTGGTGACTTCCACGCGGAATGTATTTGCGACCGGCCATTCCTGCCCGGTCGAGGGCGGCTCGAGAAATCGCGGCTGCAGCAGAATCATGCCGGGCCACTTGCGAGCCGTCATCCAGGGAAAGTTTGTGTGATTTTGCGGATCGCTGAAAGCGTAGACGCGGTCGCCGATCAGCCCGGCGAAGGTCACGAACACTTCGGAGAGATCTTCGCCCGCGATGCCCTTCACCGGATAGCGGCGCAAGTTGCGCAGCGTACCCGTTGCGAAGGGCTTTTCAACCATTTCAGCGGGAGACGGCGCGTCCTGCGGGGGCAAACTCGAGAGGGCGGGCGACAAAGATCAGCCCTGCCTCCGCGCACAACTGGTAGTAGAGATTCAGTCCGGCAACGTTGTCGTCATCCAGCGAGAAATCAATGTTGTCACGCAGGTAGCGCTCGAGCGCAGGCGCCGGCAGATCGAGCTTGAGCGATGCGCCCTCGGCGATGTCGCGAATGTGATCCAGGCCATATTCCTTTGAAGCCAGAAAGTCATCCACGACTTCGGGTGTGGCGGCCTCGGCACGCGCCACCCACAGCGCCAGGACGCATGGACGTGCCGTCATTTCGCGCCATTGGTGGGCCACATCGTATACGTAGAGCGAATCCACGCCGGGCACCGCTTGGTCATCCGGATTGTTCCCGCAACAGAATCCCGCTGTGGGTTTCTTCCGCGCGAGTTGCTCAAGCTTAAGAGCAATCCTCAGCGCCGGATCGCCAATGATTAAGGCTGCGTCGGCCTGGGCCAACATGGCCGCCGGATCGGGCGCGCTGCGAATGAATTCCGGCGAAATGCCCCAGAAATTGCGGCAAAGGAGCTGCACGAGCGCGATGGAGCTGCGTGAACTGGTATCCAGCGCGATGCGCCGCGCCATTTCAATCGGCTTTTTTGCGATGACAAGAATGCTGCGCACTTCGCCCTTCGCGGCCACGGCCATGCCCGGCAGCGCAACCACGCCGTCCATGCGCTGGTATTCGATTGCGGGGATGATGGCGATGTCGGCAGCGCCCGTGCGCAATTCCTCGGCGCACTGCGAAGGCACGGTGAAGGAAAGGTCGTATCGGCCGGCCAGCGGCCCGTCGGTAAAGCTCCACACCAGTGGCGCCGTGTTCAAGAATTCGACGATGGAGATGCGCAGCCTGCCCATATCACACCCTGCGGAACAGAAGGAACTCACTATAACACACCAGATTCGGCCGTTATCGAGCGACCTGTGAATTTCCCGAGAATTCTGCGCCGTACTTTGCTATAACCCATCCGTATTCGAGAAGTTTCGGAGGAAATCGCATGGGACGCGGAATTATCGTTTGTATTGCCATATTGTCGGCTGCTTCAGCCTGGGCGCAGCAACCACGCGAGGGGAACTCGCCGCCGGCTGCCTTGCCTTCCATAGCGCAGAAGACAGCAGGGATGGAAAAGTTCGACGGCTATTTCTCGTTTTATTGGGACGCGCGCGCGGGAAAAGTCTGGCTGGCCATTGATAAGTGGGATGCCGAGTTCCTTTACCTCGATACGCTCGCCGACGGCATGGGCCAGAACGATGTCGGGCTCGACCGCGGCCAGCGAGGCGGCGAGCACATCGTCAAATTCGAACGCGTCGGCCCGCGCGTGCTTCTGATCCAACCAAACTACGCGTTTCGCGCTCTCTCCGACAATCCGGATGAGCGCCGCAGCGTGGAGGAATCCTTTCCGCAGTCGGCTCTGTGGGGATTTGATGTCGCCGCCGAAGACGGACAGACAGCGCTTGTGGACGCGACGTCCTTTTTCATGCATGACGCACACAACGTGATCGGCGCGCTGCGCCGTTCGCAGCAGGGCGTTTTCCATATTGACGCGAGCCGCTGCGCGTTTTATCTCCCGCGCACGAAGAATTTCCCGAAGAACACCGAAGTGGAAGCGATTTTGACCTTCGCGAGTGACGAACCTGGTCCGCTGGTGCGCGAAGTGACGCCCGACGCTTCGTCCATGACGCTCCACGAGCATTATTCGTTCGTCGAGCTGCCTGGGCCCGGCTACAAGCCGCGCGTCTACGATCCACGCTCCAGTTTCTTCGGGATCTCTTACATGGATATGGCGGCGCCGGTGGAGCAGCCGGTCGAGAAGCGCTTCATCGCGCGGCACCGGCTGCAGAAGAAAGATCCGTCCGCCGCGATGAGCGAGCCGGTGCAGCCGATTCAGTACTACGTGGATCGCGCCACGCCGGAGCCGATCCGTTCGGCGCTGGTGGAAGGCGCGCGGTGGTGGAATCAGGCGTTCACCGCGGCGGGATACAAGGATGCCTTTCGCGTGGACGTCTTGCCCGAAGGCGCGGACACGATGGACATCCGCTACAACGTGATTCAGTGGGTGCATCGCGGCGAGCGTGGCTGGTCGAATGGCGCATCCGTCACCGATCCGCGGACAGGCGAAATCATCAAGGGCGTCGTGACGCTGGGCTCACTGCGCGATCGCCAGGACTACCTGATCGCGGAAAGCGTGATGGCGCCCTACGAAAAGGGCAAGCCCGTTTCGCCAAAGCTGATGCAGATGGTGCTGGCGCGCATGCGGCAGCTTTCCGCGCACGAAGTCGGCCACACGCTGGGCCTCGAGCACAACTTTGCGGCCAGCACCGTCAATCGCGCGTCCGTGATGGACTATCCCCCTCCGGTAATCACCATCGGCGCCGATGGCGTGCCCGATCTTTCGAACGCATATGCCGTGGGAATCGGCGAATGGGACAAAGTCTCGATCACGTATGGCTACCAGGATTTTCCGGCGGGTACGGATGAATCGGCCGCGCTCAACAAGATCATGAACGACGCCTTCAGCCGCGGCCAACGCTTCCTCACCGACCAGGATGCGCGGCCCGCTTCCGCAGCGAGTCCCTATGCGCATTTGTGGGATGCGGGCAGCAACGCCGTGGACGAACTGAACCGCATCATGAAGGTTCGCGCGGCCGTGCTGGCGCGCTTTGGCGAAAACAATATTCGCGAAGGCGAGCCGATGGCCACGCTCGAAGATCGGCTGGTGCTGGCCTACTTGCTCCACCGCTATCAGGTGGAAGCCGCCGCGAAAGTGGTTGGTGGCGTGGACTATACGTTTGCGGTGCGGGGTGATGTGCTCACGCCGACGAAACCCGCGGCCGCAACCGAGCAGCGGCGCGCGCTGGACGCAGTATTGGCTACGCTCACTCCGGAGGCGCTGGGGCTGCCGCAATCGCTTCTGCAGATGATTCCGCCGCGTCCGCCAGGTTACCCGCAGACGCGCGAGCTTTTCCGCCGGCACACCGCGCCAACATTTGACGCTTTGGCGCCGGCTGAAGCCGCGGCGAGCCACGTCGTGTCTTTCCTCTTCGATCCGGAGCGCGCCGAACGGCTGGTGGAATATCATGCGCAAGATGCGCAATACCCCGGCTTCGACGAGGTAGTGGACCGGATCCTAACAGCCACGTGGAAAGGCAAAGCGGACGCAGGCTACCCCGCGGAAATAGAGCGTGTTGTGGATCAGACGGTGCTCTACGACCTGATGACCCTCGCCGCGGACACAAATGCTGCTTCGCAAACGCGCGCCATTGCCACGCTGAAGCTGGATGAGCTAAAGACCTGGCTAGGGCAGCAAGCCTCGCAGATACAGGATGAAGGCTGGCGAGCGGCGTATTTCTACGCGGCGGAGCAGATCAAGCAGTTCCAGACCAACCCGAAACAGATAGAGCTCACCAAGCCGGCGATTCCGCCGGACGGGCAACCGATCGGCGAAGACGATTGGAACGATGACGCAACTTGGCACTAGCGGAGTCCTAAAGATAAGCATCGTGCGGCGGCCACTGCTGCCTGATGTTGTTCTGTATGTTAGCGATTCTAAACAGCTTACCGGATGCGCCGTCGGCAAACGAGTAGTACTAAAGGACTAGGCTGCCAGACCGTCTGGTCCATTGTGACACACATTCTTCGGCTGCAAATTACTCTTTCGGTAGCATCCGCGAATTTGGTATAAAGCTGAGCTGAGGGGAGCCACTATGAGCCGAATCTTTGAGGCATTGCGAGAAGCCGAAGAGGCGCGGGCGATTCAGAAGGGGCTGAAAGCTCCTAAGAAGAATGGGCCAAAAGCGCGCGAACGCCGCCGCAGTCCCCGGCTCGCGGCGGAAATTCCGGTGCTCGTCTATGGCTGGGGTGCGAACGGCAAGCCTTTCTACGTGGAGGCAAGTACGGTCACGGTGAATCGCAATGGCGCCCTGCTCAGGCTGCAAACGCCCCTCAACACAGGTGACGAGCTCCTGATCACCAACAAGGCCACGAACCAAGACCAGGTGGTGCGCATCGTGCGTATCGTGAACCAGACCACGGGATTGATCGAAGCGGGCGTCGCGTTTCTGGTGCCCGATCCCGCATTCTGGCAGATCGCTGAAGAGACCGACGAAAACGAACTTGTCCTTGCCGAGCCGATCCTCGCGAGCGTCTAGCCCGCCGGCGCACTTTTATTCTTCGCGGAGCGCTGCCATCGGTTCCACCAAGGAAGCGCGCCGCGCCGGCAAAAACGCGGCCAGGCTCCCGACGAGCAGCAAGAGAACTCACCACACCCGCGTAGGTCCACACGTCCGAGGGTTTCACTCCGTAAAGAAAACTGGTAACGAGCTTTCCCGCGAAAAGCGCCGCCACAATTCCCACCGCTAACCCCGCTCCCACGAACACCAACCCTTGCCGCAGCACCATCCGCAAAATGCCTTGTGGCGTTGCGCCCAGCGCCAGCCGAATTCCAAATTCGCGCTTGCGGTAGCTGACGAGCTGCGCCAGCACGCCGTAGAGCCCCGCCACCACCATCAGCACGGCCATCCCCGCGAACGCGCCGGTCAAATAGAGTCCCAGACGCTGGCTGAAATTGCTCTGATCCACGGCTTGCTGCATCGTCTGAAAGTTATCGAGCGCGTAATCCGGCGCCGTTTCGCGGAACACGGTCCGCACAGCGGGCGCGACCGGCATGTCATTGCGCGTCTTCACCACGAAGTTGACGATCGTTTTCAACAGAGCCTGATAGAAGAGCGACGTCGTGGGAATCTGCTGGTAAGGAAACATGATCCAGGGTTGCGGCGGCGCGGATACGCTCTTATCCACCTGATCGCCGATGATTCCGACGATCGTGTACGGCTTCACCATCCCCGTTTTTGCGCCACCCACATCAATCCGCTGTCCCAGAGGATCTTTCCCGGCGAAGAATTTTCGCGCGAGCGTTTCGTTGATCGCCACAACGAAGGGCGAATTCACCGCGTCATCATCACTGACCATTCGGCCACGAATAATTGGAGTGCCCATCAACCTTTCATATCCGCCACTCACGGCCGTCACCCGGGCGTTGTAGGTGTGCTCGTGGTCGTGCGGGTTCGCCGACAATGTTGAAGCTGGAGCCCATGTCTATGCCAGCAAGCGGCGGCGCCGTATCCAGGGCGGCGCCTTGCACCCCGGGCAAGCTTCGGAGACGCTCCAGCGTCGGTTTATAAACAAGAATCGCCACGGAGGGCGGCGCGTGCTCGGTATCTTCCGAAACGCTCATGTTGCCGAACCCGCTGGCATCAGCCGGCATGGCCGTGAAGGTGGTTACGCGCGAAACGTCAAAGCCCAGGCGCGCGTGCTCGAGGTTCCAGAGCGTGTGGAACAGCAACCCTGTTGCAACGAGTAGCAGCGCCGAAAGCGCCACCTCCGCGGACACGAGCCATGCGCTCAATTTTCCACGCACCGAGCGCGCGCCGACGCCACGGGAGGCTGCTTGCAGGGCTCGCTGTGGATCGGTGCGGGACGCAAGCAACGCCGGCAACAATGCCGAAAGAACCGTGGTTGCCGTGGCAATTCCGGCCAGCACCAGCACCACCGTCCAATGCACCGTGATTGCGTCCGCGCGGGGAATCGTGTCCGGTGGCAGCTTGTGTACAGCGGCAACCAGCCAATACGCCAATTCGAAGCCTACGCCGCACCCCAGGACACTCAGCACCGCGCCCTCAACCACCAGTTGTCGCACCAGACGCCATTGCGTCGCGCCCAAAGCGGCGCGCACTGCAAACTCCTGCTGCCGGACGAGGCATCGCGCAATCAGCAAATTGGCCACATTCGCGCAGGCAATCAGCAGCACCAAACCCAGCGCGACAGTCAGCGCCAAGAATACCGGACGAACCGGCCCCGTGAGCGTTTCCTGATATGGCTCGCTTCGAAACGCCAGGTCCTGATGTGCCTTTGGGTCCAGTTGGCGAATGTGTTGCGCAATCACCGCCAGCTCCGCTTGCTCTTGCGCAAACGTCGCTCCGGGTTTCAGCTCTCCCACAATCATGAAGAGGTCGTAGCCTCGGTCCTTTTGCATCTCGGCCGTCGCCTGCAGCGGCAGCCAAACACCCTTTGCAACGTCATGGCCCATCTCTTCAGGGAACAAAAAGTTCGTGGGCATCACGCCGACCACGGTTCGGGGTTGCGCATTCAAACGCACTGTCTTGCCGACGATCCCTGGATCGGCGCCGAACGATTGCCGCCAGAGCGCCTCCGAAAGCAGCACGGTTTGCGGGCCGCCTGGCTGGCCTTCTTCCTCGTTAAATGTGCGCCCAAGCAGCGGCCGCGCACCGAGCATCCTGAATGCGCTTGGCGATACGGCCGGGCTGGTCACGCTCACCGAGCCTTCGGTTCCCTGCACGACCCCTACATCCTCTGAAAAGCACGCGACCGCGTCCATATTTTGCGTCTGATCGCGAATATCGCGGTAGTCGAGCCAGGAAGTACTCGCGAATCCCTGCGTGCCCGCCGGACCTATGTAGACCAGCCGGTCTGGATGCGTGTACGGCAGCGGACGCAGCAGCACGCTTTCCACCACGGTAAACATGGCCGTGTTGGCGCCGATGCCAAACGCAAGCGTCAGCACGGCCAATAGCGTGAACCCAGGCGATTTACGCAATTGCCGGAATGCGTAGCGAAGATCGAGGAGAAGTGAGTGCATTTAGACTCCTAAGCATCAATAGCCATGCTGCGAAACCTACCATTCATACGCGCTCAGCCGCCAAATGTTCCAATGGTTGATTGTATGGGAAGCACAGATTGTTGCGAGGATTCCCGCTCTAGTTCGCTTTGCTTCCGGTATCAGGCGCGGGATCGGCAGGTGCTGAGAGCTCTGCCGCTTTGGCTTGTACCGCGGGCGCATCCGGAATCATCGTGACCGGGGTGATTTCTGACAGCGGCGAAACGATTAGCGCAGATTGTTTCTCGCCGAGGAGCATCTTGACGGTATTCTCGAGTGCCCTGTTCGTATCCATCTTTGACACAACGGCGCGAATCCCGTTTTTCTTGGCCTCCAGTTCCAGGTGATCGAAGGCGTGCAGCGTGTGCAAGACAATCGGTATCGTGGGTTGGGCTTTGAGGATTTCCCGCGCGGCGCTAAAACCATCCATCGTGGGCATGGCCAAATCGAGAATGATCAAGTCGGGCTTTAGTTCCGCCGCCAGCGCCACGGCCTGCCGCCCGTCCTGGCCTTCGCCGCACACTTCCCAGCCGCTGTGGGATTCTACGATGTCTCTGAGTAGGCCCCGCGCTACTTCGTTGTCGTCAGCAATCAATATGCGAAAGGCCATGAGACCTGTTTTTGTTCGCGTGGAATGTAGGCTAGCCTACAAAAATTAGAAAGCTTACTGAATACAGCGAAGGTGGTATAGAAGTCATCAAAGGACCCGGTGTACTAAGAGCTTTCTCAAATACTTTTCGTGAGGTGCGGTGTGTGGAAAGCACTACCAGTGTGTGTGATTTTCCAGCGTCTGGCACAGGTGCATTGTGAATAGCAAAGATCTCCAGGAGGTCCAGGCCGGCGAGCGAACAAACGCGTCCGGAAAGGCCGTCCACAACCGGATTCTCTTGTCCATGGCCGATAGCGACTATCGGGGAGTGCGCGCCCACCTCGAATTTCTCGAGCTTCCGCATCACTTGAGCTTGCACGAGCCGCGCCAAAAGCTCGAGTTCGCCTATTTTCCGAACAGCGGCATGATTTCGCTCGTCGTTGTGACCGAGAGCACGAAGACCGTGGAAGTGGGCATGGTTGGCAGGGAAGGCATGACCGGGACGCCGGCCGCAGTGGACCTGCCCACAAGCCCGTTGCAGGAGATCGTCCAAATTGCGGGAGAGGGTTTTCGGCTTCCTGTGGACGTTCTGCGGAATGTTCTGGGATCGAGTCTTGAATTCAAAAATATTCTGAGCCGCTATGCGGTGGTTCAGGGAATGCACGTTGCGCAGACGGCCGCCTGCAATCGATTGCACAGCCTCGAACAGCGGCTGGCCCGGTGGCTTTTGATGGCTCAGGACCGTGTAGATGCGGGTTTGCTGCCGATCACCCATGACTTCCTGGCGACGATGCTGGGAACCGATCGCCCGAGCGTCGGTTTGGCGGCGGCCGGTCTTCAAAAGAAACGGAGCATTGAATACCGCTGGGGATCAGTGAAGGTCGTGGATCGCAAGAAGCTCGAAGAAGCTGCTTGCGAGTGTTACGCCGCGATCCAGCAATTCAATTCGAATCTCTTGCTCGGGGACTAAGACTGGTCACGATGTTTCCCGAACTCGTTCTTACCCTCAACGAAACTCTCCAACGCAATTTCATGCGCGCCGGAGAGTTTCATTGGCCAACTCCGCTTGGGCCGCGATCAGCGTTCGAAATGGTAGATGTCGCGGACGTTCCATGCATCGTCCACGATGCAGATGTGGTTGCCCATCACCATGTAGCGGAAGCCCGGCGGCAGCGGATGCAAGCGATCCGCCAACTCATGAGGCACAGGGTGAGCCCATCGCCTCATGTCCGGACCCAAAGCTACCCCGATCTGAAAGCGGTTTTCGAAATCGGCGTTCCAGTGGAGACGCGCTTCGAATTCGATAGGTAGCCGGTCGCGGTGATCGGCATACCACTCGTGAAGAATCTGGAGATCTTGATCGGTGAACGCAACCGCAGGCGGGGGAGGACCACCCTCATCGTCAGCGTGGTCGAGATGATAGACGTCAATCAGACGCCATCCGTCCACGATGCAGATGTGATCTCCGATAAAAACATAGCGAAGATGGCGGGGAAGCGGTGTCAGATGGTCAAGAAGCTCCCGCGGTACGGGACGTGCCCAGGGCCGCACGTCACGGCCAATTTCGACGCCTGGCTGGAGCCTCCGCTCCATTTCCTCGTTCCAGTGGCTCCGCCCTTCAAACGCCGGGTTGTCGCGATGGTCGCGATACCATTCGCGGACCATGTGCCGGTCGTGCTCGCCAAAGTGTGGGCCCTGGGCCTGGGTGGGACCCGCACCCACGCAGGCCAGCATCACCGCCGCACCAAAAGCAGCAATCAAACTACGTAAATTCATGAGTCGCTCCGATCTAAAAGGGACTCGCGCGCGGAGATACGGCGCGCAGCCTGTCTATCTACGCATTCGATGCAACTGGGTCTCTATTTGGACGAGGACGTTCGCCGGATCGGTGCGAATAAGGCAAGCTGCGGCTAAAATTCGAGGTTCAGGCGGATTGTCGGAACGATCACGGGGCCGCGGTCGCGGTTGTAGCCGGGGTTGTTGATGTGCTGCAGCCCCACGGAAGGAAAGATTCCGCGCCATGCGTGGAACGTGTAATACGTCTCGAGGATATTTTCCCGGCCGTAGTTGAGATGGCCGTCGCCCAAAAGAAATCCAAGCCCGCCGAGCGCGAGATACTCCTGGTGATCGCGCGAGATTCCGTTGGAAACAAAGGCGATCCCCGCGCGATCCAGATTGCGGCGCCAACGCCTTCCGCTGGCGCCGACGCCGAGCAGAAACGTCTCGTCATCCTCGGTATACGCGTACGACTCGTGTTCACCTTCGTTCCATCCCCAGCGGCCGAAAACGCCGACCCAGTCGTTCAGCGATTGCTCGAAATTGACGCCGAAGCCGTACTTGATCGTGGTCTGCAGCGGATGCGCGGTGATGTCCGGTACCGGCGTCAGCCCGGCAAGATAATTATCAATCGCTTCGCGATAGCTCCCCATGTTGGCGTGATTCACAAAACTAAGCAGCCGGAGAACGGCCTTTTGCTTGGGAAGAACGGTGCCGCGCAGCTCGAATTCCACATTTTCCGCCCGGGCGCGGGCCAGATCGGCATCGAGATGGATGCCGTTGGCTACCTTGGGCATGAGAGCTTCGGCAAACCGAACTGAAAAATTCCGGTCGTCGTATTCCAGCATCGCGGCGTAGGTATATCCGCGCGTATCGGCGGCATAGTCGTAGGCGCCGTTGTTGTCTACCGTCCAGTTCATGAACTGCAAATGGCTGTCGGTGCCGTATGTGTTCAAGTCAAAAAAATCAGCGAGGCCGTACTTGCCGAGACGAAACTCCAGACGGCGCTCGGGCAACTCCGGAAAGAGAGACAGGAAATTCCTGTCGGCGGCGACGCGCTTCCGGCTCAATGGAATAATCTGATGCCACATCAGGCGCCCGACATAAGGCGCTTTGCCCAGCGAGGGATTGCGGACGACATCCAGGTTTGTAAAGCCGGCAAGACCAAAGGCTTCACCGATGCCATGGCCGCCCGTCTCTTCGATGTCCAGAATGAATTCCGCTGATTGACTGACACGCACGCCGAGATTGAGATCGAGTACGCGCGAGGAGGCGCTTTGGGCTTCGGGCGAGAGGCTGTGCGGCCCGGAGTATTCCGCGGGAAACGTGGGATGCCCTTGCAAAATGAAATTTGCCTGCCCTGAAATCCAGAAGCGATCCGATTCGAGGTGCGGGAAAAGCGTAGTTGGCGCGTCGGTGTCCGCGGTTTGATCGGGCGCGCTTTCTTGTGGAGGGGTGTCGTTCTGCTGTTGTGTGGAGTTCGTGTTCTGCTGGCTCAGGAGCCGAAGCGGGGCAAAAAACGTGGCTAGCGCGGCGAGAAAAAAGACACGAGCCATGCGCCGGTTTGCTGAGAATCGAGAGCGTGCAGAGAACGGCATCGAATATTCTATGTTTTCATTTCCCGGACGTTGCGGACGAATCGTAATGATCCAATATGGGATGTTAAGCCGACGTGAACGGTTCCCTCGCGCTGTCAGGCCCTCGCACGGCGTTGTTCTTGTACCGAGCATACATCCCGTGAAAAATTAGACCTCGTAAATCGCACCAAAAGGTGATCGGCCAACTCGACGCAGTCTTGCGCGCGCTGAATGAAGATGAGCCCTGCGCCGAAGTCCTTCAGCGGCTTGCCGCCGGGAAAGGAGCGATCAATAGCCTGATGGCGGGACTGATGGAGGACCACATCCGCAATCACATGCCACGCAATTGGAAATCTTCCGAAGAGGTTGCCGAGGACCTGATCGGAATCATGCGCATGTATTTGAGGTGAGGCTCTGACGGCGATATCCGTACCGGATTTCCGCTTTGAATCCGCCAGGGGGTATCCTTGCGGCTACATTAGAAGCCCGGCGCGCCGGAAGCCGCGGGCCGAATTTCCGGTGCCGCAGGGCGGACCGCGCCGCGGAATTTCAACCGCTCAAACCAAGCTTGCCCCAGGGACATAGCGCCTGTGTATAGATATCCCCAGACAAACAAAAGCAGAAACGGGATCGTCGCATAGTTCTCGTTTTGGAAGGCGTAGACCACGGTCGCGGCGAAATAGCAGCCCAGGGCGACTTCGAGGTATGGCAACCAGCCGGACCGGTTGTGATAGGACTTCTGGATCGACGTTCCCTTTTGGCGGCCTGCTGTGCCTTCAATGCCGTGTTTCGGCGTGCGAGCGAACTCCGATTCTTTCCCGAAGATCGCTTCCAGCACGGCAATCGCGTTTCGAACGGAGATCCCGATGCCGATTGCCATGACGAAACGGCATATACACCAGCGTTCGCGTCCAAGTTTTTGGGTGCAGGCTGCGCTGCGCAACCAGGTAAAAACTGGAAATCGAGCAAGTCGAGGCGAGGAAGAGCGGCAGATCGATCACCAACATCTGAAACGAGCCTTGATAGAAGCGCACGATCATCGCCGGCAGCAGCATCGTGGAAAGCACGATCATCAGCGGATAGCTGATGTTCCCAGTGAGGTGGAAAAATGCCTCGGCCTTCACGTGGAGCGGCTGATTGGAGCGCAGCACGCGCGGAAGGATTTTTTTGGCCGTCTGCATCAGCCCTTTGGCCCAGCGCGCTTGCTGCGATTTGAAGGAATTCATTTCCACCGGCAGCTCCGATGCGCAGCCGATTTCCGGTACGTAGACGAATTGCCAGCCACGAAGTTGCGCACGATAGGAAAGGTCGGTATCTTCTGTGAGCGTGTCGTGCTGCCAGCCGCCAGCGTCTTCGATCGCCGCGCGCCGCCAGATGCCGCCAGTGCCGTTGAAGTTGAAAAACGTCCCGCGCCGCGACCGCGCGCCATGCTCCACTACGAAGTGGCCGTCGAGCAGAATGCGCTCCACTTCCGTGAGCAGCGAGTAATCCGCGTTCAAGTAAGTCCAGCGGGTCTGGACCATCGCGATCTTCGAATCCTGCAAATAGGGCAGCGTCTGTCGTAGAAACTCCGGCGCCGGAATAAAGTCGGCGTCGAAGATAGCGACGAATTCTCCCGTCGCGACCTTGAGCCCTTCGGCCAAAGCCCCGGCCTTGTAGCCTACGCGGTTGGTTCGGTGCAGATACTCGATGGAAAAGCCCAGCGCCTGATAACGCTCGACGCAAGCGCGTGCAACGGCCTGTGTTTCGTCGGTCGAATCATCAAGCACCTGAATTTCCAGCAGCTCTCGCGGATAGTCGAACCGGGAAACGGCGTCCACCAGCCTCTCGATGACGTAGCGCTCGTTGAAAATGGGAAGCTGGATGGTGACTCTGGGCCAGTCCGCGATTTCCGGTGGCGTCTTCGGGACGTTCTGCCGGTACTTGTAAAAGTTGTAGACCAGCCAGTAGCGGTGCAAGCCATACATGGCCAGCACGATCAGTACGAGAAAATACGGGATCATCACGGCGAGGTCGAAGCCGTTGAGCTGATACATATTGCGGAAAGGATTGCTATGCGGATCGGTCTGGCGATGCCAATAGTCCCACAGCGGGTTGCGCTGCAGCCAGACGAGCGCCGCGATGTTATGCAAGTTGCTCACGACTTGTTCTATTCGGCGATCCGCTCAGGAGCGTTTACCGGCCCCCGATTTGACGCGAATACGCACCGTTCCGACGCGCGACTGCCATCGAGCCTTCGTGATGCAGGCGGATGGAACGATGGAATCCATCAAAGATTACAGGCTGCTATCGCGATGGCTGGGGAGCTCGCGGCGCCCCGATTATAAGGCGGCGGGCGGGATTGTCAATCTTGATCACACCCGCTTGGGCACCGGGCTAACGTGCCCAAGCGCTTTGGTATCATGTTGTTGGCCCGGTCCCGGGAGGGCACCGGCCGCAGCGGTTTGCTACGGCACGAGCACGATTTTTCCGTATGCGCCCGGCTCCATCACCTCTTTGTGCGCACGGGACGCTTCAGCTAGCGGCAGCTCCTTTCCTACCACCGGCTGCAAAGTGCCGTTTTCGAGGCCCGCGCCGACGGCTGCGGCGATGCTTGCGATCCCTTCGGGCGTCACATTGAACAGCACCATCCCCAAAATGGCCCCCTGGCGGCCCATCAGGTCGCGCGGGTTTATCTGGACATCTCCGCGGTTTCCGACCACCACCACGCGCCCTCGCGCGGCCAGCACCTTCAGGTCTGCGCCGAGGTTTACGTTGGCCAGCATCTCAACGATGACGTTCGCTCCCCGCCCGCCCGTAAGATCTTTTATCTGGTCGAGATAGCCGGCAGCACGATGATCGAGCACATGCTGTGCACCCTGTTGCTTCACGAGTTCGCGTCCGCGATCCGTGCCCGCCGTGCCGATGATCTGCAGCCCCCTGGGGCGCGCAAGCTGCACCGCGGCTGTGCCTACGCCGCCGCTGGCACCATGCACGAGCAAAGTTTCGCCCGGCCGTGCATTCGCCAGGTCGAAGAGCGCGTGATAGGCCGTGAAGTACGGAACGTAGAGGCATGCTCCCTGCGAGAACGAAACTCGTTCCGGTAGACGATTCAATTGTGCCGCCTGAACCAACACATATTCCGCGTAAGTTCCCGTCACTCCGCCCGTCAGGTAAACGCGGTCGCGGGGCTTCCATGCAGATACCTCCGGTCCTACCGTCTCCACGATGCCGGCGCCATCAAAGCCGGGCGTGTAGGGGAGCGCAGGCTTCACGGCATATGTTCCGGTGCGCATGTAAGTGTCGGCCGGGTTCACACCCGCCGCTTTTATGCGCACAAGCACTTGGCTCGGCCCAGGCTTCGGTGTATCCACTTCCGCGATCTGCAAGACCTCGGGACCGCCGAATTGACGAACCAGGATGGCTTTCATACTCGGATGTCTCCTTCACTTTATACAGCGCACGCCGGGCTCCCTCTAGGAAACCAGGCGCGTCTTCATGGTGATTTCGGCCTTCAACAGGCGCGAGATCGGGCAGCCTTCTTTGGCTTTTGCGGCGGCCGTTTCGAATGCGTTCTTATCGGCGTTGCCGATCTTGGCGGTGACGTCCAGATGCACCTTGGTGATCGTCCAGCCAGCGTCCAACTTCTCCAGAGTGACCGCGGCGGCGGTTTCCAGGTTCTCTGGAGTGATATTGACGTTGCCAAGCTGTGCAGCCAGCGCCATCGTGAAACAGCCCGCGTGCGGGGCGCCAATCAATTCTTCCGGATTCGTACCCTTGCCGTCTTCGAAGCGAGTTGAAAAAGAGTACGGAGTGTTCGAAAGAACCCCGCTATCGGTGGAAATCTTGCCCTTGCCTTCTTTCAGCGAACCGTTCCAGACGGCTGAAGCCTTGCGAACCATGTTTGAAGTTCCTCCTGGGCGATTGGATGTGAATTGTTGGGGCGCGGCTACATTCAACGGCGCCTACTGTTTTGGCTTCAGGAACAAATCCGCGACCTTGAGCAAAAGCGTGCCGGGATCCAGGTCGGTGCGATTGCACAGCACAATGATCGTGAGATTGTCATCGGGAAAGCGCTCGATCATCGTTCGGAATCCAATCGTGCCGCCGCTGTGCCACATTCTATTGTGGCCATCGTAGGGATCGAGGTACCAGCCAAATCCATATGCTGAAGGCTTTCCGTCTTCCGCCTTCGGCACGGGCTGCGTGCTGCCGGGAAGCATGACCGGCGTGATCGCGGGCAACATTTCATTGGCGCTCAGCAGAGTGTGATTGCGCAGCGCGTCGTCCCATTTGACCAAGTCTTGAATCGAGGTGTAGATCCCGCCGTCGCCTAATGTTGCCGACGTCGGGCTTTGATCCGTTTCCAGCCACACTCCGGCATCGTTTGTATATCCATAAGCTCGCGCAGGCACAACGTTTTTGCCGTATTCGTAAGCCAAGGTGCGGTCCATACCGAGCGGCTGGAAGATTCGCTCGCGCAGGAATTCGCCGAATGGTTTGCCGGATGTTTTCTCCACAATCGTGGCGAGCAGCACGTATCCGCCATTGCAGTAGTCCCATTTGGTTCCCGGCGGGAACTTGTTTGCGGTTTGCTGTTTCATCAGCGTGAGGACGTCCGCGTCATGGATCTGCGGGGTTTCCTGCCAGGGCTTATCGGCAAATTGTTTGTCTAGGAGCGTTTCGTAGTCAATCAGGCCGGATGTGTGCGTGAGCAGATTGCGAATCGTTATGGATTTTCCGTACTCGGGAAAGTCGGAGAAAACGTCGGTGAGACGCTCCTCGTAGCGTAGTTTGCCGTCATGAACGAGCAGCATCACTGCCATGGCTGTGAACTGCTTGGTAAACGATGCGAGACGAAAGTCGGAACGGGAATCGATGGGAAGCTGCGATCGCAGATCGCGCATTCCGTATCCTTGCTCGAAAATCGTATGGCCATTGTGGCGGACCAGCACGGCAAGACCAGGCTCGTGCGGCGAAGTGACGGCAGCGAAAATGGCATCGATTTGCTTCGCCCGGGAATCTTCGGTGCTCGATCGGGACGATGCGCTCACGAGCAGAAAGGCTACGACTGCGAGCGCACGAGAAGAAGTTGGGCGTCTGCCTGTGACTTAGGACCCTCGGCCACTGGGCATTCGCCGAATACTTTGCCTTAAATTGAATTACGCTTCCAGGGTCAATATGGCCGTAGGCACGAAGCCGGAGCGAGGCGCGCTTGCGGCGATGACGCGGCCCGGCGCCGGGGGTTCATGTTGCGCGGAAGCCATCCTGGTGGACGTATTTGATGACTTCTACCTCGGACATGGCGATCAGGCCCTCGTCAACGACCTTGTCGAGGAACGGAAGAAGTTGCTGGATCTTCTCCGCGGTGTCAATCACCGTCACCATCAGCGGCGCGTCCGGTGAAAAAGCAAGATGATGGGCGCGATGGATCAGCGTGCTGGCGCCATAGCCAGCGACGCCGCGAAGCACGGTCGCGCCCGCGATGTCCAGTTCCCTGCACTTTTCGACGATGGCGCGGTACAACGGTTTCCCCTCCCATTTGTCATCTTCGCCGAAATGGATGCGGAGCATCTTTGCTTTGCCCTCAAGCTTCATCGCGCGCCGCCTTTCTTCTTTCTTCTCCCTGATAGTCATGGCTGTACTTGATAATCTCGACGTTCGAGAGCACCACCAGCCCCTGCTGGATCATGTCATCGAGAATAGGAAAGAAGGCGTGCAGTTTTTCCTCCGTGTCTACGACGGAGAGCAGGATGGGCCGGTCATGCGAGAGGCTTAACGCCTTTTCCTGATGAATTCTTCGATTTGCGCCGTATCCCAAGATGCCCTGGTAAACGGTGGCGCCGGCAATGTCATTGGCGCGCATGCTCTCCAGAAGGGCCTGGTACAGCGGTTTATCCCCCCATTTGTCGTTTTCTCCGATATAGATGCGCATCAATCTTGCGCTGCTCTCCCGCTTCAGCGCGGGGCCGGTGGCTTCGCGGCGGCTTTTCTGGGAAGCGTCGGCGGCTTTGGCAATGGTGGTGTCTTGAATTTCGATCAGGCCTGTGCCGGCCATTTCTTGAAGCTTCGGTAGAAGTTCTTCCACTTTCTCCGGCGACTCGATGAACTCGATTTTGACCGGCAGATTGTCCGTAAGCGCGAGAATTCGCGTGGTATGCAACTTGTGATCGGCTCCGAAGCCGGCGATTCCGCGCGCCACGCTGGCGCCCGAAACCCCGCGATAGAAGAGATAGTCCAGAATCGCTGCGTACGCGGCGTGGCCGTGATATTTTTGATCTTCGTTTACGTAGACCGCAACTTTTTTGGCTGGCCCCGTTTTCAGCATGAGCGCCTCCTCGCGGACGATCCCTCAAACCCGCCGGCGGCCATCACCGGATGGCCCTTCCTGCAATCACGCCGCACCAAACCGAAATGAACCCAACGACCAAGCTGAGCCCAACGTTCAACGCCGCCATGAGAAACTCCGCGTCCTGGACGCTGCGAAATGTCTCGAACTCAAACGTGGAAAACGTTGAATAGGCGCCGATGAAGCCGATCGGAATCAGATATCTCCAGTTTGGGCTCCAGCTCATTCTCTCCGCCAGCAGCGTGATCGTTAAGCCGATCAAGAACGAGGCGGAAATATTGATCACGAATGTGCCGTACGGAAATTTCGTGCCCCACCTGTTGCTCACGTAGCCGCCCACCCAGAAGCGAGCAACCGATCCGAGAAAGCCTCCGAGGCCCACCAATAAGTATTTGGTCATGATGCCTGGCTCGAGTCTCCTCTCAAAGTAACGAGCGCCTGATGCGCCAATTCATTGCGTGCCGCCGAGCGGACATGGAAAGGTGCAATTTGATCTATACGGAGGCGAAACGATGGGATGGCAAGATAGCTCCAAAACAAGAGAAAATCCTCGTAGGAGTCATCTGCCCAGTAGGGCGGTTTAGGGGTGAACTCCAACACCCTAATATTCCTGCCATTTGATTATCTCAGCGGCGCTTGTGGCCGGTCAAGCTTGGGCATGTCCGTGCGATGCGTCAATGCCAACTCGCGAGAATTCCTCATTTTAGCCGTCGCATACCTTGAAGGATGGCAGAGAAGAGGGATTCCACTCGGAGTCGCTGATGTTCAACTACGTTCGCTGACGCACAGTTCCGGCATGGCTTGTCTCTAAAAAAGCAATTTCACGCCCAGCTGGACGAGCCGCGGCGGATCGGCACTGACGACGTTGCCGAACGTGGAGCTGTCGATATTTCCGTCGACAGATTGGGGTCCGAAGAACTGAGCGTGATTGAAAACGTTGAAGCCTTCGAGCCGGAACTGGAGTGATTTCGATTCGGTCAAGCGCACGTTTTTGAGAAGGGCCATGTCGTAGTTGTCCATTCCCGGTCCGTAGAAAAAGCGCCGCGCGGCGGTGCCGGGGGTGCCCAAGGCGTTCTCGCTGAATTGCGAGGTATTGAAATAGGGCTGGCCGTTGCGGGGATTGTGATTGAGATTCGAGAGGCCCGCCCGTATAGTCCGGCTCGTCCACGCCATAGTTGTTGATGCCATTCGGTTCGGCGCCCAGCAGAGAATTGTCGCCGTAGTTGACGAGGGTCACGGGAAGACCCGTGCTGAAATGGGTGATTCCGGAGAGTTCCCAACCCTGCTGTCCAGCGGTTTGAAGCGTGGAACAGACGCTCGAATGGAATTTGGTAGCTGTAACTCACGACGAAGTTGTGCCTCACATCAAAGGAAGACAGCGCCTTGCTGAGGGACGGATCGAGGGGATTGACCTCTTCCCCCACGTTCGAAGAGTGGTCCATCGACTTGCTGTAGGTGTATCCGGCCAGCACGTTCAGACGCTTGCTGGTGTGGCGAAGAGTGACCTGCAGAGCGTTGTAATTGGAGTTTCCGATGGTCGCCTGGTTGGCATTGCTGCCGAAGTTCGATCCCAGCGGACCTCGTGTGCCGTTATAGACCTGGCCCGTCGAAGTCACGTAAGGGCTGTCTTCGCCGAAAGGACCGCACGGGACTTGTCCGGGTGCGAGGTTCGCGGGATTGCTCAAGAACAGACAGAGCGAAGGATTGCCTGGGTTCGCTTCCTCAAGCACCAGAAGGCGATGCCCCTGGGTTCCGACGTAATTCAAACTGAGCACGGTATTGGCTCCAAGTCCGCGCTCGAGCGAGAGCATGTATTCCTCGGTGTACGGAATGCGATTGGTCGTGGGGTAGTTTGGAAGCCCCGTGATGGGCTCGAACTGCGCCCAGTTGATGTTGGGATCGGGATGGCTCGCGCTTGTGTTCAACGGCGCGAGCGTAACGGGGAAATCCTGGCCGAGATTCTGGCCGCTCGCTGCCGTGACAAACGGTGTGGAAAACAGCGGCGGAGCCGGGCTCGTGTAGGTGGTTCCGTAGGGCGCATTGGCGCTCATCACGCCAATCGTGAGAGCCTCGATCGCGGTGTAAAACATGCCGTAGCTGGCCCGGATGCTGGTCTTGCCGGGGCCGCCCAATAGCTTGGCGAGCAGCGCCGTCGCCGGAAGCGCCGGGCGAATAGGCCAAGCCGATGCGCGGGGCAAAATCACGATTGCCGGGAGGCGCCAGGGTCCGCGGCACTCCCGGATCGGTGGGATAGAGGATGCCGGCGGGAGCGCCCGGGAAAACGACCGACTGCTTGCCCGGCACGAATGTCGCGATCTGGTTGTATTTCTCATACCAGGGCTCGATCCGGTCCCATCGCAGACCGTAATTCAGCGTGAGGCTGCGCGTTACGCGCCAGCTATCTTGCCCATAAAGGCCCACGTACTTGTTGCGGCCGTAAAAGGGTTGCAGCTGGCTCTGGTTGTACTGGCTCGGAATTCCCAGCAGGAAAGTCCGCAAAGTCAGAGCCCGTCTCGGTTCCGAAGAACAGAAAGCTGCCATTGAATTGGGCGATCGCGTTGACATTGACCTGATCGTAATGGAACTCGCCGCCGAATTTGATCGTGTGGGTTCCGATCACCTTGGAAAAATTGTCGAGCCACTGAAATGTGTTGCCGACCTGGTTCAACTCGTTGGTGTTGGTCCCGATCGTGAAGCTGTTGAAACCGACGCTTTCCACTCCTTCGGTCTTGGGCGAAAGCGGCACGATCCCAGGAGTTCCCTGGCCCACCTCGAAACCCTGCGAGGCCAGGCTGACGCCGACGCCGCCGACGGGTTTGCCGAGGTCATTCGCGTCCCGCATGTAGCTGAAGTGGAATTCATTCACGGCAGTCGCGCTGAGCGTTTTGGTGTCGCCGAGATCAAGCAATTGCGCGCGGCCCGTATAGAGCGCGTTGAAGCCCGGAACATTCGCTCCGCCTTGAGCGACCGGGTAAGGATTGTTCTGCGACCAGTCGTCGAGAAAGTAGTAGGCGGACATCAGGCCCCAGCGCGTGTTGGCATCCAGCCGATACGCGCCTTTGTCGTCCCGCAAGGTTTGGTTGTAGGCGGAGGTGGAGAATGTGCCGTTCGCATTGTTGGGCGTGGGGATGTATTTCAACAGGTTGGTCGCGGGCGCGGACCAGGCGCTCTGCGGGATCACGGCGCCGGGAAAAACGCACGTTGCAGCTGGTGCATCCCGGCGTGTAGTAAGGCTCGCCCGCCGAGACGGCATAACCCAGCTTTTGCGAAAGCAGGCCGGCCCAATACGGCCCGCTCACCGTCGTGGGGACGGTGTTTCCGTTGGCGTCGGTGGTGACGAACGAGCTTGCCAGATCGGACAGATTGCCCGTCCGGTCCTGCATGGAGGGAACGGGAATCTGGCCGGTGTCCACGCCCTGGGTCGATCGCGTCCCCTGATAATCGCCGAAGAAGAAAATCTTGTTCTTTCGGATCGGGCCGCCGAACGTTCCGCCAAATTGGTTTTGATCGAATGCGCCGCGCGTGGGAGAAAAATAATTGCGCGCATCGAGGTCGGTGTTGCGGAGAAATTCGAAAGCGTCGCCATGAAATGCGTTGGTGCCGGACTTCGTGACGACGTTGATCTGGCCCCCGCTGAACTCGCCGTATTCGGCGTCGAAGTTGTTCGTGAGAATCCGAAACTCGGCGATGGAATCGAGGTTGGGAATGATCGCCGCGCCCATGTTGACGTCCTCTTCCACATCGCTTCCGTTCACGATGAAAACTGTTGGCAAATTCCCGCTGGCCGTTGATCGAGATGGTGCCGGGATTCAAATCCCCGGAGGGAGAGAGCGCGCTCGCGCCCACGTCCTGCACGGTGTCGGAGGTGATGGAAGTGACCGGCGCAACGCCGGGCTGGAGGGCGAGCAAATCCGTAAAGCTCCGGCCGTTCAGGGGCACGGCCGTCATCTGCGCGCCGGTGATGACCTCGCCCATCTGCGTGCTGGTTGTTTCAACGTGGAGCTGGTTTTCGACGACGGTAACGACATCGGACCTCGCGCCCACTTCGAGAACCGCATCGATCGTCAATGCGCTGTTCGCGTCGATGACGATCCCGGTACGCCGATAGGGCCTGAAAGCCGTGCTTGCGACTTCAAGATCGTAGTGGCCGACCGGAAGGCTGGCGAACGAATAGAAACCCTTGTCGTCGGTAGCGACGGTTTGCCGGATTCCCGTGTCGGTGTTCGTTGCCGTAACGGTCGCCTTGGGAACCACGCGCGCCGCTGGGATCCGTCACCGTGCCGGAGATGCTTCCCCCCACGCCAGCCCACGCGGAAAGGGCAAGCCATGGAAGCAGGACCAACACACCCAAGAACAAAATGAGCGTTTTGACC
This sequence comes from uncultured Acidobacteriota bacterium, assembly GCA_963803675.1. Classification (GTDB taxonomy): domain Bacteria; phylum Acidobacteriota; class Terriglobia; order Acidiferrales; family UBA7541; genus DASTCZ01. The sequence goes on along the minus strand of CAWDNN010000019.1, from coordinate 114,230 downwards.
GGCGTCTTCTGGAACCGGAGTTCGCGGGTGGAAAAGACGCGCCGAAAGATAGGGATACTGATTGCCAGATCGGATTCCAGCCATTCGGTTTTTCTCCTGAAACACCCGCGGCTGGTTCCCGTATAATGGCAACGGTCGTCAGCCCTCCGGGTTGTCGATTTCCGGTCCCCACGACCCTTCGCCAAAAGGTTTCGTCGTGGGGACCGTCTCTAAAATCTTCCAATAAACTCGCCTGTATGCCTCTGTCGCGATTGGTCTGACTGTTACCGTTGCGACTGTCGGTCGCAACTAGAACTAGCAAAAAAAGCGTCTGCCGATTGCTAGCTTGTGCCGACTCTTCCGACACCGTTTGCAAAGCCCGCCGACTTCCAGCCGCACGACACGGATCTGAAAGCCGCTTTGCTTGGCCATCTCCTTCTTCAGCTTCTCAAAAGACGAACTCGCGTATTCCATGATCGCGCCACACCGGAAACAAGCCATGTGACAGTGATCGCGACTCGTCTTCGCCTCGTAATAGTGCTTCTCGCCTTCGATGTGCATGAGATCCAGTTCATCGATCAACCCGCGATCCTTGAGCAACGCAATCGTTCGATAGACCGTGGCGCGGTCGATATCGGGATCCTGCTTCTTGGCGATCCCCAGCAGCGTGGCCGCATCCAGGTGCCGAGGCGAGTCCTGAATGATGCCGACCAGCAAGCGTCTTTGCGCGGTGATCCGTACGCCCCGCGCAACCAGTTCCTTCATCAGCGAAGGCCGGGTGATTGCCGTGTCATCTTTTGATCTTCCTAAGTTGCGACTCAGTCGCAACAACGGCGCTGCTGAACCATGAAGTCTTCCTTTCTTCTGTTGCGACTCCAGTTGCAACTGGGTAACAACTGGAAATTAGATTGGACTTCATTCGCCCTCTTCTGTCAAGGCAGAATTTCTAGGTTCCACGTCAACTACGCCGAACTGTTGTCCGGCGCTCAGGTTCATCTGCCTGTGTTGTCAATAACATACAGCGGTGCCATTTGCAGGCAGAGCGCGATGCAGGCCTCTGATGTTCAAGAGTGCGCCGCCGCCCAAGGGATCGAGCTTGCCAAGAAGGGCGTGTATCGGCTGCCCATTTCCGCGGAAGAGCCCAACAGCCCGGGTGATGCGCCGCCGCATCGCTGCCTGCGGGCAGTGCGGGCGAAGATGAGCCACTCGCTCAAAACCTTCGCAGATGCTCCCGGCGAAAAGTTCGCCGCCCCAGATCGTGCCATCATCCCCATAACCCGTGCCGTCGAAGCTGACGCTGCCGACGCGCTTCTTCCATTCGCCTCGCTCTGCAACCACAGAGGCCACGTGTGCGCGGTGGTGCTGAACGCTTTGCGTTTCGGGAGACGAAAGCGAAGCCGCGCGCGCCGCGGACGCGTGGTTTGCCCGTCGCCATGATCGTTGGAATCGTAGTCACGGGAATGACTCCGCGGGGAGAATTGAACGGCCGATAAGGGCGTTCAGAAGCGTGGACTTACCTCGTTTGAATTGCCCCACGCACGCGACATAAAAGAGCCCCTCGGATACACGCTGTGCCACCGCCCGTGCCGCGCGCGAAGTGTTTTCCGCGCCCAGCTCATCGGCGAGTTCCGCCACCCGATGCAACCCAGCTTCGGCGGTCCGGATCCCCGTGGCGCGCTTGGCGGTTGCAGCGAGCGAAGAAACGGCGGACGATGACCCGGCACCACCCGTGGCTTCTCCCGTTTGTCGAGTATTGATCGGCTCGCTCATGCTTCGGATGATGGTCGCGCGCGCTCCCGCAGCGGATCGCCGAGCATTAGATAGTCCACGTGCACCAGTTTGACCTTGATTTGGTCCCCATAGTGATAACGGTGGTGCGCGGCCAACTCACACATCTTCACCACGCTGCCTGGCAAGTGGTGGCTCAAACGCAGGATCTCGTCCCGAAAGCCTGTAAGATCAAGGCGGTCCAAACCGAAACGGCCGATGCATCGGTCGAGCAATTTCCGCGACAAAGTCTCAGACAGGGGATGGATCTCAATGCGGTATTCTTTCACGTAATAAATGCTCCAGGCGTACCCAATGTCCTCGTGATCGCACCCTCGGGCGAGCAGATAGACAGGGGTCTTGCATCTCCAGATGATCGCCTTCAAGAGTCGCGCCATGGATTGTGTGGCCGGTGGCATGTGGTCCAAGAAAAGCGCGTACCGGCCCTTCGCAGCCGCTAGGTACAGCAAGGCCTTGAGCTGTCCGCTCGATCGGCCACGAAACCAACGCCCGACCGATATTGCACGGCCACCCCCGTCTTCACGCACTTTTCTCCGCACAATCAGATCCCCGGCCGCGTACAACCCCCGCACAAGCTCCTCAGCGAAATCGCGTACACTCTTCTCTCCACTCCAATAAATGCATCCCTTGCGATCCCTCTCCGGAAGCTCCGCGATGGCCTTCTTTACGAGGCATGTTTTCCCCACGTCCGCCGGACCCCAGATCAGGAAACTCTTCCTGTTGCGGATGGCGGTGGACACGCGTCGCAGCTCGGCGTCCCGGCCGATCAAACCTCCCTGGGCCGAGTCCCCTTCTGCTTTCATATCTGATCCGGTCACGGGATTAGGAATCACGGTCACCGTCTGTGCGTCTCGCACTCCGAACGCCTAGAAACCCACCTAGTCCCACAACGATATACTTGGTCATATTAACCAGCCGACCTTCTTTCGATTGGCCTCCGCCACTCAATCCACTGTCACTTCCGTCCGCTTCCCTGTTTTCCAGCCGGCTGGCATCCCGCTCTCCGTATCTACTTTCACCCCGAGTGACTCCAGATCGACACGAATCGAATCTATCTCTTCGCCCGTAACAGCCTGCCCGCCCTGGTAACCCGCCGCTTGAGCCCGGTAGTTGTCAGCATAGGATTCGAAGTGCGCCCGAAGCTCCTGCAAGACGTTCAAGGCCCACCTCCGAAGCAACCCCGCGTAGATTTCGAGCGCGATGACCAGTTGCGGCCCGAGATCCTGCATCAACTTCCGCCTCACCATTCCATGGACCACTCGCCTGCCCAAAATTGCGAGGCTCACGGGTCTGCGCAGTTCCAACTCCACCAAGGGTAGGTCAAAAACAGGCAATTCCCGAATGAGCGACACAAACTCCCCAGGGTTTGGTTTGTCCGGAATCCCCAGTGTTTCGGCTGACGCTTGCAGGTCCGTTCCCAACCCCTCCGCCAGCGACTCCATCGCCCGCCGCAATTCCTGAACCCGGGACTGAATAGCACGAACAACTCCCGCACGCGCGCGAGCGTCGGCGGAGGCAGACGAATCCTTGCTTCCGCGCCAAAGCTCAATGAGGTCAGTGGCGGCCGCTTCCATTGGTCCCCAAATCTCTGAAGGCATCTTCTCGGTTTCCTGTTCGACCCCAAGCACCATGGCCTCGATCTTGCCGTGCGCTACGCGCAGACGCGTCTCTGTCTCCCGTACCTTTTCGACGGAGAGAACAGGCGCCCCCGAGCCGAGACGCAAACGCGCTTCGAGCGAAGATGCGACCGAATCCCGCAGAGCTCCAACTTTCCGCTTCACCGACGCCGTGCGCAATTCCTGGCAGCGTTCATAGAGCGGCTGAATCTCGGCTCGAAACCAGACGTCAAGCATTTCGCGATGAGAAGGGAAGGCGCTGACGGGGTGTACCGCGAGGTCCACGTCACATTCCCTGGATAGGTGCTCTTTCACATAGGCGACAACCCGCGCGAGGTCGCCGTCACTCAGCAAATCCGCCTTGCTGAGGAGCACCGCCGCAGGCACCGTCGCTTCATGAAGCGATTGGATGGTCTGGATGTCGTCGGGCGTGAGAGTCGAGCCCGCATCAATCAACACAACCCCAAGATCGCACTTCGGCAAGTAGGCTAGCGTCTCGTCCGCGCCGCTCGTCGCCAGTGAACCGAGTCCTGGTGTGTCTACAAAACTGACTCCGTTCTGGAGCCGTGCAGCGGGAAGCTCGACCACGATCCGGCTCACATGCCGCTGGTTGCCAGGATTCCGCTGCTCGGTCGCGAACTCTGGCAACAGGCCTATCTCGAGTATCTGGGAGGGCCGGTCGGCAAACCACACGGTAAGGGTCTGCCGTTCTCCATGGATGATGCGTGTGGGTACCGCCGTGATCGGCGTGACTCCCACGGGGAGAATCGTGGTGTCAAGGATCGCGTTCAGCAGCGAAGACTTTCCCGAACTCACGCGGCCAAAAACTGCGATCTCAAAACTCTTGTCCTCCGCCCGGTCCATGATGTTCGAGATTGCTTGCCGGTACTCGACCATTCCGCGCTCAGAAATAACTCGTTCAATCTTGTGCAAAAGATCGAATTCATCGCTGGTTTTCTCGAGATGTTCAAGGCGCTGTTTCAGGTCCTCGCCAACACCCGCGCCAACGTACCGGCTCAGCTTCGATATGAGCCCCACCAATTCCCCGACGATGCCGTTCAGCTCTCGCACGACCGGCTCAGGAACCGGGCCGTAACCACGCATATATTTCGGATACAACTCCTCGGCCGCGATTTCGATGAACGTCAGGTCCACGTTTATCGCGTGAACCGGTGAGAATTGTGGTCCGGGCTTCTCGATGTTCTGGCCGTCTAAGATGCGGAGCAATTGCGCTCGAATTCTAGCGATGTACCCTTCAATAGTTCGCCGTTGAGCCAGCGGGATCTCGGAGAGATATTTCGGAAACGCCGCCTTCGACGCGCTCTGGTTCAACACGCCTTCGACGCTCATCAGCATCTTGTCAATATGTTGACACGAGACACGAAGACGCCGCTTCTGCGATTCGTTCAGTTCAGGGGGATTGGGCGTTTCGGAACTCATCACATCCTCTCCTCGTTCGTTTCGTACCTAACTGCCGATTGGCCGAACATTGGGCTGTCCTACGAGTAAGTTCAGGCCCTTTTCCGGAGACTCCAGTTCTTCCTTGGCCACCAATTCCATATGCAGACCCGCGTGCCGCAAAGCGAATCGTTCCATATTTTCTCCACTCACCCGTAAATATATTCCCGCGTAAACGGGCGGCTGGCAGAATCGCCCGGTACTTCGCCAGCGTGGAGATCGGGCACACTCTCAGTAAGATGGCCGCCATTCGAGCACTGTTGTGGAATTGATCGAGGAAACGGGAGGTGCGTTGCTTGTGGCGATGAGCAACAAGCAATGGCAAGTGATGACAGCAAACGACGCGAGGCGCTAGGATCTTGCGCTGCCTCTTGCAATAGCTTTCTTGCATCCCTCCCATAGTTACCCCTGCAGGACGAACCCTGCACAGAAGTTGGGGAGGAGTTATCAGCCGTCAGAAAGCGGCGTTTCACCCCCGATCTGATCGGGGAGGCAAACTCCTTTGCCGCTGCCATTCAATCACAACCCGACATCGTCGACAAGCCGGTCAGCGTGCTGCGGCTCCGTATCTTGCATTGGCTTCCGGGTCCGATCGTTTTGCAGGACACTTCGGCCCGCATCCGCCCGACCTTGGGATGCATATCCCATATGGACGGAGGTTATTCAAAACAAACTACTCAAGGAAGTGGCGCGCCAGAAATCAGACTGCCAATCGGCCTTCTGGAGAAAAACGCGACCATTAGGACATAACAAAGAAGCTGGCACATCTCTCCAGTCCGGCGTCGACAACTTAAGGCAGCAACGCTGCAGCTCACCTCCACGCAACGGTTTTTCCGTAGCACGCGTCGTATGGCAGACATTTCTCACACATTTTCAACAGGCGGGAGGCTCGATGATCGCGCGACGATGTTTTCTCTTCCTCATCGTTTTCGGATCGTGCTTGGGCATACCGTCGGTTGCGTTCTGCCAGCTTGCCCCCGCGGACCCTTCGAACCTGTCAATCAACTCGCGGTTTACCTGGGAACACGGAGCAGCGCTCGAAGGCCATCTACCTGGTCGATCAAGCGCGTCACAACTACCGGCCTGGAACAGGCGCACACCCGTTCACCTTGAAAGCTAGCTTTACGTCTACCGGGCAAACAAGCTTTGAAGGCGACGGCACATTCGAAGAAACCGTGATGGGTGCGGACTATCACATGGTCGCCAAACTTGGTGGCTCAACGATCGTGCGTGTGATGAGCGGTGGCCGCGCTTTTGGGAACACGGCGAATGATCCGTTGCCGCTTCGCCTTCAACTGCGGCTTTGCCTCGTTCGCCGAGCGACTAAATCAAGTTCTTTAATATCGGAGTTACGTCGAGGCCCGACAGCGGTTCGTCGAAAATCAGCAGCGTGGGATCATGCAACAGCGCGGCGATCAGCAGGATTCGCTGGCGCATTCCCTTCGAGTACGTACCGATAGCAACGTATTTCGCGGCCGAGAGCGAAAACAGCTCCAGCATCGCGCCGATCTTCTTCTCGAGTGGTGCGCGGGGCAGACCACGCAACGTTCCCACCAGTTCCAGGTATTCCCAGCCCGAAAGAAAAGGATATAGCTCCGGCTCTTCTGGAACGTAGCCGAGCTGCTCGCGATAGCCGGTCAGGTTCTTCTGGATGTTTGCGCCGCCAGAGAGCACCTCGCCACTCGTCGGCTGAATCAGTCCGGTGAGCATGCGCACGATGGTGCTCTTGCCCGACCCGTTCGGGCCGACACACCCCAGCACCTCGCCCTCTTCGATTGAGAATGTGACGCCGTTTACGGCGGGAACCGCCGTGTAGCACTTGACGATGTTTCGCGCTTCCAGGAGGCACTATGTTCCTTCACCAAAGGTCGGCTCGGCGATCCGTGATGCATCTTTCATGGCCGCCCTCCTCCCGCCGATGGTTCGTTACGTCACCAAGGTCTCTCGGAGGAATTTGGGCGGCCAGCTCTTGCTCCTTAGCCGCGACGCGAAAGCCTGGATCTACGGTGAAATATCTGGTGCGCTGGCCATCCTTCCAACTTATATGGACTTGATATAGGTCGAACGGTTCCAGCCCGAGGGCTCGGACATGGCGTACGAGCCCACTCTGGATGCCGCCGAGGACCAGCAACCCCTCCCATCCCAACTTCCTCCGCAGCCTCTTTCGTTTCGTAGCGGACGGGTTCGGAAAGAAACGCGGATACTGTGATTGCGTCTATGGGGTGCGAGACGCTTAGGAGGGCCGCCAGGAATTTTTTCTCGAAGTACCCAATCTTCTCCATCAGCGACGCTGAAGCAGTTCGCTCGTCCACTTCCCATGTGCAGGACGATCGGCGTCGGAATCAGAGGACGAATCTTCTTCCTCTTGCGTGTGGGCGCTGAGGTATTTCTTGAGTTCTACAACCTCTTGCGGGGTATCCACCCTGTACCACTCGCCTCGGAACTCGAACTCAATAGCCATAATCCTTCTTTGTTCGCACCCTTAAGGGTGATGGTCTCAACCTTAAGGGTTCTTGTCAAGTCTGCCGCGAACGTAATTCCCGCAGTGCCTCACGTCTCCCCGCCCGATAAACTGCCGAGCGGTGGCCAATCGCTGCGTGGCAGACTGTCTGGCGGAGAGGGCGCAGATTCGAACTCATGGTGCGGATTGGAAGGAGCTAAAAAACGCCGACGTGTCCGCCACTTACGGCAATTTCAGCGAAATCGGCTTAATGCGGAGAACCCATGTCGAGGCGACCACATTGCGGAGGTCCGGTTTCGATAGGACCCGAGTGGCGCACCATTGACGATGGCTGTTCGTGCGCAGGGCCCGACCCGTCTGGCCGATTAGCGAGACCGCCCGCCTGGCTATCTTGGTTGCTCAGCTGGCCGATTAGCTTGGCAGCGGACAAAAAGCAGCCTCGCTGAACCGGGTCTGCTAACGCACTTCCTGGAAAACGATCGTATAGCCGTCAGGGTCTTGTGCACTGAAGAGCTTGAGCCCGTATGGTGCCACTTTCGGACGCTCAGCCTTCAAACCTCGGTCTGTGAGTTCCTGATAGGCAAGCTCTACATTAGAGCAACCGATGTAAAACACAGCATCCCTGGACTTCTTCTCTGGAGGCTGCATCGGGCGCTCATTCGAATCATATTGAGTGTTCAGCATGATCTCGGCTCCCCCAAACCGTAGCCACATCCAATGAGAAAACCGGCCCTCCGCCGTCTCGACCTCAGGTGAGGCTGAGACTACAGCGAACCCGAGCACATCTCGGTAGAAGGCAAGTGCTCTTGGCATGTCGAAAACGCCGATCAGCGGCGTCAATCCCAGCGGCGAGAAGCTCATGTTTTCTCCAGGTCTTGAAAAGACCCGCCCTCGGAAAAGAGCGGGGCTTCGACTCGGCCGTCTCCAAACCAACCTACGCTCGAAGCTTTCTGCGAATGGCCCCGGCCAGACCAATAAAACCAGAGCCGAAGAGTATCAGACTGGCGGGCTCAGGCGTGGTCGAAGAGATCGACGGGACGGCGACGTATGACCGTTCGTCGGCAATCCTGAAATTGTCCCTGGCTTCGAAACCGGACTGCCCATCTGCCTCCCAGAGAATTCGCGCCGGTTGTGCGGGATTGAGCAAAGAATGGATCATTCTCCGCAGTCCGGCTTCCATAAACAATGCTAATAATGGGCTGTTTTGCGGGGTCTGCCGCTACGTGGGTTCAAGTTCCTCTGCTTTGCAGACTAGCTGGCGGAGAGGGGGGGATTCGAACCCCCGTCACCCTTTTGGGGTGAAACTGCTTAGCAGGCAGCCCTGTTCGGCCACTCCAGCACCTCTCCGCGGGAAGAAGGCGAGCGAGCCTGGCCAATCGGCGAGGAACTGCCGCGGCAAGTATATCACCTCCGGGGTGTCCTAATTTCAACGGAAGATTCTCGCGCGCTTTTCGCACTGCGGGGAATTCGCCGTGCTAAAGCGGAGGATCGGTGGAAGTCGCAGGGCGATTCTCTCTTGTGGCGCGCAAGGTTCCCGCCTGATCAAGATAAAAACTGCGAAAGCCGAAATTGCCGGCGCGCGCCTGGAGCGCGTAGCCGCGCACCACTCCATCGGAACTGGGCGGCGCGGGCGTATAGCTCAATTGATAGCCGACGCTCAGGGCAAGCTGCGCCGCTTCGCGGGCACGGTCGCCCAACGGCTCGAGTGAACCGGGGAACGCGCCGTCGGGTTGCCCGGTGGCATAGGAAGCAAGTGCCGCGCGCAAATCGTTGAGCGAGGCGACGGCCGTTTGCTCCGCGCGCGCCGCCACGTCTCCGTGCTGCGCCGGCAGGATGTACCAGAGAAATCCCCACAGAAACGCGGCAATCACGCCGATGATGATGCCCCAGCGAATCAGAATCGAACGCAGCGGTGCGGGCGGCTTTGGAACTTCGCCTTCGAGGGGCTGCGTGAGGTCCGCGCGGCAGTGCGGGCACACTTCCGTTGACTGGTTGATATCTTCGCCGCAATGGGGACAGAGATACATCGCGCTCCCGGCCTTCCGGGCTAGGCTTCCGGTGCCGTGCCGTTCACCACGAGCCCGATACGCGTGGGAGCGGAGCCGAGCGGCACCGTGAAATTCACGATCCAGAAGTCGTCGCTTGTGTCATGCGAGATCGCGGGCGCGGCCGAAGCATCGCCCTCACGGCATCTCCGCTGGCCATGGCTACCTCCGGAAGTTCAAGGAACGATCAAAGAGAGCCAGCGAGCATGCACACCGAGCCTGCGGAAGAACGTGCAGGCGCTCGTATCGCCCGGCGGATAAAGAATCCACACTCGTGAACGGAAATCATACGTCCGCAGGGAATCGAAACGCAATCGATTGAATGAATACGGGTTGTAAAAGCCCCGCGAACGCAACAAGCAGCCAACCAGGGAAGCACGAAATCTAGAGGGCACCGAAGTGGCGGCCCGCCGGCGTCTAATACAAAGGCATCCAAGTCACCTGGAGCGGCAGCCAAGCCGGGCCGCGCACGATCGTCGCAGAGATATCCGACGGCAACGGGCGCGTATAGTGGAGAGATTCGCGCGACACCATGACTCGCGAAAATATTACCCACGAAAATGCAAACGATCCAGGCGGGATCGCGCCCATGGACTGCCGCGAAATCGCCGGCCGGCTCTACGCGCGCGCCGGCGCAGAACGTTGGGGGCTGACGCCTGAAGCGTTTGCGCGAACGCTGGCCCGAAGCGCGGCGCGACGATTCGCACACGCTGCCGGGCCGAAGCACGCGGAGCTCGAGCACTACCTCGAATCGCTTTGCCTGGAAGATCTGGCGCTGGCGTCCGCGTGCAGCGAAGGCATTGAGACGGCGTGGCGTGAATTCATGGGACGCTACCGCGAAGCGCTCTATAGCGGGGCGCGCGCGATCGTGGGCGCCCGAGGAGAAGCCGCTGCGCGCGATCTGGCCGATTCGCTGTACGCGGAACTCTATGGCGTCGGCCGGGGATCAGGCACGCGGGCTTCGGCGGAACGCCGTCCGCTGCTTGACTATTATCATGGGCGCAGCCGCCTGAGCACTTGGCTGCGCGCCGTGCTGGCACAGCGTTACGTGGATCGCCTGCGTGAAACCGCCCAGTCTGGTTCCGGCGGAGGAAGATGATTCCGCGCTCACGGTGATTTCGCAAGCGGCGAATCGTGAACCCGATGGTGAACGCGTGGCCTATGGAAAGCTGATCCACGAAGCGTGCGAATCGGCTCTCGCCGAACTGGCGCCGCGTGACCGGCTCGCGCTTTCCCTTTATTACGTGAAAGAAAAGACGCTCGCCGAAATCGGTCGCATCATCGGCGAGCACGAGGCAACCGTGTCCCGGCGGCTGGATCGCGTGCGGTGTTTTCTGCGGGAAAATACCGAGGAGCGATTGCGCGCGCAAGGCCTGGGCGAGGCGCAAATCGAGCTGTGCTTTGAGTGCGCATTGCAGGACGGGCCTCTTGATCTCTCCCGCGCTCTCGATGAAGAAACGGGAGCCGGAGCTCCGCCACCCACTTTGCCGCCGAAGAAGCCGGCGCCAGGGAACACAGCCGTCCGCGATGGTGGCGAAGCCACTGAAAGAGGAATCGTTATGATGGCGGCGCGAGGCGCAAGAATTTGGCTTGCAGGCGTTCTAAGGAAGAGAAGGAAGCGGGCGTGAATTCTGACGGCAAAAATACGGACAAGCGCGACGCTGCGATCCGGAATTTGATCGCGCGGAGGCACCCGCCAACGTTGGCCGATTCGTGTCCCGATGCGGACCTTCTTGCGGCTTACTCTGAGCGAACACTTGCCGAGAGCGAGGTCGCACATTGGGAAGCGCATTTTTCTCTCTGCGAACGCTGCCAGGAAGTGCTGGAAGCGATTGCGCTCAGCGCGCCGGCGGAAACCGAAGAGATGGTGGCCGCAAGTCCCGCGCTTGCGGCCACTGCAGTACTAGAACCGCGAGAGAAATCGTCTGGCCGTAAGCTGCGCTTGTGGCATTGGCTTGCCCCCGCCGCGGCGTTGGCTACGGCGGCAGCGCTGTGGTTCGCGCTGCGGCCTACGCGCGTGCTGCCGGCTCCCCGCGCCGCGCAGTTCGCGGCAAATGCGGGGAGCCAGGTCCAGCCTCCGGCCCAGCCACAAGCTGCGGCAAATGCGCCGTCCGCGTTGACATTGGAAGACTCAAAACGCGCCATAGGCCGCTCGCTGGCGAAGCAGCAGGCGTCGAAGCGTATGCCTGCGGCGCCTCCCATGGCAGCACCTCTGAGCGCCAAGAAATCCGCCGCTGCGGCTGGAGCCGAATTGCAATCGCTCAATGCCACGGTGGGTCAAAGCATTGCAGGCGCGGTACCGGCGGCCGCGCCTGCGCCTCCTCCACCAGCCCCGCCGCTGGAAGCGCTGGCGGAGAAGAGCTCCGCGCCGATGCGCAAAGCGGAAGCGCGAATCGCTGGGTCGGGCGGTGTCATCGCTCCCGCGCAAGGCACGAGCGGAGACCGGGTGCAGAGTGAATCGAGCTTGAGGGCGGGCACAGGTTTGCTGCCCGCGCGGACCTCGGGCACGCCATCGCAAACAACTGACGGTGGGCTTGTGAGGATCTTCCCGGAAAACGGCAATGTGATCTGGCGTATCGGACATCGCGGCAAGATTGAGAAGTCAACGGATTCGGAGCAGACGTGGCAAAAACAAGAAAGCGGCGTCACAAGCGACCTGCTGGCCGGATCGGCGCCTTCCAATGATGTCTGCTGGGTTTCCGGAACGAATGGCACGATCCTGCGCACGACGGACGGGGGCGCGCACTGGACGCGCATCACGAGCCCAACGCTGGAGGCGAACGTAACGCCAGACTGGACCTCCGTTGCGGCAACAGATGCTTCCCACGCCACGGTGACGATGCGCGACGGAACCGCATTCGTCACAAACGACGGCGGCAGCATATGGGCGACAGTGCGCCAATAGCCCCCGTACCAGATCAGCGTAAATAACTGCAGCGCACGCCATCAGTTGCAGACCCCCTGCGTCACCGGCCACGAACCACCCACCTGCAAGAAATTCCTGCAGCCCCGTTCTAATAGATGAGGAACCAAATCCCTTGGAGGCATCCATGAGAGCAGCAGGACGCATGCGGAGCGCAAAAGCGCTCCGAGCAAAACTCGGCGCGCGTTTGGGAAGGACGAAGTCGTTGCGGATATCGTTGGCAGCGGGCATCGCGGTCCTTGTGGTTGCGGCGCTGCCGCTGGTTTGGACCGCGTGCGCGGCGGGACAAACCGGGGCGCAAGCTATCGCCCCCAAAGGAGATGCGGCGCATGAGACGACCATGAACGATCAGACCGACCTGGCCGTGACCGTTTACAACTCAAACGTGGCGCTGGTGCGTGATACGCGCGAGATCACGCTGCCAACAGGCGATTCGCGGCTGCGCTTTATGGATATCGCGGCGTCCATCAACCCCGCCACCGTGCATTTCCGCTCGCTCGGCGAGCCCGATAAAGTAAGCGTACTCGAGCAAGACTACGAATACGACCTGCTCGATCCGGCGAAGCTGTTGCAGAAGTACGTCGGCCGCGAGGTCACGTTGCTCCACCGCGTGCAGAACAACGGTTCGACAGAATGGCAGGAAGAAAAGGCCACGCTGCTGGCGGACAATGACGGCCCGGTATGGAAAATCGGCGATCAGATCGTGACCGGGCTTTCCGCCGACGGCTATCGCTTCCCGGATCTGCCCGACAATCTCTACAGCCGACCGACGCTGCTGTGGATGCTCAGCAACACCGGCTCACGCAAGCAGAAGGTTGAAGCCTCCTATCTCGCAAACAATATTTCCTGGAACGCCGATTACGTGCTCACCGTGGCGCGCGACGACAGCACAGCCGATCTCGATGGCTGGGTAACGCTCGCGAACAACAGCGGCACGGCATTTCGCAACGCGCAGTTGCAGTTGGTGGCGGGGGAGTTGAATCGCGTGCAAGCGAAGGCGCAGATGGCTGACATGATGGAGCAGCGCACGGTGGGAGGCGCTGTAGCGGCCCCGATGATGCAGGAAGCATTCTCCGAATACCACCTCTATACCCTCAACCGGCGCACATCTATTTTCGATAAGGAGACGAAGCAGGTAAGTCTGCTCCACGCGTCCAGCTTCCCAGTGCAGAAGCTCTACGTGGTGAACGGCCAGAATTATTATTACCGCAACTCCTATTCTCCCGGACAGACGCTACGCGATCCTGTGATGGTGTTCTACAAATTCAAGAACGAAGAGAAGACCGGGCTGGGTATGCCGCTGCCGGCGGGGACCGTGCGCGTCTATCAAGCTGATTCGCATGGCGGTTCGCTCTTTGCGGGCGAGGACAACATCACGCATACGCCGAAAGATGAGTTTGTAAGCATTCACATCGGCAACGCATTTGATATCGTCGCCGACCGCAAGCAGACGGACTACAAGAAGCTCAGCGACCGCCTTTACGAAATGGAATACGAAATCACGTTGCGCAACCACAAGGACGCGCCGGTAACGGTGGAAGTGAACGAGCCGATTGGCGGCGACTGGGAGATGCTCAACTCGACGTTCGCGGCAAAGAAGACCGCTGCGTTTGCCGCGCAATTCGAGGTGCCGGTGGCAAAGGATGGAACCGCAGTGCTCCGCTACCGGGTTCGCGTGCGATGGTAAAAGCGGCGTGCGCGAACCACAGCGTGTCAAGCGGTCAGGATGGCTTCGGCTTCGATTTCAACGAGCATGTCCGAGGAGATGAGCGACTTCACTTCGACCATGCTCGTTGCGGGACGGATGCTGCCGAAGAATTCGCCGTGAGCGCGCCCGACCTTTTCCCAGTCGGCCATGTTGGTAACGTAGATTCGCGTGCGCACGACGTCACGCAGGCTCGCACCCGCCTGCATCAGCGCGGCTTCGATATTGCGGATGGTCTGCACGGCCTGGAAATAGGCGTCGCCCCCGCCGACGATCTTGCCGTCTTCACCGGTGGCGGTGGTGCCAGAGACATGAATCGTCGAGCCGACGCGCACCGCTCGCGAGTAGCCGACAATCGGCTCCCAGGGTGTGCCGCTTGCATAGTTGTGCCGCCGTTGCATGTGCCCTCCCGCCACGCCGTGGTATTGCTCAGGTTACGAACGCAGCATACACGCACCCGCACTCGATAGAGAAGCGCCGGTGGGCGTGCTAGACTTTCAGAATTGGCGCGGCATCGCCGCGTTCAGCGTCCGAACCGATCAAGCTGCCGATCAAGAGAAAGCGCAAAAAGAGAATCGACCATGAAGTGCACCAACATCCTCGAAGCCATCGGACACACGCCCCTGGTGCTGCTGAATCGCCTTTCGGCAGGACTTCCGCCCGAGGTCTACGTGAAGGTGGATTATCTGAACCCTGGCGGCTCGGTGAAAGACCGCATCGGCATCTGGATGATTGATGACGCGGAACGCAAGGGTCTGATCAAGCCCGGCGGCACGATCATCGAGGGCACCAGCGGCAACACCGGCATGGGCCTGGCGCTGGTGGCCGCGGTGCGCGGATACAAAATGGTCTTCACGATTACGGACAAGCAATCCAAGGAGAAAATTGACCTGCTCAAGGCGCTTGGCGCCGAAGTAATTGTATGCCCCACGGCCGTCGAGCCGGACGACCCCCGCAGTTACTACTCCGTGGCGAAGAAACTGGCGCGCGAGATACCGAATTCGTGTTATCCGAATCAGTATGAGAACCCGATGAACCCGGAAGCTCACTATCACACCACTGGCCCCGAGATTTGGGAAGACACGGAAGGAAAGATCACGCACTTCGTATGCGGCATGGGCACCGGCGGCACGATCAGCGGCGTGGGACGTTATCTGAAAGAGAAAAATCCAAACGTCAAAGTGATCGGCGTAGATCCCATCGGCTCGCTCTACTACGAGTTTTTCAAGACGGGGAAAGTGGGCAAGGCCGCGACCTATGTCGTCGAAGGCATCGGCGAGGACATTTTTCCCTCGACCATGGACTTCAAGGTGCTTGACGACATCGAGCAGATCAACGACGAAGAATGCTTCGTGCTGGCCCGGCGCATGGTCAAGCAGGAGGGGCTCTTTACGGGAGGCTCGGGCGGTGGTTGCGTTTCCGCGGCGCTGCGCGTGGCAAGCCGCTGCAGCAAAGGCGATTTGGTGGTTGCGTTCCTGCCCGATACGGGCATGCGGTATCTCAGCAAGGTTTTCAACGACGATTGGATGCGCATGCGGGGGTATGTGGACGCGGAGGTGACGCTGAAGGCCGAAGATGTGGTCCATGCCAAGCGCAAGAACGGTAAGGATCGTGAATTAATTGTTGCGCGGCCTTATCAGACCGTCTTCCACGCCCTGCACACCATGCAGACGCAGGACATTTCGCAACTTCCGGTGTTCGAAGAAAACACGCCGATCGGCACAATTTTCGAAGATCAAATCCTGAATCTCGCGCTGCAAGGCAAAGACCTGCGCAAGCTGGTCATCCGCGAGGTGATGGGCAAATCGCTGCCTTCGGTGCCGAAGGATGCGCCGGTTGAGCGCGTGACTCACCTTCTGAGCCATGAGTCGCCCGCCGTTTTCGTGGAAATGGGCGGCACGCGCTATGAGATTCTCACGAAGTTCGACCTGATGAGCACCATCGCCACCATGGCAGAACACGTGCGTTAAGCCGTTCCTCAAGCTAAACTACACAAGCGAAAAATGAGAATTGAAGATTTCAGTGCGCGGTTGCGGGAGTCTATCCTCATCGCCGATGGCGCGATGGGCTCGCAGTTGCACGAGGTTGTAGGTCCGCAGCGCAGCTTCGAGGAGCTGAACGCCACGCAGCCCGAGGCCGTCTTTCGCGTCCACCAGGCATATATCGAAGCCGGCGCGCAGCTCATCGAGACCAACACATTCGGCGCAAATCGTCTGAAGCTAACCGCGGCGGGCTTGGGCGACGATGTGCAGCGGCTGAATCACCGCGGCGTAAAAATTGCCCGCGAAGCGCGAGAGGGTGCTCCCCGCGAAATCTTGATCGCCGGCTCGATCGGGCCGCTGGGTGTCCTAAAGCAAGTCCGCGAAGTGCCTGCGGAAGAGGCAACCGAGATTTTTCGCGAACACGCGCAGGCCCTGGAAGAGCGCGGCGTGGATTTGTTTCTCTTGGAGACGTTCTCCGACCTCGGCGAACTGCTGGCCGCGATCGATGCTATCCGAGGTTTTTCGAATCTGCCGATTGTCGCGCAGATGACTTTTGCCGAGGATGGCACGGCCTATGGCGGCACGCGCCCTGCGGATGCAGCCGCGAAGCTCGCCGGGCGCAACGTTCAGGCTATCGGATCGAACTGCACACTAGGACCGCAGTCACTGCTGCCCATTCTGCAAGAGCTCGCCTCCGCCGCAGGCACGCTGCCCGGCAGCGCTATGCCCAACGTCGGTTTTCCGCGGCGCATGGGCGATCGCACGGTCTACCCGCGCTCCTCGCCCGAGTACTTCGCACACTTCGCGCAAGATGCCGCCGCGCTTGGCGTCCGGCTGTTGGGCGGCTGCTGTGGCACCACCCCAGAGCACATTCGCGCGATGGCCGAAGCGGTGAAGAAACTCCGCCCCGCCACCCGGGCAGGCACGGCGCACCCGCTTGAGGCTCGCGTGGAAGCGCCGGCGCGCATCGCCAAACGCGAGCCGGAAAGCCGCCTCTGGCGGAAGATGCAAGCCCGCGAATTCGTTACGTCGGTGGAGATTGATCCGCCGAAAGGTATTTCTCTCGATCGTATTTTTGAACAGGTTGATCACATCCTTGCCAACGCGAAGGTGGATGCGATTGACATCAATAGCGGCGCGCTGGCGCGTGTGGGGATGGATGCACTGATGGTTGCGTCCGCGCTCGAGGCCCGCGGCATCGAAACGATTCCGCATCTGACCACGCGCGACCTCAACATCATCGGTCTGCAAGCTTCGCTGTTGGGCGTCTGGACGGTCGGCTGCGTTCGAAACGTGCTGGCCGTGACGGGCGATCCGCCGTCGGTGGGCGACTATCCGGAGATCAGCGGCGTCTTCGAAGTGGATTCCATTGGCCTTGTGAAAGTGCTCGCGCGGCTCAATCAAGGGATGGATTGGACGGGCAAGACGCTCGGAGGCGCCACGAATTTTACCATCGGCGTGGCCGTGAACCCGCTGGCTGAAGATCTGGATTATGAAGTCACGCGTTTCCGCGCCAAAATCGAGGCCGGCGCGCACTTCGCCATGACGCAGCCGCTCTTCGATCCCGAGCACTGGTACGCATTTCTGAAGAAACTCGGCGGCAAATGTGAGATTCCCGTAATGCTCGGTATCTGGCCGCTCACGAGCTATAAGCAAGCTGTCCGGCTGAATAACGAAGTTCCTGGAATTGTGATCCCCGAGCCGGTGCTAAAGGAATTGGAAGCTGCCGGCGCAGCGGCGCGCGAGCGCGGCTTCGCGCTGGCGCGCAAGATGCTCGATTGGGCCCGCAGCGAAGTGGCTGGGGCATACTTGATTCCCCCCTTCAAACGCTACGAAGAAATCGTCGAAGTGTTAGTCTAGCGCTTTTCGATACCTGCCCGGCGGCAGGCAACATCGCGGCGTCTAGAAAAAGAAAAAGCGTTTGCGCTTTTTTGTGCCGCTGGATTCCTCGGCGGGTGGATCGGGGCGATAGGGCAGCGGCCTGCCTTCAAAAACGGCCAAGGGGTTTTCTTCGAAGAGCGCCTTCGCAACATTTTCCCCGCGGCGCTTGGCCACCACATCGTAAGCCTCGCGCAGAAGCAATGGCCTGCCTTTCAAGTCGTGCGCGTCGCTGGCAAAGAAGTGGACGCGGTCCTCAGCGAGCCATTTCTCGGCGATGCGGGACGTCTCACGCCCGAAGCGTCCTAGCAGCGATTGTGCGGTCAACTGCACGAAGCAACGTTGGCGCATCCATCGCCACAGCCTTTCCGGCTGCTGGCGTATTAGCGCGTTCCGTTCAGGATGGGTGACGATAAGCTGCAAGCCCGCAAGCTGCAAGGTATGGAGCGTGTCGTCAATGTTGGGCGGAATGGAAAAGTCGGCGAATTCCACCAACAGATAATCCTTCTGGTTCAGCGTGTACTTCGTCTTATTCGCCTCAATGTCCCGCAAGTTCTCAAAGCTCAGGTGAAAATCGCAGCCCGTACCGAGCTGCAGCCTGCCCTCAAGACGGGTCTGCAATTCCGCGTGGCGTTCGCGTATGAGTTCGGGACGAAATGGGTATTCGGCGTTCGCATGTGGCGTCGCAATCACATGGGTAATCCCGTCAGCAATCGCCATTTCGGCCATCAGAACGGATTCTTCGAATGATTCCGCGCCATCGTCGAGGCCGGAGAGGATATGGCAATGAATGTCGACCATTGTAAAGAAGATATAGGAAGGCACGGTCGAGAGCAATGCCACCAAATCCCAAGAAAATATTGAGGTTGGGAGGCGTTGCTCTGGTCTTCGACTAGCTCAAAAAATAAATCATTTTCATATAGGATTCATGTGTTATCTGCGATGTTTTCGTGTAGAATTTAGTCCCCGAACCACTGTTGTGGCCCCCCAGCGTCCCGAAGCGCCGAAAGCCACGAAGCGATCCCGGCGCAACTTTTCGCGAGCTTTGGGTTTGCAAGTACAGGCCATTTTTTGATCGATCTGATAAGCTATGGGCAGTCATCTGTTTTAGATGTGAAGACTCGATGCACGAGAATGCACTTCTGGCCAGCATTTGCTGGTGTGCTTCGGAGTTCATCCGGAGGATGTGCCGGTGGGTCCCCAAGAAGTCAGGGTTAATGTTTTCCTGGTAGCTGCAAATCGTCTGCTGCGAGAAGCTTTGGCGCGCGTCTTGCGTACCAAAGGCGATGTGCAGGTCGTGGATGCGTGCGCGCCCGATGCGACGCTTCCCGCAAAGATTGCCGCCGCGCTTCCCGACGTACTCCTGTTCGAAGGTGAAACCTCCTCGAAGCCCGATTTAGCAGTGGTGCGTGATCTGTTAGGCCGCTTGCCCAGCCTTCGCGTCGTTCTGATCGGCATGGCCGCGCAAGAGCGTACCTTTCTCGAGTCCGTTCGCGCGGGCGTTGCCGGCTACGTCTTGCAGGATGCCTCGGCCATGGACATCGTCTCTGCCGTGCGCGCCGTCAGCCAGGGCGAAGCCGTCTGCCCGCCGCGGCTGTGCATGGCGCTGTTTCGCCACTTTGCGCGCGACACGGGGAAGCTTCCGGCGGTTCGCATGCGCATGGACCTGGGACTGACCCGGCGCGAACAGCAACTCTTGCCCCTGATCGCACAGGGTATGACCAACAAGGAAATCGCTTCGCACTTCAACCTATCCGAGCAGACCGTCAAGAATCACATTCACCGGATGTTGCAACGCGTGGGCGCCAGCCATCGGCTCGAAGCCGTCGAGCTCGTGCGTGTGCAAGGGGTGTACGTAGACTAGATCCGCCGCAGCCTCGGAAGACTGTCTGGCTCCGCCGGTTGAGTTTGCGATTTCGAATTACACTCGGCGTGCAAACCACACCGAGATAACCTGCCAAAGTCCCAGCAAGAAAAGAAGGCACGCGAACAAGCGTCTCATCCGGCTCGGCGCTAGCTTCTGGGCAAGCCGGCTGCCGTAAACGCTGCCTAGGACCACGCCCGGCATGATCAGCAGCCCGACAATCCACCTTACTTGGCCCGCCTGCGCGTAATTGATGAATGCGAGCAGGCCCGTGGGCGGCACAAGCGCCACCAGGCTCGTGCCCTGCGCCGTGTGCTGCTCAAATCCGAAAAGCAGCACGAGCATCGGGACCAGAATCACACCGCCGCCCACGCCAAAGAGTCCCGCGCATACGCCGACGCCGCAGGCCATAATCAGGATGAGCGCGAGCTGCAACGAGCGGTTACGCATCCACTTTTCGTCCGGTCGCGAGCGGACGCGACTTGAACCAGAGCAGTGCGGCGGCAGCCATGACGAAAATTCCAAAGGCGCCGCGAAGATCTCGCGAGTCCATATGAATTGCGATTTTGCTGCCAAAGAAACCGCCAAGCAGGAAACCCAGCGCGCAGATTGCTCCCGCAGGTAAATCCACTTGCTTCTTGCGCCAGTAGATTAGCAACGCGGCAAGCCCGAGTGGCGGCAATTGCAAGAAAAGCGATGTGCCTTGTGCGACGTGCTGGTCCATCCCAAGCAGGTAGACCATCGCAGGGACCACCACCACGCCCCCGCCGATACCCATTAAGCCGACGAGCACGCCCACGACCAATCCCAGCGCGATCACTTCCACGTACCACATTCGCGATTCGCCTCCAAAAATGTGCAGCGCGCGCCATATTGCTTCAGTTTGCGCCCGCGAGCAATGGCGAACAGGTTCTTAGTGGTGGAAGTGTTTGAGGAGAACAGCGTCACTCGAAACGCGGCCGCGGGCCAGGGCGATTTTCTTGCCGTCACGAGAAGCGGCAAATGACCAAATGTTCTCTGACGTGAACTGCGTGATTTGTTTTGGCGCGTCGTGTTTCGAGGATTTCACGTTAATCCGCTGCGCCCACAAGTTCGCGACCCCGTTTTGATTTACCACGTAGATGAGATCGCGTCCGTCCGGCGTCCAAGCAGCTACCGGAGCCTGTGCGCCCTCGCCCGAGAAGCCCGCGTGAATCTCGTAGTCTCCAACGATCGTTCCGCCGTCCAATTGCAGAATCGCAAAATGGAAATTGTGCGCTTTCTCGCTTTCGTTCAGATAGGCCGCGGCGATCCAGCGGCTGTCCGGCGAAATGGCGGGTGCGCTTACCCAGAAGCTTTCATGAGCGGACACAACCACCGGTACAGCCGTGCCGCCTTCTATCGGAGTCTTCATCATGTGCGGCAGGCCATCGCGCGAAATCATGTAGAGCACGGTGCGTCCATCGGGCGCGCACACGGGAAAAAAGTCCGCGGGGCCTGGGGTTAACTGCCTGGCGTCGCCACCATCCATCGCCGCGGCCCACACACTCCGCCCGGCGGCAGTATCCAGTGCGAAAACAACGTTACGGCCGTCACTGCAAATCGAAGGAGACGTTACGTAGCCTTCGGTGGTCAGCGAAAAATCTTGCACTCGGCTGCCGTCAGTGGAGGTCAGCGCGAGCTTTTGCTCGCCGCCGTTGTAGACGGTGTAAAGAATCCTACCGTCCGGAGTCCACCCCAACCCTCCGAGCCCTTGCGCTTCGCCGTTCGTGACGGGTACCGGCTGCTCGTCTTTCAGCGCGGAATCTCCGTGGGCGACCGCCAGCCACAGGCTGGAATGGAACGAACGCTCAATGGCGAGCAGCGCGCTGCCATCCGACGTTACGCTTGGCTGCGAATAATCGTTTAGATCGTTGGTGATCCGCATGGTCTGGCCACCCATCGTGGGGATAAACCAGAGCTGCGCATTGAGAGTGGACGCCTGCCCGGTAGTGCGGGCAACGATCAGATCGGGTTCGTCCGGCATCCATGTCAGACGGCCTGTGTGCAACGTAGTATCCGAGCCGACAGGCTTTTCCCGGCCCGAGCTCACATCCACCATCTCGAGCTGCGATGCGGGATCGCCGCTGCTGCTTCGCACTGCCGTGGCGATCTGTTTTCCGTCCGGCGACCAGGCGAGCGCGGTGAGCGAAAACGGATTCTGCATGGTGTGTGCGGCAAGCGTGCTCTCGCCCGTTCCGTCAATGTTCGCGATCATCAGCTTGCTGGTGTTCGCCAGGTTGTTTTGCCGCACGTACGCGAGCCGCTTTCCATCAGGCGAGAAAGTGACCGGGCTATCCACATCCACGATCAATTGGCGGGGAGTGCCCCCCAGCGAGGGCACCTGAAATACCGCGTTGTAGTCCGGCCCTGTAGTCCGGGTGAAGTAGAGATAGTTGCCATCGGGGCTGAACGTGATTCCCCGCAGGCTTTCCGAAGATGCGGCGACGATCTGTACCGCGCTGGTCGTTGCGACCTGTCTGATCCAGATGCTCTCGCCTTGCTTGTCCTCGGCCGTATAGGCGACCCATTTGCCATCGGGCGAAATCACGGCCATACCGAGATTCCCGCTTGTGGTAAACGGAGAGATCGTCATGTTTTCAAGAGTCGCCACTTCTCCTTTGCCGGTACCACCGCTACCGCCGCTGGCGCTACCGCCGCCGCTTTCGCTTTTGTGACGCCACAACGCGATGGATGCAATGATCGCCACAACCACGGGCAAGACCTTCCACCAAAGTCTTCTTCGCGGGGAAGCCGCAACACTCAGCGCCGGTGGAAAGCTGTGGCCGGAGATTGATTCCTCTGGCATTGCGGAGACCACGACAGTTCGGTTCGACGCCGCAGCAGACGGCGGAGCGCCGGACACGGGTGCGGCAGCAACTTCCGAAATCGAAACGGCCGCGGGTTGGGAAATCCCCGTTGCCGTGCGCCCGGAATCGCTATCCCGCTTCAGCCGCTTGAGGTCGGCGCGCAATTCGGCCGCGCTCTGGCAACGCAGGTCGCGGTCTTTTTCGAGCACCTTCGCGACGATTTCGTCAAACTTCGGCGGCAGATTGGGATTCACCTGCGAGGGCGGCGTTGGCGTACGGTGAAAGATAGCGTCAAAAATCAGCGGGTGTGTAGGGCCGACAAACGGAGGCTGTCCGGTAGCCATTTCATAGAGCACCGAGCCGAAACTGAAAAGGTCGGTCCGCGCATCCAGCTCTTCGCCACGCGCCTGCTCGGGAGACATGTAGGCGACCGTGCCCATCGTCGAGCCCGGCGTGGTAAGCGAATCGCTGGTGAGCTGGGTCGGCGCGCTTCCCGCGCTCACCCCTGCGAACTCACCGACGCGGCGTCCGGCGCCCTGCTTTGCCAAACCGAAATCCAAGATTTTCGCCTGCCCGCGGAGGGTGATGAAAATGTTCGCGGGCTTGATGTCGCGGTGGACCACGCCCTGGGCGTGCGCGGCGTTCAACGCGTCGGCAATCTGAATGGCATAATCGAGCATGGGATCGAGCGGCACGGGACGGCCTCCGATACGCTCGCGCAGCGTTTGCCCCTCCAGTAGCTCCATCACCATGAACGGCCGGCGGTCCGCGCCCTCACCCGCCTCGCCGATGTCATAAAGGGTGCAAATGCCGGGATGATTGAGCGTCGAAACGGCGCGGGCTTCGCGTTCGAAACGCTCCAGCGCGGCGGGATCGCGTTCGAGCTCGGCGGATAGGAATTTCAGGGCCACCATGCGGCCGAGCCGGGTGTCTTCGGCCTTGTAGACCAAACCCATGCCGCCCGATCCGAGGGACTCGATAATCCGGTAATGGGAAATCGACGTCCCCAGGATTCATGGAGGGCTCATCGTAAGGCAGCGTCAGGGGTTGCGCAAGAAGTGCGTGCCAGCGGTCTCGCAATTTCCCAGAGCACGCTCGCTTTCCTCTCTCCTAGGCATTCGACAAGGGAACCTTTTGCCCTTGTCGAACGTCTAGGAGAGTAGGAGATTCTCACTCAACGATGAGCCCTCTCAACACCGAGCTCTTACAAGGCACTCTCGACCTGCTCATTTTGAAGACCGTTGCCCTCGGCCCTCAGCACGGCTATGGCATCTCGCTGCGCATCCAGCAGATTTCGAGAGATGCGCTCCAGGTGCGCCAGGGGTCCCTCTATCCGGCGCTGCACCGGCTCGAACATCGGGGTTGGATCGCCGCCGAATGGGGTGAGTCCGAGAACAATCGTCGCGCCAAATTTTACAGACTGACCGCGGCAGGGCGCCGGCAACTCGAGGTCGAAGAAACGAACTGGGAGCGGCTCGTGGCGGCCGTTCGAACCATCCTGGAAACAGCATAGTGAGGTTCGAAACATGATTTCGAAAACGTCGGGCTGGAAGGCAAAGATTCAGCTTGGGTTACGGGAATTGTTTCACAAGAAACAATCGGAGCGCGATCTCGACTCGGAGGTGCGCTTCCATCTGGAGCAACAGGTCGCCGCCAAACGCGCTGCCGGCATGAGCGAACAGCAAGCGCGCGAATCCGCGCAGCGCGAATTTGGCAGCGTAGCGCTGGCCGAAGAAGAATGCCGCGACGCCCGCGGGACCCGTTGGATTGAGAGCATACTTCAGGATTTGCGTTTCGCGGTGCGCACGCTTCTCAAGAAGCCAGGTTTTACCGCCGTTGCCGTGATCACGCTGGCACTGGGCATTGGCGCGAACACGGCAATCTTTAGCGTCGTGAATGCCGTCTTGCTGCAACCGCTGCGGTTTCGCGACCCGGCAAGTCTAGTGCTCGTCAACGAAGGTATACCCAAGATCGGATTCCCGAGCGTTGGCTTCTCGCCGCCAGACTTGATTTCGTATCAGAGGCTGCAGAAGTCGTTCGAGGGTGCGGCGGGATTTGAGCATCAACACTATTCACTTTCCGGACACGGCGAACCAAAGCGTATCGAGGGCTCCCGGGTTTCCGCCAATTTGTTTTCGGTGCTGGGCAGCGAGCCTGCGATCGGCCGAGCCTTCCGTCCGGAAGAAGACGCGCCCGGGCAGCACGTGGTGATGTTGAGCTACGGCCTGTGGCAAAGCCAGTACGGAGGCTCGCAAACCATCCTCGGGCAAACGATTGATCTCGACCGCGTGCCTTACACGGTGGTCGGTGTGATGCCGCGCGGTTTTGCATTCCCGGTGCCGGGCACGCCGGATGAGAGCGAACCGGCCGAACTGTGGGTACCGCTGGCATTTACGCCGGGCGAGCAAACAGCCTATGGGAATTTCTTCAACACGGCGATGGTGGCAAGGCTCAAACCCGGCGTCTCGATCGAAGAAGCGAAAGCGGAAGGCGTGGTGTTGTCATCGCGGCTGCTCCAAGATTATCCCCAGGCGGTTCTGAAGCTCTTTCCCAACGTAAGTTTGGTCTTCCCGATGGCGCCGCTCGGGCGGGCTGTGGTGGGCGAGGTGCGACCAATGCTCTTGGTGTTGCAGGTCGCGGTAGGGTTGGTGCTGCTGATCGCATGCGCGAATGTGGCGCTTTTGCTACTGGCGCGTGCGTCTGGGCGCAGCCGCGAAATGGCGATTCGCACAGCGCTGGGAGCGACTCGCGGAAGGTTGGTGCTGCAACTGTTGACAGAAAGCTTTGTGCTGGCCATCAGCGGCGCTGGTCTGGGCCTTTGGCTGGCGCTGTGGTTAAAAGCGGCATTTCTGGCGTTTATACCAGCGAGTGTGCCGCTTCCTAAGACAGTTCCCATGGATATCGGCGTGCTGCTCTTCACGCTTGCGGTGGCAACGTTGGCGTCGCTCGTGTTCGGAGTTGTGCCCGCGTTAAGCGCCACGCGCACCGATCTTCGCGGCTCGTTGCAAGAGGGCGGGCGAGGGGCAACGGTGGGCCGCGCCAAGCACCGCCTCCAAAATGTTTTCGTAGTGGCGGAGTTTGCGCTGGCGCTCGTTCTCCTTGCCGGAGCCGGATTGCTGTTGCGCAGTTTTCAGAAGCTGTTGCGCACCGATCCTGGGTTCCGGCCCGCAAATTTATTGGCGATGCAGGTGTCGTTGCCGGGGCCGAGCTATCCCACGGCCGACGACGTTCGCGTTTTCTATCAGCGCGCGCTCAACCAGATCGCGCAAGTGCCGGGTGTGATTTCGGCAGGTTTCTCCAACGACCTCCCGCTCAATGGCAACGAACTAGACGCCATTGCGATCGAAGGCCACGAGACGGCGAGCATGCCGTCCGTGCGGCAAAGCTGGATCGTCGGCGACTATCTGCAGACTCTGGGCGTGCCGCTGATTCGCGGGCGCGAATTCGACGCTGACGACCGCGCAAGCAGCGAGCCCGTTGTCCTGATCAGCGAAGGCATGGCACGGAGGCTTTGGCCCGGCGAGAATCCAATTGGCAAACGCATCCAGTTCAACAGAGCCTGGAAGACGATCGTCGGCATCGTCGGCGACGTCCACGATGAAGAGCTTTCGCGGACGCCAACTCCCCACACCTATACACCCTTCTTGCAGGAAAGTGACAAGATAACCGGCGACACGGTGAACGGCTCGTTGCGTTCGCTTCAGCTAGCGGTTCGCACGCAAGGCGATCCCTCGGCGATGACGCCCGCGATCGTGGGCGCGTTGCACAACCTGGACGCATCGCTTGCAATTGCAGGCATTCGCGCGCTCGATGCCGACATCAGCACCTCGACCGCTCCGCAGAGATTCAATGCGGCGCTCATCGGCATTTACGCTGCCGCAGCCCTGCTGCTGGCCCTGATAGGAATTTACGGCGTGCTCGCGTATGCCGTGACGCAGCGGATGCATGAGTTCGGCATCCGTCTAGCGCTGGGCGCGCAGCGTGGCAATATCCTGGCGCTCGTGTTGCGGCGCGGGGTGAAGTTAGTGGTGCTTGGTGCTGCGATCGGGTTAGCGTGCGCTCTGGCCTTGACGCAATTTATGGCCAGCATGCTCTACGGTATCGCGCCGCGCGACCCGGTGACCTTTGCGAGCGTGACCCTATTGCTCGCAGGCGCCGCGGTGCTGGCTTGTTACATCCCGGCTCGCCGTGCAACACGCGTGGATCCCATCATTGCGCTCCGGTATGAATAACACCGCGACTTGATCGAGGGGCCATCATGGCGTGGCAAAAGCGTCCAGCCGCGCGACCCGCTCAAGCTGATCGCTGTGTCTTCGCTGCTCATGGGCGTCGCGCTCGCGGCTTGCTATATCCCCGCCAGCCGCGCCACCAAAGTAGATCCCGTGACGGCGCTACGGCACGAGTAGCATTGCGTCGGCTCGCGCTCGGCCGCGGTCCCCACGCCAGCGCCAGCCCCAATGCTAGCCCCAGTGCTAGAATGTGCCGCGGATTTCAGGTACTCCGCCGGGCATGCCCACATTTCAAATCCACAACTTCGGCTGCCGCGCCACGCAAGCTGATGCTGCTGCGATGGAGTGGCAATTGCGCAGCGCCGGCTGTGAGACCGCAACCGATGCGCGCGATGCCCAGGTTGTCGTGGTCAACACGTGCACCGTCACCGCAGCCGCGGACCTACAAGCACGGCAAGCTATCGCAGCGATCGCCAAGCGGAATCCTGCTGCGCGCATTATTGTCACCGGCTGCTATGCGCAGCGTGCTCCTGAGGAACTGGCTGAATTGCGGGGAGTGGCGTGGGTCGTGGGAAACTCGCACAAGACCGAGATCGCACGCTTGGTTCAGCAGCTCGATGTTTGCCAGCCGCAAACATCTTGCGCGAAGAGCGACATCGTCCCGTTGAGCCATCTCACAGGCGGCGGTCACTCTGCTGAAATGCTTCTGCGGCGGCAAGAGTCGGCGCTATCCCTGGACGCGCGCGCCAAGATCCTCGCTGGCGATATTTTTGCGCTGGATACGCTCACACTCACGCCAACTGCAGGACGCGAAGGTGGGCACACGCGCCCAACGTTGAAAATTCAGGATGGGTGCAATAACCGCTGCGCCTACTGCGTGATTCCCTCTGTGCGCGGCAAGAGTCGCAGTCTTTCCCCTCGCGAGGTAATCGCTGAAATTAGCCGGCTGGTATCCGCGGGCGCGCAGGAAATAGTGCTGAGCGGCATCAACCTCGGCAGTTATGGCCGCGATCTGACGCCGCGTGTGGAATTCTCCGACCTGCTGCGCCGCATCCTCGACGAAACCGAATTGGCGCGGCTGCGCGTGAGCTCGATCGAGCCTATGGACGTGACGCGTGATCTGGTTGAGTTGGTGGCCGCCAGCGATCGCATCGCCCGCCACTTTCACATGCCTCTGCAATCCGGTTCCGACCCGGTGCTGGCCAAGATGCATCGTTGGTATCGCGCATCGCATTACGCGCAGCATGTACAAATGATCCACGAACTGCTGCCCGACTCCGCAATTGGCGCCGACGTGATTGCCGGCTTCCCGGGCGAGACGGAAGCCGATCATCGCGCGACGTGCGGTTTCATCGAAGCGCTGCCGTTCAGCTATCTGCACGTTTTTTCGTTTTCGCCGCGTCCGGAAACCGAGGGCGCACGCTTGCCGAGCCAGGTCGAGACTGGCACGATCCGCGGGCGCGCTCGGGAGCTGCGAGCACTCGCCGAAGGCAAGAAAGCGAAATTTCGCGCGAGCCAGGTTGGAAAGCAAATGCGCGTGCTGACGCTGGAAACCGATCCTGGAGAGGCCGCAGCGCGCGCTTGGACACGCGCCATTTCCGGCAACTACCTCGATCTTCGAGTCGAGGGAAGCTGGCCGGCAAATCGCTGGATCGACGTGCAAGTCGCGTTTAACGAGGGACCGCGCACAGTCGCGCTGCCTGTCTGCCGCCAGCTCGTGCCCGCGTGAGCACGGGCATTTCAGGCGCTGCCTTGTTCGCTTGCGGGTACGCCGCCGCAAACGCCGCCTGATTTTCAACCGGCGCGCTACGCTACGATTCGAAAATTACCTGCGCCAACGCCGTATTGCCGCTGTGCGTGATGCTGAGCGCTATGCGCTCCACGCCTTTGCGCTCGGCGAGTTCTCTCGCCTTGCCATGAAGCGCGAGCGTGGGCTGGCCGCTCGGCAGCCTCGTGACTTCGAAATCCACCCAGCGAATGCCTCCGCGCCATCCGGTGCCGAGCGCCTTCATTCCCGCTTCTTTCGCGGCAAAACGCCCGGCGTAACGTTCGAAGCGGTTGCGGTACCGCTCGCAATATTCGATCTCGGCGGGAGTAAATACGCGTTCCAGAAATGCGCGGCCGTGCCGCCCGATGGCCGCTTCGATGCGGTTCACTTCAGAGATGTCAATGCCCAGCCCGAGGATCACGCCGCACTCACGTCACGCGATGAATTGCCGGTTGCGTTCGCACGGCATTATACCCGGCCTTCGCCTGTTAAGATGGAGCACGCCGCGGCGGAAGCGCGGTGGACGTTCCCATGAAAGCGGCGGTACTCAAGAAAAACTCGCGCAAGCGCGTAGCACAGAAGAACACCGGCATCGCTGCGCCCACCGGCTGGCACTGGCACAAGTCCGGCGGCGCTCAGGTGCTTTTCGCCGCGCCACTCGCACGGCAAAGCTGGCTGGCGCATGGCTTTTCCACGCGCTTGGGCGGAAAAAGCAGCTTGCAGGGTGGCCGCGCCTTGAATCTCGGCTTTACCGAGTGGGATTCGCGGCCAGCCGTCGAGGCCAATCGCAAGGCATTTGTCTCCGCGCTGGGTGCATCCGCGATGAAGCTCGTGGGGCTGCGACAGATTCACTCCGACGTAATCCATCGCGTGGACAAAATGCCGCCCGAAACGCCCCGTGGCGATGCGTTGATCACAAAGACGGCCGGCCTCCTACTCACGATTCAGACCGCCGATTGTGTGCCCGTCTTACTGGCAGACGTCCGCGGCCGCGCGATTGCTGCGATCCACGCAGGATGGCGCGGCACGCTTGCACGCATTGTGGCAAAAACATTGGGCCGCATGCGTATGGAGTTCGGCACGCAGCCTGCCGACGTGCTCGCCGCGATCGGCCCCGCGATAGGACAGTGCAGCTTCGAGGTCGGCCCCGAGGTCGCGCAGGCCTTCGCCACGCAGTTTCCGGATGCGCAGGAGTGGTTTGAGGGCAAGTTCGAGCAAATCGCAAACGCGGGCGACGAGCCGAATCCGCTGAAATGGCTTAGCATGACGCCGCCGGGTCACGATCCCCCGCCGCCGCGTGTGCAGTTGGATTTGATCGCGGCGAATCGCTGGCAGCTCACCGGCTCCGGCGTGCCGGTGGAAAATATCGTTTCGGCCGGTCTCTGCACGGCATGCCACACCGATCTCTTCTTCAGCTATCGCCGGGAACAGGGCCGCACGGGACGCATGATGTCCGCCATCGGCATCCGCCGGTAATTCGTGGCGCCGCTTATTCAGCGTTACTCTGCACTATCGGCAATGTAGACGGGCCGCCGCGCCGGCGCCCGGTGCGGAAGTTCGGCTTCTATTTTCCGCAACCACGCCAGCTCCGTCTTGAACTGCTCGATCAGCAACTGCAGCATCCACACCGCTTCGTGATGCGTATGCCCGACCTCTTGCATCACGTCCCGCAGAGTTGTTTCTTCGCGCGCGAGCTCCGATTCCAAAAACTTTCGCCGCCGCTCGATCTGTCTTCGCACCACACCCGTTCGCGCCTGCCAGGAAAGCGCCATCCAGGTGAGAAATGGCGGCCGTTCGCGCTGTGTCGTCCAACCCGCGCGTTCAAGCGCATTGGCCAGCGCCTCGCGTCCCTTTGCGGTGGTGGCGACCACCCGCCTTTCGGGACCTGCCGCCGTTTCGCGTCCTTCCACCTCCCGCAGCAAGCCCGCTCGCAGCAGCTTCTCGAGCGAGTAATAAACCTGCGGACGCGAAATGCCGGCCCAATCGCGCACTTGGCGCTGTTCGAGCAGCAAATTGGCCTCGTAGCCGTGCATGGGCCGCTCGGCCAACAAACTAAGCAGAACCAGATCGGGAGTGGTTAGCGCGCGTTGCTTACCTTCCGGCATGGGCCGCCTTTCGCTTGCGGCTCCAATACCACCACTGGCACTGCGCCGCGGGCAGCCGTGGATTGCGCGCCTGGGCCACCGCCGCGCAAAACACGTCGAGGACACAGGGGTCCTGCCGCTGCCCTGTCAGCCGGCAAAGCCGATCATACATTTTGCGCGGGTGGGCACGCGCAAGCTGGCGAACGTTTCGAATGCCGAGCATTTCGAAATCGCGGAGCATGGCCGGTCCCACGGAAATCAAATCACCCAAACGGCGCTTAGTCTGTGGCACGAAATTCCTCCTTGACAGGATCCACCGTCTCGTTTATCTTCTTGTAGTCTAATTTAGACTAGTTGCCATTGCAAGGAGAATTTCGACCATGCTCGTAAAGCTACTGCTCTTTTGCGGCCTGCTGCTGATCGCGGTTTCGGCCTCATTTTCCCATTCACAGGAGACTACACACGTGAACGTCAAAAAGATCACCCCAATTCTGTACGCGAAGGAAGTCGAGCCCTGCGTGAAGTTCTGGGTCGAGCGGCTAGGATTTGAGAAAACCGTCGAGGTGCCCGATGGCGATAAGCTCGGATTAGCCATTCTGCAAAAAGGCGACCTCGAGTTGATGTACCAGCGGCTTGGCGATCCGAAGGACGACGCCACCTTCAAGGCGCAGGCCGGCAAAGGCCCAACATTTCTCTACGTGGAGGTTGAGAGCCTAGACGCAACGCTCAATGCCATGCGCGGCGTGGAGATCGTAATCCCGGTGCACGAATCCTTCTATGGCATGAAGGAATTTGGTGTGAAGGACCCGGCAGGGCACTTCGTCCTTTTCGCACAACCTTCTGCAGCGCCAAAGCACTGAACCGCGCGGGACGTGAGAATTCTTACGGATTGCTCTGCGCCGGGGACGCGTGTTTCTTGCGGAGCTTCTCGTGGACGTCGGGCCAGAATTCCTTCAAAACATCGCCCAAAGCATCCACCGCGATCTGCGTATAAAAAGTGCCGGCGGCATCGGAAAATGTGCGGTCTTGCCGGGAGTGATACGTCAGCGCGATCCCGGCCGCAGAGGCATCGCCAAGAAACTCGGAGAAATCGAATTGCTTCGCTCCGGAATCGCCTCGAGTGATGATGACGCGCGTCACAGCATATTCCGTCCGGTGCCAAATGCCGCCGTGCCCCATGCGGAAGTAGCGCGGGTCCTGATGCAGCAGCGAAGGATAGACGGCGCCGGTCATGAAGTTGCCGATCGCTTGGTCGGCGAAACCCGCGGCATAGCGCTTGCCGTAACCCTTCATCCCCTGCCCCCACGCAGCATCATCGTCCTCTGCCTGGGATTTGGCAGCCAGGATCGCCACAATTGCAAATTCATACGGATCGAACGCTCCCTGGGCCGTGATCTTGAATTTTTCCTTCCAGGTGATCGGCGGTAATTGGGCGGTGCCATTTACGGTCGTGTAGTTGGGAAGCACGCCAAAGATGCGATCCGGCTTCTCTTTTTTCTCATCGTCGTTTTTGCTCTGATCCTGGGTCTGGCCCGGCTGCTTAGCGCCTTGATCGCCTGCGGTTTGTTGCTGGCTCGCGGGCAGGCTCGCCACGGGCAAAGCCTGTGATGGCGTCTCCGTCTGCTGCGCCGCCACGGGCAAAGCTAGAAAAAAGAGCGCCACAATTGCCGCGATCTGGCGACAGTAAGCACGCTGGCTTGGGGACACGATGGTCATTCAGTTCTCTCGATTGTCGCGCCGCTGCAAATAGACTGGAAGCCGTCTTGGACGCGTGGTTTGGCTGCTGGTTGGATTCTCGGCTCCCGGAAAGGGTTTCCCGCAGTTTGCCGCGAAGTGTTTCGAACTCCAACACTTCCGTAGAGGCAACGTGTCCTTAGTAATAGTGGGCCGTCTGGTTTGAATCGTGCCGCGCGCCGGACAAGCATACTATGCGGACGCCTCGAGCAAGGCCAGTTGGCCGCACGCGGCCATGACGTCTTGTCCGCGCGAATAGCGGACAAAAACGGGAATTCCCTTTTCATCGAGAACTCTCCGAAACGCGTCCGTGCTTTCGGCGGTGGGCCGCTGGTAGGGCAATTCGCCCGGGTTCCAAGGAATTAAATTCACCTTCGCGCGAAGCGGCGCGAGCAGCTTTACCACCCGCCGCGCATCGTCCGGCGAATCGTTCACCCCGCCGAGCAAAACGTATTCGAACGTCAGCCGCTCCCAGGAGCGCAGCGGATATCTTCGGCACGCTGCAAGCAGATCCACCAGCGGATATTTCCGATTGATCGGCATGATCGCATCGCGCTGCGCGTCACTCGACGCGTTGAGCGAGATCGCCAGCTTCGGCCGCACCGGCTCGGACCCCATACGTTCGATTCCCGGCACGATGCCCGAAGTGGAGAGCGTCACATGCCGGGGCGACAATCCCAAGCCTTCCGGATCGAGCATGATCCGCAGCGCCGCCATCACCGCTTCGTAGTTCAGCAGCGGCTCGCCCTGCCCCATCAGCACCACGTTCGTCTGCGGAACGAGATGTGCGCGCTGATCTTCGAGCGGCACGAGCACCTGTCCGACCATTTCGCCGGCGCTAAGATTGCGCCGTAATCCCAATTGCGCGGTCAGGCAGAAATGGCAATCCACCGCGCAACCTGCCTGCGTGGAAATGCAAATCGTCTGGCGGCGCTCCTCCGGCATGAAGACAGCTTCCACCTGAACAGGCGCATCGGCAGAGGATTCGACCGATAGGAGGTAGCGCACGGAGCCGTCCGCCGAGGTATAGCGCCGCTCGATGCGCGGCAATCTTATGGCCGCCTGCGCCGACAGGCGTTCCCTGAACGAGGCGGGCAGATTCGTGATCTGCGCCAGCTCGAACCGCCGCTCGCCATACAGCGCGTGGTAAATCTGGCTGCCGCGATATGCTGGTTCGCCCAAAGCAAGAGCCAGCTCGGCCAGCTCAACCGCTGATTTGCCAAGCAAATCCGTTTTCGGAGGGAATTCGGCCGGCACACGCTTCTCCCAGAGGGATGAATCATGATAGCACGCGGGCGGCGTGCTCCCCCGCTACAGCCTCAGCCCTTCTTTTCTTCGGAGGGTTTTGCGTAAAGGTAGGCGCAGAGTCCAATGACCAACGAGACGAACACGATCATCGTGCTGTAAACCTCAAATCGCGTCACATTTACCTGCGCGCCCGCCACCGAGCTGAACCGCGTGGTCCACAGCGGCGCGTAGCCCAACGGCAGCGCGTTGCTACCCGGCTGTACCTGGTGCCATGGCGCATACAGGCCCAGCAGCGCCATGCCAATGGCGACGAGCGGAATCGTGACGTGCAAGCATCGGCGCATAAGAAGCGGCAATTAGAGCACGCAACCCGCGCATTTCCAAGTGAATACGTAGCGCTTCGCGGCCGCATGGCGTTTCATTGGACGCTGTGCCACAATGTTTGTGTAGCGCCACAGTTTCACGCAGGTCTCCACACTCATGAACGAGCCACGCACCATTTCACGGGAAGTCTTGCCCAACGGCATGGTGATCATTACCGAGCCGATGCCGCACGTGCGTTCCGTGTCGGTGGGCATCTGGAATCGCTGTGGCTCGCGCCTCGAACCCAAGGCGGACAGCGGCGTCGCCCATTTCATCGAGCACATGGTGTTCAAGGGCACGGAGCGGCGCTCCGCGGAACAAATTGCCCGCTCGGTAGATTCGATTGGCGGCATGATGGACGCCTACACCGCCAAGGAGATGGTCTGCTTCAATGCCAAGGTCCTTGACGAGCACCTGCCCTTGGCCTGGGAAGTGCTCTCCGATCTGGTGCTCCGCCCGCTTTTCGATAGCGAGGAAATCACGCGCGAAAAAGAGGTCGTGCTCGAGGAAATCAAGATGGATCAGGACAATCCCGAATACCTGGTCCACGAGCTGCTGATTCAGAATTTCTGGCGCGATCATCCGCTGGGCCAGCCGATCCTGGGTTCGCCCGAGACTGTGCGGCAATTTTCGCGCGAGGCGGTGGTGGACTCATTTCGCCGCTGGTACGCGCCCAATCACTTGATCGTTACCGCCGCGGGCCACGTGGAACATGCGCGCGTGGTGGATCTGGTCTCGGAAGGCTTCGCCGACCTCTCGCCGGTGCCAAACGGGATGGCGAGCGCGGCGCCTGGAAGTTTCCCCGTCCTCGCCACGCAATCCAAGCGCGAGCTCGAGCAGGTTCACATCTGCATTGGCGTTCCCTCGGTGCCGTTGAGTGACGAGCGCCGCTATGCCGTTGCCGTGCTCAATACGATTCTTGGCGGCGGCATGTCGTCGCGCCTGTTCCAGAACATTCGCGAGCGCCAGGGGCTTGCCTACGCCGTCTTCAGCGAACTGAATCCCTACTCCGACGCGGGTCTGCTAACTGTTTACGCGGGCACCGCGCTCGAAAAAACTGAAAAGGTGATTGGCCTGGTCGCGCAGGAGTTTGGCCACCTGAAACGCGAGCTCGTCACCGAAGAAGAGTTGCGCCGCGCCAAGGATCATTTAAAGGGCTCACTGATGCTTTCGCTGGAATCCACCAGCGCTCGCATGTCCAATCTGGCCCGCCAGGAAATGTATTTCGGCCGTTTCTTCACGCTGGACGAGATCCTCGACTCGATCGAAAGCGTCACCCGCGAATCCCTCCAAGACCTCGCCCGCGAGTTCTTCCAGCCCGAGCAAGTCGCCGCCACGGTTGTTGGCAATCTCAACGGGTTCGAGCTTCGCCGCGAACAGCTTGCCTGCTAGTGTTTCTCGCCTGCCGGACTCTGTTCCGCCTCGATCCGCCATAAATTCTTGGCAATTTTCGCGATCTGATATTGACGCCGGCTCCGCGCTTTGCCATCATCGCAACAACCTGCACAGAGCGGGCGGCGCGCATTAGGCTTGATGCATTGCGCCGGAAGTCGAACGGGGGAACGCGATCGGCATTCGAGTGTCCATTCTGGCGTCGGGCAGCTCGGGCAATATCACCCTGCTCGAGACGCAGAATACCCGCCTCCTGGTGGATTGTGGCCTTGGCAAGCGCGAAACGCTCCGGCGTCTTGAAGCGCTGAGCGCGCGCATTGATCGCCTTGACGGCATCGTCATCTCCCACGAGCACAGCGACCACATCGGCGGCCTCGCGCAAGTCCTTGGCCTGTGGCGCACCACCGTCTACTTCACGCCCGCAACCCAGCGCGCTACGGTCCAATCCTTGCCGGTTACGGCGCACAAGCGCCTCAAGCAAGTGGCAAACTTCCTCGCCGGCGACCGTTTCGCGATCGGCGAAATCGAAGTCTCGGCGTTTTCCATCCCGCACGATGCGGCCGACCCGGTCGGCTTTACGTTTCGCTGCGACGGCACAAAAGTCGCCATCGTCACCGACCTTGGCTATCTGCCCGAGCTCGTGAAGCACCATTTGCGCGGCGCCGATTGCCTGATCCTCGAATCGAATCACGATTTGGAAATGCTGAAGGTGGGACCTTATCCTTGGCACATCAAGCAGCGGGTAATGAGCCGCACCGGCCATCTTTCGAATGACTCGGTGAGCAATTATCTCTCTGACCCGGAAGCCTTCGATGGTGCTGCGCGCTACGTCGTGCTTGCGCACCTCTCCGAGAACAACAACAACCCCGATGTCGCCCGGATCTCCGCCGAAGAAGCCTTGCGCCGCCGGCCTGCCGAGGCTGCCTTTCACGGCGAGCTGTGCATCGCCTCGCAGCGCGTCCCCATGGGACCATTCTGCCTGTAGCGACCGCGCTCTAATCTCTACTTTGCCGGGCTTGTCAGCACTTCCTCGAAAAATTCCAACGCGCGCGGATCGTGTGTTTGTCCCAGCCAGAACATCGCCTGCTTCCGCACCGCCGGATTCTTGTTTGTGCGCGCCACCTGAATCAGCATCGGCACGCCTTGGTCCTTCGGCAATTGCGATAGCGCAAACACAGCCTTCTTCTTCACTTCTGTGTCGGGATCGTTGTCGATTGCCTCATTGATCGCGCCCACCGCGCGCTGCCCGGCCTTCTGCGCCAGCCAGAACAGCGCCTGCCCGCGCACACCGGTGCTCTCGTCGTCGTGCGCCATGCGAATCATCTCTTCAATCGCGCCTGGTTCATGGCTCACCGAAAACGCAAACGCCACTTGCTCGCGCACCTTCGTGCTCGGATCGCTCTTCGCCATGCGCTTCAGCGCCGCCAGCCCTGCCGCCCCGCGCGCTGTGCCCATCCAAAACGCCGTCTGTGAGCGCAGCTTCTCAGGCCGCTCCGCCGTGATAAACGTCTCGAGCGTCTTGTCTACAGACGGATCGCTCTGCATCACGATCGCCACCAGCGCGCCGTTTGCCGGCTCTCTGTCTTCATGGTCAACAAAATCGCTGGAGGTCACGATCTTCGCCAACATCGCCACGCTCTCTTGCGGCTTCGCATCGGTCAGCCAGATCACCCGCAAGCCGCCCGCATCGAGTTGGCAATCTTCCGTAAACGTGCGCACCTTGCCGATGCGGTGATCCGCCACGCGTAGCAGCACAAACATCTCGGACGAACCCTCAAGCTTCACTGTTCCGCCCGCCGCCTTGCCGCCGTCGTTCGTGGTGATACTGTTGCCGTTCGAGCCTTCGAGCGAACACGGCCCGCAATCGCGGTTTCCGTTAGACCAGTTGCCGCAGCACATCGAGCGCTCTTCGCCGTCTCGCGCCGGCATCATCGGCACCGCGTACCCCACCCACACCGGTGACGCCTCCACGGCGCTCACTGATTGGATCGTGGTGTCGAGCGAGCCTGAGACTCCCCGCGCTTCCACGTGCGCGTTGATGAATTTCGGCTGGTCCGCTGCCGCAAGCGTCGAAGCGAGCAGCAGCGTGATCGCC
Organism: uncultured Acidobacteriota bacterium; assembly: GCA_963803675.1. Taxonomy (GTDB): domain Bacteria; phylum Acidobacteriota; class Terriglobia; order Acidiferrales; family UBA7541; genus DASTCZ01. The sequence continues at coordinate 76,790 of CAWDNN010000019.1, read as the reverse complement.
GGGACTGCAAATCGTAAAGTTCTCATCGCATCACCTACTTACTTAGGATTTCCATCAGATAATCGGTCGCGTCCTTCGAGCCCATGATCGAAAGCTTGGAGACGATGGCTTTCTTCATGTTCGGATCGGTCTCTTTTCGCGCCAGCGCGATCAGTCCCTTGGCGTCGCCGCTCAGAAATAGCGCGTTGATCACCTTGCCCCGCACTTCTGGGTCCTGATCCGAAGCGTAAATCGAAAGCAGGATTGGCTCGCTGTGCTGCCCCATCAAGCCAAGATCGTTGATGGCCGCAAGCCGCAGCGTGTGATCCTTCTCGTTGCGTGCCAGCTCGCCGACTTTGTCCATGTTTCCAGACTGCCACAGCGCGGTAAGGATCTGCTTCTTCACTTCCACCGACGATTCCGTCTGGTAAAGCTGCCAGATTTCGTTTTGCGCGCCCATCAGTCCGAGTTGGCGGATGGCTTCCGCGCGCAGCTCCGGGGTTTTTTCGCCCTTCGCTGCATTCAAAATGCGCCCGCGATCGCCGGATAGCATGAACGCCTGCAGGATGCGCTTTTTCATCTCCACATCGCTCGATGAGCCATAAATCTGCTCGAGCGTTTGCTGGCCCGCCGAACCGCCGAACAGGCCCAAGTCCTGAATGGCCTTGCGCTGCAACTCGGGATTCGATTCGCCGCGCGCGATTTTGGCCATCACCTCGCGCGCCTGCTGCGAATTGGACTGCGCCAGCACGAAAAGCGCCTGCGAACCGATCTTCGGGCAGTCGTTGCCGTGCAACATTTTTTCGAGGAACGGTATGGCCTTCTCCGGGTCGGCTTGTTGCAGACCGTTCAGCGCCAGCAGCTTCAACTCGCAGTCGCTCTGCGCCTCCGGCGCAACCGGCTGTCCGTTCGATTGATGAACTTCCACATCCAGCGCCTTGGCGTCGTTCAGCCACCGGCTCTGCGGGAAGTCCTTCTCGAGCGTCGCTGTGGTTGCCAGGGCATCCGCGCGCCGGCCCTGCTTGTATTGCGCCCAAGCCTTCAGATAGAGCGCGGCGTCCACATGGCGGCCATGCATTTCGATCACCTGATCGAATTTCTCAACAGCTTTGTCCCACTTGGCCTCGTCAATCGCATCTTGGCCGTCGTCGTAAAGCTCCGATTCGCGCTCGACTTTTTCTTGATCGCGATCGTCATCATCACCCACGTCAATTCCGGCCAGCGACTCGAGTCCGGAAAGTCCCGCCAGACCTTCTAGCGATTCAACACCGGCCACACTCGACAAGTTTTCGAGCGGTGCGAGCGACTCCGGCAAGCGTTCGAGAGCGGCATTCCATTGCGGCTCCATCTGCTCAACTCGCCCCAGCGCTTCTCCCGCGCGATCCAGCGCATCCCCGGCGCGACCCAATCCGTCCACACCGATGGAAACGCCGCCGCTCACAGCCGTTCCGATTCCCGCCGACCTTCCGACACCTTGGGACACGCCGCTTCCCACACCCTGCGACACACCGTTGGCTACACTCTGCGCTCTTGCCGGCACCACCAAAAACAGCGCCGCCATCGCGCTCACAATCCCCGCCTGTACCAAATATCTGTTGCTGCCCATTTGCCGTTCCTCTTTCTTTCCGACCACCGCAAAATTCCTCTACAAGCCGCTCGATGCCGCTCCCGGCACGCTTGCTTTCTCACGCTGGCGCACCGACGAATCCAGCACGCGCACTTTCAACAGCAGCCCGCGCGCTTCGATGTGCTTGCGCAATTGCTCGAGATCGGCCGCCGTCATGTTTGAAGGGCTGTGCGCGATCTCGAGCAATACAGGTTCGAGTTCATCCAGCACGCTCGCCACCGCGTTGTCTCCCGTGTGCATAGCTGTCTGACGATACAATCGGTTCGCGGTTAGTAATTCTTCCGCGCGCTGTTGCTCGTGCGTGATGTCTTCGCTTGGCGCCGCTTTGCTTCCTTTGCCCGTGCCCTTCACATCCGCATTCGAAATTTCGAGCAGCACCATCTGCGCGCGATCCAAATGATCGCCCACCGCAAAAAGCAGCACGCGCTCTTTACCCTGCGCCAACGTAGGAGCGGGAGGAGGAGCGATCGCCACGTTCACCGGCTGCATCTGTATGCCCGGCCAATGTCGCCCCGCAAAAAATGCCACCGCGATCATCACTGCCACGCTGGCCGCCGCGGCCAGCCGCCGAGGCGCAAATAGTTGCGCCCACGAAAACCATTCGCGCGCGCCGGCCCGTTGTGCTCCCGGACCCTCAGCGCTCAATTTCGGCTCGATCTGATTCCACAGCCGCGTCTCGTATCCCGTGTCCGGCTCGACCAGCGGCATAGCGTCCACGGCTTCGAGCACGCGCGCGAGCGCCTCGTAATTCCTACGGCACCCATCGCACTCGCGTAGATGCTCGCCAATCGCTTTGCTCGACGCCGAATCGGGCAACTCGCTGTAGCGATACTCAATCAACTGCTCTTCACTGGCATGCTTCATCTTGTTATCGCTCATCTTGCGGGCCTCGCCTGCGGGCCGTGTACGGCTCCAGATGCTTCCTCAATTTTTGTACAGCGCGGAAAACGCTGTTCTTCGTCGATCCGTTGTTCAATCCGACGGCTTTGCCGATCTCTTCGATCGAACATCCATCGAAATGCCGCATCACAAACGCCGTCCGCTCCACGGGGCTCAGCGTGGCCATCGCTTCGCGGACCTGCTCGCGCAGTTCCACGCTCAGCGCGAGCCGATCCGGAGCGGGCGCGCTGCTCGCCACGCGCTCCATCGGACTCGGCGCGCCTTCCTCTTCATCTCGGACGGAGGGTTGCGCGCGCTGGTCCATTTCCGAGCGGCGCTTGCGCATCAGGTCCAAAGCGCAATTCACGCCAATGCGGTAGAGCCAAGTGCCGAAGTTCGATCGTGATTCGAATCGGTCGAGCCGCCGGTAAGCCCGCAGCATCGCTTCCTGCACCACTTCCTCGGCGTCGTGTTCGTTGCCCGTCATTCGATAGGCCAGTCGGAAAATACTTCGGCTATGGCGCTCGACCAGCACGCGAAACGCGTCGTGGTCGCCGCCCAAGGCCTGCATCACCTGCGCCGCGTCTCCGCCTTCCATCCGATTCATTAGACCGGAATTATCTCCCCCGGTTAGGTGCCAATTATGCTAAGAAGTTCGTTCCGGTGGGAATCTACCACGCGCCAACTAACACAGCGGAAAGGAATTATGGCGAGCAGTCTTACGCCTGCGCGTCATCTACGCAATTGCGGGGTGCGTCTTACCGAAGCCAGTCGCCTCTTCGAATGCGTGCGCCATTTGCAGAACGCTGAAGTCTTCTTTGTCGCGGCCGACGATCTGCACGCCCACCGGAAGCCCTTCAGGCGTGAAACCGCCCGGCACGGAGGCCGCTGGATTACCCGTTGCCGAGATGTACCAGCAGGACTTCATCCAGTCGATGTAATTATCGAATTTCACGCCCGCGATCTCGGCTGGGTATGGCGTGTTGACGTCGAATGCCGGCAACTGCGTGGTGGGCAGCACGAAGTATTCGTACTTTTCGAGGAATGCCTGAAAGCGCCGCCAGAGCTGGCCGTGGGCGGTCTCGGCGCGCGCTACATCCGCGCCTGTCAGTCGCAGCCCGTCCTCGATCTCACCCTTGAGCGTGTCCTTGAAAGCGTCCGGGTGCTCATTGAGCCGTGCGCCATACGTATTCGCCGAAGTCCAGGCGCGCAGCACGCGAAACGCGATCTCCGCGGGGGCGAAGTCCGGCTCCGCTTGCTCGACGATGCATCCCAGCGATTCAAACGTCTTCCGGTGCCCATCCACCACGGTGCGCACACGCCCGTCGAAGGGCACCCCGCCCAGGTCCTTGAACCAAGCCACGCGCACACCTTTGAAGCTACGGTCGAGCGGGCGCGCGAAAAGTTCTCCCGGTTCGTTGATGGAGAGCGGTGCGCGGGAATCCGGCCCCGCGATCGCGCTCAGCACGAACGCAAGGTCGGCCACCGAACGCCCCAGACATCCCGCGGTGCTCAGCGTCGACCACGCGAATGCCGCTTTCGGGTTCGGTACGCGCCCAATCGAAGGGCGGAAGCCAACTACGTTGCAAAATGCAGCGGGATTGCGCAGCGAACCTCCGGTATCGGAGCCGCTGGCCACGGGCGCGAACCCGCAGGCCAACGTGACGGCGGCGCCGCCCGAAGATCCGCCGCATGTCTTCCTCAGGTCGTAGGGATTGTGCGTCGCGCCGAAGACTTTGTTGAACGTCTGTGATCCCGCCCCGAATTCCGGCGTGTTGGTCTTGCCGATGGTGATTGCGCCTGCACGCCGCATCCGATCGACAACAAGATCATCTTCGGTGGGGATGTAGTCCTTATAGAGCGGCGATCCAAATGTAGTGCGGATGCCGCGCGTTTCCAGCAGGTCCTTGTGCGCGACGGGCAGACCATGCAGCGGCCCCAAGGTCTCGTTGTGGGCCTGCATCTCATCGGCCTTCGCGGCAGCGTCGGCGGCCATTTCCGGCACCAAAGTTACGATGGCATTAACCTTCGGGTTTACACGCTCGATCTGTTTCAAATGCGCGGCCAGTGTTTCGCGCGCCGACAGCTTCTTGGTGCGGATCAGCCGGGCCATCTCGACTGTGCTCATAAAACAAACGGAAGGAGCGGTAGCCTGAGCCTCCAGAGTGCCCTCGAGGAGAACCACACTAGCCAATCCCAGTAGGACTTCGCGGCGCGTTGGCTGGTTCTCACTCATGGGTGTGTGAGTCTATCACGCGACGCGTGTATTCAGCCGGACGCGCGGAGTGACCTCGAGACGGATGCGCCGTCATCCGCTCAGGACGGGGGAGCAAGTGCCAACCTCCCACAATAGGATTTAGGTCTCCTCGGCGTTTCATCACTTGCCACTGGCCATCTGTGGTGTTTGTTCGTTGATCTTCCCCGAGTAAATGATGAATTTGAACGGGTCCGTATTCTGGTTTTCTTCCATCAGCTTGAGGTAGACGAGCCGTTTGGCGTTAGCTACGGAGGTGCTGTGCTCGAATCTGCTTCCGGACGATTCCAGCAGCGAGGCGGCCAGTTCGTATTTGCCGTCGGCAGCCAGTCGCTCCACTGTGTTGACTAGCTGTCTTTCCGACACGCCGAGATAGTCAACCAGGAGTTCTGCGCGGTCGGCCCGGCCGAGATGGTCGAGGCCTTGCAGGTCCGGCTGCCAATAGCCGACGTTCTGGTCGTAGAGGCGGTCAATGACGTGTTCGCGCAAAATCAGGTATGGCTGATACACGTCGGGTTGGCCACCGAGCAGACCCGGAGGAATCAGGTTCGCCTGGTAAATCGCGGCACGTTCGTCGCCGCGGCGGATCGCAATCAATACCTGTTCGCGCAGCCACACCAGGTCCGGTTTGAGCTGCGCCAGCATGGTGGCGGAGGCGAAATTACGCGTGAGTGGCTCGTGGCCGTGCAGCAGGTACCGGGGATGCCTTTCAACAACAACATCAATCGCATCGAGCAGTCCCTGAAAATCGCCTTCCTCCACAAAGGGCGCCCCAAGATAGGGCATGATGAAATCTCCCACGAACATCACGCCCTGATCCGGTAGATGGATGAACATAGCGTCGTGAGTTTCTCCTCCATGCACAGGAATTAGCTCAATGCGCGTGCCCCCAATTTTCAAGTCTGTGCGGCCGTCGATCGTCACATCCGGCTTGAAGCTGCGCACGTCGTCGAGACTGAAGCGTTCACCGAAGAATTGCTTACCAAAATTCCCCGGCGCGTCGACTTCGCGAGCAATTTCTTCCTGATAGTTGCTCCTGGCATAGAACCGCACGCGCGGATTCAGGGCTCGGAAATATTTGTGGCCGCCAACGTGGTCCCAATGGGAGTGCGTGATGAAGATGGTCGTCAATTCCGGAAGGCTGGGGGCGTACGCTCGCAGCGCCTCGTACGCAACCTTGGCGGAATCCGCTCGTGTACCGGCGTCGATGCCGATCAATTGCCGCCCATCATCGGAAACCACGAAATAGTATTCTGTGAACTCGAAACCCGAGAGCGCATATACGCGGCCCGGCACGATCTCGGCGATGCGCCTCGGCGCAAAGGCATGTCCCGAAGCGATGTCTTCCGAAAAAGGAGTAATCAGCGTAATCGGCCTGTCGAAACCCTTGTAGCCGCTCCGCCGCAGATAGTCCTGTGCCTTGGCCTGTTCGCCGTCAGCAAGAGCCAGCTTTCCGAGGTGGTAATAGACTTCCCGCAACCAACCCGCGTGAGGGGCTTTGTCAGCGTTTTCCACGCACCAGGCTAACTCGTCCTGCGCTGCCTTCCTCTGATGGAAAAGGCTTGGAAGTTCGGTATGAACGATGCCGGCAATCCAATTCACAACGAAGATTTGCCCTCCGGAGAGCTGCTTGGCTTGATCGAGAATCGCTATCGTGTCTTTCACGTAACCGATCCGGTGCAACAACGAAACGGAAGACGCATGCTGCGCTCGCAACAATCCGATGGCGCTCAGATACAATGCCTTTTGAGCGTCCGTCAGGCGCGGGCCGAATTCCTTCAGTCGCGCCGAAAAGAACTCCGCGCCTTCACGCTGCATGTTGGCGTTCGAGTACTCCGCCATCAAGAGAAACAGCAACTGTGGGTCTTGCGGTGGCGCGACGGTGTTCACGGCCTTCAGGTATTCGAGCTCCGGGCGACGTGAGCCGGAGGGCGAGTCAACTCCGTTGGTTTCGGTGGAAGGAGCCCCTCGTACCGTGGCCAGAAAAACCGCAAACACTAGCACAGCCGACAAATAGATTGGAATTTTCATAAAGTGCTCCTTTCCCTCCTTCATTGAGATGTATATACATCTATATGGTTGCGGACAATTACGCCCGCATCCCGGCTTCCGTCATTCGAGATATCGCCTCTTTCATACTCTTCCAGCCCGCATCTCCGAGTTCCTTCCGCAACCTCCGCTCAGCCCGCTCCCAGTACGGTTGAGCCATCGCCATCTGCCGCCTGCCTGCCCCCGTCAGACTAAATAGGCGCTCGCGTCGGTCCTTTCCGCGCCGGGCACGAACCCAGCCTTGTTTCCGCAGTAGCCCCAACGTTCGCGTCAGGGTCGTACTATCCATGGCAAAGCCGGCGCTCAGCCGCTTTTGATTAGCCTCTCCCACCGCGGCTAGCGCGGTGAGCAGACCAAATTGCACGACCTCAACATCTGCCGTTCTCAGTTCCTGGTCGTAAATCCGCGTTACGACCCGGCTGAGGCGGCGAAGGTCCTGACACGCGCACGGCAACTCAAAAAGCGCATTTGCAGGTTGCTCTCCAAAAGCTTGCCTATTCATATTATATGTATATACATCTGTTGTGCCTGCGTGTCAAACAAGGATTTTGCTTCGTCGTTGAACTTGAAATTTACCTTCGAGGGAACGCAAATGACGCGTGGGTCCCAAGTCTCTTCCGGGACGACCTGGACTTCGGAAATGGCGTTGTGGAAGAACGAACCTGAATACTGCGCGAATCGTCGCCAATTCGGAAGTGATCCAATGTGGGCCATGCAAACTGACCCATTACCTTACGGCCCCGGAGATTCCGTCCGGAACAATTTCGAGTATGATAGTGATCCGTTTTCTGCCTGGCATTTCTGTGATCGGTGCGCGGCTCGGGCTGAACGCCGTTCGCGCCACGATCAAAGGAGCGCGTTTTGATCCCGCGTTACACCCGCAAAGAGATGGGCCGCATCTGGAGCGATGAAAACCGCTTCCAAAAATGGCTGGACGTGGAAATCGCCGCCACCGAAACGCTCGCCGAAGCGGGACAGGTGCCAAGGGAAGCCGCGGCGCGCATCCGCGACAAGGCGCGCATCAACGTCGAGCGCATCGCCGAAATCGAGGCGCGTGTCCGCCACGATGTGATTGCTTTCACGATGACGGTCGGAGAATCCATCGCCGACCCGCCCGCCGCGCGCTGGCTGCATTACGGCCTCACCTCGAATGACGTCGTGGATACCGCGCAGGCCCTGCTGATCCGCGAGGCTTCGCAGCTCATCGAAGCGGGTCTCGCCAAATTTGGCGAAGTGCTCGAACGCCGCGCCCGCGAATTCCAGCACACGCCGCAGATCGGCCGCACGCACGGCATTCACGCCGAGCCCATCACCTTTGGCCTGAAAATCGCGAATTGGTACGCGGAGAATCGCCGCAATCAGGAGCGCTTTCGCGCCGCCGCCCAGCAAATGGCCGTCGGCAAGATTTCCGGAGCCGTTGGCAATTGCGCGCACTTGGGCGCCGAAATCGAGCAGAAGATCTGCGCGCGGCTGGGCCTTGCCACTGATCCGGTCACTTCGCAGGTGATCCAGCGCGACCGCCACGCGCAATACGTCGCGACGCTCGCCATCATCGCGGCCACTCTCGAAAAAATCGCGCTTGAGATTCGGCATCTGCAGCGCACCGAAGTGCGCGAAGCCGAGGAACCCTTCGGCGGCGAACAGCGTGGCAGCTCGGCCATGCCGCACAAACGCAACCCCGTCGGCGCAGAACAGGTGGGCGGCCTCGCGCGCGTGGTCCGCGCCAATAGCCTTGCCGCCATGGAAAATATCGCGCTGTGGCACGAGCGCGACATCTCGCACAGTTCCGTCGAGCGCATCATTCTGCCCGACTCCACCATTCTGGTGGACTACATGCTCGCGCGCATGACGGACATCGTCTCCGGAATGCGCGTCTTCCCCGAACGCATGAAGCACAATCTGGATTCCACTGGCGGCCTGATTTTCTCCGGGCAATTGCTTCTCGATCTCGTGGAAGCCGGCGCGCCGCGCGACGATGCTTACAAATGGGTGCAGGAACACGCCATGGCCGCTTGGGAGTCGGGCACGAGCTTTCGCGAGCGCGTGACCGCCGATCCGCGCATCACGAAATATCTGAATGCCGCGGGCATCGGACATGCTTTCGATCTGAATCGCCAGCTGCACGCTGTGGATTCGATCTTCGCTCGTGTCTTCGTCTGAGCGCGATCCAGAGCGGTTGCGGCGGGTACCTGGATTCGCCTGCGTTAATCCTCGCCGCTGCGATTGTTTTCTAATGATTGCCGTCTAATCTACAAATCCTACGGCTTTTCGCTTGACGCTCGGCGAACTCCATTGCTAATTTAAATGTCCCTTCCCCCTAACGGATTATCCTTTTCCTCTCGCGGACAACCGGGTTGCTTTAACCATTTTGCTTAACCGAGGCGCTTAATCGGGTTGCTACCGTTGCGCTGGGCTGGCTTTTCGAGGTCATCATGTCCGTCCCAGATACACCGGTTACGATTCTTCTCGCCGACGACAATAACGGCGTTCGAGACATGTTGGCGCACATGCTCGAATCGCACGGTTACCAGGTCATCTGCGCGGAGGATGGCAATCAGGCCCTCGAGCTGCTCTCGAGCCATTCTGTGGATTTGGTGCTGCTCGATGTGCTGATGCCGCAGCGCTCCGGTCTTGCCGTTTGCCGGGATATCAAATCTCACGCGGAGACGCGGCTCATTCCCGTCGTGCTGATCACCGGACTGGCCAGTTCCGGCGACCGCATGGAAGGTATTGAAAGCGGCGCCGATGATTTCATCCGCAAGCCGGTCCACAAGGATGAGTTGCTCGCCCGCGTGCGCTCGCTGGTGAAGCTCAAACGCTACACCGACGAACTCGAAAGCGCCGAAACGGTTGTCTGCACTCTGGCGCGCAGCATTGAAGCGAAAGATCCCTATACCGAAGGGCATTGCGACCGCCTCGCGCATTATGCCGTAGCCCTCGCGCAAGAACTCGGCCTGCCGGAAGACCAGTGCATCGCGTTGCGCCGCGCCGGTATCGTGCACGATATCGGCAAAGTCGCCGTGCCCGACCACATCCTGTTGAAGCCCGGCCCGCTCACCACAGAAGAACGCAACATGATGGAAATGCATCCGCAGGTCGGCGAGCGCATCTGCGCGCCGCTGAAATCATTCCGCCTTGTGCTGCCGATCATCCGCCACCATCACGAAAAGCAGGATGGCAGCGGATATCCCGATCACCTGCAGGGCGAGCACATTCCGCTCGGCGCGCGAATTCTACAAACCGTCGACCTCTATGACGCGCTGACCACCGACCGGCCGTACCGCGCCGCGCTGGCGCCTCTCGCGAGCCTTCCAGATCTCACTCGGAATGCGATCGCGGCTGGTGGGACCGCCGTTTGCTCGATTGCTTCGAGAGTTTGATTGCGGCGCAGCCACACCTGGCCGGCCTTTGCACGGTTTGAGTGATTTGGACTGCAGCGCCGCGCGGAGAGCGCTCCCTACTGGACGCGCTGGACGTAACGCGCTTCGGAAGTATCTACCTTGACGACGTCGCCGGTGTTGACGAATGGCGGCACCTGAATCGTTAGGCCTGTCTCGAGTTTTGCGTTCTTCATCACCGCGCTGGCCGTGGCTTTCTGCAGCGTCGGCTCGGTATCCACCACCTTCAGATCAACCGTGTCCGGCACGGCCACGCCGACCGGCTTGCCCTCGAAATATTCGATCTTCACGTTCATGTCGCCGATCAGGTAGTAGACGCTTCGCCAAGAACGTCGGCGGAAAGGGTCATCTGCTCGTAGTTCTCGATATTCATGAAGTGGTAGCCTTCGCCATCGGAATACAGATATTGGAATTCGATCTCGTCGAAGATGGCGCGCTCGAGGAATTCCTCCGCCCGGAACCGGTAATCGATGATCGAGCCATTGCGCAGGTTGCGCATCTTGGTCGCCATCGCGGCGCGCTTATTGCCCGGCGTGCGGTGATCCACGCTGAACACCGTGTAGAGTTCGCCCTCGTGGCGGATAATCATTCCGGGACGCAATTGCGTCGCTTTAATCATGTGGTTCTCCTGATTCCTCGGGATCAAACGGCAGGCGGACCGAAGCCGGCTGCTTCCACGGCGAAGCGGCCTGCGGGCGAACGCCGTTTCGCGAAACTACATTATAGCTGGGCGCGGAAAAAACGGTCAACGCGGCCTGCTGCCAGCGTGCTCTATTGCACTGGCTCGCGGATATTTCCGGGACTTATTGCGATTTTGGCTGCGCTATGGCCTTCTCGACTTCGGACGCAGAGCGCGGAAGGCGCGCGCTGAGCAATTTGTATCCGGTGTCCGTAACCAGCACATCATCTTCGATGCGCACGCCGAGCTTTTCTTCCGGAATGTAGATTCCCGGTTCCATGGTGACCACCATGCCGGGTTCCAGCGGGCGGTTCGGGTCGCCGGCGTCGTGAACGTCCAGACCGATATGGTGTCCCAGCCCGTGGATGAAATACTTGCCGAGCGGCTGGCCCTGCAGGTCTTTGCCGTGGCTATTGATGTAATCGAGGGCGATCTTGCCAAGACCGCCGGGGCCGCGCCCGAGGCGAGCCCCCGGCTTGATCGCATCCATCGCGGCCTGCTGCGCGCCGTAGACGATGTCATAGATTTCGCGCTGCCGCGCGGTGAATTTGCCGTTGGCGGGAAGCGTGCGCGTGATGTCCGCCGTGTAGCCCGAAAATTGGCCGCCGACATCCAGTACGACGATATCTCCATCCTGAATCTGCGCGCCGATTTTGTCGTAGTGCAGCACGGTGGAATTGAATCCCGCGCCGACAATCGGCGAATACGCTTCCGTTTCACAACCGCCGGCGAAATGAATTTCCTCCATGCGCGCGGCCACCTGATATTCGTAAAGTCCCGGACGCATCATCTTCATGGCGGCGAGGTGCGCATCCACGGATAGCTCGATGGCGTGGGTGAGCAGCGCAATTTCGCCGGCTGATTTGATCTGGCGCATCGCGCCGATTTGCGGCTCGATCTGCTGGAGTTTCACGCCGGGATCGTATTGCGTTAGCCAAGCGGCCCAATCCTGGCGATGCGGATAGCCTGCGTTGGAGGCGTCCGTGGGCAAGAGCGTGTAAAGCGCGGGCGCGATTTTGGCGAGCTGCGCGAGATCCTCCTGCAGCTTGCCGAAGAGTTCGATCGTGGCGAAGCCCGTTTTTTCGTGCGCATCGGGATCAAAGGCGCCGATGCGCGGCCCGTTCCACGCTTCCTCCAACACGTTGCGCGGCGGCAGATAGAAAATCTCTTTGGGGCCCGTCCAGCCTTTTGCGGCGACGCTGTCCGGAATCAGAAGCAGCGCGGCGCCTTCTTCGTTGTGTCCCGTGAGGTAGTAAAAATAAGGCTCCTGATTGAAGACGTAAGCCTCGCTGGCGTTTTCCTTCCCGGTATAGCCGAAGATGACGATTGGCGCGCCCACCTGCGCGGCAAGACGCGCGCGACGCGAAGCGTATTCGCTATTTGGCTCGCGCTGGCGATACTGCGCGCGGGCCGGCGATGCGAGCGCGCCAAACAGAATCGCTGCGAGCAATAACGCTTGGCAAATTCTGCTGCTACGTTCGTGACGATGTACCAAATCTCACCTCGTTGGTTGTCAGATCCTCGGAACGCAATTCCCTCGCCGGCCCTTGGCTCTCGGTTGCGAGGAAACCATTCTACTAATTCGCATCGGGTGGCGTGCAGTCGCGAATTTGAATCGCGGCTTAAGCTGCTTGACGCCTCGAAATTGGTGATTTCCTGGTGACCCCCACCCCCCCCTATTTTTATGTAAATGCGGCAGGGACAAGGGTTACAGCCTTCGATATGTGCAACGTGTTGCGGATACAGGACTTAAGAAATGCACAATGCATGCTTTTTGCATCCGGACGCGGCAAATAAAGGACTTAGCCATTGCGTATATGCTTCGACGTGAAACGACGTGAAAGGAATTCTCGTTCCTGTAGAAGAAGCCAAACCCCGAAGGCAGCCGCAAATTCGGGAGCAAAGGGAGTGGCGAATCGGCCTTCGGCGCCAGTTACTACAATGGTATCATATGCTTTTATTTTGCGTCAAGCGGAGCCGCGGCGACAGCGAAGCCGCACGACGTTAAGCGTTAGCCGCACAGCATTTACGGAGTTTCTGGTTCGCGAAAAGGGGACGACAGACGGTGAGAGCTGCTAGCAATTGGCGCTGGATACTAGGCTACATAGCGTTTTTCCCACTTGTCGGCGCTCCTTGGATTTATGTGGAGCTACACTTCCTGCTCAAAGTCCCGAACGCATCCATTTTGGCGCCGCTGGTAGTGTTCTCCACTCTTCACCTTGCCTCAGCACCATTGATCTTTTGGGGCCACCTCCGGGCTTTAAGAAACGATGCCGATCGCCGCATGTTAATGATTTCGGCTTGCAGTTATGCATTCTGTGGCGCGATGCTGCTGATTTATTATGCTGGACACTTCGGCGAGATTAGCCGCGAAACTGAACATGGAGCAATGATCAGTTTACCTTGCATTGCTCTGGTTTGGAGTATTTCCAACTACGTTAAAAGCAAGCGAGCTATGAAGCAGCGTGACAGGTTGGAACAGGACTCTCTGTAGAGCTTGTGGCTTCGCCTGTGGCGCAGCCACTCTTGGTTGCGCCGGGGTTGGGCCGCTCGCGTCGCGCCTCTTTTCAGGTGCTCGACGGCAAAAAACTGAAAGCACACAGGCAAGAGTGCCTGTGTTACTTGTGGCGCGTATTTTTTCTTGAAGGGCGGCGCGGGTGCTGCGCAAAAAAGAAGGCCCGGCGCGCGCGCTTGCGCGGCTGGGCCTTAAGTCCTGCGGAAGCGAAAATTTACTTGGCGAGTTCGGCTACCGCGACGGCACAGACTTGCGCGGTAGCGGACGCCGGGACTGCCGACTTTGACGACGTGCGGCGCACGACCCAGGCGAGTCCAAGTAGCCCAAAACCCAGCAGCAGCAGGCTGGATGATTCGGGTGCGGGCGCGACCGAGAAAGTCACCGGAGTAAGAACGAAATCATTCGGATAGCTGGCGCCACCCACATAAACCGCGTCGTAATACGAGTTTGTATCGTAATAGAGGTTCACCGGCTCCGATTGGCCCTGGACGGTGAACAGCAGCCCATTCAAATCGAGCTGGGGGGTCGTGCCGATCATAATCAGGTTGTCGTAGGTGAAATTGTCGCCGTCGGGCACTGTGAAATACCCGGAATTAGCAACCGCGACCATGCCAGTGATCGTGGCACCATTTTGGGTGCCTGTGACGGAAGTGACGGTATAGGTGCCGCCCCCGTCCGGGGTCGCGATAAAGGTCCCCATTCCCGTAATCCCTACGCCTGAGTAGGAGAAGTTGAAGCTATCTGCGGATGCGCCTTTGGCAAAGAGCATCAGGGCGGCCAGGGCGCCCATCAGAACTGCTTTGCGAACCAGGGAACTCATTGTTCCTCACTTTCGTTCTGTAATCAACGCGTGCAGTTTCTCGATTTTCACGAGGTACAGCAATAGACCTGCAGTACTACAGGGCATTCAAATGGCTGATATAGAAGGGGATAGGCGAGGTCGCGGGGATGGCCAAAAAACGCCAAAAGCGCTTGCGGCATGGGAGTACAGGTACTGATCTGGTCACAAGCAACATTAAGATGTGTATGGACGAGTGCGAAACGGATGCGTGGCAGGTCGTGCGAGGCTGTGCGGGGGCGTCTGCAGTGGCGTGCGCCCCGGTTTACACTGGTGGCCTGAACGCCGCCAATGGGCTTCCTTATTTGGGAATGGTTGATTTGAGGACGACTGCCCGGGGAGCCCCGGCGGCACTGCTGTGACTCGCTAGGCTAACGGGCCCGGTGAAGCGGCTTCCGTGACGTTTTCCCCCGGCGAGGTTACCTCCAGATACCGAAGGACTTAGCTCATACTTCGCTCCCGGCAGGCGTTTGTGGAAGCCGCCGCGTCTAGCGAGTAGGTAACTCGTACCTAACTCGGTACTGAAAGTACCATGGACCATGGCAGGCGCTCGCCAGAGAATCCATATCGGGAAAGCTAGTGCGGAGTGGGGGTTTTACCTGCATTCGCATGCGGAGAGAATTGTGAAGAACAAGTGGATTGCGCGCCTGACCGACATCAATAAAGAGTTGTTGTTGATCCTCTCCATTATTGCCTCGGCGGGAATCGTCAACTTCTTTATCGCGGGTCAGCGGCTGGTGCTGACGTTTTACAATCTTCCCACACTTTTTGCGGCCTATTATTTCGGACGGCGCCGCGCGGTGGGGGCGGCGGTGGCCTCGATCCTCTTTATCGTTTGGATGAATATGATGAATCCACTGGCGCTGGGCAGTGGCCTGCGCACCGAAACGCGAGGCCTGCTGACTTGGTCCGACCTGACGGTATGGGCGGGCTTCCTGCTGATCTCGGCGTATGCGACCGGAACACTTTATGAGAACGGCCAGCGGAACCTGCAGGAGTTACGCGAAACCTACTACGGCGTGTTGCAAATCCTGAACCAATTTATCGCGAACGACAAGTTCACGCAGAACCATTCCTATCGCGTCTCCGTGTATGCCACGCAGATTGCCGCCGAAATGGGACTTCGCAACGAGCAGATCGAAGATGTGCGCGCTGCCGCGCTGTTGCACGACGTGGGAAAGCTCGAGACGAGCCGCGATGTTCTTTACAAAGCTGCGCGCCTAACCGACACCGAAATGAGCGAAATGAAGAGCCACGTGGATAAGGGCGTTGGGCTGCTGAGTCCCGTGGGCGGATCGCTTCGCCGGGTGCTGCCGATCATCCTTGCGCATCACGACCGGTTTGACGGGTCAGGCTATCATCCGCGAAAGGGCGAGGATATTCCGCTCGAAGCGCGGATCATCAGCGTCGCGGACGTTTACGATTCGCTTATCAGCGACCGCCCTTATCGCAAAGCGGTTTCCCCGTTTGAGGCGCGGGACGTGATCCTGCGCGGTTCGGGCGCGGACTTCGATCCTCGCGTGGTGGATGCTTTTGAGTCGGCGTTCGCGAGACAGCGATTGGAAGTCTCGGAAGTATTGGTGTGAAGATTTGCCGGCATCGGGTTTAGAAATACTTTTCATAGCGGAACGCAGCGCCAGTTTGATTTTCGCGGCTGCTCCCTCAGGGCTGCCATAACTTACGCTCAAACCTACAGGATTCTCAGTAAGACGATCTTCCTCTCGCAGGTATGGCCGTGAATCAAACACATATAGCCGGTAAGTGACCGGCGAGTATGAGGAATGTCAGCCGAGTGAGGACGAGCCTATTTCCTTCCCTGCACCGGCTATTGTTGATCGGAGCTTTGGTTGTTGTCCCGTTTGCCGTAACCGCGCCACAGGCCGGCGCTGATACCGTGGGCTACGTTCAGACCAATCTTGTTTCCAGCAACCAGGCGGATGCTTCTGCGCTGTTGACCGATCCAAATTTGATCAATCCGTGGGGCATAACCAGTTCCGCGACCTCGCCGTTCTGGGTCTCGGACCAGGGAGCCGGGCTCTCCACGTTGTACGCGGTCACCAGCACAACGACTTCGATCAATCCGCTGGTGGTAACGATTCCCGCGGCGAGCACGCCTCCTTCGGGGCCCACCGGAGTCGTTTTCAATAGCACAACCGGCTTCGCGATCGGGTCAACCCCTAAAGCTGCTAATTTCATTTTTTCGACGCTGGCGGGCACGATTGTGGCTTGGAATTCCGCGAGTGGGGCCGTTGTAGCGGCAACAGTTCCCGGCGCGGTTTTCACCGGGCTGGCCGCGAACGGCAGCAATCTCTATGCCGCCGATTTCAAGAACAACCATATTGACGTCTTCAACAGTAGTTTCGTGAAGACGGGATTCTTCACCGATCCTTCGGTGCCGGCGGGCTACGCCCCTTACAACGTTCATACGATCAATGGAATGCTCTACGTGGAGTATGCGCCGGTGGGGACAAACGGCCTGCCGGTCTTAGGAAGCGGCAACGGGATCGTGGACGTCTTTAATGCGAACGGAACGCTGGTGAAAACGCTAATTAACATGAACAGCAATCTGAATGTGCCGTGGGGGATTGCGCTGGCGCCGGCGGGCTTTGGGCAGTTTGGCGGTGATCTTCTCGTGGGAAATTTTGGCAACGGCGAGATCAACGCGTTTGATCCTGTAACCGGGGCATATCTCGGAACTTTGGACAATGCCCAAGGGAATGCGCTTGTCAACAGCGGCCTCTGGAGTTTGCAGTTTGGCAATGCCGGAAACAACGGCGATCCGGATACGTTGTACTTCACGGCCGGCATTGACGATGAAGCGGAAGGACTCTTCGGCGAGATCAGTGCGACTCCCGAGCCTTCCACCTTGGCGATGCTTGGCGGCGGGCTGCTCAGCCTGATTGGTTTGTGGCGGCGGACAAAGGCTTAGCGGGCTTGGAAGTGTTGACGTATCGTTGCGGCAAATGACGCGCAGCGTCGCCTTGGGCGTGTGGGGGCGTTGCAAGCTTCGCAGTCGCAACGAAATTTCCTCCGCGTAGACGCGGGTGGCGAGGAACGGTAGACTTGTTGCTTCGCGCCCGTAGCTCAGCTGGATAGAGCATCTGGCTTCGAACCAGAGGGTCGGGAGTTCGAATCTCTCCGGGCGCGCCACTTCTTTTTGGAGTTTCTTATCAATGTGTCTCTTCGATAGCCTTCCATTTATTTAGGGGTTAACTTCCGAGTTGTTGCCAAGGATTTTGTTCAATGTAGCTATTTTGCGTCTCAAGTGGGAAACTTCTTGGAAAAGCACGTTTGCCTTCCCAAGATTGTGTACCTGAGAGGAATGTATAATGAAATTACTCAAATTCCTGTTCTTCCTTGGTTTCATTGGTGCGTCGATTGTTCTCCTAACTGAGAGAGTGCGAGCGCAGAACGGGACGGTTAGTGCTCAGCCGAGTGCGTTCGACAAGCGGGATGGGCAACACGATTTTGACTTCCTCGCGGGATCTTGGAAATTCCACCTGAAACGGCTGAAGCGGCGGTTAGTCGGTTCCTCCGACTGGGTGGAATTCGACGGGACGACGGTCTGTCGGAAGGCTTTGGACGGTCGTGCGGAGGTAGAGGAAATGAATGTCGAAAGTGTGGACAAGCAGATACATATCCAGGGTTTAGCTCTGCGTCTTTACAACCCGGAGTCCCGTCAGTGGAGCATCTACTGGGCGAACGCTGCCGATGGAGTCCTCGAGCAGAATCCCATGGTCGGACAGTTTATCAACGGGAGAGGGGAATTCTATAACCAACAAGTGTATGAGGGTAGAGCGGTTTATGCCCGATTTGTCTGGTCAGGCGTCACAACCAATACGCCGCACTTTGAGCAGTCGTTTTCTATCGATGGGGGGAAAACGTGGGAAACGAACTGGATAACCGACCAAACCAGAGAGAAGCCGTAGAGACTCAACGCAGGAACTGCGAACGCCGATGCCGCTTTGCCCGATAAACCGTGCCAGCTCAACCTGTCGATGCAACACCCTCTAATCGATTCATTGGACAAGGCTTCTCCATAGCGAACCGCTCTGCCAGGTTTGTATTCATTAAACCTATACAGGGTAGTGTTCTTGTTTGACGTAACGCTCGCGAATGACTTTTGCGTTCTAGGCTCTCGTATGTGGACTTCGAGCTGGTGTTGCGTCGACCCATTGAGACCACCCGGATTACCGGACAAATTCCCTAGGAGTTCCCAACGGGCTACAGGCTAAGTCCAGCAGAGAACTCAAATTGCGACATACTTGCCACGAATTCACCTGGAAAAGTTCTAGGATCGTCCCCTTGGGCGCGCCGCTTAAATCGCTGACACTCCAATAAGTTCCGAATCCTTCTTCTCCGGTTCATTCTCCGATTTAGGGAATCCGTTTGCGGTGCTGAGGTGTTCGCGAATTCGGCGGGCCGATTGCGGTCCCAGCACACGATGTTGGTGTCGACCAGCGCAGGGGCGTTAATCAGGTTTTGGTCAGAGAATCTGTCCTATACTTCCCGCTAGGGTTGCTTGAAGAGCACCTTATGAGAGCGATTGTACGCGCAAAATACGGACCACCGGATGCGTTGCAGTTCACGGAGGTGGGAAAACCTATTCCCAAGGATAATGAGGTCTTGATAAAGCTTCGCGCGGCATCGGTAAATCCCCTGGACTTGTTCACCATGAGAGGTGCGCCGTTGATCCGCCTTATCCCGGGGCTGCGCGCGCCAAAGGACAAACGACTAGGCGTTGATGTGGCGGGCCAGGTCGAAGCGGCGGGCAGAAACGTAACCCAGTTCAGACCAGGCGACGAAGTGTTTGGCGTGTCTCGCGGAGCCTTTGCCGAGTATGCGTGTGCTACTGAAGATAAGTTGGCTCTGAAGCCCGCCAACATATCGTTCGAGGACGCAGCGGCCGTTCCCGTGGCGGCAATCACTGTCCTTCAGGGACTTCGTGATAAGGGGCACATCGAGCAAGGCCAGAAGGTTCTGGTTGATGGCGCGTCTGGCGGTGTGGGTACATTTGCGGTTCAGATTGCCAAATCATTCGGGGCCGAAGTCACTGCCGTGTGCAGCACCAGGAATGTGGACACGGCGCGGTCGATTGGCGCAGACCATGTCATTGATTACACGCGGGAAGATTTCACGCAGAGCGGGCAGCGTTACGATCTGATTCTAGGCGCGAATGCCCATCATTCGATTTTCGATTACAGGCGTGCGCTGAGTCAGGACGGAATTTATGTCGTAGTCGGAGGTGATTTGGCTCGAATTTTCCAGGCTATGTTGCTGGCGCCGTTCCTGTCGCGGATTGGGAGCAAGAAGACGCGCTTCTTTATCGCGAAGATAAACCAGAAGGATTTGGTTTTTCTGAAAGGACTTCTTGAGGCCGGGAAAGTTGTACCCGTCATCGATAGACGCTACCCGTTAAGCGACGCGGCTGAAGCTCTCCGCTATCTTGAACAACGACATGCGCGAGGAAAAATCGTATTAACCGTTGAACATAGTAGCAACGCTCAGTAAGGCGCCCCTGCGATGCCACGAATGCTTGACCAGCCCGAGTTTTTGTACCACGGCGGTTCGCCGCGTGGAAGCAGGACGTACATCCACACTTACGACAACGCAAAGGTCAAACTTGGGAACGTTAAGAGAACAAAACCCGTCAAGAATGGGCTCGGTCCGGGAAAGTCGAACACTCCCGAGCTAAATACTTAGCTACCCCTCCGTTGGGAATTCGCGTACCAGGGGCGTTAGAGAAACTGTTGCTGGCCCGGTCGAGACGACCGCATTCACGATATCCTCTTTCACTGTTTCCGGCGCCTTCCCACTCGTCACAATTGTCAAATCTGCTTTCGCGTACAAATGCTCCCGTTCCGCCAAAATCCTCCGCAAATCGGACATCGCCCCCGGATTCTGTGCCATCGGACGCTTATCCCCCTGCGCAATTACGCGCTCCATATGCTCGTTCGGATCCGCGCGCAGCCACACCGTGAAACACGTCGTCAGCAACCGATCATACGTCGCCGGCTCGGAGACGATGCTTCCGCCGGTCGCGATTACAAACGCCGGATACTTTTCGAGCGCCTCTTCCAGGCATCGCCGTTCAAACCTTCGGAATCCACTTTGCCCATACAGATCAAAAACTTGCTCCATCGAAACGCCACTCGCCTGTTCAATCAGGCGGTCAAGTTCAAGAAAAGGTGCGCCGCGCTGCTTCGCCAGTAGCACACCCACCGTGGATTTGCCCGCGCCTCGCAGTCCAATCAGCGCAACATGATGTTTCCGTTCCACCGGATCGATCTCCCCCAGTGATTGCACGAGCAGTTGCCGCGCCTCGCTCAATTTGTCGGGGTCCAGTCGGCGCAAAAATTCAACCGTGTGCGTCAAATCGACCGAATCACTGTTCGCTTCGCCCAACAGCGTGGAAACGCTGACATTGAGCGCCTGCGAAAGCGACCGCAAAAGCAAAATAGACGCGTTTCCCTTGCCAGTCTCGAGCTCGGCCAGGAATCTTTCCGATACGCCCGAATGCACCGCCAGCATCTTGCGCGTCATTCCGCGACGATCGCGCATCGCGCGTATCGTCGCGCCAATGATTCGCAGGTATTGCGATGCATCTAGGGATGCCGGTTCGGCGCGCCGCCTCGCTTGCTTTACCTTCTCCCATCGAGAGTCGGGTTGCCGTTTCATGCCAGTAGGTCGAACCTCAAATCCACAATCACGTCGCGCAACGGAATTTGTTCTTGCTCGCAAAATTGTGAAATCGTCGCCAGCACGGGTGCGCTCGCGCCGCTCGCTTTAGGAAGTCTTACGTCCTCGAAAGGATACTGTTTTTCCACCTGGATAAGTCCCGCCTGCTGCAAAATTGCCAGCGTCGCGTACATGGACTCCACATCCAACCCGCACGATTCGTGCAGTTCCGGCAGATACGCCGTATCCTTCTGTCGGTCGTCGCCACGCCCGTGATAGGCTAGCTCCGTAATCCGCATCAGCAGCTTCCGCGCCTGTTCGGACACACCTGCCAAACGGTCCGCAAGAAGCGCCACACTCGCAGCTTGAATTGCCGCATCGCCACCAACGACTAATCCAGCGCCCATAAACTTTCCGATTTTGATTTTCTTGTCTGGGTCAATCATCAGTAGGTCTCAATATGCAGCCGCCCATTGCTCAGCAAGTGCGGCTTCAATCTGTCCCAATCCAGATTGTGCAGCCGGGCTACGTCGCGGAACGCTTCTAGAACTCCTGCCTCCATGCCCTTGAGCCCGCAGACATAAATGTAGGCGTGCGGATCCTGAAGCATCGTCGCCACCTTTGCCGCGCGCTCTCGAATCAAGTCCTGTACGTATCGTTTCGGCTCGCCCGGCACGCGCGAAAACGCCAGATTCATATCCAGAAATTCGCCCGGAAGCGATTTCAGGGGACCAAAGTACGGCAACTCCTCCGGCGACCTCGCGCCAAAAAAGAGCATTAGGTTTCCGCCTTCGCCCAGCGGAATCCTGCGGCGTCGCCGCTCCGTCATCGCTCGCATTGGAGCCGATCCCGTGCCGGTGCAAATCATCATCAGCGAACTGCCCGGATGATTCGGCATCAGGAACGTCGCGCCAAACGGCCCGACCACCTTCACCGAATCGCCCTTCTTGAGATCGCATAAATAATTCGAGCAAACGCCCGCAATCGGCTTGCCTTCGTGATCTTCGGTCACGCGCTTCACCGTCAGCGCCACATTGTTGTAGCGCGGCCGCTCGCCGTCGCGCGGGCTGGCGCTTGAATACAGCCGAATGTGATGCGGATTACCGTTCGCATCGTTCCCCGGCGTCAGAATTCCGATAGACTGTCCCTCCAGGACTGGAAACGGAATCGCTCCAAAATCGAACACAATGTGCCGGACGTCGCTCGACGCCGCCTGCGCAGTCACACGATAGTTGCCGCTCACCGTGGCCATCGCCGGCGATTGCTGCGTATACAAATTCAAATAAGGATGCGACGCGGACCACGGCGGCACCGCCGCGCCTTCCTGCCCGCTTGTCGCCACCTGCGTCATCTGCTGCACATTGGCAGGAGCGCTCGCTTCCGCTACCACCGACGAAACAATTGCAGTGGGCTTCGTCTCCCCGGGCAAATCGTTCCACTTATATTGTTCCGCGATCGCGTACGGTTGCGCGGCAACCGCTCTCCAGCTATCAATCGCGCCCGTAGGACACGGCGCAATACAAGCCCGGCACCCATTGCACACATGAAACTTCACCACATAGTTCCGGGAGTCGTGCTCGATCGCACCAATCGGACACGTCTCCTCGCATGTGTTGCAGCGAATACAGATCGCCGGATCAATCAGGTGCTGCAGATGTTCGGACGGTGCGCTTACGGTTGTCATTGAACCTAACTTCTCCAGAGTTCAGTCAAAACGGACATATTGAAAATCAAGCGGCAGATTGTTGATTCCGCGCGCAGGGGGAGAGATCCAGTTCGCAAACTTGCCCGGCTCAATGACGCGACCCATAAGCGAGTTAATATACTGATGATCGCTTTCGCTCGGCATCCACTCCTCGCGATGGCTATTCCATTCCAATTCCGTCATAATCTGACCCTCGGGACTCAGGAATTTCCCGCCAAAATTCCCAATCGCACGGTGGAATCCCTCGTGCGGCAATTTGAAGCGGAACGGAATACCCAATCTCTCCGGAATTCGGTTCCAACGATCTAGCCCAGCCTGCACTTCGACCACATAGTCGTCGCGAAGCCGCGCGTTCAACGCCGTCAGCGCTGGAACGTTTTTCGTCACCACTTTTCCATCCTGCACTTCGGAGACCTTGTACTCTTCGCCCTGCAACTGGTGATCGTCCGTCCGCTTCGTCTCCTCAAAACGTCCTTTCAGTCCGGTCGAGTAGTAGGTCGCCGCATTCGACGAAATATCCGACCCGTAGAGGTCAAGCGTGATGCTGTAATGAAAATTGACCAGCTTCTGCAAGGTCGGCAGATCCACCACTCCAAATTTGCGCACATCCTTCGGATCGGTGATGCCGTTTTCCTTCATCACTTCGCAGGTACGCTGGATGGTCCGCGCGATTCCCGATTCGCCCACAAACAAATGATGGGCTTCTTCCGTGAGCATGAACCGGCATGTCCGCGAAAGTGGATCGAATCCGGATTCCGCGAGCGACGCCAATTGATACTTGCCGTCGCGGTCCGTAAAAAATGCGAACATGAAGAATGCTAGCCAATGTTGAGTCTCCTCGTTAAAGGCACCCAGAATGCGCGGATTATCTACATCGCCGGACCGTCGCTGCAGCAGGTTCTCGGCTTCCTCGCGCCCCTCTTTTCCGAAGTATTGGTGCAGTAGATACACCATCGCCCACAAGTGGCGTCCTTCCTCCACGTTGACCTGAAAAATATTCCGCAGGTCATAGAGCGAAGGCGCCGTCATTCCCAACAGCCGCTGTTGTTCAACGGACGCCGGTTCCGTGTCGCCCTGCGTCACAATGATTCGCCGCAACGTGGATCGGTATTCGCCCGGTACTTCCTGCCACGCCGGCTCGCCCTTATGCGCGCCGAAGTTCACCTTGCGGTTTTCGTCGCGAGGCACCAGAAAAATTCCCCAGCGATAATCCGGCATCCGGACGTAATCGAACGTCGCCCAGCCGTCCCTCTCCACGCTGACGGCTGTGCGTAGATACACATGTAGATCCGAACTACCAATCGGACCCGTCACGTTCCACCAATTCAGAAATGCCGGTTGCCACTTCTCGAGCGCGCGCTGGAGAGTCTTGTCGCCGGCCAGATTTACATTGTTCGGAATCGTCTCGGAATAGTCGATCATTTCTACACGCGCTCCCAATTGAATTTTGCCTTGCTGCCTTTGCCGTAAACTTTCAACGCACCTTCCGCCCCAACTGCATTGGGACGGATGAAAATCCAATTCTGCCACGCCGAGAGCCGCCCGAAAATTCGCGTGAGCATCGTTTCCGCTTGGCCAAATCGCAGGTTGGCTTCAAGTCCAGTCAGCGCATCAGGCGATAAGGCAACGCGTGACTCGATGGCCAGCCTCAGCTCGTCGCCCCAATCCAAATCGTCCGGAGTCGCCGTCACCAGTCCATTCCCGAGCGCTTCCGCGGGCCCGATCCTTTTTCCAATCAGCGCGCGCGCTTTCTCGATCGCGTTGTCGTCCTCATAAAACCGCGTCTCAATCCGCGATTTCTCGCTCACGCTTGTATAAGGACCGAAGTTCATTTCGGAAAGCATTACAAAAGTCGCTTCAGGATTGCCCGAAACGCTCAGCATGTAGGCGCGGTCCGCCGCCAGCGCCAACTCCATCAGCGTCCCGGCAAAACACGTGCTCTCATCGATCACGGCAAACATGGACCGAGCAGTTACATCCAGCCGCGCCAACGTGCGCCGCAGCATATTCGTCGTTTCGCGCACAAACCAGTCATCTTTAAATTCCGCAAGTGTTTTGTCCGCCGCCAGCACAGCTGCGGGGTCGCCCGCGGTCTTCAATATCCAGAGACCAAGATCCAGCTCATTCGTCCGCAAACTCAGAATCGCATCATCCAGTTCACGCGACATCTGCAATGGCCACCAACTCGCTCCCGCCACTTTGATCTCATCGAGCGACATCGCCGTATTGCGCATCGGCGCTTTAACGGTGAGAGCCGCCGTTCGCGCTGCACGATCAAACTGCACGTTCACATACTTGTAGCGATAACCGTGCTCCGAAATCTCCCGCTCAAGCGGAGACAGCTCAATGCCTTTTGCATGGGCCGGACGGTCGCTCTTCTGCGCCAGCTCTTGCCCCCGCTTCCGAATGTGATCCTTCCACTGCGCCATCTTCACAACATCGTCTACGAGACGCCATTCCTTGGCCCGCTGTCCCTGAATCCCGTCTGAAACCGTGCAGAAAATATCAGCCAGATCGCGCCGCACTTTTCGCTTGTCCGTCACGCGCGTCAGTCCGCCGGTCCCCGGCAAAACTCCCAGCAGAGCCACTTCCGGCAGACTCACCGCCGAAGATCGATCATCCACCAAGATAATTTCGTCGCAGGCCAACGCGAGCTCATATCCACCGCCCGCCGTGGTACCGTTGCATGCCGCCAAAAATTTCAGTCCCGAATTCTTGCTCGCGTCCTCGATTCCATTTCGAGTTTCGTTCGTAAACTTGCAGAAATTCACCTTCCACGCGTGCGACGAAGTCCCCAACATATAAATATTCGCGCCCGAACAAAATACGCGATTCTTCGCACTCGTAATCACCACAGACCCTACTTCCGGATGCTCAAAACGAATCCGCTGCAGCGCGTCGTGCAGCTCGATGTCAACGCCGAGGTCATACGAGTTGAGCTTCAGCTTGTACCCGGGACGGATTCCGCCATCTTCCTTGGTATCCATCAGCAACGTCGCCACCGGCCCCTCGAAGCTCAACTTCCAGTGCTGGTAGCGCCCCGGCGCGGTCTGAAAGTCCACAAACTCGTTCGTCTGACCTGCCCCTGAAACTGTTTCAAGGCTCACCGCGTTCCTCTCAATTCACCCTGTAGGGCCAATTTCGACCACTGCGGTGCGTTAGCGATTCTTGGCACCGAATGCATTATAGTGCATTATGGTGGTGTGTCAAGTCAGCTTTACACCCATTTATCGCCCTCTATCTTCCCTCAATATGCGCTAATATGCATGTACTCGCAACCCCAATGAACCTGAGCAGCTTTTTTCGGCCCGCGGAACGTTTGTTTCCTGGGCCAGCGAGTTGGATTGGAATACGCTTCCGACAGTTTTCAAAAATGCCGGGATGGCGAGGAGACTTCTCAGTTTTCTCCACGCCAAACGGACATCTAAGTCTGCGCCTTCTCTCCTGCGGTCGCACTGTCACAAAAACGTAACGGTGTGCGACCGCTTTTTGCTTTCTTTTGCTCAACGACTCGCCTCATCGCGCAACGTGTCTTGCAGGGAACAAATAAGGCCGAGGCAACCCACACAGAAGCATGCTCATCATTGTGGGGATCACAGAGCGAAACACTAAGAGCTCTGGGAGACACTTTGCACGTTTTACCTCGATCCCGGTGTTCGCAGCCATTTTCAGACACAACGAGGGGCCATGTTGATGCGGCGGCGGAATCCGGCCAAGCATAATTTCTTGAAGCATACTTTCGCCGCCCTGGCTTTGGCCCTGGCTATGGGCGCGTCGCCAATCAACGGGAGCGACCAGAGCCTTACTTTTAAAGTCCCGCCTGTGAAGATCCCGTTGAACATTAAAGACCAGCACGTCACGATTGTGGCGTCAGCACTCATTACCATGGTTGCAAAAGACCGGGGGTTGAACGTCCTCAAGCTAGAACTTACGGCCGACCTTTCAGATCTTCAGCAGAACATGACGGGGGTTCTGAGTTCCGAATTGGATAAAGACGACCGCTGCGGGGACCGCATAGCCATCCAGCATGCCACGCTCACCCCTCTTGAGCCGGCTAGCCTCGTAGTTGTTCAACTGCATTATGAGCGCTGGGCGTGCGTCAAGGTGTTTGGGAAACAAGAGGCCAAGAGGGTGATTGGCGGCAACGCCGTCATTCAGATGAAGCTCACTCCTTCTGTCGCAGGCGATAATCAAGAACTGCGACTCGTGCCGGAAGTTGGGCCGATCGAAGCGGACGGATCTCTGGGCGAACTGCTCCGTTCGGGGACCGTGGGCGAGATGCTGCGCGACGAAATCCGAACCGCAATCGTGTCTGCGATGCAAAAAGGCACGGAGCTTGGCGCAACACTCCCTGCGGCAATCCAGGGCCACGTCACAATCCAGAACGCGCAATTCAAGAATTCCGGTTCCGGACGCCTCATGGTTATTTTGGACGGGGAGGTCCAAATCACCAACGAGCAGATTCAGGCCCTCTCCAAACAGGTGAAGGAGCGCATAGCGTCGCAATAAGAATTTCGGCTTGCTCGTAGGCTTGCGGACCCGGTTTCTCGAGTGGCGATTTCCGTTTCGGTCCGCCACAGCAACGTCACGATCTGCTTCCTACAACCGGCGTGACTTGGAAAAGTTCGCCACATCCCTCGCTGAGCCCTCATGACGCAAGTTTCGGCGAGGGTTC
Source organism: uncultured Acidobacteriota bacterium (assembly GCA_963803675.1). Classification (GTDB taxonomy): domain Bacteria; phylum Acidobacteriota; class Terriglobia; order Acidiferrales; family UBA7541; genus DASTCZ01. The sequence continues at coordinate 49,514 of CAWDNN010000019.1, read as the reverse complement.
GATGATCGCATTCTTTGGAACGGAAGACCCTCCTAATTTAGGAGCTGCTTTTCGGCTCATTCATGGTTGCAGGCCACGCTTCGTCGCGGCTACGGTCGTCCAGATCAAAACAGGGTATCTAAGCCAAAAGTACGACCAGAAAAAGGTTGCATGAATTCTGTTCAACCCGCGCCGCCGCATTCGATCCCAGTAGCCGTCAATCGCGAGCAGGATGATCGAGAGAAAAATCACAAACGACAACGCCCAAACGATACGGAGAGGCGAAACAATACGGAGAGGCGAAACAATGCCTTCCGTATTCCCAGGCTCAGAAGTTATCAACACTGCTGTGTTCAAGTAGGTCACCAGGATGACGGCCAGATAGCGAATCCAGGAATACCATTCATATTCCGCCCGCTCGGATTGTGTTACGAATCTGGCGGGCCGAAGTTTTACATCCAGACCGCGACATTTCTTCTTTTCCCAGCCGTAGTCGGCCAGCATGAAGAAGAGCCAAGAAAATGTGACAACTCCAGCGGCGAGTAGGACAAGGCTGTGTGACACCGCCCACACCTCTTCAGACTCCGTTCAATTCGTGGAACCCGCAAGGCGCGCTGTTTCAGTGACCTGTCGCGTTGTGCTCCCTCCGCTCAAATCTCGGCACATAGTCCAGGAAGGCCGAATCATAGGGTTAACTCTCAAAGGCTTTCTCCGGCTCGGGGAGTCTGTCGCCTTCTCTCGCGAACCACACATAAAGCGTGGGCAAGATAAAAATGCTCATTGCCAGGTTGACGATCAGGCCTCCCACGATGACGATCGCGAAGGGCCTCTGTGAATCGGAGCCAATGGCGTGCGACAGCGCTGCGGGCAGTAAGCCCAGTGTCGCCACCAGCATCGTCATCATGATGGGACGGAGCCTCAGCACGGCACCTTCAATCGCGGAATCCTCGATCGAGTGTCCTCGGGCGCGCAGCTGGTTGATGTATTCGAGCATAATTACGCCCGTTTGAACGGAGACGCCGAACAGTGCCAAAAAGCCGACGGCGGACGAAACACTGAAGTGGGTCCCAGTGACCAGAAGGGCCAAAAGCCCGCCAATACTGGCCGTCGCAACAGTGGCGAGAATGAGCGCAGCCCACTTTGGAGAGCGAAACATGGTGTAGAGAATGACGAAGATCACCAGGATCGTTAACGGCACAATGACGAGCATCCGCGCTTGGGCGCGCTTTTCACTCTCATATTCGCCTTCCCAGTCAATGTGGTACCCGCGCGGTAATTGAACCTGCGCCTTCACCTTCTTGATTGCTTCCTCAACAACGCTGCCAAGATCGCGGCCGCGCACGCTGTACTTGATCGCGACATACCGCTGGTTTGCTTCACGGTAGATTTCCGAACCGCCGTCCTGTTCCGCTATTTTGCACAGCTGTGCGAGGGAGACCCGTTCGCCAGAGGGAGACAGCAAGCGAATGTTCTCAATGGCTTCCTTTGTTGTGCGGTACTGCGGGAGATACCGCAAGACGAGGTCGTATCGCGCCTCGCCTTGTAGTACCTGGGTGAGAGCAGTCCCTCCGGCGGCGGTTTGGATGGCGTCCTGAATATCCGCAACGTTGATTTGATAGCGCGCAGCTTGCTCGCGGTCCACCTCAAAATTGATATTCGGTTGACCGAGAGCGCGAAAGATTCCCAGGTCCTCGATTCCCTTGACCTGGCGCATCGTGTTCACGATCTCGTCGGCCTTTTCCTCAAGCACTTTCAAGTCGTCGCCATAGACCTTTGTTGCAAGTTCGCCCTTAACACCACTGACCGCCTCTTCCATATTGTCTTCAATGGGCTGAGAAAACCCCCACGTAACGCCGGGGATTTTTTCCAGTTCGCGATTCATGGCGGCGATCACTTCATCTTTGTTTTGGTGAAAGGCGGGCCGCCACTGTTCCTTAGGCTTCAAGTCCACGAAGTATTCGGTATTGAAAAAGCCCGCAGTATCCGTTCCGTCGTCGGGACGCCCTACCTGGCTCGTGCATTGGGGCACCTCAGGAAAAGAGCAAAGCAGGATGCGGGCCTGATTCGACAGCCGGATGCCCTCACTCGGTCCTGTGCTGGACGCGAGAGTACCGCGCACCCAGAGCGCACCTTCATCCAGATGGGGCAGGAACTCAGAACCGATCACGCCACCCACTGCAAGATAGAGGGCGCCGGCCACGCCGACAGCCGCCACCCCAACCGTTACGAGGCGATGCCCGATCGCCCATCTGGCAGCATCGCGGTACCTCGTTTTCAAGAATTCCATCACCGGGTTGCGCCATTCGGTCACGCCCTTTTTGAATAAAATGCTCGACAGGACCGGCGCAACGAGCATGGAAAATAGCAGCGCGCCAAGGAGTGCAAATGCCACCGTCCAGGCCATTGGCTTGAACAGACGCCCTTCTACGCGTTGCAACGTGAAAATGGGCAGGTACGCCGTGATGATGATGGCGATTGCGTAAAACACCGGGCGTTGGACTTCATGCGCGGCCTCGCTGATAGACTCCATCACCGTTTTTGAACCATTTGCTTTCTGCCGCAGGGTCAAGTGGCGGACAATGTTTTCAACCATCACTACCGCGCCATCGACGACCATTCCGAAGTCCAATGCGCCGAGAGAAAGCAGATTTGCGGGAATACCCTTAAGGCGCAGACCTGTCGCGGCAAACAACAGTGCAAATGGGATCGTAAGCGCGACGATAATTGCCCCCCGGAAATTACCGAGAAATAGAAAGAGGACGATTACGACCAGGATGATGCCTATCGCAAGATTGTCGAGCACGGTATGCGTCGTGAAGCGCACCAAGTCGCTGCGGTCAATGAAGGGAACGATCTTCACGCCGGGAGGCAGAATGTGGTCATTCAGTTCTTTGACCTTGGCGTTGATTCCTCGGAGCGCCTCGTCCGCATTTGCGCCCTTACGCAAGAGCACGATGCCTGAAACCACATCGTCGTTATCGATGATTTTGCCGTCTTCGCGATGAATTGCTCGGGCGAACTGGCCGAGCCGAATCTTTGGCCCCTGCGCGACCTCGGCAATATCCTTCATGCGCAGCGGGGTGCCGGTCTTAGTCATGATGACTGTGTTTTCGATATCCTGGACGTTCTTGACTAGGCCCACTTCGCCGAATGTTGACTTGCTGGAGGCCGGCTTCGATAAAGCTGCCGCCCGCATTCGCATTGTTGTTCGTAAGCTGCTGCTCCACCTGGGCAAGACTGAGTCCGTACGAGATCAGTTTGTTGGGATCAACGCGGACCTGATATTCGCGCGTGGGACCACCGAAGCTAGAAACGTCAACGATATTGGGGACAGCCTTGAAGTTCTTCTCAACCACCCAGTCTTCAATCGACTTCAATTCCATCACGTCATATTGAGGATTGGTGCTGCGCAACGTGAAGAAGTAGATTTGTCCTACTGGGCTCCAGTCGGTACCCATCTGTGGCACTACCCCAGGCGGCAAGGTAACTTGCGAGAGTCGCTCGAGAACCCTCTCGCGATCCCAGGCGTTCTCCTCCTCATCATCGAAAATCAGCTTCAGGTCGGAGAGCCCGAACAGCGAGAACGAGCGCAAGTGGACAACGTGAGGGATGCCGTTCATCACGATTTCGAGCGGAATGGTGACCTGTTGCTCGATTTGTTCCGCGGAAATTCCCGGCCACTGCGTGATGATTTCAACGTAGTTGTCCGCCACGTCGGGATAAGCTTCGACGGGAAGTTGATGGAACGAAATCGCGCCCCAGCCAAACAGCAACAGCGCGGCTGCGAGCACAAGAAAGCGGTTCTCCAGGGCAAAATCGACAAGTTTACGAATCATTTACTGCTCCACCGTGTTCTGGAGCACGAGCGCATTCTGAACAACTTGTTCGCCCGGCTTGATGCCCGAGATGACTTCTTGCATGTTTCCGGGAAGCGTTATCCCGCTGGTGATTTCCGCACGCCGGAACTTTTTGTCGCCCCCGACAACAAAGACCCAATCGCGGTCGTGAAGATGCAAGATCGCGGTGGCCGGAATTTCCGTGTGCATCTCCTGCCTCTGGCCACGGAACGTGGCCGTCACAAACATGCCCAGCCGCATCAGCCCCGGATTGCGCACCTCGATGCGCACCTTTGCCGTGCGGAGGTTCGGGTCGAGAATCGCGCCGATATTGCTGATCCTGCCCTCGAAGAGCTGGCCGGGATAAGCGTTCAAACGGATTTGGGCTGTGTCACCGATGCGCACATTGGCTAGGTCGTTTTCGTACACATCGCAGACGACCCAGACCTGGGATAAGTCCGAAATCGTGAAAGGGTTCGGGCCTAATGCCTGCACGCCTGCGGCATTAGTGACCTGTTGGTCGGTGATCACTCCCGAGACAGGCGCGTAGATGTCCACTACACCGTTCGGCTTATCGGGGTCGCTGCCGAGCAGCCGGAGACTGCTCTGCTGTAGTTTCAACATCGACTTTGGCCTTGTCTTCCGTGTCCTGGGCGATCTGGAGGTCGTTCACTGAGATTGCCCCGTGAGCGTAGAGGTCCTTCGCGCGTTCGAGTTGCGTACGCTCCAGGATCTCGTCGGCGACAGCCTTGCGGTAATCGGAATAGCCCCCGGAGACATCGGCGCTTCGAACGCGCAGCAACAACTGGCCCTTCTGCACCGTATCGCCCAGACGCGCGTGAATATCCACGACGCGCCCGGAGGCCAGCGTTATGACCGGCACGTTCCGGGAAACATCCGCAGCCACGACGCCAGTTACAACCAACTCCGCTCTGGAATTGTGCGCAGCCGCCGTGGCGAGCGGAAACTGCTCAGGATGATCCACCTGGATCACGCTTCCGTCTTGCTCATGCTCAACCTGCGCTGGCGGCGGTGCTTCCGATGCTAGATCTACTTTGCCGTTGCCGCAGCCTCCGAGAACGAGTGTTGCGGCGAAGGCCAGAGCAAATACTCGGCACTCCGTGTATTTCATTGAATGACCTCACGTCCGACTGCAAGATTCAGTTTGGATGGCGGCATCAACGCCCGCGAAAGCGCCTCGCGCTCTCCAAGAGAAGTCGAGAGGCGACGTGCGACCTCGTTCAGTTGACCTAGCGCGAAGGAGCTAGAGCGTAGGTTTACCGATCGATGAGCCGAGTGCTTAGAGGTAGGAAACTTCGGACGGCGGTGAACGCCCTGACCGGGAGGCTAAGAAGGGACTGACCGGGAAACCGGCACTGGAAGGCGGAATCACTCCCGCTGGGGATCGCTCGTGTAATAGGACCCTTTCTTCCGAGCAAATGCCAGCGCCCGACTGCGGCGGCACGCCAACCGTGTCTGTTGGCAGGTTCTTGGTGGGAACCCAATTCGTCTTGGACTCGCTGAATGCTCCAGGGAATGCGGCTAGTTCGGCCCGCGAAAAACCGCCGTGGCCATCATTAAGAAATATCGCTACGGGTTTTCTAGACCACGCGGTGGCGAGGACCAAGTCAACAGCGTTGTCTCCATTGACATCACGCGCCTCGATCAGCAGGCCGCCTGCAGGCGCAATAAGTTGAATCGATTGTCGCCCGGCAGACGTGAGTTGAAGTTGAATCCAGTAGTTAGCGCTGCCGGCGATGTTTGCGCCAGCTCGTATGCTGGCGACATCTGGACGAAGATCCCCGTCGAAATCGGCAATTGCAAACTGTGGGCCCGGTCCAAGCGGGGTGGCAGGGGGATTCTGACCATCTGCACTCGCTGCCGCGCTGCCGCCAACCAGACCAAGAAACAACAATAAAATCAGAGACCGGAAGAGGAGATAGCGTCTCGTTGCGAGCCTGTCCTTCGGGACCATAAGAAGACCGAACTTGGAGGAGAGGCGATCCACGACCTATGTCACAATACGCATCAATTTTACGATACCATCCGCTAATCCTCTTGGGAAACGAGAAATTTATAGATGTTCGCGAATGTGAACAAGTTGTATCGTCCTAAAGCCCTCTACGATGGTTTGCGATGGTTTCAACTCTCCAGGTCATCTTGACCCAGGAACTACATTTTGTGAAGGTTCCCGTGATACTTCTGTGACAACCGCATAAATGAAGACCGAGCGGCTTGGCGTGCCCACCTACCTAGATGAAAATGGAGTGTAGTAGTTCGCCCACTCTGCGCTCGCGCGGTCATCGACGCCTTGAAACGCGGACCTACGAGGAGAATTACACGACCTGCATTTGGGGATGTCATATGGCGGTCGAGATGATCCTTGACCAGTGGAATCCGAGCAAGCGGCGGTACCGAACCGAGACACTCTGCTACGGTCCTCAGTTCTTGTCCCATCTACCGATCCGGACCGGAACGCACGGTCCCCCGCTGTCGTGGCATGAGTTATACGGAACAGGACTGAATTGATGAGGAGGCAACTTCACGCCGTGGTCCTGACGAATAAGAGGCCGCCGCTCGATTGGAATTCGGTGACATCCAGACTCCCATTTCGACGGTGAACTTGAAAACGACCCAACTCTCGACGGCGTTGATGGATTTTTTTGCGGAGCACAGCAGACTCTTAACGCGAAATACTGTCCATGGTAGTAGTTGATCCCTCTCGCTAATCTGCAACGCTCATAGCACAAAATGGTGGTCCGAGGAGTCATCATGAGATTGCTTCGTACTGCACTGCACGTGTCTGGAGTTGTGTCGCTTCTTCTGTTTTGCCTATCCGCCTCGGCACAGAACTTTAGGGGAAGTATCGTTGGCACGGTGTCAGACGCGAGCGGCGCGCGCGTCGCTGGAGCGAAGGTGACGCTGGTGCCGAAGGAAGCGCTGACGGCGACGCGCGAAGCTACGTCTGGCTCGCAAGGCGAGTTCCGTGTGGAGGATTTGCTTCCCGGACAGTACCTGCTGACGGTGAAAGCGCAGGGGTTTGGCGACGCGAGTTCTGAGGTAACCATATCGGTGAGCATGGCGCGCGACATCTCGGTGACGTTGAACGTTGCGGCCGGGCAGACCACCGTGAATGTGCAGGGCACCGCGTCGTCCATCACCACGGAGCCGATTGACACAACGAGCGCGGTACATCAGGGGGTGGTGACCGCGCACGATCTCGAGACGATTCCGCTCGCGGCCCGCAGCTTCGCAAACATTGCCTACCTGACGCCTGGGACCGAGCCGGTAGAGCCCTCCGATCCCACCAAGGCGCGCATCACGGCCGTTTCGACGGGTGGCAGCTCCGGGTTGAACAATCAGCTCTCCGTGGATGGCGGAGACGATTCGGACGACTACATTGGCGGCTTTCTGCAGAATATCTCCCCGGATGTAGTCCAGGAATTCGCGTTCAAGACCGCGGGCGAGGACGCGGATACGGGCGGCACCACGGCTGGAGCGGTAGTGATCACGACCAAGCGAGGCACTGATCAGTGGCACGGCGGCGCGGCATTCTACGAACGCGACGCGGCGCTGAATGCGCGCTTCCCCATCGATAACCCGGCGCCGAACCCAAAGCAGCCATTCTCCCGGCAGAATTATGTGGGGACGCTGGGCGGACCAATCGCGAAAGGAAAGCTGTGGTTTTTCTCCGGGTTCGAATACGTTCCGGAGAAGGCAAGCATCGCTTATAGCCCCGCCACATTGACGCAGTTTCAGGCGCTGGCGACATTGGCCTCGGATGGGCTGATCCCCGGCGTGACCTCGATCGCAACGCCAAGCAGCATCCCGGTGCCATTCCACGACTATCTGAGTGATACCCGGCTGGACTGGTATCAGTCCTCGCGTTCCCAGTGGTTTGTGCGATTTGCCGGGGACAACTACACGACGCAGAACGATCTGGTACAGCAGGGCACGCTGCCATCCACCGGCGCGACCTCGCACTCGAACTACATGAACCTGGTGCTGAACAACGCTTTTACGTTCAGCCCGACATGGTTGGGCTCGTTGACCCTGGATGCGAGCTATCTGCACCATACCGAGGCGCGCAACCAATATCTGGGATTCTCTCTGGCGTTTCCGTTCAGTTCGACGTCACTTACAACTTCCGGATTCGAGACTTTCGGCGACAACCAATTCCTGACGCCGATCACAGCTTTTCCCGTACTGCGCAATCAGGAGAAGTATCAGGTGCGGTACGATGTGAGCCACACGGCCGGCAAGCATGCTCCGCGCTTTGGTGTGAACTTCATCCATGAGCCGGTGATGAGCGGAGCGCTTTCCGGCACGGCCGAGAATCTGACGGTGTTTCCCCTCGATCCCACTGATTACCTGGCGAACCCAGCGCAATTTACCCAGGATTTGAATTGCGGCCCGAGTGCCACGCCGGGAACGACTTGCTCGAGCACGCCGGCCGGCGACGGCAGCTTCTCGCAGAACGTGCAGCGGCTGGGCGTCTATGCGGAGGATTCATGGCGGGTAACCTCGCATCTTACGGTGAACTACGGGCTGCGATATGACACCACCTTCGGACTGTTTAACGCGTCCGGCCGAACCCAGTTAGAGAACCCGACCCTTCTGACGATCGAAGCTCTGCAATTGCCGCTTCCGACGGCGGCGCCGCACGATTACCGTCACGCCTTCGCGCCACGGCTGGGAATCGCGTACTCGCCGGGGCAGAACGGGCACCTGGTGATTCGCGCGGGGTTCGGTATCTATTACGACGACTTGGCGCAAAACGGATGGGTTACCGCGCTTGCGGCGGTGAATGCGGCTCCGGGGCCGTGCGTGGTGCCTACCGATTCGGGCTGCCTGCCGGGAGCGGCTGTGGGAGGAGCGGGCGACATCATCGCCCCGAATTACAAGACGCCTTATGCGATTCACGCTACCGCCGGAGTGGAGTATGCGTTCAGCCGCAACTGGATGGCCAGCGCGGACGTGACGCATGAGGAAGGCAACCACGGATATCGCGCGTACAACTATGAAGCGGGTTATACGCTCTCTTCGCCGCTATTCGCCTCCGATCAGACTACGCAGATGAACAATGTGCCGAACATTACGGAATTCCGGAGCGATAACCGCTCACGATATGATGCGCTGATGCTCCACTTGCAGGGAAACGTGACGAAACGCCTGAATCTGACGGTGAACTATACATTCTCGCGCGCGGATACGTGGGGCTGCGTGTTGGGTGAGCTATTCGATTATGTGAACGGCGTATGCGATCCGTTGAATCCGTTTGCGAAGGGCGATTACGGGCCGTCCGGCGAAGATGTGACGCACCGTTTCGTTGTGGCAGGCGGAGTTTACGTTCCGGGCGGATTTGAATTGACGACGCTGTTTCAAGCGGAAAGCGGGCGTCCCATCACGCTCACGACGCCGGTGGACGTGAACGGGTTCGGCGACACCGCCAACGACCGCGCGGTGGTAGATGGAGTGCAGACGACCCTCGATGAGTTTCGCGGGACCCCTTATATCCAGCTCGACCTGCGCGTAAGCCGGCCATTTAACTTCCACGATCGCTGGTCGGTGACGCCATTTGTTGAGTTCTTCAACCTTTTCAACCGGAATAATCCCGGGCGCAAATTATGTGACGGATATTTCGGCATTGCCTACGCCGGTGAATAACCTTGCCAACGTCACGGCGCTATGTCTGAACGCAACTTGCACACAGACGATACCGGTCACGAATCCGAAGCAGCTTCTGTCGCCTGCGGGCGCGCTTGGCGATTTTTTTGGTCCCGGGACGACCGTGGGAATACCGTTTGCGGCGCAGATCGGGGTGCGCGTTAGTTTCTGATTCTCTGCAAATTCGAATGCGCCGGAATTGCTTGCGCGGCGCGCGATGGCTCGTTCTCGTGTAAAGAATTCCGCTTGGGTGATCTACGAGCGCTCGACGTTAAGGCAAGCCGGCCAATTTGCGCCAGGAAGCCCAACTGATCAAAGGCTTGCCTGTGACCACAGATTTTGCCGCCTCTGAAATAGTAAAAGGTCATTCCTTCAATCTTGAATGGCTTCCCTGTTGCGGGCAATTGTGGCAAGTCTCCGAGATGCGTTCCCGACATGACCCATCGGATCGCTATCCGTTCACCCTCGGCAACCGTCTCGCGAACATCGAAGTGGACATCCGGAAACGCATTTCTGGTATAGGCGACCCTTCGCCTGAATGTTTGGTGGTCTATGGATTGGCGATTCCACGGATCGCCTGGGTCGCTTAAGATTTCGTATGGATCAGTAATCAGGGACTCCAGGTTGCGGAAATCACCCTCGTTCCATATTTCTCTCATGAATTTTGTTAGCGCGGACTCAGTATCTTGGTCGGTCATCTCGATATCCTCGGCGGCATCTTCTCTTTCGTCGGTGAACCAAATCAGGCGTGCTGTTCGAATGACCGGAGAGCGGACCGCTCGTCGGCGTGCATTTCGAACAGAGCGTGCAATTGAGTGAGCTCGAGAACATTGCGCACCTTTTCGCTCACGCGGACGAGCTTGAGCTCGCCTCCCGCTTGTCGGACGACGCTATAGCAGCGCGCCAATTCGCCGACACCGTAGCTGTCTATGGAATTCACGCCCGCGAGATCGAGCAGAAATTTCCTGCGTCGGTTACCGACGAAAACGTGAATTACATCGCGGAGCTGGGTACGCCCATCGCTTAGGGTGAGCGAGCCAATCGCGATCATCACGACGATGTCGCCCATCTCGTGAGTTGTGATCTGAAAGCTCATTGGTGTGGCGCCAAACTTTCCGGATGCAGATCATATGCTGGCTTGGACCGGAGTTTCAACGTCAGCGGCCGGAGGGTTTTAACGGGCGTAGTAGCCGGGCTTCGAGCGTACGGAATAGCCGAGCTGTTTGGGGCGGATGACCACCTTGCGGAAGGTGCCGTCCTTGGCCGAGTTCGTTGTGTAATAGCCGACCTCGTAGGAACTCCGCAGATCTTCTTCAATCTGCTTGAAATACTCCTCCGGCTTCATCTGTGTGGCATCGAAGGACGCGCCGCCGGTGTCGCCGGCAATCCGGTCCATCACGCGGATGCCATACTTGTTGCTGGCATTCAGTTTGCCGTGATGCATTTCCGTATAGCGGATCGTGAACACAGGAACGTCGGCGCTCTGGGCTTCCTGAATGGCAGCGATTTCGTCGTAGGCGCTGGAGTTGTCCTCGCCGTCGCTGAAGATCAGGAGCGCGCGCCGGCCATTTTCCCCGGCCAGCTTTTCGGCAACTGAATCGTAGATCGAATCGTAGAATGCGGTGCCGCCGTCCCGGTCCTCAAGCGGGCCGAGTTCGGGAAACTTCGGGTGCTTGTCGTGCTCGTAGCTTTCGAGGCTCTCAATTAAGGCGCCGCTGGATGGGGAAAAGTCGCTGATCAGCCGGATGTGGTCAGCAAAGCAGACCAGAAAGGCGCGGTCCTTTGGACCCAGGACATTCTTCAAGAAAACTTCGAGGTCGTGCTGGTGCTGCTTGCCGAAGTGGCTTTGGCTGCCGCTCACGTCCAGGATCAGACCGAGCGTCAGCGGCACGTCTGTGCTCCGGGCAAAAAACGCGACGCTCTGGGGCATAGAGTCTTCCAGGATTTCGATGTCGTCCTTGGTGAGGTTGGTCACCAAAGTGCCGTGCGAATCGCGCGCCGTGAAGGTGACGTCCACCAAATTGGTGTTTACGCGAATCGGCTCCTGTGCGAAGCAGAGGCCGCTAACAGAAGCCAGGACAAGCGACGCAAATGCGCGCGCGGGCGTACTCACTGATACGCCCTGGGCAATCCATGAATTGCGCAGCCAAGGTCCCTGCATCCCTTTGATAAACGAAATGAAGGGGTGAGAAGTTCCCGCGAGCGAGGCGAAACAAGCCTGCCTGTTTCGACCGTCTTTGTCTCACGACACATTCGAAATCTTCTTCGCGCTATGATGTGCTGGCAAACTGGCTTGCTCATGGCGATATCACAACGTAATTACGATGCGGTTGTCATAGGCTCCGGCCCGAATGGCCTGGCGGCTGCAATCACCATCGCACAGACGGGGCGTTCCGTCGCTGTTTTCGAAGGCCAAGAGACAATCGGGGGCGGCACGCGATCGGCAGAACTGACGCTGCCCGGATTTGTGCACGACCTTTGCTCCACAGTGCACCCCCTGGGTGTTTCATCACCCTTCTTCCGCAATCTTCCGCTGGCCGAACATGGCTTGGAGTGGGTTCATCCGCTGGCGCCGCTGGCGCACCCGCTTGATGATGGCACGGCGGTCATGCTCGAGCGGTCCGTGGAATCTACGGCCGCGAACCTCGGCGAAGATGCCGGCCGTTACACGCGGCTAATGACTCCGCTGGTCCGCGATTGGCCAAAGCTCGAAGCGGTGTTGCTTGGGCCGTTCAAGCTTGCGCGGCATCCGATTGCCGCGGCTCGTTTTGGTTTGCACGCGATGCGTTCTGGCTTTTCCGTTGCGAAACACACTTTCCGAGGACGCGCGCGCGCGTGCCTTGTTTGCGGGCATCGCGGCGCACTCGGTGCTGCCTTTGGAACAAGTACCGAGCGCGTCGTTTGGGATCGTGCTGCAGACGGTAGCGCACGCGTGGGGCTGGCCGTTTGCTCGCGGCGGGTCACAAAGTATCGCGAACGCACTTGCGTCATATCTGCGTTCGCTGGGCGGCGAAGTCTTTCCGAACACGCCGATTGAATCGCTGGAGCAGCTTCCGGCGGCGCGGGCGATTCTGTGCGACGTCACGCCGCGGCAACTCGTGCGAATCGCGGGCGCGTCCCTGGAGGCAGGATTTCGCCGCGACCTCGAACGCTATCGCTACGGCCCAGGCGTTTGCAAAGTGGACTGGGCGCTCGACGCGCCGATCCCATGGAAGGCTACCGAATGCCTCCGCGCCGGGACCGTGCATCTGGGCGGCACGCTGGAAGACATCGCCGCGTCTGAACGTGCTCCGTGGCTAGGAGGAGTAGCTGAAAGGCCCTTCGTGCTGCTCACTCAGCCAACCCTCTTCGATCCGACGCGTACGCCGTCGGGCAAGCACATCGCGTGGGCATATTGTCACGTTCCGAACGGTTCGAGTTTCGACGCCAGCACGCGCATTGAGGAGCAGGTCGAGCGCTTTGCGCCCGGGTTTCGCGAACGCATTCTGAAGCGAAGCGTGATGGTTGCGTCAAGCCTCGCAACGCACAACCCCAATCTCGTGGGGGGGGATATCGGCGGAGGAGCGGTAAACCTAGCGCAATTCTTCTTCCGCCCTACGTGGCGGAGGTATCGCACCCCGGCGAAAGGACTTTATTTTTGTTCAGCTTCCACACCGCCCGGGGGCGGAGTCCACGGATTGTGCGGCTATTTGGCGGCGCAGGCTGCGCTGCGGGATATTTTCTAGCATTGGGCCCAGTTAGCGTATGCCAACCTGTCCGCGCACCGACTCAATCAGCTTTGCCGAATCGTAGCCGACGCCATCTTTGAAAACGGTCTCGACCTTTTCGATGTCGGCGATGTTTTTTGAAGGGTCGCCGTGAACCAGCATGATGTCTGCGGCTTTGCCCGGCGCGAGCGTGCCCACGCGGTCAAGCAAACCTAAGAACTCCGCACCGTTCGCCGTGGCGATGTGAATTGCCTCGCTCGGCGTAAAGCCCGCTTCGACCAAGAGCTCGATTTCGCGTTGATCTCCAAATCCCGCGAGAACCCCGCCCATCCCGGTCGGATCGGGTCCAGCCATCAGCGTTCCGCCGGCCGCAGCGAATGCGCGCTCGAGCTCCATTTCTTTCTTGAGAGCTTCCGCGCTGCGGTTGCTTGGGTTTGAATGGCTGATGGCCCGCGACGTCAGGTAGTTGATGCGCGCGTCCGAAGACATGGAATCGAGCACGCGCTGGTCCGGCACAGGCCGTCCGGGAGCGCCCAACTCGAAGACGGGAAGCGTCGAAGTGATCGTCACGTGACGCGAGATGAGCGCGTGGATCAGGTCCTGAAACGCTGCGCCGTGCGCGTCAACGTCCAGAAAATATCGTTGCGTTCCTCCAGCCGGGCAAACGTCGGGCTTCTTATCCGGCGTAAAATCCGTGGCCACAATAAAGCCGTGCTCGAGATTGTCAATGCCGAGCTCGGCGGCCTCGCGAAACGTCACCGAGCAGAGGTGACCGGTCAACTTCAGTCCACGCTTGTGCGCTTCCTGAATCGCAGCGCCCAACTCTGCGCGCGTGATGTGCATGTAGGCCTTATACGAGCCGGCGCCTTCATCCGCCCAGAAATCCACGAACTTGCGCGCCTCGTCCGGACCTGTAAGCTCGTGCATCTGCGCGAATTGCGTGCCTGCCCCTTCGAGATAGGGCGCGGTAACGTTGATTTTCGGTCCTACCGCAAGGCCTGCATCAATGTGGGTTTTGAGGAAGAGGTCCGCGTAGGGTTCGACGCTGCCGGTGGTTCGCATCGTCGTCACGCCCAAAGCGAGATAGAGGCGCGGGAAACTAAAGCTCACTTGTGTGACCAAAGCGCCTGGATTGTTGCGATGCACCTCCGCCGTGTAGAACAGGTGATCGTGCATGCCGACGAGGCCAGGAATCACGGTGTAGCCGGCGCGATCGAGCACTTTGGCGCCATCGGGGATGCTGACCGCGGCGGCCTCTCCGATCGCGGCAATCTTGCCGCCCGAAAGTACAACGGTTTGATCCTCGCGTGCGGCGGCGCCGGTGCCGTCTATCACGCGGACATGAGCGAGCGCGATAACGGGCGCGTCCTCGCTGATAAATTCTCGCACCTGCGGGCCAAACGTGCCCGCCATCTGCGCCGAAGCACACGTCGCGGCTAGCGCTAACATGCCCAGCCACCAGATCTGGCGAATCATGCGGCCTCCTGTAGACGCGGTGAATGGATCACTGCTGAAAGTTGTGCTTCGCTGCTGAAGTCACTCCTTAGCCTTCCGCTTAAGATATTCCTTCCACGGTTGCCAGTAATATGTCGGCCAACCTCGCGTCACGCCTTTGTGGTCATGCTCGGGCACATTGGCGTGCACCAGCACCGATTGCTGAATCGCTTTCGTCATCGTGCTTGCATTCCTTTCGAGGCCATTGCTGCGTGGCGCGCGGCTTACGACATCCCAGGGCAAACAACCGCAACCTTAGTGCCGCCGGTTTGAACTCCATACTGATTGTGTCCAGTCAGGTGCAGGCCGTCCGCCGAGAGCGTAAGCGTATCCGTGGGGCCCGGCCAAATGAAGTTGTAAACGCGTCTCGCCGGGTCCACAAGCTTCCACTGTCCGGTGTCCGAGGTTGCTCTTATCGTCCCATCGCTTTCGATGGTCACGGCGGAGCCGTCGGTCCAGCGCCAGGTCCCGACTGCGCTTGCGCTGGCAGCGCCGATCCTCGTGCCGTACATGGCATAACCATATTGACTGCCGCCTTTGAGCTGCATGCCGTCGGCGGAGAGCATCGCGGTATCCACGGACTTTGGCCAGGCGATGGTGTAGACCTGCCGCGCCGGGTCCATAAGCTGCCACTCCGCTACAAACGCCCCGTCAATCGCGTTTCCATCCGTACGAATGATTGTCTCGGTGTGATTGAACCACATCCAGCATCCAACGATGGGCGCAGGGCCGGCCGGTAACGCAGGCGCGGCGGGCTGCCTCTCCTGGCTCGGAGCGGAGACAATCGGGGCCTCATCGTTTTGCGATTTCACTTGTCCCGGTTTGACGACGGTGATCTGGCTGTTTGGCGCCGAGCCCGCGCGCACAAACACGAAATCTCCAAAATCGTGGCCGGAGTTCCGGATCGGGGTGTATTGCGGCGATTGGTCTGACTTGCCGGCCACCGGCACACGGATATAGCGCTCGAAAAGCGACTCCGCGGAAAACACCTGCTCGCTCGTGTTCGAAAGGCCTTTGAGCAGAGCGCCAGCGAAAACAGAATGCGCCCCGCCGCCCTGGTCGGACACCGGTTCCAAGCCGCCGCTGGACATGATCGTCCGCGACTTTCCCTGCACCATTTTCTCGATGTACCTGTCCTGCTCCTGCGGCGTGAACTCCGGCACGACTTCACGCGTCAGGCCGCCCGAATAGCAACTATCCGCAACGATCAGCACGTGGCGCGAGGCGATCACCTTCACGGCCGTGGTGATGTCGTCCGCCATAATCCAGTTCGTCGTGTCGTTTTGCCTGGCGTCGGCCGGGAGCCAGTAGGTTTTGTCGGCATCTTTATCGTAAGAGCCGTGCCCGGCATAGTAGATCAGCAGATTCGATTTATCGTCGAGACGCTGGCGATAGCCGTTGAGCGTCCCCACGATTTGATCCCGGGTCGCGTCGGTGAGCAGCGTCGTCTCGAACCCGTAGTGGTCGTGCAGGACTGCCGCGACGGCCTTCGCATCGCCAACAGCCGTCTTCAACTTTGGCAGAAAGTGGTAGTCGTCAATTCCGATCACGAGAGCGTAGTAGTCTCCCGCGAGGCCCGCCGTGATTTCCGGTTTCGGCTGCTGGGTGACTACGACTCCACGCTGAGTATTTTGCGCTTGTGACTTTGACGCTGGGGCGGCGGCGCCTGGAAACACGGCGGCCATCACCAGGGAAAGCCCGGCGGCAAGCAGTGGCGCCCGGCGGCGTAAGTTCAAGGACGAAAGCGTCATGGACGAATGTGCCTTCTGGCAATGGGAAAGGCTCCGCCCAGCCTAGATGACGCGGGCCGGAAGCACAATATCGCAAATGCATTCTCAGTAGTGCATTCTTTCAACAAGAGTAGGTCACTTCGCCAGGGGACCGTCATGATGATGTCCCGAGGCCCAGCCATAGGACCGGTAGTGGCGATGCTTGCAAGCCAGGCAGCGAAACGGCCGGATCAGCAGAAGCGACAGCAAGCGTTCGAGGAGGCCGTGGCGCCTCGACCGCCGGATCTCGCCCGACGCGCAAAACGGGCACACACGCCGCTGGGAGATGGAAACCCTAACCATGCTCAAATTGCGATTCGGCCCGGCACCGCACCCGGCCTCCACGCTCCGCGCACAATGCGCACACCTCAAGGCTAGTCACAACGAGAGGTTCTGTAAAGCGGGGAAAGGCGGCCGTCGAGTAAGTTTGAATCTGTCATTTTTCAGTGATAGCAGTGGTAAACTCGCCGAACTATGCGCAAACCAATCTGGCTGTTCCTCCTGCTCTCCGGCATTTGCCTCTGCGCTCTCTCACTTTGCCCTGGCGCCCAGGTTCACGCGGGAATTGCCGCAAAGCCGCTGCTGCTTGTCGTCAATCAAGGCGACCGAAATCTCAGCGTCGTGGACCCGGTGACGGCCCGGCAAACCACCACCATTTCGGAAGACCAGACCGATGTCCATGGGCATGAGGCCGCTGCATCGCCCGATGGGCGCTTCGCGTATGTGCCCATCTATGGCAGCACGGGCGTGGGGCAACCCGGGCTGGACGGCCGCGAAATGCTCGTCATTGAGATCGCTAGCGGCAAAATCACCGGCAAGGTTGATTTTGGACACGGCGTGCGGCCGCACTGCGCGGTCTACGACCCTGTGAGCGGCTTGCTCTACGTGACCACGGAACTCGATCAAACGGTGACGATCATTGACCCGCGTACGCTCAAGATCGCTGGCTCAATCCCTACCGGTCAGCGCGCAATCTCACATGCTCGCCATCTCGCACGACGGGCGCCGCGGTTACACCGCGAACGTCGAGCCCGGCTCCGTTTCGGTGCTGGATATGGCCGCGCGAAAGACGATTGTCGTCATCCCCATATCGGGAGACACGCAGCGCATCTCCATCTCAAACGATGACAGCATGGTGTTCACCTCCGACCAGACGAAGCCCCAATTGGCGGTGATTGACACAGCCACAAACAAGGTGAAGGCGTGGGTGCCGCTGCCTTCGGCAGGCTATGGCACCGCTTCCACGCGAGACGGCCGCTGGCTGCTCGTGGCGTTGCCACAAGGCAAAGTTGCGGTCGTTGACCTCGGCACGCTGAAGGTTGCGCGCACGATTGACGTGCCTGGTGCTCCGCAGGAAATTCTCATGCGTCCGGACGGCAAGGTGGCCTACGTATCCTGTATAAGACGAGGTCGGGTCGGGCAGATCGCCGTTATTGACCTTTCACAGTGGAAGGTGGAAACGCTGATTGATGCCGGCGTAGGTGCGGACGGCCTCGCCTGGGCTGGCAGGTCCTGAGCAGGCGAACTTTATCGGGATCATTTGTACCTGACTCGAGAACCCAAGATGGAACTCGACGAGGAGGGGGTAGAGAAACTACGTGCGGCTTCAATGCCATAATTTCTTATGATCATTCTCGTCATGGGTGTGACGGGCCGGGAAAGACCACGGTGGGGAAATTGCTGGCGCAGCGCCTGGGCTGGAGTTTTCTGGATGCGGACGATTTCCATTCCAGCGCCAATCGAGAAAAGATGCATCATGGCATTCCGCTGAGCGACGCGGATCGCAGTCCCTGGCTTGACGCGATTCATGATGAATTGCTGCGCCGGAACGGCGACCGCGAAAATATCGTGCTCGCCTGTTCCGCTCTGAAACAGGAATATCGCAACATTCTGGGTGCGGATCTGGATCTCACCGTCGTTTACCTCCGCGGATCCGCCACTCAGCTCCACCGCAATCTAGCCGCCCGCGAGAATCATTTTGCGGGTGAAAGTCTGGTGCCCAGCCAGCTTGCCGCACTTGAGGAACCCGTAGGCGCGATGATCGAAGACATTACTAGCGCGCCCGAAGTAATCGTCGACGACATCTGCGCTCGTCTGGATTCGCAGCGATAACGAGGCTATAGTTGCCAGATTGTCGGAGTTTATTCTCGTGGCACGCCCATGAAAGCTCTTTTGCTCTCTGAATACGGCCGTTTCGAGATGAAGGACCTCCCTGTGCCGGTGCCAGGATCGCAGGAAATTTTGGTACGCGTGGCTGCTTGCGGCATTTGTGGCAGCGATGTTCACGGCTACGATGGCTCTTCCGGACGGCGCATTCCTCCTATTGTCATGGGGCACGAAGCCGCCGGAACCATCGCATCTCTCGGCAGCGGTGTAACGAACTTAACTGAGAATGAACGCGTCACTTTCGATTCCACCATCTCCTGTGGCGTTTGCGCGTTCTGTTCGCGCGGCGAAGTCAATCTGTGCAACAACCGTGAGGTTCTTGGGGTTTCATGCGAGGACTATCGGCGAACCGGTGCTTTTGCCGAATACGTCGTCGTTCCCTCACGCATCGTCTACCGTTTACCGCCGAATATTTCCTTCCCGGAAGCCGCGCTGCTGGAAGCGGTGGCCGTGGCCGTTCACGCCGTGTCGCTAGCACAGATCGCTCCAAAGAGTACCGCCCTAGTGATTGGCGCAGGCACAATTGGCTTGTTGTGTCTTCAGGCCTTGCGCGTCGCGGGTTGTTCGCGCATTTTCATCGCGGACATTGACGAGAGCCGCCTAGCGCTTGCCAAAGCTCTCGGCGCGACGGCTGCCCTCACCCCGAATCGGACTTGGCCAAGCAGGTGAGGCATCTCACGAATGGCGAGGGAGCTGACCTTGTCGTTGAAGCGGTTGGCAAGAGCGAGACCGTCGGCGCGTCGATTGAAGCGGTTCGCAAAGGGGGCACAGTCGTTTTCGTTGGGAATATTTCGCCGGAAGTGACGCTTCCGCTGCAGAAAGTTGTGACCCGGCAAATCAGACTGCAGGGCTCCTGCGCTTCCTCCGGCGAATATCCGCGTTCCATCGAGTTGATGGCTAGCGGCGCGATCAACGTGAAGCCACTGATCACGGCTGTGGCGCCGCTGGAGGAAGGCCCCGATTGGTTCAAACGGCTCCACGCGCGCGAACCGGGCCTGACGAAAGTGATTCTTACTCCCGGCGAAGCCATATGAGCGATGCACTTTTCGATCTCAAGGGATACACGGCCATTGTCACGGGAACGAGCCGCGGCCTCGGCCAGTATTTCGCACGCGCGCTCGCCAAAGCCGGCGCCGATCTTGTTCTCACCAGCCGGCGACGCGAAAGCCTCTTGCCATTTGAAGAGGAAATCAAGTCGCTCGGACGAAAAGCGATTTCGCTGGAGCTGGACGTTCGCGATCAACACAGCATCGAGCGAATGGTGGAATCCGCGGAAGGCGCATTCGGCCATCTCGATATACTGGTCAACAATGCCGGTTGCAACGTGCGCAAGCCGGCTCTTGATGTGACTTGGGACGATTGGAATCTAATACTCGATACGAATTTGCGCGGAAGTTTCTTCGTGGCGCAAACGGTTGCCCGCCGCATGATCCCGCGCCGCTACGGCCGCATCATCAACATCGGTTCCGTAACGAGCGTCGCGGGTTATGCAGGGCTCGCCCCTTACGGCGCAAGCCGCGGCGGGATTCGCCAACTGACAATGAGCCTGGCCGATGATTGGGGCAAGCACGGCATCACGGTGAACTGCCTCGCGCCGGGGTGGTTTCGCACCGAACAAAACAAAGTTCTCTATGAGAACAAAGAGTGGGTGGACTATCTCTGCGACCGTATTCCCGTGAAGACGGCCAGGCGAGCCACACGATTTGGACGCAGCCGTCGTCTTCCTCGCTGCGGAGTCAAGCCGCTATGTTACGGGACAGACGCTCCTCGTTGACGGTGGAATCAGCACCGGCGCGACGCGCTCCCTCGCGAATACGCCTACGCCGTTAGGCGCGAGACTCACGACCGGCTCAGGAATCACCTCGATTCGGCCAAGCAAGAAGACGTATCCGGCAATACCGACCGCCAGGAACGCGGCAGCCGCTCCGAACGCCCAGAAAAAGGAGTGCGTGGCCTGGACGATATAGCCCGTTGCAATCGGAGCAGCAATCGCCGAGAGTTGGTTGCCGAAATTCAAGATTCCTCCTAGCGTTCCCACGCTCTCTGGCGGGGCGATCAGGGACGGTATCGACCAACCTACAGGCGAGGCCGCGGACAATCCACCGATTGCCAGGCTGATCCAAACCAGGGCCGTGGTCGTATTCTGCGCGTACGCGGCCCCCAGCACTCCCAGGCCAAGCGTAGTGCCCCCAATGAGAATGACCTGCCGGACGAGGGATGAATCACGCCCCTGCTGCACCAATTTGTCCACAAGCCAGCCGCCGACGAGAATGTCCGTAAACGTTGCAAAGAGCCAAGGTACGCTCGTGTACAAAGAGGAGTGAAGCAAATCTACGTGGTGTGTTGACGACAGATACGAAGGCAGCCAGGTGAGCAAGAGATAAAAAGTGTAGTTGTACGACGCAAACCCCAGCACAAGCCCCCATACCTTCCGTTGGCGCAACAAATATCCGAGTGGCGCGCCCTTCGCAGCGATGACGCGGTCCTCGGGCTGGGCTCCACGCTGCAGGATAAAATCTCGCTCTATCGCGGATAGCGAACGATCTTCGCTGGGATTGCGGTAGAACAAATAAAACAGAACAAAATAGAGCAGACTGACGAAACCCGTCGCAGCGAAACTCCATCGCCATCCAAACCGCAGCAACAGATACCGAGCACCGGGACACCAATGGCAGAGGCGAGCTTTGCGGCCGAATCGAAGATCGCCGTTGCCAAGCTCCGCTCCTCGGTGGGAAACCAATAGCCGACCGCTTTTGCATTTGCTGGAAACGTCGGAGCCTCGCCTACTCCCAGCAGGAGCCGCGCCCCCAGGAAGCCCGCCAGCCCAGTCGAAATCGCCGCCGCAAACGACGCCACGCTCCATAGGAGAGCTCCGATCCGGCCAACAAGCTTTACCCCGAGCCGGTCCAGGATCAGGCCTGCGGGAAGTTGAAACGCCGCATACGTCCAACTATAGGCGCTCAGCAAGTACCCGAACGTCACCGTCGAGATACCGAATGCCTCGTGAAGCGCTGCTTGCGAGACCGAGAGATTCACCCGGTCGAAGTAGTTCACCAATACGCCGAACCCCAGCAAGAGAGCGATACTCCAACGCCGGCGCGGTACGGAGCGCGCTTCCGACGTCGCAAGCGGCGTCATGGTTTTAGACCCGATTCCATTCGCTTCGCTGCCCCGCCAGTCTCCGCCTCGACGCAAGACTCGACTCGGTCAACAACACAACTTGCCACAGTCCAGAAAGGACCAAACAAACAAATCGTCAGTTTAAGAAGGAGCAATGTTCCGGAGCGCCAACGCTGGTCCGAGTCCGTTCCGACAGTGGTTTTACACGGAGACGCGTCGTTTGAGAAGACATCCTATCGGTCAACCTTGCTGCGTCGCTTCAGATATTTGCGATTGCCTTCCCAGTGGACTGGGCGAGGCTATCATTCGCCATGCGAACGATGAACTCGCGATAGAGAGGCCTGCACAAATCATCATTACGAGCCGGAACGCGAATACAAAGGCTCGTTCGACGGAAACTCTGATCGCAGCCGCTATTCCGACATTTATCCCAACCGGAACCGTCAATGCAGCGAGCCTTATCTCGTTAGACCGCAGATCCTGCATTGCAGACGGCGGGATGGCCAGATCCTGCAAGCTGCGATTCAGACGAAAGCTGAACGCGCTTACCATCACGACTCCCAGGACGGCAATGGCAAGGAGTCCCGCGACTCGGGCGACAGCGTTATTGATTCCGGAAGCGGTCCCCGCGCGACTCTGGTCCACCGCATCCATTACCACCGTGGTCAGAGGAGCAACGCTGATGGCTAGTCCCAAGCCTAGCACCACAAATGCGGGGAAAAACATGCGCCAGTAGTTGCCGCCCACCGAAGGCACGGCGAAGAGAAGAAATCCCGCCGCCGCGATGATCGGACCGATGATCAGAGGGCCCCTGGGTCCGTAGCGAGCGACGAGTCCGCCGGACCAGCGCGAGAGCAGGAACATGAGCAGGATAAGAGGAAGCGCGGCGGCACCGGTGGCTGTCGCCGAGTAATGCTGCACCTGGATCAGATCCAACGGATACAGGAAGAAGAAAATCCCCAAGGCGGCATAGAGGAAAAGCGTGAGCAAGTTGGCGCCGCTGAAATTGCGTGACCGGAATAGATCCAGCGGAACCATGGGAGAACCGACCCGAGATTCAATTAGGAAGAATGCGAGCAAACATAGGAGTACCACCCGTCAAAGTCCCCCAAATGGACGGGGCACTCCAGCCGAGGCTTGCGGATTCGATAAATCCATAAGCCACGCCGCCCAAGCCTGCCGTGGCGATCAGCGCGCCTGCCCAATCGATATTTCCGCGCGCGGCATTCCTGCTTTCGGGAACTCGCCACAGGGAAAGCGCAATCACCGCAACGGCAAGGGGCAGATTAATGAAAAACACCCAGCGCCAGGAAGCGTGTTCGATCAGCCAGCCGCCCAGGACTGGCCCTATGGCTGTCGTGATGGCCGTAAAGCCGGACCATGTCCCAATCGCCCGCCCGCGCTCCTGCTCGCTGAACGAGGCGCTAATGATGGACAGGCTGCCGGGCACGAGAAACGCCGCTCCCACTCCCTGGACGGCCCGCGCAATCACCAGTCCGCGGATGTTCGGAGCCAGACCGCAAGCGGCGGAAGCAACTGCGAACACGGTCACGCCAAGTAGAAACATTCGTCTGCGGCCAAACAGGTCGCCCATCGAGCCGCCAACCAGAATCAGCGCGCCAAGAAATAGTCCATAGGCTTCTACGACCCACTGCATGTCAATCACGGTCCCACCAAGGCTGCTTTGAAGCGCGGGCAAAGCAACGTTCACGACCGTGCTGTCAATGAACGCCATGCTGGATCCGAGTATCGCTGCCGCGAGAATCCATGGCTCCGCTCTTCTTGTGCACGGATTGGCGGCGTGCCCCGACTTCAATT
This sequence comes from uncultured Acidobacteriota bacterium, assembly GCA_963803675.1. Taxonomy (GTDB): domain Bacteria; phylum Acidobacteriota; class Terriglobia; order Acidiferrales; family UBA7541; genus DASTCZ01. The sequence goes on along the minus strand of CAWDNN010000019.1, from coordinate 25,958 downwards.
ACACCCTGGTCACATGGTGGCTTCATAAAATCTAGAAATCCAAACTATCTCATTTCCCTCCAGACGGCTGGCCCGACCCGCGGGGCGGGGAGCCGAGTTGGCGCCAATTCGCTTCCTTCATTCTGATACCGAAATGTTTCGCGGCTTTCTTGATGTTGGCGAACGCCAGATCGCGTTCCGCATCGCTAACGCCCTCTACCTGATCGAATCTCGCGATGGCGTTGCGAACATGCGACGCATCCGTCATCGGCTCTTTGCGCGAACGCGAAGGCGCTTTTGGGCGGCAATTTTCCCATACCTGTGTCCGCCTAACGTCGTTCAATTCCATCACTTAGTTGGCACTCTTCCCAAGCAGCGCGACCCAATACTGGACAGACTGCAGTACGAATCCGATCAGGATCAAACCTAGCCCGAAGACACCTAGGCTTTTCTCGGGCACGTTATCGGCAATCCATTCGATGAAAGACGTGCTTTCACTCGCGATCGCTGTGACCACTCCAATCATTAGTCCGGCTTTCAATCCCACGCTCAGCGCATTTGCGCTTTGATGCGCCGCCAAGGCGCTGATGTAGCCTGCGACAGAATAGCCAACGGCGCGATTCACCACGGCGAGAAATTGATGTTTGGTGAGACGCGCGCGGGCCAGGTTTCATTCGCCCGAGAACCGCGAAGAAGGAAAGTCCTAACCGCCCGAAGCCATCGGCTTTGCCGCTCTGCGTTGAGTGTTTGCGATTTCACTTAGAAGAAACAGATCCGTGAGCAGCGCGCGAAGGTGGATGGAAGCGTTCAGGTTGTCAATCAATTGGGAACTGATGGCGCGTTGCGCCAGAACCAGTTCAATCGCGGCGAGCGAGTCGCGCGCGTCGCGGTCGAGCACTGCAAAGAACGCCTGGTATCGTTCAGCTGGCTCAAAGCGCTCTTGTTTCACGGCCGTCGCGCAACTCTCTGCCAGGCCAGACACCGCCTTTGTGGCACGAACCAGGTATTCGCGGATTTGTCCACCTGACTTGCTGCCTTCTTCACTGGGAAGCCCTTGCGCCGCATAGGCCAGCATGAATTCGTAGCATTCTTCAATCTTGTTGCAGCGCTCGGAAATATCAGCCAGCATCTGTTAACCCCCCGGTCTTCGCTCCCTGGGATCTCGCAGGTGGCGCGGACGCTTCGACCGGCCATCGCGCGGGATCGTGCTCCTCAAGATAGAAGTCGCGGCTCATCCATCCGAATATCATCGATTTCGTGATCGGGCGCTTCTCCGGCCGAATTCCGAAGTAGACGTGCACCATAATTAGAGCGATCAGTCCGACGCCTGCCAGCCCGTGCAGCACGTACATCATGCCCCAGGTCATGTCGCTGAACAGATACGGATTGCGAGGAAAGAAGATCGTACGCACGCGAGACATCATGAACACACCTGTCACGATTGCTGACAGACCGGCTACGATGATAGCGCCGTGGTAGAGCTTGTTTTCCAGAGGATACTTCGCAAACCTCTCCGGCGGTGGCGCGGGCTTCCCCATAAATCGCTTCGTTCTTCTCCATGCGTCCCGGAGATCGATTCTGTCGGGCCAGATCGACCAGAAGTCCAAAAAGAACGACGCGTGGAAGATGTGAAATACGATGGAAGCCGTCAACACAGCTCCAGCGATCCAATGGTATGTAACCCAGTCAAACTGAACACCCACTTTCGGCAGAAAAGCGGTGAAGAGCAGTGTGAACATAGAGGCCGCCATGATCCAGTGAAACGTCCGCGCAAGCAGCGAATGACGGGGAACGTGGGCGGGAATCTCTGCGGCGTCGACGGGAGCAGCATCAGGCTCGAACTGCCTGGGTTTCGCGAAATACCGCACGTAAATCGCATGGACGATAACGAAGAGCAATCCCGCGATCGCCGCCACCCAGATCAAGAACCACGCAATGTGGATGGGGACGATTTTCCCCCACGGATCTATTGCCCATTGTAGGGGGTCCATGTTGCCTCCTCCACGCCTCCGATGGCCCGTTTCACCAGGTTCCTCATCAGTGGGATCTTGTAAGCGTTGAACTGCAAGGGGACGGCTCCCTGCACCGCCAGTTTCCCCGCCATTTCTCCGGTTGCTGCATTCGGTGGTTTGCCGCGAACCGCGTCTTCGACAACCTTCAAGCGCAGAGGACGAGCCGCGGCGCCATTCACAGCAATACGCATTCGCTCGATGCTGCCATTTGACACCACCATCGCCGAAGCCACATTCAGCAGCGGAAAGTCCCAGACGTTTCGGTCTCGGATTTTTTCAAAATAGAATTTCGCGTCGGCCCATGTCGACGGAATGCGAATGGCCGTCAGGAGGTCCCCGGGCTTCAAGATGTGCAGCCGGGTGATATCGATTTCAGGACCGATGAAGTAGTCCTCGGCGTCCACCACGCGCTCACCCTTGGGAGTGCGAATCACGAATTTGGCATCGAGCGCAATGAGCGCCGGAGCAGAGTCAGAGGGATTCACCGCCACGCAGCGGTCCGCATGCAGAATCGCGTGCTCCCGGTTGCGGCCCTCCGGCGTATCGGCATAACAGATGTTCCCGCCGGCACGGTAGCAAGGCCAACCGGCACGGTAGTACCAGCAGCGAGTATCCTGTGACACGTTGCCGCCAAGCGTGCCCTGGTTTCGGATCTGCGGCGAGGCCACCAATTCCGCGGCCTGTGCCAGCAGGCCATACTTCTGCTGAATGATGGGATTGTTCACCACTTCGGTGAGTGTGGTCATCGCTCCGATCTCGACGCCGTCGGCTGTGGTGCGAACTCCCTTAAGTTCGTCGATCCCACTCAGATCGACCACAACCTTTGGCTTCCTGATGCGGTCCTTGAGCCAGTCGAAGCTATCCATGCCTCCGGCCAGCACCCAGCCGTTCTCGCCCTGCTGCTCGAGCACCCTTTGCGCATCCACAATTGAGTTCGGCTGAACCAACTCGAAAGCTGGCATGACGTCCCGAATTACAGCCATGGCCTCTCCTATTACGTCTCCACTAAATGTGCGCCCTTAGGGGATGTTGCATGGGACGTCCCGCTTCGAGGGACGTGAGGATGGTGTCCGCGTTGACCGGAGCACGCTGGAAGATCTCGTCTCCCAGCGCATCGGAAAGGGCGTTCAAGATCGAGGCGCACCCGCCTCCAACGGGCGGCTCGCCCACGCCGCGAGCGCCGACTGGCGTTTCCGGATCCGGAATATCGAGCGCGGCCCATTGCATGTCGACGGGCACGTCCAAAATTGTTGGCGGCTTGCTTTGGTAAAAGCGCCTCGAAAGCATTGCGCCGTAGTAAGGGTCATACACCCACTTCTGCCCAATCGCATGCCCGATGCCCAGAACCGACCGGCCCAGCACCTGGCCGCCAAGCGCGCGGGGATGAATTACCGAGCCCACGTCGGCGTAGGCGAGGAAATCTACGATGTTGTACTTGCCGGTTTCCACATCCACTTCGACCTCGGCAAAGCTGGCAACGTAGGAAAATGTCGCGCCATCGCGAGGGTAATTGTCCTTCGCGGCCGCCAAAAGGCCCTGGCCCGCGAGCGCCGACGCCGACGCCTTAGTCCGCTTGTTGAGGTCGGCAGATACTTCGTGCCCATCGTAGATACCGCCGAGTTGAATCGCGTGCTTCGCGGCCTGCGCCAGAGTCATGCCGGCGCCTCCGCCCTTGTGAAACACGCGCTCGTTCGCGACGTCGTAATCGTCCGGCTTGCCGCCGAGCTTCTTGGCTGCAATCTCCCTGAGTTTTTGCCGGGCATCCATCGCGGTCGCGTAGGCAGCGCGTGTCATCGCGTGGGTCGTCTGGCTTCCGCCGGAGACGCAGGTAAAGGGAAGATTCTTTGACGAGTCGCCCCATGTAATGTCGCACTTCTCCCACGGCACTCCGAGAACTTCGGCTCCCGCGCGATGTACGTCGATGACCGACTCCGTTCCCAGGTTGCCGATTCCGGACTGGAAGTTCACGCGGCCATCCGGCTTGATAACGAGGATCCCATCGAAGCCGATCGTGCCACCGACGTAGCAACTCAGCGACACGCCCACGCCACGCACCTTCGTACCGATCCGTTTCGGGGTGCGCGCGACCCGCTCGCTCCATTTGAACTGTTCCGCCCCGCGATCGAGGGCTTCCTTGAGGAACGCGCTCGTCGCATAAGGTCGCTTGCCTTTCACCTCCGGCCCGAATGGCGCCTTGCCCTCCGGGCAATTGATTCGGCGGGCGGCGACCTGGTCAAGTCCGAGCTTGCGCGCAGCTTTCGCGATGACCGGTTCCATGATCACGATGCCCTGCAGGCCGCCAGGCGAGCTCTGCGCACTTCTGGGGGGCGTATTCGTCAGTATAGTTACTCCACGCCAGCGCATCGCTTCCGGTTGATACAAGAGAGACACAATGCGGCCTGATGACGGGACATCGCCGTTTGCGTCATAGGGACCGTTGTTGGAGATAACGAACATGTCGAGCGCGATGATCCGCCCATCCTTGGAAAAGCCGACTTTCACCCGCCCTAGCAGACTAGGCCGCGCGCGGCCAATGAACGTCTCCTCCTCGCGACTGATCCGCATCATCACCGGCGCATTGGCCTTCTTCGATAGGAGCGCAGGAATAATCAGCGAAATGCCACCCGTGATCTTGCTGCCGAAGCCGCCTCCGGTGTATTCGCTGACGAGGCCAACTTTGCTCACATCGATGTTCAACCATCTCGCAATGGCAGGAACGGTTTGCGCGGTGCTCTGCGTGCCGGTGTGAACGTAGACTTTTCCGTTCTGCCAGTAAGCCAGGGCAGTTCGCGTCTCAAGCGGCTGATGGCTCGTATCCGGCGTCACAAACGTTTCATCGAGCACCAGCGCCGCATTCTTGAACCCCGCGTCGATGTCGCCGTACGACCATTCGTCGGGCGTCTTCCCCATCGGCAGACGCCCGTACTTTGCGTCGGCGAACTCCGCCTCGGTCCACTTGAGCGCGCTGATCGTGGGGGGCGGCGGGCCCGGTGGCGGAGCTCCCGCCACCGTCGGCGGTGTCGGAGACTGCACCCAGATGTTTCCGTCGGTCCTCGGGTTGGGTCCACCCGGCCGCAAGGTATCGAGCGGATCGATGACGAAGGGCAGCGGCTCGAACTCGATTCGAATCTTTTCAATCGCGTCAGCGGCAGCGAGTTCATCCACCGCGGCCACAGCGAGAATCGGCTCGCCTTGGTAGAGCGGTTCCATGGTGAGAGCCTTCTCGCTCTTCGGGTTGGCCCGAATCACCGTGCCATTGTCGGTGAGTGTATCGGCGGGAGGTGGAAGCTCGTCAGCCGTTAGAATCGCTTTCACGCCGGGCATTGCAAGCGCCTGGCGTACATCGAGGTGCTTCACGCGCGCATGCGGCAAGGGGCTCAGGAGCAGCTTGCAGAACAGCATTCCTTCGGCGTGATAGTCCTCCGCGTACTTTGCCTGCCCTGTAACCTTCGCGTAAAGGTCAGCCGTTACGTAATCCTTGCCGATCAATTTGTGTCCAGCGCCGTATGCGCGCGCAGTCGTTGCGCCAGATTCGTTGTCTCCCTTAGGCACGGCTCGCCCTCCCCATGTTCTCTGCGCCGCGCATCATCGCGGTCAGAATCTTGTCGTAGTCCTGGCACCGGCACAGATTCCCGGACAGACCCTGCGCCAGTTCGCTCCGCGTGGGGTTGGGATTCGTCTTTAGGAATGCCACCGCCGCCATGATGAAGCCAGGCATGCAAAACGCGCACTGGAATCCTTGTTCGTCGATGATGCCTTGCTGGACCGGGTGCAGCGTTCCGTCGGAGCTCGCCAGCCCTTCGATTGTCAGGACTTTTTTGTCGCGCACTGTGTGTGTCAGCACCGAGCAGGAATAGTACGGCACGCCGTCGATCAGCACGGTGCAAGAGCCGCATTCGGCCCGGTCGCACCCCAGTTTCGTGCCGGTCAGCCCCAGTTTGTGACGGAGTGTCCAAGCCAGCGTTTCTTGCTTCATGACGTCAGCTCGCCGCACCTGGCCGTTCACGTTGATGGTGAGCAGCCTTTCACCCGTTCCGCGATCAGACTGGCCTAGCAGGGTGGAGGCGCGGAAGAGATAGCTTGCTGAGGAGACTGCCACGCCGCCCACGATTACTCCCTTTATTAGGTCGCGTCGTGTGAGCGTATTAGGCGGGTACTCAATCGTTTTTGGATCTTCGATGTCGCTCATCTCCTGGCCCCTCTCTCGCATCCAGCCTCGGTTCGCGGCGCGTGGACAATAACCCGGAATTAGCGATTTGGACCTCTTGTCGCGCATCGTACGCTTTCCGTGCCCTGGACTCAACGAATTTGCCCGAGAATTGTTAAGCATAGATGTCCCGGTCTTTGCGGAGCATCCGCTCAATCAGCTACTCCACCGTGATCTTGTCGTTTGGCTTGCCGACTGGTTCCCCGAGTCCGTGCACTTTGGGCGGTTGTACGTTCTTTCGCGGGAGTTTCTTGGCCAGCGCGACCAGTCTTTGTGGCGACGTCTTTGCAGTTTTCCATCGCTTTCTCTTCCGCGTTTTTTCCGTGCGCAGTCCGAAGCTTGAGCCGTAGCGTCCTTGTTCGAAAGTCGCCCGTGCCTGATGTGGGGACAGCATCGGGTAGTTGCGAAATTCTACCAGTGCTCGGCCCGAAAGGCCGCTCGGCGATCGCGAGCTTGCCCTGTCCGGCTTGCAAACCGCCAGACGTCGTGTTGCCGCTCATGAACGAGGCGAAAACACCGAAGTTCAACAGCGCATAGGAGTCCACGTGCCCGCAAATGAGCGCGAGGCCGGCGGCTCTCCGCCATGGGGTCCTTGCAGACTCTTGAGGTGACGGCACGCTAACGCCAATACGACCGAAGCCTCGAACTTTGGGGTTTCGGCGTCTGACATCCGTTGCCCCCAAGACCCCGCCCGGATTGAGATGGTTGTTATCCCACGGACGCCGTGCTAGCCTCTTGTGGGAACCCCAACAGAGGGAGGCGATGAACCAGAAGAGAGAAGTCTGGCAGGGCACGCTGGCCATCATGGTCCTCAAGACGCTCGACGTTTTGGGCCCGCAGCATGGTTACGGCATTGCCTGCCGCATCGAGCAGATCAGCAACAATCTCTTGTCCGTAAACCACGGCACGCTTTACCCCATCCTCCTCAAGCTCGAACAAGAGGGCTCGATCACCTCCGAGTGGGGCGTCTCGGAGAATAATCGCAAAGCGCGCTTCTATCGCCTTACCAAAGCCGGTAGGAAGGAATTGCGCTCGGAAAAGCGCCACTGGCAGCGGACCACGGAAATCATTGCTCGTTTTTTCACGCTGGAAGGAGAGTCACGATGAAAGCCTTGCGGCGCATGTGGAGCCGGATCGCTGGTACCTTCACGGGCCGGAACCGAGATGCCGAACTGGCAAACGAATTCGAATCGCACATCGTGATGCTCTCCGAGAAAAACCTCCGTCGTGGCATGTCCCCAGAAGAGGCCCGACGAGCGGCCATCCTTACTTTCGGTGGTGTGGAACCGGCGAAAGAGAGCTACCGCGATCAGCGCGGTCTTCCCCCGTTCGACTCGCTCCAACAGGATGTCCGCTTCGGGCTGCGCATGCTGCGCAAGTCGCCAGGCTTCACCGCCGTTGTCGTCGCCTGTCTTGCGTTGGGCATTGGAGCCAATACGGCGATGTTTACGGTCATTAATGCCGTACTTCTGCGGCCATTGCCCTTCAAAGATTCCGCACGCCTGGTCTCCATTTATGCCACTCCAGACTCGCGGTACCCCGACCGAATATCTGACACTACGGTCGGCGCCTTCCAGCAGATCAAGGCCCAAGTTGTGCAATTTTCGGACGTCTCCGCGCTTCAGCGCAATTTCGTAAATATGACTGGGGCGGCCGAACCTGAGTGGCTCGACACCTGGTGCGTTCCGTCCGCATTCTTTTCCATGCTGGGCATTCAAGCGGTGCGGGGACGCACGTTTCTTCCTGAGGAGCAGCAACCCGGCCACAATTTGGTCGCGGTCCTGAGCTATGAGCTTTGGCAGCGGCAGTTCGGCGGCGACGATTCTGCTCTTGGCAAGACGGTTTACTTCGATGAGGAGCCTTTTGTAATCGTCGGCATTATGCCCAAGAGCTTCGACTTTCCGCGTGAGGCTCTTGCTTGGACCCCCCTGAATATTGATGGCATCCCAAGAAACGATCCTCGAAGAAAATATGTCAGTGTCGTGGCCAAACTGGGGGCTGGAGTCAGTGTCCAAGAGGCGCAGTCTGTGCTGGCAGCCATCGCATCCCGTATCTCGCAGAATGAACCACGGATGCCGAAGACCTACGGCTTTGTCATACGGTCCATTGCCGAGTGGCGCGTAAAATGGATCCGCAACGCATTGTGGCTTCTCTTTGGAGCCGTGGGGTTCGTGCTGCTGATTGCCTGCACCAACGTTGGCAATCTCTTTCTCGCCCGTGGCTGGAACCGGCGGAAAGAATTTGCCGTTCGCGTCGCCATGGGCGCTACGCGATTCCGCATTGTTCGTCAGCTGCTGGTTGAAAGCGTCATTGTGGCGCTGCTCGGCGGGGCATTCGGATTGGTCTTCGCCATAGGATGCGTCGGAGTCCTAAGGTCGATCATGCCTCCGGAAATTCCGCGAATTGATCAACTCGGAGTAGATAAGAGCGTCTTTCTTTTCACACTCGTCATTTCCGTCGTCTCAGGCATCTTGTTTGGGCTGATTCCTGCCTCCCAAATCTTTCGGCCGGAATTGAACGATGGTCTCAAGGGCGAGAGATCGCCTGGCGTGAACGATTGGAGTCAATCAAGGGCACTTCGCATTCGCAACGTCTTAACCACGTTCGAAGTTGCCTCTTGCCTCATTTTGCTGATTGGTTCGACCCTTGCAATACGAACCTTTTCCAATCTGCTCGACGTAAATCCGGGCTTTCGGACGGATCACATCTTGACCATGCTCGTCGCCCTCCCGAAGAAGGGATATCCCCAGCGGGGGCAGAGCGTTGCCGCCATATTGCGCATGGCCGAAGAACTTCGCGCGGTACCGGGCGTGGAAGCAGCGAGCGCAAAAGTGGATCCGTTTATGGGTGGGTTTGATTTGGGTGATGATTTCACCATCCAAACAGCCGCCGGGCGTGAAGCTGCGCCGGGGCTTCAAACGCGTTACATAACTTCCAAATTCTTTGAAACCCTTCGCGTAGCGCTCATTCAGGGCCGAATATTTGACAATCGCGACGATGTAAGTGCCGAGCCGATTGCGATCGTGAATGAATCACTGGCCAAACGATATTTCCCCGGCGGAAGCCCCTTGGGCGAGCACCTCGTCGAGCAAGGAATGGGTGGGAAACCAGGAACGGCGCTCGAGATTATCGGTGAAGTTGCCGATACCCGGGATACCGACATTAGCGTTGCGCCGCAGCCGACAGTCTATATGCCATTTGCCCAGTCACCCTTTCCCATAGACATGGCGTTCTTTTTGGTTCGTACAGCCGTTGATCCTTCTGGGCTTAGAAAGGCTCTCGAACAGCGGCTGTGGAGCATTGACAAGGACGTTCCAATCCAAGAGATACAGACCGTGGATCAAGCAATTTCGGAATCCCGCGCCGAGCCGAAGTTTCGAGCAATGCTTCTTAGCACCTTTTCCTTCCTGGGCCTCGCGCTCGCTCTGGTCGGCATCTATGGTGTTGTCGCTTACTCGGTCGGGCAGCGAACGCGCGAGATCGGTATCCGCATCGCCCTCGGAGCGCAGCGCGGCAATGTGATGCTGCTTGTGATGAAGGCTGGTATGCTCCCGGTGCTCGTGGGAATCGCGGTCGGTGCCGCCGGTGCACTAATGCTCACGCGCTTGATCCAAAGTTTTCTCTACGAAATCAAGCCAACCGATCCGGTTTCGTTTGTTGCTGCATCGGCCGCGTTGTGCACGATCGCGCTACTGGCGTGCTATCAGCCCGCGCGTCGCGCCACGCAGGTGGACCCGATTGTGGCACTGCGGCACGAGTAGTCGAACATCGCATGTTTTCATCTGACGCCCAAGGGGCGGCTAGGCCGGATTCTCCACGCCAAACGAGGACTCCCCCCTAGGTACTTAGCCAGCCTGCGCATCCATGCAGCATTTGCCAAAGAACATTTCGGAACTCGGGCACATTCGAGACTCCTGCAATCCAAACTGCCAGGAGCAGGAGGATGGACGCTGATATTGTCGCCGGAGCGAGACCGTCAAGTTTGGGCTTCGCACTTGGAACAACTTGCCGCCGTTTTAATGGACGATCACTCCGCGATTGTGGCTTAGGGCGTTCGAGACCGATCATCAGCCTTAGGGCGCGAGAGGGGCCTTAATGGCCGATCTCGCAACCGCCTTCGAACGCAAAAAGCAGAAGTTGGGAATTACTAGCTTCAGGAGGCGCAAAAGCGCAGATTCTGCGTATTTGACGCCGTTGCGCCCATGTGGGTGCGTTTGGGGCTGTGAACGAGGGGCAGCCGGATTCTGTAATGCAACGAGGACTCCCCTTGGGGCTTAGTCGGATCCTGTACGCGAAAGGTCTTAAGTCGGATTACCGTCCATGTAAAGGGGAATCCATGCGGAAGAATCGGGGGAAAGAGAACTCGTAGCCGATTGCGCTATTGTCTGAAGACGCTCGGTGGTACCTACGCGAGCGAGTGGATGAAAGATCGCCCAACGCTGGACATTCCCACCACTATGCCTAAAATCCAGATCAAGATTAACAATGGCAGCGCCCAGGCAGTTGCAGGATGCACGCGCCGGTTGCGGATGATGTCGTACAAGGGCAGAGCTATGAAGAGCGAGAGCATGCCAACTAGATAGAGAACTGGAAATTCATGAACTCCGGGTATGCGCGAGAGCGCAGGGCCGATGATGCTGATACTCGCGAGGAGCATCAGCCGCTTGTGTGTCTCGGGTCGCCGCCGCAAATAGATGCCGCTCGCGGTGAGCACCGAAAAGTTGAGGAGGGAGGCGATGTTTGCGCCAATAAGCCCTGGCAACTCCGCGGCGCTCAAGCCGTTCGCCGGAGATCGAGGGATCGCGCGAATATTCACCATCAGACTCACGACGACCACGACGATGGCCAGTATCGCGCCCGCGACACCCAAGCGTCGATGGATGTCCGTGTGGCGGGACGCGATGAGCGTAGTCTGAACGAGGAACAACACGAACCACGACGTCAGTACGATGCCATGGACATGCAAAAATGCGGGGAGCGTCTGGAGGCCTGTGGGAAGCTGAGCGGTTCCGAAGTATTCGCGGAGAAAGAAGGTTCGCGCAAAGCCGGCCAGAACAATGGCGAGCAGGGCCGCCGACATGCCGACAAAAAACCAACGCGGCCGACTATGGCTAGCGTCTACCCAGACGGGATTGGCGGCCGGTCGTACGGCTGGTTGATTCATGGCGCCGATTTCGGTTTTTGCTTCGCGGAGGTATTATACCGGAATTTCCTTTTTGCCTTTGAAAACAGCGCCATAGTGCACCCGTCTCGCTTCTTCGCATACTGTAAAGCGATTTTCATCGGGAGCACTCCCGACGGTCTGCCATCCACACCAGCACAGCACAAAGTTGTCCCATTTGTGGCCTACTTTTGCAACACCTCTCCTTACCCCAACCCCGCTGTAGACAGATTCCGCTGCTGCCTTGGCCACCAGCTCTCTATCCCGTCCGTAGCGGTAGCACCGCTGTACGCCAAAACTCTTAAGGGTAGAAATCTATGGAACTCGGGGCGATCATCAGCCCTAGGACCCGAGAAGGGCCCTAAATGGCCCGTTTCGCAAGCGCTTTCGGGTCGCAAAAAGGCTAAGTCAGGAATTATTAGCTTCCGGAGGCGCAAAAGCGCGGATTCTGCGTATTTGAACCTTCAGAGTTTGCGAAGAGTGACAATCCGTCGAGATGGTTGTCATCCCGCCGACGCTATGCTACTCTCCTGTGGGAACCCCAACAGAGGGGCGCCATGAACCAGAAGACCGAAGTTTGGCAGGGCACGCTGGCCATCATGGTCCTCAAGACGCTCGACGTTTTGGGCCCGCAGCATGGTTACGGCATTGCCTGCCGCATCGAGCAGATCAGCAACAATCTCTTGTCCGTAAACCACGGCACGCTTTACCCCATCCTCCTCAAGCTCGAACAAGAGGGCTCGATCACCTCCGAGTGGGGCGTCTCGGAGAATAATCGCAAAGCGCGCTTCTATCGCCTTACCAAAGCCGGTAGGAAGGAATTGCGCTCGGAAAAGCGCCACTGGCAGCGGACCACGGAAATCATTGCTCGTTTTTTCACGCTGGAAGGAGAGTCACGATGAAAACCTTGCGGCGCATGTGGAACAGAATCGCTGGCAGCTTCACGGGCCGGAACCGAGATGCCGAACTGCCCCATGGTGGCACTGCGGCCAGAGTAGTCAAATATCGCGTATTTCGCTTGCAGGGCAGATACTGGGTATTGTTTCGCGCAAAGGTGTGGTTGCGATGAAGAGGAAAAAATCGTGGTTGGCAGGTTTGCTGTGCGTTGTCGCGGTCGCGCTTAGCGTTGCGTGGAACGCAAAGGCCGATGCCGCCGATGAAATAACACGCTTGGTCGCCCTGATGGACTGGAAGCCGGGTACGACCGTCGCGGATATCGGCGCGGGAGACGGCAGCTACACGTTTGCCGCTGTGCAGCACGTTGGCCCTTCCGGAAAAGTATTCGCCACGGAAATTGACCCGAAGAAGTTGGACCAATTGCGCTCGGAGGTTAAGCGGCGCGGCCTGCAAAACGTCATTGTCGTGGATAGCAAAGAGGCGGATACGAACCTACCTGCGTCGTGCTGCGATGCCATTTTTCTGCGGCGTGTCTACCATCATCTGACCAAGCCCGCTGCGTTCGACGCCAACATCGTCCGCTCGCTGAAGCCCGGCGGGCGGCTTGCGATCATCGACTTCCCGCCGCGCGCTGGCCTCGAACCGGTCGAGGGCGTCCCAAGCAATCGCGGCGGCCATGGAATTCCCCAAAAAGTCGTCATCGCCGAACTCATCGCTGCGGGTCTACAGGTCGAAAAAGTCGTCGACGACTGGCCCGAGGACAGCTATTGCGTCTTGCTCGTGAAGAGGTAAGCAGGGCTCCCTCCGACCGTTGATCAACGTGCCAGATACGCCTCGACATCGGGTCGTGGGCAACGAATCATCCTTTTCCACCCTCATGAAGCTTGGTCTGCGGCGTTCTCGCCTCGCTCGCCCAAGAATGGGATCGTGAATCCCCGCTCGGTGTATAGTTGGCGGGCGAGGATCGGCCCAAAGAGGGTTTCTGATACTTGGGAGGAAATGCAATGATTCAAATCACCCGGCGCTCTACTGGCATTTGGATGTCTGTGGCTATTGTGCTCTGCTTCGCGCTCGGCGCGGCAGCGCAGGTCAGCCCTGATCTATTTTCCGGCTTGCAATGGCGCAACGTCGGTCCGTATCACGGCGGACGCATCGCGTCCGTCTCCGGAGTCATCGGCGACCCCGGGACTTTTTATGTAGGCCTGCCGCAAGGCGGGATCTGGAAAACAACCAGCGGCGGTATGACCTGGTATCCGATATTTGACCAAGTGACGGAGATGGATAGCATTGGCGCCATCCAGGTCGCCCCCTCGAACCCCAACATTATTTACGCCGGGAGCGGCGATGCCGTGTCGAGTGCCAGCACCGGCACCAACGGTAATGGGATGTACAAGTCCACGGATGCCGGCAAAACCTGGGAGCACATCGGCCTCGAGGGCGCCTTGAAGATCCCGAAGATCATTGTCGATCCCAAAGATCCCAATATCGTGATCGTCGTCGCCATGAGCGGAGCCACCGGAACGCAACGCGGCATTTTCCGCACCGACGACGGCGGCCAGACCTGGACCAACGTGTTGCACCCCGACAATGAGACCGGCGGCCGCGATCTCTCTTCACCGTTTGACATGCCCAACGTGATATTTGCAACCACGGAAGTGGACACCGGGATCCCCGCTGCGGGCCGCGGCGGCGCGGCTCCGGCCAACGCCGGGCCCAGCCATACCAAGCTGTACAAGTCCCTCGACGAAGGCAAGACCTGGACCGAAATCGCCTCCAACCCGTCGACCACCGGGCGCATTGCCGTGGCGGTGGCGATGCACACCAACGGGCAGCGGATCTACGTGATCGGCGCCCCGCAGCAGAATGCCTCCGGTCTTTTCCGCTCCGACGATCAGGGCGCCACGTGGAAACACATGGCCGGCGACGATACGCGCATCGGCGGCAGGGACTATATCTGCGGCGTCTGGGTGGATACGCAGAATCCCGACGTCCTCTACACCCTGAGCACGGCCGCCTATAAGTCGACCGACGGCGGCGAGACCTTCATCCCTTTCAAAGGCGCTCCGGGCGGCGAAGACATGCACGACATCTGGATCGATCCCACCAACAGCAAGCGCATGCTCTTTGGCGTCGATCAAGGCGCGGCCATTACCTTTGACGGCGGGCTTACGTGGAGCAGCTATTACGCTTTGCCGGTCGCTCAGGTCTATCACATCTCCACCGACAATCGGTATCCCTACTGGGTCCTGGCTTCGCAGCAGGACACGGGCGCGGTCATGACCCGCACCCGCGGCGACATGGGCACGGTTTCAGAGGTCGATTGGATGCCGGTGCCTTCTTCCGAGTTCGGCACGCTTACGGCCGATCCGCTCGATCCCAATATCATCTACGGCGTCGGCTACGGCGCTGCCGGGGGCGGCAGCGGTTTGGTGAAGATCAACCTGACCACCGGTCAATGGGAGAATGTTGCGCCCAATTTTGGGACGGATGCAGCGAAGTACCGTTCCGGCCGGGATGCCTGGCGGAGAGCCGATCCCTTCGATCCGCATGCGATTTATACCGACATGCAGTGCCTGCTGGTGTCGCGCGATGCGGCACATTCCTGGAAGGCGTTTAGTCCCGACCTTACTGTGGAGAAGGGCAAGCCGCAGGTTCCGTGCGGCACGCCGGTGCCGACAGCGCCTGCTGCGGCTCCGGTTGCGGCTGGCGCAGCGCCTGCCGGCGGACGCGGTGTCGTCGTTGCACCCTCCATCAATGACTTTGCCATCTCGACCCTTCGGAAGGGCGTGTTCTGGACGGTCAGCAGCAATGGACAGATCTACAACACAATGGATAATGGCGCGCACTGGAACAACGTTAGCAACATTACTGACGGCGCCGGCGTTACCTTCAACATGATTGAAGCGGGGCACACCGACGTCAACACCGCCTACCTCTCCGGCCGGGTGGGTGGCGGCGGACGCGGCGGCTCCGGAGTTAACGTCGCGCTGATATGGCGCACGCACGACGGCGGCAAGACCTGGAGCAAGATCGTCAACGGATTGCCCAACGATCAGCCTACCGGAAGCTGGGTGAACGTGATCCGCGAGGATCCGAAACAAAAGGGCTTGCTCTTTGCCGGCACCGAGACCACGGTCTATGTGTCGTTTGATGACGGCGAGCATTGGCAATCGCTGCGGCAGAATCTGCCCAGCACCTCGATCCGCGACATGGTGTTTCACACCGACGATCACATGAGCGATCTGGTGATCGGAACCTACGGCCGCGGTTTCTACGTTCTGGATGACACGACGCCGCTGCGCGAGATTGCCGCCAAGTCGCAGGCGATCGCAGCAGCGCCGGTCTATTTCTTCAAGCCCGGCGATGCCATCCGCGCGCGCGTAAGCGATAACTGGGATCAGCCCCTCAATCCCGAGTTGCCGCACGCGCCCAACCCGCCTTACGGCGCCATCCTCTACTACTATCTGAGCCGCCCGCCTTCCGGCGAAATAAAATTGCAGGTGTTCGACGCAGAGGGCAAACTTGTCCGAACAATGTCGAGCATTCCGCCGGTGCTTCCCGAGCGCTGGCCCTACCCCGAATACTGGGTGGCCAAAGGGTCGGATCTCGCCTTGCCGACCAAAGTGGGCACCAACCGCACCAATTGGGATCTGCGTTACGACGATCCGCCGACATTCAACTCTGACCTCGAAAATCAAATGAATGTGGCGCCCGGCGGATACGTCACCCCCGGTCCGCACGGGCCGCAAGTGATCCCCGGCGTCTACACACTGAAGCTTATCGTCGATGGACAGACTTACACCCAGACGGTGACCGTTCACAACGATCCGCGTGTCGGCGAGAGCGCCAAAGTCATGGCCGACCTGCGCGCCAAGAACAAGCTCATGCTGTTGGCATACGAGGGGGGCAAGGATTCGAATGCCGGAAACTCAGAAGTGTTGGCCGTCCGCCAGCAGGTGGCGTCGTTGAGCGCCAACCCGCTTCCCGCCGATGTGGCCAAAGCGACCACGGATATCGACGCCAAGCTCGCTGCGTTCGGCGGCGTCGTCGCCGGTCGCGGCGGCCGCGGTGGAGGCGGCGGTGGTCGCGGCGGCGCGCCCACTCCGGGCGCGCTCAGGCCGTTCAATACGCTGAACGGCAGCTTCAATGCTATCGTCAGCATGTCGCAGGTCGGGCTGGATGCAGCGCCGACGCAGGCCCAGATTGACACTTGGGAAGCGGA
This sequence comes from uncultured Acidobacteriota bacterium, assembly GCA_963803675.1. Taxonomy (GTDB): domain Bacteria; phylum Acidobacteriota; class Terriglobia; order Acidiferrales; family UBA7541; genus DASTCZ01. The sequence goes on along the minus strand of CAWDNN010000019.1, from coordinate 9,480 downwards.
CTGCAAGGAATACAACGCCACCGTAACGGCATGGAAAAAAATGCAGTCGCAGGATCTGGTTGCCTTCAACGCGCTGCTCAACAGAAACAATCTGAATCCGCTACAGGTATCTCCGACTGCGCTAACCGATCCGTCGTGCACCTTCACGGCGCCAGCCGCGTCGGGTCCGGCAAGGGCGTCAGTCAAGAAATAGCGGAGGCCCTCCAACTCGTGCCGGCGGATCACTCTTGCCCACTACGGGGCAAGGAGTCGCGGATTTTTCGGGACCCGGAAAGGCCCGCTCGCGCCTGGTTCGGGACCAGGAGGTCGGTGGTTCAAATCCACTCGCTCCGACCAACCTTTTGGAATCAGCGATTTACTCCACACGAAAATCCGAAGAGGGCCTGGCTCAAAACCAAACATTCTTGTTTCATGCCCGTTGGACGCAAGCGCTCTTTGTTCTTTGAATTCATTGCCTTGCAACGGAAGGGTTCGCTTTACTGACAATCCGTTTTTCGAGAAAGCAGGTATAGGATCAGGCTTTTGGAAGAAAAATCAAAAAGCCCGGTCCAAATCCTACGTTCTGCCAAGATGTCATTCTGCTACCGCGTTCATTGCGAGCAACCATCCAAGGCAAGATCTTCCACGGCGATTTCGTTCGAGCCCGTCATTCGCCCGAAAGCGGCGCCACGCGCTAACGGGCCTTCCAACTTCGCACAGCGCTAAGCTTGGTGCTTACTTAATCTCCCGCACTTGCTTCTGGAACGAAGCTCCGGCGGCAGCCAGCACAATGAGTCCTCCAGCGAGCAGAAACATAAGCTTTAAGCTCCACGCTAACAAGAATCCTGCAACCGCGAGGGAGATGGGGGTTATTCCGAAGGAGGCAAGCATGAGCACGCTCGCAACTCGCCCGCGCACCGCGACATCGATCCGCTGCATGATCCAGGCGCCGATGTGGATGTTGACCATTCCCGCCGCTGCGCCCATGATCAGCAGCACGCTGGCGATGCTCCATACTTTCCCCAGCAGGCCGATAGATCCCAAGCAGACACCCAACGCCAACGACACCAAAAGAATCATCACGCCGCGCTGGCGAATCTTCCAGACACCAGCCAGTAGCGCGCCTAGCAAACTTCCCGCGGCAACCGCCGAGATCACAATGCCGTACACGGCAGGCGAACCGAAGGCCGTCTTGGTCAAGTACGCCAGACCAATCGAAATCGGCCCGGCAATGCAGAAGTTCAGGATCGTGACCAACAGCATCAGCGAGCGCAGCGGCACATCTTTTCCCACGTAGGCGATTCCCTCCACGATTGAATGCAACATCGCTTTCCGGCCAGTCTGAGACTTAGGTGGATCTGGCAGCTTCCACAGTGCGCCAATGATAAACAAGAAACTGATCGCATCCACGAAGAAGGCCCATGCCACACCCAGCGTTTTGATCACAAACCCGGCTGGAACTGGACCAACAATGGTGGTCATCTGCGCCGTGCTTTGGCTGACCGACGATGCCGCGACCAGTTGTTCGCGCTTCACCAGCGAGGGCATGTAGGCCGTTTGCGCAGGAACGGCAAATGCATCGGCCACCCCGAAAGCAAACGCCAGATCGTACAGCTCCCACGTCCGCAAGATGCGAAGCCAGACTAGAACGCCAATCACTGTGACGCAGATGGTGCGCGCCGTGGCCGTGGCAATCATAATCTTGCGCGCGGACATGCGGTCACTGATGGCGCCGCCCACAAGCATGAGAAGAGCACGCGGAATAGCGCCTGCCATCATGATTGCGCCCATGGCCACCGCGGAGCCTGTCTGCTGCAAGACGAGCCAGGGCAAAGCGACAAAATAGAACTGGTCGCCCAGCAGCGAAATTGTGCCGCCGATCAGCCAGAGGCGATAGTCCGGGATGCGAAGCGGGTGCTCGGCGGTTGAAACGGAAATGGCTTCGGCGGGAACGGACGCGTTGGGGACGGTTGCAGCGGCCATAAACAATCTCCTCAATATCTTTATCGACGGGGAAAGCCAGAAAGCATCTGGCGCCCTACTGCCAGCAAAAGTAAATGTATATTTACAGTGAATCGAGCTCTCACGACACTCAAACTCCTGTTCAATCAAGCTATCCGCAGCGGCTACGTTGTGCGGAATCCGGTCGTTGGGGTCTCTATGTTCCGAGAACCGCTCGATTCCATGCGTGTCATCAATTTTGATGAACAGGCTCGTTACCTGTCAAAAACGAGTCAGCCGCTCAGCGATATCGCAAAGGTCATGCTAGAAACAGGCATGCGACCCGAGGAAGTGTTTCGCCTGAGGGTTGAAAACATTGATTTCAAACAGAAGACGATCTTCAATCCATTCGGCAAGACCAAAGCTGCGCGCCGGACCATCCCCATGACAGACGACGTCCTGTACTTGCTCAAGACTCGGGTCGAGAAGGCAAAGACGCTCGGGACCGATTTCCTCTTCCCATCACGCGGAAACGACCAGCAACCCCTCGGCAGCGTGAAGAAGGCGCATAGAGCTGCCGTGGCCCGCGCGAAGATCAAGGGCGGTTTCAGGCTATACGATTTGCGCCACACATTTGCGACGCGAGCTGTTGCCGCCGGAACCGACCTTCCGACCCTTAGTGCGTTGCTCGGGCATGCCAGCATTCAGATGACGATGCGATATGTACATCCCGCCGCAGAACAGAAGAGAGTGGCGATGGAGAAATTCGAGAAGTTCCGAGCCGAAGGCGTATTTAGCGCCGCCGCTGCGAGACAGAGTCACGGGGTACCTACAGAAGTCACTACAATGGAGCGAGTGAACTGATGCCCTGCCTTGCTAAGTCATTGAAAAAGTTGGTGGACGTGACCGGGATCGAACCGGTGACCCCCTGCTTGCAAAGACGAGAAATAAAATCTATCTCATTGGTTCGCTTGGCTTTGTTCTGTGTCGTAGTGCCCGGTTTTGGACCTAATTCGGCAGCATTTGGACCCAAATTGGACCCAAGTTTTCCCTGCCTAACAGGCAGGTGCGCGCCGCTATTCTTCGGTCAACTCACCTTGGTCGCTGATCGTCACGTGTGGAACTGGCCGCAACGGAACACTCAGACGATAGCGGGCGTGACGGCGTTCACCTTCGCGCACCAGCGCCCCTTTCTCCACCAAATCCGCGAGGTCGCGTGTGGCGGTCGCAGGCGATGCTCCGTACGTGTGCTGTATTTTCCGGCCGAAAGACCGCCTCGGAACCCTTCCGGGCCTTCGCGGAACATTCGCAGGAGCGCCTTTTCCTGCCGTGAATTGAGCTGGCCTTTCAGCCGATCCAGCAGCTTCGTTTTGTCGATCAGGAATTCCACCAGCGCAATTGTCCGGCGTTGCGCTTCGATTGCCACACCCGCAAACCACATCAGCCACCGCGTGATCTCATTTTCCTTGTTCGCGGCTTCGAGCGCTTCGTAATAACTCTTGCGCCGCGCAAGAATCGTTGCCGCCAGCGCCGTGAGCGTCGGCTGGCCGAGGCTTTGCGCAAGGGCCTTCTCCGCGATGGCGCGCCCGATACGCCCGTTGCCGTCCTCAAACGGATGGATGCTTTCAAAATACAGGTGAGCAATTCCGGCCCTCGTCAGCGCAGGCAGCGGTTCTTCGCGGCCGGGCGCAGTTCGACCGAACCAGGTAATAAATCGCTTCATTTCCGATGGCACGCGCGCGGAAGGCGGCGCTTCGAAATGCACTCTGGGTTCGTCAATTGGCCCGGAAACCACTTGCATCGGCTCCGCGCCGGTTCGGTAGCGTCCGACATCCCGCAGGTTGCGGCTGCCGCTCATCACCATGCGATGCCAGCGAAACAGCATTTCTTCGGAGAGCGGCTCCGCAAACGATTGGTACAGGTCAACCATCATCTCCGCGATGCCTTGCTCCGCAGGCCGAACTCGGCGTTCGTCTGTGGCCAGGCCTAGTTGTTTTCGGAGGGAAGACTGCACGCTCGCGCGATCCAGAATCTCGCCTTCGATTTCGGAAGTCGTCACCGCTTCCGTGCTCATGGCCTCAATGGTGAGCTGATCGCGCTCTTCTTTCCCCAGGTGCCGAACTGTGCCGACGAACACTCCTCCCCTGACAAGAAACTGCTTCTCCGCAGCCTCCAGCCGCGCTCGGTCCCATCGAAATTTGGGCCAATCTGGTTGTTGCCAGTTCCAAGCCATGAGCGATAGGAGACCTCTTATCGCTCACAGTATGCCATATTTATGAGCGATAAAAGCATCCCTTATCCCTCCAGCAGAATTCCTACTTGAACGCGTTCAATCTTTTACTTGACGTTTAACCGGCCTTAGGCCAATATTTGAACATGTTCAATACTGCAACCTCTACAGAGAAAGGCGAACTGACTCGCAACACAATTCTGGAAAGCGCTCTTCAATTGTTTCGGGATAAAGGGTTTGGCGCAACAACAATGCGCGATGTCGCAACCCAAGCAGGTGTTGCACTCGGAGCCGCGTATTATTACTTCGACTCGAAAGATGCCATCGTGATGGGATTCTACGAGCGCGCACAGGAACACCTTGCCCCCCTGCTTGATCGGTCGCTGACCAATGCCAAAGGCCTGGAGGACCGCCTGCGTGCCATCATTCGGGCGAAATTCGAGTACTTCGCTGCGGATCGCAAGCTAATGGGAGCGCTCTCCGCCCACGTCGACCCCCACCATCCTCTTTCTCCATTCAGTGAGGAAACCCGCAGCATTCGAGACCGGGACATTGAATTCTTCTCCCTCGCCGTCAAGGGCGGGAAGGTGCGGGTTCCTGAAGACCTGAGCCTCCACCTGCCCCGTCTGCTGTGGCTCTATCAAATGGGACTGATTCTCTTCTGGGTATACGACTCTTCGCCCAAACAAGAGCGCACTATGAAGCTCTTCGACAAGAGTCTCGCTATCGTGGTCGCGCTCATCAAGCTCTCCAGCTTTCCGTTGCTGCGTCCCATCCGGAAACTTGCTACCGGACTTCTGGAAATCGCTTACGGGGAAGACGCTCTCGATGCTGGGGACACGGCGCAATGACTCGGCAACTCCACATTGTGATTCCGGGAGGGAGCGGCCAAGTAGGCACGATTTTGGCTCGGCATCTCCATGCTCAGGGCCACCACGTTACCGTCCTGGCGCGAAACAAACGCACCGCGCCATGGCAAGTCTTTGTATGGGACGGGACGAGCCTCGGCGATTGGGTAGCCACACTGAACGGCGCGGACGTGCTTATTAACCTGTCAGGCCGGAGCGTGAATTGCCGTTACACTTCGAAAAATCGGACTGAGATTAGGGAATCCCGCATCTCGACCACGCACTTGCTCGGCCTGGCTGTTGGTCAATTGGCGCATCCGCCTCGTCTATGGATGAACGCGAGCACCGCTACCATTTACCGCCACGCTCTGGACCGGCCCATGGACGAGGCTACCGGTGAAATCGGCGGTAAGGAGTGCAACGTCCCGAGTACATGGAAATTCAGCATTGATGTAGCGACGGGTTGGGAGCAATCTTTCTTCTCGGCAAACACTCCCAACACCCGGAGAATCGCTCTTCGCAGTGCCATGACGATGAGCCCGGACTCAGGCGGAGTCTTCTGTCAGTTACTTCGTTTAGTGAGGTTCGGATTGGGAGGCGCTGCCGGCTCCGGACAGCAATTCGTCTCGTGGATTCACGACACGGACTTTGTTCGCAGCATCGATTACCTGATCGCCCACGAAGAGTTGGACGGCCCCATCAATCTTGCAGCACCGAACCCATTACCCAACCGTGAGTTCATGCGGACCTTGCGGCGGGCTGCAGGAGCAGCGATTGGTCTTCCTTCTACCCGCTTCATGCTCGAACTGGGCGCGTGGTTCCTCCGCACCGAAACCGAACTCATTCTAAAAAGCCGACGGGTCATTCCGGGCTGTCTCCTGCAATCCGGCTTCAATTTCCAATTCCCCGACTGGGCGAGCGCAGCAAGAGACTTGGTCGGCCGTTACCGTACAGGAGGTAGCCCGCTGTGACTATCGGCGCGACAGCCCAGCCGGTTTCGAGACGCGAGCCCGTATCGGAGGAATCCCAAAACCCAAGCGGATTGTGCCGTGGAGTCCGGTATTTCAACGCTCGCGGCGGCCTGAGCAATTGTGCGCCATGTACGGGGCCAAGAGAGGGCTAAATGAATGATCTAGAAGAAAAACCATCAATCAGTCGTTCGCAGTGGAGCCTCATTTTTCTGGTTCTCGCCGTGAGTGCGGGTAGCATCATGTACCGCCTCATCGTGCGTGGGAGGTTGGAGCAGACTGCGCTGCTATTTGTGGGTATTCCGGCGGTGTTGGCGATCTTATTGGCGATGGTGCCTGAGGCCAAAACCGTAAAGGGCGGAATTATGAAAGGTCTCACTCTCGCCTTGCTTCTCTCCGGCCCTCTCCTGGGCGAAGGCTTCATCTGCATTTTGATGGCTTCACCGATCTTCTATCTCATAGGGCTCTTGGTGGGTGCTCTTGTCGACTGGAAACGCCAGAAACGGAAGACAACTCTCTCGTGCCTTTTGTTGTTTCTCCTTCCGATGAGCTTTGAGGGCAGTTCTCCGAGGTTGTCATTCAACCGGGAGGAAACGGTGCAAGTTTCACAGGTGGTTACTGCCTCAGAGGAGGAGGTGCAGGTAGCACTGAGTCGCAGTCCACGAACCGATATGCCGTTGCCGATTTATCTGCGAATGGGATTTCCTCGTCCAACAGAAGCACGAGGGAACGGCCTGGAAGTTGGTTCCACCCGCACGATTCACTTCGCTGGTGGCGAGGGTCATCCCGGTGACCTGCTGCTCAAGGTCAGCGAGTCACACCCCGGATATGTTCGATTTGACGCGGTGTCTGACAGCAGCAAGGTTGCACACTGGTTGGACTGGAAGTCGTCGGAGGTCAATTGGACGGCGCTAGATGCCCGGCACACCCGTGTGGATTGGACTCTGCATTTCGAAAGGCGACTCGACCCGGCATGGTACTTTCGTCCATGGGAGAGATATGCGGCTCACTTGGCCGCTGAGTATCTAATCCAGGCAAGTGCGATTCCTGCGTCACAAAAGCAGGGGGAGTAGGACACATGGGGCGCGTCGCCGCCATCCGATTCATGGGACTCTACGTTCCCGTCATTGCTGCTTTCCTGCTTGTATTTCTGCGACCAAGGCGGAAAAGGATATTCCCTGGGGCGCTGCTGGGGTTTGTCTGGACTTTGCCAACCTTGCTTGCCGTTCAAATGTTCAACCTGCACTTCGGCTGGTGGAGGTTTAATGCACTGGGCGGATTGCTCCTTGGAATGCCTATCGATCTGTACCTCGGATGGGCGGTGTTTTGGGGAATTCTTCCGATCCTGAGTCTTGGTGAAGCTGGATTACCTTGGGTGTCAGCGGCTTTCCTTGGTGTTGACCTGATCCTTATGCCGGCGTGCTCACCTGTTATCGCTCTCGGCCATCGGTGGCTGATTGGTGAATTTGTTGCGCTGAGTCTTGTCTTGGTTCCCGCGCAGTTGTTCGCGCGCTGGACTATCAACGATACGCGCATCAAATCGCGTGCCGTATTTCACGTTTTGGCAGCGGGTGGAGTTTTCCTCTTCTTGATCCCTGAACTCGTCTTTTCGGTCCGGCCCGGACACAGATGGGACGCGCTTCTCCTCGAACCCGCATGGTTGCGGAGCTTGGAATTGCAGGCTATCGCGTTGCTGGGAGTGGTCGGTGTTTCTGCGGTACAGGAGTTCGCGCAACGTGGCGACGGTACGCCGATCCCTTACGATCCGCCAAAACAACTCGTGGTCAGCGGGCTCTATCGTTATATCTCCAATCCGATGCAGCTCTCATGCGCACTCTTGATGACTGCGTGGGGATGCGTGCTTCGAAATCCCTGGTTGGCAGCGGCGGGCATTATGTCCTTTCTTTATAGCTTGGGCCTAGCCGCCTGGGATGAAGGTGAGGACATGAGAGTTCGCTTCGGCAAGCATTGGGAGGAGTACCAAAACAACGTCAAAGCTTGGAGACCGCGACTGACGCCATGGCACATCCCCGATCGTCCGCTAGCACGACTGTATGTTGCAGAGACGTGCGGTCCCTGCTCAGAGGTCCGTCGGTGGTTCCAATCTCAAAACGCCATCTTGCTACATGTAGTCGCAGCCGAAGATCATCCCACTCGGGATCTGCGACGCATGACTTATGACCCGATGGATGGGACAGATGTCGACGAGGGTGTCAGCGCTTTCGCGCGCGGTCTTGAGCACATCAATCTGGGATGGGCTTTTGCCGGAGCCTGTCTACGCCTTCCGGGAATCAAGCATGTGGTTCAGATACTCCTCGACTGTAGCGGGCTAGGGCCACGTTCCATCCCAAGACGTTCAGGCAAACTTCCACCGGCTGTCCTCGGGCCGAGTTGTTCAGTAAGAGCTGCGTCAGATCGTCAGTCGATCCATGGTGCAGATTCCAAGTAGCGGGACAGCGGCGTAAGCTAAGATATTCGGCACCAATCAAGATCAACCGCTGATATTTCCTGAGAGAAAAGAACCAAAACCTCGAATCACGGGAGCGCATCGAACGATCAAAATGGTAAAAAACCGAGCTGAACTCGGTTTTCCTCACGGTTTTCCTTTCGGTTTTCCGCTCTCGATTCTATAACCCTTGACAGTACAGCCCGATCCGGAGACAGGGTCGCAAAGCCGGGACGCGGGCAAGTACGTCAAAAGGGCGGGAGCGACCCCCTCTTTTCGCCCGGCCTGCGGCCCGAAAAGCAACACGGGGTCGCTCCCGCCCTTTTTAATTTTGTAATGCTCGACGTACTTGCCCGCGTCCCAAGAAACCTATTACGTCATGCAAGCTCCAAAATTCAATCGGTATGACAATGGCATTTTGAGCTGCCTTTTCGGCCAGGCGTATCAGTGGAAAGAGTTTGGCTGACGTCCCGATCCCTTAAATATTTTCAGGTCGAGACGGGTATTTTTTCTTGGGGGTTTTGCCAAGTTCTTGCCCATTAGTACAAGTAGGGGGCAGATTCGAACCCTCGGAAGCCACTACGTCCTCCAGCCGCGACCTACCACGTTGTTGCCTCGCAGTCCCATAACTCGAAAGGAGACACCAGATGCCAATTCTTAAAGCACCACTGACACAACCCAAGAACGAAACGATCCAACTTCGCGTACCGCAAGAGCTGAAGTTCCGGCTTACGCGCTATGCGGAGTTCATTCATGCAAGTACCTCATACGTCGTAATTGAAATGCTTGAACGTCTCTTCCGGAAGGACGGTGAATTCCAAGAGTACCTTGCAGCGTACAAACCGCCGGAAGCAGAACAGCACAACAAGGAGGACGAAGACGCAACCGTTGCCCAGCGAAGTGGCAAACGTCTCGCACAAGTAGCGCCGCAAGTCCCTCGATACGAAATACCGCAAGAATCTTTTCGGCCTGAAACAAACCTCCGCTTTACCAATCCCCGCAAAAGGAGCCGCAGTCATGAACACGCCGTTGAATTCTGAACTCCTCACCGTTCCTCAAGTCGCTGAG
>CAWDNN010000018.1:0-19814 GCA_963803675.1 uncultured Acidobacteriota bacterium | reverse complement strand
AATTGAAGGTGCTCAACCTGAGCAAGCAGATCCAGCGCCTGCTTGAAGTCACAAACCTCGCCAACATCTTCGAAGATTATTCCGACGAGGAAACCGCGCTTCGCAGCTTCCACTAGGTGCGCACGGCGCGCGCCGATTTGAGGTTCTATCGAATGGCGGGTATCTGCGCCGCGTCCCATCCGCCCCCGAGCGCTTCGATCAACTGCACGCTTGCCGTCATCTGCTCCATCCGGAGATTCAGAGCCGTACGCTGGTTGGCCAGCAGCGTGGCTTGCGCCGTGATCACGTTCAGATAAGGATCAATACCCACCTTATAGCGCTGGCTGGCAAGCGAAAGATTCTTTTCAGAGGACTTCACCGCGGTGTCCTGCTGCTGCACTTCCTGCGACAAGATTCGAAGCGCCGCCAGGTTGTCTTCCACCTGCTGGAAAGCCGTCAGCACCGTCTGCCGGTAGGTCGCAACTGTTTGGTCATAGTTCGCTTGGGCCTGTTGCAGCGTGGCCCGGCGGGCGCCCCCATCGAAAAGTGTTTCCGCAAGCGAAGGTCCCACCGAAAAAAACCGGCTCGGCCAAGTCAACCACGTGGTGATTGACGTGCTTTCGAAACCCACCGAGGGGCTCAGTGTCACCGTGGGATAATAGGCCGCCTTCGCCACGCCGATCTGCGCGTTCTGCTGGGCCATGCCCCTTTCGGCGGCGGCGACGTCCGGACGCCGCTCGAGAAGCTCCGAGGGAATCGCCGGCGGGAACGGGCGGCGGATTCACGCCAAGCGCCTGAACCGGCAGCGAGAATTCCGCTGCCGGCTTCCCCGTGAGCAACGCGATTGCATGCTCATATTGCGCACGCAGAATGCCCAGGTCGGTGTCCTGCGCCTGCGTGGTCTCGAGTTGCGTCTCGGCCTGCACCAGATCTTCGTCGGAATAGATGCCGGCTTGCGCAAGCTCCCTCGCCAGCGTCACCGAGTCTTCATAGGCCTTTACCGTTTCGTCCAGAAGTTGCTTTTGGGCGTCTTGAGCGCGAATTTCGAAGTAGTCCACGGCGACTTCCGCCTGTGCCGTCAGCCGTACGTTCTGCAGGTCCGCCGCGGAGGCTTGCGCGGCCGCGATATTCGCGCGCACCGTATTTCGAACGCGGCCCCACAAGTCCGGCGTCCATGAGGCGTCAAACGGCAGCAAATATTCCGCGAAAGTGCCGCTACCGAAGCCGGTTGCCCCTGATCCCGGAGGTGTTGATGGTCGCGCCGAAGATTGGCTGCCGCGAATACACGATCGTGGGGTTCGCGGAGACGGTCGGGTAATATTGCGCGCGGGCTTGCTTCACCATCGCCCGCGCCGAAAGGAAGCTTGCTGCCGCAGCGGCAATGTTCTGGTTGGAAATGTTCACCTGGTCTTCAAGGACGTTCAGTTGCGGATCGTTGAACGTTTCCCACCACTTGCCACGGATCGTCTCGTCCTGGGGCTGCGCCACTTTCCAGCCTTCCGTTTCCTTGTAGGCGGGCGGCGTTTCCACTGTGGCGCGCTGGTACTTCGGACCCACGTTGCAACCGGGCAGCGATGCCAGCGCGAGAGTCAGAATACCGAGCCTCGCTCCAAAGCGGCCTGTACCGGCGCCAGTCACCGATCTTGCGTTCATTGATCTCGCGGTCATCAGTGCGCCGAACCTTCTGGACTGTTCAACAAATCCGAGGACGTTACTGGCTGCGGCGCTCGACTTCGTGTCTGGCGGAAGAAGGTCGAACGGTCCAGCACCCTTTCCTGGAACTCCTCGAGGTACAGATAGATCGCCGGCGTGACGTACAGCGTGATGAACTGCGAGACGATCAGCCCGCCCACCACCACCAGTCCCAGCGGCCGCCGCGACGCGCCATCCGCGCCGAAGCCCAGCGCGATCGGCAGCGCGCCCATCAGTGCGGCCATCGTCGTCATCATGATCGGCCGGAAGCGCTCCATGCTCGCTTCGTGAATGGCCTCGTCGTCCTTTACGCCCTGCTCCACTCGCTGCTGCGCGAAATCCACGATCATGATTCCGTTCTTCTTCACGATGCCCATCAGCATGAACATGCCGACGAACGCGTAGAGCGACGCCTCGGCGCCAAAGAGCCACAGCGTCAGCAACCCGCCGACCAGCGCCACCGGCAGCGACGACAGCACCGTGATCGGGTGCAGATAGCTTTCGTAGAGAATCGCCAGAATCACGTACATCACGAAAACGGCGAGCCCCATCAGGATCGTCAAGCTCGTGACCGTCTCGCGGAACGTCAGCGCCTCGCCCTGCAGACCTGCCACGCACGTCCGGCGGAAGAATTTCCTTCGCCGATTTCTCGACGAAATCCGTGGCCTGCCCAATCGTGTAACCGGGCTTCAGGTTGAAGAATAGGGTCACGCTGGTGAACTGGTTGATATGGTTTACCGCCTGCGGACCGAGCGTCGATTGCCACGTGGTCACCGCGTTCAGCGGAACCATGCGCTGCCCGTCGTCGCTCTTGATGTACAGCAGCTTCAAGTCCTGCGGCTCCGAGCGGTCGATGTCCTTCACTTCCAGGATCACCTGGTACTGATTGTTCGGCTTCTTGATCAGGTAGGTGTAGTTCTGCGAGTAGGCCTCGTGCAGCAAATTCAGAATCCGCGTTTCCGACACGCCATATAGCTTTGCCTGATCGCGCAAGATGTTCACTTGCAGATTGGGCGTGTGGTTGAAAAGGTCGGAGTTCACGAAGAGAAAGCCCGGAAATTCGTACATCTTCTGCATGAATTTCCCGGCCGTGTCGTAGACCTCTTTGGAGTCAAACCCGGAAAGCGCGTAGGCAAACTGCCCCTGCAGGTTTGCGGTCGCGCCCGTGCTGATCTGCAACACCGGGTTGGGCTGCAGGAACGTGACCACCCCGGGAATCGAAGCCCCCGCGGCGCCCATCAATTGCCCCGCCAACTGCCGCGATCGGGCGGCCGCTGCTCGGGGTCCTTCAGAATCGCCAGCACGAACCCTTGATTCGCGGGAAGAAAGCCAGAGTTGCCGCTCATCGTGAACGTCATGTCCACGGCAGGATTCGCATGCAGAGCACGTTTCCTCCGCGTCCTGGTAGCGGTGCATCTGCTCAGGCGATGAGCCTTCCTGCCCGAAAAAGACGCCGAGGATAAAGGAGCTGTCGCCGACCGGCAGAAATGCCTTCGGAACGATGTAGAACATGTAGACCGTACCAAACAGGCAGACCAGCCACACCAGCGCCGAGACCCAGCGGTTGCGCAAGAAGAACCACAGCGAACGCCCGTACACACCCAGGACGCGGCGCTCGATGCCGCCGATCACGCGTTCCATCCAGGTCTTCTTGGCGCCCCGCCCGCGCTGGCCCAGCAGCCGCGAGCACATCAGCGGCGTCAGCGTCAGCGAGACGATGCCGCTCGCAAAAATCGAAACGATGATCGTGATCGAGAATTCGCGGAAAATGCGCCCCACGAGCCCGCTCATGAACACCAGCGGAATGAAGACCGCGGCCAGCGAGATCGTCATCGCCAGAATCGTGAAGCTGATTTCCTTCGCCGACTTGAGCGTGGCTTCGAAAGCGCCCAGCCCCTGTTTCCATCAGGCGAACCGTGTTCTCCAGGAACACGATCGCGTCGTCCACCAAGAAACCCAATCGCCAGCGTCAGAGCCATCAGCGACAGATTGTCCAGGCTGTAGCCCAGGATCTCCATCGCCATAAACGTCAGCAACAACGACAGCGGCAGCGCGACGCGCCGGAATCAAGCGTGTCCGTGGCGCGGCCCAGGAACAGAAAGATGACCAACACCACCAGCCCGAACGCGATGTAGAGCGTCTCCTGCACGTCCCTCACGCTGGTCGACGATCGTCTGCGACCGGTCGTAAATGGGCACGATGTCCACCGAGCTCGGCAGCTCGACCTTGATGCTCGGGAGCAACGCGCGCACCGCCTTGGCCACCTCCACCGCGTTCGAACCCGCCCGCCGAAACACCGCCACCACCACCGTCGCGGAAGGCACGCGCCGCCCGCGCACCCAGAACCGCATGCGGATCCGCTCGTCTTGCACGCTGTCTCGTGACCGTCGCGATATCCTTCAAATAGATCGGCGCGCCGTTCGATTGGCCGACGATAAGTTGCTCGTACTGCGCCGCCTCGCTCAGCTGGCCTTGCGGCTGGAGCAAGAACGTCCGGTGCGCGCCGTCGAACTGCCCCGCGCCGGTATAGCTCGTGCCGTTCTTGATCGCGGCATTCAGATCGTCGATCGTCAGGTTGCGCGCGGCCATGGCGGAAGGATCGGCCTTGATGCGCACCGCGGATTGCGTGCCGTAAACGGCCACCTGGCTCACGCCCGGAAAGAATGCTGATCCGCTCGCCGACCTGGGTGCTGGCGTAGTCGTAGAGCTGGCCCTCGGTCACCGTGTCGCTGGTCAGCCCGACGTACATAATCGGCTGATCGTTCGGGTTGGTCTTGGTGAACGTCGGCGGGGCTGGGCAAATCGACCGGCAACTGTCCTTGCGCCTGGTTGATGGCGGCCTGCACGTCTGTTGCGGCGGCGTCCACGCTTTTCGAAAGCGCAAACTGCAGCACGAAGCTGGTGTGTCCCTGGCCGCTGTTCGAAGTCACCACCTCGAGCCCGGGAATCTGCATGAATTGCCGCTCGAGCGGCGTGGCGACGTTGTTCGCCATCGTCTCCGGCGTGGCGCCCGGATAACCCACGCTACACCTGGATCACCGGATAATCCACCGCCGGCAGATCGTTCACCGGCAGCGCCAGATACGCCAGCACGCCGAAAAAGATGGCGGATACGGTCAGCACCACCGTCATTACGGGACGGCGGATAAATGGCTCGGAAAGGTTCACGACTTGCCGCCCGCCGGCTTGCTGTCAGATCCCGGTTGCTGTCCAGGTGGCGGGGCACCGGGCGCGGCCTGCTGAATTCGCACTTTCGCGCCGGGCACCAGCGTCAATTGGCCCGCCAACACCACGCGCTCGCCCGCCGTTACCCCTTGCGTGACGACTACGTCGTCGCCCTTGCCGTAGCCCCAACGTGACCTGCCGCAGCTCGGCCGTGTCGTCCGGCTTGATCACGAACACGTACGGCCCCTGCTGGCTGATCTGCGTCGCCTGACTCGGAATCAGCACGGCGTTCTTCTGCGTCGCCAGAATCAGCCGCACAGTCACGAACTGCCCGGGCCAGAAATGATGATCCGCGTTGGGCACCGTGGCGCGCAAAGACACCGTGCCGCTGCCGGCTCTGCACCGCATTGTCGAGGAAGGTCAGCGTGCCCGCCCGCTCGCGGCCCTCGGGATCCGAGGGCAAACGCACCAGCGTCTTCAGCGTCCCCCGCGCCATTTCCGCCCGGACCTCGGCGAGGTCGCTTTCGGTGACCGTGAAGTCGGCATAAATCGGATCGAGGCGCTGGATCGAAAGCATAGCCGTCGTGTTTGCCTGCACGACGTTGCCCGCATCCACCAGGCGCGCGCCCGCCCGCCCATCAATCGGCGAATGGATGTAGCAGTATTCGAGATTCAGCTTCGCGTTCTCGACGGCCGCCTCGCGCCGCTTGAATCTGCGCCTTGTCCACTTCCACCGCGTTCTTCTTCGTTTCGAAATCCATCTGCGACACGGCACGCGTATCCGCCAGCGTGCTGTACATCTTCAATTGCGAGTTGGCGAGATCGAGTGCTGCCTTGCTCTGCGCGAGTTGCGCCTGCGCGGCATCGAGCTGCGCCTGGAACGGACGCGGATCAATCGTGAAGAGGAGCTGGCCCTTCTTCAACTCGGCCCCGTCCTGGAAGTTCCGTTCGAGAATACGGCCCGCCACTTGCGGCATTACGGTTACCGATTCGAAAGCGTAATTCTTTCCGATCTCGTCCAGATACACCGGCACATCCTGCGCCAGCGCGGGCACGACGCTCACCAAAGTCGGCGGCATCTGCGGCGGCGCGGCTTGAGCGCCTTGCTTGCCGCATCCGGAAACGCCCAGCGCACACGCGAAGATGACCGCCCCTGCACGGCTTCCCTGTCTGAATTTCACGAGTTTCTCCACGGCAAATTATACAAAACCGCCGGACCCCTGCGCCGATATTGGGTGGCGGCAAAGGAAAGCGGACAAGGCATCTTCCATAGGCTAAGTCGTTTGAGAGGGCCAAATCCGCCAAATTACGGATTCGGGAACCATCGCCCTTCCGCAGCTCGGGCACATGCGGAATGTTGCAGCCCACAAACCTCAATGACGCTTTATCTTCTCGCTTCGTGACAGCCCGCATTGCACTGATATCACAACCCTTGAGCACGGCGCAAAGTTACGCCGCCTCGGAGGTCCCACCAACCATTACGGCTCGTTTGAAGACATAGTTTCAGTTATAGATGCGCGGCCCTGCGCTAAGTCACCAGCGCAGCTTAAGTGATTGTCACAGGGGGAGATAGACGGCCGGGGGAACCGCAAGGAAAACGAAATCTAGGCGCACTCCGCCGGACGCGGCAAGCCATTCAGGCGTTTGCGCGGGAGAGGCGTGCGATCCGCCAGGGCGAAGGACCGAAAGGCCGACATAGTCGCGGTTCGCGAATCCGCCGGCAAGCTTCGAATGCGGAGGACGCGCACCGCTATGCCATACTGGTTGTCGGCAAGCCGGTCAACCCGCACCACCTCGCCGACATATTCGAAATTGAAGCAGCCGACTGCCGGCACCACGTACAACTGCATCCCTTGGCTGTAGGAGTCTCTCTCCGTAGTGAAGTAGATCCCGCTCCGGCTAAAGTCCTTCATTGTTCGCACTTCTTCGAAGTCGCTATTGGCGGGATCGGCCGGCTGCACGTAGACGGGGCGCGTCACGCGGACGCGAGGCTCACGGCGCCGGTCTGCCTGCGCAGCTAACGCAGGGGCGTCTTCTGCTTCGACCGCGAAAATTCTCTGTTGTAGCTCGTTCATGACCATCCCTCAGATCGCCCCTGGCTACGTGCGTCACCCTACCGGGACAATCCTGAAGGTACCGGCGGCCCTCGTATGCGTCCATGGGACGGCTGTACTAGCGGCAATGCGTCTTTAGTTTGAGCTCTGGAGGCGGGGCGCCGCGCGGAGGGCGGCAATCCTAACTAATTAACAATAAACGACCTAGCTGCCTTCGACGAGGAATAGCCCTTCGTGCGTTTCTATTTTGGCATGCGGGCTAGCCAATCCAAGGCATCGTCCAACTCACGAAAAACTCCGATCCCATGCTCGCCGCCGATGTCTCGCACGGCGCGGAACAGCTCCGCGAGCTCATAATGGGAATCGTCTCGCACGAGGATCGCGCGGCGCGAGGTGGGTGAAAAGATCGCTTTCTGGGCCAGAATCCTGACGTCCGCCTCACTCACGTCTAGCTTGGCCACGTGAGTGAAGTCCATGAGCTGACAGAAGCCCGGCCGAAAATCGGGGTCGGCCAAGAGCTTCTTCTGGTGCTCGAGGAGGTCGCTCCTGGTGATGTTACCCGATACTGTGCTCATCACGATTCCACGTTCTTTGTCAATTTGGTACCAGGCTGGCATGTGCCCTCCACACTTGAGAGCTAGGCCGCAGAACGAGTCACGGCAGGCGGGATCAAAACCGACGTTCAGACTTCTGAATGGTCGGCGTGTGAAACCATATGCTTCACGTAATGCCCCTGTCAACCGCATCGAAACACGAGGAGGTCTGGCTTACGGACGGAGGGCGAGCGGCGGGATATTCTGATTCAGCCGGAAGAAATTCTTCGGGTCATAGTGGCTTTTCACCGCGACGAGGCGCTCCCAGCGCTCGCTGTAGGCTTCGGGCACGCGGTCCTGTTCATCACCGCTCATAAAGTTTACGTAAACGCCGGGCTTCATCGCGGGCCGTAGTTCCACGAAAAGGTTGCGCACCCACGCGACATTTGGCGCATCGTCCGAGGCATCGGACCAATCGGCCAGTAGGTTCATGATGTATGGCGCGCTGCGGTCGCCGAAAGCGGTCTCCGCCGCGCCCACGCGGCCTGCCGCGGCCCCCAGGAAAGCCAGCTCAACCTGCGTGTTGCCGGGCGGCACGGAATTCAGAGACTCGACCATCCGCTTGATCGAATCGTCGCCCAGGTCCTTGAAATATCCGGATTTGGTGTAGTAACGGCGCCCATGCGGAAATTCCGCGTCAGCCATCGTCTGAAGGGTTAGGAATGAAAGCCTATCGCGCGTGACCCCGACCGGCTTGCCGAGCGAAAAAATATGATCGATGAGTTTCGTTCCCTTCTCTTCCTCGCCGAACCACACGACCGTCTGGCTCAGCACCGGACGCCCGCGCACCTCACGCGGCACGCCCGGAAAATCGGGCGCGAGCCGAAGATTCACGTTCCATTTCAGTTCGTCGGGCGCGCCCGGCATGAACTCGCGCCAGTAGCGCAGGACGTTGAAAATCTCGTCGCCCACGCAAAGTCCGTTGCCGATCATCACTGAAATCAGCGGATGCAATTTCAATTCGAATTCGGTAACCATGCCAAAGTTGCCGCCGCCGCCGCGCAGCGCCCAGAACAAATCGGGTGTTCTCGCGCGTCGCATGAAAGAGCGAGCCATCGGCGGTTACCAGCGTGAAACCCTCGACGTTGTCGCACGAAAGCCCCAGAAAACGCGTGAGCCAGCCTGTGCCTCCGCCCAGAATCAACCCCGCCGCGCCCGTATGAGAAACCACGCCCGCGGGGAAAATCAGACCTGCTTTCTGCGTGGCGCAATCAATCGAGTACCGAGCAAGCATCCGCCGGCGGCGCGTGCGCGGCGCGATCTCTTCATCCACAGAAACCGAGCGCAGACGCGAGAGATCAATCACCAATCCGCCATCGCACGTACTGAAGCCGGCAAGACTGTGCCCGCCACAGCGCACCGCTGGAGCACTCCCGCAGCGGCGGCGCTCGTACCGCGGCCTGCACGTCGGCGACATCGGCGCAACGGGCGATCAAGCCGGGATTGCGCGCCACCATCGCATTCCAGATGGTGCGGGCCTCCGCATATACCAGATCACTCGGAGAAGCAAATCGCCTTTGAATTTTCCTTTGAGGAGCCGGCAGAGACTTCCTCGATGGCAGTTCGTCATGCGGTTGGAAACGGAATTAGCCTGCCAGTATGGTGTCCCGAATATACCTGAACAGTGTGAGTTCTGCTGAAACCCTAGCAGAGGGGCCGAACTTTATTCCGCGATGACATCCATTCCGGCGCCAGTTTGCTTGTCGTTCGCCGCCATGCCAGGTTTCCACGCAGGGCCAGGCGCGAAGCGCGGAAATCGTGTTGCTAGCTTTTCGGAATCACCCAAGATCCGAGCGCCGTACCGAACGATATCAGCGACCCAGCATTTCTTGCACGGCGCAGCTTCGCGCTTAATTCGTGCCTGCGGCCTTCGCTCCCGGCGAACGTTGACGGGCGAACCCCGGCCGCCTTTAATTGCGAATTGAACGCCGGCAAGTCGACCGTCAGCGCCTGCTTCAATTTCCCAAGCTGTTGATCGAGCTCGGCTGAAAGTACGGCGAGACCTGCACGTCCTGGTCGGTCGGCCCGTAGTCACCACCCACATAGCTCTGCATGGCCGCGATGCGATTGTTGAGCTGCAGCGGGTAAATCAAGGTCTGGTCGTCGTAGCCCGTGAAACGCGGCTCGTAGAGCTTGTGCAGCACGACGTTGAGTTCGTCTTCCAGCTTTTGCGCGGCATGCCGCCACGGAAGCATTTCCGCCGGCTTGCTTTGTCGCCGCATCCACTTGCTGCTCGACGGCGTGAATCTGATTGATCGCGTCGTCTGCGGCGGAGAGTTTGTCGCGCGCGGCAAGCAAAAGCTCCAGTTGCTTGCGATAGCTTCGCAGGCGTGGTTTGCGAGCGCGGGTCTGTTCTTGATTTCAAAAGTCTGCGTCGCCGACTGATCGCCGACGGTGACCTTCACTTTGTATTGCCCGGGAACCGCTTCGGGACCGCGCAAGCTGCCGCCGAGAAAGAATGTGCCGCCTTCGATGCCGTGCGCGTCCGGATAGCGCATGTCCCAGACGAAACGGTTGAGCCCCGCCTCGTGTAGCGACAACGGCTTGCCCGCCGCGGCCGCTCCCGCCCTCCGACGACGGTCTCGCTGGCGCTACTGCTGAAGCTCTTGATCGTCTTGCCCGTAGCATCCTGAAATTCGATCGTCACCGGCTGCGACGGCGCTTGCGCAAGATAATAATCAACGATCACGTCCGCTGGTGTAGCCCGCTCCGCCACGCCCTCCACCGCGCCCCGCGCGATAAGCGGCGCGCGGCTGGAAGAGATGCAACGGAGAATTCGCTGGCATCGGCGGTCATCTGCTCGATCGGCGTGACGTCGTCCAGTATCCAGAACGCGCGGCCCTGCGTTGAGGCGATCAGGTCGCCATCCTTTAATCGTGAGGTCCGTGACCGGCACGATCGGCAGGTTCAACTGCAAGCTCTGCCAGTGATCGCCGTCGTCGAAAGAAACGTAAACGCCGCGTTTCGGTGCCCGCATACAGCAACTTCGGCTGCGACGGGATCCTGCCGCACCGTGCGCACGAAAGTGTCTTCGGGAATGCCGCTCGTCACCAACGTCCACGTCTTGCCGTAATCGTGCGTGCGATAGATGTAGGGACGGAAATCATCCATCTGGTAGCGATTTACCGCGGCGTACGCCGTAGCCGACATCATGCGACGAAGCCTCGATAATGTTGATGCGCGTCCACGGCTGGATCGCCGGCGGCGTGACATCGGTCCACGTTTTGCCGGCGTCGCGAGTAACGTGAATCAAGCCGTCATCCGAGCCGGCCCAGATGTGTTCTTGTCCTTCGGCGAAGGCGCGATCGTGAAAACCGTGCAATAAACGTCTTCCAGGCGGCCGCCATTCTCGTCGCGTCGGATCATTGCGCGTGAGGTCGGGGCTGATCGCCTTCCAGCTCTGTCCCTGATCGGTCGACTTGAATACGACGTTGCCGCCGGCGTAGACCGCGCCGGGCTCAGCGGGCGTTTCGGCGATCGGAAACGTCCATTGGAAGCGATATTTCTCTCTGCGACCCTGTGCGCCCGCCGGATAATCCGGCCAGACGGTAATGTTGCGGGTGATGCCGGTGCCTGCGGTCGTAGCGCGTCAGCAAGCCCCAGATAAGCGCCCGCGTAAACGATGTTCGGATCCTGCAAATCGGGAACGACGTAGCCGCTCTCTCCGCCCCCCACCTCTTCGAAGGGAGCGCCGCCAGCCGCCAAGCCGCCGCGCCCGCCCGCCGAGCTGTCATTTGAAATAGAAACGGTGGTGTCGTCCTGCTGCGCGCCGTAGACGCGATACGGGAAGCCGCTGTCCGCGCGAACCGTATAAAACTGCCCGGTCGGCTGATTCATTTCCGAGGTCCAGCTCTTGCCGCCATCGAAAGTGACGGTCGCGCCGCCGTCGTTACCATTGATCATGCGCTGATCGTCGTGCGGATCGATCCACAGATCGTGGTAATCGCTGTGCGGGGTCTGCACGCGGCCGTCCCACGTCTTGCCGCCATCGGTGGATTTGTAAAAGCTCTTCGAGGAAAAGGTGTAAACCACATCGAGCTTTTGCGGATCGGCGAAAATGTGGCCGTAATAATACTGGCGCGAAGTCATCTCGAAAGCTGTTGTTGAGCAGTTTCCAGGTCTTGCCCGCGTCGTCGGAGCGAAAAATCCCGCCGTCTTGCCGCCTCTTCCCCGCCGATCGTCGCCCACACGCGGTCGGTGTTCACCGGTGAAACGCTCAGGCCGATCTTGCCCATGTCTGTCTTCGGGAAGCCTTCGACAAGCTGCGTCCAGTGGTCGCCGCCGTCGGTCGTCTTGTAAATGCCGCTGCCGGGACCGAACTCGTCGATGTCCCACGGCATGCGATGCACCTGCCACATGGACGCGTAAATGATTTTCGGGATCGTGCGGATCGGAAGCAAGATCGGCCGCGCCGGTCTTGTCATCTACGAAAAGAATTTCTTCCAAGTCTGGCCGCCGTCCTTGGAACGGAATACGCCGCGTTCCTTGTTCGGCCCGTAGGGATGGCCGATCGCCGCGACGTAAACCAGATTTGGGTCCTTCGGATCGATCAGCACCTTGCCGATCTGGCTCGAATCCCGCAGGCCGACGTTTTTCCACGTTTTGCCGGCGTCGGTGGATTTGTAAACACCATCGCCATGCGAAATATTCGAGCGCAGGCACGGCTTCGCCCATTCCGACGTAAACAATGTTTGGGTCGGATTCGGAAACCGCGATCGAACCAACGGAGCTGGTGGTGAAGTAGTGGTCGGAGATGTTCGTCCAATTGATCCCAGCATCCACGGTTTTCCAAACGCCGCCGCCGGTCGCGCCCATGTAATACACCATGCGATCGTTGACCAGCCCGGCTACGGCCGTAACGCGCCCGCCGCGATCAGGACCGATCGAACGCCAGCGCAACGCCCGGATAGATCTTGGGATCCTGCTGCGCGTGCGTCGCGCGAATTCCCACCCAGAAAATCATGCTGACGGATGCTACGATCAATCACCAAACGCCGCAGCTTCATTGCAAGCTCCTTTGCATTATGCTGCGACTAGCGCTCCCTTCCGCAAGCTTGCGCTATATCATTTCGCCGCCGAGCTGAGCGATTTGCGCCTGAACCGCTTTCCAGCGCGTCATCAAGTCCTCCCGCTTCTGCTCGTAGCTCTGGAAGACTTCGTAGGTTTGCGCCGGCGGCGCTGAATCGGCGCTCTCAACCACATTCATCAGGTCGCCGTATTGCGCGTCGAGCTCGATCGGATAGACGAGGATCCGCCCAACGAGTGACCGACGCGACCTGAATCAATCTGCCCTTCGATTTCGGCCATCTTCTGCTCGATGGCGTCTATCGCCTGCGCTTTGGAAGGATCGGCTTTCTTCTGCTGCTCGAGCGACGCACGCGCCGCCCGGATGGCGTTCACCGCTGTTGTGCACTTCGCGTCACGCGGTCCCGCAGCTTCACGGCGAATTCGTATTGCTTATCGAAATCCGCCTGGCTGACTTTTACGCGAGGATCGGCTTTGACGACGAGCGGCGTCGCTGTAGTCCTTGCCAGCGACGGTCAACTTCACCTGGTAAGTTCCCGGCGGAACCATCGGGCCGCCATTGGCCGTTTCGCTGATCACCATGCCCGGAACTTCGGACGGGACCTTCGAGCCGATAGTTCCAGACGAAACGGTTCAATCCGGCGCTGAGCGGGAAGGCCGCCCGTCGGCGCACGCCGCCTCGTCCGCGTCCGCCCCGCGCGCGCCACCGGCTGCCCCCGCGCGCTGCTGAGGCGTGGTGCACAATCTGTCCGCTGGCTGTCCGTGATTTCGAGCGTCACCGGCGCGGCAGGAGCGGAACTCGAGTAATAGTCAATTACTGCGCCGCTCGGCGGATTCTGTCCGGCATTCCTGCCGCGTGCCGCCTCCACCGCCACCGCGTCCGCCATGCTCGCGATACGCCACTGCCGGCGTGTAGAGATGCACCGGCTCGGCCGCGATTTCGGGCGTCGCCTGGCGCAGCGGCTCGATGTCGTCGAGCACCCAGATGGCGCGACCATGCGTCGCCACGATCAAATCGTCGCCGTGAATGGCAGTGTCATAGACAGGCGCCATCGGCAGATTGAGCTGGAGCGATTGCCAGTTCGCGCCGTCGTCAAACGAAACGTAGATTCCCTGCTCGGTTCCGGCGTAGAGCAGGCCTTTCGCTTCGGGTCGGCATGAATCGGAATGCACGTAGTGATTCGGCGGAATTCCGTTGGTGATTGTCGTCCAGGTCTTGCCGAGATCGGTGGTCTTGAAAATCATCGGCGTAAAGTTGTCGTCGAAGTGCGAGTCGGCCGCGACGTAAGCGGTATTCGCGTCCCACGGCGAAGGCTCGACCATGTTGACGCGCGCCCATTCCGGCAGTGCCGGTCGGCGTCACTTTCGTCCAATGCTTGCCGCCATCGACGGTGACGTGCAGCAGGCCATCATCGGTGCCGGCCCAGATCAAGATCCTTCTGCACGGGCGATTCCGCAATCGCAAAAACCGTGTCGTAATACTCGGCGCTGGAATTGTCCGGCGTGAGCGGCTCGGGAGTGGAATGCTGCTTCGACTTGTCATTGCGGCGTGAGGTCGGGGCTGATGGCCGTCCAGCTCATGCCGCCGTTGGTCGTCTTGAAAACGCATTCGCCGCCGAGATAGAGCACGTTGGGATCGTTGCGGAGAAATCTCCATCGGCGCGGTCCACTGGAAGCGGTGCTTCAATTCGGAAGCCTGATGTGCGCGCGCGCCGAACCACGGAGCGATGTCCTGCATCTGCCCGGTGTGTTCGTCGTACTTGCGTGAAATGGCCGTTGTGGTCACCGGCAAAAATAATTTCGGGATCGCGCGGATCGGGCCAGATGTATCCGGATTCGCCGCCCCCGACGGTGTGCCAGTCGCTTTCGGTGATTGCACCGGTATCGGTACGGCCGCGAATGGCGACCGTGGATGCGTCCTGCTGCGCGCCGTAGATGTAATAGTTGAATTCGTTGTCGGTCGTCACATGGTAGAACTGCCCGGTCGGCTGATTGTTCTGTAGTGACCAAGTCGCGCCGTCGTCCACGGTGATCGTAACGCCGCCGTCATCCGCTTCGATCATGCGCTCAGGATTCGTCGGATCGATCCAAAGCTGGTGGTTGTCGGTGTGGTTGAGCGGAAGTTGCCTGAAACGTGTGGCCGCCATCGGTCGAGCGGAATAGGCCGACGTCGAGCGAGTAAAGAACGTTCTGGTTCTTGGGATCGGCGAAGATGTGATTCTGATACCAGGGCCGCACCCAAAGCGGCTCGTCGTTCACCATCGTCCAGTTTTCGCCGCCGTCGTCGGAACTGTAGATGGCATTTTCCTTGGCTTCGATAATCGCGTAGACGCGATTCGAATTCGCCGCGGACATCGCGATGCCGATGCGCCCCAGGATTCCGCCGGGAAGGCCATGCCCTTCGAGATTCCGCCAGTGCGCGCCGCCATCGGTGGTCTTGTAGAGCCCGCTGCCAGGCCCGCCGCTGATCATGCTGTAAGCGGTGCGCCGAACTTCATACATCGCCGCGAACATGATTTGCGGATTTTTCGGATCGGCCTGCGAGATCGGTAGCGCCGGTCTTGTCGTCCACGTAGAGAATGTTCTGCCAGGTCTTGCCGCCATCGGTCGTGTGAAAAACGCCGCGCTCCTTGTTCGGACCGAAGGCGTGGCCCGACCGCGGCGACGTAGACGTTATCCGGATCGGTGGGACTGATGATGATGGTGGCGATGTGCTGCGAATCCTTCAGTCCGATGTTGGTCCAGGTTCGGCCTGCGTCGGTGGATTTGTAAACGCCGTCGCCAAAGCTAATGTCGTTACGAAGGCATTGCTCGCCCGTACCCACGTAAATGACATTGTGATTCGAAGGCGCAACAGCAATCGCGCCGACCGACGAATTCGGCTCGCGATCGAAAATTGGCAACCAGGTGACGCCGCCGTCGGTCGTCTTCCACACGCCGCCCGGCAACCGCGCCGAAATAATAGGTGAGCGGATCGCCCGGGATGCCCGTGGCGGCTTCAGCGCGTCCGCCGCGGAACGGCCCGACCAGGCGCCACCTCATGCCCGGAAAAAGATTTGGAGGATAAGGCTGCGCGAAAGCGCGTGATCGCCACGACAAGCAAAACGCCATGCCTAGCAGAAAGGTCGACCTCCGGCGAAATCGACTGAACACGACATTATTATTGTCTCCTTCAGGCGATCGCGGCTTCGAAGACAATCGCCGCGCGAATCTCAAAAAGTGCGACCTATGCTTCCGGCACTTCAACGCGCAACGGGAGCGCTCTGCGCAGTACGGGAACGGCCCCACGCGAAATAAACGAGGTCAGCAGCGCAAGCCACGGCAAGCCCGCATAGATCGTGGAGCGCATCCCCGGAACCCACCAAGTGGTGACGATGATCGCGGCCACGAGAATCGCGCCCAGAATCGAAGTGTACGGATAGCCGACCATGCGCACCGGCAAACGCCGTCCACCGCGCGCCTACCCATGCGCGGCGGAAAAACAAGTGCGTGATGAAAATCATCATCCACACAAAAAGGCCGCCAAAGAGCGCGATCCCGAAGAGATAAACGTAAGCGCTCGAGGGATAGAGGACCGCAATCACCGTCGCGATCACGAGGCCGGTGGTCGAAAGCAGCAGCGCGGCGCAGCGGAACGCCGCGTTTGGTTACGCGGCCGAGCCGCTCCGGCGCGTACCCGCCGCGCGAAAGCGAAAAGATCATGCGCGTGGCGAGATACAGATCGCAATTCATGCTGGAAAGCGCGGCGGTGAGCACCACGAAATTCATCAGGTTGCGTGGCGGCGGGAATGTGCGTGAGCAGGAATACGCGGACGAACGGGCTGGCCGTCACGTCGCCGCCGGGCTGAATGCTCAGTCCACGGCACCACGCCCACGAGCACGATCATCGCGCCGATGTAAAAGAGGATCAGGCGAAAGACCATCGTGCGCATCGCGCGCGGTACGGCCTCGTCTGGCTTCTCCGCTTCGCCGGCCGTAACGGCCACCACTTCGGTGCCGATGTAGCTGAAAATAACGAAGCACATCGCCATCCAGATGCCTGAGACGCCGTGCGCGAAAAATCCTCCGCCCGCCGTGAAATTGCTGAAAGCCGGGCTTCGGCGCCGAGGGGACCAGGCCGAACAAGACGATCACGCCAAACGCAATAAACGCCAGGATCGCGACGACCTTGATCATCGCGAACCAGTATTCGAATTCGCCGAATTTCTCGACGCCCGCGGCATTCACGCGTGACCAACAGCAGCGAAAACGAGCACGATCCAAACCCACGGAGCAACCTGCGGGAACCACCAGCGGCAATAAATCGCCACGGCCGTAGCTTCGCCGCCGATGGCGATGCACTGGCAAGCCCAATACGTGTAGCGCACGACGAAGCCAGCCCAGCGGTTCAAGTAAAGCTCGGCGTAAACGCCAAACGATCCCGCGGTGGGGTGCGCGACCGCCATTTCCGAGAGCGCGCCCATCAGCAGCAGCGCCATGACCGGCGCCAAGGAGGTAGCTGACGATCACCGCGGGACCCGCCGTGCGGACGGCGAGCGAACTGCCCGAGAAAAAGCCCGGTGCCGATCGCGCCGCCAATGGCGATCATCGCCATCTGGCGCGTGGTCAGTTGGCGCGAGAGCCCGTCTTCCCGTTCGAGGATTGCGGCCCCGCGCGCGTTATTCGCTCGCTTCGCTCACGTTCTCTCGTCCTGCTCCTCTGTCTGCTGTGCCGAACTGCCTCACGAGCCGAAAGCTAGACGGGCTGCCCTTCGCGCACCATGAGATCCATGGACTTCTTCAGCGCCGCGAGCACCTGCTCGCACATCGTCCAACGTGTTGTGCACGTGGAATGAGATGCGCAATCCGTCGTGGCGGCCATGAAACGATGATGTTTTGCTCCGCCAGCAGCGCGATCACCTTTTCGACGTCGCTCGATTGCAGCACCACCAGCGGGCCGACGCTATCGAGCGGAGTCTTTATGTGGATGCCCAGCTCTCGCGCGCCCTGAATCAGCGCCTGGGCTAGAGTGCGCACCTGCTGCCGCGACTTGATCGAGACCGATTTCCTGAAGCAACGCGATCCCGGCGCTCGCGGCGTAAAGATTCGGAATCGGCGGCGTGCCTGCCTCGAAGCGCCGCGCGTTCGGGGCCTGATCCAGGTGCTTCACGTCGAACGCAAATGGATTGGTTTGCGCGAACCAGCCGGAAATCGTGGGAGCGAGCGAGGGAATCAGCGATTTGCGCACATAAAGAAACGCCACGCCGGAGCAAGCGAGCAGATATTTGAGCGTGCCGGTAACGTAGAAATCCACGTCCAGCGCCTTCACGTTCACCGGCCGTGTGCCGCAATCCTGATAGTCGTCCAAGAAAACCAGCGCGCCCTTTGCATGCGCGATGCGCGTGACGCCTGCAATGTCCGAGCGAAAGCCATTCTTGAAACAAACATGCGTGAGCGGCACGATCGCGGTGCGTTCGTCCACTGCTTGCGCGTAGGATTCCGCGTCGCAGCCGCTCGTCCTTGCGCGGCGATGAACTCGATCTGCGCGCCGCGAGGCTTCTGCGCCAGCCACACGTGCCCCATGGTCGGAAACTCGTATTCGCCCATCACCACTTTGGGACGCTTGACGAATTCGATCGCGCTGGCCACGGCGTTGATTCCCGCCGAAGCGCTCGGCACCACGGCAACTTCGTCGGGTGCCGCGCCGATGAACTGCGCAAATTGCGCGCGGGTTTCTTCATATTTTTGCACCCACACGTCCCAGGGAGAGCCGCCTTCGTGCCAGGTTCGCAGGTGGCCCGCCAGCGCGGCTTCGACCTCGTTCGAAAGAGCGCCTTGCGAGCAGGAATTCAAATAAATTTTGCGATTGAAAAATGGGGAACCGGGAACGAATCTCCTGGACCTGTGCGTCTGTGAGCATTCCTCACGTCCTTGCTCTGGGCTCTGTCTACTTCGCGCCTGGTACCGCACGTCGCATGACAACACGGGCCGGCGCTCGATTATGCGGGCGCGGGATCGGGAGCTTACCACAAGCCGCAGAAGCACGCCACGTATGTTTGCGGTATATCACGCGGCATGTCAGAAGTAAACAAACCGCGAGAACGGCCTGGGAATGGAACGCAAACCGGCCGGACTGCGGACCGATCCCTCGACGGTTTCAACGTGTACGATGCCGATCGGCGGCTAGGCGTGGCCGGCCAAGTCACCCAGAACATCCGCGAAGCGCCGGATTTCCGCGACTGTGTTGTAGTGCACCAGGGAAACCCTGACCGCTCCGCGTTTCCTGGCTTAAGCCGAGCCGGTGCATCAAGCGCGGTGCATACATATGCCCATCGCGGACGCCGATTCCCTTGCGCGCCAGCGTCTCCACGACCAAGGCTGGAGAAACATTCGGAAGATTGAAACAGAATGTAGGCACGCGCTGACGAATTTGCTTTGGGTCGCGAACACCGTAGACTTGCGCGCCGCATCCGCCGAGAACGCGCAACACCTCGAGCGACAGTTCCGCTTCGTAACTCGCGAATTCCTTCCATCGCGCGGAGAATGGCCGCGCGCCTCGATCCGGAATTTCCGTTCGAACTCAGACGCTTTCCCAAATTCTCAAGATAGGAAATCGCCGCGTCCATCCCCGCGACATTCTCATAAACGAAAGTGCCGGCTTCAAATTTCACCGGCGTTTCGTCCGGGATGAAGTCCTCGCGGAACGTCGGCAGGCGGTTGAGTGCCTCACGGCGCCCCCATAAGAAGCCCATGTGCGGAGCAAATATTTTATAACCGCTGCAAACGAGATAATCGCAGCCAAATTCCTGCACGTCTATGGGGCCATGCGGCCCGTAGTGTACGCAGTCGAGAAAAACTTCGGCGCCGGAGGCGTGGGCGAGCCTCGCGACTGCGGCCACGTCCACGATCGAACCGAGCGCATTCGACGCGACGGTGCACGCGACAAGCCGGGTCTTCGAGGAAAGCAAGGGTTCGAGGTCGGCTAGATGCAGGCTGGCGTCATCGCGCATGCGCCACCAGACCAGTTTCGCGCCGTACCTTTCGAGCGCGGCCCACGTGGCGATATTGGCCTCATGGTCGAGGTCTGTGACAACGATTTCACGGCGGTCGGCGAAGCTTTGGCCAATCGCCAAACTGACGACGCGAATGAACGAGGTTGCGTTCATGCCAAAACAGACCTCGCGTGCGTCGCAGGCATTCAGGAAGACGGCTACGCTCTCCCGGGCGCGAGCTACCGTGGCGTCCACTTGCTGGCTTTTTCCGTAGCGGCCACCGCGCTGTACGTTGCACTCGAGTAGATGCCGGTGAATGGCATCAAACACGATCTG
>CAWDNN010000017.1:0-82749 GCA_963803675.1 uncultured Acidobacteriota bacterium | reverse complement strand
GGCAATCCAGCTTAATTTTGCAGTATCTCGGCGAAAATACCTAACGCGTGCTCGATGGCCGTGCGATTCACGTCGCAGTGCGTCACCATCCGAAGGCCATATTTGTCGGTGGGCCCGCAGAGCACGCCGCGCTTGCCCAATGCGCGGAGATTTCGGACGCCGTCCGGCCGGTTCCGCGCACGTCGAAAATAACGATGTTTGTCTGTACTTTCTTGTGTCCACTTTAAGTCCGGGCAACTTGGCGAGGCCCTCCGCCAGGAACTTCGCGTTCGCGTGGTCTTCGTGCAGGCGCGAAGGGCATTTTTCCAGCGCTATCAATCCCGCCGCGGCCAGGATTCCCGCCTGGCGCATTCCGCCGCCGAGCATCTTGCGGTCATTGCGCGCCTTATCAATGAAATCCCTCGAGCCAAGAACCATCGAGCCGACCGGCGCGCCCAGCCCTTTGGATAGGCAGAACATGACCGAGTCGAACTTGCGCGTGATCTCCTTTACGCCTTTTCCCAACGCGGCCGAGGCGTTGAATATACGCGCGCCATCCAGGTGCACGCGGAGCCCGGCAGCATGGGCCTTTTCGCAGATTTCCTCGCCACTTCGGTGGGATAAATCGTGCCTCCGGCCATGTTGTGCGTGTTTTCGAGGGAGACCAGCACGGTTTGCGACCTGTAGTAGAGCTTGGGCTGAATCAGCGACTCGATCATCTCCCAGGACAAGATCCCATCCGGGGTGGTTGCCGTCCGCGGCAGACATCCCGCGATCGCGCACATCGAGGCCATTTCGTATTGGTTCACATGCCCGCGCTGATCGCAGATCACTTCGTTGCCGTGATGAGTCCAAGTTTTCACCGAGATCAAGTTTCCCATCGAGCCGGAGGGCACAAAAAGTGCCGCCTCGCGTCCGAAAATTTCTGCGGCGCGTTCCTGCAGGCGATTGACGGTGGGGTCCTCGCCGTAAACGTCGTCACCGACAGCGGCCTCGGCCATGGCGCGGCGCATCTCGGGCGTCGGTTTGGTTACCGTGTCACTGCGCAGGTCCACGGTCAAGACGCCCGTTGGGATGTTTTCCGCGTCAATCGTGGAGTTTGCTACCGTCGGTCCGTACATGCTTAGCTCCTCTGGCGTGGCTTCAGCTCATCAATTCCACAAACACTTCATTGGAAACCGCCAGCCGCCCTGGCGCAAGGCGCAAGCGATCGCCCTGCCATTCGACAAGACCTTGCTCGATCAGCCCGGCGATGCGGCTGCGAAGCTCGATATTGTAACGCGTCTCGATGGGAGCAACGTCAATTCCCTCGAGCAGGCGAAGTCCAAGAAAGAGCTCTTCATCGAGCGCTTTCTGCGGCGACACGCTGCTCGCGCTGCTCGACTGGCAAATGGCTTGCAGTGATCGCGGCCAAGTACTCTGCCGGGTCGTGCGCATTGGCCCACCGCTGCACGCCGTCGAACGAATGCGCGCCCGCGCCGAGGCCGAGATATGGCTTGCGTTGCCAGTATTTTAGGTTGTGGAGCGAACGCTTGCCGGGACGCGCCCAGTTCGAGATTTCGTAATGGTCGTAGCCTGCCGACGGCAAGTTGATGGCAGGCACGCTCGTAAAACGCTACGGTCTCGTCGTCGCCGGGCAGCGCCGGAACGCTGTAGCGCGCGCCGCCTGCCAGGCTCTCGCGTCCGAGCCGGCTGCCCTCATCAATTTCGAGCATGTAGACCGAGACGTGATCGGGAGCGAGGCCGCAGAGTTCGTCGAGCGAGAATTGCCAGGAGTCCGCCGTCTGTTGAGGCAGTCCTGCAATCAAGTCGAAGCTGAAATTGCTGAGTCCCGCATCACGTAGCGTCTCAGCGGCGCGCCGAATATCCTCGCGCCGATGCAGGCGTCCAGCGGCGGCGAGTTCGCGGTCCACAAAGGACTGGCTGCCCAGGCTTACGCGATTGATTCCTGTGGCCCGCCACGCGGAAGCTTTTTCCGGCGTGATTGTTTCAGGATCGGCCTCGAGGGTTACTTCCTCGAACGCGCAGGTAAACGAACCGCGCAGCGCATCGAGCATTCTGGCGAGAACCGGTGGTTCGAAGAGGCTGGGCGTTCCTCCCCGATATAAACGGTGTCTACGACGAGATTCGCCGTGCAGCCCTGTGCGTATTGTGGAGTGAGGCCCGCAGCGCGATAGAGCCGCTCGTGCTCGCCGATTTCGCGAATCACCGCATCCGCGTAGGGCGAGTAGAGTCCCTTCGAAAACACTCCGGTGTGAAAATTACAGTACGTGCATTTCGTGCGGCAGAACGGTACCTGGATGTAGATGCCGAGGTTCATAGGCAAGAAAACTGTAACACATCGAATGATCCAAGACCGCAAGTCGAACGCGAACTGGATCGAGGCTGCGTCCGCAGTCCGCGGTTGTAGGGCCGCTGCGGCGCAACGTCTTCACGTGCAGCGTGCACGAATGCGAGCGGCGCGGCGAGGAGGAGTGGAGGGCTGACATCGGTCTAGCGCAATGAGCTACGTCAAAAGAAACTTCACACGCCCCGCCCCTAACAGCGGGGCAGGCTACAAAGGCAGGCGAACGCGTCAGGCGAGTGCTGCGGCCGACGACTGCACCGTAAAAGCCAAACCACGGCTTTGCAGCGGCCAGGCGGTCGTTCACGTTCTTGATGTTCTTGACGCCCTGATCCGCGAGCCAATCTTCGAGCGCCTTGACTCCCTGCTTGGCGTAAACCGGGATGCCCTCTTTCCACGTGGCGCGGCCGCACAAGTACGCCGGAAAAATTCGTGCCGGATTCGGCGGCGAGATCGAGTGTTTCGCTGAAGACGTCGTTGCTCACGCCGGCGGAAAGATAGATGAACGGTTTCTTGGCCACGGCCGCGCCCTTGCGGAAAAATTCCTTGGCTTGATCGCGCGTGTAGGCGGATTCGCCCTTGCACGCGCGTGTGCCCGCCACGTAGGCCATGTTCACCGGCACTTCCACTTTCATGATGTCCACGCCGTAGCGGTCTTTCGAGAATTCCTCCATGCTCTTGATCACGCATTCGGGCTTCTTGCGGGCGAACTCGATGCCCTTCTCCTCCACTCCCTCTTCGTATCCCGACGAATTCAAGGAAAAACGGCACGTCCGCCGCTACGCATTCGCCGCCGATGCGCTCGACCCAGGCGTGCTTGACGTCGTTGCACGTGCGCCGGATCGAAGGGCGTGTAATAGAGCAGAATCTTTACGCAATCCGCTCCGGCTTCGACCAGCCGCCGCACGGAATACTCGTCCAGCAAGTCGGGCAGGCGGCCGGGTTGCGTATTGTCGTAGCCGCTCTTTTCGTAAGCGAGCAACAGGCCGCAATTCTTCGCGCGCTGCTTGGCGGCGCTTAGGCCAAATTCCGGATCGAGCAGGATCGCGCTGGCGTGCGGCGTCAGCACGCGCACCACCGCTTCCTTGAATTCCGACATCATCTGATCGGTGACGGCCTTCTTATCCACCCCTTTGTCTTTCGCGATCGCGCTGCTCAGCGAGCCGCGCTGGTCCATGGCCGCCGCGGCGATCACGCCGCGGGAATTCGAGACGCTTTCCAGACCTTTCCGCTTGCCAGGGGTGATTTTCATCGCGGCTTTCCTCCGAGAAAGTTTCGCCGCTAACATTTCGGCTTATTGTAGCACGCTCGAAATTTGGAGCGATTGCCCAGGAGTCCGGCGGAGCCGGGAAAACCTGCCGGCCAGGACGCCGCTACGAACTCTAAAGCCGCACAACCTGGTGCGCTGGGCAACCGATACCGGAATGGCGCGCCAGCCAGTCGAGTAAATCGTGTCCCTGGCGGGCCAGGAACGGCAGCAAGCTCAACGCAACGGTCCTGCAGATCGTTATTTGGATAGAGCGCTTCGCGAAGAGTTCGCTCATGCGCGCGTCATGATGCCGGTGCGCAGATCCACGGCACGTCCGGACTTTGGCGCGCAATTTGCCGAACTGGTAGAGCATCTTCCGCTCGGCCGTGTCGAGCGCTCCACCCAACGTTGCATCGAGTTTCGTGATGGGCTTGCGCAGACCCGCGAGAATCTTGCGCAGCTCGCTTTCGCCCTGTGAAACGCGCTTCCAGGCTGCGCGGTAACGACTGCCGCTCGAGCAAGTCCGCGCAAGTGCTGGCGTCCGCGAAATACGTCTTGGATTTCTATGTCGTATCGCTCGAGCAACCGCTCAATGCTCGGCTCGATGAGCGTGAAGCTGGCGCGCGGCACGATCACGGGCATATGCCCAAGTCCATGGCGGTAGACCACATTGCTCTGCGCAAAATAGGCCATCTCCGATGGGCCCAGCGACATAGGCCACGGTCGGCAGCAAATTATCCTGCACCACCGGCCGAAATAAAGCGTTCGGGCTGAATGACTTCCGGCTCGCGCCCTATCGCCGCAACCAGCTCCGGCCGCGGCGAGCTCTTTTTCGCCGATCAGGAAATGTCCGTTGCGGCGCCGGATGGCGACGCGCTGGCCGTCCACGGTGGCAAAGAGCAACGTCGTGCGATCGGTGACCTTGACTTGCGAGTGGTATCCGGCCTGCTCGAGGCGCTTGTCGCGGGCCAACAATTCGACGTGAGCGCGCTTTGTTCGCCCGGGATCGCGTTGCAGAACAGGCGCCGCGAGACGGTGCAGCCGTTCGTCCAGCGGATCGAGCAGAATCAATCCGTAACTCGCAAAGAATTCGCGCCAGCAGGCGCGCAAACGCCGAGCCAAACGTCTGCGTCCGGCTGATACGCTCGGCCAGCGCTTCCGCAACTTCATCATAGAAGGGACCCTCGAGCAGTCGCGTGGCTTCCTTCACCATCCCGGAGATTCCTTCGCCGAGCTTGATGCGGCCCACGCTGCGCGCCTGCGTGCCGTTTGAGGGCGAAGCCCACGCCAGCCGCCGCAAGCCCGCTGCGCGAGAGCCAATCGCAGTGGTTCACTTCGGCGAGATCGTGATCCTCGCTGGCGATCCAGAATACCGGCACCGCCTCGACGCCCCGCTGGTGCAGTTCGCCGACCACGCGCAACGCCGAAAGCGCCTTGTAGAACGTGTAGGCCGGTCCGCCGAAAAGCCCGGCTTGCTGGCCGGTGACGACGGCAACTGCGCCTTCACGCAGGCTCGCAAGATTGCGCTCGACAGCCACCGGAAGCGGACCTGCGGCAAATCCCTGATTCTGGTCCGCCAGAATGTCCGCCACGGCGGAACGCGTCTCGCGCGAGTAATATTTGCCGCGCTTGAGTTCGCGCGCGGCGCGCACGATGGCTGCCAAGGTCGGGGGATAAGCGTAGAACTCGGAAAGCTTCTTGGCGCCGTCCAAATAGGCGGAGTACAGCCGCGAGACTCGCGGAAGTTCGTTCGGCGCTAGACAGTCGAACTCCATCGGGTGACTCATCATAGCCGGAGTGCGGAAACGCGGCAAACCGGCATGGTTCATAGATGTTCGACGCCGACACCGGGATACAAAGTCCGCCGCTCTTGGAGCGAAGTACGGACCTCTCGCGAGCGTGCGAAGAGCAAGAATTGAAGCCTGCAACTTTTGCCTCCGGCCGGGGTTGGTTCCTGCCAGGTAAGCCAGCAGGTGACAGCGGGCTGGTCCAGAAAACGCTCAAAAGCGGGCCAAAAGAGGGTATACTCCGCGATTATGATTACAGATCAGCACTCATTCCGTGCCTGTCTTGCGGCCGTGTTTTGCGCGCTGCTCATCGCCGCGCCTGTGGGAACCGTATCCACCGCTTCCGCGCAAGCCCAGTCCCAGGCGCAGACGGCACCGCCGCCTCCGGCGCAGCAAGCGCCGGCGCAACGTCCCGCGGCGCCTCCCCTGCGTGTGTCCACGCGGCTGGTGCAGGTGAGTGTGATTGTGGAAGATAAGAAAGGCGAACCTGTCACGGGGCTGACCAAAGACGACTTCGCCTTACTGGATGGCGGCCAGCCGCAAACGATCGCCTTCTTCACCGAAGAAACCAATCAGGTGCCTCCGGCTGCCCCGGCCATTCCGGCCGCGGCCAGTTCACCCGCAGCGCACGTCTTCTCGAATCGCTTTGAGAGAAGACCGGCGTGCCAACCAGCGTCACCGTTATCCTGTTGGACGCCCTGAATACCCATTTTATCGATATGGCGTATGCGCGAGGGCAGGTGAAGAAGTTTCTGAAGCAACTTCGCCCGGGCGACCGTGTCGCGCTCTACGGTCTCTCGAACGAGCTTTATGTGCTTCACGATTTCACGCAGGATGCGGATTCCCTGCTACGCGCTCTCGACGATTCCAAGAACACGGAGAATTTCCACGTCGGCGCGTCCGAGGAAACCCCGGCCGACACGGGCGACGACAACGTGGACGCCTTCATGGATCAAGCCTCCCACCAAATCGCCGAGTACGCAAACATTGATCGCGCCGACCTCACCGCGCAGGCCCTGGAGGCCATCGCCGATCATCTTGCGGGCATGCCAGGGCGCAAGAACCTCGTATGGGTTTCCGGCGCTTTCCCGATCAACATGACCGGCGACACCGCCCTGGAATGGATTTCCTTTCAGCGACGAGATCGAAGAGGCGGCGCGCGCGCTGAACAATGGAAACATCGCGGTCTATCCCGTGGACGCGCGGGGCTTGATCGCCAACGCGGACCCCAGCCAAGCGCCGGGCGCGCTCGCCCACTGAGCGACGTATGCACACGCGTGCGCCAACGACGCGAATGAGTCCGCCGCGTGAGAATTTCGATACCATGAATATGCTCGCGGATCGCACGGGTGGCCGCGCGTCTTACAATAACAACGACATCAACGGCGCCGTCCGCCGCGCCATTGACGATTCGCGCGTCACCTATGTCTTGAGCTACTACCCCACGCACGGCGAGTGGGACGGCAAGTTCCGCGAAATCAAGGTGCGAGGTGAAGCGCCCGGGGACGCAGATCCGCTATCGCCGGGGCTACTTTGCGCTTCCTGATGAGACTCCCGATCCCAACCGCCAGAAGCAGCAGCTTGTTGACGCTGTGGCGTCTCCGCTCGAGAGCACGGCGCTGGGAATACAGGTGCAAGCCGAGCCGGTGGACGCTCCTGCCGCGCGGCAGGTCAAAGCCCACATTCTGGTGGACTACAAACAGATGCTCTTCGCGCAGCAGAACGGCCGCTGGGTGGATCATCTGGAATTCGTCTGGGTGCAGCTTGCCGCCGATGGGCACAGCCTGGACACGAAGGACCAGACGCTCGATTTCAACCTGACGCCAACGATCTATGAAACCGTTCAAAAAAATGGGCTGGGGATGACCACCAAAGTTGACGTCCG
Organism: uncultured Acidobacteriota bacterium; assembly: GCA_963803675.1. Lineage (GTDB taxonomy): Bacteria > Acidobacteriota > Terriglobia > Acidiferrales > UBA7541 > DASTCZ01. The sequence goes on along the minus strand of CAWDNN010000017.1, from coordinate 75,505 downwards.
CGCTGACACAACCGAGCTGCGGCTCGTGGCCCGGGACGCGGGGACCGGCGCGATTGGCTCGGTGAACATTCCCCTACGGATCTTGTATACACAGAACAAGCCTGCAGCCGCTTCGCCGCAAAATTAGACCGCTAGTTGGGTAAGGCAAGGAGAGGAACGGTGAGGCAAAGAGACAGTTTCAGAATTTTGCCTGCCTGCAAGGAACTCATCGCCTTACTTGTATTTCTGTTCGCGTCGCTCCTGGCTGCTCGGGGAATGAGAGCCCAGGCAACTGCTTCTGACTCCTCCTCTGTCTTGAAGGCCGAGCTTCAGCCTCTCTCCTTTTTCCTAGGTGAATGGAATTGCCAGGGTGAATTCGTTGCCTCGAAAAAGACGATTGCCTCCCACATCGCGATCGCTCCCGACCTCAAGGGTTCGTGGCTCGTCTTTCGCTGGGACGACAAGGCGCCAAATCGCTTTCACGCGCTGGACTTCTGGGGCTTCGACAAAGCCGCGAATCATTTCACAAATTTCATTCACGATAATTTTGGCGGCGCGCGCCTGTTCAATTCTTCTGGCTGGGACGGAGACACGTTGATCTGGACGGGCAACCTGCTCGCCAGTCCCCCTACCCTCGATGAACGGTTTGTGATCGGGCGCAGGTCTCCCAAGGAATTCGTCATTTCGTGGGACGTGCGGAAGCCTCAAGCTGACTGGACCACGGGCGATCGCCTCATCTGTCGCCAATAGTTCGACTGCTTGACTTCGGCCTCCTCTTCACGCTATACCTAGCCTGGACAAGGGAGGAAATCCGCGCCATGCTCCGCGACCAGACCCCGGAACTGCTTCCCGGCACGCTCTACATGATGATCCTTCGCACGCTGGCGAAGGGGCCTCTGCACGGCTATGCCATCGCCCGGAAAATCAAGCAATCGTCCGGGGAGGGGCTCTCCATTGAGGATGGCTCACTCTACCCCGCGTTGAACCGGATGCTTGTGAAAGGCTGGCTCACCGCAGAATGGGGCATCTCGGAAAACAATCGGCGGGCACGGTTCTATTCGCTTACGCGCCAGGGCCGGAAGCAGCTCGAACGCGAAGCCAGCGAGTTCAATAAGTTGATCCGGGCAATCCAGCTCGTCATGCGATCCGCGTGAGGAGGACGCGAAGTGGCCGTTTGGACGGAAATCATCAACCGCGTCCAATATCTTTTCCGGCGATCTGATTTTGACGCCGAGCTGGACAGCGAGATCGAGTTTCATGTGGAAGCCCGCGCCCGGGAACTCGAACGCGACGGCCTGCCCGCTTCCCGCGCGCTCGTGCAAGCGCGGCATGAATTTGGCTCGACCGCGCAAATGCGCGAGGAAACCTACGACGCTTGGCAATTTCGTCTGCTCGAGGACTTGGCGGCAGACCTCCGCTACGCGGCGCGTTCCCTGCTCCGCAGCCCTGGCTTTACGGCCGTGGCTGTACTTTCGCTGACGCTGGGCATCGGCGCGAACTCCACCGTTTTTGCATTGGCAAAGGCCGTCTTGCTGCCCTCCATCCCGGTGAAGAATCCCTCACGTCTGGTGAGCCTCTACATGACGGACGAGAGGAACCGGGAACCCGGGGATCAGTTCATGCCGCTTTCCTACCTGAACGCTGAAGACTTTCGGAAAAAGAACGATGTCTTTTCGGGATGGCGGTCGTACTTCCCTCGGGCGCGGACCTGCAAGTTTCCTCGACGCGCATTCCGGTGTGGGTGCCGCTGGTGAGCGGCAATTTCTTCGACGTTTTGGGTGTGCGGGCGGAATTGGGCCGCACGTTCCTGCCGGATGAAGACCGACGCGGCGCCGCGCGCCCGGTTGCTGTCTTAAGCCACGCGTTTTGGAATCGCCAGTTTGGTGCGAATCCGAAGATCGTGGGCCAGAGCATTCGCCTCAACGATCAGGACTACACGGTGATCGGCGTGGTTGCGGGCGGGTTTCGTGGGTTCTGGGGCTCCGGCAATGTGGACCTTTGGGTCCCAATGGCGATGAACGCGCACGTGCTCGGCGGGTTTGACAAAGAATGGTTCGAGAGCCGCCGCGCGGGAATGGTGTCGGCTGTCGCGCGGCTCAAACCCGGCGTGACGCTCCGCCAAGCGCAAGACTCGCTGCATGAACTCGCGGCGGAGCTGGCGAGCGGAATACCCGGATGAGAATGCGGGACGAAGTGTTGCGCTCATGCCGCTGGTGCAAGCCAGCGCTGGTCCCAACGTGCGCGGCGAAGTCGTGTTGGCGGCGGCGCTGATGATGGGCGTCGCCGGGCTAGTCCTGGTGATCGCTTGCGGGAATGTCGCCAGCCTGCTCCTGGCCCGTGCTACGCGTCGCCGGCAGGAGATTGCGATGCGGGTTTCACTGGGGGCTTCGCGCGGGCGGCTGGTGCGGCAGTTGCTCGGTGAAAGCCTGCTTCTCGCAGCGGCGGCGGGGATCCTTGGCGTGTTGTGTGCTTACGCTTCGAGATATCTGATGGGGCTCTTTTTGCCGGGCGCGGCGAATGCAGGATTGAATGTTCGCCTAGATATGCGCGTGCTGCTCTTCACGTTGGGAGTGTCCGCGCTCGCGACGGTTTTGTTTGGTTTGATTCCGGTGCTGCAGGTGCTGAAGCCGGATCGTCTCCTTAACCTGAGGAGCCGCCAAAGCGCGCCAGGCGGCACGCGGTGGCACGGGATGCGCGGCGTATTGGTGGTTACGCAGGTGGCGCTCTCGTTGATGGCGCTGGTGGGCGCGGGGCTTTTCATTCGCAGTTTGCGCAATGCCTATCGGGTTAATCCAGGATTCGATGCAAAGCGCCTCGTGGTAGTGGCTCTCGATCTTTCGGCCCAGCATTACACGCGGGCTGAAGCAGCGGGGTTCTGTCGCATGGTTCTTGAGCAAGTCCGCGGGCTGCCAGCGGTCGAAAGCGCGAGCTTTGCGGACGCGCGGCCGCTCGGCGGCAGTCCCGCATACACCGCATTCCCGGATGGCCAGCGCGCTTCGGACCAGCAAAATGGCAAGCTGATCACCACCGTGGCCGTTGCAGCCGGCTATTTCGCCACGGCCCGGATTGCCATGCTGCGCGGGCACGACTTTCATGAGGAAGCGCTCACCGGCGCACAGGATGTTGCGGTCGTAAACGAAGAGCTGGCCGCGCGCTTCTGGCCGGGGCAGGACCCGATCGGAAAACGAATTCGGTTTGTCGCGCGAACTTCCGCGGTGGAGGTTATCGGCCTGGTGGGGACAGTTAAGCTCGACACCCTGGGCGAATCCCCTCAGCCTGCAATTTACGTGCCCCTTGATGCACAGAAAGCAGGGACCGTGGTGCTCTATGTGCGCGCCAACGGCGACGAGGACCGAGTCGGCGGCAATCGTGCGCGCCAAAGTGCAATCCCTCGCGCCAGGCGTCCCGGTCTTGTACGCCGTGCCGGTGCAACAGATCGTGCGCGGGTCGCTCTTCCCGGCGCGGATGGCCGCGGAGTCGCTCAGCATTTTTGGCGCGCTGGCTTTGCTGCTTGCTTCCATCGGCACGTACGGCGTGATGAGCTACTCCGTGAGCCAGCGCACGCAGGAGATCGGCATCCGCGTGGTTTTGGGCGCGCAGCCGCGCGATGTGCTGCGGTTGATCGTCCGCAACGGAATGAGCCTGGTGATCACGGGCATCCTGGCGGGTCTTGCCTTGGCGGCGATTCTTGCGCGCGGGCTTTCGAGTTTGCTCTACGGCATCGGCGGCTTCGATGCCGAGGTTTCTCTGCTCGTGGCCGGGATTCTGATCCTCGCCGCGCTTGTCGCGTGCTGGCTCCCGGCGCGGCGCGCGATGCGTGCCGATCCAATGATCGCTCTGAGATACGAATAGTTCATTTCAGCGCGAGGCGGGGCGTGTGTGACGGAAGGTACATGCTGAAGAGCTCTGTGACGGCAAAAGCGTGGCGAGTTTCGGCTCTTATGCTGCCGGTGTGTTTATGCTGCGGGCTGCTGGCCTTCACGGCGCCCAGGCCGCGACAGGCTGCGCTGCAATCACCCGAGCCGGCAATTCACGTGACCACGCGGCTGGTCCAAATCGGCGTCATCGTCCGTGACAAGAGTGGTCCGGTCTCAAATTTGACGAAGGAAGATTTCCTCGTGCTTGATCAAGGCAAGCCGCAGAAGATCAGCTTCTTCTCGCTGGACTCCAGCGCGCAGGCCATGCAACCCGCCCAACCTTTGCCGCAAAACACATTTTCCGATCTTCCACGAGATGTCGGCAGCGCCGTGGGCAGTATCACCATCGTTCTGCTCGACAATCTGAATACGCTTGCAGCCAGCGTACCAGAAACATACGAGAGTACGCCGTATTGGATGGAGGATCTCGCGCTGGCGAACGGTAGGGCGCACCTGATCGAGTTCATAAAGAATCTTAACCCGAGAGACCGCGTTGCGATCTACGGCCTGAGAGAGTCTCTCCACGTCTTGTGCGACTTTACCAGCGACCGTAGCCAGCTTCTCGCCATCCTGAGAAACTACGACACAACGCTCGAAGACGCGCCGCGAGACTGTTGAGCCTGGCGCAATCCATACTCCCGTGCCGGGCCGGTTTAACCCTGACGTTGATGCGGAGCGAATGGCCCAGGCAGCAGAGGCAAATCAGAATCGCGCCGTCATCACGATGACGGCTCTGCAAGCCATCGCGGCCCATGTGGCCAATATTCCGGGCCGCAAGAGTCTTGTGTGGATAACAGCCAATCTTCCCTTTTCAGGCGCCGCGATGGCGCGCATCTTGAGCCCTGCGCAAATTGCAGCGTACCCGGTGGACGCGCGCGGGCTGCTGCCCCGCGCCGCTATCCAGCAGAATATGTTCGACCCGGTGGACGGGGATGCCTTGCTACAAGGAAGAAATCTTCCGGAGCAATCACCGCAACCTATTGGAATTGAAACCATGGAGAGGGTTGCGGAACAAACCGGCGGCGAAGCCTTTGTAAACACGAATGACATCACCGGCGCGATCCGCAAAGCCATCGAGGATTCCGCCGTCATTTATACGCTTGGCTTTTACGTAGCTTCCGAATCTATGGATGGAAAGTTTCACGAATTGAAGGTGCAGGTAAAGCGCAGTGGCCTCACCGTTCGTTATCCGAAGGCATATTTTGCCGTCAAGGATACGCCAGCCACGAAGGACCAAAATCGAATCGGTCTGGTGACGGCAGTGCAGAGCCCCGTCGAATCGTCGGCAATTCCGCTCCAGGTCAAAGTGGATCGAGTGAACCAGCCAATGCCGAATTCCTTAAGCCTATTTGGGTCCATTGGAATTCATGATCTTCATCTCACGCAAAGTGGCGTAGTGCGGACAGGATTAGTTGATGTAACGATTATCGAACAGGACGAGACCGGCAAGGTGGTTTCCGAATCGGCCAACCGAATCAATCTCCGGTTCACCGAGGAACAATACGTAGGTTACCTGAAATCGGGTATGAAGTTTCGTCAGTTTGTACAGCCTCAGGCTGGTGTGACCACGCTGCGTGTGCTGGTGCAGGATCCAAGCACCGCGGCGATCGGCAGCCTGATCGTTCCGCTCTCCGAGGTGAAGTGATGAAAGCTAAGCCTGGCCCGCACTCGATGTTTTGGGAATCGTCTATGACTCGCATCAGCATGGTGCTCGGCTTTGTTTTGGTCCCGGTAATCGCCGCTGCGCAATCGTCCTCCAGTGTTCCCACTTCCGAGTGGCTACGCGGCTGACCCAGGTCAACGTGATCGTCAATGACAAGAAAGGCGAGCCGGTCAGCGGGCTCACCAAAGACGACTTCGCGCTGCTCGATCAGGGCCAGCCCCAGAAGATCGCTTTCTTTTCCGAGGAGACGGATCGCCCACGCGTGGCCGCGCCCGCCACACCGCCGCCCGCCAATGTTTTCTCCAATCAGTTCGAGCCGCAGCCCGGCGCGCCCGCGAACGTCACCGTCATTCTTCTCGATTCGCTGAATACCGGCTTTCTGGACATGGGTTTTGCGCGGGAGCGGGTGGTGAAATTCCTGCATCAGGTCCATCCGGAGGATCGTGTGGCGCTTTACGCGCTTTCGGAAAAGCTTCTGGTTCTGCACGACTTCACGCAGGATGCCGGCGCTTTGCTGCGCGCTCTCGATGGTTACAAGAACAAGGAGAACGCCGAATTCAGCGCGTCGGACTTTACCTTACAGAACCGGGGCAGCGTAACAGTCAATGAGGCTACTAACGGGAAAAAACTTTTGGAGGGCGCAGCCTTTCAGATTTCCAGACGGTGGATCGAGTGCACGCGCACGGCCGCAGCTTTGGAAGCGATCGCCGATCATCTCGCCGCGGTGCCGGGACGCAAGAACCTCGTATGGGTCTCGGGAAGCTTTCCGATTAATGTCGGCTTGCTGCCTCGCCGCGGAATGGGCACCAAGACGCAGAATTTCATGGCGAACAAGGATATCGAAGCAGCGGCGCGCGCTCTAACAACGCCAATCTCGCAATCTATCCGGTGGATGCCCGCGGCATGATCGTGGGCACCGGCTTGAGCGAAAATTACGTGTTTGGAAGGAAGACAGCCCTCTCTGGACTGCCAACCACGGGGACCGCGGTGGAGCTCGATCCGCCGCAGGAAAACTTCACGACCATGGACGATCTCGCCGAGGCCACTGGAGGCCGCGCGTTTTACAACGCCAACGATATTGATGTTTCCATCCGGCGCGCCATTGACGATTCGCGCGACACCTACGTGTTGAGCTACTACCCGGCTATCGCCCAATGGGACGGCGAGCTTTCACGAAATCAAAGTGGAGGTGAAACAACCGGGCGTTCAGGTTCGTTCACGGCGCGGATACTACGCGTTCCCGGATGCGACGCCGGATGCGAACCGGCAGACCCAACAGATGGCCGATGCTGTGTCTGCGCCTCTCGAAAGCGCCGCGCTGGGGCTGACCGTACAAGCCGATCCGGTCGGAACCGCCGGCGCGCGAAAGCTGAAGGTGCACGTTCGAGTCGACAGCGCGCGGATGCTGTTTTAAAAGAAAGACGGACGGTGGACAGATCATCTCGATCTGGTGTGGGCGCAAATAGGGGCGAGACGGCCGGACGCTGATTTCAACCTCCGAGGGCTGAACCTGCACATGTCACAGGACACTTATGCTGCTACCGAGAGGGAAGGGCTGAAGGTTTCTACGGCGCTCGATCTGCACGACGACGCCGTCGCTTTGCGGCTGGTAGCCCGCGACGCAGGGACCGGCGCGATTGGCTCGCTGAATTCCGCTCGACAAGCTCTTCCCGAAGCCGAAGAGCCCGGCCGCCGCACACAAAGAGTAACCAGAACCGCTCATGCCGCAGAGAAAAGGCTCTTCCGGAGGAATTCAGCGCGCGGCAGTCGTTTGGACCGTTGGCGAGCGCTGCCTGGATTCCCTGCTTCTGCTTCTCGTCCAAAGGCAAGAGTGGAGCTTCGCGTTGACGCCGCCGATACATGCCCATGCAATCCATCGCGTACTTCACGCCGGCAGGACCCGTCTCGCTGACGCATTTTTTGCCGATGGGCTCGAGCGTCACCTGAAGCGCTTCGGCCTTCTTTGCGTCGCCCTTGCGCGCAGCTTCGAAGATTTGCGCGCAAAGATCGGGAAGAATGCACGCGAGCCCGAGAATCGCTCCCGTTGCGCCCAGCTTGAGCGAAGGCTCGATGATGGATGCGGAGCCGACGAGCGTCTGGAAATTCCGCAGGGGCGGCGGATATGATTTCGCCGATCACAGCGAGCCTGCCGGAGCTTTCCTTGATGCCCAAGATGTTGGGATGCTGCGCCAATTTCGCGGCGAGGTCCGCGGATACGTCTACGCCGGTGAATTGCGGAATCGAATAGACCAGCACCGGCACGGGTGAAGCATCGGCAACGCGCCGGTAATAATCGAGCAGCGCTGCGGGCGTCATGAACGGCTTGTAATAGTGCGGCGTGCGCACGAGCACCGCGTGATAGCCGAGCTGGGCGGCGCGTTTCGAGCGAAAGATCGTTTCCGCCAGGGAGTCGAGCCCGTGCCGGCAACCAGCAGCTTTCCCTTTGCCGGTGTTCGCGGCGACGGCGGCAAACAGCCTCTCCGTTTCTTCCCAGGTGAGAAAATTCGCCTCGCCCGTGGACCCGCAAACGACGTAGCCAGCGAGTCCCGTGCGGTTGTAAGCCTCGAAATTCTGCTCAGCTTGTCGAGCGCCAGTCCTCGCCATCCGCCGTAAAAGGCGTCGTGATCGGGGCGAAAATTCCTCCGAGCTTCATGACTGCTCTTCTGACTCCTGGCATCTAGCCGGATCGTTAGCTTGCGGGCGATTGGCTTTGCGCGGCCGCTTTGCCACGGTGAAGATCCTGCAGCGCAGCGACCTCGATTGAATCTTCCACCTGCGACCGCAGCCCGCGCGCCACGGCATTGGCCGCCGAAAGCGTCGTGATGCAGGGCACGCTGTAGCGAATCGCCGCGCGGCGAATGGATTTTTCGTCGTAGAACGATTCGCGGCCGAGCGGAGTATTGATGATCATATCGACTTTGCCCGTTTTCACCAGGTCCACGATGTTCGGGCGGCCTTCGTTGACTTTGTACACGGGCTCGACGCTGAATTCCCGCAGCCTGCAGCGCCGCTGCGGTGCCGCGCGTGGCGATCAGACGGAATCCCGAGCGCGACAATTCCTTCGCAAGCGGCGCGATGTGCCGCTTGTCGTGATCGCTCACGCTGAGAAAAATGGTGCCCGATGCGCGGCAGCCGCTGGCCGGCGGCGAGTTGCGCTTTGGCGAAGGCCTGGCCGAAGCTCTTGGCGATGCCCATCACTTCGCCGGTCGAACGCATCTCCGGCCCGAGAATCGTGTCCACGCCGCGGAATTTGTTGAACGGGAACACCGGCGATTTCACGGCGTAATAGTCGCGCAGCGGCGATTTCGGCGACGCCGTCGGTTTCGACCACCGGCAGATGCATGTCGCGCAGCTTCTTGCCGGTCATCAGGCGCACCGCAACTTTCGCCAGCGGCACGCCCGTGGCCTTGCTGACGTACGGCACGGTGCGCGAAGCGCGCGGATTTACTTCCAGCACGTAAACCTTGTCGCGCTGAATCGCGTACTGCACGTTCATCAGGCCGACCACGCCGAGCGCCTGCGCCAGCCGCTGCGTGTACTGCGCGGATGCGTGCTGAGCACTTTGGGCGACAGGGTTACCGGCGGCAGCACGCACGAGGAATCGCCCGAGTGAATTCCGGCTTCTTCGATGTGCTCCATGATGCCGCCGATGACCACGTCTTCGCCGTCGGCGAGCGCGTCCACGTCCACTTCGGTCGCGTCTTCGAGGAACTGGTCGATCAGCACGGGTCGCGCGGGGCCCATCAGCGCCGCCTGCGCCACGTACTCCTGCACGGTCTCGATGTCGTAGGCGATCACCATCGCGCGGCCGCCCAGCACGTAGCTCGGCCGCACCAGCACCGGCAGACCGATTTCGTGCGGCGACTCGCGCGGCTTCCTCGGGCACCAGCGCCGTGCCCGTCGCGCGGCTGCGGAATTCCCAGTTCGTCCAGCAGTCGCCCGAAGCGGCGGCGATCTTCCGCGAGGTCGATGCGATTCCGGCGGCGTGCCGATGATCGGCACGCCGCTCGTTTCAGCTCGAGCGCCAGATTGAGCGGCGTTTGCCCGCCGAACTGCACGATCACGCCCTGCGGCTTTTCGCGCTCGACCACTGCGAGCACATCCTCGAGCGTCAGCGGCTCGAAATACAGGCGGTCGGACGTATCGTAGTCGGTCGAAACCGTCTCCGGATTGCAATTGATCATGATGGTTTCGTAGCCATCTTCGCGCAGCGCAAACGCCGCGTGGCAGCAGCAGTAATCGAACTCGATGCCCTGCCCGATGCGATTGGGACCGCTGCCGAGAATCACGATTTTCGGCGCTTGGTGGCGTCCGCCTCGTCTTCTTCTTCATACGTCGAATACAGATACGGCGTGAAGGATTCAAATTCCGCCGCGCAGGTATCCACGCGCTTGAAGACGGGCGCGACATGCGGCTTTGTGCGCGTTGCAGTCGCACCGCGGTCGGAGTCGTGTTCCAGATTTGCGCAAGCTGTTCGTCGCTGGTGCCGATGCGCTTGACTTCGCGCAGCAATTTCCGGCGAAACGGTTTCGAGCGTCACGCTCGCCGCCCGGCGGTTCACCTCGACGATCTCGTCCATTTGCTCGATGAACCACGGATCGATTTTCGTGAGCGAGCACATTTCCTGTGGGGAAAGCCCGCGCTCGAGCGCCACCAACAGCCAGTGGATGCGGTCCGGCCGCGGCGTGGCCAATTTTTCGCGCAAGCAGCGATGCCGGAGTTTCCGCCGGTGCGCGCCACGGCGAGTGCGGTTCGAGCGAGCGAATGCCTTTCTGCAGCGCTTCCTTAAACGTGCGGCCGATGGCCATTACTTCGCCGACGGATTGCATCTGCGTGCCGAGCGCGGTATCGGCTCCGGGAAATTTCTCAAACTGCCACTTCGGGATCTTCACCACCACGTAGTCAATCGTCGGCTCGAAGCAGCGATGGCGTCTTGCGCGTGATGTCGTTCGGAATTTCGTCGAGCGCCATGCCCACGGCGAGCCGCGCGGCAATCTTGGCAATCGGGAAGCCCGTGGCCTTGCTGGCCAGCGCCGAGCTGCGCGAAACGCGCGGGTTCATTTCGATCACGACCATGCGGCCCGTTGCGGGATCGACGGCAAACTGGATATTCGACCCGCCGGTTTCGACGCCGACTTCGCGAATGATGGCCGCCGCGGCGTCGCGCATGCGCTGGTATTCCTTGTCGGTGAGCGTTTGCGCGGGCGCGACGGTGATCGAATCGCCGGTATGCACGCCCATGGGATCGAAGTTTTCAATCGTGCAGATCACCACGAAGTTGTCGCGGAAATCGCGCATCACCTCGAGCTCATATTCCTTCCAGCCCAGCACGGATTCCTCAACGAGCGCTTCGTGAACGGGGCTGGCATCGAGCGCGTGCGCGATGGCGTCCGCAAACTCTTCGCGGTTGTAGGCGATCGAACCGCCCGAGCCGCCGAGCGTAAAGGATGGCCGGATCACGACCGGATAGCCGAGCTGGTCGGCGAGCTTGAGCGCATCCTGGACGTTGTTCACCAGCGCCGAGGCAGGAACGTCGAGACCAACTTTGCGGCAGGCGTCTTTAAACCACAGGCGATCCTCGGCCACTTTGATCGCGCGCAACGATGCGCCGATCAATTCGACGCCATACTTGTCGAGGATGCCGCTTTCGGCCAACTCCACGGCGAGATTCAGGCCCGTTTGGCCGCCGACGGTGGGAAGCAGCGCGTCCGGCCGCTCGCGCGCAATGATCTGCTCCACGTAATCCCGCGTGAGAGGCTCGATGTAGGTGCGGTCGGCGAGTTCCGGGTCCGTCATGATCGTGGCCGGATTCGAGTTGACGAGAACGACCTCGTAGCCGTCAGCGCGCAGCGCCTTGCACGCCTGCGTGCCAGAATAATCGAATTCGCACGCCTGCCCGATCACGATCGGGCCCGAGCCAATAATCAGGATTTTCTTGATGTCAGTGCGCTTCGGCATTGTGTCCTTAGACTCTCGCTATGCACGGCTTCGGCCGTGCCGGTCGCGCATTCCCAGCTCACGCCTTTCGCCCTGCGTGGCCGGCGCCGCGTCCGGTCGAGCGGCCGCTACGCGTATCCGCCATCATTTCCGTGAACTGGCGGAACAAATAGTGCGAATCGTGCGGTCCGGGCGACGCCTCAGGATGGTATTGCACGCTGAAGAGTGGCAACGTCCGGTGCCGCATGCCCTCATTCGTCTGATCGTTCAGATTCATGTGTGTGATTTCGACCTCGCTCGAGGGCAGCGATTCCGGATCAACCACGAAGCCGTGATTCTGCGCGGTGATCTCCACGCGATCGGTGAGCAGATTCTTCACCGGATGATTCGACCCGTGATGCCCAAACTTCAGCTTGTAGGTATGCCCGCCAAGCGCGAGGCCGCAAAGCTGATGTCCCAGACAAATGCCGAAGACCGGCACGCGCCCAAACAGCTTGCGGATATTCTCGATCGCGTACCCGATGGGTTCAGGATCGCCCGGACCATTGGACAGGAAGACGCCGTCGGGCTTCAGCCCGAGCACATCCTCGGCAGTGGTTTGCGCCGGTACCACGGTCACATCGCAATTGTGGTCCACCAGCAGCCTCAGGATATTCTGCTTGATGCCGAAGTCGTATGCGACCACGCGCCAACGATGCTCTTCGGTGGCGTGCGCGGCGTCGCTGATTTCTTCGCGCCAGGGCGAAAGCGCCAGTTCGATCGAGCCTTGCTCCCAGCTATAGGGTTTGGAGGAAGTCACGCGGCTCGCCAGTTCCTGCCCTGCCATCGCGGGCAAAGCACGCGCCTCTGCAATCAGCTTCTCGGCGTCGCTGCCATCGGTGGCCAACACGGCGCGCATTGCGCCGCGAACTGCGTAAGTGCCGCACGAGCGCGCGTGTGTCCAAGTCCCAGATCACGGGAATCTTGTGGCGTTCGAGATACGCTTGCGCGGATTCGCCGGAGCGCCAGTTGGAGGCAATCGCGGAAAACTCGCGGACGATCAGCCCTTCGATGAACGGGCGCGAAGCCTCTTCGTCCTCGGGATTGGCGCCCACGTTTCCGATGTGCGGATACGTCAAGCAGACCATCTGACCCGCATAACTGGGATCGGTGAAGACTTCCTGATATCCGGTGAGACTCGTGTTGAATACGATTTCCCCGCCGCGGCGAGTTTTCGCCCCGGCGGCGCGACCGTTAAAAACTCGGCCGTCTTCGAGCGCAAGTATGGCAGTGCGTGCGTTTTTGGGACAGCGCAGCCTCCAAATCCGGAAAAGTTCATTTTACCGAAGCCGCCGAAGCGGCGATCGTGCCGAAATGATTCATCGGCCAGTAAGCAAAGACGGCCTTGCCGTAGATATAGCGCTCCGGCACGGCGCCGAAAACTCGAGAATCATTCGAGCTGTCGCGATGATCGCCCATCACAAAGTACTCGCCAGTGGGCACGGGGATCGGACCGTAATTGCTTGTGTCCAGATACGCCGGCAGCACGTAAGGCTCGAGCAGTTTGCGCCCGTTCACGTATACCCGCCCCTGGCGAATGTCCACCGTGTCGCCCGGCAAACCGATAACGCGCTTGATGAAAGATTTTGACCGGTCGAGAGGATACCAGAAGACGACAACGTCGCCGCGCGATATCGGCTCGAAGCGATAGACGAGCTTGTTGATGAAAATGCGCTCCTGATCGGAAATCATCGGAGCCATACTGGTCCCTTCGACTTTCACGGGCTGATAAAGAAAGACAATAATGACGAAGGCAAAACAAAGCGCCAGCAGAAGATCGCGCGCCCAGATGCGAAGCTCGCGATGAAATGGCGATACGGTAGCTTGCGTTTCGCTCAGTTCCGGCAGTTGAGCGGCGGGCGTGGTCATGGGTGGCGCTGAAGTATTTATACCATGCTCGGCGGGTCACGCCAACGAGCATCGCCATCAAACGCGCATTCTAACTCCCGAAGCGCCCTCAATCGCCGAGCGCGTAGTGGAAGGCGGCCAGCGCGGCGATCACCGCGGTCTCGGTGCGCAGGATTTGTGGCCCAAGTGAAGCCTCCGCGAAGCCCGCTGCGCGCGCACCGGCAACCTCCTCGGGTGTCCAGCCGCCTTCAGGACCAATGGCCAGAATGGCCTGGCGAGTTGACTGGCGCGTGCGCCCGGCGAGAACCTCGCGGAGCGGAGGGGCCGTGGCATCTTCGGCGCAGAAAATGAGCAGCGGCTTCTGCCCTGCTTCTTTGCCCAGCGAAGCCGACTGCGCAAACGCCTCTTGTGCCCGAGCGAGCGCGCGTAACACAGGCGGACGCAAACGCCGGGATTGCTGCGCGGCTTCAAGCAGAATCTTCTCCCAACGCGCCGCCCGTTTCGGCGCTGCTGCGATCAGGGCCTTTTCGCCGCGTGCGGCGGCCAGCGGCGTGATTTCTAAAGTGCCAAGTTCGGTGGCCTTCTCGATGGCCCACTCGAAGCGGTCGAACTTAACAATAGCCAGTAGTAAGGAAACCTGAAGGCCCGATTCGTAAGCCGGAAGCTTCTCCATGAGCGCGAACTCGACGCGATCCCGGGCGACGCGCTCGACGCGCCCGAGCCACACTTCCCGTCCATCGCTCAGCTCGTAGAGTTGGCCCGGCTCCGCGCGCAGTACCTTGCCGAGATGCTGCGCCGCGTCGCCCTGCAGCGAAGCGGAATCATCCTCGAATTGTGGAACGAAGAATCGGCGCCGCAAGCGGGAATCCCCGGCACCGATGATAGCCGAATCCGATCTGGGATGGAGCGCGGCGTTCCGTCGAGCGAAGAAAGACTAACCGAAGATATCTTTCACTTTGTCGAAGAGCGACGAATTGCGCTCTGCAGGGCGATTCTCCGTGTGCAGCGTTTCGCCAAGCTCCTGCAGCATGCGTCGCTGCTCGCGTGTGAGCTTTGCGGGCGTCGTGACTCGCACGCCATAGTAAAGATCACCCTTGCCTCCGCCGTGCGGATCAGGCATGCCTTTGCCCTTTAGGCGAAACGTAGTGCCCGTCTGCGTCGCTTCCGGAATCTTCAGTCGTTCCTCGCCGTGCAGACCCGGCACCATGATCTCCGCTCCCAAAGCTGCCTGTGAAATGGAGATAGGGATCACGGCGAAAAGGTCCGAGCCGCGGCGCTCAAAGTATTCGTGCTCTTTCACGGTGAGCACGACATATAGATCGCCCGCAGGCCCTCCATTCGCGCCCTTTTCCCCTTCTCCGGGTACGCGCAGGCGCGTCTCGGAATCCACGCCGGGAGGAATCCTCAGCTCGATCGAACGCTCGCGTTGGACACGGCCTTCGCCGCGGCAGGCAGCGCACTTCTCGCGAATTTTCTGCCCTGCGCCCTGGCAGGTGGGACACGTCCGCGAAATGCTGAAGAAGCCCTGCTGGTAATGAACCTGGCCGCGCCCGCGGCAGGTTTCGCAAGTGGAAACGCCGGTGCCCGGTTTCGCTCCGGTGCCGTTGCAGACTTCGCAGAAATCGAGGCGTGGAATTTTGATCTTCGTGGAGACGCCGGAGAATGCCTCTTCAAAGCTCAGCGTCATGTCATACCGCAGGTCGGCGCCACGCTGCACTCGGCTTCGTCCGCGCCGTGCGCCGCCGCCCCCGCCGAACAGGTCCTCAAACCCGAAGAAATCGCCGAAGATGTCCTGGAATTCCTCGAAGATCGAATTGTTAAAGCCCGTGCTGCCTCCCATGCTAGAAACTCCCGCATGACCATAGCGATCGTACACGGCGCGCTTTTCCGGGTCGCACAGAATGCCGTAGGATTCGGTGGCCTCGCGAAAGTTTTCTTCCGCGGCATGCTTATTCTCCGGATTCCGATCCGGATGCCACTTGAGCGCGGCCTTGCGATAGGCGGACTTCACTTCGTCCGCCGTGGCTGTGCGGGGTACGCCTAATACCTCGTAGTAGTCACGCTTGCGGGTTGCAGACATAACGCTCCTGAACGCGAGATCCGTACCGAAGGCCCAGAGGTACAGGAGTTTCAGACCCTGAGGTCCACGGCGACGGGAAGCCACACCGTTTGCGAATCGGCTCTAGTGAGACTGTTTCTTGGATTCATTTGCGGGCGCAACGGCTACACGCACCGTGGCCGGCCGGAGCATGCGGCCGTGGAACAAGTACCCCGGCTGCAGCACTTCCACCACGACGCCCTCGGCGTGTTCGTCCGTTTCCACGCTATCAATCGCCTGATGAAAGTGCGGATCGAAGGGTTGGCCTTTGGGCACGACGCGCTCCAGGCCGTGGCGAGCCAGCGCTTCCCACAACTGCCGGTAGATCAACTCGAAGCCCGCACGGTAATCTTCGTAGGCCGGATCGTTGTGCGCGGCCAGCGCTCGCTCGAAGCCATCGAGCACCGGCAACAGATTCTCCGCCAAGCGCATGACGCCACGCTGCCCTTCCTCGTGACGCTCGCGTTCGACGCGCTTCTTGTAATTTTCAAAGTCGGCTTGGCGGCGAACCATGGTGCTGCGCAATTCGTTTCGCTCGGCTTCGAGCTTCGCCAGCCGGTCCTCAAGATCGGCAAAAACCGTCACGCTCTCCGATGAGTCGGGAGCCACAGCTTGGCCGGCTTCGCCCGAAGCGGAATCCTCGGCCGGCGGATTGTCCTGGCGGTCTGGATTGGAACGATGCTTGTTCATGACGAACTACCCCTGCTCATGGAATCGCTCAACAGCCGCGCCACGTACGCCACGGCCGTAATCGCCCTCTCGTATTGCATTCGCGCGGGACCCAGCACGCCGAGCGAGCCTTGCGCCTGATCCTTCACCGAATAGGCCGCGCTGATCAGGGCCAGATTGCCGCCCGCGGAAGTCATTTCCTCGATGCCAATTTTCACGTGCACTGGGTCGGGTGAATCAATGCAATGATTCAACAGAGCAATCAGCTTGTGCTTTTCCTCGATAGCCGTCAGCAACTCCTGGAGTTGCGCCTGGTTGCTGAATTCGGGCGTACCCGCCATCTGCGCGGTGCCTTCCACGTAGACGTGGCGCGATGGCGTCTCGTCCAGCAGCTTTGGATCGCACAGCGCCAGCGCGGCCGAGACCATCGAATCGTACCGCTCGCGCTCCCGCGCCAGGCGCGCCAGCAAATCCTCACGGATGGCTTCGAGCGTGCGGCCCGAGTATTGGCGGTTCACATGGTCGGCGGTGCGGTCCAGATCTTCCTGGGTGAATCGGCGCTCCATCTGCACGATTTTGTCGCGCGTCGCACCGCGGCTTGAAATCAGGCTCACCAGCACACGTCCATCGGGGAGCAGCAGAAAGCGCAGATGTTCGACCACCGTCTTGCCGATCGGCGGCGCCACCACGATGCCAAGTGCCTGCGAAATGATCGCGAGCACGTGCCCGGCCCGCTCGACGAGTTCCTCGGGCGTGTGCGCCGCGGCTAATTCGCTGCGAATCCACTTCTCATCTTCGCCACTCAGCCGGGCATCGACGGCTACCATTTGCGCGAAAACCCGATAGGCCGTGGTGGTGGGTACGCGTCCAGCAGACGTATGAGGCTGAAAGAGATAGCCGCCTTCGACCAACTCCATCATCACGTTGCGAATGGTAGCCGGGCTGAGCTGCTCAGAGTAGCGCTTGGAGATGCTGCGCGAAGACACAGGTTCCCCGGTTTCGATGTACGTTCGCACCACATCGGCAAGGATTTGCCGGTTCCTGCGTTCTTGGAGGATTGGGTCTCTCATAGCATTGAAACAGAAGCTGCCTGACTTGATTGTAGCACTGCGTGAAGCTTGGTCAACTTTGCGGAGAGGGCGATTTGCGCGCAAGCAACAAAGGCTTAAATCTCATTATGGCATGGGTTTGCTGAGCCCGGCCCAATCCACCAGGAACCTTGCGATCAGATCGCCCGCCATCTTGCTCGGGACGTTTGGGGAGTTCGATGTTGCCACGTAGCCGCCGGGGAGAACCAGTCCCCCCAGCGTTTGCCGCTGCGGCCGACAGGGTTAATAGCCAGGCGCGGTACTCGAGATCGTAAAGACTCTGCTGCGTGCCAGCCGATGCGGCGCCGCGGATGTCGGCGATGTGCGTACCCACGTGTGCAATGGCGGCGGTGAACGCTTCGCCCTTGAGGCGGTCGGTATCGAATGTGCAGTTGAAGAGCACCCCGTCGGGCGAATCGCGTTCGCCGTGCGCGCCATCGTTCTTGGGGATTTCGTCGGCGAGCCCGAAGCCGATCTCGACTCCATTGTCTTCGCCGGGTTTGCCGAAAGCGGCTGCGGCTCTTTCCAATTCGACGGCTTCGCGGCTCCCCGGACCGAAGCCAGCAATCCGCCGGCGCAGATCGGCGACGGGATCGGCGCCTGTGGCGGCACGCTGCGAGTCATCTTTGGTGGCGGCCTTGGTGTATTCCAGTTGCTGCAAGGTAACGTCGGAAACGGATTGCAGCACAAGGCGCGCGGTGTAACGGTTCATATTGCCAAAGCCGTTCACGGCCACAACCTTGCCGGCGCTGTCTCGCACGAGCCCGGCATCCTTCACGCCGTCAATCCGGCCCACAAGGACCGCTGCCGCGGTGTAGCGGACGCAACCCAAGCACATACCGGCTAATTTCACGGGAGTCGAAAGCAAAGAATCGAGTTGCTTGAAATCCGCATTCCTATCGAGCTTCACCATATGCCGGTTGCTAACGGCGGGCGGCGTCGCTGGATTGTTCCGGCTGAGTTGAACCTGCAGGAACGCCACAGGACCAGCCTTCGCCTTTGTGCCCTCGGGATATGCAAGCCAGATGGCGCTCGCAGGCCCACTGCAGCCGCTGGCATCCTTGACGGCGAACTCATCGAAGCCGGCAATGACGGTCCCGCGAATGCGCACCGTTTTGCCATCGAGTAGTTGCGGATTTGCGAGGACCTCACAGACGGAGGTGTCTACGGTCTGGGCAGACGTTGAACCGCCGAATCCGGAAAATGATAAGAACACGAATGCGCTCAGCAGCGCGAGATGCTTCATTCGTCCCTCGTTTACGGTACGTGTATGGTAATCGGGTGGTTAGAGGGTGTCAAAGCAGGAGAGGCTGTCGCATGTGTATCAAGCACTATATTAAAGTGATTTCGACGAGCAGAGCCGATTCTGCAAATTCGAAAACTGCCGTGGTGGGGTAGTACGTCGTAAACGCTGAAAATCGCGCAGTGCGCTCCGCAACGCGCGGCAAGACGCCTTCAGCAAAGCATCGCGGACAAGACGCAGAGGCCGGCTCAGGCGGCGCGGCGATATTCCGCGTCCTGCCCATTCGAAACGCCAGAGTTCGAAACTTGTCTACGCGCCGGCGCCGCTCTCCGTGTCAATCTGCGCGCGCTGAAGCCGGTCCGAATAGTCGATGTAGAGCGTCTTCCACTCCGAATAAAAATCGAGCGCGGCGCTAGCAGCCTCACGGTGACCGTTGCCGGTTTGCTTGGTGCCGCCGAAGGGCAAATGGATTTCGGCGCCGATCGTCGGAGCGTTCACATACACGATGCCGGTGTAAATATCGCGCATGGCCTGGAAGGCTTTGTTGACGTTGCGCGTGTAGATGGAGGCTGAAAGCCCGTACGGAACGTTGTTCGCGACATCGAGCGCTTCTTCGAAACCTTCTACCGGCATCACGGAGACCACCGGCCCAAAAATCTCTTCCTGGCAGATACGCATCTTCGGCGAGCAATCACCAAAAATCGTCGGCTCGTGGAACCAGCCGCGCGCCAGAGGACCATCGCTCAGCCGGTGTCCGCCAAGCACGAGCTTCGCGCCCTCGTTCTGGCCAATCTCCACATACTTCATCGCCTTCTTGAGCCCGGCCTCGTTGATCAGCGGACCCACGTCGGTGGTGCTGTCCAGCCCATTCGCCCACGCGCAGTTTGCCGGCGCGCTCGGTAAATCGGTCCATAAACTCCTTGTACACTTTCTTGTGAACTGCGATGCGGCTGGCGGCCGTGCATCGCTGGCCGCGTGGTGCCAAAGCCGCCCCACACCGCGCCCTCGACGGCCAAGTCAATATTGGCGTCGTCCATCACGATGATGATGTTCTTGCCGCCCATTTCGAGAGCGCATTTGCGGAAAGTCGGCGCGCATGCCTGGCTCACGAGACGGCCCACTTCCGTCGAACCTGTGAAACTCACGAGGTCCACGCCGCGATGCGCGACGAGCGGCGCGCCCGCAGCAGGGCCGTGTCCCATCACGATATTCACCACCCCGCGCGGCAGCCCGGCTTCGGTCAGTGCCTGCACGAAATTGTAGGCGGAAAGCGGCGTATCCTCGGCTGGCTTGATCACCACGGTATTTCCGCAGATCAGCGCGGGCATCATTTTCCACGACGGAATCGCCATCGGAAAATTCCACGGTGTGACCAGCGCCGCCACCCCCATCGGCTGCCGCACACTCATCATGAATTTGCTGGGCAGCTCGGAGGGTGTGGTCTGGCCGAACTGTCGGCGGCCTTCGCCGGCCATGTAATACGTCATGTCGATGGCTTCCTGGACGTCGCCGCGCGTCTCGGCAAACGGCTTCCCCATTTCGCGCGTCATGTCGCGCGCAAGATCATCTTTGCGCCGCACCAAAAGCTTCCGCGGCGCGATAGAGAATTTCCGCGCGGCGGCGGCGCGGGCACCAGGCGCCAGGTGCGGTAGGCATCCTTGGCGGCTTGGACCGCCAGGTTCACATCCTCTTCCGTGGATTCTGCGAAAAGTCCGATCAGGTCGTTCGTGTCGGCGGGATTGCGATTTTCAAACGCTTTGCCCGAGCGCGATTCAAGCCATTCGCCGTTGACGAAGTTCTTGTACGCTTTCGGCGCGACTGAAGTGGTCATTGGATTCTCCTGAATTGTGCGCTTTGGATGTGGTTCGCAGCTTGCAGATCAACGAGGCGCACGCCTCGTGCGGAATCCCAAATCTAGCAGAGGGGTATAGGAGCGTCAACGAAGGCGAAGGGAGCCCCGCAACGGCGCGGTGCTCTCAGTTCTGGATGTGCGAAGGTGCGGGAGAAATGGCGGCTTCGGGGCGTGGAGCGCCGCGGCCGGCGATCTCCGAACCGAGGCCCAGCTTTTGCAGCGTTGGCGCGTCAAGCTTGCCGGTTGGGTTCAGGCCGTTGGATTGCTGAAAACGCTTCATTGCGCCGGTCGTGCTGTCGTCCCATTTACCGCTCAGATCGCCTTGATAGGCGCCCGACTTTGCCAGAGCGGACTGAATCTCGCTAATGCGGTCCGCGGTGGGTGCGGCCTGGCCTCGCACACGCGAGGATTTCTTCCTTGAGGACATTTTCCTGTGGGAGGTCGCCGCAGACTTAGCCGTCTTCGCAGATACGTTTGTGATTCTCGGCGTTGTCTTTGACGGTTTCGCCCCGGTGCGAACGGGCTGCACCGAGTGCTTCGCCGAGATGGCGTGAGTTGTAGACCGGCTCGTCGCGCCGCCTGCGCCGATGGCGCTGTGATTAGCAGTTTGCTTCACCGCACCCGCTACAGCGGCCAGGGCGAAACACACAACACCCAGCGCGAAACCGCGTGCGGCCGAAACGAGATGTCTTCGCGGCGTGAGCAAATTACCTCGAGTGCCCTACTGATTCTTCGGCGGCACCACGCCGGACATCAACGCGGTGGCGATTCCCTGCGAACCGCGATTCTCCAGGACCTTGAAGACCACGTCCTGGCCAGGTTTCAACGCATCCACCGCCGTGCGGAAGTCTGCCGAGCTGCTGATTCCCTTGCCATTGATGCCAATGATGACGTCCCCATGCGAGAGCCCGATGTCTTCGCCGAAGCTCGCGGGATCGACGTCGAGCACGAGGACGCCCTGGGTATCAGGTTGCAAGCCGAGGCGATGCGCGCGGTCGGCATTCATATCCGAGACGCGAATGCCGAATTCGGCCGCGCCAGCGGATTCGCCTTCCGGGCTGGAATGGTTGTCGTCTTTTGCGGCTAGCTCGGGGTAGAGCTTGTCTCGGTCCTCGACGGCGAGCGTAAGGTCACGCGGTTTGTTGTCGTGCACCACCGAGATGCGAACTTTATCTCCCAATGGGGTCGCGGAGACAGGATCAATTAAATCCGATCCGGTGTGCACGGCCTTGCCGTTCACGGAGGTGACGACGTCCCCGACCTTGATGCCGGCCTTGTCGGCGGGGCCGTTCGGAACGATCGTCTCAAGCACGACGCCGTAGGGCGCGCCGAGGTTGCGCAGCGTGATGGGGTTCGTGGAGCGTCCTTCGACGAATGTTACGCCGATCGAGGCGCGCGTTACATGTCCTTTGGTGACGATCTGGTTGTAGACGCCCAGCGCCATACTGCTTGGCAGCGCGAAGCCCACCCCTTCGTTTCCGTAGCTGCGCGCGCCCGTCAAAATCGCCGTATTGATGCCGATCACCTGCCCGGCCAAGTCAACGAGCGGGCCGCCGGAATTACCAGGATTGATCGCCGCGTCGGTCTGGAGAAAACGTTGAAATTGCTGCGTGCCTTGTAGGCTGCCGCGATCCTTCGCGCTGATGATCCCCGCGGTGACCGTACCCGCAGATCAAACGGGCTGCCGATGGCCAGCACCCAGTCGCCTACCTGGACGCCATCGGAATTTCCGAGCTTCGCATAGGGCAGCTCGTGGCCCGCGTCAATCTTCACGACGGCCAGATCGGTGAGCGTGTCCGTGCCGATGACCTTGGCGGTGTACTTCGTGGGTCGCCGATGATTTGCACCTGGACTCGAGTGGCCTGATCGACTACGTGATTATTCGTCAGAATGAAGCCGCTTGGATCGAGAATCATGCCCGAGCCCAGGCTGCGTTCGGCGTCGGGAGCCGCGATCCCCGCCGCCGCCTGATCGCCCTGGTCCTGGCCGCCAAAGAAACGGTCGAAAGTAATCCTGCAAGGGATCTGACCCTGGCCTTGCCCTGACCGCCTTGGCACCTTGCCGTCTGGAGCGCGGCCGGCGTGCCTGGGCCGCTCGATCACCTGGGTGGTGGAGATATTCACCACGGCGGGCTGTCCCTCTTCACAATGCCGGCGAAGGTGTTGGACATGAGACGGGATTCGGCACGGCGAGCGGTTTGCGGTCGCCGCGCTTTCAACACAGCGTGCGGCTCGCGCCCCGCGCCCGGAGACCAGCGTCCCGATCACGATGCCTACGCCCAGAGTCGCCATCACCAGGAGGGTGGCCAGAATTTGCGGTTCCGAGTCTCAGTGCCCAACTCATGAATTGATCGCTCATTTGCTCCCACGCAGCCACCGGGTGGCGGCCGCAGTACCGATTGCGACTATAACAGTCTAGCGGTCATCCCAGCACTAGACGACTTCGTGCCGCTAGCTGTGGCAACGCTGTGCGAAGCCAGCCGAGATTGCGACAGGCCCGCGCCGAGCAGAGCGACGCGCCTCAGTGTGCGTAAAATCGGCCGATGGCCAGGTTGCGCGCAAGCGCTTCTGCGCCCGCTGCGCCAGGGACCGACTCCGCTAAAATGCAGAACGCCGCCATATGAAACCACGAACACTGTACGACAAAATTTGGGAGTCCCACGTCGTCCACGAAGAGCCCGGCGAGCCCGCTGCATCTATATCGACCGCCACCTGATCCATGAAGGCACTTCGCCGCAGGCGTTTGCGGGACTGAGAGGCGGCCGGGCGCAAGGTGCGCCGGCCGGACCTGACCTTTGCGGTGATGGACCATTCCGTCCCGACACACAAGAACCGCGTCCTGCCGATCGTGGACCAGGACGCCGCGGCTGCAATTCGAGGCGCTGGCAAGGAACTGCCGCGAATCACGGCATGCACGCTGTTCGACATGCACAGCCAGCAACCAAGGCATCGTGCACATCATCGGGCCGGAACTGGGAATCACGCAGCCGGGACTGACGATTGTCTGCGGCGACAGCCACACCTCGACGCATGGCGCGTTTGGCGCGCTGGCCTTCGGCATCGGCACCAGCGAAGTCGAGCACGTGCTGGCCACGCAGTGCCTGCCGCAAGTCGCGTCGAAGACGATGCACATCGTGTTGCATGGCAAGCGCGCCGAAGGCGTTTCCGTCGAAGGACATGATCCTGGCGATCATCGGCAAGATCGGCATCGGCGGCGGCACCGGCCACGTGGTCGAATATCGCGCGGCGAAGCGATTCGCGGCCTTTCCATGGACGGCGCGCATGACCGTCTGCAACATGACCATCGAAGGCGGCGCGCGCGCGGGCATGGTCGCGCCGGACGAAACCACGTTTGCCTATCTGGAAGGGCGGCCGTTTGTGCCGCGCGGCAAGGAATTTCAGGAAGCCGTGGAGCTACTGGAAGACGCTTGACCAGCGACCCTGGCGCGCAAGTTCGACGCCGACCGTCGAACTGGACGCCGCGCAGACTCGCGCCGCAGGTCACCTGGGGCACGAATCCCGGCATGGTGACGGCGGTGACGGACAAGGTGCCCGACCCGGCCTCGTTTCACGATCCCGACCAGCAGAAGGCCGCGGCGCGCGCGCTGGAATATATGGCGCTGAAGCCCGGGCACGCCGATCGTGGACATTCCGGTGGACCGCGTGTTCATCGGCTCGTGCACGAATTCGCGGATGGAAGATCTGCGCGCCGCGGCGCGCGTGGTGCGCGGGCAAGCACGTGGCGAAAACGCTCAAGGCAGCGCTGGTCGTGCCGGGTTCGCGCGTGGTGAAGGCGCAGGCGGAGAAAGAAGGCCTCGACAAAATTTTCCGCGACGCGGGATTCGAATGGCGCGACGCCGGCTGCAGCATGTGCATCGCCATGAATGACGACGTGCTGCCGCCGGGCGAGCGCAGCGCCAGCACGTCCAACCGCAATTTCGAAGGACGCCAGGGCAAGGGCAGCCGCACGCACCTGGTGAGCCCGATCATGGCCGCGGCCGCGGCCATTGCCGGACACTTCGTGGATATCCGCGAGTGGAACGTGGACGCGGCGTGAATAGACGCGCGCGAGTTCGAGAGTAAACCGATGCAACCGTTTTCAAAACACACCGGACTGGTGGTGCCGCTCGATCGCGTGAATGTGGATACCGACCAGATGGTGCCCAAGCAATTCCTGAAGCTGCTCACGCGCGAGGGCTTCGGGCGAGTTCTTGTTCTACGACTGGCGCTATCTGCCGGGCGAAATGCCGAATCCGGAATTCGTGCTGAATTTCCCGCGCTATAAGGGCGCATCGGTGCTTGCTGGCGCGCGCCAATTTCGGCTGCGGATCGAGCCGCGAGCACGCGCCCTGGGGCATTCTCGACTACGGCTTTCGCGTGATCATCGCGCCGAGCTATCGCCGACATTTTCTACAACAACTGCTTCAAGAACGGCATTCTGCCGATCACGCTTGCCGACGAGCAGATCGACGAGCTTTTCAAACGCACCGAGCAAAACGCCGGGCTATCAGACTGACGGCCGATCTGCCGAACCAGATCGTCACCGACGATCAAGGGGCTGCAGTATCACTTCGAGATCGATCCGTTCCGCAAGCACGTGCTGCTGAAGGGGCTCGACGATATCGGCCTGACGCTCGAACACGAGCCGGACATCTCCGCCTACGAGAAAAAAGTCCACCCGCATGCCGACCAGTTTGGTCAGGTGGACATGAAAGTTTCGCAGCCGCCGAACTAAGGGCGAGTTTGTCGCTCGCTGCGCGCGGACCGCCTGGCTCCTATTTGCTTTCCACTTTAACAACGGTCAGCGACTTCACCATACGCACCCAGCGTGCGGGGCGCTTTTCGTGCGGCGCCACGAGCTTGAACGGACCCTGACCTGCCGGGAGCGGCGCGCCATCCATCGTGTCTGCCACGAGGACGTCCGAATCCAGGAAGCCAGCATCGAGTTCGGCGAGAGAAAACACCACGCGGTAGCCGTCCGCAGCCTCGACGAGAATGTAGCTCGCCAGCAGCGGCCGCGAACCGCCTCACCCTGCGGAACGCCCGCGCGCTTGAGTAGCTCCGCGAGCGGCACCCCTTCGTAGACTTCCGTTTTCTTGTCGTGCGGGTTGACGACCTTCAGCGTCTGGCGCGGCATTTTCTTCAGTTCCGCGGCGGAAATCGTGAGCGGGGTGGCGACCGCGCCGCCGATCGTGATTTCGGCCGGTCCGATTTGCGTTTGCGCAGGCAGACTCTGCGGCAGCGCGAAGCTGAGCGGCAGCAGGAGCAGGGCAATTGCCAGAAGTACTGGCGTGCGATCAGTGGCTAGATCCCTGCGATGTGGTTCTCGGAGTGACGGCCTCACTCGGGTCTCCTCCATCGTTTCTCAAACGCTATAACCTATCTGCGAATCGTATATAACCGCTCTCACAGACACAGGCAAGACATATAAATACGCCACTCGCGGGCCTCTTCGATGAACCACTCCAGAGCGATCCGCCGCGAACTCCTAGGGCGCTTCGCCGACCGGGCCCGGTGATTCGGGTGCGGCTGGCGTTGAGCCTAACAATTCGGCGGTCAAAATGCCTGCGAGGATCAGCGCCGCTCCGGCAAGCGCGCGGTACGAGAGACGCTCGCCGAGCACGATGTAGGAAGCGATCGCGGCAAACACCGGTTCGAGGCTGAAAAGAATCGCCGTATGAGTCGGCGTGGTGTGTTGCTGCGCCCAGACCTGCGCGGAAAAGGCCAGGGCCGTGGCCAACGCGGCCGTGATCACGATCGCGAGCAGCAGCCCCGGCGTCGGGTGAAAACGGGGCGGCTCCCAATGAGTGATGCCTAGACCGGAACAGCCAGCACCGAAAGCACGGCCGTCATGGTGATCTGATGCGCGCTTAGCGCACCCGGCGAATGCTTCGGGCTGAAGTGCCCGACGAAGAGAATATGCAACGCGAACATCACCGCGCAGCCACCCACGATTAAGTCGCCGTGATTCAAGTGCGCAAGCCCTGAAGGCGGCACCGTCAACAAATAAAGCCCCGCCAGCGCCGCCACCACGCCCATCCACATCCACGCGCCGATCGCTTGCGCCACAGCAATCCGTGCAGCAGCGGCACGAGCACCACGCTTGATCCGGTAATGAATGCTGCTTTCGAAGGCGTGGTGCTGGCGAGGCCGACGGTCTGAAACGCATAACCGGCGAACATAAAAACGCCGATCCACGCGCCCGCGAGTAGTTCGGCGCGAGTGGTCTTCGCCAAGGCCGCGGCGAAATATCACCGCCAAGAGAATCAGCGGCAAAAACAAAACGTGCCGCCAGGAAAGCGAATACCGAGGATCCGCGAGGGCGTTCTTTACCAGGACGAACGTCGTGCCCCAGATCAAGGCACGAAAGCCAGGGCGAGGTCGGCTTTGACGCGGCGGCTCATTGGCGGCCTCGGCATGCCCACGCGTGTACGGCGCCGCGTGTTCGTAGCAAACAGGCCGCGCGCGGTTTTACGACGCCGCGCCCTGAGAAATGGGCCGCTTCACGGACGGACGGCGATGCCCTGCATTTCAAAATGCGCGCCACGCACCAGAGATGCCACTCCGATGAAATGCGCGCGCGGGAAAATTCTTGTCGGAACTGCTTGCGATAAACGGTGTTGAAACGATCGTAGAGCGAGAGATCCGTGCAAAAAACCTGCGTATAGACCACGTCGTCCCACTGAATTCCGGACTCGGTCACCGTCTTCCGAAATTTCGAATAGCAGATTTGATTTCGCTGATCGAGATCGGCGGGCGCTTGCCCGGTCGAGGCGTCGTTGCCGATATGCCCGGCAAGATAGACCGTGTCGCCGGTTATGACGGCTTCGCTGAACGGCAGCTGGCCCAGGCGCCCGGCGGCGTGATATATCGCTTGGCAGCCTGCTGTTGCGCCGCGGAACGCTGCGCCGCGGGCAAGTTGCCAAACCGAGAACCACCAATCCGCGACAACAGCTTAACCACGGTCCGGGAAAAATTCCCAGCATCGTATCCTCCGTTTTATTGTCTTTCTAATTAGTGCTACGTCCCGCTCGGATGAAGCTTCGTAAACAGTACGGCCCCCGGCGATCGTACGTATGACGTGCACGTGAAAGAGATCGGCGGGCGGAATTTTTGTGACGTCATCCGAAAGCACCACGATATCCGCGAATTGCCCGGGCACGAGACGGCCTTTTTTCCCTTCTTCGAATTCGGCGTAGGCGGCGCCGGCCGTATACGCGTGAATGCATTCGTCCATGGAGATTTTTTCTTGCGGCTGCCATCCTCCCGGCGGGCCTCCTTCGCGGCAATTCGCGCGTGACGCAGGCGTGCAAGCCGCGCATCGGATTGATCACTTCCACGGGATAGTCGGTGCCGAACGCGAGCGGAACACCTAAATTCAACATGGTGTGCCACGCGTAGGCGCCCTTGATGCGTTCGGGACCGAATCGCCGTTCCGCCCAGCGCATGTCGGTAGTTTGGTGAGAAGGCTGCATGGAGGCGATCACGTGCAGCGATGCGAACCGCGCGAAATCCTCGGGCGCTATGATCTGTGCATGCTCGATGCGATCGCGGCGGTCGCGCGGACCATTGGCGGCGAGGACGGCGGCGAACGCATCCAGGGCTACGCGGTTCGCGCGGTCGCCGATGGCATGGAAGGCGAGCTGAAATCCGGCGCGATCGCGCTCGATGGACATGCGATTCAATTCCGCGGGATCGACGCGCAGGATGCCGCTTGACTTCGGATCGTCGGAGTAAGGCGCAAGCAGCGCGGCCGTAGTGGACCCGAGCGCGCCGTCCATAAAGCCTTTGAGCGCGCCGGTCTTCAGCCAGGGATCGGCCGTGCCGCCCTCGCGCCGCATTTGTTCGAGTTGCGCGAGCGGCAGCTCGAACGTTAGCCATTCGGTGACGCGCACCGTGAGCTTCCCTTCCTGCTTGAGCTCGCGGTAAGTGAGGAAGTCGTTCCAGGAGGAATAGTCCTGGATGGAGGTGAGGCCGTTCGCGGTCGCTTCCTGCATCGCCAATTCGATGCCATGACGCCGCTGCGCCGGCGTCGCGCGCCGGAATTTTTCGGGTGACAAGGGACATGGCCGAGTCTTCTTCCAGCATTCCATCCGGCTCGCCTTTTGCGTCGTGCTCGATCTTGCCGCCGGACGGATTCGGCGTCGAAGCGGTGATGCCCGCCAAGTTCCAGCGCCTTCGAATTGGCAACGCCGACGTGCCCGGAAATATGCGAGAAAAACATCGGGTGGTCGCCCGAGATCGCGTCCAAATCTTGCCGAGTCGGGAAAATTGGGCGGATTCCATAACGTGTGATCCCACCCGCTGCCCGTGACCCATTCACCGGGCTTTGTGATGGCCACACGCGCCCGCACGCGCTGCTGGAATTCGCTGATGGATTTTGCGCCTTCGAGATCAACAGCCAGCTTGGCCTGGCCACCACTGCCCAGGTGCAGGTGCGCGTCATTGAATCCCGGCATGGCGAAACCGCCGTGCAGGTCAATCACCTGCGTGCTGCGCGCCGATGCGCTTTCGAATCTCGGGCGTGCTGCCCGTGGCGATGATCGTTTCATCCGCGCGCAGCCAGAGCCTCCACGCGCGGCTGTTTCGAGATCGCCGGTATAGATCACGCCGTTGATGAGCGCCAGATCGGCAGGCCCGGTTGCTTGGTCCATCGGCTCCTTCGCATGCGACGTTCCGTCTGAAATGGTGTCGCGAGCAGGCCCGATAACGTCCGGCGGCAGGAGACGCACCACCCATAGCAAAATCGCAGCGCAGCCGACGCAACCGCACAAATGCCGAGTTTGAGTGTTTTCATTTTTCGATTCCGGCGATACGCCGAGCACGGTCAGCAACAAACGCTGCAAGCCGACCTCGCGGCCGGCGGGATCGTACCACTCTCCGAGGGTATGTGCGCTCCCCCGCGCGTCCCCCGGCGCCCATCGAGATTGCGGGGATGCCGAGCGAGAGCGGGATATTGGCGTCGGTGGAGGCCCGTTCGGGCGTCGAACGCATTCCTAGATAGCGGTCGGCTTCATTCACCGCAGCCAGCAGCGGCGAGTTGGGAGCCAGTTCGCCGCCGGGACGGATGCCGAGCAGATTCACTTGCATATCGAGCACCGCGATCGCGGAGCGAGGCAGCCTTGCGAGCCCTTCGCTGATGCAGAGTTTTCGTCGGCTACGTCCCGCACGAATCGCGTCGAGGAGGGCCGATTCCACGCGGCCAATCTCCTTTTCGTGCTCGCTGCGAATGTCCACCTTGATGAGGGCGCGAGCGGGAATCGTATTCACCTGGTTTCCGCCTTCAATTTTGCCGATATTGAAGGTGGTTCGCGGACTCGCCGGCAGGTGTACCTGCAGAAACCGCGAGATGCCGCGCGCCAGCGCGTTGATCGGGTTTGGAGTGCCGAAATCCGACCAGCTATGGCCACCCGGCACCGTTCACCACGATTTCGATACGCCGCGCCGCCAGCGCCTGCGTGATCACATATTCGGTTGAGGCGCCGTCCACGGCAATCATAGCCTTCAGTCGCGGACCGTATTCTTCGACAAGACCGCGCACGCCGCGCAAATTTCCGTCCCCTTCTTCGCCGACGTCCGCGGCAAAAGCGACAGTGCGCTTAGTTTTGATCCGAGATTCCGCGATTGCGCGCGCAAGCGCCGCGAGCGAAGCAAGCCCGACGCCGTTGTCGGAAATTCCCGGCGCGCGCAGCATTGCCGTTCTCCCGGCGGACGCGGACTTCCGTGCCGGCGGGAAAAACGGTGTCCAAGTGAGCCATGAGCAGCACCACTTCGCGATTTGTCGCCCGGCCATTCGCCGATCTTGTTGCCGAGATCGTCTGATCGCACTTGCAGACCCGCGCACGCGAGGAGCTTGCTCACATGGGCCGCGCGTTGAGCTTCACCGAACGGCGGCGCCGGAATCTCCGTGATGCGTATCTGCTCCTCCGTGACCCAGGACACGTTCCGCGCCAACCATTCAACGCGCGCGCAACGCGCGGATCGCGCACGATCTCGGCAGGCCGGAGGCACGGCTTTGCAGGGCGAAGTCGGAGGAGGGCTCTTTGGCATCGTACGCATTCGGCCGGGCAAAAGGCCTCGTGCGGCAAGGAAAGCCGCATATCCGCGCGAATTTCGCGCCGCCCGGACGCTCTTCGCCAACTTACATGGGCATCAACAGCGAAGCAAGCCTGGGGACGTCAGTTTTGACGGGCTTGCTCGCGGCAGAGGGTCAGAATCTCTTCGTCCGTCATCACGCGGCTCGACCGTTTGGCCGCGTCCAGAATCCGGTTTACGGTGCCATCAGGGCCGACATGCCACGCCGCTCGAGCCAAAAGAATACGTTTGATTTGCCGCTTAACGGACCAATCTCGATCACCTGCTCGAGTCCGAAGAGATGCGACGGCACGCCGCTATAGACCGAATTCGCAAGCATGGCGTCCGCTTTGCGAAAGGCCTTGACGATCGCGGCGGCGTGAACACCGGTCGCGGTGCGGAAATGCGTCGCGGCCGACCACGGGATAATTCGGCGGAATCTCCGTGTGCGTGGCCCGCGCCACGGTGTCGCAATATTCCTTGAGGCGCGACAGATCGCGATCAATCAAGCCCAGCAGTCGCAAGTTGACAAGCATCAGCTCCATCGGCGTGTTGCCGACGCGCTCGCCCAGCGAGTTCGCGGCGGCGTGCACCTGGTTCGGCCCCGGCGAGGATCGCCGCAAACGAATTCGCGACGGCCAAGCCGCGATCGCAATGGCCGTGCCAATCGATGCGAATCTTTTCGCCCGAGGGCTCGACGATCTGTCTCGTCGGACAAATTTGACCAGCGCATAGGCGCCCATGGGAGTCGCGTGGCCGACCGTGTCGCACAGCACCACCGCGCGCGCGCCGCATTCGATGGCCGTTGTGTAAAGCTTTTTGACGGTGTCCGGGTCGGTGCGGATCGTGTCTTCGGTGACGTACATCACCGGCAACCCTTGCGCGACCGCGAACTTCACCGCTTTCTCGGTGGTCGCCGCAGGTGATCCACGGTCCAATCTTCCACCAGGCGCCGGATCGGGCTGCTGCCCAAGGAACGTCGCCGCGGCGATCTGCAAGCCCACCCTCTGGGAAATCTCCGCAATCGGGCGAATGTCGTTCTCGTGCGTACGCGCGGCGCAGTTTGGGCGAATCTTCATCTTCGCGATTGACGATTTCCCGCGCCAGCGCTTCCACGTCCGCAACGCGCGCGGCCCGGCGCCCGGAAGCCGATGTTCACGGTGTCGATGCCGAGCGCTTCCATCAGGTGCAGGATGCGGATTTTTTCGTCGATGGGCGGATCAAAGACGGAGGGATTCTGCAAGCCGTCGCGCAGCGTTTCGTCGTTCAACATCACCTTTCGCCCGCGAGGAAATTGGAGCGGCCCTTCAAGGTTCCAATCGAAGATCAGTTCTTCGCGGAGTTGGTGTGTTGCCGGGATGCGATGCTCTGTTCAGAGCTCCTCGAAGAAGCGAATTAATACGCGCAAGGTGTAGCTGTGCGGCATCTCGCCCAAATTCGGCGTGTAAATCGTCTTACAGAATTCGCAGCGGTAGATTTCCGCCTTGGTCCGCCGACGAGCGCTTCGATTTCCTTTGGGAAATCGTACCAGCGCTTCAGGTGGCCGCAGCAAAGCTTGCCTTTGTCGTCCTTCTCGTCGCAGGCGCGCTGGCGCGGCTTGCGCACTTTGATTTTCGGCTGGCCGGTTCCGCGACGGCAGGCGGGATGGCGCTGCAGGACCCGTCTCAGACATTCGAATCAGCTCCTTGTCACGCTCGATCTCGCGTCACTGCACACGCAAATCCTAAACCCGATGGCCGCGAAACACCGTGCGGGCCGCGCCGCGGGCGCTGCGCACACCTGCTCAGCCATCTCGGCGCAAACGAAAACTCGAGAAACCGGCCGGCAGCGCGGTTGAGCGCAGCATCGTACCCGAACCACCAGGGCTTTGGCGAGCGCGGCAAACGGTCAACGTCAATATATTTTACTTGAACCAATTCCGCGAGACCAATCCGCGAATGCGTGCGGCCCCAACCACTCGCCCCTCGCCCTCCATGGGGTGCTTCCGCAATGGCGAAGTAGCTGGCCACATCATTCACCATTACCGACCCGGCGTGAAGTTGACGGGCGACCTGATGGCCACGCCTGCTGTCGGAGGTCCAGACACTCGCCGCGAGTCCAAAGCGCGAATCGTTGGCCAAGGCGATTGCCTGGCTGGCGGAATCTACCGCTTGTATCGCCAACACCGGGCCGAAGGTTTCCCCGCGCATGAGCTCCATCGAATGATCCACGCCAGCGATCACCGTAGGCTCAAGGAAGCACGGTCCCAATTCTGGCAGCGGGCGCCCACCGCAAAGGATCTGGGCTCCGCGGTGCACAGCGTCACGCAGCTGCTCCTGCACGCGTGTCGCTTGCGCCGGTCTGATCATCGGTCCGATTTCGGTATCCGGATCAAGGCCAGGACCAATCCGCAACTGCTTCGTCTTTGCTGACGCAACGCTCGATAAATTTCTCCGCCACGCTGCGCGCCGCGTAGATGCGTTCTATGGATACGCAGGCTTGTCCACAATTCGTGAAACTGCCCCACACGGCCGCGCTCGAAGCGGCTTCGAGATCAGCGTCTTCCAAGACGATCATCGCGTCCTTGCCGCCCAGTTCCAGCACCGAAGGAATCAAATGTTTCGCGCAAGCGCTCGCGATGGAAATCCCCGTCGCGACACTTCCGGTGAAGACCATTTTGTCTGGACGCGCCTCGATCAGCGCAGCGCCCAATTCACCGCGTCCCTGGACGACCTGCACGAGCCCTTCTGGGAATCCCGATTCGCGAAACAACTCACCGATCAGATTTCCACAGGATGGCGTCAACTCAGAGGACTTGAGGACAACTGCGTTGCCAGCCACAACCGCGGCAATCGCTTCGCCGAGCGGGATCGCCAGAGGGTAATTCCACGGCGAAATGATTCCGATCAGGCCGTACGGCTCGTATTCGAGCCAGCCGCGCTTTGCCTTGGCCGCAAAGCTGTGGTGCGGCACGCGTGATGGGCGAAGAAACGCTTCCGCCTGCTTGCTGAGGTAGTCCGCGGTATCGAGGCAAATGAACACATCGGAAAAGAGCGCCTCGGCGAGCGGTTTGCCGGACTCGCGCGTGACCAGTTCGGCGATTTCGTTGCGACGCCCGAAAATGACGTCGCGCAAGCTTTGAATCGCCTCGCAACGCCGGGCGAGAGAAATTGCCGCCCAGGAAATCTGCGCATCCCGCGCGCGCGCCATTACTCCAGTAAGCGCCGCCAACGGCGTGGCGTCAAAGCGTGCAAAGACGTCCCCGGTGGCGGGGTTCACCGATTCGACGGGAGTTTGGAGAGCTGCCGCTTCGGCCATAACACGCAATCTTAGTCGCCCCTGTCGCGCTTCACCATTTCCACGGCACCTCCGGATACTCGACCGCGACGAGATAAAGCCCCTGCGGCGGCACCGTCGGACCCGATTTCGAACGGTCGCGCAATTCGAAGAGGCGCGGGATATCTTCCGGCATCAGTTTGCCGCGCCCGACGTCGAGCAAAGTGCCAACGATCTTGCGCACCATATAGCGCAGGAACGATTTGCCGCGGACAACGTAAACCAGTTCATCCGGAGCGCAAGCACTCGCGCTGCATCCGCGCTGCCGGCAGCTTCGGCGCCGAAACAATCCGCGGAGCTTGGTGCAATGAATCCCTCACCGTGGAATGCGCCCATGCGGCGGGTAAAGATCCGCGAGCTCAAGATTTCTTTTACGGGAGAGCGATCGCGGTCGCCCTGTTCGGTTCCCGCCGAGGCGGCAAACGACGAGAAGTCGTGCTCGCCCTCAAACAGCTTCGCGGCCTGCGCCATCGCGGACACATCGAGTGGGTAGGGATCGTGCAAGACGTATTGCCGCTCGAAGGGCGGAAGCACACGGCCGCGGTAGATGCGGTATTGGTAGGTTTTTCCAATCGCCTGAAAACGCGCGTGGAAATCCGGGCCGACTTCCTCGGCAGAGATGACGCGAATTGCCGGCGGCAGAAGCGCATTAAAGGCCCGATGAAAATCCTGCGGGGTCAGCTCAGAGTGCGTGCGAAAGTTAGCGACCTGTCCCAGCGCGTGCACGCCCGCATCCGTACGTCCCGCGCCGAAAAAGACGATGCGCTCCTGCGTGAGCTTTTCGGCTACCTGTACGAGAGTGCCTTGGATCGTTGGCTCGGCGGGCTGAATCTGCCATCCGTGAAATTCCGAGCCGTCATAGGACACTGTGAGCTTGATGTTGTGCATTGCTCAGGCAGGATTATGGCACGGAGGCGTGCCCAGGCTTGCGTGAATGCGCGCGGTCAGCGCGCGACGCGGACAAAACGGCTCCCCGGCTTGACGGCGGCCCCGCCCGCGCGGCAGAGCGGGCAGATCGCCGGCTCGTAGTGACTGATATGCGAGTTGCACAAGCGCCTCCGCAGTCACCGGAAACTCGATGGTGGCGCCGCTGCGGTCAATCAAAGCGCCTGCACCAACCACCAGGCCGCCCGCTTCCTCCACCACTCGAATCGCTTCGAAGGTTGATCCGCCGGTGGTCCAGACGTCTTCGACCACGAGCACGCGCTGTCCCGGTTCAATCGAAAATCCGCGCCGCAAGCACATTGTGCCGGACGAGTCTCGCTCCACAAAGAGCGCCGGAACGCCGCGGCCCTGCCCGCTCTTGCCCAACGCGCGCGCCACTTCGTGGCCGAGGATCACGCCGCCCAGCGCGGGCGAAACCACCGCTTCGATCACCAACCCGGTGAATTCCGCGGCCAGCGCCGCACCGAGCTGCTCGGCATAGCCCGGATATTGCAGCACCAGCGCGCACTGCACATAGGTGTCGCTGTGCAGCCCCGACGAGAGCTCGAAATGGCCCTGGCGGATGGCACCTACCGACTCCAGCAACTGCAGCACGTTTTCGGGTCGCATGGCGGCTCCGTTCGTACCGCAAGCCTATCGGCGCAGAGGATTCGTTGTCAAGAAAGCAAAACCCCTGCTAGACTGCTGCGGAGTCGCGTCGATCAAAGCGCCGTGGGCGGAGACCACTTGTAGTCTATCGCACGAATCTCCGCGGGATTTCCGCGCAGCCGTAAATACATGAAACAAACCGGGTGTTTCGGACGTTTAAATAAGTTGAGTTCACTGCGTTTGCTCTCTCGCAATCCCATTGCAGGAAAGGAAAAGCGAATGGTTAGGTATATGCGTATGTCGGGGGCGCTGATTTTGGCGTGTGCAGTCACTTTTGGGCCTGTGGCGCCGGTCTACGGCCAAGCCGCCCAGTCAGGCCAAGCCGGCCAGGCATCCACGTCCCAGGGCCAGGCCACGGCGGGCCAGAATCCCACTCCGGCGCAAACTCCTGCGCCGGGCCCTCCGCCACCGCCGCCCGCCGAAGTCCGTGAGCGACAAGGTTCCTGGCGAGCATGACTACGAGTTCGGCAAACGCTGGTTCCCGAATATTTGGGACCCCTACACGCCGATGCACGTGCCGATGCCGAACCTTTCGAATACGCCGAAGCTCGACCAACTGATTAAAGACGGCAAGCTCTATATTAGCGTGCAAGATGCGATTGCGCTGGCGCTGGAAAACAACATGGACATCGCCGTGCAGCGGTATAACCCCTGGATTGCCGAGACCGCGATCATGCGGGACCGCGCCGGCTCGGCCAACCCACTTGGACCGAACTTCAGCTATGACCCGACCTATACCCTAAGCGCGAGCATCACGAACTCGACTCACGCCCATCGCGAACCCACTCTTGAGCGGTACCGGCACAGGGGTTACGGGGACGGGTCTTCTCGCGCTCGCAGCGCATCAGGCGCAGATCAATAACACGTATGCGCAAGGATTCGACACCGGAACCTCGTTTCAAGTTTACCAAGACAACACGAAGCTTTCCGCAAAGCCCACCGCTCGGCATTTAATCCTTACGTGCAGTCCACCTTGGGTATCGGCGTGACCCAATATCTTTTGCGTGGGTTCGGCCGCGAAGTAAATGATCGCTTCATCCTGATCGCGAAGAACAGCAAAGTGGTTTCGGATTATGCGTTTAAGTTTTCCGTGCTCACTGACGTCACCACAGTAGAAAACGACTATTGGGAGGTTGTTTATGCACGGCGTGACGTGGACGTCGCGCAGTCTACTGTCACGTACGCCCAGCGGCTTCTGCGCGACAACAAGAAGCAGGTGGAAATCGGCACGATGGCCCCGCTTGATGTGACCAATGCCGAATGCCAACGCGGCCAGCGCGAACACCCAGCTCATTCAGGCCCAAACCGTCCTTCTGCAGGACGAAGCGACATTGCTGAGCGTGATCACCAAGAACCCCATCGCTCCCAATCTTCTCGGCGTTGAGATTGTTCCGACCGATAACACCTTCATACCCGAGGCAGACCGAAAGCGCGCCTCTCGACCAACTTGCCAAGGAAGCGCTCGCCAATCGTCCCGACTATCAGGAATTTCTCATCGGCTTGAAGAGCGACCAGATCAACATTCACGGCGCGAACAATGAGCTCTTGCCTCTGCTGAGCGTTTCGGCGCAAGTGAGCTGGACGCGGCTTGGCGGGCAATCTCAGCGTGCCCGGCGCGGTTGTGCCGAACACCTACGTCGCTGACCTCGCGGAGCCGATCGTCGGTGCTAATGGAGTTCCCACGGGGCAGTTACATATCGGTGCCGGTGAGCCTGGCTCCGACAACGACGTTCGACGGGGTCTGACCAATGCGTTGGACGCCTTGGTTACGAACCAGTTCCCGACGTATGGCGCCCAGCTCAACTTTACGCTTCCGATCCGCAACCGGGCGGCGCAGGCGGATGCTGCACAGGCGGTTCTCACGCAGCGCCAGGACCTCGACCAGGCTGCAGCAGACGCAAAACACCATTATCATCGGCATCCGCACTGCCCAGATCACTCTCGAACAGGCGCGGGCATCCCTGACTGCCGCACAAGCAGCGTATGACCTAGCCCAACAGTCGGAGGCTGCCGAAGAAAAGAAACTCCAATTCGGAACTTCCTCGCGCTGAACGTCGTTCTGCAACAGGAGAACTGCTCGCCGCCGCGGCCGGCACCGAAGTGCGCGACGAAGTAAACCTTGTGGAGGCCAAGGTCAATTTTGATGCCGCCATGGCCCGCACTTTCGCGGTGAACAACGTGGACGTGATCAGCGCGAAGAACATCACCAACGGTTCGGACACGAAAATTCCGGGCACGACGGCCAGCGGTGAACTCTATGGCCTGCCGCGACCGAATCAAATTCCGCCGGCCAAGCCAACTTCTTCGGTGCCTGGCGGCGTCAATGCAAGTGCGACACCCGTCAGCAGAACCACAACTAGGATCACTTCGCAAATCGAGTGCTTTGCGGCCCGGTGGCGATTGCCCCGGGCCGGTTTGTTTCTGGCCCTAGTGAGCAATCGCTTACTTGCCGCCCTCTTTTGCTTGCCGTAAACTGCAATGCAACGGGGTTTCGGCAACGGGGACGTTTTGGGCGCAGATAGCGGCGCCGGGAGCTGGTCCAATGAACGAGAAAACGCTGTCCGGTTCACCTGTTGCCGACAAAGCCCAGGAAGAAAGAACTCCTTCCAAAGCCGAGCGTAGCTGGGAAGAAAAGTACGCTAAAGCCAGTCCTCGAAAAGTCCCCGGAACGCGCAGCCGAATTCACCACCACTTCCGGCTTTCCGATCCGGCGGCTTTATACCGAAGCCGATCTTCCCAATTGGGACCCGGAACGCGATCTTGGTTACCCGGGCCAGCCTGCCCTACACGCGCGGCATTCACCCGACGATGCACCGCGGTCGCCTGTGGACCATGCGCCAGTTCGCGGGCTTCGGCACTGCGGAAGACACAAATCAACGCTTTCGCTATCTCCTGAGCCAGGGACAGACCGGTCTTTCGGTCGCCTTTGACCTGCCCACCTTGATGGGCTACGACTCCGATCATCCGCTCGCCGAAGGCGAGGTCGGCAAGTGCGGTGTCGCCATCAGTTCCCTGGCCGACATGGAAGTTCTCTTCGACCAGATTCCGATGGCGGACGTCACGACCTCCATGACGATCAATTCTCCCGCGGCCGTGATCTGGGCCATGTATTTGGCGGTCGCGGAAAAGCAGGGCGCGGATTGGAAGCAAATCTCCGGCACGCTGCAAAATGACATCCTGAAGGAATACATCGCGCAGAAGGAATACATTTATCCGCCCGAGCCCTCCATGCGGCTGGTGATTGACACGTTCGAATTCGGCACCAAGCACACGCCGAAGTTCAACACCATCTCGATCAGCGGCTACCACATTCGCGAAGCGGGCTCGACTGCGATTCAGGAACTCGCTTTCACGCTGCGCGACGGCATCGAGTATGTGGATTGGGGCGTTCGCCGCGGTCTGGGTGTGGATGAATTTGTTCCGCGGCTCTCGTTTTTCTTCAACGCGCACAACGATTTCTTTGAGGAGATCGCCAAGTACCGCGCCGCCCGGCGCATCTGGCAGAAGGCCATGCGCGAGCGGTTCGGCGCGAAGAGTCCGCGCACCTGGGCGCTGCGCTTCCATACGCAGACGGCTGGGTGTTCGCTGACCGCGCAGCAGCCTTATAACAACGTGGTGCGGACAGCGGTGCAGGCGCTGGCCGCGGTGTTGGGCGGTACGCAATCGCTGCACACTAACTCGCTCGATGAGGCCTGGGCACTGCCGACGGAGTTCGCGGCGACGGTTGCGCTGCGCACGCAGCAGGTGATCGCGCACGAAAGCGGCGTCACGAATACCGTGGACCCGCTCGGAGGCTCCTACTTCGTTGAGACTCTGACGAATGAAGTCGAGCGCGGCGCGTGGGATTACATCGAGAAGATCGACGCGTTGGGCGGCATGGTCGCGGCCATCGAGCGTTCCTACCCGCAGCGCGAAATCGCCGAGGCGTCGTATAAATACCAGCTCGCGGTGGATCGTAAGGAAAAGATCATCGTGGGCGTAAACGAATACGTCACGAAAGAAAAGCCGCTCGACACTCTGCACATTGACGAGACCGTGGGCGAGCGCCAGGCCGTGAGGCTCAGGAAGCTGCGCGCCGAACGTTCCGCGGAGGAAGTCGAGCGCCGGCTGTCCGCGCTGCGCAAAGCCGCCGCTGGCTCCGAAAACATGATGCCCTACATTTACGAAGCAGTGAAAGCCTACGCCACGCTCGGCGAGATCTGCGATGCACTGCGGGAGGTCTTTGGCACTTACGAAGAGGTCGCCATCACATAGGCTTGCGCTACCCACACTTCAGGGATTCGAGTATTCTTCTATCGCATGGTTGAAAAGAAGATTCGAGTGCTGATTGCCAAGCCTGGCCTCGACGGACACGACCGCGGGGCGAAAATTATCGCGCGCGCATTGCGGGACGCGGGCATGGAAGTGATCTACACGGGCCTCCGGCAAACGCCGGAGATGATCGCGTCAGCCGCCGTACAGGAAGATGTCGACGTCATCGGGCTCTCGATCCTGAGCGGCGCGCACAATACGCTGTGTCCGCAATTGATGGACCTGCTTCACAAGAAGGGGATGGACGACGTTGTGGTGTTGGTCGGCGGCATCATCCCCGAAGCGGATATTCCCGGCCTGAAGAAAGCCGGAGTCGCTGAGATATTCCTCCCGGGGACCTCTACGCAGAATATCGTTTCGTTTGTACGCGAGCACGCCGGGCACCGCAGCTGAAGCGGAATGTCCCGCGTGCACTCCTCTTCCCTGCACGCCTCGACGCGCGATTCTGTCTTGCGTATCGAGCTGCTCGATTCCAGTGGCTTTCCGCGTCTGCATCGCGCTCTCCTGCTCGAACTCCTTCAGGCGATTCAGGTCTTCGAATCTGACCGGTTGCTGCGAGGTGCGATCATCAGCGGCGCGGCCAAGTGCTTCGCCGCGGGTGCTGAGCTTGCGGAAGTCGCCGCGCTTGATGCCGTTGAAGCGGCGCGATTCTCCGCACTGGGCCAAGCTGTACTGCGAGCGATTGAATCGAGCCGCAAGCCTGTGATCGCCGCAATTCGCGGCTATTGCATGGGCGGCGGCTTCGATCTGGCGCTGGTTTGCCATGCACGCGTTGTGGCTGCCAATGCCGTTTTCGCCTATCGCGGCGCCGCGCTGGGAATCATTACCGGCTGGGGCGGCACGCAGCGCCTTCCTCGCGCCCTCGGACCACGCGGGCGCAGCCTGGCTGTTGAGCTGATGGTGACGGGCCGCGCGCTCACTGCGGCAGAGGCCTATGCCTCGGGGCTGGTCTCACGAGTCGTTCCGGCAGAGCGTTTGGACGAAGAAGCTCTCTCCTGGATCGCACGGTACCTGCAAGACCAGCCCTGACCGGTGTGGCGCGTGCGCACTCGCGTCCGGGCGCGCCTCCGACGTATACTGATTTGTCGCAAATCCGATTGAAGCAAAGCGAGGTTGTTGCGTTGTCGAGCCCTGCCCTGGAAAGCCGTCTGAACCGCGAGTCCGCGGACTTCACCAAGAATATGCGTTCTATGGTGGACCTGCTTTCCGAATTCAAGAACCAAGAAGAGGTGATTCGCGAAGGCGGCGGAGCGAAGGCGATTGAAGCGCAACACAAGAAGGGCCGCCTGACGGCGCGCGAGCGTATCGCCAAGTTGATTGATCCGCGGAGCGCTTTCTTCGAACTGGGGATCTACGCCGCCCACGAAATGTACGAGGAGTGGGGCGGCGCGCCCGCTGCGGGCGTGGTCACGGGACTCGCACGCGTCGCGGGCCGGCTCGTCATGATTATCGCCAATGACGCGACGGTGAAAGCGGGCGCGTTCTTTCCAATGACGGCGAAGAAGGTGATCCGCGCGCAGAACATCGCAATAGACAATCACATTCCAACGACTTTATCTCGTGGATTCGGCGGGCGTGTTCCTGCCGCTGCAGGAAGACGTCTTCCCGGACACCGATGATTTCGGCCGCGTGTTTCGCAACAACGCCGTGATGAGCGCGATGGGCATCGCGCAGATCACCGCGATCATGGGAATGTGCGTCGCGGGCGGCGCCTACTTGCCGGTGATGTGCGATCACGTCCTGATGACGGAGGGCTCGGGGCTGTTTCTCGCCGGCCCCGCGCTGGTGCAAGCCGCCATTGGGCAAAAAGTCTCCGCAGAGGAGCTTGGCGGAGCGAAGATGCACGCGCAGATCAGCGGCACGGTGGATTTTCGCGAGCCGGACGAAGAGTCCTGCCTGGCCCGCATCCGCGGACTCGTGGACAAGATGGGACACAAACCGGGCGCGCCGTTCGATCAGAAGGCGCCGGAGGCCCCGAGTTATCCTGCCGAAGACATCTACGGCGTCTTTTCGTCCGACCCCGGCAAGCAATATGACATGCGCGAAGTCATCTCGCGCATCGTGGATGCAAGCCGCTGGGATGAATATCGCGCCGAATATGGCCAGACCGTGCTCTGCGGATATGCGCGCATCGGCGGCTGGGCCGTCGGCATTGTGGCCAATCAGAAAAAGCACGCGCGCATGACGTCGCCCCAGAGCGGCGAGCAGCGCATGGAATTTGGCGGCGTGATTTATGCGGAATCCGCCGAAAAAGCGGCGCGCTTCATTCTAGACTGCAATCAGAATCTCGTGCCGCTCCTCTTTCTGCATGATGTGAATGGTTTCATGGTGGGCAAGGAAGCTGAATGGGGCGGAATCATCCGCGCCGGCGCGAAGATGGTCAATGCGGTGGCGAATAGCGTGGTGCCGAAGATCACCGTGATTTGCGGCGGCAGCTTTGGTGCGGGCCACTATGCCATGTGCGGCAAAGCTTACGACCCACGCTTTATCTTTGCTTGGCCCACCGCGCGCTATGCGGTGATGAGCGGTGATTCGGCTGCCAGCACGCTGGTTGAGATCAAAATCAAACAGCTCGAGCGCGAAGGCAAAAAGCTCTCGGCCGAGGATAAGAAAGAACTGCGCGAATCAATTCAAAAAACTTACGAGCATCAGACCGATCCGCGGTACGCAGCCGCGCGTCTATGGGTGGACGCGATCATTGATCCGGCGCAGACACGGGACGCGATCATTTGGGCGCTCGAATCGGCTGCGCTCAA
This sequence comes from uncultured Acidobacteriota bacterium, assembly GCA_963803675.1. Classification (GTDB taxonomy): domain Bacteria; phylum Acidobacteriota; class Terriglobia; order Acidiferrales; family UBA7541; genus DASTCZ01. The sequence goes on along the minus strand of CAWDNN010000017.1, from coordinate 33,124 downwards.
TCCCGAGGTCCGCGAATTCAAGACCGGCGTGCTGCAAACGTGATGTGTCCCACACGCCCCAAGGACAATCGGAATGAGTGAGCCAGTAAAGATCGTCGAATGCCCGCGCGACGCCTGGCAGGGTCTGCCAAAGATCATCCCGGCGGATGAAAAGGCTGCCTATATCGCGGCGCTGATTCGTGCCGGCTTCCGCCACATTGACGCCGTGAGCTTTGTTTCGCCGAAGCATGTGAAGCAAATGGCGGATAGCGAAAAGGTGATGCGCGAACTCGGCGAGAGCGTCACGCGAGAAGGCGCGCCCGAAATCATCGGCATCGTCGTCAACGAGCAAGGCGTGGAACGAGCGCTGGCGACGCCCGGCGTTCAGACTCTCGGCTATCCTTACTCGATATCCGCCTATTTCCGCCGCGCCAATGCGAACATGACGCGCGCTGAATCGCGTTCGCTGGTCGAAACGCTCCGCAAGCGAACCAAGGCTGAATCCCGAGGGCTCGTCGTCTACATTTCGATGGCTTTCGGGAATCCGTACGATGAACCGTGGGGACCTGAAATTCTCGAAGACACGCTCATCTGGCTGAAAGACACCGGTGTGCGCAGCGTATCTCTTGCGGATACGGTGGGAACGGCGACGCCCGAGCAAGTGGGCTCGCTCTACCGGCTCGCTAAGGATTACGTCGCGGGAATTGAAATGGGCGTGCATCTGCACAGCCGCCGGGAAGGTGCGGCCGAGAAAGTGCTTGCGGCCTACGAGGCGGGCTGCCGCCGCTTTGATGGCGCGCTCACCGGCCTGGGCGGTTGCCCTTTTGCCGGCGATGATCTCGTCGGGAACATCCCTACCGAAATCGTTGTGGAAACGCTCGAGGCGCGCGGCATTCCCACGGGAATTTCGTTCGATGCGCTTGGTTCCTTGCTCGAAATGACCAACAAACTGCGCCGCGAATACGCGTACGCGGAGAATGCTGTTCAGTGAGTTCCAGCCTATGAGCTACCAAACCGTGACGCTTGCGCAAGAAGGCGCGGTTGCAACCATTACGCTGAATCGCCCCGAGAAGCGCAACGCCATCTCAACGCAAATGATCGAGGATCTGCTCGCCGCGCTCGGCGAAATCGAATCGGGCTCGGCGCTCGTTGGCATCGTCACCGGTGCAGGCAAGGCATTCTGCTCGGGGATGGACCTTGAAGCGCTACAAGCGCTGGCCGGCCAATCGCAAGCGCAGAATCTGGAAGATTCTCGCCGAATGGCGCGAATCTTCCGCACCATCTGGGCATTTCCAAAGCCGCTGATTGCGGCGGTCAACGGTCCGACGGTCGCGGGTGGCACCGGCATTGCCACGCTGTGCGATTTCACGCTGGCCGTGCCGGAAGCGAAGTTCGGCTACACCGAGGTGCGCATCGGCTTCATCCCGGCGCTCGTGTCGGTCTTCTTGATCCGGCAGATCGGCGAAAAGCGGGCCCGGGATTTGCTGCTGAGCGGGCGCATCATAGACGCTCAGGAAGCGCACCAACTGGGTCTGGTGAATGAAGTGGTGATGCCGGCGCACCTGATGGCCCGCGCGCACGAGCTCGCTGCCACTCTCATTGAGCATAGCCCGACGGGCATTACCCGCACCAAGCAATTGCTGCGCGATTCCGCTGCCGAACAAGTAGATCGCGACCTCGAACGCGCCATCGCCGAAAACGTGAGGATCCGTGCGACCGCCGATTTTCGCGAGGGCCTTGCGTCGTTTCTTGAGAAGCGCCGCCCTGTCTGGTCCGGCCGTTGATCCATCTCCGCGGTAGCCCTTCGCGGCCGCGTGACGCGCGCGACACGCCTCTGCTAAACTCGCCACGCGCTGTGCGTCAATCTGAGGCGCGCTGACTCCGATGCCCGACTTCCACGAAACGACCGTGCGCGTCCGCTACGCCGAGACGGACCAGATGGGCGTCGTTTATCATGCCAACTATTACGTCTGGTTCGAACTGGGGCGCACCGAGATGCTGCGCGCGACAGGCATCAACTACAAGGAAATGGAATCGCGCGACGATTGCTACATCGTGGTGGCCGAATCGAGTTGCCGCTATCTACGGCCGGCGCGTTATGACGACGTGTTGCGCATTCGCACGCGTGTAACCGAAGCAAAGCCGCGCATCCTCCGCATCGCGTACGAGGTCGTGAACGAGGCCACCTCCGAGCTTCTCGCCACCGGCCAAACCGTCCACGTTATCTGCGATAAACAGGGACGAACGAGGAGTCTGCCCGCGCGCTACCGCGCGCTGTTTGGCATTCCCGAAGCGGCCGCGACTCCTGCAGCGTCCTAAACCATGGCCAAAAGAGAAACCGTACTCCTGGACGGCAATCAACTGACATTCGAGCAGCTTTACGACGGCGCTCTCGGCGGCGCGAGCGTTGGTATTGCGGACGGGGCGCGGGCGCAGATGCAAGCCTCGCGCGCGGTGGTTGAGCGAATCGTCGCGGAAAACGTGACGGCCTATGGCGTGAATACCGGTTTTGGCGAACTCGCGGAAGTACGCATCTCCGCGGACCAGATTCGCCAATTGCAATTGAACCTGGTGCGCAGCCACGCATGTGGGGTGGGTATTCCGCTCGACGACTTTGAGACGCGCGCTGTGATGGTGCTGCGAGCGAACGCTCTGGCGAAGGGATTCTCTGGCGTGAGGCCGGTCATCGTCGAGACGCTCTGCGAGATGCTGAATCGCCGCGTGCACCCCTTGATTCCCTGCCAGGGATCGGTGGGCGCTTCAGGCGACCTGGCTCCCTTGGCGCATCTTGCGCTGGTAGTGATCGGCGAAGGCGAAGCCGTCTACCAGGGTACGCTTTTACCAGGCGGCGACGCCATGCGCCGCGCCGGGATCGCGCCCGTTACGCTCGAGGCGAAGGACGGCCTCTCGCTGCTCAACGGCACGCAGGGCATGCTGGCGCTGCTTGCGCTCGCGCTGCGCCAGGCCCAAATTCTCGCCGATACGGCCGATGTGGCCGCGGCGCTTTCCCTCGATGCGCTTCGCGGCAGCCCTGCGGCGTTCGACCGTCGCGTTGCCTCGGTGCGCCCTCATCCGGGAGCAATCCGGGCGGCGCGCAATCTTGAGCGACTCAATCGCGGCAGCGAAATCCGCGAATCGCACCGCTCTGCTGAGCGCGACCCGCGCGTCCAGGACGCGTATAGCCTACGTTGCACGCCGCAAGTCCACGGCGCCGTGCGCGATTCCCTCGCGCAAATTGCGGCGGTGCTCGCCATCGAGCTAAACAGTGCGACGGACAATCCTTTGGTGTTTGCGAATGCTGGGCAAGGTGAAATCATCAGCGGCGGCAATTTCCACGGGCAGCCGCTGGCGATGGCCGCGGATCAAATGGCGGTCGCGCTGACGACACTGGCGGGAATCTCCGAGCGCCGCGTCGCCCAACTGACGAACCCACACACCAGCCTGCTGCCTGCTTTTCTGACGCGCGAACCTGGTTTGAATTCCGGCTTCATGATTCTGCAGGTCGCGGCGGCAGCGCTGGCGAGCGAGCTGAAAGCGCAATCGGCGCCTCATTCGGTGGATTCGATTCCCACTTCAGCCGACCAGGAGGACTACGTCTCGATGGGCATGGCCGCTGCTCGCCGCCTGAGGCCCATGCTGGATAACGCGCGTCGCGCGCTCGCCATCGAGTTGCTTTCAGCCTGCCAGGGACTTGATCTGCTTGCGCCGTTGCGTACGGGTGCCGAAGCGCATCGCGCCTACGAATTGGTCAGGGCGTGTCGCCGCGCGTGGACGCGGATCGTTCGCTCGCGCGGGATATCGAAGCTGTCGCAAACCTCATCGCCGAAGGGGCATTTTCGCAATTGATCGAGGCGAAGTAGCCTGATCCGCCCAAGCCGCAAAATTTGTAGTGGCGCCATCCGCCAGCCAAAGGCCCCGCCCCTACAAGGCGGGGCAGGCTACAAAAGCGCTGTAATAATTTGCCGGTGCGCCCCGTCTTTTTCACGTCAAGTGCTGCCACAGATATGTTCCCAGCCGAAAGCCCGCGATGTAGCTGAATGGCGCTAACTCGAGCGAATAGTGTCCGCATGGCAAGCACCAGCCTCTCGTGCGGCACATTCAATTCGTCCAGCATCGCGAACATTCGGTCGGTATATTCCATTAAAAACGTTGGATCATAGCGCCCGCTCACCACGAAAAAAGGCCGCCCGCTGTTGCTCAGCTTATGCAGGTACGGCACCGGACTGACCACCGACCAATAGCTCCGCAGCTCGTCCGGCGAAACCCTGCGCGCGCATTGCTTCCCACACGTGCGCCGTCGTCATCCCCTCGCGAACGGCATCCCCGAAATAGGTGGAGACGTGCAGGAAGCCGCCCGCCTTGGCCAGGGGCTCATGCGCCAGCGTAATGCTTCCCACCGCCGAACCGATGCTCGTACCGACCAGACCCCAGTTTCGAATAGCCACGCTCGGCAGCCAATAGAGACACCTTCGTCGTATCCGTTACCGCCTGCCGATTCGCCTGCAGCGTCAGACCGATGTTGGATCCGACCAGATGATCGGCCCGCTCGTGACCAGGAATTGCGCGGCGGTCATGATACGGCAGGCTCATGCGCAGAACGGTGATGCCAAGTTTGTTCAGCCAGCGGCAAAGGCTCAGTTGGCCATCCCATTTGGCATTCCAGTTCGGAAGTAACACCACGGCAGGACCATTTGTACTCGCGGGAAAGAATCGCGCGACCACGCGATTGTTCGCCGCCCACGGCGAAGCATGCCGCTGGTGAAAGTCAGTATCGCCTTCGCGGCCGAGCGCCATTCGCGGTGCCGGCAGGTTCAAGGCGATAATCGGTCGCTGGCGTTGCGGCAAACCATTGGTCGCTCGCGGCAATGGTCGCGGGCACCCACTCGGTCAGGAACCCTCGCGGATCAGGCTCGTCGGCGCGGCCGCCGATATATTCGAGCCCCCATTCGAAGGGATAGACGCGGCGATTGTCGTCGGTGGTCCAGCGGGCGTGCTCGTAGCGGCGGATTCTCTGTTCAAGCCAGGCCATTTGGTGTCGTTTCGAATATAGGGACCGGTGAGAAAGGCTGTCAAACCAAGCGCGGTTAGGTATCGGACACGACTGTACTTAGGGCACATTGAGCGCCGCGCTTCGTTGTGGCACATTGGCTTTGTGCCAGGCGTCGCTCGCATTTCTGTTCGGATTGATCATTGGCAGTTTTTTGAACGTCTGCATCCTGCGGATTCCTGCGGGCGAGTCCATCGTGCGCCCGGGCTCGCGTTGCCCGCGCTGCCACAAGGCGATCGCCTTTTACGACAACATTCCGGTGCTGAGCTGGCTGCTCCTGGGCGGCAAATGCCGTAACTGCAAGGCCAAGATTTCCCCGATGTATCCGGCGATCGAGCTTCTGACCGGGCGTGCTCTTCTTTCTTTGCTACCGCTTCTTTGGCGTGACTCTTGTCGCGGCCAAGTGGGCGATTTTCTCAGCGCTCGCTTGTCGTGCTGACGGCCACGGATATTCGCGAGCGCATCTTGCCGGACGCGGTAAATCTTACCGGCGTGATCCTGGGGCTTCTGCTGAGTTTTTTCACGCGGCCGATCGATGGCTCCGCGCTTTGGCTCGCAAATCGAGTTTTCGAGTTCCCGCCGCCTGGCCCGGTGCTCTCTTTTGTGGACGCGATCCTCGGCGCGGTGGTGGGGGCGGGCCTCCTGTGGATTGTTGGCGAGGGATACTTTCGTCTTCGCGGGCGTGACGGCATGGGCCTCGGCGACGTGAAAATGATGGGCATGGTCGGCGTTTTTCTCGGAGTCAAGCGCACTCTGCTCACCGTTCTCTTGGGCTCGTCTGCTTGGTAGCGTGATCGGAATCGTGGTGATCGCCGCCATGCCGCAAGGGACGCGACTACGAGCTCCCCTTCGGAGCTTTTCTTGGAGCCGGGGCGCTGCTCGTGGTGTTCTTCGGCGCGCCGGTTTCGAATTGGTACCAGTCGCTTTTCTCGGTGCGGTAGGAAGCATGATTCAAAATGCTCGGTTCAGCTAACAACCCGGTGTCTTGGAGCTTCTGGATCGCCAGCGGCGTCGGCTTTGCCGCCCTGCTCATCCTGGCCGCTTACGCTACGGCGGCCGTCCTGCGCCGCCGTTTGCATCGCCGGCGCAGCGCCGGCCGCGAAAGCCGCCCGGCCAATTCCGTCCCGCGCGACGACAACCCCAACGAGTTCATGACGGCTTCCATGCAGGCCGTGATTCAAAAACTCCGCGAGCAGGAAAAGGAACTGGCGCAGCTTCACCAGCTGGAAAAGGAACGCGCGCAGCAGACCGAGCGCCTGAGCGAGGCCGTCACACGGAACATGCCCGCCGGACTGCTGGTGGTGAATGCCGCCGGGCTCGTCGCCAGTTCGAATCCAGCCGCCGAAGCCGCGCTGGGCGCGCGGTCGCTGGCTTTCCGGCGCTACACGGAAGTGCTGGGGCCGAGTTCCCCGCTTACCGAGATGATCGCGGAATGCCTCGAGCGCGGCGCAACTTTCCGCCGCGAAGAAATCGAGTACACCAACCCGGCGAGCGAACTGCGACATCTTGGGCGTGACCATCTCTCCGATCACCAACAAGACCGGGCGACATCTCCGGCGCGCTTTGCCTGCTCAGCGACCTGACCGAACTTGCCGCGCTGCAAAAACAAGATTCAAGTGAAGGAAAGTCTCGCCGCGCTCGGCGAGCTTTCCGCCGGCATCGCGCACGAATTCAAGAATGCGCTGGCGACCATCTCCGGTTACGCGCAGATGATTCGCAGCGAAGCTCAGCCGCGAGCGATGTCCGCGACAACGCCGAGCGCATCCTCGACCAGACCCGCGCGATCACCCACGTGGTCACGGAATTCTTGAAATTTGCGCGGCCGCTAGTCCTGGCGGACGAAGAAGTCTCCTTCGGATCGCTCGCGCCGCGCGTGATAGACGAGTTGCGCGAATCGCAGCCCGGTGTGTCGATCGCGCTGGAAGGCGAGTTCACGGAAATCTCCGGCGACGAAGGCCTGCTGCGGCAAGCGCTGCTCAATCTTGTTCGCAACGCCGCCGAAGCCGCCGCCGGCCAGCCCTTCGGTGGACGCGTCACGATTCGCGGCAGCGTCGAGCAGTCCGGCTCGACCTTCGTGCAACGCATTTCGATTTCCGACAATGGGCCGGGAATTCCATCCGAGAACCTCTCGAAGATCTTCGTTCCCTTTTACACCACGAAAGCCCAAGGCACGGGACTCGGCCTGGCTATCGTGCAAAAAATTATCGTGCAGCACGGCGGTACCGTCGAAGCGCGCAACCTGCTCCGAGGGAGGCGCGGAATTTATCGTTTGGCTGCCCGGACAACGGGCGGTCGCGCAGCGGGCTGTTTCCGCTTCGGCGCAAATTTGAATAGGAGCAGCATCAGCAGCTCCGGAAAGGTCCAGTTATGAAGCACCGTATCGCAGTGATTCTCGCGGCGAGCTTTTCGCTCGCATCGGCCTACCCCGTAGCCACGAGCCCAGCAGCCGACGCAAACGCCACGCGCAATCGGCGCAGCAGAATACGCAAGCCCAAAGCTCGCAAACGCAGGGTCCGCAAAAGAGCACCGACAATTCGGTCGCCGATGCCGCCCGCAAGGCACGGGCAGCAAAAGAAGAACGAGCCCGCGGTAGCGAAGACCTACACGAACGACGACCTCCCTGCGATTGAAGGGGGCTGCTTCGTCGGTCGGCGCAGCGCCCGGCGGTGCGACTCAAAAGATGAGAAGAAAGCGGACGCAGCGCTTCCACAAAGGCCGCGCCGGCCACGCAGCCCACGGACGTCAAAAAAGACGAGGCGTACTGGCGCAAACGATTTAGCGCCTTGCACGAGAAGCTTGATCTGGCGGAAAAAGAGCTGGACGTAATGCAGCGCGAGCTGAATCTCGATCAGCGCCAATACTATGCCGATCCGAACCAGGCCCTGCAACAACAATACAGCCGTGACGACATCAACCAGAAAACCGACAAGATCACCAGGAAGCAGAAAGAAGTGGAAGACCTGAAGCAACAGGTTACGGACCTCGAGGACGAACTTCGCCGAGCCGGTGGTGATCCGGCTTGGGCCCGTTAAACGTTCGGCAGGCTGACGAAACGTCGAAATTCCTCGTTTCGGGGAGTCCGCCACGGCGGACGGCGGGAAAGCTGCGGTTTGCTTGGAGCTCGAGGAAAATCGGACGGGTCGCTTCGCTTCCGATCTCATACGTGCTTACCTACGCACACCACTATCAGCCGGACAGCGGTGAACATCTGCCGGCATGTTAAAAAATGACGTAAGCCCAATGGAACCGATTCTCCTCGTCGAAGATAAAAACGAGCTGCGCGCCATGCTGCGCAAGGCGCTCGAGCGCTCGGGCTACGCTGTGGAAGATGTCGCCGACGGCTCGACGGCCGTGAACCGCATTCGCGCGCGCCGCTATCTTCTGGTGCTGACCGATTTGAAGCTGCCAGGCCGCTCGGGCATCGAGATCCTTCGCGAAACGAAACAAGCCGACCCTACGATTCCGGTCATTCTGATCACGGCTTACGGCTCCATCGAGGAAGCCGTGACCGCCATGAAGGAAGGCGCTTTCGATTTCATTCAGAAACCGGTGGACCTCGATCACTTGAACTTCTCGTCGGCCGAGCCGCCGGACAACAAGAGTTGCTGCGGGAAAATATTCTGCTGCGCGAAGAATACGCCATACGCTATGGATTCCCGCGCATCGTAGGCGAACATCCCAGCATGCAGGAAGCCACGACGCAGGTGCAGCGCGTCGCCGCCACTGATTCCACCGTGCTCTTGCTGGGGCCGAGCGGCACCGGCAAAGAACTTTTCGCGCGCGCCGTGCACCATCTTTCTCGGCGGCGCGACCATCCCTTCGTGGCCTGAACTGCGCGGCGATTCCCGAGGGCCTAGTCGAAAATGAGCTTTTCGGCCACGAGCGCGGCGCTTACACCGGCGCGGGCTCGCGCAAGATCGGCAAGATGGAGCTGGCGCATCACGGCACGCTTTTCTTGGACGAAATCGGCGAATTGCCTCTGCCGATCCAGTCGAAGCTGCTGCGTGTGCTCGAAGAGAAATGCTTTGAGCGCGTGGGCGGCACGCAAGCCGTGGATGTGGACGTGCGCATCGTCGCGGCCACGAACCGCGACCTGCAGGCAGCCATCGAGGCCAAACTCTTCCGCGAGGATCTCTACTTCCGCATTTCCGCGGTGCCCATTAAGATTCCATCGCTTTCGCAACGCGGTGACGACGTGCTGCTCTTGGCCGATTATTTCCTGGAGCGCTTCCGCAAGGAATTCCGCAAGCCTGAGTCTGACATTTCACGCCGGAGGCGCGCGTTCGGCTAAAGGAATATGCATGGCCCGGCAACGTCCGCGAACTGCAAAACACCATCGAGCGCGCCTCCATCCTTGCCGATGACAACACGATAGACTCGTTAGCCCTGCAGTTGCCGGCGCCGCGTCCGAAGCCCGGCCAAATGCCCAACGGAATGATCGAGGAAAGCTTCACCTGGGAAGGATCGCTCGACGACGTAACCTCTCGCGCCACCGCTTATGTCGAGCGCTTCAAGATCACCGCCGCGCTACGCGACTGCAAATGGAACAAGAGCCGCGCCGCAGAACGCCTGGGAGTTTCCTACAAAACTCTGCTCAACAAGATACGCTCCTTAGGCCTCGAACAATAGAACCGTGTGTGCTTCGGGAGGACTCAGCGCATGGGTGGGGATCCTAGGAGTGCGTCTGCTTCACCTAACTTCTTGCGCATTATAAGCAGCTAATCGGAGGCGCTGTTCTCCTTGGCCCCGCGGTGCAGCGCCACAATGCCACCGGTCCAAAGCTCGTACCGCGCCTCAGCGAAACCCGCTGCGGCCATCCGCCTCGCCAGTTCGTCCGGTGAAGGAAACTTCAGCACGGAGTCCGGTAAATAAGAATACGCAGACGCATCACCCGAGATCGCTCCGCCAATGCGCGGCAACATTTTCGTAAAATAGAAGCGATATAGCGCACCGAAGAAAGCGCCGCGCGGCTCGGCGAATTCGAGGATGCCGATTTGTCCGCCGGGCCGCAGCACCCGGGCAATCTCGTGCAAGCCGCGGTCGTAGTTCGAGAGATTGCGGAAGCCAAACGCAAGCGTCACCAGGTCAAAGCTCGCATCCGCGAAAGGCAGCGTCAGCGCGTCCGCTTCGATGTAACCCGCCAGCCTCCCGCCCTGCCGCGAACGTGATCGTTCGGCGTTCGATTTTTTCGCTGCGCGCACCAGCATGGGATGCGCGAAGTCGCTGCCAAAAATTTCGCCGCGACTTCGGCGCAAAAGCGACAGCGTAAGATCACCCGTCCCACAGCACAAATCGAGCGACCGCGCATCCGGCCGCTCCAAAACGTCGCGAAAGCGCTCCGCCACGCGCCGTCGCCACACACGGTCCAGCGACATGGACAGCACGTGGTTTAGCAGGTCATAGCGCGGCGCGATCCCGCTGAACATCTCGCGCACATGCCGCGCAGCCTCGCGCTCACTTTCCCCGCCTTCCGGGCGCGCGCCCACCGTTGTGGAGGATGCCGCCGTTTGCGCGGGCCTCGCTGGGCTCATCTTCGCAAGCTCCGGCGCAAACCCCGCACGCCACCAGTCTCAGTCGAGTTTGCCGCCAACAATTCCGTCCAAGTGGCAGCCAGCAATCGCTCGGACATTTCGACGCCCCACTCCACGCGGCCGATACCCCGCGGCAAAACGAATCGCAACCGCCCTCCGCGCGTTTTCTTATCCGAGCGCATCGCGTCAATCACACGCGCAGCCGGAACAGGCGGCAGGTCTGGGAGCGGTCCCACGCGCTGCACCAGACGAATGATCCGCGCCGCCTGCTTCAAAGCCAGATGCTCCGTTGCAATGGCCACGAGGGACGCCGCAATCATTCCCCAGCCAACAGCTTCCCCGTGCCGGTAAACGCGATAGCGAGTCACTGACTCGAGCGCATGACCGAAAGTGTGGCCGAAGTTCAGGATTTCGCGTCGTCCGGCTTCGCGCTCGTCTGCCGTGGTCACTCGCGCCTTCTGCCGGATGCACCGGGGAATCACTTCGCTGAGGGCGCGGGAGTCTCGATCGAGCAGCCGGTCGAGATCGCGCTCCAAACTGCGGAACAACTCCGCGTCACCGATCACGCCGTACTTGATCACCTCGTAGAGCCCGGAGCGATACTCGCGATCCGGCAGCGTTCGCAGCATTTCCGAGTCGCACACGACGAGGTCCGGCTGATAAAACGCGCCAACAAGATTCTTCCCTTCCGGCAGATTCACGCCGGTCTTGCCGCCGATGGCGCTGTCCACCTGCGCCACCAGCGTCGTCGGGATGTGCACGAGCCGCACGCCGCGCAAATAGCTCGCCGCGACAAATCCGGCCACATCACCCACCACGCCTCCGCCTGCGGCCACGATCACCGCTCGCCGGTCCGCTCCGGCGCGGACCAGCGACCGGCACAACTTGCTCAAACGTTTCCAAATTCTTGGCGGCTTCCCGGTCGTCAAACAAGATCACTTGCTGGCGGTCGGTTCGCGGCAGGGCCCCTTGCAACGTGCCTCCACAATGCCGCCAAACGCGCGGCGAGGAGAGCACGTAGACCCCCGTCGTCGGCCCAAGCTGTGCGATCATCCCGGCCACCCGCCGGAGCGCGCCTTTTCCGCACACCACGGGGTAGTGCTTTCCGGGCGCCTTCACGATGATTTGTTGTAATGGCCTCATGAAGCGCGTGGCTAGCGGATGTGCCGCGCGATTTCCGGCAGGCTCGTCAAAATCACGTCACCGACGATCTGCAGACTCTGCGGGCTGATCTTGTCCATGGCGTCCTGCGGCGTGTGCCAGTACGGAATTTCATCGCTGCAGCAGCGGATGATGTCCGCCGAAGGCACCTTCCTGGCCACAAACGGCAGATGGTCGTCTTCAATCGCAGCGTGCGTCGAAAGAAAGACGCTTTGGTACCCCAGCTTCGCGCGCGGCAGACCAGATCGATTCAGTCAACCATGCACCAGAAGCAACTGAGTTGTCTTCGCGCCTGAGCCGCAAGTCCTTGCTGCCGACGAGATCCGCAAGCACCAAAGCCTTCACATGGCCAACTGCCCCGAGAGCGCCAGCTTCGCCGCCATTTCGCGGCTGCCGTATGTGTCCGTCGGTATCGCTCCAGTGCTGGAATGCCTCTTCGCCATCGAAAAAGGCGATCCAGATCGGTCGCCGGTTGCGGCTTGCCGCAAAGCACGCGGGCGATCTCCAGCATCACGCCGGTGGAAGATCCGGCATCGTCTGCGCCGACAAAATTCTTCATTTTCTGGTCGTTCGGGTCGATGCGTGTCGTATCGTAGTGCGTGCCTAGCAAAATAATTTCGGGCCCGTGCCGGGAATTTTCGCGACGATGTTTTTCATCGCGATGCTGCCCTCGGGCGTGTACGCATGAAAATCATCCACATCCACGTTGCAGCCGAAGCCGTGCAACTGGTCCGAGCAAATAGGCCTGCAATTGACGGATCGCGTCGGTCCCAGGCGGACGCGGTCCGAAATGCCACCTGTTTCGCCACGATAGTCGTACGCGCGCTTGCCGCTGAAGCCATCCACGCCAGGATCGGTTGCCGGCGGCAATCTGGATGCTTGCGGCGCCGCGGAGCTTGCCGCAGCGGTGGCGGCCTTGCCGGCGCGACTTGCTGGCCGAAGTCAGAATTGCTCGCCGCCGCAGGCGGACTGCCGCCGCTGCCAAAATCGATCAGCCCCACCGTCCGCCATACGTTCACCATGTCGGTTTCATCTCAATTCGCCCCCTGGCGCGCCAGCTCTTTGCCGCGTTTTCGCCGCAGCACCAGCCCACGAAACCCCTATGCCAATGATATATAGCAAGATCATCGGCGCCATGAACACGAGCATCGTCGTCGCATCCGGCGTCGGCGTGATGATCGCCGCCACGATGGTGATGATCAGAATGCGCGTAGCGGAAATTCTTCCATAGAAATTCCGGCGTCACGATCCCGAAAAGCGAGAGCATCAGAATCACCATGGGCAGCTCGAAAACCACGCCCACGCCCAGCAGCACGATCAGAACCAAATCGAAATACTCGTCGATGCTGATCAGCGGCGTCAACGGCACCCGCTCTGAAAGCTGACCAAAAATTGCAGCAAATACGGCAGAATCACGTAGTACGAGAAGGCGATTCCCGCCAGAAATAAGAGTACGCGACGGCACGATGAATCCCGCCATCGCCTTCCGCTCATGCTTATACAAACCCGGCGCGACAAAAAGCCAAATTTGGTACAGCACATAGGGAGAAGCAAGCACAACTCCCAGATACAACCCGAGATCGATCACCAGACTGACCACACCGGTCGGATTCGTGTTGATCAGTTTGTCCTGCAAGTGCGCCGCCTGCAGCGCCGCCACCATGGGCCGCAACGAATGCCATCACGGGCTTCGCGACCGCAACCCCGATAAACGCGCCAATCACAATCGCCGCGCAGCGTGAATCAACCGCGTCCGCAGCTCAGCCAAATGTTCGAAAAACGACATCCGCCCGACGGGCTCTTCAGCCGCGCCGGTAGGCGGGAGGCTCAGGATGATTGGGAGTGGACATGGGTGGAAGGCTCGGGATCCGGATCGTCTCCGCAGTCGGAGCTCGTGCTGCGGCTTCGCCCGTCGCGGCATTCGGAGCGCTGCCCGCAACGGTCCCAGGGGGCGCGATCGAGGAACTGGGTCATTTTCAGCAGGTTGCGCAGCGGCCGTCGGTGTTTCACCGCCGCTCGCAGGTTCACCGACTCCCCGGCTATGAGGCGGCATCCGGCAGATCCTGCGCGCTCGTCGCAGGCGTTGCGCTGGACGCCCGGCAAATTCTGCTGCGCGGCGGCATCTCTTTTCCGAATCTCCGCCTCTCGGCGTGGCGCGGTCCATCTCGCGCATCTCATCTTCGACCACGCGCCTCAGGTCAAAGGTCACTTTGCGAAATTCGGCCATCGCTTTGCCCATCGTTCGCGCAAGGCCGGGCAACTTCTCGGGCCCGAAGACAATCAGAGCCACAATAAACAGAACAGCAAGATGGGGTAGGCTCAGCATCGCGGGCGCCGTTAAGGGGTTGTGCCGTTTGCATCATAGAAGAGGACCCAGAGTGAGTCAATTGCGCCGCACCGTATGCTATACTGGATATCTACGGAGTGGTGTGAGGTGATCATGCGTTCGGAAAAACGCGGCGCTCTGCTGGTAGCTATCGTCCTCGTGGCATCGGCTATTCTGGGCGGGATTTACGGGCCCTCGGTGCGCGCAACCGCCGCCGGGGCCAGCGACCTGCAGGATTCCGTCAAGAGCTTCACGCAGGTTCTTACCGTTGTCCAGCAGAACTACGCCATACCGGTGGATACCGACAAGGTCGTCTACGACGGCGCCATTCCCGGGATGCTCCGGACCCTCGATCCGCACTCGATCTTCTTTGATGCCAAGCAGTTTGCGCTGATGCGCGAAGAGCAAGAAGGCCGCTACTACGGCGTGGGATGTACATCGTGCCGCGCCCCGATGGCCGCGTGCAAGTTGTCTCCGCCTTCGTGGGCTCCCCTGCTTACAAGGCCGGTCTTAAACCCGGCGACGTCCTGATCAAAATTGACGATAAGTCTGTCGTCGGCAAAGCCAGCGGCGATATTGCCGACATGCTGAAAGGCCCCGCCGGCACTGCCGTTCACATTACCGTTACGCGCGAAGGCACGCCGGATCCGATCGCGTTTTCGGTCACGCGCGCGGATATTCCCAAGCACGACGTTGATCCGCCGCTGATCATCCGCCCCGGCATCGGCTACATCTGGATTCGCAGCTTCCAGAGCGAAGACACCGCCGAGGATTTCGCCGACGATCTGCAGAAGCTCGCCGGCCAAAATCTCACCGGGCTGGTGATTGACCTCCGCGACAACGGCGGCGGTCTGCTCAATTCCGCCATTGGCATCTCCGACGATATTCTCGATAAGAACCAGCTCATCGTCTCGCAGCACGGCCGCGTTTCCCCGGAGCGCCGCTACTACGCGATTCACGGCAATCAGGGCGTGCGTGTCCCATCGTCGTGCTGGTGAATGGGAACACCGCTTCGGCTTCGGAAATTGTCTGCGGCGCGATTCAGGACCACGACCGTGGCCTGATCGTTGGCGAGCGCACCTTCGGCAAGGGCCTGGTTCAGACGGTCACCCCGCTCAGCGAAGGCACGGGCCTGGCGCTGACCACGGCGCACTATTACACGCCGAGCGGCCGCTTGATTCAGCGTGATTACAAGACCGTTTCGCTCTTCGAATACCAGTTCAATCACAACACTTCCGTTCATCAGACCGAAGTGAAGCTCACCGATACCGGGCGCTAGGTGTATGGCGGCGGCGGTATTACTCCCGACGACGACTACACTCCGCCGAAGGCGAACGCCTTCCAGCAGATGCTGGAGTCGTACAATGCCAACATCCTTGTCTTCGCCGGCAACGCGCCCAACCAGGACAACGCCGTCGGCGATTTCACTACGTATTTCCTGGGAACGCATCCCACGATCACGAAGAGCTTCGTGGTGGATGATGGCGTGATCCACCAGTTCCGCGAATTCCTGACCAAGCACAACATCAAGTACACCGATCAGGACATCGCGGATAACCTGGATTGGATCAAGCTGCATATCAAGCGCGAAGTTTTCACTTCCGTATTTGGCCAACTGGAAGGCTATCGCGTGGAAGCAGAGGGCGATCCGGAAATCCTGAAGGGCGCAGAGCTGATTCCCCAGGCCCGCGCCCTGTATGACAATGCGCGCCGCATCGTCGCCGAGCGCACAGCCGCAACCTCCGAATCACTAGCCTGTGACGCGGGCCGTCGTAATGGCGGCCCTGCGGCTTTTCTGTCAACGCACGAATGCGTCCTGCCTCAGGAACCTCTGCGGCCAGATTCCCCGACCCCGCCTTTACAGCCACAAGTCTTTATGGAATCATTTCAATACCGTGGGCGTGTAGCTCAGTTGGGAGAGCGCGGCGTTCGCAACGCCGAGGTCAGGGGTTCGACCCCCCTCACGTCCACCACTCGTTCGGTTCCCTTTGGTTTTTGGCAGTACCGCTATTCGCAGCGCAGCGTGACGGCCGGGTCGACTCGCATTGCACGCCGCGCCGGCAGGTAGCTAGCCACGCACGCCACTACCGCCAATAGACCGACGCCGAGCACAATCGTTTTCACATCGTGTGCTTGCAAGCCGAAGAGCAAGCTCTGGGCGAATCGTGTAGTCGCCCACGTGATTCCGATGCCTACTGCGGCCCCAACCAGAAACAATCGTCCTATATCACCCATAATCATTCGGAGAATCGCGACTCCGCTGCGCACCCAGAGCCAGCCGGATGCCGATCTCTCTCTGCCGTCGCAGCACCAGGTAGGCCAACACTCCGTAGAGTCCGATCATCGCCAAAAGCAATGCAAGCGCGCCGAAGAATCCTGAAAGCGTTGCCAGTAGGCGCTCCGGTACGATCGAATCATTCACTTGCTCGGCGAGGGTGCGGAATTGAAGAGCGATGGATTTGTTGACCCCAGAGATACCCTGCTGCACGGCTGGTGCGAGCGCCGAGGGACGCACTCCTGTGCGAACCAAAAAGTAGGAGAGCACCGCTTCGCTGGGCATCTCCGCATAAGGAAAGTAAGCTATTGGCGGAAAATCTTCCCTCAGCGACCCATATTTCATATCGCGAACGATTCCTACAATTTCGATGGGTTCGGAGAGCGTGGTCTGCGTGGCGAATCTCCGGACAGTCTTGCCCATTGCATCCATGCCCGGGAAGAATTTCTTGGCGAATGCCTGATTGACGATGAGCACGCGGGGAATGGGCCCGGTGTCCCGCTCGTCGAAGTCGCGGCCTTCCAGCAAAGGCGCGCGGAGCGTGGCAAAATAGCCGGGCGAAACGTAGTTGATGTCCGCTTCGGCGTCCTCCCCGGTCGGCGCGTTGGCTGTCGTCCACTATGATTTGGTCGTCCTCGGTTCGCGATCCGATCGGTGCGACCACCGCTTGGCTTGCGCTCATGACTCCAGGGAGCGCGCGGATGTGGCGCAGCATCTCATCGCTCACGGCGTGGAACTCTGCGTCCGGAACATTGGAATTGTGGAGATCAATATCAACGACCAGTACGTTGCTGCGGTCAAACCCTGCGTCAAGCGTCACCAGGTTCCTGAAACTTCGCACGAACAATCCCGCCGTGACCACCAGTACGAGCGAAATCGCCACCTGGGCAGCGACGGTCCAGCGCCCGGAGCGAAACCGCGCGTCTCTCGCCCCATTTTCCGCCGCGCTTCCCTTCATCGAGCCGGAAAGTGAAACCCGCGTGGAGCGGAGAGCCGGAAGCATGCCGAAAAGCAGTCCGGTTAGAACCGCGATGCCGGCGGTGAACGCAAGCACCCGACCGTCGAGTGCGAGATCGAGGAAGACATTCTCTTGTCCCGCCGAAATTTGGCGGACCAGCAGGTGGCTTCCCCATTGCGCGAATAGAATCCCCAGCACTCCGCCTGAGACGGAAAGAAGAACGGATTCGGTGAGCAATTGACGCACCAGCCGGAGCCGCGAAGCGCCCAAGGCCAAACGCACGGCGATTTCCTTGCCCCGGGACGATGCCCGCGCGAGCATCAGGCTCGCGACGTTCGCACATGCGATCAGCAGTACCAGCCCCGCGATAGCCATTAGCATTTTCAGAGGCAGGTCGTACTGGCTCCGCAAGGAAGAAATTCCCGTCGCGCCGGGTACGGTCAGAAACGTCCAAGATTTATAACTCTGCTGCTGCGCGGGCTTCCAGTTTGCCGGCACCGTCGCTGCAAAGGTCGGGGGCGAAAGCACTGCCAATCGCGCCGCAGCCTGTTCGGGGGAGATGCCCGGTTTTGGCCGGCCGATGACGCGTAGCCACCATCTCGTTCGATCGAGCGAGGAGTCTTTGCCGGCCAGAATTGCTTCCGCGCAGATGGGCACGGCGACATCGAAACTGCTGCCGACGTTCGTGCCGAAAAAGCCAGGCGCCGATACGCCGATGACCTGAAATGGGTGCCCGCTGATGGGTATCGTGCCGCCGATCGCGGCGGCCACGCTCCCGAAATGCTCTTGCCAGAAGCCATAGCTGAGCACCGCGACACCGCGGCATCCGCGTTTGTCGTCATTCGCTGTAAACAAGCGCCCAACGGCGGGGCGCACACCCAGAGTCGTGAAGTAGCCGCCGCTGGCGTAGAGTCCGCGCACATTCTCGACGAGGCCGCTCTGTGCCAGATTAAAGTTGTCCGTGCCCCACGCAAAGACTCCGGAGAAAATGTCTTGATGATCGCGCAGCTCTTCCCATAGAGGATTGGTAAATGAGGTCCGCGCCCCGTTTCCAAAGTTTGGCGTGGACATAGTGACCTGGAGTAGCTCTTGCGGCCGCTGCACGGGCGGCATCCGCAGCATCACCGTGTCAACCAGGCTGAAAATCGCGGTGTTGGCGCCAATGCCGAGCGCAAGCGTCAAGACCGCAACCACGGTGAATCCCGGTTGCTTTGAGAGCACGCGCACCGCATAGCGGATGTCCTGCCAAAAGCTCTCGATTCGCGGAAAACTCCACGCCGCGCGGGCATCCTCTTGGTGTAGCGTCACATTGCCAAACGTGGCGAGCGCCGCCGGCCGAGCGTCCTCCGTTCGTGCGCCTGCCTCGTGCCGGTCCGCCTCGTCCATTTCGAGATGCGCTCTGATTTCCTCGTCGAGCTCTTGCGAAATCCGTTCGCGTTGGAAGATCCCTCGCAATCGGGTCACAAATCGCCGGAGTGACATTTTCTATTTCTCTTCCGCCGCAGGACGCGTCGCATGGAGAATCCCCGCGAACGCCGCGATGAAGCGTTCCCACCGCGATTGCTCGGCTGCAAGCTGGCGCCTTCCCGATGCCGTCAGCCGGTAGAATTTCGCCCGGCGGTTTGTGCTCGAGGTGCCCCACTCCGCCGCAATCCAGCCTTCCTGCTGCAGCCGTTGCAACGCGGGATAAAGCGAGCCGTGGTCAATTCGAAAAGTGTCATTGGAGGTCTGCTCGATGAACTTCGCGATGCCGTAGCCGTGTTTCGGCCCCCACCGCAGCGTCCGCAGAATCAGCAGGTCCAGAGTCCCCTGAAAGAGCCCAATCCGGGCGGCGGCCTTATCTTGTGCCATAGGTAGCCATACTACCACAGCATGGGTTGAAGCTCTACATATAGGTCGCGGGCGGAACTCGGCGGACCGACGCATTTCTCTCTGCACGATTGCTTCGCGGGCCCTTTGCCTCTCGGCGCCGGAAGTTATACCTTACTGCCCTACTTCCTTTCGGAAAGGGCTCTTGTGAAAGGCAAGAAACGGCCAGCAGAGAGCGATCATTTCGGAGAACATATCACGAGGCGCGATTTTCTCAACACCACGCTTCTTGGAGCGGGAGCCGCGCTGCTCACCGCGAACGCTCCTTCGGCGCTATTGGGTGCATCGCAGAACCACAGCGCGACCCAATCCAAGTCGAGCGGCGACGCTTGGACCGGCTATGGCGGCGTCGGCGATTACGCCAACGCCAACGGCAACACCTGGCCCGTGATGAGCGTCGCACACAAGATTCGCGACGCCGGCTACAACACGCTACCGGACGTCACCGATACGGGCGAAACCTACGACGTGATCGTCGTTGGTGGC
This sequence comes from uncultured Acidobacteriota bacterium, assembly GCA_963803675.1. Classification (GTDB taxonomy): domain Bacteria; phylum Acidobacteriota; class Terriglobia; order Acidiferrales; family UBA7541; genus DASTCZ01. The sequence continues at coordinate 13,492 of CAWDNN010000017.1, read as the reverse complement.
GGCCTTACCGGTCTTGGCGCCGCCTACTTCATCGCGAAAGAAAGTGGCGGGGCGAAGAAGTGCCTGGTGCTCGAGAACCATCCTGTCTTCGGCGGCGAATGCCGCCAAAATGAGTTCATCGTCAACCGCCAGCGCCTGATCGGACCGCAAGGCTCGAACGATTTCGGTCTGCCGCGCGGAGGCTCTTCGGTGGGCGACCAACTTTTTACCGAACTCAAGATTCCCCGCGAGTTTGGCTACCAGCCGTGGGATTCGCGCCTGAAGCCGCTGCGCATCCCGCGCGACAACTATGCCAACATGGACGGCATCAACGAAACCGCCGTGGACGTGGGGTACTTCTTCGACCGGCAAAGTGGGGCGGAAAAACCCATCTGGCTTCGCAACATCTGGGACTCAAATTTCGAAGGCACTCCATTTTCCGACAAAACAAAGCGTGACCTGCAGAGATGGAGAACAGAGGCGGGAAAGACTCCCGAAAACAAGACCCAGGAAGAGTTTCGCCGGTATCTCGATGGCATCACCTACAAAGACTATCTCGAGCGTGATATGGGCCTCAGCCCCGAAGTAACCAAGTTTGTCGAGCCGGTCGTGGGGCTTCTCAATGGGTGCAGTGCCGACGCGCATTCAGCGCGCGCCGGGCTGATTGTTCCCGAGCGCCGGAATGATTCGCTGGGATTGTCGTTCCCAGGGGGCAACACGACATTCGCGCGCTATCTGGTCCGGGCGCTGATTCCCGATTCCCTGCCCGCTGGTGATAACTTCGACCGGATGCTCACCGGCACCATCAATTTCGCGGCGTTGGATAAGCCGAGCGCGGCGACGCGAATTCGCCTGAGCGCCACGGTGATTCGCGTAGAGCATGAGCACGGCGGCGCGGCAAATAGCCAACGTGATTGTGACTTACGAAAAAGGCGGGAAACTCTATCGCGCTAAGGCGCGGGCGGCCATCATGGCGTCGGGCGGATGGATCACGAAATACATTCTTCCCGAGATTCCCGACGACATTCGGAACGCCTACAACGGCTTTCTCTACGCGACGGACCTTGTCGTGAACGTCGCGCTGACGAACTGGCGTTTTCTGTACAAGCTTGATGCGCCCGCATGCCGGTGGTTCGACGGCGATTTTGGCTTCTGCCTGCAACATCCGCAACTCGATGGTCACCGACAGCTACAATCCTCCGCTCGATCCGGAGAAGCCCACCGTGCTCACGTTTTACATGGGTCTTTATGTGCCCGGCCGCTCTGCCGCCGATCAAGGGATGCTCTCGCGTACAAAAATGCTAGCGACCTCCTACGCGGATACGAGCACCAGATTCGCAATCACATGCTGCGGCTCTTTGGAGATGCCGGGTTTGTGCCGAGGCGGGACGTTGCCGGTGTGATTCTCAATCGCTGGGGACACGCGCGCATCATTCAAACGCCTGGTTTCTACTATGGAGTGAACGGCGCTCCAGCGGGTCGCGAGATCGTGCAGAAAGGTTTCGGCCGTATCGCCATCGGCCACTCGGAGTTGAATGGCCACCAGAACTGGACCGGGGCCGTGGAGCACGGCAAGCGCACCGCCGAGCAGGTGCTTGCCTTCGGCTAGCGTCTACTTCTGAGGCTTCGCAAAGGTCGCGTCGTCAATCGGTACGTTGTGATGAACTTCGATGAGGTGGACGATCGACGTGATGGTCTCGCTTGGTCTGGCCATCGGTCGTCATTTCGCCAATCGTAAAAGGATATTTGATTCCGTCCTGTTGGCGATAATCTCCGATGTTGATTTCGGTGTGCTGGCGTGCGTCCGCCGGACCCTGCTCCTCGTCGCTGCGCACCATCAGACCTGAACCGGCATCGAAATACATACGCCGCAGCGTACCGTCTCCCGGATCGGCTTCGATCAAGTAAGCCAGATGGCCCGCGACGTCCTGCGAATCCTTCAATGTGAGCTTTGGGTAAAGCTTTGCGAGGTCGAGCACCTGATAGAAATCGGACGAGCGCTGCATGCTGCTCAGATCCTGCCCGCTGAGATCCTGAATCCCGGTCTCCGGCCCATTAACCCATGCGGCCTTAGCCCGTGTAACAGCGGCGAATCTCGCCATAACCGGGGATCGTGATCACCGACATGTACTTGTTGGGAGCCTTCGCATACGACTCGACGGTGCCCTGCGAGGGTGTGCCCACCACCTCGATCGTTCCCTTAGAGACGCGGCTTGTGATTCTAGTGATCGCATCGCGCCCGCCAATAGCGGCCACATAGTTGGCGAGGATTTGGTTCACAGATGGGGCAGCGGTTTGGGAGCTTTGTGCGCAGCGCGAAGCGGATGCTTACAGCCCAGACAGCCGCCAAGAAAAGTAGACGGACGACACGCCCCTTCGTCATGCACCTCATTGGGACTCTCGATTCACCGCGAACCTCGTGAGTTCTTCCGCGGGCCACTAGGCGCTCAGCCGCGCCATCGCTTGCTCGAGGATGCGGGCCACGTCGGCCGATTGCCCAACGCTGCCTTGCGCGAAATCGTGCGTGCCGCCGCCCTTGCCTCCAGCGGCCGTCAGGCATTCCCGGAGCAGCGCGTTCATGTCTGCGTCAAGCCCGGTGCTCTGCGCGAAAATCACGTGTCCCTCGCGCGTGGCGAGCAGCACGCGCATCCCAGGCCCACCAACAATTTTTGTGGCGATCATGCGCATGTAGGCCGCGTCCTGATTTTCCAGCACCTTGCAAACGATGCCGGGACCCCCTGCGCGACCGGGCCGCCGGTCGGTTGCCAGCAACATCAGCGCTTGGAGCTCGGCAAGCTCTTCTGTAAGACGCTGGCGGGCGCGATGGGTTGCCTGGCGCTCATCGAGTGCGCGCTCGAGCATGCTGGGAACTTCCGCCGCGCCGCAGCTGAGCAGGCGCGCGGACTCGCCAAGCAGCCCGGCGTCAAGACGACGCCGCGCGAAGGGCGCGGTAGCCGCAGACGAACTCGACGCGCCAATTGCCTTTCAACTTTTCGGATTTGCGCAGCAGGAGCAGGCCAATCTGTCCGGTGCGCGAGGCGTGCGTGCCGCCGCATGGCTGGCGGTCGAAGCCCTCCACTTCGATGGCGCGGAGGGTCCCCTGGCGCTGCACCTGCTTGCGGATGCCGGCCGCGGCCAGTTCTTCGGCAGTGCCAAAGAGTATCCCGATCGGGCGGTCGTCAAAAATAATTTCATTGACGCGGCGCTCGGCGGCCTCGAGCTGCTGCGGTCCAAGTGATGCCGCGGCGAGGTCGATCGTCGAGCTTTCCCGGCCGAGATGAAAAGAAACGGTCTGCATCTTGAACAGCTCGATGAATGCCGCGGACAGCAAATGTTGGCCCGTGTGCTGTTGCAGGTGGTCGAAGCGGCGGTCCCAATCGATCTGGCCGTGGACCGGGCCGGGGCAATCGCGCGATCCGTGAAGTGCACGACCGTGTCGTCGGTTTCGCGATCTATCACCTCCACAACCCGCGCGTCGCCGAGCGTGCCTGTATCGTGCGGCTGGCCGCCCGACGTTGGGTAAAACGCGGTGCGGTCGAGGATCACTTGCCAGCGCTCGCCGGCAGGCTCGCATGCGATAACCTGCGCGTCAAATTCGCGCAGGAAAGAATCGTGATAGTAGAGGCGTTCGGTCATTTCAGCTCGCCCCGTGCTTCAATTGCAGCGCCGCGTCCCACGCTTCGCTGTACTTGTAGCCGGTGCCGGTATTAAAGAGCACGACGGTTTCGGCAGGTTTGATCCAGCCTTTCTCGGCGAGCTTTTGCGCGGCAACCACCGTGGCGGCGCCTTCGGGGGCCGCGAAGATTCCTTCGCTTGAGGCCAGTTCCCTGCCGCGCGGCGAACATATCCTCGTCGGTTGCCGTGAGCGCGGTGCCATGCGTTGTGCGAACGCCATTGAGAATGATGAAGTCGCCGAGCGCTTTAGGGACGCGCAGTCCCGGAGGCGAGCGTGGCTGCGTTTTGCCAGAATTCCGAGTTTGGCGAGCCTTTTTCGTACGCCGCGACCACCGGCGCGCAGCCAGCCGCCTGCACGAACGACCATCCGCGGGCGTTCCTTACCGATCCAACCCAGCGCCTCCATTTCGTCAAAGGCTTTGCACATGCCGATGAGGCCCACGCCGCCGCCCGTCGGATAGATCACCACGTCGGGCAGCTTCCCGCTGAATTGCTCCCACAGCTCATAGCCCATCGTTTTTTTTCCCTCGATACGATAGGGCTCCTTGAGCGTGCTGACTTCGAACCAGTTTTCCTTTTCCTTATGGTCGGCGACGTATTTGCCGCAGTCGGAGATCAAGCCATCGAGCTTGCGAACGTCGGCGCCGAAGGCCAGAGCATTCCTGCACGTTGGCGTGCGGCGTGTCTGCGGGCATGACGATCACCGCCGGAATCCCGGCCTTGGCGGCGTAGGCCGCGAGGGCCCCACCGGCGTTGCCCGCCGTCGGCGTCGCCAGAGCCTTTGCGCCCAGCGCGCGAGCGCGTGAAACCGCCGCGGACATGCCGCGTGCCTTAAACGATCCAGTGGGATTCAGGCCTTCGTCTTTTATATAGAGGCGATCCAGGCCCATTTTTTTTCCCAGGCGTGAGCGCAAGGATGACCGGCGTCATGCCTTCGCCCAAAGTCACCGGCTCATCAGGGGGCAGGACCTCGGCATATCGCCACATGCTGAGAGGGCGATCCGCGAGCGCCTGCCGCGAGAATGTGCGGGCAGCGGCTTTCAGGTCATAGCGCGCCAGAAGAGGCTTGCCACAAAGTGGGCAGAGGTTCTGCAAGACATTGTGCGGCCAGATCTTGCGACAACCTGAACATTCCAGATGCGTAAGGGTAGAGAGAGTATGGAACGACATGAAGTTTCAGTGTAGCACAAGGAAATGATGCGTCCTTTGCGTTCGTCTACGGTGTTCCGCGGCCGCCGAACGCGTAACTAATATCCCTACGCCGCACTGGCGTGCGGCGTAGCTGTGCCAGCGGCCGCCAGGCTACAATGGGACGTGCCTATCCGGCTTATCGCCATAGACATCGACGGGACGCTGCTGGACAGCAAGTTCAAGGTTCCCGGAAGCCAATCGCCGAGCCATATCGGAAGCCGTGGATCGCGGGATCGAAGTGGCGCTGGTGACGGGCCGGCGCTTCGATTTTGCCAAGCCGATCGCGGACGAAGTCGGCTCTCCCCTGACGATGATCGTGAATAACGGGGCGCTCGTTAAATCGAGCGACGGCATCACGCGGCTGCGCCATTTGCTCCCGACCGCTACGGCGCTAGACGTGTTGCAAGCGACGCCAGCAATACCGCACGGGCACGGCCGTGGTTTTCGACCGGCCGCGGGCCGAAGCAGGTGATCTACGAGCACGTAGATTGGAACGACCCCTTGCGGCGCGGTTACTATGAGCGGAATCGCGAATACATTGCCGAGGTATCGCCATTGGAAGCGTGCGTGACCGAAGATCCGATCGTGGTGATGTATCTCGGCTCGGTGAACGTGATGCGCGAGGCGGCGACAGTGCTTCGGTCGCTGGCTACTAAACTGCGACACAAGGTGCCGCAAGGCTTGCCCCGGCGAAAGCATCAATCGAATGCCGTTTTTCGCTCGCGGTAACCGAATACCCGGCACGAGATTTTGCCATGCTGGACGTCGCGCATCCCTCCGTATCCAAAGGCGCGACCCTTGCCGAATGGGCGGCACTACGCGGATATCATCGTGACGAGACCATGGCGATCGGCGATAATCATAACGACCGAGAAATGCTGGAATTTGCAGGACTGCCCGTGGTTATGGCGAACTGTGTGGACGAATTGAAAACTACCGGCTGGCGCGAAACGCTCAGCAATGACGAGGCCGGCGTTGCGGCAGCGATCGAAGCCTACGCGCTGGGAGGCGCCGATGAGCCGCTCCGGCGAATCTTATCGAGTACGCGCAGCGTGGCCTGCGGGTTGGCTTTGGCGCTTGTGTGCATCGTCTCGCCTGCTGCGCGCGCGGATTATGCCGTGATGGCGACGGCGAGCGCATGCACATCACCGGCTACGAGACGCTCGGCGCGACCGTGCGGCTGCACATCTCGGGCGGAACGGTGGACGTGCCTGTGGAACAAGTGGCTGCGCTTTGAGCCGGAGGAAATTTTCACGCCGGTTTCCGTGCAAGCGAAAGCGGGGCCGCTCGCGGTTCCCTACTCCGATTTAATCCGGCAATCTGCGGGGAAATACGGACTGGAGCCGCATCTGCTGGCCGGAGTGATGCGAGCCGAATCCAACTTCAATCCCCGCGCGGTGTCGGTAAAGAACGCACAGGGATTGATGCAGCTTCTCCCGTCCACCGCGAACCATCTCGCCGTGCGAAATACATTTGACCCGGCGCAGAATATCGAGGCGGGCGCGCGCTACCTCAAACAACTGCTGGATCGCTTCGGCGGAAACATTGCGCTAGCGCTGGCCGCATACAATGCCGGTCCCGAGCGGGTGAAGCAATACAATGGCGTGCCGCCCTACCGCGAAACGCAGAATTACGTGAAGCGAATCACGACTCACCTTGCCGCCGATACTTCCCGTAGCGACGCCCGCGGAATTGCAGACGCTTTTCGCTTCGATTGAGCAAACCGCACTAGATTTTCAGGTCCTCCAGCGCAATCCAATTGCATTCTAGTTCTGAGGTTTCTTGTCCGATAATCTGACGGATGAAGGCGACCTCTTCCTGGCTGTAGGGCTCGCCGTTTGTTCGGAAGACTTCGTGGAACCAGACCGCGGGCTGGCGATCGGTGTAAGGGTGCTGCCAGGAATCCCAAGGAAGATAGGTCTGCGTTTTGCCGGCGACCAAGCCCCAGTTGATCGCCGCAACCTTGTACCGCTTCGCGATGGGCAGGATTCCCTGGAAGGTGCTGCCATTCGAACGCGCCATGTATTCGGTGCAGAGGATCGGCCGATGATACTGCTGCAGCGTCACCACGTGTTTTTCGAACGCCTCCGGGCGCTCGTAGCTGTGGAAGGAAATCACGTCCGATTCGGCGAGCTGTATTTTTGACATGCATTCACCGTTTCCGGCGACGACCAGTCGCCGTCCCAGAGGCCGCTGGTCAACGGCTGGGTGGCGCCTGCTTCACGCGCCCATGCGAATGCCTTCGGCAGTAGCGCCAGCACGAGTGCGACCTTATTCGGTGGTTCGAATTGGCTGTAGCTACCGGTATTGACGTTGTCGGGTTCGTTCCAAATGTCCCAGGCGAGAATGCGGTTGTCCTTCGCGAAGGCACCCACTACGCCTTTCACGTAGGCCTCCAAGCGCGGATATTGCGAAGGATCGGCCAGCGCTTTTGCTCCGGGGCTCTGTACCCAGCCGGAATTGTGCACGCCGGGGACCGGTCCGTGCTGCTTGCCGAGGTGCGGAAGCGGGTCCCAGACGGAATCGAAGAGGACGAAAATCGGCCTGATGTGATGCTTCGCTGCGATCGTTAGGAATCTGTTGACGCGCTTTTCGAAACCGGCGGAATCCTGCTGCCAGAGCAAATCGTGGAGAAAAACACGCATGGTGTTCATGCCCAGCGATTCAGCCCAGCCCAGCTCCACGTCAATCCGCTGCGGATCGAACGTCTCCGCCTGCCACATCTCGAGCTCGTTGATTGCGTTCGAAGGAATGTAATTGCTGCCGACAAGCCAGGGCTGCTTGGCATACCAATCGTTTGCCGCTGGATTCCGGCCAGCGCTGCGCTTGGGCCCGCGCTGCTGAATTGGCAAGGGCGCACACACATACCAGCGCCGCGATCCGCAGACGTCTCATCGTTCACCCCAGAGCCCGGATGGGCGGCTACAGTATGAGGCTTATTGCTGGATTTGCGACTGCTGGCTCGCTGGCCATTCGGATTCGGAGGGGCTGTGCCGTTGGGAGGCAGCCTGGCCGTTGGGCGTCCTGGCTGCCCGGGAGTGCCAGGGACTTGCAGGCCTACAGGTGTGGTGCCCGGCGCCGCATGTCTTGGTGGGATCCCAGATGAATTCCCATTGGAAATATGTAACGCCTTGCTGATAGACGCGAAGCGAGGGCTTCTTGATCTTACTGGCCACACCGATCAAATTTCCGCCGAAGACCGGGCCGGTGACGCCGTTTTGTTCTCCGGTGGTTGCGTCGGTGCTGCCTGGAGACGCGGGTGAGCCCGCGGCAGCCGGGGTTGCGCCTGGCGTGGATGATGCCACGCCCATGCCGGGGGTGCCGGCGGGCGCGCTCTGTCCTTGAGGTGAAGCGCCCGCCAGTCCGGGGGCCGTACCTGCGGGTTGGCCGCCAAACAAGCTCGAGAGTGCGCCCGCAGCCCCGCCCTGTCCGAGCGCCTGGTGCATCACGCTGCCAATCAATTGGCCGCTCGGCGTGACGTAGATCAGGCGCCAGCTCCCGTCTACCTTGTTCATCGGATCCTTGTATGCCTTACGAATAAAGCGGACCGTGCCGACGTCGTGTTTCGTGAGGTCCTCAATGGTTTGCGGAAAACGGCCGTTCTTCCGGTAGTAGAGACGAATCGCGCGGACGTACTGGTTGCCGCGCCACGCCAGTTCGTCTTCCTGCGCGCGGCGGCTCTGCGTGGCGACGTTCAACGCCGCCATCATCGTCAACAGCACCATCGCCGCGGCAAGGAACATTACGGTTAGCAAAGCGTAGCCGCGTTCCGGGGTTGCGAGCTTCCGCGTCATTTTTGGGGCCCCTGCGGGCCTTGTGGCCCAGGCGGCATCTGCGCTTGCTCCGGAGGCTGCTCCATCGGGAGAGTGGCGCGTCGGCCGGACGAAATTTCTTCCAGGTCGGCGGAGTCGTTTCCGATGCGAGCAACGCGATAGCGGCCCTCGAGCGTATCACCTTGCGCGGCGATGAAGACGTCGTCACCGTTGGTGAAGAAGGCCCGGCGCTTGCCCGAAGCACGATCATCCACGTAGCCATAAAACTTCACATCCACCACGAGCGGCGGAGGCGGAGGCGGCAGTTGCGGGCCAGTCGGACGCCTCTGAGCTTTGGCGAGCTCGCTAGCCGAGAGTGGACGGCGGTGGCGGCGGAGCCTCGCTGAAAATATTGCGATGGCGGCCCGTATACTCGGTCGTGTGCAACCGCGCCAGGAGGTCAAGCCGCAGCGACGGGTTCTCAAGGGAAATCGGCTGGTACTGCATGTCCGGTGAAGTTTCGGCCGGTTTGCTGCGGCGAGCCGCTGTTTTCGTACAGGAGAATGGCGGCGATGACGAGCACCAGCAGCGCTAGGAACGCGGCCTCGTTGCGCTTTCTTGTGGTCATGACCGGAAATACGTCCGCAATTCGAGAGTGAGCCGCAAGACGCCATTTGTGCTGGTATCGAGTCCCAGCGTGTCCAGCATGTAAAAGTTGTTCGAGCGTTCCAGAGCGTTGATGAAGCTCACGAGGCTCGGATAAGGCCCTTCCATGTTGAGCGAGATAGCGATCTCATTCACACCGTGCTTGGTGACTTCGTGCTGCTTGAATCGGGTGGAATTGAGCTGGAGCCCCGACTCCTGGGCCATGCCGCCCATATCGGCCGAGGATCGCGAGTAGCCGCCATCGGAGGGACGCAAATCTTTCTGAAAGAATTCATCGCACTGGCGCTGAACGGCAGGCAGGTCTTTGCGAATGCCTCCGCGCGGCGCAGATCCAGCGTCATGAGCTCCTGCTGATGACGCAAAACGCACAGTTGGTCCCCGGCAGTCCGGGGAGCTAGACGCAGTTGCCAGTTCACGCCGATCAACGCGAGGTCCGCCAACAAAACCACGCGATGGCGACCTGGATAGTCAATCGACGGCGTTTGGGAGGTAGAAGCATCGCTTAGCTTGCCTCGTACCAGGCGACCAACTCGAGGTACACCTGGTCTGGGTCGCTCGTATGTTCTGGACGCGTGCCGGACATGACCGGAATTCGCGAAAAGGAGCGTGAAGTTTCGAGCGTGCGCAGGAACTTCAGCTCTGCCTCTTCGCTGACGGCCCCGGTCACGAGATGAAGCTCAATGTGATCGCCGGCGAGCTTTGGCGAAATGGTGACAACACGCACGCCCTCGGGCAAAAGGTTTTCCAGGTCCATGAAAATGCGTGTCCAGGGAAAACTGCGCTCCTCGATCAATCCGTTTAAGAATGCCGCGCGGTCACGAACCTTCAGCACCGCCGGATCGTTGAAATAGGCTCAAACTCAGCGCGCTGGCGGTTCAGATTTGCGATCTGGGCCTGAATTTGTCCTAGGTCGGCTTTCTCCTGCCGCTCCTCGCGGCTGACGCTGTACGCGTGGGTGGCCAGAAAGATAAACGCGATCAGGGCCACCGCGCCGGTGACGGCCGCCGCGAATGCGAAACGGCGCCCACCTTCGAGGGGTTCGGTTGCGAGATTTGAGCCGTACTTTCATGTTTATCTAACCTGGCAGCGCATCAAGCGCCGCGGTTTAAGCTCCAGCCAATCAACGAATCCAATTCTTTTTCCGCCAGCGGGGTTGCGTCCGAAACGATTCGTCCGCTACTGACCGCGGTTCGCACCAACCCGGCGACCGGGCACTGCAGCTCGGCCTGCATGGCTTGCTGAAACTCCGCAAGACGGTTTCCGAAGCCGGATAGCTGAACGGCGCGGAGCCCCTCGCTCCAGGCATCCTGATAATAGGCCGCCACGGGAAAGATTTCATCCAGCAGTGCCCGCGGGTTGAGCGAGTCCAGTTCGCCGGGAAGCTCGGTGCAACGATAGCCGCAGAGAACGCCCTCGCGCGCGATAGCGGTGGTAAGCGAGGTGCCGCAAATACGGGCGAGCATCATCGGGCCGGAATCGTCGAGCAAAGGCAGAGTCGCGAGTGTTGAGCTCATGACCACGCCGGCGTGAAGCGGTTCGATGAGCGATTCGTATTCCTTGATAATCCGCAGGCGGCCTAGCCCGGTGACGATGTCCACGCCGTCCTCACGAGGCGCTTGGCGCATATAAGAGATCAGCGTTTCCTCGGCCTCGAAGGGAACGCTTTTCTTCAGGCGCCAGCGCAACATGGGGATAGCTTCCGCCGAGGTGCGCGGGAACACATCAAAGTGCAGGACGAACACGCGAATCACGGCGTCAGGAACCAGCAGCGCGACGGTCTGGCCGTGGCCGCCGACAGCCGAGAGAGTCTCTTGCACGGCCTTGCGGACGGCCGCCGCGTCGATCAGATTTGTCTCCACGGCAGAGGGCCGCAGGGCGCCCGCATCGAGCGGCACGACGGCGTGCGCATCCAGGCTGAATGTGCCGCGCTTCCAGCGGGCGGCTGCGACGTAATTGGGAGCAATTTCGCACGCCAGCAGCGGATGCGGCAGGGCGTCCAGGACCCGCGCCACGCGGCGCACGAGGGAGCTGCGATAGATTCCCTGGCGGATTCCGTCAGCGTTACTCAATAAAAGTCACCTTATTGATTTCGCGCAATGTGGTAACGCCCTCGCGGACCTTGGCAAGGCCCGCGTCTCGCAGGAACGTCATGCCGCCGGCGCGGGCAACGCGCTTTATTTCCGAAGTCGGCCGGCGATTGATGATCATTTCGCGAATCTCGTCCGAAAGGTCGAGCAATTCGGCGATGGCCGCGCGGCCGTGATATCCGGTTCCCGAGCATTCCAGGCAACCCGTTCCCTGCGCGAGAGGAATGCCCGCCCATTCGGCAGGATCGAGCGCCGAAGCCTTGAGCTCCTCCGGCGTGGCGCTTGACCATCTTCTTGCAATGTTCGCACACGACGCGCAGCAGGCGCTGCGCCAGGATACAGTTGAGCGCGGAAACGAAATTGTACGGCTCGACGCCCATGTTGATGAAGCGTCCGATCACGTCGGTGACGTTGTTTGCGTGAACCGTCGTGAAGACCAGATGGCCGGTGAGGGCCGACTGGATGGCGATCTGGGCCGTTTCCTCGTCGCGGATTTCGCCGACCATGATCTTGTCCGGGTCGTGGCGGAGGATGGAGCGAAGGCCGCGAGCGAAGGTGAGGCCTTTCTTTTCGTTTACGGGAATCTGCGTGATGCCGCGGACTTGATACTCGACCGGGTCTTCGATGGTGATGATCTTGTCTTCGTCGGTCTTGATTTCGTTGATGGCGGCATACAGCGTGGTGGTCTTGCCCGACCCCGTGGGCCCGGTAACGAGAACCATGCCATATGGCTCGCGAATGTACCGCCGGAATTTGCGGATATCGTCCGCGCCGAAGCCGATCACGTCGAGGCTCAGGTTCTGAAACTTCTCCGAGAGCGTCTCTTTGTCCAGGACGCGAAGTACGGCGTCTTCGCCATGAATGCTGGGCATAATCGAGACGCGAAAGTCGATGTAGCGGCCCTTGTAGCGGACGCGAAAGCGGCCGTCTTGCGGGACGCGCCGCTCGGCAATATCCAGATCGCTCATTACCTTGATGCGTGAAAGAATCGTGGAGTGCCAGTCCTTGGCGATGGGCGGCATGGCGTACTGCAGCACGCCGTCTATCCGATACTTGACGACCACTTCGATGTCGCGCGCTTCGATGTGAATGTCACTGGCGCGCCGCTCGAGCGCGGTGAAGATCACGGTATCCACCAGCCGCACGACGGGATTGACGGCCGTGTCGCGAGTCAGACGGTCCGCGGAGATGGTGTCTTCGGCTTTCCTCTTCGTCCTGGACCACCTGCAATGTGAAGGCCTCGGTGGCCTGCTCGAGTACGCGCTGCGATTGTTCGGTGCGCTTGAGCAAATCGCTGATTTGCGATGGGGTGGCGACCTTGAGGAGCAGCTTCTTGCCGAGCAATAGCGTCAATTCGTCGCTGAGCAGCACCTGGGACGGATCGGCGACCGCCACCACGAGTGCGTTCTCGCGCGATTCGAGCGGCACAAAATTGAAGCGGAACATCAAGTCGGCGGGAATGCTGCGGAACAGCTCCGGATCAATGCGCTGCTCGCGCAAGTCAACGAAGCCGCAACGGTAGCGCTCGGCCAGACGCTGCGAATGCTCGCGTTCGGCCTGCAAGTCCGCGGCGAGGGGAAGTCCGACATTGTGTTCGGTTACGCTCATCGGTCAGCCTCCCGGAGTGGAGCCGATACCAAAACTGAAAATCGGCAGATAGAGCGAGATCAAAATAAACGCCACGACGCCTCCCATGACCACCAGAATAGCGGGCTCGATGAACGCCACCATGGTGGCGAGCCGGCTGTTGACCTCGTCCTCGTAAAATTCCGCGACGCTATTCAGCATCGCCGGCAGCGAGCCGCTGGCTTCGCCCACTTCAACCATCTCGAGCGCCAACTCCGGCATGATTCCGGTGGAGGCGAGCGCAGCGTGGAAGGATTGGCCCTCGCGGACCTGCTGGCTCGAGCTGCGGATCGCTTCGGCGGTCAAACGGCTGGGCGCGGCTTGGGCCGCCGTGGCAAGCGCCTGCATCAAGGGAGTGCCGCCCACGAGCAGTGTCGAGAGCGTGCGCATGATCTGCGCGACTTGAAACTTAATCCAGGTTTCGCCGACGAAGGGCAGCCGGAGCTTCACTTTATCCAGTGCCAAGCCGCCTCTTTCGGAGCGTGACCATAAATAGATGGCCGCGGCGGCAAGAAG
>CAWDNN010000016.1:0-177208 GCA_963803675.1 uncultured Acidobacteriota bacterium | reverse complement strand
TCTGCGTGCCGCGAGGCGCGCAGACGGGCTGATAGCCGACGTCGCTCGCCGTGTTGGTTGGAGTCATGTTGGCCCGCCTTGGAGCTATCTTAGCGCAGATTTCACCCCGTGGAGCTTGCCGCTAACTCCAGATTCACGGTGTGTGGTCGCCGCGTTGCGCCCCCGCCCGCCCTGGGTTACAGTGCCTTCTGGACCCGGCGATGAGTTACTTGACCCTGCCTCGGCGGTTTCTCGAAGCCGTCCAGAATTTCGACCAACCTCGCGCGCAGCTCTTCCGTGGCGCGGACGGCTGGGAGGCCGTATCCGCGGAGAAATGTTGCGTCGTGTCGCCGGCCTCTCTCGCGCGCTCTTCGAACTCGTCGTCAAGACCGGAGATCGCGTCGGGCTGTTCGCGCCCAACCGGCCGGAATGGCACATCGCGGATTTCGCCATCCTCGGGCTCGGCGCGGCCGATGTGCCGATCTATTTCAACGAATCTCCCGAGCGGATTGTTTACATCCTGAATCATTCCGGCGCGCGGATTGTGTTTGTCGCCGGAGAGATGCAATCGCGAGATTGCTGGAGTGCCGCGACCAGTTGACGGCGTGAAGCACGTGATTGTGCGCCGGCGCGGACGGATATCGGCGAGGATAGCGTTTGCGTTCGAGACTCTGGCCGCCGGCGGGAGACGCGGCCGTCGCGGCCAATACCGCCTGCGCGCGGCCGAGTGACCTCCGACCAGGTTGCCGACCATCATTTATACTTCGGGCACGACGGGCGAGCCGAAGGGTGTGATGCTCACGCACAACAATCTCTCTTCGAACGAGGAAATTCGTTGAGCCTTATCGATATGGCCCCGGCCGACGTGGCAGTCTGCTTTCTGCCACTCTCGCACGTTTACGAGCGCGTCGTACGCGTATCTGTTTCAGCGGTGTCCCCGATGGCCTACGTCGAGCGCATGGAAGACCTGCCGCAGGCGCTGCTGGAGGTCCAGCCAACGTGCCAGCCGCGGTCCCGCGCGTTTTCGAAAAGCTCTACGCGAACATCATGCAAAAGGGCCGTGAATACCGGATTGAAGCGCCGGATTTTCGATTGGGCCGTCGCGTGGCCAACAGCGCCGTGCGCTGGAAAGCGTACGGTGAGGCAGGCGCCGCCTGGCTGCAAACTCGCTGGAAAATTGCGGACCAGATCGTGTATTCGAAAATTCGCGACGGGATTGGCGGCCGCATCCGCGCATTTATTTCCGGCGGGGGTCCGCTTGCGCGCGAACTTGCTGAATTTTTCTGGGCCGTCGGCGTGCCGGTCTATCAAGGATACGGCTTGACGGAGACTTCGCCGGTATTGACCGTCGAATTATCCGGGAGCCAACAAAGTGGGCACCGTGGGACGGCCGATCGCGATGTGGAGGTGCGCATCGCCGAGGACGGCGAAATTCTCGTGCACGGCCGCTGGTCATGAAAGGCTACTACAAAGAGCCGGAGGAAACGGGCGCCGTGATTTCTCCGGATGGCTGGCTGGCGACGGGCGATATCGGCCGCCTGGATGAAGATGGCTATCTGGTGATCACCGACCGGAAGAAAGATTTGTTCAAAACCGCGGCGGAAAATTTGTGGCGCCGCAGCCGATTGAAAATCTGCTGAAGATGAGCCCTTACGTGCAAAGCGCCGTGCGTGTTGGGCGACGGGCAGAAATTCATCGTGGCGCTGATCGTCCCGAATTTTGCGCAGTGGCCGCCGCTGCGGCGAAGCAGGGGCGGCATTTCCGTCGGCCCCGGAAAGCTTGGCCGATCCCTGGGTCCACGAACTGATCGGCAGGGAAGTCGCGCAGCGTGAACGCAGCACTTGCCGCAGTACGAGACGATCAAGCGATTTGCGCTGCTCGATCATGATTTCACCTTTGATAAGGGCGAGCTCACCTACACGCTGAAGCTCAAGCGCCGCGTGATTGACGAGCGCTACCGCGATCATCGAAGGGCCTCTATGTGCCCAAGTAGGAAGCTTCAGCCTGGCAACCGATTCGCGGCCGCAACCCGCGGCAAGCCAGATTGACCCATTTGGCGGTAGAATTTCTGCGGAGATGTTCCGATGAAAGATGAATTGGTTATTGCCGGGCGCGCATTTCGTTCGCGCCTGATTGTCGGTACCGGCAAGTACCGCACCTTTCCGGAGATGGCGCGCGCGCATCGAGGCCTCCGGCGCGGATATGGTCACGGTCGCGGTGCGGCGCGTGAATCTCACCGATAAGACCAAGGAATCTTTGCTCGACCATCTCGACCGCGAGCAAGTATTTTCTGCTGCCGAATACGGCGGGATGCTATTCGGCCGACGAAGCCATTCGCGCCGCGCGGCTTGGCGCGGGAAGTGGGTCTCTCGGATTGGGTGAAGCTGGAAGTGATCGGCGACCAGCAAACGCTTATTTCCAGACACCGCCGAACTCTTGCGCGCGACCGAAATTCTGGCGAACGAGGGTTTCCTCGTATTGCCGTACACCAATGACGATCTGATCGTCGCGCGCCGCCTGATTGATGCCGGCGCAGCCGCGGTGATGCCGCTGGGCGCGCCGATCGGATCGGGCATGGGCATCCAGAACGAGGCCAACCTGCGCATCCTCCGCGAACGCATCACGGAAGTGCCGTTGATCATTGACGCCGGCGTGGGAACGGCTTCCGACGCAGCCGTAGCCATGGAACTGGGCGCGGACGGCGTTCTGATGAACACTGCGATTGCCGAAGCGCAAGACGCTGTACTGATGGCCGAAGCGATGCGGGCCGGGGTGGAAGCAGGCCGCAAAGCATATTTGGCGGGACGAATTCCGAAGAAGCTCTACGCGACGGCCTCAAGCCCACTGGCCGGAGTGGTGCGCTGAATCGAAAGTCCTCGCACCTGCGAGCCAGTTAGCTAGCGGAACAGTGCGTGCCAGGCCGTGTCCACAGCGCAGTGGACGATTGCCGAGCCGAAGATCGAGCCGGTCTTGCGCCAGGTCCATCCGTAGCAGAACCCCGCCAAGGTCGCCAGCAGGGCGTACTTCCAGTTCCAGAAGCCGCCATTCCGGATGTGAGAAAGCCCGAAGATGACCGACGCGCAAGCCCAGCCCGCGCCTTCGCTTTTCATTGAACGCGACAGCAGATTCTGCAGCAGTCCGCGGAACAGGAACTCCTCCGGCCAAGCGGTGAAGAAGAAGATCGCCAGCGCGGATAGCGGCAGGGAAGCCCATCCCGCGTGGCCCGGCGCCCAATGCAAGAAGCCGAGCGCGCGCCCCGCCGGAATGTCCACCGCGGCGACGGCCAGAAAGCCCACACCGATAAAGAAAGCCCAATCCTTACCCCAGCCAATGGAGTAGCCCACACCCTCGAGCCGGCGCACGATGAGAAACCCGGCGACTCCCACGTTCATCGCGAGCAGCACGGTGAAGGTGTAGGCGAGGCGCCCGTCAGGATAGGGCCACAGCGGAAGCAGAAGCAGAAGCTTCACCGGCAGAGCGAGAGCGAGGATCGCGGCATAGTCCCAGACGTCACCGGCCGCGCCCTTTGCCAGTGAAAGCAGCGCCACCGGCGCAAGTACGTAGGCGCAGGCGATGGCCATGCTCCAGATGGTCAGGCTCCCGGTGTTGAAAGCGTAGACAAACCATGCCAGCAGGATTGGCGCCGCGAGCAACCAGCCGATAGGCGGAGGCAAAGCGCGCCGGATCGTTTCAGTGACTCCGCGTGCGGCCGGCAGCAATTCGCCTGCAAACAATACGGCGAATGCGATCACGCAGGCAACCAGCGCCCGCCCTCCATAGCCCTGCCAGCCGGCATATAAAGCCCCGGCAAGCGCAAGAGCGAGCCACATACCCAACGCGGCCGAAAAGCCGATCTGTCCGCTCTTTTCTTGGTGGGGCACGGGCGCAGATCTTACAGGAACCGGCCGCGATTCACTTGTTGTTCGAGCGTTGCTTGTCGTCCTTGTGGTGAAAGTCGAGGCCATAGCTCGGGTGGTCCACGTTGCCGGTGATTTTGATGGGCAGCACGGTGCCGTGGCCGTTTTTCGAGAAGAAAGGATCTACGGCTTTTAGTAGGAAGGATTTCACACCAGTGGTCATCTGCGAAAGCTTGGCTTGCATTGCAATCTTTCCGTACATATCCATTTGTTCATCGTCCAGAGTGTAGGTGCCGTCCAGATTGATCTGCGCTCCCGGGACGCTGAAGCCGAGCCCGTCAAACGTGATCACGCCATTTTTCAGACGGAACTTGCTGTGCATTTGCGAGGCGACATTTTCGTCTTGGTCGGTATCTTTATTATTTTGGCCCTGGCTCTTGTTGCTGAGCGTGTCTACCTTTTGCCGGATGTTAGAGCTTGTGAAATGGCCTGAATCAATTTCAAATGATCCGTCCAAAAACAACTTGTCGGAAACCGGCACCGAGCCGGGCGGAAGAACGAATTTGGTCTTCAGCTTGATGTCACCGGTGAGTGCCGGCTCTGACTTAACGGCTAGCAGAAGCATATCCTCGATGCGCGCTTGCGTAGTGTTTACGTCCAGGATGATCGTCTTGCCCGGCTCGCCGGGCGTTCCCTCCACCGAGCCTTGGGTCACCAGAACCGTTTTGTTGAAGCGGGCCACCACCGGCTGCAGGAGCGTATCGCCATTGGTGCCGTCCACGATGGCGTGAAACGTTGTGGTCAGGTGCACTTTATGATTGCCGGAGAGGACGCGGAAATCCGGCACGTCCGTCGTCCCATCTACAGTGATGTTGTCCAACATTCCTTTATATTCGCCCTTCGAAGAAAGGATGCCGGCGATACCCTTGAAATAGCCCAAATCGGCGTTGGAGTAAGTATATTTGCCCGAGACCGGAGTCAGGCTTGGCTCGTCGCGATTCCACGGGCCGAAAGACCCTGAAGAAAGAATATCGCCCGGCGGCACAGGATTCGAAAGCGTGGCGTGAAAGGCCAGAGCGTCGCCGCTAGCGTGCATGCTTAAGCGCGAGATGTCATAGTCCTGCGGTTCTTTGCCCGCTTTCTTCGGCATGATGATCAGGATCACTTTGTCCGATTCGATCTGATCAATCGTCACCGAATCCGCGCTGCTCGCCTTTTCTGCGATCCCTGGCTGGATTTCATGCTGGGAGTTTCGCCCTCCCCGCGCGGCGGGATGTTGATCTGCAGTCCATCGAGATGGACGTGTTCGACGTGTCGAGGCACTCGCAACAGCCCAAGCACGCCCGTATCCACCGAGAAATGCCGGATGGCGATGAGCGGCGGCAAATCCATGCGCCCCTTAAAATGCAACGCCAGTCCAGCGCCCTCGATGTGAATTCTCGGGTACACGCGAATTGTGAAGCCCTGGAGTTCGACCTGGCTTTCGTAATGATCCTGCATCCACTGCACAAGCCAATCTCTTGCGTGTGGAGAAATTCGCTTCACGCCGACACCGATCATTGCCGACATGACGACAATGATCGCGCCCAGAATGCTCAAAGCGATGATCCAGCCCGTGGAACTTCGTTTCATGATTCTCCCGGCGCGAAGCGCCCGATAAGCGCGGCCTTCAGAGCAGCCGCCACCCCGGCGCGGAAGCCCACCCTGCGAGTTTGCCGCTCACGAATTCGAATGGTTCAGCTTGATTTGCGATGGCCTCTCGGCCATGCTAACCCGTTTCCATGCTGTGAAAATGACGACTCCACCCAAACAGCGACTGACTTACATTGATTGGATGCGGGGCCTCGCGTGTTTGGTAATGTTCCAGGACCATTGCTACGACTCATGGCTCAGCGACGCTGCGCGCCAGTCGAAATTGTACAAAGCGTCCCAGCTTGGTGGAACGCTGCCCGCCCCGTTATTCCTCTTTCTCGCGGGAATCTCATTCGCGCTGGTGGCCGACCGCCTGCGGCGGCGCGACGCGACCCCCCGCCAAATCGCTGTAACCACGATTCGCCGGGGAGCCGAGATTCTGGCGCTAGGGCTGCTCTTCCGCCTGCAGGAATACATTCTCGGGCAACCCTGGGCTCCCTGGACCGACCTGCTCCGCGTGGACATCCTCAATACCATCGGCATCTCGATCATGCTCATGGGTGCGCTGTGCTGGATTGTGAGCGTGCTGTCGAGCGCCGCGAACACCGGTGCTTGGCGGATCCGCAATGTCTACGCGGCAATCGTGGCGGCGCTGGCCATTTCGTTTGTTTCTCCGCTGGTGTGGACGAGTTGGAAGCCGCACTGGTTGCCATGGTATCTGGAGACTTACCTCGACGGCGTGCACAATCTCCGCGTGCCACAGCCGTGGCTCTTCCCCATTTTCCCTTGGGCGGCGTTTGCGTTCGCGGGGATGGCCGTTGGCTTTGTAATTCTGTCGGAGCGAGCGCGCCTGCATGAGGCGCGAACGGTCTTAGCGCTGGGGTTTACGGGGATTTTAGTCGGAGCTGCTGCCCTCTGGGCGGAAGCGCAGCCACGGCAACTCTACGCGGTGGACGATTTCTGGCATACGAGCCCCAATTTCTTTTTGCTTCGGGTTGGCATCCTGCTGGTGATTTTGCTTGCTGCTTACGCGTGGTGCCGGTGGGGCGCGCCGGCGCGAATGTTCAGCCCGCTGGTCCAGTTGGGGCAGACATCCCTGCTGGTTTACTGGGTCCACATCGAATTTGTTTACGGGCGGCTGTCAATCCTGCCGAAGCGAAACTCGACAGTTCCGCAGGCCACGCTAGGACTCATGGCCATTTTTGCGGGAATGCTCCTGCTTTCGATCATCCGGACGCGCACAAAGGGTCGCGGCGCGGAGCTTCTCGCGGCGTTCCGGAGGTCTCTCACCCGGGTTGTAAAGACCTAGCAGTTGACGCAGACAGGAAGTAATTTCAGCGGGACTTGTTGGAAGCGCCTGGGGTGTTCGCGTCCTGCGACGCGGGAAACTTGAAGATGTATTCGCCGGGACGCGCGAGACCCATGTCGTCGCGCGCGATGCGTTCTATCAGCTTCGGATCGGTCTTCAGCGCATTCACCTGGTCGTTCAGTGATTGATTCTCGTTGTTGAGTTGCAGGATTTCCTCGCGAAACTGGCTAATCTGCCGCTGCGTCCGGCGCATCGCCAGAAATCCGTGCGACCCGAAAATATCGTGGATAAAAAGTCCGAGGACTGCGACGGCCAGGATCGTGCGCAGATTGCCCTGCCAAAATGTAGGCTGCTCTTTGCCAGCCGCTCTGTCCGGTGCGATCAATTGCTCAGCTCCTTTTTGTTGCCGCGGATTCGTAGACCCAGCCGCGCGCATCTTCCGCCAGGCGAGCCGAGGCCTTTTTGGAACTCGCCTCGGTATAGACCCGTAGGAGAGGCTCGGTGCCGGAAAGCCGCATCAGTACCCACGAGCCATCTTCAAACTCGAGTTTCAATCCGTCGGCCCGGTCAAGCGTACGGACGCGGCGGCCCAGAAATTCTTTGTAGTCCCGCCGAAGTCGCGCGATAGTTCGCCGTTGCACGTCCTCCGGCAAGTCCAGGTTCGTGCGCAATGGCCAGAACTCGGAGCCCACTTTCTTAAACAGGAAGCGAATCTGTTCGCCGATCGTTGCCCCGCGCGCGGCCGTCATTTCCGCCACCAGCAGACACGCAAGAATGCCGTCTTTTTCCGGAACGTGTCCGCGAATCGAAAGGCCGGCGCTCTCCTCGCCGCCGAGCGCGATCTTATCCTGTTCGATCAGTTCACCGAGATACTTGAATCCGACCGGTGTTTGCAAAACGCCAAGGCCGCGGCTTTTCGCCACGGCGTCTATAAAGTGCGAGGTGGCCACGCTCCGGGCCGCTGGCAAGTTCCAGGCGCGGCTCTCCACCAGGTAGTCGTAGACGAGCGCGAGGATAAGGTTCGGAGAAATCCAGGTGCCGTCCGCGTCGATGATTCCAAACCGGTCCGCATCGCCGTCGGTCGCCAGGCCGATGTTTGCCTGATCCTGTGCCACCGCCTGGCGAAGCGGTGCAAGATTTTCCTCCGAAACATCCGGGCCGGTGCCGTCGAAAAGTACGTCGCGATTTGCCCGAATCGTCTTCACGGCGATCCCGTGATGGGCAAGAGCGCGGTCGAGATATCCGGCGCCGCAACCGTGCAGCGCATCGTAGACGATCTTGATCTTTCCCGAAGCGATTTTCTCGAAGCGCACCAGTGCCGCCAGGCGTTTCAGATACTCGTCGCGAGGGGGCGATTCGCGGAATCGGCTGCGGAGGGCCCGCTGTGCGCCTCGGGAGACCGCGAAAAGTCCTGGCCTGCGAGCTTTGCCGCGCGGGTTTCAATATCTCGGGTTACTTCGGGCAGGGCGGGGCCGCCGTTTGGTCCGGAAAATTTCAGCCCGTTGTAGGCCCAAGGATTATGGCTCGCCGTGAAATTGATAGCGCCGTCCAGCTTGCGGCGGCGAAGCTCGTACGCAACGGTTGGCGTGGGCGTTGGCCCGCCGCACAGCAGGCATTCGACGCCGCGATCGTGCAGGACTTCCGCTGCGGCCAGCGAAAACTCCTCGGAAAAGAAGCGCGTGTCATGCGCGATCAGCAGCTTCGGCCTCTTCCGGTTGAGGCTAAGCACATGTTCGGCAATCGCGGCCACGGCGAGGCGCACGTTAGGGAATGTGAAGTCCTCGGCAATAATGGCGCGCCAGCCGGAGGTTCCGAAATGGATCGGCGATGGTGACATTCATTTAATCCGCCGGCTATTGTATCTTGCCACACAAGCCCGCGGCGGTAACGCACCGCCGGAGGCGAGCACTTGCATGGTCCCGTATATCGAGCGGGCTGGGGGGCAAATGGCGCGGCTCACAAGATCGATCGTCGTCTTCGTGACGTGCAGCAGTCCCGCCGAGGCGCGGCGCATTGCCCGCTCAGCCGTTCAAAAGCGCCTCGCCGCATGCGGCAACATATCCAGCGCGCCGGTCACGTCTATCTATCGTTGGAGAGGGAAGGTTGAGCGCGCGCGAGAAACGCTGCTGATGTTGAAGAGCACCCTTCGCGCTTTTGCCGCCCTGGAAGCCGAGATTCGCCGCATGCACAGCTACGACGTTCCGGAGATCGTCGCGCTGCCGATCGTGGCCGGCTCCGAGTCTTATCTCGCATGGATCGGGGAAAATGTGGCTAAGTCCAAGAAGGAGAAGTTCAAGTCCGTCCGACGGCCCCGCCAACACAAATGAACTATTGGCCGGGTTTATCGCCCACGCGGAATTCCGTCCAGGGCCCTGCCTGCATATCGCGCAGGATCGGCGCCGTCCACTGGTATTCAGGATGGTCCTTCAAAAACGGGGCGGCGAGGAAATCCGCGCCGCAGGGATGTCCCATCCGCGCGACAAAGCTCATCGACTCCGCCATCCGGCTGTCCATCACTTTGCCATGCACCGCGCCGCCCGGATAGTGCGGCCCCCATTCCCATTGAGGAATTCCCCGCGCTGAGGTGTCCGTGTGGCCACAAAGCGTGCGCTCGTCGGCCTCTTCTTTCCCGAGAAACGTATCCTGATGATCGGAAAGAAAGGCCTCGGCGTCGATTTACGTCGATCTTACCTTTCGCGCCGTTGATGAGCTGCTCCCAGCGGACGTGGCCGCGCATTGGGCGAACTTCCGGAATCCGCTGGATCGAAGTTCGTCTCTTCCTTGATAAGCTTCGGATCGCTGGGGAAATTCGAGCCATCGAAGTAGCCATCTTTGGTGCGCCACACGCTGATGATTCAGCAAGCCAAGCTCGAGCCGCGCGATTTCGCCGGTCTTGCGATCGCCTATAAGCCAGTCGTTCGCGTAACCGCCGTTATTATTCTGGATCATCATGCGAGCGTAGTCGTCAATCGAATTGGCGTACTGCAGCGCCTTGCGTGAACGCACAAACTCCGGCACGGCGTTGGGATCGAACCCATTGAATTGCGTGATCGTAGTCTCCGTGACCATAATGCCGGCCGAATTAACGCCGAAATCGTCGTCGCTGGTGATTACTCCCGGGAAACCATCCATCAATATGCGGCTGCCGTGCGGTGGCACCATATCGAATATGATTCGCCAGCGCTCGCCCATCCAATAGCTGGTCCAATTGTTGTGCGCCATCACGATGCCGCCATCGCGCGTGTAGCTGCCGGTCGCCACGAAAGCGCTGCAATTTCCGGGGCTTACGAGGTGCGGGGCATTTGCGGCGTGGTGCTTCAAGTCGAGCCAAGGCACGTAATAGTCCGGAACCTCTTCGAAGGCGTTGAGGGCGACGATGTCATCGAGATCGAGCTGCACGCCGTGCGCGCGTGCGCCATCCACGATGCCTTGGAGTTCTTCGCGATATTCCTTTTCGATGTGCGGCCACAGCACCTTTTCGCGATGTTTCGCGGAAGAAATTCCAGTCGCGCTTTGTGGTGTGAGTGGCGTCAAGCTTGTAGGCGGTCAGCGCATCGGCAATTTCCGGCGCGAGCAGATAGCCGTGCTGGAAGCCGATCTGCGACGGACCGCCTTCCAGATGCACGTAAATCCAGCCGCCGCGTTCAAAGCGGTAGGCCCCGGCGAGCCGCGGATCGTTGGCGGCCGCAGCGGGAATCGCAGATTTGCCCGGCGCAGCCAGCGCAATGGCCGCGATCAGCAAGATCATCGTACTGGAGGTTGTCGCTAACTTTGATCGGACCGCCGCTCGGATTGCGCGTAACAGCCTCCGCGGGAACATCATGAATGAAATGGGCCTGGCTTAGACTTTCGAAAGCGCGAAGTCGAGATCGGCGATCAAGTCTTCCACATCCTCGATTCCCACCGAAATTCGCACCAGCCCGTCGGTGATGCCGACTCGCTGCCGCATCTCCGGCGGCAACGGATGCATGCGTCATCGAAGCCGGGTGCGAGATCAGAGTTTCCACTCCGCCCAGGCTTTCCGCAAGTGAGCAAAGCTTAACATGATTGAGCAGACGCCGCGCCGCGTCCAGCGAGCCCAGGTCAAAGGAAAGCATCGCGCCGAATCCGGTCTGCTGTTTCCTCGCCATCGCGTGTTGAGGGTGCGATGTCAAGCCAGGATAAAGAACGCGCTTCACTTTCGGATGCCCCTCGAGAAACTTGGCGACCGCCATACCGTTTGTCCTCGTGCTGCTTCATTCGCACGGCCAGTGTCTTGATCCCGCGCGACACCAGGAAGCAATCCATCGGCGCAAGGCCTGCGCCCGTCGATCGCTGCAGAAAATAAATCTTGTCGGCGTCTTCCTTGCGCGTCAGGACCACCGCCCCGCCCGTGCAATCGCTGTGGCCGTTCAGATATTTCGTCATCGAATGGACGACGATGTGCGCGCCCAGCGCGATCGGCTTCTGAAAGTAGGGGCTGAGAAACGTGTTGTCCACCACCAGCGTCAGCTTTTGCTCGTTGGCCAGAGCCGCCGCGGCGGCCAGATCCGTGATGATCATGGTGGGATTCGTCGGCGTCTCGACGTAAAGCATTTTCGTGTTCGGCTTGATCGCCTTTGCCACGGCTTTCGAGGGAAGACGTATCCACGAAGCTGAATTCCAGTCCCGAATTGCACCAGAAACTGCGTCGTCAGCCGAATCACGCCGCCGTAGACTGCCTGCGAAATGATCGCGTGGTCGCCCGGGCGCAACAGCCGGAACACGCAGTCAATTCCAGCCATTCCAGAAGTGAAAACAAAGGCCGCGTGCCGCCTTCGAGTTTGGCCACGCACCGTTCCAGCGCGCGGCGGTTCGGATGCGCCGTGCGGGCGTAGTCATACCCTTTGTCCTTGCCAAGCTCCGCTCTGCACGTAGGTGGAAGTTTGGTAGATCGGCGGCACGATCGAGCCCGTCGCCGGGTCCGGCTCCTGCCCAACGTGAATCGCATCCGTGGCAAATCCCATGGATCCTCCGAGTTGGCATGCGACGCGTGCCTACCCTTGCGCGTCGCCGCCCAGCGAAATTGATTTGCAGAATAACCGCAGCAGGCGTATGACTGGAGTTGTTCCGCTGCGTGGTAAGTGCGCAAAGACCACACGACGTTAACGCAGCTCTCAGGGCGAGTCAATTCGCGGCACGCGGCGGCAGGTCGCCGCAGGTGGAATAGCCAGACTTGGCTTGGTAAGCTTCTGCTCGGAACGCTCTTATGAATTCCGCCAAGCAAACCATCAGGGGCCGCGTTGCCCTCTTCGCGCTCGCGATTGCCGTGGCGCTCGCGCCTGCACTGGCTCACTCGAAAGACAGCAAAGACCAAGCCAAATCGGACGAGCCAGTCGGCACCCGCTTGCGTGTCGAGGTCACCGGCGGCGACAGGTCAATCCCTGTGGATCTGGCCAGCGTTTACGTTCGGTTCGTCATTCGGCACCAGACGAGCAGGGACGAAAAGCCGGAATTAGATGTGAAAACGAACAAGGATGGAGTTGCGGTTGTTCCCTTCGTGCCGCGAGGAAAGATAACCGTGCAGGTCGTTGCGGACGGCTGGAAGCCATACGGCGAGAGCTATGAACTGACGCTAGACGAGCAGGTCATCAAGATACACCTCGAACGTCCTCCCAAGTGGTACTGATTCCTGGCATGCCCGTTGTCTGCGTATTCACTTCTTTGATCCATTTGTCAGAGTTCACTTCGCCTGCGTTATGACCGCAAATTACCCGTCGGCCGATTGTTTCGCGGTGATTTCTCGGCGAGGAGCGGCGCGTTTGCACTATTGTTGTGCAAAGAGCATCAAACCGCGGGATTGCAGGCGCTTATTGGTTGTCGCAGTTCCTTTTCCACAAACTTTTCAACACTTCTGTTGAAATCCAAACGAGCGCGTCATCGCTCGGATTTCTGGCATGCTGTCTTTCGCACGTCTCGGGAATTTGACGTAACGTGCTTTCTGACAAGCGCATCGAAGCACCATGCAGTCCAAGGGCCTTTCGCAAGCGCCAGACAACAAACGCCGTACGAGAGCCGTATGCTTTCGGCGGCTCATCGCACGATGTAAGATGGATTCAGGGAGCGCATTGCGATAATGGCGGTAATTCCGGAAAAGCGCATCACGGGATGGCACCTCGCGTGGAGCAATCTGCGGGCCCGCCCGCTGCGATCGGTTTTGAGCGTAGTCGCAATATCGCTGCAAGTTTTCCTGATTCTGCTGATCGTGGGGCTCACTTCGGGCATGTTGGCGGATTTGAGTGAACGCGCCGAAGGCGTTGGTGCGGATATCATGGTGCAACCGCCCAACTCTTCCGTTTTCTTTGCGTTCTCCAGTGCCGTCATGCAGGAATCGGTTGCCGGCCAAATCGCCGCGTTGCCGGGAGTTGACGAAACGGCGCCGGTGCTCATCGTTGTGGATACCGCAAACCTCGGCGTGATCTACGGCATTGACGAGCCGCGATTTGAAGGGTTGAGCAAGGGTTTCCATTTTATTTCTGGCCATGGATTGGAAAAGCCGGACGACGCCATTGCCGATGATCTTGCGGCCCGCTCGCGGCATTTGCACGTCGGCGACACGGTGACCTTGTTGAATCATCCGTTTCATCTGGCCGGTATCGTGCTTCACGGCAAGGGCGCGCGGTTCTTCATACCCCTGCGCACCGCCCAGGATATTGCCGGGGCGGAGAAGCGCGTTTCCATGGTTTACGTGCGTAGCAAAGGCGATACCGAGGCGACGCGCGCGGCCCTCGTGAAGCTTTTGCCGAATTACCGGATTCGCTCGATGGCGGAATATATGAGCTTGATGACCTCGTCGAATCTCCCCGAATTGAAACCATTCATACGTTCCTTCGTCATGTTGGGCGCCGGGATCAGCTTTCTCGTCGTCCTTCTCACCGATGCACACCATCGTGCTGGAACGGACGCGCGAGATCGGTATCTTGAAAGCCCTAGGTTCGACTCGGCTTGGGGTCTTGCGGCAGATTGAAGTTGAGGCCGAGCTAATGGCCGCCCTTGGCGCGATTCTGGGTGTCGCCCTTACTTATGGGACAAAGGTTCTGTTGCATTATGCTTCCCCCACTTTGCAGATTCGTATAGGCTCGGACTGGGTGGCGAAGGCGACGCTGCTCGCGCTTGTCGCGTCGGCGGTGGGCGCACTCTACCCGGCGCTTCGAGCAGCTCAATCCGACCCCATAGAAGCACTGGCATACGAATGATGCACGCGCTTCAGGGAGCAAACCTCAATGCGTGAACGCTTCGTGCCCGAGATGCCCTGTCAGTACTCCGTTGTGGTGCCCATGCACAATGAGGAGGGCAACGTCGAGCCGCTAGCGGTCCGGCTGCTCGCCGCGATGGATGCCCTGGAAGAATCCTATGAGCTGATTTTTGTGGACGACGGCTCTACCGACAGCACGTTCACGAGCCTTTCCAGGCTGGCACAACTTCACTCGGAAATCCGAGTAGTGAAGCTCAAGCGCAACTTCGGCCAGACCCCGGCATTGGCCGCGGGATTCGACTATGCGGCCGGAGAGATCATTCTCGCGATGGATGGCGATCTGCGCAGCGATCCCGCCGAGATCCCGGTCCTGCTGAGCAAGCTCGAGGAAGGCTATGACGTTGTCAACGGCTGGCGGCGCGATCGCGAGCACGAAGGATTCATGCGCACTTTTCCCTCGCGCGTGGCGAACCGCTGGCTGGCGCGTCTTTCCGGCGTACCAATAAATGATTTCGGCACCACCTTCAAAGCCTACCGCCGGGAAGTAATTGAGGGTTTTCGCCTCTATGGCGAACAGCACCGCTATCTGCCGGTGTTGGCCGCTTGGCAGGGCGCACGCATTGCCGAAGTGCCCGTAAGTGATTCCCCGCGCAGCTATGGCACTTCGCACTACGGAATCGGCCGAATGTTTCACGTCCCCTTCGATCTGCTGACCATAAAATTCCTCCGCCATTTTCGAACGGCGCCGCTGCGCCTGTTCGGCGTGCCGGGACTGTTGAGCCTTCTTGCCGGGTTTCTGGTGTACGCAGGACTCGCGGGGGCATGGCTCTTCGATCAACATGCGATTCTGGCGCGGGCGGAAGACGGCGTGATTCTCGGCGCTATCCTGCTGATCTCGGGCATTCAGCTGATGGCGATGGGCTTGCTTGGGGAATTGCTGGCGCTCTCGTATTTCGGGCGGCAGCGCGAGCCGATTTACCGCGTCGAACGGATTCTTTCCGGCGCCGAGGAAACAATCATCGAGCCCGAGGCACGCGCCAAATCTGCCGGAGTACCCTAGTTACTCGGCAGGGTTTTTTCTTCAGATTTGGTTCGAATGCCGCCGTCGATCCGGGCGCCCCGTTGCGGTCTGGAGAGCGGCTCGCGGACGGTTACATCAATCCAACTACGCAGGGGGAATAGAAATGCGGAACCAACTTCGCACGTTTCTGGCTGCCGGGTTGCTGGCCGTGTTAGCGGCGGCAGCGACCTTCGCCGGCGACGCTTGGAAAGACAAGTCTTACGATAGTTGGGATGAAAAGGACGTCCAGAAGATCCTCAATGATTCACCGTGGGCCAAGCGAGTAGAATTTGCCCCCATTCCGGGCTCGCACTCCCCTGACTCGCCCGATCCCTCCTTATCTACATCTGCAGGCCAGCCCGGGGGCGGCGGCAGCATTGCCGACAAGAGCGGGCGGCGCGGCGGGGGTGCTCCGGATTCGCCGGGAGGTTCAGCAGCCTCGGCGGTCTACGTGGCGCGGTGGTATTCGTCGCGCACGATCCGCGAAGGGATCGTCCGCGCCGCCGAGTTGCACGGCACCACGCCCGCAGAGGCTTCCAAGCCTCTGGCCTCGACACCTGAGAAGTACCAGATCATGCTGATTGGCACCGATCTTCGCGCCTTCGGTCAGACCACCGGACGACGCTCTACAGAAAATCACATATCTGGAGCTGAAGAAGACCAAGGAGAAGCTCGCACCCTCCAAAGTCACGATTATGAAGAGCGATGACGCAAGGCGAATTCTCGCCGTCGTCTACGAGTTCCCGAAGAAGGCGCTGAGCGGCGAGCCAACCATTGCTGCCGATGAGAAGAACGTGGACTTCGTCACGCGAAGCCGGCAAGTCATCCCTGAAATTCCATTTCGAAATCGGCAAGATGGCGGATAAGCAGGGAACGGACCTGTAAGCTAGGCAACAACGTGTCCATACCGATCGCCGCAAACGCTGGTAAGATGACGCGCAAGGGCCGCCTTCGCACAATTTCGAAGAGATGGCCGAATTCTCCCAATCCAGGAGAAACCTGATGGTGAAACGCATGCGCGGCTTGCTCGTCGCGAGCTTTTTGGTGGCTGCGGCTCCGGTGCTCGGCGCAGATGGGAATGCGCCCGCCGCAATTCAGCGGTGTCTGGAATCCGGTGGTTGGAGGCGGCGCAGTTTATGAGGTTTCGAACGCACAAGGCGGGAAATCGGAGATCAGCATCTCGATTGTCGGCAAAGAAGACGTGAATGGCAAGACAGGCTACTGGATGGAGATGGGTTTTAACTCTCCAGACGGCCAGCCGGGCTACATGCAGAGCCTTACCGTTGTCGACGGTTCGCAAACCCATATCGAAAGAATGGTGATGCAACTCCCCGGCCGCCCTCCGATGGAGATGCCAGCCGGTATGATGGCCAGGGGTGGCCAGCAGCCCGCTCCCTCTGCTGACGTAAGGCAAGACGCGGAGAAGGTCGGCTCGGAAACAATTACCACGCCCGCCGGATCTTTCGAATGCGAACACTGGCGGACGAAAGCAAGGTACTGACCTTTGGATTTCGACCAAGGTCGCTCCGTGGGGTTTGGTCAAAGTGACGGGACCAAATGCCAGCATGACGCTCGAGAAAGTCGTCACCGACGCCAAGTCTCACCTCACAGGCACGCCGCAGAAGTTTGACCCCTCGCAAATGGGACGCGGAAGGGGATAAGCGAGCAGTCGGCGTTTTAGAGACACTTAGAAATGGAGAGGCGCCCGCGAAATAGGGCGCCTCTTGTGTTTTTACTCGGAATTCGTGCCGTGCCTGCCGGCCAAGTCTTCTAGTCGCTGTGGCTGAATCGCGATTCGAACACGGTGGCCGTATCGTAGACCGCGCGCAGCGGCACCCACACCCTTACATGTTCCTGCTCCGATTCCACTTCGATGTTAAGTCCGCCGCCGGCCTTTCTGATCTGGACGTGGTCGGTGCCGCTTCGGACTTCGACGAACTCGGTATCCGGCAGCTTCCCTAGTTCCTTGGCAACCTCGCGGATCATCGGCAGATAGGGCCGCAAGTCGCGCTCGGCGCCCCGCAGGTCGCGTTCCGGCACAAAGTATGCCGCGATCGGGCCAGCCATGGCAGGCACGATCAGGTGCAGATGCGTTCCGTCCGTACGGATATTCATCCACGCCGACGTGGACGAAGCCATCCTGCACGAGGTATCCGGTGCCTACTGCTACCGTGGCGCACAATCCCAAAGCAATCTTGGCGAGAATCATGTTCGCGCGGCTCCTTTCGTTACCAGGGCTATGCGCCCGAGCTCTTCGAATCAAGCCAGACGTGCACGGTGTTGTTCCGGTCCTTTACGCTGACCAACTCCGTGTCGCCGCTAGCTGCCAGCGCGCGAATCGCGCCAACCAGATCGAGTTCGTCGTTTCCCGGGGCGAGCAACGCGTCCACGACGGTCAGGGGCACGCGTACTTCGACGTTCTGGCTCGCCCTTGCTCTCTTGCCGGTTGATTGCATGCACCAAAAGGTAGCCCGCCCTGCTTAGCCACGCGTACGTCGGTGTCGCGGCTATTGACGGTCACAAATTCGCCATCGCGGGCGTCGCGTACTGCCTTTAGCATGGCGCGGAGATCGGTGCCGTTGAGGTCAGCATGGCCCACGCTGATATGGCCATTGTGTAAGTTCTCGTGATTCACGTTGCCGAGCACCGCAACCGCCAGCTCGACAGGCACGTTGACGTGTACCGTGTCCCCCTTCGAATCGGAGCAGTCCACCCGTACGTGCAGCCAGCGCTCTTCCTTGATCCCTGCGTGCTTTGCGCGCGCGCCGGCGCGACCGCCAGCCCCGCCAGGAGCATGATGCTTGCCACTAAACCAAATACTGAGCTTTCGTGTGTGTGTATTCATTTCGTAGGCCTCTCCCGGGCCCCTTGCCAGTTCATACGTAACGGCCCTGGGGAAAGTTCCCTTCGGAGCCGGCGTAACAGGAGCCACGGGCCAAACCATCTTGAAGAGGTTTCGGACGGCTTAAACTGGGCCAGTAGCTTACGCGGAGGGTTTCAGCACCAGCGCCGCCAGGGGAGGCAGCCGCAGATTGATCGAATGCTCGCGTCCAAGCCAGGGTATCGGCTCGGCGGAGACGCCGCCCATGTTGCCGCTGTTCGTGCCGCCATAGACGCCCGCATCGGTATTCAGGACTTCCAGGTAACGGCAGGCGCGCGGCACGCCAACGCGATAATTCTCGCGCACGATGGGCGTAAAGTTCGCCACCACGATGAGGAAATCTTCCGGATCCTTCGCCCGCCGGATAAACGACAGCACGCTGGCATCGGCATCGTTGCAATCGAGCCACTCGAAACCGCGCCAGTCGAAATCCGCTTCTGCAAAGCGGCGCTTCGCTTTGTGAAGGCGATTCAGATCGCCACGAGGCGCTGTAAGCCGGATGCTCCGGGAACGCCAGCACGCCCCATTCGAGCTGCTGTATCGAAGTTCCATTCGCTGCGCTGCCCGAATTCGCCGCCCATGAAGAGCAGCTTCTTGCCCGGATGCGCATATTGATAGGCATAAAGCAGACGCACGTTTGCAAATTGCTGCCACAAGTCGCCGGGCATTTTATTCAGGATCGAGCGTTTGCCGTGGACGACCTCGTCGTGCGAAAGCGGCAGCACAAAATTCTCCGTGAAGGCGTAGAGCATCGAAAAGGTCATCCTGCTGTGATGATATTTGCGGTGGACCGGATCGAGCTACGAAGTAGCTCAGTGTGTCGTTCATCCAGCCCATGTTCCATTTGAAGGTGAATCCCAACCCCCCAGGTATGTTGGGCGTGACACCATCGGCCATGACGTGGACTCCTCGGCGACCACCATACGCGCCGGGAAACCGCCCGTGCACCGCTTCGTTCAGCCGCTTCAGGAACGCAATGGCCGCCAGGTTCTCACGCCCGCCAAATTCGTTGGGGATCCACTCGCCCGCTTTGCGCGAATAATCCAGATACAGCATGGACGCCACCGCGTCCACGCGCAGGCCGTCGACGTGATACTTGTCCAGCCAGAAGAGCGCGTTCGAAAGCAGAAAATTCTGCACTTCATTGCGGCCGTAATTGAAAACGTTCGTGCCCCAATCGGGATGCCGTCCCTGCCGCGGATCGGCGTGTTCGTAAAGATGGGTGCCGTCAAATTCCGCCAGGCCATGCGCATCGGCGGGAAAATGCGCCGGGGTCCAATCGAGCAGCACGCCGATCCCTTCCTGGTGCGCGCGGTCAACGAAATACATCAGGTCG
Source organism: uncultured Acidobacteriota bacterium (assembly GCA_963803675.1). Classification (GTDB taxonomy): domain Bacteria; phylum Acidobacteriota; class Terriglobia; order Acidiferrales; family UBA7541; genus DASTCZ01. Next base: position 157,941 of record CAWDNN010000016.1, on the reverse strand, counting down.
TGCGGGGTGCCATAGCGGCTGGTTGCCGCGAAATAGCCCACGGTCTGGTAGCCCCACGAGGCGTCGTAGGGATATTCCATGATGGGCATCAGCTCGATGTGCGTATAGCCCATCCGCTTCGCGTAAGGGATGAGCTGCCCCGCCAGTTCGCGGTAGGTGAGCCAGCGATTGCCCTCCTCGGTGTTCCGCCGCCAGGAACCGAGGTGCACTTCATAAACGGAGATCGGCGCGTCGAGCCCATCGCGTTGGCGCCGCGCGACCATCCAGTCGGCGTCGCGCCACTTGTAGCCTTCGAGCTCATAGACCACCGAGCCTGTGCGCGGCCTCAGTTCCGCGCAAAACGCGAAGGGATCGGCCTTAAGAATCGGCAGTGGACGAATTCCGCGGACGGATTTCGTATTTGTAGATCGCGCCCTCGTGAGCGTCCGGCAGAAAAAGCTCCCACAGGCCGGAACTTCCTCGCGGCTGCATCGGGTGGCGGCGGCCGTCCCACTGGTTGAAATCGCCGACGACGCTCACGCGCATCGCATTGGGAGCCCAGACCGCGAAATGCACCCCCCGGACGCGCGCAATTTCGCGGACATGTGCGCCGAGCTTTTCATATTGGCCGTGGTGCGTGCCCTCGCCCATCAAGTAGATATCGAAATCGGTCAGCAAACGGGGGAAGTTGTACGGGTCGTGCAGCTCCGCCGACGAGCCGTCGTCATACTGGACGCGAAATCTGTAACCGCCCGGGATGGCGCGGACCGCGGCGGAAGCCGGCAGAATCGCCTCAAAAATCCCGCTCGGATGAACCGGACGGGCGGGGAACTCCTCGCCGCCTTCGGTCAGCCGTACCCGCACGTCAATCGCGGTGGGCTGGATGGTGCGGATCGCCAGCGCTCGTCCGCCTGGACGATCCACCGGATGCGGGCCCAGGATCGAGGCGGGATCGCTCAACTCCGCGCGTGCCAAGCGCTCGAGTAAATCGTGATAAGGATCGACGTAAGCAATTTCCGCCGCGGCTGCGGACTCGCGCGGTTCGCCGGGACTGTCGGTGCTAGAAGGCTGTTCTGTCTTCGCCATGCAGCCGGCTCCAAACGGGCCGCATCCATTCTAACGAATCGCGCCAGAGAGACCAAACCCGGACAAATGTCCTATAGTCAGAATGTGCGCCGCGCGCGCGGAAACCTGATGAATTCTATTCCAATGGCCAAGGCACCCGAGCAGAGGCGATGGCTCGCTGTTTTCTCCGCCATGCTGCTGATCCCTTGCGCTGCCCTTGCGCAGACGCCGGCTTCCTCACCCTCGGCTTCGCTGCCTCCTACCAGCGACCCGCGCGAGATTATCCGGCGGGCTGCCGAGAATGACTTCGCGAACGACCAAAAGGTCCGCGACTACACCTACGTCGAACGCAACTTCGAGCAGAGGCTCGATAAACACGGCCGTGTGGAGTCCACGAAGATCACAACGCGCGAGTTCATGATTCTCTACGATGAGCCGGTCGAGCGGCTCATCGCGCGCGACGACAAGCCGCTTTCGCCCGATGAAGCCCGCAAAGAGCAAGAGCGCATAGATAAATGGGCAGAGAAGCACAAAAATGAGTCTCCGGAAGAAAAACAGAAGCGCCTGGCTGAGGAAGAAAAGGACCGTGAAGACGACCGCGCGTTCGTCAAGGAAGTCGCCGACGCTTACAACTTTCAGATGTTGCCCGATGAAAAACTGGGCGGGCGCGATGCCTTCGTAATAGATGCCGAGCCGCGCGCCGAATTCCAGCCGCGCAGCAAGGAAGGGAAGTATCTCTCCAAATTTCGCTTCCGCATCTGGGTGGATAAAGTGGACTACGATTGGGTGAAACTCGACGCGCAGGTAATTGACACCGTTTCCTGGGGGCTTTTTCTCCTGCGCCTACATCAAGGCTCGCGGATCGTGATCGAGCAGACGCGCGTGAATGACGAGGTCTGGCTGCCGTTGCACATTCAGCTCAAGGTGGACGCGCGCCTCGGGCTGATCAAGGGTTTCAACGCGAATGCCGATGTCACCTTCAAGGACTATCAGAAGTTTCGCTCCGAGGTTCATATCCTTCCGCAACAGCCCGCGCACGAATAAGCAGAGCTTGCATGTCCGCGCCCTCGCAGGAGTAGAATATCCTCTACCATGAGACCCCACTTCGTTTGCGCGCCCCTTGCCGTCATCACAGCCGCCGCAGCGTGTCTGTTTATCCATCCGGCTCCAGCCGGTTCATCGCTCCAGCAGCGGACCTTTGACCTAACCTACACGGCAGAAGTCCAGGAGATCCCCGCTGGAGCAAAACAGGTGGAAATCTGGCTGCCCTATCCGCAAAACGATGCCTATCAGACGATTCTGAGGGAACACATTACCTCGCCCTATCCAACCAAGCTCCTTACCGCTGCCGAGTATGGCAATCGGATCGTGCACATTGAGGTGAAAGACCCGTCCGCCGCAACGATTCCGGTCACCATGGAATTCACCGTCCGCCGAAGCGAGCACGTACACAATGATTTCAGCCGGATTTCGACGGCAGGCAGTGCGGCGCAGCCGGCGGATCTGCAGCGTTGGCTCGCGCCCGACCGCCTGGTGCCGCTCGACCAGCGCATTCGCGAGATGTCCGCGGAGATCACGGTGGGAAAGAGCAGCGATCTTGATAAGGCTCGCGCCATTTACGACTACGTTCTCGCCAACATGAAGTACGACAAGAGCGGCACGGGCTGGGGCAACGGCGATATCTACTGGGCCTGCGACGCCAAGCGCGGCAACTGCACCGATTTTCACGCGCTGTTTATCGGGCTGGCGCGCTCCGCCGGTATCCCCGCGAAATTTGAGATTGGCTTGCCGGTGCCCGCGGATAAGCCCAGCGGCGAGATCGCTGGATACCACTGCTGGGCGGAGTTCTATCTAAAAGGCTATGGCTGGGTTCCCGTGGACGCTTCGGAAGCGTGGAAGGACCCCGCCAAGCGCGACTATTTCTTTGGCGCGCATGACGCGAACCGCGTGCAGTTCAGCATCGGCCGCGACGTCGTGCTCGCCCCGCCGCAGGCCGGGCCGCCGCTAAATTATTTCATCTACCCTTATGTGGAAGTGGACGGCAAGCCGTACGCCAAAGTGAGCAAGAAGTTCACCTACCGCGACGCAGGCGTGACCCTGAGCGCAACCGCGGCCAATTAAACTGCTGCGGATGTATTGCCGTCTATGTAGCTCAGGGTGCGACGTTCCGCGTCGTTCAGCGGGCGGCGAACCTTTCTCCGCTGCTTGCCCGCGCGACTCGCATCTGTCACCACACCGTTGTATTCGTTTCCGCTTCACGCTAGAGTGCCCTTCGAAATGGCTCCCTGCAATTCGTCAAGGAGTTTGACCAAACTATGCGACGCCTTCACTTTTTCTATATTCCCCGCCGAGTCCGCACGGTCTTCGCCCTCGCCCTCCTGGCGGGACTGGCAGTGACCTCGCCCGACCTGCTCGGCCAGGGCGACCGCGCGCAGGGCCGCTCGATGGCGATCACTCAGGGCGGAATCGTGGCGGCGGAATCGCCCTTGGCTGCGCAAGCCGGAATCGCGATCTTGCAGAGCGGCGGCAATGCGGTGGATGCCGCCGTGGCTGCGAACGCCGTGATGGGCGTGGTCGCGCCGATGTCCAACGGCATCGGCGGCGATCTCTTCGCAATTATCTACGACGCCAAATCAGGAAAGCTCTATGGCATCAACGCCAGCGGTTGGGCGCCGGCGGCGCTCAACGCGGAAATGTTGCGGCAGAAGGGCTTTCGGGCGATGCCTTTGCGCGGAATCTACAGCGTCACGGTGCCGGGAGCGGTGGACGGCTGGCAGAAAATGCTCGAGCGTTTCGGCCGCAAGAAACTCGCTGACGTACTCGCCCCCGCGATTCACGTGGCCGAGCAGGGTTTCCCCGTGACGGAATGGGTCGCCGCAACTTGGGCGGCCGACGCGAGCGTCGTCCGCGGGGATGACGAGGCCGCGCGCGTTTATTTGAACAATGGCCAGCCGATGAAGGTGGGTCAGGTATTCCGCAATCCCGATCTCGCATCGTCCCTCAGGCAAATCGCATCCGGCGGACGCGACGCGTTTTACAAAGGCGAAATCGCGCGGCGAATCGTGGACGCTTCCAAGAGCCACGACGGCGTGATGACGCTTGACGATCTTGCCGGCTACTCGAGCGAATGGGTTGAGCCGCTCTCGACGACCTATCGCGGTTGGACGGTCTACGAGCTGCCGCCAAACGGCCAGGGCGTCGCGGCGCTCGAAATGTTGAATATCATGGAGACATTCCCGCTCCAGGATTTCGGCGGCGCCACGCAGACGCGCACGCTGCACGTCATGATCGAAGCAAAGAAGCTGGCCTATGCCGATTTGCAGAAATACATCGGCGATCCGCGCCAGAACCCGCAAGTGATGAAGGCGGCGCAAGGAATGCTGGCGAAGCCCTACGCCACGCAGCGCGCCAAGCTAATTGATATGGATAAGGCCAATTGCGACGTTGCCGCCGGCGATCCGCTGGCGCCCGGAGGCGACACCATCTATTTGAGCGTGGTGGATGCCGAGGGCAACATGGTTTCTCTCATCCAAAGCAACTACGAGCATTTCGGTTCGGGGCTGATGGCGAAAGGCACAGGCTTCATCCTCCACGATCGCGGCGCGTTGTTTAGCTTAGACGCAGGCTCGCCCAACGAGCTCGCCGGCCGCAAGCGCCCGCTGCACACGATCATCCCCGCCTTCATGGAAAAGGGAGACACGCGCATCGCCTTTGGCATCATGGGCGGGTGGAACCAAGCGCAGGCGCACGCGCAGTTCGTCTCGCACATCGTGGACTACAAGCAGAACATCCAGCAGTCCATGGAAACCGCGCGGTTTACGAAGGGAACGTTCCCAGGCTGCGATGTCTTGCTCGAGAACCGCATTCCCGGGAACGTGCGCGGCGAACTCACCGCGAAAGGTCACGTGATCGAGATGCACAACGGTTTCTCCGACTTGTTTGGCGGTGGGCAGGCCGTGATGCGCGATTTCGCCGCGGGTGTAAACTACGGCGCATCCGATCCGCGGAAGGATGGTGCGGCGATTCCGCAGCTCAAGTTTTAGCCGCCCATTTCAGGATTCGCGTGCTCGCGGGTAATTTGATCGCTTTGCGAATGTGAAGCATTGTCGTGTTTTGTGCCAGGCATTTTCTCTTCCTCTCTCGCTTGCCATAGCTTGGTCCTAATCCGGCCCTAACCTAATCTGTCCCACTCTGAAAACCGTGTGCCGTCCTGGAGCATGAGCCAGATCGCCATCGCCGCTCCATAAGACTTGCAGCCTTCCTTTGTCTGAAAGTTGCGGGAACATATCCCACTTTCGCCACTCATGGCGATGGCGCTACGCGTGCTCCTAGTCACGGCGCAAGCGCATCTCGGCGCCAATTTAGGAAGCCTATGATCTCTCTTCTGCTTCTCGTTATCTGCCTCACGGCCCTGCTGCAGTTCGGCATAGCCTACTGTCGGTCGGTCATTGCCATTTATTCAGAGTGCGAAGTGTCGCTCGATACGCAAACACTTGCACGCACGCCGGAGGATGGCCCGCGCGCACAAGATTTCCCGCTCCTGCTGAATCTGATCCGCCTATGCCCGCACGCGGGCGATGACGCCGGCCGGCTGGTCGCCGTGCGACTTTATTACCGAGTGCTCCGCGCTCTCGCGCTGGCTGGAAAGGGCACGCCTCGCTTAGCCGATTGGACTCGGGCCGAGCAGGCCAGTTGCGCCCACTTCGCGGCCGTCACCCTCGATCGCCGCATCGCCGCCGCAGCCTAGAACCCATCAACCTACCTGATAAATGTTTTGTGTAGGGCACGCATTCAGCCGTTCTGAAGAGTCCCCAGAATAGGGGGCTTTAGCCCCTGAACCGGCCGCAATTGAAAATTGAGGCTAGCTTGTAGCGTTCCCTGAGCATCCCGCTAATCCCCGCCGCACAAGTACCACTAGTACTTAGTTCCAGTAGAGGGCAGGAAACGGCAATTTGTTTCTTCTCGCAACGCCCAACTCCTTCCCTCACTCCGCTCGCTCCCCTTCGCCTTCCAACAAGTCCCTTCGGCTCAGCGCGCTGCGGAAATTCAAATCGCGCGGCTCTAACGCCGATTGGCACGGCGGTTGCCTTCTCCACGCCAGCAGCGTCAGCACGACGCTCAACGAGGCGAACACAGACAATGCTCTCCACCACCGATCCCCAGGAAGAGTTGATCGCTGAACACCGTCTCTGGACCGCCGTAATTGCCCGCGCCATTGACGAATGGGTGTCCGGCAACCTCCGCGCGCAACGCGAAGCGGAGATCTATCTTTTTGGCGACGGCGAGGATTTCAAGCTCGTTTGCTACGCTGCCGGTCTTAACCCTCAGGCGCTGCGCAGCAAGCTTCTTCGCCTGAAAAAGTCTGGCGCCGGCCCGATGCCGATGAGAATCCTCGGCACGCATCGCGTGGCCTACCGAGTCCCAGGCAATCAGACAGCGGCAATGGCGTCATAGCCGCTCTTCGCTCCTGCTCTTTACTCGACCCCGCTCCACTCGCGCGGTCTTCACTCGCGCAATGCAGCGCGACCGCGTGAGCCTCGGTCCCGCCTGCCGGCCAAACAGATCGCGAATCTATTGCCACCAATCGTGGACAGGTTCTCCCGTATCCGAATCAAGAATTAGAATTCGGCCGAATTTGCGGTGGTTCCCGCGGTCTAAATCAAAAAAATAACTTGTCCCCGTTCGCGCCGCGAATGACTGTGCCGAAGCGCACAGCGCCGCAGAAGAACCCGTGGAAGACTACACTAGGACTCGCTGCCCGCAGCGTAACTACAGGACTGGCTTGTGGGCCCCGACATTCGGAGGAATGGCAAACGTGAAAGCCGCGATTTTCACAGCAGGGCACGCAACGGCCGGACAGTTTCTTCAAATCGAGGACGTTCCCCGGCCACAGGTGATCGCCGGGCACGTGTTGCTTCGCGTCATTGCTTGCGGAGTTTGTCGCACCGACCTGCACATTGTTGAAGGAGACCTGCCTGCGATTCAACCGAGGCTCATCCCTGGTCATCAGATCGTGGGTGAAGTGATCGAGGGTGCGGCCGCGGAGCTGCCGTCAGGTATGCGCGTTGGTGTTTCCTGGATGGGTGGCGTGGACGGGGAGTGCTGGTATTGTCGCCACGGCATGGAAAATCTGTGCGACAAGCCGACGTTTACCGGCTACACGGTGAATGGAGGCTACGCCCAATTCGCGCTCGTGCGCTCGGACTTCACATATCCTTTGCCGGCCGGCTTGGACGACGTACACGTTGCCCCGCTTCTGTGCGCCGGGATCATCGGCTTTCGCAGCCTGCGCGTCGCGGGGATCGAACGCGGCGAGCGGGTTGGACTTTTTGGCTTCGGCAGCTCCGCCAGTTTGGCGATTGCCATTTTGCAATCCTGGAAGTGCGAGGTGTATGTCGTCACCAGGGGCGAATCCCACCGAAAATCGGCCGCGTCACTCGGCGCCACTTGGGTCGGCAAGGAAGACGATAAGCCGCCGGTGGAGCTCGACCGCGCGGTCACCTTCGCGCCCAGCGGAAAGGTCGTGGTAAGCGCCCTCGCGAGTTTGCGCAAAGGCGGCGTGGTGGCGATCAATGCGATTCATCTGGACCAGATGCCTGCCTTTGACTACGACAAACTGCTTTGGGGCGAGCGGCAGATCCGCAGCGTGGCCAACATGACCCGGCAGGATGCGCGCGACTTCCTGAAGCTTGCCAAGGATCTCAACATTCGCCCGCGAGTCACAGCGTTTCCACTGGAGGATGCAAACAGAGCTCTTCTAGCGGTCAAACAAGAGACGGAGGATGGATCGGCGGTGATTGTCCTTTGAAAATCATCTTTCCAGCCAGCGTTAGCATTTTCGAAGTCAGAAAGGAAATTCCAAGCGATGGCAAAGCAAGTCGAGGCTTGCTGTAGCTCGCCGGCAGCGCTCTGCTACTGGTTCATCGTCTCGCTGATGGCGTGGGGAGCGCTGAATCTGATAGGACTCTATTGGCGTCCTCTGCTCGGGTCAGCGGCTGCGTGCCTTTTCGCCATGGCCATCGGCTGCCTCGCCAACTGGTCTAGGAATCGCTCCTTTCATTGCGCGATCACCGGCCCGCTATTTCTGATCGCTGGCGTTGTGTTTCTGTTCTCAGGCGTGGGCATGATTCACGTCAACACCCGTTGGATCTGGCCATCCGTTCTCATTGTGGTTGCCATCGCGTTTCTGCTGGAATGGCGGTATGCGAAGCGGCCCGGCCTTGCACCTTGAATTTACGATGTATCCATCCGGACGAACGCCCTCTCCATTTCCAGTGACGCAGGACAGGTAATCTAGCGTGTGGTCGAACGGCGTGCGCTAAAATCTAGTTTAGCGTTCGTAAAGTTGATTATTGTTTGTTAGGCCGAACCGCGCACACAGAGATACCATCTGGCGATAGCCGCTCCAACCCTGCTCGGAGGATTCTGCATGCGAGAAGTTCCGAAATACTTTGATGACAAACGTGATCACTGGAGAGAACTGTCGCAGCTTTGGTTCGGAAGGCACAACAAGCTTGGCATCGTCCTGATCGTCCTCTACACAATCATGACCGCATTGGGCGGGGCGGCTCCGTGGCCTGAGCTGCGTTGGCGCATCGTCGCTACCATTCTGCCTGTCGTGGCTGCGGCCCTTTCGTTTCTGATGGGAACGTATGCCTCCCGGGCGAAAGGAACCGCTTTCGAACTCGCGATGCGAGAGATAGAGAAAGCCGAGGCGTTGTATAGGACGAACTATTCCTTGCCCGACAGTTCGCTCGGTGAAGCCGAAGCTCGTGGCATCCAGCTCCTGTGCGTCTTTAAGCTAAACTAGCGGCCGATCGGTCGTGTTAGCGTTGGTTCAGCCTGAAATGGAAAGAGGGCGCTCTCCGTGAGTGAGTATTCCGCCGTCGGGGCGGGGAATTTCAAGGTATCGATACGACCAGCAGGCTATCCCTCAGCATGGTTGCGTCCCCGCAGAGCCTGCTTCCGTTTCGCCCGGCAAGATCATGGTAGCTCCGCCACCTTCATCGGTCTCAACTTCTGGATGCGTCACCGGGGAATAAAGCACCAGGGTCATTTTGAACGCTTCCAGAATGGAAGGAGCATCGGGGTATTCAGCCGGTACTGCCTGTAGGCGTCTCCGAAGAAAGAGATCAGGTCGTGTTCTTCAAATTGAATAGCTAGAAGTATGTAGCCCGTCGTCGCGACAGAAAATAGCAGGTGGCCGTAAGTCATCCTGGGCGTGGCCCAGAAGGCGAGGAGGAATCCGAGGTAGATCGGGTGGCGAACCCTCTGGTAGAGCATCGGAGTCTTGAATCCAATCGGCTCGTAGGGCCGACCGCGCAGATAAAGTACCACCTGCCGCAAGCCAAAAAGGTCAGCGTGGCTAACCATAAGGGTGCTCCCCAAAACGGTGAGCCAGCCAAGACCGAAAAGAGCGAGAAGGATCCACTGCCCAGCCGCGTTCTGGACGTTCCACACAGTTTCCGTCATGGGTCGCCACTGCCAATAGAGCAAGTCCAGGCAGAGGCTGGCGAGCAGGACGTAGGTGCTCCGCTCGATGGGGTGGGGAACAAACTTCGTCCATGCGTGCTTGAACCACTGGCGCGCCATCACGCTATGCTGGATAGCGAAGAGGCCCAGCAAAAGCGCATCGATTACCAGAGCCTCAACGGAAAAACGTCCCGCACCGGAATCGATGGACTTGGGAACGAAGAAGTTACCGACAAAACCGACGGCATAGAGAAACGTCACGAAGAAAATCAGGTATGCGACGATCCCATAGAGAAACGCTGCGATCCTGCCCATGGTGCCTGCCTCCTGAGCCGGAGTCTCGGTTGGCAGTGGACACTGCCACTCCAGAGGGAATTGGCGCCGATGCTATCTCCGTACAATTCCGCAGTCAAGGTATTTACCGGCAATCCGCGGATGGCTCATCTCTGCCATGCGAACGACGAAGTCATGTACGAATTTCCGCGAGAGTCGAGGGAATTTTCAGTGCAACAAAAATGCCTTTAGCGCATATTTGCGGGGTTATACATGCTCGGATACAACATAAGCATTTACAGACAGAGGAATGAAGGCGCGTCGCCTGCGACGCCGGACTCCGCTGAGGGCACACGCCTGGCCGTTTGGCAGACAGGTATCGGCGGGCTCGACTGGTTAGTCAAATTGGAGAAGGAAGGCAAGGCGATTTTCCTCGGTGGCAGCGGCTACCCGTGCCGATACACGGCCACCACCGAGCACCTTATGCCGGAAATCATCGACGTGACTCGGGTATCTCCGGGCAACTGGCTCCTCGGAGAACACGACATCCTTACGGAAGCGTGGGAAGGCAAAAACGTGGTCGACGGCGACGCGGTGGCTGCGTGCCGTCCGGACGAGTGGCTACTGGTCGAGGGCTGGGACCTGAGCTAGCCGCCGAACCGGCATTACGCTAGACCGCGATTGCGCCGCTAGAAGCAGAAGCGTACGATCCTCACTCCACTTGGCCCGCTGGCGGCGATTCTTCCGCTGTTGCCTCGCCACCTCCAATTTCCGGTCCCGCTCGGCCTTAGGTTTTCACGAACGCCGCCCCGCCCCGCATGTCCTCCCGAGAGAAGCCTGCTCTTGGGTTTTGTAAGCGTGGCCCTCGGTTTGCAGCCAGAAACTCGGCGTGTCTTCCGGCCGTCCCATCGTGAAGTTCGCTCCGAGCGCGATAAATGAGAACGGCTGGTCGTGCCCAGCCGCCCGGCGTGCAGGAACCGGTCTGTTGAGGGAGGGGGGGGTCCTGACCACCCGCTAGTTACACCCACGGCCGGGGCAAGGTCTCGGCTCGGTCCCGATGACTGGCCGCTCGGTTAACAGACTGCTGACTCCGAAGACGGTATTCGCGGTCGTATAAGCCGAATTCCAGGATACCCAGCGCGGAATCCAACTGCTGGATCCACCGATCCGCTCATCGGACTGGTCGTGCTTTTTAACCAGCAAGGTTGTCAGGCCAAATAGCCCCTGAATCGGCAGCGCTGTCCCGTACATGCGAAGTCGTGAGGGCTCCCGCCCAAACATCGGGTTGCTCGTACACGTACCTTGGACGAGGCAGTGATGTGTAACCTCGACGTTGAAGACTGTAGCAGCGGTGTTCACGGCTACAGCCAGCCAGAATTTCTTGTCAGCGATGCGATGGTGGCTGGCATAGGGCTTCTGCTCTCCCTCGTATCCTTGTTGCGCCTGTACGGTCGAGCATACCGCCAAAGACGCGAGCAACAGCATAATCACGGCACTGAGAGACTTCATGCGCCCTCTCTTCTTCTTATTTTGGATTTTCAACCGTTGGATCAGGAAAGGGGTAAAGGTCTGTTATGCACGTCAGATGCCATCACGAGAGAGCACAATAGCGCGAATTATCAATGATTGAGCCAGAGGGCCCGGAGGTGCCGGCGCCATTGCGGTCCGCTCGTCGCGTCGCGCAGTCCCAATAAGGCAATCCTGACCGGGTATGCAGCAGGCGTCCACGACTCCCTAGCCTGGACTTAGCTCGGTTGTAGGTTCGCAGGGTAGTAATATTTACTATTTATCACTTGACAATACTATGGCACCGTATTAGAAGACACCGCCAACCTTAAGTCGGGGTGGTCATCACGCCGACAAGTCGTTCACGGGTGGGTACGACACGGGGGTGTCAAAATGTATGAGGCCTCAAATCGGGCTACCTCGAAGAGTCCTGTGGCATGCGAGCCATTCGCGTTACCTCAGGACGCCGTTTCCTTCGCAGGCAGGCTCGAAAAGGGTGAGCACTGGTTGTCCGTTGTCCTCCATCGTAAGACACTGTGCATTATGAAGTCCTACCGCGAACCGCCCCCTCCCCTAGCCGCTAGCAGCCTTACAAGTTGAATCGCGTAAGATCTTTGCCGCCCGACGAGTAGTCTCGGAATGTGCGGCAGGAGCACGCGACTGCATAGACCGGATTAGAAGCCTCACTCCCAGACCTGAGGTGGACTGTGATCAAGTGTGTGGAAGCGATCGAATATGTTAGGCCGATGTGCGGCAAGAGTCGCCCGCATTTATTGCGCTGTTCAGATGGTGGGCAATACGTCGTTAAATTTCAAACCAACGTGCACGGCGGCAAAGTCTTGGCGAACGAACTCCTGGGTTCGACGCTCGCAACGCACATGCTCCTGCCCGTTCCAGAATTCTCCATTGTTTGCGTCGGTGATGAAATAGTTCGATGCTGTGAAAAAGAGGCTAAACTGGCCGGAGCCGCCGAACTGAGCAATGATCCGTGTCCTACGCGACTTTGTTTTGGATCACGGCTACCGTCCTGCGATAACACACTTGTTGCCGACGAGCCTTTTGATACACCGGATAGCGGTGGCTATTCCTTCACTCGAGTAGAAAATGCACGGGATTTCCTGGGAATGCTCGTCTTTGATCAGTGGGCCTGCAACAGGGACACGCGGCAAGCAATCTACGTTCGAACAAACCATAATTCCCAGCTCAGGGTTTATATGATTGACGAGGGTTGCTGTTTCGGCAACACATGGCGTTTCCAGGATTCGCCCTACCTGGGACTCTATCGCAGTCCCCGAACGTATTCGGCGGTACAAGGAATCGGGTCTTTCGAGCCGTGGCTCGCAATTGTTGAAACAGCGATTACGCATGCGACCCTAGAGGCGGCGGCAATGCAAATCCCCTCACAATGGTATCAAGACGAGTTTGCATCGCTGTCGAGACTCGTGGACACGCTTTACAGGCGACGCAAGAAGGTTCGCGGGCTCTTGCTGGCAACTCTGGCGGCGCGGCCCAAGTGGTTCGGTGCTACTAGGGTGAATCGGTCGAATCGGCCTGTCGGCGCATCGTTGGTCAATAGGAGAGCTTCTTCGATATACCGTGAATTTCGAATCGAAACATCAGCGCCGAAGTGAGCGCCCAATGGCATGTGCGCGGGACAGAGGGATCGTTCTGGTTACTTTGATCGCAGAAGTGCAGCACGGCAAGGCTCGACTGCGCGCGGATATGCCGGGCGAACCGAACCTCTTGAGTCTCTTGGATGCCTTGCGTTCGGTTTGATTGAATCGTGCACGGATTGCTCGGAGTCGCCCAAACGCATCCGGTCGCGAACACATAGCTGACATAAAGCCTGCCCGGTCCGAACGTGCTGTTGTAGCCGCGGATAACTATGCCAGCCATTGGATACCATGGAGCCTTGTCAAACTCAGAGGTCCACAGCCAGCTTCGCTCGTACGCGCCCATCACGCCGACGCGGGGCTTTACCCAGCCAATTACAGTCTCCCTTGCAAGCAGCGAATTACCGTTCTTTGTTATTGCCTTCCTGGATGTAGAGTAGCCGATGCTCCCCTGAACTTCGAAATGCGTCGTGATGGGCTTTTCTACGGCCGTACCGAACGTGAGATCGGGGAAAATATACCCGAGCATCCCGTTGCCGTCTAACTCCGCGTCCAGGAGCCAACGGGCCGAGGTGTCGGTGAGCAAAGGCAGCGTTTGCGCCCTCATGGAGGGAGACACCACTAGCAAACAGAAGAGCAGCATGGCTGCGCGGAATCGCGTCATATCGTCCTCTCTATTCGGAAATAATCGGACCCGCTACGACGGATCAGAGGAAGGGCAGCTCGCTATAATGCACAGCGAGTGCCATAGCTAGTAGACGAGCAAGTTGCGCAGTATCAATGTGAGTTCACGCGCGGCAGCAGGACACAGTTCCACTCTGGTAGGACAACAGGATTAGGATTCCCAAACAGGCAACTACTACGTAGCTAGAGAACGCAGCTTAGCAAACATGTTGACCGGACCTACCGCGAAACCGGCATACCCAGGATCGCCCGGATCTTCTGCCGCTGGGTCACATCGCGCGGCGAAACGCCGCGTCTTTCCAGCCACTCCGTAAAATCCCTCAGCTTGACCTCGTGCTCCACTCGAACGTCCGTAACCGACACCTTAACCACGTTCAGCCCCTGAGCGATGCCGGCTACCCATTCGCGGCTTCGAATCGCGGCCAGCCCTTGCGCCACGGCTTCGTACAGAGTCTCGGCCGTTACTTCGACGGTGTGTGCTACGCCGTCCATATCCTGAATCGTGACCCGGCAAGAGCGAACCGCCATAAAGGCAAAATATCATATTCGCCTTATCTTCGCCAACCTGAGAAAAGCGACGCCCCTGCACTTTGGTGATGTTTGGCGTCGGACTTCTAGCCGTTGCAGGCTCGACCGGCGCGGCGCGTACACCTCTAATGCCTCACTTATTTATTGCCGCACCGTCTTTGGCAGGCTCGACGGAGCAGCAATCACATCCGGGGCGAGAGGCATGGATGGCTTGCCATCCTTCTTTGAAGATGAATGGAAGAAGCGTCAGTGCGGCAACCGGGTCCGCCCACCAAATCCCAAAGAGCGCGTTGGCAGTGAGCCCTGCAAGTGCGATCCACGATAGGTAGCCGCAGAGCGAAGACTCCGCGGCATCAGCTCTAAGGGAAGCGCTTGAAAGTTGGGCCGCCAGTTTCCGTTTCTGGCTTGCCAGCCAGGGCATGCCGAAGGCTGCCACTAGCAACAAAGCGATACCGGCGAAGCTCGGTCGAGGCTCGTAGTACCCGACAAGGGCGAAGGAAGATATAGTCGCTACAAATACGGCCACGGAGAAGAGCAAGCCCCCTGCGATGCGAGCCGCTATCTTTTCGGCTCGCGCGGTCTCGAGTTCTGCTTGGGCTCGGAACCTCCACAGGACAACGATTCCCGAAAGCAACTCAATGATGCTGTCGCCGCCGAACCCGAAGAGAGCCGGGCTTCGTGCCTTCCACGCTGCCGCAAGCGCTATTGCAGCCTCAAGGGTCATCCACGCGATGGTCAGATGCTGCAGTCGTTGGACGCGACCTGCGAGGTTCGGAGACGAAGCTGACACGGTACTGGCCATTGATCTTGCATTTTACGCTTCAGAGCGCTTCACCGCTCCCATTCACCGCGCCCAGGCCGTTTTGATTTCCGGCTCATGGTCCACAGGAAAGTTCACGGAATTCGCGATGAAGCACTTCGCATGAGCCACGCCATGCAGTTCCCGAGCCTTCGCAAGATCGCAGCCCGGCTTCCTCGCCTGCTCCACCCACTACTGATCCGCGTAGAGTTTTACCAAGCGGTAGAGAAAAGTTCGGCCCTCGTAGACCGAGTTTACGCGGACGCGCTCGTTGAGGCCGTGAATGTGGCCTTCATCCGGGTCGGAGAAGATGCCCGTGATGCCATACGTGGGAATCCCTGCGGGATTGAGGAACTGGGCATCGCTTGCACCCGGCTCGAGTGTGGGAACTACGGGAACGCCCGGCCACATGTCGTGCGCAATTGCTTCAATCGGCTGGAGGACTTGCGGAGTGAGGGGAGCGGGATTCGCAACAGGCCCGCGAACTTCAGGAACGGTGACGTTGACGGCCGGATCGTCAACTACTTTTACAAGCTGAGCGAGGATGGTGTCGCGAGAAACACCGGGAAAAATGCGGCAGTTAATGTTCGCGGTGGCGCGTTGGGGCAAGGCGTTCGTGGCATGGCCGGCGGCAAGCATCGTGGCGACGCAGGTGGTACGAAGCATGGCGTGCCAGTTTGCGTCTTTGTCGAGAACAGCGACCGCGGTTTTATCTTCTGGGTTTTTGACAACGGCAATCATAGCGGCGCCATTTTCCCCGCCGACGATCTTTGACATGCCGGTGAAGTAGGCGCGGTTTGCGTCGTCGAGTTGAACGGGGAACTCATAGTGGCTGACGCGATCGACGGCGCGGACGAGGTGATAAATGGCATTGTCGGGTACCGGGCGAGAACTGTGTCCGCCGGGATTCGTGGTCTCGAATCTATAGTTCTGAGACGTTTTTTCCGCGGCGAGAACCTCCAGCGCGATACGATGGCCTTGTGCGTCAAGGTCGCCATCAACACCTTCGGTTAAAGCCATTTCCGCATCAATCGCGTCTCGATCATTTGTGACGAGCCAGCCCGCACCGTTGAGCGCGCTGTTGGTTTCTTCGCCGCACGTAAGGGCTAGTTTGATCGAGCGCTTGGGCTTAAAGCCCTCCTCGCGGTAGCGGATCATGTTGTCTACCCAGATCGCGGCTTGGTCCTTCATATCGGCCGTGCCGCGGCCATAAAAATATCCGCCTTCTTCGATCAGTGTGAATGGATCGCGCGTCCAGTCTTCGCGCTTCGCTTCGACGACATCAATGTGGGCAAGCATTAGGATCGCTTTGGCGTTGGGGTCGGAGCCGTGGAGGATTGCGATCAGGCCGCCTTCCTTTGGATGGCCGTCGGGCACAAAGACTCGAACATCAGCGTCAGGATAACCGGCGGTTTTCAAGCGCGCGGCCATGCGCTGGGCGGCCAGAGTGCAATCGCCCGCGGAAAGCGTGGTATTGGTTTCGACGAGCTCCTTATAGATGTCGCGAAAGCGCTGAAGGCTTTTGTCGTCTTGCTGGGCGCGGCTAGTGCTGGCGATGAGAAGAAGGGCGAGAGTGGCCGCCGCGAGTTTCGGGATGCGAGTCATTTATGAGCCTCCGGAAGGTGGCGAGAAAATAGCACAAACGGAATTGAGCACGCGAACGGTTTTACTTTGATCTATTCCACAAATACTTTCCCGCCAGGGCACGCCTTCCGCCGCGCCGTGCAGCCCTCGTCGCTTGCACCGCGCTGAGCTGTCTGTAGGGGCGGCCTTCAGGCCGGCCGCGCTTCTTGCATTTCCCATTTTCCAAGGTACTCACCCGCGTTAGTAATAGAGGCGTTTTGGGGAGCAGTTTTTCGAAGGATTCCGGCATCAGAATCCATTCATGTCACTTCATATTGACGCATGTCGTGGCACCACATGGCGCCGTAAGTCCTTCCTTTTGCAACATCGGGTACGCAATTGCGCGCGATGCTCATTTTCTAACTCCTTTACCTGCTGCAAGTTGCGCATATCGTCTCCTGTAAGTCGAGCTGCTGCCGTATTTACAAGAAATGTGGGGGGGAGGGGGGTCTACCAATTTCACCAAAATGGAGCGAGCATAAATCGGGACCCAAGCTATGAAGCGACGCCATTGTAAACAGATCTTCACCCCAGGTTCATCTGCCCCAGCGTGAGCCGGCAAATAATGGCGTGCGACTGACCGCTTGCAGTATTTGTTGGCTCACCGCCAGGCCGCGGCTGCAACCGGCTTCAACGCTTCGATATCCACAGGGGTCCGTATGCATCTTTCGCGGCTTCTGCTATGTGCCGCCGCTGTGTTGTTGTTTGGTTCTGTTCCATTGTTTGCGCAAAGTGTGGCTTCTGAGGTTTGTCCGCGCGGCGCGCCCGGCAGCGTGGTGCAGGACCCCGAGAATCTGCGCAGCCAGAACGGCGTGCTCAATGTCGCGCTCAGGTATCGCAACTTTCGCGATGCTCGCGGCCAGATGCGCTACTGCTATCTCTACAAGGATGGCAGCCAGGCGCCCACTCTACGTCTGAATCCCGGCGATTGGCTCATCTTGACGTTGAAAAACGAACTGACCGGACCGCAGCAAGCCTCGCCAATGGGCATGGACGCCATGCAGATGACGGTGGCTACGCCGTGCGCCAGTAGCGTGATGACTTCATCTTCGACCAATCTGCATTTCCACGGCATTTCGGTCCCGCCGGTATGCCATCAAGACGACGTCTTGAAGACAATGATTCAGCCCGGCGACCCTCCGTTTCAATACCGCTTTCGGATTCCGCTCGATGAGCCGCCGGGGCTGTATTGGTATCACCCTCATGTCCACGGCTTCAACAAGGCACAGGTGCTCGGCGGCGCGTCAGGAGCCTTGATCGTGGAAGGCATCGAGCGGACCAATCGCCAGCTCGCCGGATTGCCGGAGCGGGTCTTTATTATTCGTGATGCGGAGTTACTGAATCCGAATGCGGAGCCGGCGAAATCGTCGTCGGTGCCTCCGCCGATCGTGCTGCGCGACGGAGAAGGGGACATCCTAAACACGGGCACGGGGACCGGGAAGCCGGCGATGGATCTCTCGCTCAATTATGTACCCGTGCCTTATCCCGACTATCGGCCGGCCGTGATCGCCGCCAAACCGCTCGAGCGGCAATTCTGGCGCGTGCTGAATGCATCGGCGCTGACATATCTTGATTTGCAGGTTCTTGTAGAGAACCAGCCGCAGCGGCTGGGGGTTGTTTCACTCGATGGTGTGCCGATCAACGAGAACGGCATGGCCGCGAATCGAATTCTATGGGAAAGCCACATCGCCCTGCCGCCCGCGGGCCGCGTGGAATTTATCTTGAAAGGGCTGCCGGAAGGCGCGAAGGCAAGCTTCGTTACCCGCAGCGTGGACACCGGTCCGGTGGGCGAAAACGATCCCACGCGGCCGTTGGCGACAATCTTAGTGACTGGCGTCGCGCGGGAGCCTGACACGAAGCTGGCCGCGAATCCCGTGCCGCTCGAGACGCAAAGCTCGGTCTGGCTGGGCGATGTGAAGCCGGCGCGCGAACGGAAACTCTATTTTTCCGAGAAGCCGCGGAATCCAGCCGATCCGAACAGTCCCACGGATTTCTTCATCACTGTGGACGGGGAAACGCCTCGCGTATTCGATCCAAGCGCAACGGCCCCCAATCTGGTTGTTCATCAGGGCGATGTCGAGGATTGGGTGATCGAGAATCGCTCGCGGGAGCTCCACGCTTTCCACATCCACCAAATCCGATTCATGTTAGTGCAATGGAATGGGGTCCCGGTGGACGAGCCGTTTCTCCGCGACACGATTAACGTGCCCTACTGGGACGGCAAGAGCCCGCAATTCCCAAGCGTAAAGTTACGAATGGATTTCCGCGATCCGAACGCCATCGGGACTTTTGTTTATCATTGCCATCTGCTCGATCACGAAGATGGGGGCATGATGGGGACGATCCGAGTCGACCCCGCCACGAAAAAGTAGCCACCAGCAGATCGTGCCTGTCCTGCCTAAGCCGGAAATGGAGAAAGCGTTCATCCGTTAAACAGCGCCATCGTGTACATCACGCCAAAGGAAATGCTCGCCGGGCATTAGCAGGAGATTCAGGCCGGCCGGGATCGGAAATTGGAGGCGGCGAGGGAACAGCGGAAGAATCGCTGCCAGCGGGCCGCCTGACGGATGCGACGGATTACTCCCGGTTGGCCGACCACCCGGAAGTTGGCCACTCAATAGAAGCGCGTTTCTCGGTACTATCCCCGCGGAGGAACGATAACTTCCGGTTTGCCCGTTACTCGACCGGAACCGAGAATTGATCCACTCGCCCTTGTTGGGGCTGAGATCGTGACGCAGCGATCAGAAGAGGTAAGGTACCAGGGCAGACGTCTGACAAGCATATGTGGCATACGTGTCGCCGAACTGGGAACGCATCCACTGTTCCTCCATGCGGAGCTTGATCCAGAACACGAGAAAGACGAGAACGAAGGCGATGACCCCGCGCACTTGGGAGATGGCAATCGCCATGCCAAGGAAACCGGCCAGACTGCCAGTGTAGATGGGGTGACGGACCACGGCATAGGGACCGGTGGTGATCAGCTCGTGGCCCTGCTTAATGGTGACGGAGCGGCTCCAGTTTCTGCCGAGGTGCTCGCGCGCCCAAACAGCGAAGAGAAGGCCGGCGATGGTGACGGCAGCTCCCAGCCAGAAGGGCCAAAGGCCAACCGGCCAGAGCTGGAGGTAAAGCCATCGCAGCGGGATGCGAGTTGTCGAGAGGAGGACGATCACGATCAGGAAGATGAAGACACGCAGGATGCGCGAGGCAGCCGGCTCGAGGCGTTGGGTGGATTTGGTATTGGCGGCCTTGATCTGCCAGTAGAGAAGAAAGAAAATCCAGACCACGGGAAAGAAAGATTCGTAGAACCAGAGCATTCAGGACCTCAGGCCGTTGAAGCGTGTTTACGCAGGTGAGCGGGGGGAAGTTCCAGGGCAAGCGACATTTCGCCGCCCAATATAGCCGACTTGCGAGGACCTATCCAGCGATTTGCGTCGACATCATCCCAGGAATAGCTCACGTTCTCGTGGGTTCCGGGCGTTTTGTCGGCAAACTGGAAGCTATCCGGGTTCGACGGCTAGATTAGTCCTGTGAAGTCGGCTTATGGGGAGTGATCGCGATTGCTCCCGAACGACGGGGCATCCGGAATGTATGGTCCGCCGCGTCGCCGCAAGCGAAATGTGAGGATGTCACAAGTTGGTCTGCGCAAATGTATACGGCCTTTATTGGAGTGGATCACTCCTGGCCAGGATGGAATGCGCTGCGCTCTTTTCCCCATTAGTAATTCAGTCTCGAGAGACTTCTTCCGGTTACGGGTTTAAAGAGCGCCGGGTTCGACCGTTGTGCCATCTCCTCATTCGCCAGCAGACCTGGTAAGAAATCATGTTCTCGGCAGTCGTTGCTAAGCTGCAGCTACATCGGCCAACACGGCGTTTCCGACGCATCGGTGCTACAACATTGTTTGAAGCGGTCCCTCCTGGAGGCTATGAAATGATGAAACGGATTGCAAAAGCGTCGCCGCGTTTCAAGGCCAGGATTGCTGGTGTCCTGTTTTTGCTCAGCTTACTGGCGGCAGTATTCGGCGAGTTTATCGTTCGCAGGTTTGAAATCGCAGGGGATCTCATCGCGGTTTCGGGCAATATCGTTGTGACGCTGCTCCTCTATAGCATCTTTAAGCCGGTGAACAGGGGACTCTCTTTGGTCGCGGCGTCCTTCAACCTCGTGGGACTCACCTGCGGGGCTCTTCGATGGAATCCTCGGGGCATGGACATCCCCGTGGTATTTGACGGATTCTATTGCCTCCTGATCGGCTACCTCATTTTCAGGTCGACGTTTCTGCCTCGAATACTGGGCCCGCTGATGGCAATCGCGGGTTCGGGTTGGCTGACCTATCTCTCACCGCTGCTCGCAAAATCTCTGTCCCCCTACAATCTGGCCCTCGGCATCCTTGGGCAAGAATCGCTAATGCTGTGGCTCCTCGTGATGGGCGTGAACGAACAACGATGGAAGGAGCAGGCCAGTCCAGCGGTCGAGTGACACAGCAATCGAAGTAATCTACCTGCCTGACTAACGCGCTTGGCTTGAGGGGTCTTGCCAACTTCCGAATTGTCGGCAACCCGGAGGCAATTCGCTAACTTTTGGATGCCCCGTGACTCGACCGGAATCAGTCCACGCGGATACCAGCCCGGCCAATTTTCGCGACTCCCGGTCATATTAATGAATGACACCTTATCGTGGCAGTGGAGTTCTCGGTGGACACGATGAAGGGCAAAACTGGACAATGGGTGTCCTCGCTCGGCCAGATATGTCAGAGTTAAGCGATGAGCCGAACGCATACCTTCGGGGTTGTTGGTGGATACGGTGCAACCGGAAGCGCCGTCGTGACCGCGCTTTTGCAATCCTGCGATGGTGAAATCCTGATCGGTGGACGCGACCTGAATAAAGCGACCGCTTCAGCGGCGAACCGCGGCAGCCGGGTTTCTGCGGCGCACGTTGTTGTTCAGGATGACCGCTCTCTCGATGAGTTCTGCCGCCGGTGTTCGATTGTAGTCAATTGCGCCGGGCCCGTCATGTTGTTGCAGGATCGCGTCGCGCAAGCGGCCTTCCGGAGCCGGTCTCATTATGTGGACGTCGCAGGCTTAACCTTTGTGAAGGAACGCATGCTTCCTCACGCCCGGGAGGTCGCCGATCTGGGATTGTCGTTCGTTATTTCCGCCGGATGGATGCCCGGCATCAGCGAACTCGTGCCCGTCTATGCCCATGCGCAAGCACGGTCCAAGATGGACACCATCGAGTCCCTGTCGGTATATTTTAGCGATAGTGGCGAGTGGTCAGACAATGCCTTGCGGGACGCTGCTTGGTATATCCATCACGCAGGGCTTCGCAGTCCCAGCTACTTCCGCAGAGGGCAGCGCCTCCGCGCCAAAATGTCGGCGGCCTCTCGCAAAGTAGATTTGGGTGATCCGGTCGGCTGCCGCCGATTCACTCTGGTCTCCCTTCCAGAACTAGATGACATCGGCCGTCGGCTCGACGATTGTGATGTCTTCATCTATTCCTACCTCTCCGGATTTCGCACGGCCGCAGCCGCGACGCTGGCCGCACTCCTACCTCTGCCCGACGGTGTTGGCATTCAGCTCTTCCGCAATATGTTTCGAAGAAACCGTCTGCCCATCGATGGGTTCGCTGTTTCACGGGTTCTCGGCCGGTCGCAGGGACATAAGTTCGCGTTCACCGCTCAAATCGTTTACAGGGACCGGCGAGACTACTGGATGAATGGACTTGTGCCCGCGACGACTGCCCGCATGATTTCGGAAGGCAAATCCGTGCAGCCCGGTGTCCATTTCCTCGGAGACGCTGTGGACCCAATCACCTTTATGGGAGAGCTGAAGACAGCCGGAGTCGAGCAAACGGAGAGCTTCAAAGCCTGCGAATGAACAATAAGTAGCGAGACTCGACCGCCTTATTGCAGAGTTGCGAAAACTACGAATCGAGCAGACTCAGAATTTCAAGCTACCTCTCCGTGGACAATCCCTGGGCCACAACTCTAACAGGCCGGCAGACGAGACAGAACTTTTACCTCATAGTTCATTCGAGGTCGAAGCGGGAAGCAGTCGAACGGCCGTGGCAGCAAGAGTTATATTCTGAGTGTATTGTCGGCAAACCGGAGCGATCCGGGTTCTACGGCTGGATTAGTCCTGTGAAGTCGGCTTATGGGGAGTGATCGCAATTGCTCCCGAACGACGGGGCATCCGGAAGTTACCGGCTTACTTCCGGTTGGCCGACCACCCGGAAGTTGGCCACTCAATAGAAGCGCGTTCCTCGGTACTCGTCCCGCGGAGGAACGATCGCTTCCGGTTTGCCCGTGATCCGACCGAAATACGCTGATAACCAGAGCGCGCCACGCGGAAGGCAATCTAATGCTTCCTAGGCAGGGCTTCGCGATGAGACGTGAAAAGGCGCCTACTCAGCCAATCGGTAATGATTTTGAGAGCGGCGGGCGACATTGTCTCTTCGATTTCGTCGTATTCGTTGGGTGCGCCAGTCTTGGCGTCCTGCAGGAGATGGTTCATACCCGGCAATTCGATGACAGTTGCGTTTGAGTTGTTTCTCAGTGCGTCGCGAGCAGCCGCGAGATTTTCCTTCGCCGGTACCTGTACGTCCAGCGAGCCGTTGAGGACTAGAACCGGCACTGTGAGTCGGGCCAAGGTGGGAGCGGGGTCATAGGCGAGGAAGTACCGCTCCCAAGGCGTTGTATCGTCTTTGGCTAAAGTCTCCGCCTCCTTTGCGTCGACGATATTATCGGCCACACCCTGAGCGACGAGTGCTTTGGCGCGATCGAGCGCGGCCGAATCCGACGGTGCCGAAATAATAGCGCTGTAGAGTTCTTCGTCGAAAACCTTGCGCTTTGCGATGTAATCGTCCGGCGCGCCGTAAGCTTTCGCGGTCATTGCCGATTGCAGGACAAACAATTTGTCCCCTCGAATGCAAGGACCGGCAATCATGACAACAAAGGCCACGCCTTTGTCCGAGGTCGCAACAGCGGCCGCTATGATGCCACCTTCAGAATGACCAAGCACGCCAATGTGTCTCGCATCAATATAAGATTGGGTTTTCAGCCATGCTACGGCAGCCTCGGCATCAGAGGTGAAATCAACTGTGGTTGCGGCGTCGTAATTCCCTGAAGAGCCGCCGACGCCTCGCTTATCATAGCGGAGAACAGCGAAACCATTCCGGGTCAATGTGTCGGCTAGAACCAGAAATACCTTATGGCCCCAAACGTCTTCGTCTCTCGTGTTGTGTCCAGTTCCCGAGATCAACACAACAGCTGGAAATGGTCCGTCTCCAGTCGGTAGGCTTAACGTACCAGCGATCTGGTTATGGGCGGTAATATTGGCGAAGTGGATTTCCCGCTGCACATAAGGGGCCGGTCCGGCATTAATCGCGTCTTCCTGCGGGCGGTTGTGAACGACTGGACCCATGTCCTCTGCGGTGGCGCGTCTCAGGGTAAGCGGATAGACCTGCTGAAATGTCAGATTGCCCATCCAGACCTTTTCCTGGTCATGCCAGACACCGTCGTAACTCAAGTTGAGCTTGTTCACGGCAAAATGCAGATGTGTCCCGTCGGACGCGATCTGGTCGAGAACAGTTTCGTTACCGCTGGGGTTGATAAGCTTTCCGCTAAAGCCAGAGTCTGTCCTTTCGAAGTGGATGCGGACCCTGAAACCTCCATTCATCTGGCCGATCCAATCGCCCGGGAGGCTTTGGGCAAAAGCTGACGACGTGATCCCACACACGAACAGGATGAGAACGATAATCTTGCGCACAAGCACCTTTCTTCTCGAAGATGAACAGCGAAGCTCTTTAAGGCTACAAGTTCAACAGAATAGCAAAGCGATACAACTCACGCTATCGACCGCGCCGTTTATGCGTCCCCGCTTCGCTGGTTTCCGCGCCGATGCTCTGTCCTTGCGCGTTCGTGGTCACCGCGGAGCCCGTGACTCGGAACGGATCTGTGTTCGGCTTCTTAGGCCCACTGAGAAGTTTCCAGAGGCTTAGACGCCCCGGCGTTCAGTTTTCTTGTTCCCCAAGTTCCTAGTTTGTTCCAGCAAGTTTGCCCTGATGAGAAGGTTGGCGGACGTCTCCTCACCTATGCACGCGCTGTTCTGTGGCAAAATGCGGTGGTGCTTCAACGACTGACCGAGCGCAAAGAATGGAAGTTCTTCGCCGTCCTTCCGAAGGCGGACCCTGGCTTGGCCGCCGCTTGGTGGACAGTCCCTCTTCTGAGAGGGATTCTGCCGGCGGCGTTCGCGATCGCGATGGGTGTGCTCGTGGGCGCCGTCCAGCGCCGCAATCCTCTCGCCGGTCCGCTCGCGTTTGTTGGCGTTATTTTCGTGCTGCTTCAGGTACTCAGCCCGATTCATCAGGCGGTCAGCGCCAATCTGGGCGACCGCACTGCCGCATGGCTCTATGACCGGCTCACCGAGGCCTGCGTGCGCCCGCCGGGTATGGGACACCTCGAGGATCCGACGCTCACCGGCGACCTCACCGTCGCGCGCGACTTCGATCTCGGGATGACCGGGCCGCCGCTGTCCATCTCCATGGATTTCATCGCGACCGGCATGGTCGAGATGATCGGAGGCGTTGCGTCCGCGGTGATCCTCGCCCGATATGCATGGTGGGCGGCGATCCTGCTCGCGGGCGCGTGGCTGGCGACGCACTGGATACTGAGCGACAGCGCGATCTGGCACGACCGCAATACCGAGGAGGTGCGCGGTGCGCAGCGGGATGCCGACTACGCCTACCGGCTGGCGGTAGACCCGCCCGCGAGCAAGGAGTTGCGGCTGTTCGGCCTCAGCGGCTGGACGATCGACCGTTTCATCGCCCGACGCACTCGCTTGCACGAGCTGCAGTACGCGGCCACGCGTCTGCGCGAGCGTCCTGTCGTCTGGAGCGTGCTCCTCGTTGTCTCCGCGAACGTCCTGGTGTTCTGGTTGCTGGCGAGCGCCGCTGCCGCTGGCCGCATCAGTCTTGGGGAAGTCGTCGTCTACGTACAGTGTGCCATCGGCGTTTCGATGATCGCGTTCGGCGGATTCAGTTGGGCGCTCGACGGTTCGGCTGCCCCGGTCGCCGCGGTGCTGCGACTCGAGGCGGCGATGCGTGCCGCGGGAGGACTGCGCTCTGGCAATCGTTCTGCGGATGCGTCACCAGCGCGCGAGATTCGTCTCCGTGATGTCACGTTCCGGTATCTTTCGGGCGTGCCCGTGCTCGAACACTTCGATCTCACGATTCCCGCCGGTTCCTCGCTTGCCATTGTTGGACAGAATGGCGCCGGCAAGACGACGATCGCCAAGCTGCTGTGCCGGTTGTACGATCCGCAAGAGGGCACGATCGAGATCGACGGAGTCGACATTCGCGAGTTCGATCTCTCGTCGTGGCGCTCGCGCGTCGCGGCCGTGTTCCAAGATTTCATCCGCCTCGAGCTGCCATTGCGCGACAATGTGGCGCCGGCAGGCGCGCCGGACGACGCGGTGCGCGCCGCGCTCGAGTCGGCGGGAGCGGCAAATCTGGCCTCACTGGACACCGTGCTTGCCCGCGGATACGACGGGGGCACCGACTTGTCGGGCGGGCAATGGCAGCGAATTGCGCTCGCCCGCGCGCTGGCAGCCGTCAAGCTCGGCGCGGGCGTGGTGCTGCTCGACGAGCCGACCGCGCAGCTCGATGTGCGGGGTGAAGCGGAGATCTTTAGCCGCCTGCTTGCCGCGACACGGCATTGCACGACCATCCTGATCTCCCATCGCTTCTCCACCGTCCGCCATGCCGATCGTATCTGCGTGCTTGAGCACGGCCGAGTGATCGAACTCGGCACGCACGATGAACTGATGGCGCTCGGCGGCCGCTACCGAACAATGTTCGAACTGCAGGCGCAGCGATTCAATGTTCCCGACGAGGAGGGCACGACATATGACGTCCTCTCCTGAAAGAAAGCGGGCAGTCGAGCAGACGATCGAGCCGCTGCCTCCCGCACTGTCGTCGATGTGGCGGCTGTGCAAGTTGGGATATCGCCACGAGCCGCGCTTGATGGTCGCGGCGTTCGTGCTGTCGCAGCTCGCTGCACTACCCGATGCGCTCCTCGCATTGTGGCTGATGCTGCTCGGCGAGGGCGTCCTGGAGCACAGACCCGGCTTGGTGCAAGGCGCGGCGATTGGCCTAGGGGTGTCGGCCGCCGCGACCTGGTTTCTCCGCACGATCAGCACGCGCGTACAGCGCCGTTTCCGTGACAAAGTTACGATCGCGCTCGAGGCGCATGTTGCGCGACTGCAGGCATCGATCGCGACGATCGTGCATCAGGAGCGCCCGGAGTATCTTGACCGGCTGTCGATGCTCCGCAATCAGGTGTTCGTGCTTGACCACATGTACGTGTCGCTGTTTTCCACGCTTGGCTGGATCCTGCGGCTGGGGGTGACCATGGCGCTGTTGATGTCGATCCACCCGGCGCTCATCCTGCTGGCGGTATTCGCGGTTCCGACCGTATTGACGTCGACGTGGCGGCCGGAAGTCGAGAAATCTGCGCAGGAGCGTGGGGCGCAAAGCAATCGGCTGGCGCGTCACCTGTTTACCATCGCCACGACCGCGCCGCCCGGGAAAGAAGTGCGGGTCACCGGCATCGCAGAGCGCCTCATTACAGACCGCCGGGCGGCGTGGGAGCGGGGGTACCAACCTGTGGCGGCTGCTCGCTGGGGCTCGGCGCTATGGCATGCGCTGGCGTGGGCGATATTTGGCGTGGCCTATGTTGGCGCGATCGTGTTCGTCTCGTCCGGCCTGCGCGCACCAGCCAGTGCAGTATTGCTGGTGCTGGCCGCGGGGGCACGGCTGTCGGCATACATCGGAGCCACTGTCGGCGAGATTGGATTTCTGCGCGGATTCTGGATGGACGGCTCGCGAAGGCTGGCTTGGCTGGAGGACTACGCTGCTTCTGTCGCGGCGTCGGGCGAGCTGCCGGTTCCCGACGTGTTGCACCGGTGCATCCGGGTCGACCACGTATCGTTCGCGTACCCCGGAACATCACGCGTTGTGCTGGACGATGTGTCGGTAACGCTGCCCGCGGGTGCGGTGGTCGCGATCGTCGGCGAGAACGGCGCCGGCAAGACCACCCTGGTCAAGCTGCTCGCGAAGATGTATGAGCCGTCCTCAGGTTCGATTTTCGTGGATGACACGCCGCTGGCGCGCATGCCAGCCGGAGAGTGGCGGGCGCGTCTCGCGGGAGCGTTCCAGGATTTTTTCCGCTTCGAGTTCCGGGCAGGACACACGGTTGGGTTGGGCGACCTCTCCCGACTGGACGACGAGCCCGCCGTAGTCGCGGCGGTCGACCGCGCCGGAGCGGGTGACGTCATCGCCCGTCTGACGAAAGGCCTCGACACGCAGCTTGGTCCGACCTGGCCGGCCGGAGTCGAGTTATCGTTCGGACAGTGGCAGAAACTTGCGCTGGCGCGTGGCTTCATGCGCGATCAGCCTCTGCTGCTGATTCTCGACGAACCCACCGCCGCGCTGGACGCGGAGACTGAACACGCGCTCTTCGAACACTACGCCGCAGCGGCGCGCGGCACCGGCGCGAGCGATAGTGGACGCCTCACGATCCTCGTCTCTCACCGTTTCTCGACGGTTCGAATGGCGGATCTCATCGTCGTGCTCGATGGGGCCCGGCTCGTGGAGGTCGGCACCCACGATGAGCTGATGGCCGCTAGTGGTCAGTACTCGGAGCTCTACAGCATCCAGGCTGCCGCGTACCGCTGACCACCTGTTTGTTGGTCGCGGGTCATCTGGCGTCCGAACCGCTGTCCACGGTAGAGATGCCGCCCGCCGCAGTAGTAGACTGACTCAGCCTCGCAAGGCTGTTTGAAGGTAGACCGCCCATGATACGACCGGCGATAGACTCAATCTCACCGTTCTTTATCGTCAATCGCGTGCATCGGTCTATCTCCTTCTATCGAGACAAATTGGGATTCGAGGTGATGTTTCAAGAGCCTCCGGCGCCGGATCAGGACCCTTTCTTTGCAATCGTCTGCCGGGACGGTGGGATGATCTTCCTAAAGGGGAGTGGCGATCCTCTTCCCAATGCGAAGCGCTATTCCTGGGCCAGGTGGGACGCGTATCTGAATGTACCGGATCCGGATGCACTTGCTGCCGAGTTCTCCAGCCGCAGCACGGCTTTTAGCGAGCCGCTCAAGGATACGCACGATGGACTGCGGGGCTTTGAGATAACCGATCCAGACGGCCATGTCCTTTTCTTCGGCCGACCGAGGAGATAGATCTTTGCCTGAGACGAGGCGTATCCTGACCCTGGGTACGAGTTCCTTCTAGGAAGAGCGTCAGCGTTTCCATCGCGAACTGCTAATCCGAGGACGCGCAAGATTTTGTCGCGCGGCAGATGGGATTCGACGGGTGGCAGGCGCTCAAATCAGGAGCAGATGCCATGACCGATGAACCTAGACGGGCGACGCCACGTCCCATTCTCAATTCAATTGAGGCGCAACTCTTCGTTGCGAACATCAAGAGTTCCTGCGATTTCTATACAAACAAGCTCGGCTTCGCGGTCGAATTCATCTATGGCGATCCGCCATACTACGGGCAGGTCTTCCGCGACAATGCACGACTCAACTTGAGGCTGGTCTGCGAACCTGTGTTCGCTGGCGATGTTCGCAAGCGCGAACATCTGCTTTCCGCTTCCATCACGGTTGCCACCGCGAACGAAATCAAACAACTGTTTCTGAGTTATCAGGCTGCAGGAGTCTCTTTCCATCAGGCACTTAAGAAGGAGCCATGGGGTGCCAGAACCTTTATCGTCTCGGATCCAGATGAGAATCTCATCCTCTTTGCTGGCCCGGCAGCCGACTGAACTGCTCCAATTTAGAACTGTGGACGCAGACGATTACTACCCATAAGTCGGCTTCTCGGTAGCGATTCGTTGCTGACGAAACACTGTTTTGCCATTGGTTCCCCTTGTCATGAGATGGGAGAACCCGCCGTTCGAGGCTGGCTACGGCTTTGTGAGTCCGAGCAGCTTTGCGAGCTGGGCGTCGAGCATCCTCACAGGAAGAAGTCTGGGCAGAGTCCAGTTCTTGAAACGTTGCGGAACGACCGCGTAGCGTGCCTTCGGTTTCGCCGTGCTGAGTGCCACGTGGACGGCTTCGCCCAGACGCTCAGGGGATAGGCCGTTATTACGTGCTTCGGCGACGATGAACTTCTGGAAGTTCTGCACCGCCTCCCAATACTCGGTCTGCTTGAACTCACTCAGATCTTCCTTTTCGCCCTTGTCGTACATCGCCGTGTTCACGGTGCCCGGTTCAATGATCACGACGTCGATGCCAAATAACATCAGTTCTCGCCGCAGCGCATCCGACATTCCTTCAAGACCAGATTTGGAGGAGCTATAAGCACCGAGAAGCGGGATAGCAACTTTTGCGCCGGTAGAGCTGATGTTCACGATGCGGCCGGGGGGACCCTGCCTCTTCTTATCCGTTCCCAAAAGAGGAGCGAAGGCTTGGATTACGACAAGCGGGGAGATCATGTTGACATCCAACTGCCGCCTGTACTCGCTGGGCCTCAGATAAAGCAGTGGCCCACTCACCACAATTCCTGCATTGTTCACCAGGCCAACCAGATTCCTGTCGCCGATCATGGAGCCGACCTTCTGGGCAGCTTGATGTATAGCGTTGGCGTCCGTCACGTCCATCATGAGAGGCACGAAGCCGTTACCGAACTCTCTTTGCAAACGATCGGCGTCAGCCTGCTTGCGTACAGAACCGAACACGCGAAATCCCTTTGAAACAAGCACCTTTGTGGTTCCCCAACCAATTCCGGTGGAGACCCCGGTAACCACGACATCTTTGCTGTTCGCCATCGAATTTCTCCTAAGATGAGCACTGTTCATCTTCAACGTGTGCACTGTACACCTTCCCTGTTTCAGGTGTCAAGGTGTACAGTATTTCTCATGCCTTATCCGTCGAAAACAGACCGCCAGACCATCCTTTCGGCCGCGGTGAAGGATCTGGCGCACGGGGGTATCCGTGACTTGTCGTTACGGAATCTCGCGGCCTCCCTCGACCTCGCGCCCAATGCAATCTACCGTTACTTTTCCGATCGCTCAGCACTGGAAGCTGCGCTAGCAAACGAAGCTGCCCGGCAACTGGAACTGGCGCTGAGGAAGGCAGCCGAGGGGTGCGACCCGGTTACCACAATCCGCGAGATGTCACATGCTTACATAAAGTTCGCAAGGGACAACCGTCACCTCTACGAGGTGATGATGAGTCTCCACGCGCCGGAGCACGATGCGACCTTCCGCCAAAGCCTCTGGACGTTCACCGTCGAGCAGGTGCAACGAATTGCCGGGTCGGACCGGGCTGCGCAGGCGTCTGTCGCGCTTTGGGCGTTCCTCCATGGAGCCGTGGCGTTAGAAGCCGCTCAAGTGTTCGGCGAGAGCAAACCTGCAAGCGGCCTTGAATTCGGGCTCGACGCGTGGTTAATGGCTGTCTCTACGCGTGGGGAGCCAATAGAGGCACTCCGAATCAAGCCCACCAAGAAGACGGCCAATAAGAAAGTATCTGCGCGTGAAAGTTCGGTGCGAAGCCGCAAGTGAGGATTCAGGTCGGTGTCATTTTGATCAGGACGTGTGTCCCCGTCAGTACCTATAAGTTGGCTTATGGGAGTGATCGCGATTGCTCCCGAATGACGGGCCATCCGGAAGTTGCCGAATTACTTCCGGCTGGCCGACAACCCACAAAGTGGCCTGATCCAGCACTGTGAGCGGTCAAGCGAAGTCTTCCGTACATCCTTTCTTGTTTTCCGCCGCACAAGTGCAAGGGCGCCAATTGTTACAGTGTCTTGGAGAATAAACATTTGGACTCCATAAAGTTCACCCCGGCGTTATCTGCTCTTAACAAGCGGCGCGTATCTCCATAGTGCGCGGTGCGAATCCGCAGACTTACAGTTTAACGCAGCGGCGACCGGTAGTTCGCTAGACGAACCGCGCGGATTCTGTTTCGGAAATCCCGACAAGGAGATTCTATGATTGCGAAGTTTCTTCGCGTAGCTACAAGTGTCTTGATGGCGGCCGCTCTGACGGCAGGCGGGCCCGGCATCGCCTGGGCGCAGCAGGGAGGTTCAGACGACGGTGTCCCGACATTGACGCCGATCAAGCACTTGATTGTGATTTTCCAGGAGAATATTTCGTTCGACCACTACTTCGGCACGTATCCCTACGCCGCGAATTCAACGAACGAACCCGTGTTCTGGGCGCAGGGCAGCACGCCGCGAGCCAGCAATTTGCTGAGCGGTGGACTCCTAGACCAGAATCCAAACTCCGCTCAGCCCTTTCGTCTGGATCGCACGCAGGCGCTCACTTGCGACCAGAACCATGGATACACGGCGGAACAGCTCGCGGTGGATCACGGTTTGATGGACAAATTCCCCGAGAGCACCGGCACGGGAAGCACCACGAGCTCGCCCTGCCCCGATTACGGCCATGGCCCCGGGCTGGTGATGGGCTACTACGACGGCAATACCGTAACGGCGTGGTGGAACTACGCGCAAAACTACGCGCTGAGCGACAACTTCGCCGGCACCATGTTTGGCCCAAGCACCGTCGGCGCACTAAACCTCGTTGCCGGGACGACGCAAAACGCCACGCTGGTAAACGGGAGCGCGAGCGGCACCATCGGAGGCGATGTTTCCTCCGGAGCGGTGATCGGAGACCCCGATCCAGGATATGACGATTGTTCCGCAGCCACAAAGACGCACGCCACGGTAACAGGAACGAACATCGGCGACCTTCTCAACGGCAAGAGTTTGACCTGGGGATGGTTTCAGGGAGGGTTTGCGCCAACGTCGGTCAGCAGCTCTGGGATAGCTACCTGTGGCAGCACAAGCACCAGCACGATCGTGCCAGCGCTCGGCACGATTACGGACTATGTTCCGCATCACGAGCCATTCGAGTACTTCCGGAACACAGCAAACCAGCATCACCTCGCGCCGACTTCCGTCAATTACATTGGCTATACGGATACGGCGAACCACCAGTACGACCTGAGCCTTTTCTCGACAGCTCTAAGCGAAGGCAAACTCCCGGCCGTCACATTTCTGAAGGCAAAAGCATTTCAGAATGGGCACCCGGGCAATTCTGACCCGCTCGACGAACAGACATGGTTGGTGGGCGTCGTGAACGCGGTGGAGAAGAGCGCCTACTGGAACGATACGGCGATCATTATCACCTATGATGACTCGGACGGCTGGTATGATCATGCGATGGACCCGATCGTCAACCAATCCAGCGCGAGCGACGACGAGCTTGCCGGTCCTGCCAATTGCGGCACCACACCGGTGAACGGCACTCCAGGCCGCTGCGGCTATGGCCCGCGGCTTCCGCTCATCGTGATTTCCCGCTACGCGAAACAGAACTACATTGACCATCAGCAAACCGACCAGTCCTCCATCATTCGCTTTATCGAGGACAATTGGTACCTGGGCCGGATCGGCGGGGGATCGAATGATGAAAAGGCCGGGACGCTAAATGGTCTATTCAATTTTGATGCCAATACTTACGCACCGAAGGTGATTCTCGATCCATCCACGGGCATGGTGATTCTGCAGAACTAACGACTCACTCGCATTGTCATGGCTCGGAGGCACTTGGCTCGCTTCGCTTGCACGCGAGGCGAGCCAAACTGTGTTGGTTCAGCCTGAAATGGAGAGGTGGCGTTTTCCGTTAGCCAGTATTCCGCCCTTCGGGCGGGGATTTTCAAGGCATCGATACGACCAGCAAGCTATCCCTCAGCATGGTTGCGTCCCCGCAGAGCCTGCTTCCGTTTCGCCCAGCAAGATCATTGTAGCTCCACCACGTCCATCCGTCTCAGCTTCCGGTTAGTCCGTCAAACGGGGGTAATCGCGCTCACTTCCCGTAAGCTGACTTCGCAGTATTAATGTCATCGCCGAACGGATGGTCTCGCCTTGGCGGTTCAGAGGTTCAGTAATGCCCTGAGCCTCGATCAGAACCTTCAGACGAACTCGAGTGCTTCTTCTGGATTCAACCGACACCCGACCTTGAGTAGATGGTTCAGCATCCGTCAAAAGAGACACATCTAGCCACCGATAGACTGTCAGAGAAAATCTTGATGACGGGCCCCGGGAGTCGTTCCGCTTCGACGATTTCGTTGGCTTAGGGAAAGCTTGGCCGCGCCGGGAAAATCATTCCGAGCGAAGCGCTTGTATGACGTCGACGCGGGCGGCGCGTGCCGCCGGGAGCATCGAAGCGACTACCGCCGCGCCTAACAGCACAAACGCAGAAACGATCACGGGCAATGCGCCGGGCATTTTTAAGTCGCCGAAATAACTGCCCGCCAGTCGCGCCGCGACGAACCCGAATGCCGCGCCCGCCAGAACGCCAACGGCAGCCATCACGCGCCTTCCGCGACAACCCCTCTGAGGAGATTTTCCGGCTGTGACCCAAGCGCCAAGCGGATGCCGAATTCGCGTGTCCGCGCGCTGACAGAAAACGCCAGTACGCCCGCGACGCCAACGACGGCAATCAGCAACGCGACCCCTGCGAACACGCCAAAGACCAGGGAGTTCAAGCGGTCTGGCGCAAGCACTTTTGCACGGATGTCTTCGAGAGTGGCGGCGTGCTCAACGGGTTCATCGGCGGACATCTGCCGAATAATTTTCGTTACCGGCGTTACCAGCGAATAAGGATTTGCGGTGGTGTGGATGAAGAGGTGACCGCCAAACATGGGAGAGTCTGCAAAGGTGCCATAAATCGTGGAATTGGGTTCAGGAACGATGTGCAAATCATCCATGTCAGCGGCGACACCGATAATGCGGTGCGGCGACTTGAATCTAGACTTTTCGGCTTCGCTACCGGGAAGGAACTCGAGGACGGGATCGGTCCAGTAAACGTGCCGGTTGATCGGATCCTGACCAGGGAACATGCGCTGCGCAAGGGTCTCACTGACGATGACGACGGGCTCGTTATTCTTGCCGTCCAGGTCGTTGAAATCGCGTCCCTCAAGCATGGGAACGCCGAGCGCGGCGAAAAAGCCCGGAGAGATGGTTCGCCACTGCGCGCGAGGATCGTCTTTGCCGTGGACGTGACCATCACCCGAGAACTGCAAACCTATACCGACGGTGTCGGCATCGCGCCACGGCGCAAGCGTACTGAAAGCAGTCTTGGTGACGCCGGGGAGAGCCTCGACACGACGGATCGATTCCTTGTAGAAATCGAGGACTTGCTGAGGCGTTTTCCCGTAGGACAGCGCCGGAACATCGACGGCGAGGACGCGGCGCGTGTCGACGCCCGGCTGCGTCTGTTGTAGTGCGATGAGCGTAGTGACCAACATGCTTGCGCCCGCCAGCAGAATGAAGGACGCGGCGATTTGTGTGACCGCGAACGCGCGCTGGCGGCGGCTGGTGCTGCTGGTGATGCGGACGCTGCCGCTCGCGAGGTTCATGCCATTCGACGCGTTGGCCGAGGGCAGACGCGGCACAAATGCCAAAATCACCGCGGCGACTACTGCCAGGGCCACTCCCATCCAGAGCAGGCTGGAGTCTACCGTCAGATCGAGAGCACGAACAGAGAAGCGCGAGGCGTACCGGGCCAAGATTGTGACCAATGGCTGCGCGCTGATCACGGCGATTCGCTGCGCCGACGCCGCAGAGCAGAAGGCTTTCGGCTAACAGCATGCGACGCAGCGCCCAAGTGCTTGCGCCGAGCGCGGCACGGATGGAGAGTTCGCCCTCGCGGCGAACCGTACGCGCAAGAATCAGGTTGGCAACGTTCGAGCAGGCGATGATGAAGACGAGGCCCGAGGCAGCGAGAAGGACGAGGAGAACCGTACGCGCGCCGGAAGTGATCTGGTCCCGGAGCATCCTGGCATCAATGCGGAAGCCGCCGTTATCGGGATACGCTTCCGGGTGGTCCTTCTGCATGGAGGCATAGACGGTGCGTAACTCAGTGCGAGCCTGGTCAAGAGTGGCGCCGGGAGCGAGCTTACCGAAGAGTTCGGTCATGCGATGGACGCGGCCCGTGACCATGGTGGCGGAGAGGTGGTGCGGGCTGGTGACGATGTTGCCGATGATTTCTGTATCCGCGGGATACGGCACACAGGGTTCAAGGACGCCGATGACCGTGGCGGAACGATCGCCAATGCTGCTGAGGCGAACGGTTTTGCCGATCACGTTGGGATCCTTTTTGTAGACGGTGGACCAGAAGCGATACGTGAGCACGATGACGCCAGCAGCGTTGGGACCATCGTCCTGAGGTCCGATGAGGCGGCCGAGAACGG
Organism: uncultured Acidobacteriota bacterium; assembly: GCA_963803675.1. GTDB lineage: Bacteria > Acidobacteriota > Terriglobia > Acidiferrales > UBA7541 > DASTCZ01. The sequence continues at coordinate 122,134 of CAWDNN010000016.1, read as the reverse complement.
GGCGCAGACCCATCACGTCGAAGTAGGTGCCGCCGACGACGCCACCTTGAACTCCGCGAGGTTCACCGAGACCGATCATCGTGAAGCCCATCGTGGAGAAATCGCCGAACTCGCTGACGGAGTGGATGTTGGCTTCGAGATCCTTGAGTTCGGGGACGGAGAATGTGGTGTTGTTGTCGCCGAGGCTCGGAGCGCTCTGGCGGATGTAGATGAGCCGGTCCTCGTCGCGGTTGACAAGGGGCTTGAGCAGCACTCCCCGCACGAGCGTGAAGATGGCGGCGTTCGCGCCAATGCCGAGCGCCAGCGTGAGGGTCACAATGGTCGCAAGCCCTTTGCTGCGCATCAGCGAGTGGAACGCAACTCTTAGATCGCGGAAAAATGACATGTTTCTTGTCCTCTCGGCGTTTATCAGCACCACGCGTGCCAATAGGATAACCCACATTGTAAATCACTTACCATGGGCTGCGTCGTAGGGGATGGTCGTTTTCGGCAGCCAATGTCCGATTTCGGAACACCCACTCGGCTGTGGAATCCCGCGACACCTGGCGTGTGGTTCAGAAGCGGCGGTTTGCATTGACACTGCCGTACCGATCGCGCCAGCCGTAGAGCTTGCTGGCGGTGATGTCGAGCCACTGGATGAACCGCTTTCTCCATTTCCAGCTGAGGCAAGACAAAACGTGCTTTGCGGGTGGCGGCGAGCCGTAACTTGCCTGTAACATCCGTCAAGTAGCTTCGGACCTTCACTTGGCAAGCGCAGAGGTGAAGGCAATGGCACGCTTCCTGATGGATGACCCGCGTCTATTCTTCAACCGCCATCTCTCGTGGCTGCAGTTCAATCATCGCGTATTGGAGGAAGCAATCGATGGCTAGCAATCCGCTGCTCGAGAGGGTGAAGTTCCTGGGGATCAGTGCGAGCAATCTGGATGAGTTCGTCGAAGTGCGCCTCGCGGGGCTGCTGCAGCAAGCGGAGCAAGGCACAGGCGAAGCAGGACCAGACGGGCTGGCGCCGAGAGAGGTGCTTTCGCGGCTCGGCATCGCCATCCATGATTTCGTCACCGACCAATATGACTGCTGGAGGGGCAAGCTGGTCCCCGCGCTGGCGGAAGAGTCCATCCGCGTGCGGAGAATCGATGAGTTGGGCCCGGAAGCGCGGCGAGACGGTGGATCACTTTTATTCTGAGCGCGTGGAGCCTTTGTTAACGCCGGTTACGGTCGATCCTGCCCATCCTTTTCCGCGCGTGCAGAATAAGGCCTTATGCCTGGCGTTTCTATTGCGGCGCAAGCGCAAGGCGTCTTCGCATGTCTACCTTGGAGTGGTGACGGTGCCGCGGGCTCTACCACGACTGTTGCGCCTGCCGGCGGCCGCGGCGAAATCGGAGTTCACGTTTCTGCACGATATTGTTCATGCCTACGCTGATCATCTTTATCACGGGTACCAGATCCTTTCGGCAGCGCCGTTTCGCGTGACGCGTAACAGCAACCTGTACCTCCGCGAGGAAGAATCGCGCAGCATTCTCGATTCGGTGGATACTCAACTTCACCGGCGCAGAAAAGGCGCGGCAGTCCGGCTGGAAATCGAGGCGGGCGCGGATGTGGAAATCGTCGAAAGGCTACGCTCGAATTTCCGCCTCAATCCCTGGCAAGTCTTTGAGGTGCACGGCCCCATCAATTTGTCGCGGCTTTTCAATCTGTATGACCAAACACCGCGCCCCGATTTGAAGTTCCAGCCGTTCTTGCCGCGAGAGTTTTCGGTGAAGCCGGATGCGGCAAGCTTATTCAACGTGCTGCGGCAGCGCGACGTCTTGTTGCACCATCCCTACGATTCCTACTCGACGGTCGTGCAGTTCATCGAAAGCGCTGCCAGCGATCCGGACGTGCTAAGCATCAAGCAGACTCTTTACCGCACCAGCGAGGATTCGCCGATCGTGCGGGCCCTGATGCAGGCCGCCGCGAAAAAAGAAGTGACCGTCGTGGTAGAGCTCAAGGCGCGCTTTGACGAAGCCTCTAATATTCGCTGGGCGCGCAGCTTGCAGGAGGCAGGCGTGCAGGTGTACCACGGCGTGGTGGGTTTGAAGACGCACTGCAAATTGGCTCTGTTGGTGCGGCGCGACCCCGATGGCAAGACGCGCCGATATGCTCACCTGGGAACAGGGAACTACAATCCCTCCACGGCGCGCTTCTACACCGATCTGAGCCTTTTGACGCGAGACCAGGAGATCACCGAGGCGGTGCACCGCGTGTTCAACTACTTGACGGCTTATTCCGAGCAGGCCCACTACGGGCCGCTCTCCGTTGCTCCGCTGAACCTCGGCAAGAACTGCGTGAAACTGATCGAAAGGGAAGCGAAGCATGCGCGCGCAGGACGCCCGGCGACGATTGTGGCGAAAGTAAACTCGCTGCTCGATAAAGACATCATTCAGGCGCTCTATCGAGCTTCGCAAGCGGGTGTACACATCGAATTGATCGTGCGCGGCGCTTGCGCCCTTCGTCCCGGCGTTCGAGGGCTGAGCAGCCGCATCCGAGTGCGGAGCATCGTGGGCCGCTTTCTGGAGCACAGCCGCATCTTCGCCTTCGCCAATGGCGGCAACGCTGAAGTCTATTTGGGCAGTGCCGACTGGATGCCGCGAAACCTCTATGAGCGTGTGGAGGTGATGTTTCGCCTGAAGGACGCGTCGCTCTGCCGCGAGATTTGTGGGACAATCCTGGCGCCCTATCTGGCTGACACCGCAAAGAGCAGGGTGCTCGGGGCGGATGGCACCTACACGCGGGCTTTTCGAGCGCGAAGCGGCACTACTTTCAGGAACGGCAGCCGGTTTAGCGCGCAGAACTACTTCATCACACTGGCGGAGAACTCGCCAGAACGCGAGCGCTCGATTGTGCGACCCTATTTGTCTTTGTCGAAGCTGCGATCCTCTCCGGCCATCGAGTTCCTCTCCCGGGCAAGTGGGGCTGTATCCACGCCGTGAACCATGAATCTAAGACGGTGGGCTCAATTTGTGACCGGGCCGCCACCTTTGCAGCAGAAAAACTGAGATGAACTCACACCCCTACGATCTGGTGGTGATTGGCAGCGGGCCTGCCGGGCAAAAAGGAGCCATTGCCGCCTCAAAGCTCCGGAAGCGCGTCGCGGTGATTGACCGCCTCGACATGCTGGGCGGTGTTTGCATCCACGGCGGCACGGTGCCCAGCAAGACTCTGCGAGAGGCCATCCTCCATCTTACAGGGTTCCGTCACCGATCCTTTTACGGAAGCGACTACGTGGTGCAAAACCGCATCGCGATCCGGGACTTGGCGAACCGGGTGGCGCAGGTGACAGAGCGCGAAATCAGCGTCGTGAAGGATCAGCTTCGCCGCAACGACATCGACTTCTTTAGCGGAACGGCGCGCTTCGTCGATCCTCATACGCTCGAGGTGGAGGGCCTGGACCAGGTCCACGTGGTTCGCGGCGAGCACTTTCTGATCTCTTGCGGAACACGGCCGGCGCGGCATCCGGACATTCCCTTCGACGGCAAGCAGGTGCTCGCGAGCGATCAGTTCTTCCAGATGGACGAGATTCCCAAAGAACTGATCATCGTCGGCGGCGGGGTGATCGGCTTGGAATTTGCTTCCATGCTTGCGGCTCTCGACGTGGTGATCACGCTGATCGAACAACGCAACACGGTCCTGGATTTCGTAGACGCCGAAATTGTGGAAGCCCTCTGCTACCACATGCGCCGGCAGGGGGCGATCTTCCGGCTGGGCGAGAAGGTCGTCAACGTCGAGCGCGACGCGCGAAATCGAGTTGTGGCCAACCTCGAGAGCGGCAAGCGCATTAACGCGGGAGCTCTTCTCTATGCGGTGGGACGCCAGGCGAATACGGACCTGCTGAACCTGGACGCCGCCGGCCTGACGGTGGAAGCGCGCGGCAAGCTTGCCGTGAGTGAGAATTTCCAGACTGCTGTGCCACATATTTATGCCGCGGGTGATGTGATCGGCTTCCCATCGCTCGCTTCCACCTCCATGGAACAAGGGAGGCTGGCCAGTTGCCACATTTTTGGCGCTCCGGCACAAATGGCTCAGGGCTTGCTCCCCTATGGGATCTATACGATCCCGGAAATCTCGATGGTTGGACAAACCGAGCTATCGCTTACGGCTGCCAAGATTCCGTTTGAGGTGGGCATCGCCAAGTATGAGGAGCTGGCGAAAGCGCAGATCGTCGGCGATCACACCGGCATGCTGAAGATCCTCTTCCATCCGGACACGAGGAAAGTGCTGGGCGTACACGCGATGGGGGAGAACGCCGCCGAAATTGTTCACATCGGCCAAGCGGTGTTGAGCTTCGGCGGGACGATGGACTATTTCCGCGACACCGTGTTCAATTACCCCACGTTTGCAGAAGCCTACAAAGTCGCTGGGCTGAACGGCCTGAATAAGCTGTAGAGGGAATTCCTCGCTGGTCGTGTGCTGTAAACAGCCAGCCGCGATCCATCCCTCGAACGCTGCGTTCCGAAAGCCCGGCGCCCGAACCTTCAGTCTGTCGCCGCTATGGATTCCGCCTTCGTTTGCGAATCTTGCGATTTCGACTCGACGTTTGCCCGCAGCACCAGCACGGGGAGAAATGCCAGGTGAAGGACCTTCTCGGCTACAGAACCAAAGGCAAGGCGATTCCATCCTGTAGCGCCGTGAGTGGAGATTACGATCAGATCGGCGCTCTGGCTCTCTGCGAGCCGGATAATTTCCATGGGCACGTCGTTCGACGTGCCAACCGCCGATTCAACTCGCACGCCTTTGGCCGAAAGCTCCTCTACCATCTTGCCCAGGCGCTCCTCCGCGTCCCGGTGGAGTTCGCGCTCGTAGTCGCCTTCTTTGAAAATGGAAACGGACGCCGGAAGCTTTGGCAGCATGGGTACGACGTGAACCAGGCAGAGCATCGAGCCAAGGCGCTTGGCGAGGTCCGCGGCCACGTCTTTGGCGGCGCCGGACACTTCGCTGAAATCGACCGGTGCCAGAATCACCTTCGGAGGCACTAGCATCGTTGGCCCTCCTGGCCGCGCAGAACAGGTGCCTGAAATCATCAGAAAGCTAGCGCATGAAGCGCGCCCGATCCATTAGCCAATCTTACTGAAGGCCCAGAAGAGGGTCGCGGCGAGGCAGATCGAGACGGGCAGCGTGAGCACCCAGGCCATTGCCAGATTCCGTACGGTCGCCCACTGCAACCCGGACCCGTTAGCCACCATCGTCCCGGCGACACCGGACGAGAGCACGTGGGTCGTGCTGACCGGCAGGCCGAACAGATCGGCCGCGCCGATTGTACACATAGCGGTGATCTCGGCGGCGGCGCCCTGGCCGTAGGTCAGGTGGTCCTTGCCGATCTTCTCGCCGACGGTCACCACGATTCGCTTCCAGCCGATCATCGTGCCCAAGCCTAGGGCGAGAGCGACCGCCACCTTGACCCACGGCGGGATGAACTTGGTGGCGTCGTCGACGTGCTTCTTGTAATTCTTCAATCATCGCGACCTCGCTCGGGGCAAATGGCGGGGTGTGGGATTTCTGCATGAGGCGGAGCGCTTCGCCCACCACATACAGGTCGTTGCGGAAATTGCGGACTTTGTCCTCGGGTACGGTCTTGAGGTCTTTGTACAGAGCCATCTCTGTGCCGATGCCGTTCACGAGCTGTCGCAGGGCAAGCATCGTGTTGGGTGTGAATTGCTTGGTGCGGATGTAGTCAGTCACTTCATCGCGGGGATCGCCCACCTGCGCGACCTGCGACACATAGCGCCCGAGCATATCCGCCGTCTGGGTGGATACAGCGACGAAATCCTGTGTCTGCGAGGCCGTGACGGCGTGGTTGAGGGCGTAGGCCGTCGGCACAGTTCCGATCAAAATCAACATGATCAGTCCCATGCCTTTTTGTCCGTCGTTGGAGCCGTGGGCGAAGCTCACCCCAGTGCACGTCAGGATGAGGAGGGCGCGAATCCAGAATGGAGGCGGCTTAGTCCCCACCGGGGCTACGTACAGCGCCTTATTGGGAATCACGACCTTTGCTACCAGTAGGAGCAGGGCCGCGCCCACAAAGCCGACGAGCGGCGAAAACAGCAAGGATTTACCGATGTTCGCGGCCTGGCCCCAGTCCACGCCGCTCGTGCCTCTGCGCACAGACATCAGCTGGTTCGCAATGCCCACGCCGATGATCGAACCGATCAGGGTGTGCGAGCTCGACGCCGGAAGGCCGAAATACCACGTGCCGACGTTCCAAATGATCGCGGCGATCAACAGCGCGAAAACCATCGCGAACCCGGCGTTGCTACCGACCTGGAGGATGAGCTCGACAGGGAGCAGCGAGACGATAGCGAACGCGACGGCGCCACTCGAGATCAAGACCCCGATGAAATTCCACATCCCGGACCACACGACCGCGAGGTGGGGTTCGAGGGAGTGCGTGTAGATGACGGTCGCCACGGCGTTCGCCGTGTCGTGAAAGCCGTTGACGAACTCGAATCCGAGCGCGACCAGGAGGGCGACGCCAAGGAGCACGAACGGCAGGACGCTCGTGACATGCACGTACCGAGGTCGGAGACGAGGTGAACTTCCCGCGTACATGAACCCGACGACTAGCGCGATGCCGAAGATGAGCATGCCTATCTTCGCGGGACCGGACGCAGTCATCTTCTGGTCAAGCACGGACGTTCTGGCAGCCATCAGTCACCTCAAGGAAGATTTCCCTGCGAAAGAGCTTCTACTACTGGCCGGCAGCGCGGGCCTTGTGTCCGTGGTGCTCAACGTGGGATTTGGCTGCTTCGGCTGCGTGATGGGTGGCGTGATGCAAATGCCCCTGGGCCGTGTGTGCGTGGTGCGCGGCCGATTCGTGATTGCCTTCCTCATGGTGCCTGGCGGCCTCGCGATGATGGCGCGCCGCGTGCTCGTGGTGCTCGGCTGCCTTGTGGTGATGTTCTGCCGCTTGCTTGGACATAGCGTCCTCCCGGCAATCGCATTTTGGATTGCGCGGAGGCAAACTAACCGTGGATTGTTAATGCTATGTGAGCCGGGCGTGAATACTCTCAACTCCTGTTGAAAATGGCCCGTCGCCGGGACGGTAATTCGAGTGAGTGGCTCCGCAGGGGGTAAGGCGCTTTGACTCCGCGGTTCCCCAACGTTTCTCTCCTCCGGTGCGGTTGGAGTAGAATCGCCCACGACCCTTGAGGAGGATTTCTTATGCTGGCATTTCGGTGGTGGTCTGTTCGGGTCCGGGCTGGGCTCATGCTCGTTGCTGTTTTGGCGATGTGCGGGGCCAGCGGAGCGCAGACGCTCACCAAGGATTCGCTTGCCGGTATGAAGTGGCGCCTCGTGGGGCCTTTTCGCGGGGGCCGCGCCGAGGCGGTCACCGGAATTCCTGACAATCCCTTTGTCTACTACTTTGGCGCGGCGGCGGGAGGAGTGTGGAAAACCACGAACGCGGGCGTGAGTTGGACGCCTATCTTCGACAGCGAATCGAATCCCTCCATCGGCGCCATCGCCATCGCGCCTTCCGATCCAAATGTAATTTATGTTGGCACTGGCGAACCTTGCCTGCGAGGAGACATTACCTACGGCAACGGCATGTACAAGTCGCTCGACGCAGGCAAGACCTGGACGCATATCGGCTTGGAAGACACGCGGCAAATCTCGAAGGTCCTGGTGAATCCACGCGATGCGAACGTTGTCTATGTCGCCGCGATAGGGCATGCGTTCGGTCCGAACGAGGATCGAGGGGTGTTCCGCACCACCGATGGCGGCAAGACTTGGCAGAAGGTCCTCTACAAAGACGACAAGACCGGCGCGGTGGACCTGACGTTTGCCGGCGGCAACTCGAACGTGCTCTATGCTGCGCTCTATCAGGAAGTGCGGAAGCCGTGGGACATCGTCAGCGGCGGTCCCGGAAGCGGTCTCTACCGCTCGGGCGACGGCGGGACCATGTGGAAGCAACTGACGGGTCACGGGCTGCCGGAAGGCGTTCTGATCGGGCGCGTAGGGCTTGCGACGTCCGCCGCTGAGCCGGAAAGAGTGTATGCGTTGATCGAGGCGGAAAAAGAGAAGGGCGGAGTGTACGTCTCAAACGATGCGGGGGGATCGTGGCAGTTGGTTACCGGCGATCACCGCTTTCTGCAGCGCGCCTTCTACTACACGCATATTTTTGCCGATCCCAGGAACGCCGAGACGATTTACATTCTTAACGTGAATTTTCATCGCTCCACCGACGGCGGCAAGACTTGGACGACCATCCGTCCCCCGCACGGTGACAATCACGGGCTGTGGATCGCGCCGGAAAATCCAAACCGGATGATCACCGGCGACGACGGAGGGGCCTCCATTTCCGAAGACGCCGGCCAAACCTGGACTCCTGAGGATAATCAGCCCACGGCGCAGTTCTACCACGTTTCCGCGGACAATCAATTCCACTACTATCTGTACGGAGCGCAGCAGGACAATTCGACGATGGCCATTGCCAGCAGCACCGATCACGGCTCGATCGGACGGCAGGATTGGTATCCGGTGGGCGGCGGCGAAAGTGGCTACATCGCGCCCGATCCGAACGACGCCGGAATCGTCTACGCCGGCGGAAACTACGGCATCATCACGAAGTGGACCAAGGCGACTGAACAGGAAGAGCTGATCACGCCGTCGCCGGTAATCATGGACGGATTCGGAGCTGCGGACCAGAAGTACCGCTTCCAGTGGACGGCGCCCATCGTGCTCTCGCCCTTCGACCCGAACACGATGTACATCGCCGCGCAAGTGCTCTTCAAAACGACGAATCAGGGGCAGAGCTGGACGGTGATCAGCCCCGATCTCACGCGTAACGATAAAACGAAGCAACAGGTGCCTGGAGGCCCGATCACGCACGACAGCACCAGCGTCGAGTTCTATGACACGATTTTTACCGTCGCCGAATCTCCGAGGCAGCGCGATCTGATTTGGGCGGGAAGCGATGACGGCCTGGTTCACATCACGCGCGATGGCGGCAAGAATTGGGAAGACGTCACGCCCAAGGGCCTGCCGGAGTGGAGCAAAATCAGCCTGCTCGAAGCTTCGCCATTCGACGCCGGAACAGCCTACATTGCCGTGGAACGGCATATGCTCGACGACATTCAGCCGTATATCTACAAGACTGTGGACTTTGGCAAGACGTGGACGGAAATCATAAGCGGCATTCCCGCCGGCGCGTTTGTTCACGCGGTACGCGAAGACCCGAAACGCAAAGGGTTACTCTTCGCGGGCACCGAGGCGGGCGTGTTTCTTTCTTTCGATGACGGCGGGAATTGGCAGCCGCTCAAACTGAATTTGCCGACGGTTCCTGTGCACGACCTGATCGTCAAGGGCAAAGACCTGGTGATCGCCACGCACGGCCGGTCCTTTTGGATACTGGACGACATCTCTCCGCTGCGCGAACTGGCTGACAACACGTTGACCGCGGATGTTCACCTCTTCACGCCGGCGGCGGCCTACCACACGCATGCGCGCGGTGGGTTTGGCGGGCGGGGAGGCGGAAATTCCGGAACGAATCCACCGAGTGGCGTGCTGATTGATTATTCGCTCAAGGCGGAGCCGAAAGACGACGTCACCATGCAAGTGCTTGACGCGAAAGGGCAGGTGATACGCAAGTACTCCTCGAAAGAAAATAAGGAAGGCGGAGAAACGCCGGGCCCATTCGGCCAAGCGGAACCGGTGCTTCCAAAGAAGGCAGGGCTGAACCGGTTCCTGTGGGATATGCGCTTTGCGACGCCTCGAGAAATTCCCGGCGCGGTCTACGATAACGGCCGGCCCAGCGGCGTGCTCGTGCTGCCAGGCAAGTATGCGGTGAAACTCACCGTGGGCGGGCAAAGCTATTCCCAGCCGATCGAGATTCTTCCGGATCCGCGCGTGAAATCATCCGCTGCCGATTTGGAAAAGCAATTCAATCTCGCCATACAGGTGCGGGATCTGATCGCCGCGGACCACGATACGGTGATGCAAATCCGCGATTTGCGAACGCAGCTTCAGGCTCTGCAGAAGCGCATTGGCCCGGACGCGAACGCAAAGCCCATCCTCGACGCGATTGACGCGATCAATAAGAAAATGGCGCCGATTGAAAGCCAGCTCATCGAACCGAAGGCCACGGCCGACCAGGATCAGCTCAATTACGGCAACATGCTGAATAGCCAGCTCGCTTATCTGCAGAACAGCGTTGACGACGCGGACGATGTGCCGCCGCAACAGGACTATGACCAATACGAAATCTACCGCAAACGGATGGACCGGATTAGCTCGGACTGGAAAGCGATTCTTGCGAAGGACGTCTCCGACCTGAACGAGCTCATGCGGAAACAGAATGTGCCCGCGATCGGCATCGCAAAAATGCCCGCTGATGGCCAGGGTGGGCCGGCGCACTGAGGAGTCGAAGGGCCGCACCGACGGCGTTCGCGTGGGAGAAGGTCCTAGGGCTACAGTTTAGGGACATCAGCGGAGGAGAGATTAACGCCAGGATTCCACGGGGAAGAAAGTGCTGTTTTTCAGGACGGCGAGTACCGCGTCGACCAAGTGCTCGTTCATTTCCATTTTGGCGACATAGCCCCGCGCGCCAATCTTGCGCGCTTCTTCAACAAGCTGCTTGCTGTTATGGGTGGAGAGAATCAGGATAGGCACATTGGGGCAGAGCTTTCGGATCATGCGTGCCGCATCGAATCCATTCAACACCGGCATGGTGATATCGAGGATGATCAAGTCGGGCAGCAATTCCTGTGTCTTGTCTATTGCTTCCTGGCCGTTCACCGCTTCGCCGCAGATGCGAAATTTGGTTTGGAATTCGAAGAGGGTGCGGACCCCCTCGCGGATCATCGCCTGGTCGTCGGCGACGAGTATCCTTGCCGGAGGGGTAACAAGTTGCGGCGAGGGCGCTGCGGACTGCGTCATCCACGACATAGCTGACTCAGGTATAGCATTTGAGGCGGCCGATGTATCTCCAGCAAACCCTGTACATCCTAGCGATTTGTCGCTAGGCCGTCCAGCGGCTGACGCCCACTAGCGTGGATTCAACGTTCGAGAAGCCGTGCAAGCGTAAGGGCGCGTGCTCCCAGGCGTGCCAAGGGCGCGAAAACTGAACTATACTCCCCGCCGCAAGGCCAATTTGAAACATGGGCTTCGTGTACGAGGCCTACGAAGCGTCCCAGTGGTGCTTTTGTAGGGAAGTGCAATCACCCAGCGAGGTTTCTCGATGACTCGAAACAGCATGAGCGCGCGTCTTTGGGCCGTAATACTACTAGCGCTAGGACTTGCCGCGCTGCCGGCATTCTCACGCCTCCGTGAGGGCTTGCGAGCAGGGGTACCATCGGCGGCTTCGCCTGACGCGGCGCCCGTCGTCTCCGATGTGGACGTAGCCTTAAAGAACCTCGAGTTTCGAAACATTGGCCCGGCCATTATGGGCGGGCGGATTGACGACTTCGCGGTTGTTGAAAACACCCCTGATACCATCTACGTGGGGACGGCGGGCGGTGGTGTGTTCAAAACCACGAACGGCGGCACCACCTGGGCTCCAATTCTCGATCACGCCGTTTCGTCCTCCATTGGCGCGCTGGCCGTAGCGCCCTCGAATCCTTCCATTCTGTGGGTGGGTACCGGCGAAGCCAACAACCGCCAGAGCGCGTCATGGGGCGCCGGCGTATACAAATCGCTGGACGGTGGGAGCACCTGGACGTCCGTTGGGCTGGAGAATTCGAATTCGATCGGGCGCATCGTGATTGACCCGCGCGACTCGAATACTGTCTACATCGCGGTGTCGGGAGACCAGTGGGCGCCCAGCCATGATCGTGGGGTTTACAAAACGACGGACGGCGGGAAGACCTGGACGCAGTCTCTTTTCATTAGCGAAAACACGGGAGCTTCCGATATTGCGATTGACCCAGCAAGCCCGAACATCCTCTACACCGGCGCTTATGAGCGCAGGCGCACCGTTTGGGGATTCAACGGCGGCGGGCCGGAGGGCGGCGTCTATAAGACGGTGGACGGCGGCGCCAACTGGAAGAAGTTGACCGAGGGCTTGCCTTACGCCGATGGTAGCGACGTCGGGCGTATCGGGCTTTCCGTCTATCGCCGTAATTCGAACGTCGTCTATGCACGCATCCAGCATGCCAAGGGCGGAATCTTCCGTAGCGACGACAAGGGCGTGACCTGGACCAAGATGAGCGATTTCGATCCCCGGCCCAACTACTTCGGCCGCATAGATATTGACCCAAATAATGACCTGCGCATCTGGGTCGGCGGCACCGACCTCTTCCTTTCCGAAGACGGCGGCAAGACTTTCAATATTCGCAGCGCCAAAGTCCACTATGACAATCACGGCTTCTGGATTGATCCGCATGATTCGAACCACGTGATCGCGGGGGACGACGGCGGCATCTTCATGACCAATGATGGCGGCCGCACCTGGGCGCACGACGACGTGATCGCCATCGGGCAGTTTTATGAGGTCACCGCGAACAATGACCGCCCTTACCGCGTCTGCGGCGGCTTACAGGACAACGGCAGTTGGTGCGGACCTAGCAATTCGCTGCAGAACCGAGGGATCGTCAACTCCGATTGGCTGGAAGTGAGCGGCGCGGACGGCTTCTTCAATCGCCTCGACCCGGTGGACCCGAACGTAGACTACGTGGAAACGCAGGACGGCTCGCTCCAGCGCCGGGATTTCCGTACCACGGAGATGCACAGTATCAAGCCGCGCGAAAAAGAGGGTGAGGCGCCTTATCGTTTCGAATGGAATTCGCCGATTGAGATTTCGGCGCACGATCACAACACGATCTATTTCGGAGGCAATTTCCTCTTCGAGTCCACGGATCGCGGCGAGAACTGGACGAAAATTAGCCCTGATCTGACCAACAACGAGGACCGCGCGAAGCTCGAAATTCTGGGCAAGTTACCCACGGCGGAGGAGCTTTCCCGCAATGACGGCGTCGGTGCCTGGCCCTGTATCACCACGATCGGCGAATCGCCGATGAACGCGCAGGTGATCTATGCGGGCACGGACGATGGCAACGTGCAGGTTACCCGAGACGCCGGCAAGACCTGGACGAATGTGATCAGCCATTTGCCCGGGGTGCAGAAGGGCGCTTATGTCAGCCGAGTTGTCGCTTCGAAATACGCCGAAGGAACCGCTTACGCCACATTCGATAACCATCGCAGCGGCGATTACCACGTCTACCTTTTTGCGACCACGGATTACGGCCAGAGCTGGAAAGCCATTTCGAACGGCATCACGGAAAAAGACGGCACGCTGCACGTGGTCCGTGAGGATCCGAAGGTGCAGAATATTCTCTACGCAGGCACCGAGCGTGGACTCTTTATCACCTACGATCGCGGCGCGAATTGGGTGCGCCTGAACGCCAACCTGCCAACCATGCCGGTGGACGACATCCTGATTCATCCCCGTGACAACGATATGATCCTCGGTACGCATGGCCGCTCGATCTGGATCCTTGACGACATCTCGCCGATCCAACAGCTCGCGCCGCAGGTGCTTAGTTCGAATCTTCATCTCTTTGACATACGGGCTGCCTATCTCTTTCGCACCGAATCGGATACACCCCCAGGGTTCGGTTTTGGCTGGAGAATGTTCCAGGGACCAAACCCACCCTATGGCGCGCTCGTTGATTTCTATCTGAAAAGCGCCCCAACCGAGAGCCAACGCGTGATGATCGCGATCAGCGATTCTTCCGGCAAAACGATTCGCGAAATTCGCTGCCAGTCTCCAAGGCCGGAGAGCCAACAACCGGCGCCATCCGCTGAGGTATTTGCGAATGAAGCCGCTTGCACGCCGAAGCCCGGGGTCAATCGCGTCGCCTGGGATTTGCGCTACAACCCAGCCGTGCCTCCAGAACCGCCCGGCGCTGCGGGAGCGGCGGGCGGCGGCGGAAGGGGCGGGGGCTTTGGTGGCGGAAGAGGCCCGCTAGTCGAGCCGGGCACCTATACAGTGAAAGTGAGCGCGGGATCGGACACGCAAACGCAAACCGTCCAGGTCGAGGAGGACCCGCGCATTCAAATCTCGGCTGCGGATCGCGTGGCACGGCACGATGCGATCATGAAACTCTACGATCTGTTACGCACGGCAACACTCGATCAGCGCCAGATCAGCGCTCTGAAGGTTGCACTCGACGCGGCCATCGCTGGGTGGAAGCGCCCCAACGCTCCGAAGGTTCCGGATAATGTACAAAAGGCCGCTGACGATTTTTCGAAGAAGGTGGATGCGGAGCGCGCGAAATATCAAGGAGCAGGTCCTGGTGAAGGAGGCGGTGGGGGTGCGCCGCCCACCTTGCCGGCTCGTGTGACGCGTCTGATGGGTGTGCTAGAAAACTACACCGCCGCGCCGACGGCCGGAGAGGATGAAGAAATCGCGGAGCTCGATAAAGAGGTACCGATTGAACATGAGCAGGTGCAGAAGCTTGTTACGGAAGATTTGGAAGGCCTGAACAAGTTGATGAACGAAGCCGGGATTCCGCACATCGTCGTGGCGCCAGCCATGGGAGGGGGCCGCAGAGGACCCGGCTAGGCCGACGGGCGCGCCAGTTCGACCGGCAAAGGGGTGACCTGCAGCCTCGCTACGGCATCTATTCCAGTGGACCGCGCGAGTCTTGCGTGTAACGTCGCGCGAGGGTTTGGACGAGAATGCGCTTTTTCAAAGTGTGCGCAGTAGCTCTTTTTGTGATCGGGTGGATGATGGAGACGGCCGCTCAAAATCAGCCGCCAAACTCCACGCCGCCTGAGAAAAATCAGGACTCAGCACAGCCTGCTCCGAGGCTGTGTTCGAAGTCACGCCTGCTGGATTTCAAAGTGACCCGCGATGGCGAAGATGCTCGGAATGTTACTGTCTGGCAGGTCTCCGACAGCCCGGCGTTCTTCTACGAATCGGGCATGTACATTGATGCGGATGGCGCTCCGAACGCCTACAACCCACAAGATACCGGTCTGGACGATCTCGCGAACGCGGGCGAGCCAGGACACTGGTATGCGCTCGCTAAGGATGAGGAGGGAGAGCCCTACGTGCAGGGGGATGACGCAGCTTTCCCGGGTTACTACGTTTCGACCACCGCGCTTTCCGACCGCACCAAAGAAGCGGACGATCCCGGAAAGTACGTCGACGCGTCCAAGATTCCCTATATCGTACTGCCGCATGCTTTTGCCAGGGAAATGGGAGCGCGCTTGGGGGACTTGGCGGTTGTGCTGAATCTGCGGAATGGCAAGAGTTCGAATGCAATCTTCGCGGATGTCGGGCCGGAAAACAACATCGGAGAAGGCTCGATGGCGCTCGCGGACAGCATTGGCGTCCGCTCAAATCCGCGCCGCGGCGGCGCGAGTCGCGGGATAATCTACTTGGTTTTTCCCGGCTCGGGGAACGGCCAGCCACGGCCCATCGAGGAAATTAATACACAAGCCACGAAACTGTTTGACGATTGGGGTGGCAGCGCGCAGCTTACGGCGTGCTCCGCACGGTAGGGAACTGCCTCGGTAGCTTTTCGTAGATCTGATTTCAGCGCGTGCGAGATTTTGCTTCGGGGTGATTCGGCGTCCAATCATCCGGCGGAAACGACACGCGCCAGAACGAAGGGTTCGGCACCGAGAACTCGAGTCCCACCTGGCGCCGCCCGTCTTTTTGGTCCCCGATGTAGGCGATGATACATTCCTGTATCGCCTCGGTCTTCAGATTTTCCAAAGCGATCCGCTGGCTTTCCTTGACCGGACTTTTCAGAAGAACCAACGCGCCGTGGGCGCTGATGGCAAGCGTCTTTGTTTCTTCGCGCATGAAAGAACCCGGTTCCGTCTGCATGGACATGCGCACGGGAATACCGAGCAGAATGCGACGGCTTCGGCGGCCGGGTGAGGAAAACCATGAGCTCTCGAACGACGACGCCAGCCAGGCTTCAAGTGTTCGGAGATGTTCGTTGCCAACAACGG
Organism: uncultured Acidobacteriota bacterium; assembly: GCA_963803675.1. Lineage (GTDB taxonomy): Bacteria > Acidobacteriota > Terriglobia > Acidiferrales > UBA7541 > DASTCZ01. The sequence goes on along the minus strand of CAWDNN010000016.1, from coordinate 106,201 downwards.
TGAACATTACACCCATGCCGGTGTTTTCCTGCGAATAGACGATCCGCGCCTGCGTTTCGAATGTTTTCGCAGCCTTAATGATGCGCAATTTTACCGATGTTCCGACGGGGAACGGGCGCGTCGTCTCGACATAACAGCCTCGCCGGCCCAGATCGCTCACGCGCCCATCGAGCCGCTCGCCGTTTGCGGTATTCACCAACTCGGCCACCGCAGTAAAAGGAAAGCGCTGCTGAGTGCGCCTCTCGCTGACAGAGGTACCCGCGGGGTGGCCAGACAATTTCTTTTGCTCTTGGGCCATGGGATTCCGGCTCGATTCGCTCTAAGATCAACCGAGGAGCCACAACAGGCGAAGACGCCGCCCACACAGACACCTTCGGCAAACTTCAGTTTGGTTGACGGGATGGCCCGGAACAAGGCCCATGGTTAATATGTGCTCGATATGCAACGCCCGTGATTGAGGACCCGTTTTTATGAAGACCGAGGAGTGGCCCGATCACGGGCTCGTTGGGCGGTGCCTCAATAATCCAAGCAAGGTGAATAATCCAAACGAGGTGGCGGGCTAGGCAGCGAACAGGAAGCTACCGAATGTTGCCGGGCCTGCAGGCCAATCAACTTGCCCGTCCAACCGCACGGACATCTCAAGCTAAACGAGCTGGCGTCTACTTCTTCGAGGCTCCGCATTGTGCTCGTCTTGGAGACGGTAATGGTGCTCGCACACTTTCCGCAGGCAAAAACAAGCAGATGGAGGGAATCTTCAAAGTCGCTTCCCACATCGCACCTCCGTGCAAAAAAGGGCTTTATTTGCTGAATGTTTGGCGCTCAACGTCAGGTTTCGGGGGAATACTATCGCTCCAGAACCCGGGGACGGAGTCCGGAGCGTGGGGCAGCCCCCCGCAACCAGAGTCCCCGCTCTACGATCGCGGTACTGTTTGCCCCCACGGAAATAAGGTGCAAGTATCGCGCCAGAAAGCGTCGAAAAGACGAAAGAGGGACAACGCGTTGAACGGTAAGCGGTTACCGATAATGAGGGGAGGATCCGATCTCATCCATCTCAGGGACCGGTACGCGCTTCTTACACGATGTAGGGTTTTTTTTCGAATTTCTTCGCGAGCTGCTTTGTCGCTGCTGCTTCACGAACCCCGCTCCTGCCTCGACACTTGCAGCCGACCATTCGAGAGCTTCCAGCTTCTCGGCAATCTCGAGCAACTTTGTGACGCTGTTCCAGTTTCGGCCGGTTCCGAATGTTTTCAGGATTCTCTCGATGGCCGGCCATGAAAGCTTTGGACGGCCCATTCCGTTGGGAAAGTAGATGTAGGCCTCGCGGCCGTCTAAACGCATCTCTTCTGGATCGGTCTTGATCTTGTGGGCCGCTGCTCGGGCTTCCGGCCCTGGATCGCTGGCGAGGAAGGTGACCAAGAGCTTGTTTGGCTCAATGTCCCGCCGCGCCGCGAACGGGTTTCGCGCGATCACGTCCCTTAGCTCGGCGGAAGTGCGGAGTACGACGCCGGGCCGAAAACCAAAACTGTTCTCGATGCCATCCTGGATGCGCTTGGTCAGCAAAACGTGATTCCGTTCTTTGGTCCTGAAAATGACGTTGCCGCTTTGTACGTAGGTTTGCGCGTCCCGCAGCTTCAGGGACTCGCAGAGTGCCCGAAGCGTGTCCATCTTAATTTTATTGTGGCCGCCGACATTGACGCCACGCAGCATCGAGATCACTACCGGCATAGTGCGCCGAGTATATCGCGCTTGATGCGGGGTCCAGACGGGAATCGTTCATGCATGAAGTGGCGAGGGTGGCTTTTTGGAGGGATAGAGTTCGGTCGGAACCCGCGTTGCCATTCGGAAGGTGTGTATCGTTGACAATGATGCATCGCCGGATATACTGGCGCACCAAATGGTATCCCAAGGACAATCCATCATGGACCCACTCGATTCCTTCAAAGCAGCGCAGAAGCAAGGCTGGGCACACTTCGCACCACTGGAAGCTATAACGACTGCAACAGCGGCGAGGCTCGTGAGGCATGCGGGAATTCGCACCAGCCAGCGCATGCTGGACGTCGCCTGCGGCACGGGCGTGGTCGCGATCACAGCAGCTCGGGCCGGGGCGCGCGCGACCGGCCTTGATCTCACACCGGAACTCCTGGAGCGCGCGCGAGAAAATTCCAGGATAGCGGAGGTGGAAATCGATTGGCACGAAGGTGACGTGGAGAAGCTGCCCTTTGGTGACGGCGCTTTCGACGTGGTGGTAAGCCAGTTCGGACACATATTCGCGCCGCGGCCGGATGTGGCGGTCGCTGAGATGCTTCGTGTGCTAAAGCCGGGCGGCATAATCGCGTTCTCCGCCTGGCCGCCCGAGCTACTTCTCGGGCGCATTTTTGCGCTGGTGGGACGCTACTTGCCGCCTCCGCCGCCTGGCGTATCGCCGCCCACGCAATGGGGCGATGCAAACATCATTCGGCAGCGCCTGGGGTCCGCCGTGAAGGACATCGTGTTTGACACAGCGGTGATGCTGGTTTCGACCCTCAGCTTGCAGCATTATCGAGCGTCCATGGAAAAGACCGCTGGCCCGGTATTGAAATTGATTGAGTTACTTTCCGTTAGCGATCCGGCGAAGCTTGCGACGTTCCGGCGTGAATACGATGCGCTTGCAGCCGAGTACTTCGAGGACAATTTGATTCGGCAGGGCTACCTGATGACCCGTGCGACGAAAATCTGACCTGAAAAGCGTTTCGGCAAATCCAGGAGGGCAGAGATGCTAGCTTCCAGCAGAATGGTCGGGTTCGTGCCCACCAAGGATTCGAAGAAGGCACGAGCCTTCTATGAAGGGAAGCTGGGGTTTCAGTTTGTCAGCGACGACCCGTTTGCGCTGGTGGTGAAGGCGGGCGAGACGACGATTCGGGTCGCCAAGGCCCAGAATTTCACGCCGGCACAATACACAGTGCTCGGCTGGGCAGTCAACGATATCGAGAAAGTCGTCACCTGGCTGAGGAAACAAGGAGTCGCCTTCGAAAAATACCCGTTCATCCAGGACCAGGAACTCGGGATTTGGACGGCTCCAACTGGCGATAGAGTCGCATGGTTCAAGGATCCGGATGGGAATGTGCTTTCCGTCAGCCAGCACGTGTAGCTCGTTTGCTCGCAAGCGCGCGAATGGAAGATGGCCTCGAACGTAAGAACGTTTTTCGACCGAAGGAGGAGCCATGGTGAGGTCTCTCGTGCTCGGAACCATCCTGGGTGGCTTGGCGGCCCTTGCTTGGAGCACGATCTCCTGGGAGGTTCTTGGGTGGCACGAGAAAACGATGGTCAATTTTCAGAATGAAGATGAGGTTACCGCCGTGATTTCCTCGCATGCGCCAACCGATGGGACTTACCTTCTTCCCAGTGAGCCGCCGATGGCAGGCATGACTTCGGAGCAAAAGAAAAGCGCCTACGCGGCCCTGATCGAGAAGATGGCGAAAGGCCCGATTGTCGTGGCGGCCGTGCGGCGCGGGGGATTTCCATCCTTCACTCGGGCCATAATCATTCAAGTGCTTAGCTTACTGGCCGCGGCATTTCTGCTCACCTGGCTCCTGCTGCAAACGAGCGGCCTGAGCTATGTCAGGCGCGTGGCATTTCTCGCGATTGCAGGTCTGGCCGGCGGCGTAATTGTAGATCTTCCCAACTGGAATTGGTGGGGCTTTTCGGGCGCGTATACCGCCGTAGACATCGCCGATTCCATGATCACGTGGATGCTGGCGGGGCTGGTGATCGCGGCGGTTGCGAAAGCAAAGCCCCAGACCGTTGGCTACTGAATAGCTGGATAAATCTTCTCAAACGTGAAGACCGAATCGAGCCTGAATTTCGCGCCGCCCAAAGCTTGTGACGCCCAAGGCTCTGCTGTCGAGATCCTGGACCACCCATTTTCTTTTCAGCGCGACTTTGAGGAGGGCTGCGCCCAGTGCGCCGCCGACGTGGGGGCGCCGCTCGCTCCAATCCAGGCATGCACACGCGAACCGGCGGCGCAGGGCCCGCGTTGACTCGATGTCAATTCCGAGGGCCACAAATGATTTCGTTCCCTGTGGAGTAAGGTCGTACGCATTGTCGCTGACCTTCGAGCTGGCTGACAGCCAGCCCAGTGCCGCAAAGCGGTCATGGAGCAAGACAGCCACCGTGCCCGCCATGTGATCGTAGCAAGTCCGCGCGGCACGCAGGGGACTGGGCGTACTCGGCACGAACTTGGCGCGCGAGCCGCCGGCGAGGACGCTGAGGCCTTCGAGCGCACTGGCCACGTCGGGCCCTCCGAGACTGTAGAAGCGGTGCTTTCCCTGCACGAGCACTTTCACCAGATGTGCTATCTTCAGCCGATTCAGGTGTACGCTCGCGGTTGACGGACCGACGTCAGCCACCACCGAGAGCTCGGTGCTTGTTCGGGCATGGCCGTCCATCAGGCAGAAGAGCATGCGCGCTCGCGCCGGCTCGCCGATCGCGGCCGCAATGCTGGAGACTGCGGCGTCAGCGTGTAGTGCGACATCCATACTTCGATGTTAAACGAATTGTCGCCGTCCGGCAAACTGTATATTTCCAGCCGCGAGTAGGGACGGGTTCTCCGCAGGGCGAATCGATCGCCGGAAGCTAAAACGAGGTGCACTTTGCGAAAAGGCTGGATGACGATTGTGCTGTTCGTTGCCGCGGTGCTTTTGGTGCCTGGGGGTCCAAAGGCGCAGAACCCCAAGCCTGTGTCCACCTCATGGAAGACGCCATGGAGCTACGAAGGCGCAAAAGGGCCCGAGCATTGGGGTGACCTCGATCCGGATTACGCTCCCTGCAAAGATGGCAAGGAACAGTCTCCGATTGATATTCGAAGCGCCGAGAAGGCCGATCTCCCTGCCCTACGATTCGAATACAAAAGCGGCCCGCTCAATATCATTAACAATGGATACACGGCGGTGCGGGTGGACTACGTCCATTCGGGAGACTTTTTGATCGTGGGTGACGAGCGCTACGAACTCACGCAATTCCACTTTCACCGTCCCAGCGAAGAGTACGTTCACGGCAAGCCATACGACATGGTGCTCCACTTGATGCACAAAGCCAGCGACGGGAAGGTTGCGGGAGTCGCGGTTCCTCTGAAAGCGGGCCGCGCGAACTCCACCATCGAGCAGCTTTGGGAACATATGCCACAGACCGCGGGCAACGTGGAGGAAATTACCGGAGTCGAGGTCAATCCCGCAAATCTATTGCCCTACAACACCGCCTATTACACGTATATGGGGTCGCAAACGGCCCCGCCGTGTACGGAAGGCGTGACGTGGTTTGTGCTGAAGACTCCGATGAACATCTCGGCGGAGGAGATCAACGCATTCGCCAAGCTTTATCCGCACGATGTCCGGCCCGTTCAGCCGCTCAACGGGCGCGTCGTGAAGGAGAGTCAGTAAGGCGAAAATCCTCGGCAACCACGAGCGTGTGTGGACCACGCGGACGCACCGGCCATGCCCGGCCACTGAGAGGACAACCGTGACGATCACTTGCGTGATTCGCTACCAGATCGATCCGTTCCAGAGAGACGGGTTCAAGAAGCACGCCGAGAATTTGACCAGCATCATTCCTCGATGCGGCGGACATCTCATCGGCTATTTTCTGCCTTATGAAGGGACGAATGATGTGGCCTGGGGACTGATTGCCTTCGATAGTCTCGCCGCTTATGAGGCTTACCGAGCGCGCTTGAAGACTGATCCGGAAGCGCGTGAAGATGCCGCGATGATGCAGACGACGCGCATGATCCTCCGTGAAGAGAGAAACTTCGTGGAGGTGGTTGATGGAACCTTCAACCTTCCTTCGGAGCTTGGTGGAAAAGGATGAGCGACCCACGCACAAGCCGTATGGCGGCTGAGGGGACAGCAATGACAATCACCTGCGTGATCCGCTACCAGATTGATCCGTTCCAGAGAGATGGATTCAAGAAGTACGCAGAGAATTGGGGACGCATTATTCCTCGATGCGGCGGCCACCTCTTGGGGTATTTTCTTTCCTATGAAGGCACGAATGATGTGGCCTGGGGCCTGATTGCATTCGATAGTCTCGCGTCCTATGAAGCCTACAAAAATCGCCTGAGGGCGGATCCGGAAGCACGTGAGAATTTCGCCATGGCACAGACTAAGCGGTTTATTCTTCGCGAAGAAAGGAACTTTGTCGAAGTGGTGGATGGAACCTTCAACCTGCCCTCGACACTCGCAAGCCCAGCGTGATCGCTCACATGGGCGCGGGGCTTTAGTGGCGGTGAGTGTGCATGAAAGCGATGGGAGTCTCCGGGGCGCGCCCAGAAAGCCTGGACCGACCTATGATGTTGCGTTAGGCTCCTCTCAATGCCACCAAAGAATATCCTTGCCCTCCTCGAAGGCGGAGATCGCCGGTCCATCGGTCGCGCTGACCAAGTAGCGGCAATGGTGTCAAAGAATCCGCGGTTGTTTCCCAAGCTGATCGAAGGTTTGTGGTCCGAAGACCCCCTCGTACGAATGCGGGCCGCGGACGCCACCGAGAAGGTTACGAGAAAGAGTCCCGAGCTCCTTAGGCCCTATGAGAAGGAACTGCTCGGTCTGATGGCTGCGGCTGCGGAGCCGGAATTGCGTTGGCATCTGGCCGTCATGGTTCCACGGCTTCAGCTAAGCGCCAAGGAACGGCAAGTCGCGACATCGCTGTTGAAAGGGTACCTTCAAGACCGGAGCTCGCTTGTCAGGACCTTTGCCCTTCAGGGTCTGGCCGACCTGACACAGGGCGACCCTAGCATTCGACCGGAAGTGATAGAGATCCTGCGTGCCGCGACCCGGCAAGGTACGGCGGCGATGAAAGCACGGAGTCGCAAGTTGCTGGGTCACCCGAGAAACTCTTGATTGCGAGTGCTGATCTTGGCCGCGCCGAATCGGGTCTATTCCGCCCGTAGAGCCTCGACGGGGTCCACCGCCGCGGCGCGGCGCGACGGCAAATAGCTTGCGAGCGATGCGGTGGCGACAAGGCCGGCACAGACCGCGCAGTAAGTGAGCGGATCGGCTGGGCTCACCTTGAACAGCAGCGAAGACATCAGGCGCATTACGACCAGCGCCGCACCTAGGCCGAACGCCACACCTACTGCCGAGAGCAATAATCCCTGGCGCACAAAAATACGGGTGACTTCCTGCGGCTGCGCGCCGAGCGCCATGCGAATGCCTATCTCCCGCCTCCGCTGCGACACGGAATAGGCGATCACGCCGTAAATGCCAATGATGCCGAGCAGCAGAGCCATCCCGCCGGCGACTCCCAGCATGACCAGCGTGAACGAAGTCCGCGCCATAGACTTTGTGTAGTAGTAGTCCACGGTGTGTATGGAATCGAGCGGGAGATTGGGGTTCACCGCCCACACCGCTTGCCGGATGTCGTTCAAGAGACTTGCTGAACCCGCCCGCGGGCTGCGGATAACAAAGGCTACGCCGCGCTGGATGGGTTGGGATTACCCTCGAACTTGCTCATCAAAACGGGCCAGTAAACGGAGGTTGGATGGTTCTTCGGTCACGCCATCGTCATACACATTTGCCACGACGCCGACGATTTCGCGCCAGTCATCCGTGGTGGCGACCCGAATACGCTTGCCCAGCGCGTTGCGGGGATCCTGCCAATACTCCCGCGCGAAGTTCTCGGACACGAGAGCGACATCAAGCTTATTGTAGATGTCCGTCCACGTGAAATCGCGGCCGGCAACCAGTGGAGTGCCAAGAGTGGATAGGAACCCGGGCGTTCATACTTGAACCGGCGGATGGGGGAAGCTCGCCCTCGCCGTAGTCGTGATCCTCCGCAAAGACGGGGTCAAAACTGCCATTTCCATCCATGGGGATCTTTGTCGAAATCCCAACAGAGGAAACGCCCGGAATGGCGGCGAGCTTGCGAGAAATCTCCTCTTCCATGCGGACAACGTGGTCAGGATCAGCCACTTGTGTTTCCGGGATATAAATTCGGAAGGTCTGTAGCTCGGAGGGTGCGTTAAACCCGGGATTCACATGCGTCAGCGCTCGAAAAGTGCGAATCATAAGTCCGGAGCAGATCAACAGCACTACCGCCAGCGCCACCTGAATCACCACCAGCGAGTTTCGCGCACGATGTTGACTCCGGCTTTGGCTCATGCCGCGCGCACCTTCGCGGAGGCCGGTGTTCAATCGCGCGCCCGCATACTTGAAAACCGGGATGGAACCGAAAAGAACGCTCGCAAGCAGCGAGGCCCCGAAAGTGAAAAGCAACACGCGGGCATCAATGCCGATTTCGCGGATTCTCGGTAAGCCCGTGGGTGCCAGGGCCGCCAAGACCTGCAAAGCGCCGTAGGCGACTGCCAGCCCGAGCACGCTGCCCAACAATCCCAGGATCACGCTTTCAAAGAGCAATTCTCCGGCGATACGCGCGCGTCCCGCGCCGAGGGCCGCGCGAAGCGCCAGTTCCTGCCGGCGTCCTTCGACCCTGACGAGAAGAAGGTTCGCCACATTCGCGCAGGCGATCAGCAAGACCATTCCGATCGAACCCATCAGAACCCACAAGAGCTTGCCTATGTCGCCGACCACGTCTTGCTTCAACGGGTGAAGGTTTGGCGCCATTCGCGCTTGCTCGAAAAGCTTCACGCTGAACCCGTCAGGCGCGGGAAAACTTCGGTTGACGATGGGAATCATGCGCGCGATGTCTGCGTCGGCTTGCGCGATGGTCACGCCGGGTTTGAGTCTGGCCAGGCCGTCATAGCTGAAATTGCCCAGGCGCTGCTTTTGCGGTCAAACCGGAAAGGCAAAATCAACGCGGCATCGCGCCGGTCGAGGAAATGGAAGTTCTTGCGGCAACACACCGATGATTTCCCGTGGCTTTCCGTCCACAGCGATCGTTTTTCCCAGGACCGAGGGCGATCCGCCGAACTTGCTGCGCCAATAGCCGTAGGAGAGCATCGCCGTTTGCGGCGCATCCGCTCGATCGTCATCACGGCTGATCAAGCGGCCGAGCAAAGGCTGAACGCCCAGGATCGGTAGCGTGCCGTCGGTGACCAGCAATGCGCGGACCTGCTCGGGCTCACCGATGCCGGTTACGCTGTCGGAATCGTTGCCGGAAAGGCCTATGTCCTGAAAGCTGTGGTTCTGCTCGCGAAAGATGAAATAGCTGGAGGGCGAAAGTTCCAGTTTTTTGATGTTTATGCCCGGCGCCGTAATCCAGACGCCGATCAGTTCAGTGGAATTGGGGTAGGGAAGCGGCTTTAGCAGCACGCCTTCAAGGACGCTGAATACGACCGTGTTTGCGCCGATGGCCGCCGCGAGTGTGATCAGGGTGATGGCCGTGAACATCGGCGCGCGGCGGAGCCTCCGCAGAACCTGCTTGAGCTGATTGCCGAACGAATACATGAGCCAAACCTCCGGACCCCGCGCACCCTTAAAGCGGCGAAGCGCAGCGACACACCTCTGACATTCAGAGATACGCTCAGCACGTTGAGAAGGTTCCGTTAGGAGGAACTGGGCCGCGAGCCGCTCAGTTAAGGCCTACCAGTTCAATGCGCGCCGGGAAGCGTGTATGAGAAATCGTAGAAATGCTTCCCATCTTTGATCTCAATGGTCATGCTCCCGGCAAGCCCGACAAGCTGGTCCGATCCCGAATCAGGAACCACGGTGATGATCTGCTGCGGCGCACCTCGCGTAAGCGTGGCGCTATGCTGGAGGACGAATGTGCCTTTGCGACCCTGCAAAGTCCCGGTGACGCGTTCGATGAGAACATAGCCGGCCGAACCCTTCACTGCTGTGCCGGCCGTGAGCATCTCGCCTTTGCTGGTGGCTTCGAGATCACCGTGGAACTGTTTCTCGTTGGTCATGCGGGCGATTGTGGAACTGTCGGTCTTGTCCTCGCTGACGGGAGTCATCTTCACGTCGAACGAGCCCTTGGCATGCGTGCTCATCATCGGTCCTTTGGTGTCTGCCTGCGCTTGCGCCCTGGGCGTCGCGCCGGACAGGCCCGCCAGGAACAGGCAGCCTGACATCGTCAACGTGACGAGCGCGCGAACCTGCTCAGTCATAGGGCACTGATCATTGCACAGTCAGCGATTCAAGGCCAAGGTCGCTCGCTTGCCACGCGGGGCCTAGGCGAGGAATTTCGTCAGGCGCTCCCAATAGTGCAATTTCCATCCTGAGGAGAGGCTATCGAAGTCGCCTGCCGGAAAACCCTTGTGATCCAGCACGACCATGGTTCCGGAACCCTGCGGTTTCAGTTCAAACTTGACGATCGAGTAGATGCCTGGTTCCCAGTTGGCTGGACGCCATGCCTGCACGATTCGCTGGTTGGGGACCAGTTCGATGTTTCGTCCAACGATCATTCCCGTAAACATGGAAAACGCTCCGCCCGCGTTCGCGTCAATCTCCGCGGGCATACCGGAGAACGCGGCAAATTGCTTTGAATCCAACAGCGCCTCATAAATCCGCTGAGGGCTCGCCTTAAAGTCCACTTCTTGATGAAGAGACGTGAGCTTCTGGTGTGCCGGAGTGCTCGGCGTTTCCTTCATGGCCTGCGGCGGCTCTCCCCAAACCTTGGAAGCCGCTGCCAGACTGCCAAATGCGATGGCAACACCGGCGATCATTTGCCGCCGCGTGGGCGTGTTGGCCGGCGATGTCAGATGCTTTTCTTCGCTCATCAGTGGTCCTCCTAGATTGTTGGCGCTGACTGTCCGGCATAAAAACACGAAGTTAAACTATGTTCAAGATCATATTCTTGCTGGAAGGCAGAATACCGTTCGAGGCATACTTCACCCTGGAAGGATTGAGGAGGACCGATGCCCTATGCCGCTGGTCACCGCACCGAGGTAAAAGGGAAGATCGTTCAGAGCGCGCGCCGACTATTCAACCGGCATGGCTTCGACAGCGTCTCCATCACGCAGATCATGGCCGGCGCGGGATTGACGCACGGCGGTTTCTACAGCTATTTCAAGAGCAAGAGCGATCTGTATGCCGAGGTATTGGGGTGCTTCTTTACCGACCCGGAATGGAAGAGCTGCTGGGAAGGTGTCGAAGTGGATTTGTCATCCGCCGACGTAGGTCCGCAGGTCGTTCGCGCCTATCTATCGCGACAGCATTTCCAGGACGTAGAGAACTCGTGCCCGATGGTCGCGTTGCCCTCGGACGTCTCGCGCAGCGGCAAGAGTGCGAAGCGCGCGTTCGAAACCGTGTTCGAAGCAATGGTCAGCGTTCTTGAGCGCAGCTCGATCGGGAATGGCCGGTCTCGCCGAACCACGGCCCAGGCCACCGCGGCGTTGTGCGTGGGAGGCATGGTCGTGGCGCGGGCGCTCGTGAATCGCGTGCTGGCGGATGAATTGCGCGATGCGTGCATGGGCGTAGCGCTCCAGCTCGGGGGCTGGGACAAAGGGAGCAAACCGAAGAAACGGCGCTAAACCTCCTTCTCTCTCGGTTATCTCGCTGAGCCGCCTTAGCTCACTTACTGGAAAGCACAAACTTATTGCCGTCAACATCCTTGAAAATGGCGCTGGTGCCCCAGTGCTCTTTCTTTGGATCCGCTTCAAATTCCACGCCATTCGACTTCATGATCTTGGCGGTCGCAAACACGTCGTCACACCAAAACGACATCGGCTGAAAATCGCCGATGCGGTTCTCGTGACCCGCCGGTGTGAAAAGGACAAGGCCGGTGTCTGCGCCTGGGATCAGGAGTTCAATCCAGCGCTGTTTTTCCGTAAAGAACTGGTCCGTCGCCACCTTGAATCCTAGCTTCTCGGTAAAGAACTTCAACGAAGCATCCTGATTGCGAACGGGGATGCTTACGAACTTGAGTCCACGAATCATTGTGTCGCCTCCTGGTGTTGGCCCGCTAATTGGCGGCCGAGCATAGCTTGGCGCGTTTAAAATTTGCAATCAGCCATCCAATGCTATATTAACGGCCGGTATAGCGATGCCTTCCTTGGATACTTACGTGACCGATGTGCTCATGCGCGACCTAGTCGGCCATGACCGAAGGCCCGTGAGCTTTCTGGTGTACCTATGGCTTGACGTCGAGCAGCAGCGTAGACGCGCGGCGGTTCAGATCAGCTATCAGGAACTCGCGGAGTGCATGGGAGTTTCGAAAAGCTCCGTGCAATCGGCCATTCGCTGGCTGATTCGGCGGAGGCTGCTCGCCGCGAGCAAAGAAAACGTAACAGCGACACCTCGTTATACCGTGCTAAGCCCTTGGAAAGATCCGGCGCGGCGACACGGCGCTCGCGGAAACTGACTGCGTTATTCTTGCCGCAGGGCGCTCATCGGATCCACGCGGCTCGCGCGCCGGGCGGGTACGAAGCTGGCGAATAAAGCGGCCGCGACCAACACGCAAATCATAAGGGCGAAGGTCAACGGCTCGATGGACCGCACCCCCGCGACCGAACTCTTCAAAAGACGCGCGGCGATAAAGGCTCCGGCTACGCCTACACCCACCCCGGCAAGAATCATTCCAAGGCTCTGCCGCAGGACCATACCCATGACGTTCCGAGCGGTAGCCCCGAGCGCCATGCGTAAACCGATTTCCGGCACGCGCTGACTGGTCAGATAGGCCAGCACACCGTAAATGCCGATGCAGGCCAGCAGCAAAGCCAAACCGGCAAACACGCTAAAGAGCAGAAGCAAAAAGCGCTGCTGCGCGATCGAGTTGCTTGCGAGCTGTTCGAGCGTACGCACCTGGTAGACGACCTGATCGCCGGTGGCGCCGCGCAACTCATGCCGGAGTGACGCTACCAAACCCAAGGGAGGCATGCCTGTCCGGACGATAATCGACATCAGTTCAGACCAACGGCGCAGGAGTTGGTCGGGAAGCTGAGAAAACGGATAGTAGAGCTGAGCGCGTACCTGAGCCTGATCGTCGTTGGCGAGTCCCCAATACCGCACATGACCCACAACGCCGACGATTTCGTAGGGCGTGGGGCCCATGGCCGGCATCCACAAGCGCTTCCCGATCGGGTTCTCTTTGCCGAAAGCCTGTTCCGCCAGCACTTCGTCAATGACAACCACTTGTCCGCTGCCCATGCGATCCCGCTCATCGAAGAACCGGCCTTGACGAAGAGGTATGCCCATCACCTTCAGATACTCCGGCATGACACAGGTCGCCAGGGTCAACGGTTGCTGATTTTCCGGAGGCACGTCGGCGGTGGTCCAGTAGCCGAGTTGGTTGTTACCTTCGCGCAGCGGCACCGTGTCCACGATCGTTGCGGACTCCACCCCGGGCACCTGCCGCGCGCGGTCGAGCACGTCTTGCCAGGCAGGGCGGATTCGCCCCGTGTCCGCTAGTACGCCTGGGGGAAGCGCCATGCGGGCAACGAGCACGTTTCGCACATTGACGCCCGGATCGAGCGAGGCGAGTCGCAAGAGCGTACCACCAAGGGTCCCGGCGGAAATCAGCAGCACAACGGCCAATGCCACCTCAAACGTCACGAAAATTGCGTGCAGACGGCGGGAACTGCCTACGACGGTTCGGCCTCCGGCGCGGAGCGCCTGTTCCAGTTTTCGGGCAGGAGCGCGCAGGGCGGGCGCCAACCCGAAGAACAAGCCGCTCAGAAGGGAAACGCCCAAGGCAAAGAGCAACACGTGCCAATCAAGCTGAACGTCCTTCCCCCGCGGCAAATCGCCCGGCCAGAACGCCACAAATGGGCGCGTGCCAAGAGCTGCTAGCAAGACGCCCAGCGCGCCTCCCAAAAGACCCAGAACCGCGCTCTCCGTTAGGCACTGACGCACCAGGCGGCCGCGGCTCGCCCCGAGTGCCGCGCGCATCGCGAATTCACGTTCGCGCGAAACCGCTCGCGCCAGCAGCAAGCTGGCGATGTTGGCGCAGGCGATCAGGAGCACCAGGCTGACTGCGCCAAGCAGCAACCAAAGCGCGGGGCCAACATCTCCCACCTCCGGTCGAAGCGGCTCGACCAGGAAGGTTCGGTCTGCGTTCGAATCGGGATACTGTTGGGCCAGGTGGTGGCCAATCAGGCCCAGTTCGGCTCGGGCCTGGGCCGTTGTCGAGCGGGGGCTCAGGCGGCCCAGTGTGCCAATTGGATGGGCTTTGCGATTCCGCAGAAACTTGCCAGTATCCTGGCCCAGCGGCGCGTACAAGTCCGGCTCCTCGCCATCGAGTTGCATGCCCGCAGGCGCGACGCCGATAATCATGTAGCTTTTTTGATCAAGAGTCAGGGACGTTCCGACGATCTGCGGGATGCCGGCGAAATGGCGCTGCCAGAAACTGTAACCGAGGATCGCCACCGGCGCCGCGCCGATCCGATCATCCTCGGACAGGAAAGCGCGGCCTTGAGCGAGCTTCACACGCAGGACGGAGAACAGGTTGCTGCTGACTTCGCGGTAGTAGATGTACTCGGGTTCGCCCGGCTGGCTTACGGTGCCGCCGTTGTAGAGCGTGCCCGCCAGCATCACTGAATTGCTCTGGCGCTGGAGGTCCAGAAAATCGAGATAGGCGACGTTTTGATCACCAAACGCGCCAGTGTTCCAGTCATTGCTATGGCCGTGCACGCTCACCAGTTCGTTTGGCTGCGGATAGGGAAGCGGTTTGAGTAGCACTCCATTAATTACGGTGAACATCACGGTGGTCGCGCCGATGCCGAGGGCAAGAGTCATCAGACGTGACGGCGGCAAACCCAGGCTTCTGCCAGAGGGTGCGGAGCGCGTAGCGGAAGTCTTGCAGAAGGTCTTCCAGCCAGCGCGTACCACGCGCGTCGCGGCACAATTCCTTCACCTGCTCGGGGCCGCCGATGGCAAGCCGGGCCTGGCGCTGTGCTTCTTCAGGGCGTGGCCACTTGCATGAAGTTCGGTGGTGTGTTGTTCGAGATGGAAGCGGAGCTCCTTTTCGAGTTGCTCTTCCATTTGCCGTCGGCGCCACAGGCGATTCCACCAGCTCATTCCGCACCCCCTTCAGACAGCTCGAGAATCAGACCGACTGCTTCCGTCAACCGTTCCCAGCTCGCGGCTTCCGCTTCCGAGTTGCGCGCGTCCCTTGCGCGTCAGGTGATAGAACTTGGCCTCGCGTCCCGTCTCCGTCTCCTTCCAATCCGCGGCGAGCAGGCCGCGATTTTCGAGCCGGTGCAGCGCCGGGTAGAGCGAGCCTTGCGGAACCTGGACCACGTCGCGCGACACCTGTTGCAGCCGTTGCGCGATCGCGTAACCGTGGACAGGGCCCAGCGCGACGACTTTCAAGATCAAGAGATCCAGAGTGCCCTGCGGGAGATCGGATTTCGCCGTCATTGCCTACACCTCACTCTTCTGCATATTAGATCAACACGTGTAGAAGTGCAAGCTATAAGCTGGTTCTCGAGGATTGTGAGGATTCCTGCGCATCATTGGCTGTTTTGAAGGTGCCAGTATACGGCGGATTTGCGCGCATTGACTTGCTTGTAAGCGCAGCCTAACATCCGTCGCCAGCAACGGCTCCCCGGCAATGATCGGCCAAACCATTTCGCACTATCGCATCTTGAAAAACTTGGCGGCGGTGGCATGGGCGTGGTGTATAAGGCGGAGGACACACGCCTGCACCGCTTCGTGGCGCTTAAATTCTTGCCCGACGAGGTTGCGCACGACCCGCAAGCGCTCGAACGATTCCGCCGCGAAGCAGAGGCAGCGTCCGCGTTAAACCACCCGAACATCTGCACCGTTTACGACATCGGCGAGTACGAGGGCCAGCAATTCATCGCGATGGAGTTTCTCGATGGCCAGACTCTAAAGCACCGCATGTCTGGCAAGCCTTTGCCGCTCGAGCAAGTGCTGGAGTTGGGGACTGAGATTGCCGACGCACTCGATGCGGCCCACAGCAAAGGAATCGTCCACCGCGACATCAAACCCGCCAACATATTTGTCACCGAGCGCGGACATGCCAAGATTTTGGATTTTGGTCTGGCAAAGCTGGCGCCGGCGGGCGGAGCCATGAATCTTTCTGCGATGCCCACCGCCAGCGAGCTCGAACAGCTCACTCGACTGGGCACGGCGATAGGCACGATCACGCACATGTCACCGGAACAGGTGCGGGGCGAGGAGTTAGATGCACGGACAGATTTGTTTTCCTTTGGTGCGGTGCTCTACGAGATGGTCACGGGAGTTCTGCCATTCCGGGGCGATACGTCAGGCGTGATTGCCGATGCGATTCTGAATCGCACGCCAGTTGCGCCCGTGCGGCTGAATCCGGACGTTTCTCCAAAACTTGAAGAGGTGATCAACAAGGCGCTGGAGAAGGACCGGAAGCTGCGCTACCAGAACGCCGCCGATATTCGCACGGACTTGCAACGGCTGAAGCGAGATTCAGATTCGGGTCGGGGCAGCCCTCGCGGGAGCCGAGGTTTGGGTGAACCCCGCGGCGAAATCCACCCGGTTTCGATCGGCGGTGGTACTTGGCGCAACAATACTGGTCATCGGACTGGCCGTGGGCGGGTGGTTGTTTTTCTCCCGCAAGGCGCACGCGCTGACGGACAAGGACACCATCGTCCTCGCCGATTTCACGAATACGACCGGCGATGCGGTGTTTGACGGCACGCTGCGGCAGGGACTCTCCGTGCAACTGGAACAATCGCCCTTCCTGAGCATCGTCTCTGACGAGCAAATCCAGCAAACGCTCGGCTGATGGGCCAGCCATCCGGAAGCAAAACTCACGCCAGCGACTGCGCGGGAACTCTGCCAGCGGACGGGTAGCGCTGCCGTTCTCGACGGTTCGATTGCTCAAATTGGCACGCAGTACCTGCTGACCCTCAAGGCGGTCAACTGCGCAAGCGGGGAATCGCTGGCGAGCACGGAAGCACAGGCGAGCGACAAGAACCACGTGCTCGATGCACTGGGAAAGACCGCTTCGGAAATTCGGAACAAGCTGGGCGAGTCACTGAGCACCGTACAGAAGTTTGATACGCCGCTTGAGCAAGCCACTACGCCGTCGCTTGAGGCCCTGAAAGACTTCAGTTCAGGCCATAAGATCATGTTCTCCAAAGGGGCGACCGGAGCTATTCCGTTTTTCACACTTGCCATCGAACTCGACCCGAATTTCGCACTTGCCTACGCGTGGTTGGGCCGCGCGTATCGGGACCTTGAGGAAAACGCCACCGCGGCTTACTACACCCGAAAGGCCTACGAACTCCGCGGCCCGAGCCAGCGAGGCAGAAAAGTATTTCATCTCGGCCAACTTCGATATCGTGGCCACAGGGAATTTGCTGAAGGCCAAACAAACCTGCGAGCTTTGGATACAGGCCTATCCTCGCAATCCGATGCCGCGTACTTTCTTGTCGGGGCCAATCTACCCAGCCTTTGGACAATATGAGAATGCGATTGAAGAAGGCAGGGAGGCAGTCCGTCTGAGTCCGGATAGCCCTGTTCCTTACTTTATCCTCGGGTTCAACTACGTCAATCTGAATCGCCTCGATGAGGCCAAAGCCACCTATGCGCAAGCGCTCGCACGCAAACTGGACCACCCGTACTTCCACGGTGACCTTTATCTGATTGCTTTCTTGCAGAACGATGCCGCGGTGATGGCGCAGCAGGCGGCGTGGCCGGCGGGCAAGCTGGGAGCGGAGAACGATATGCTGGCCTCGCAAGCCGATACTTCCGCCTATTCGGGGCGGCTCAGGGAGGCTCGGGATCTTTCCCGCCAGGCGATGGATTCCGCTGGTCGTGCAGACCTAAAGGAAGCTGCCGCAACGTACGCCGCCAGGTCGGATTTACGGGAAGCCTTATTCGGCAACCTAGATGAAGCTCGGCGCCGCGCCGCTATGGCAATGCAGCACTCGACAGACGAGGGGGTGCAATTCAGCGCCGCTCTCGCTTTGGCGTATGCGGGAGACGACAAGCAAGCGCAAGCGCTGACAGACGATTTGGCCAAGAGGTTTCCAGAAGCCACATACGCGCAATTCAATCTCCTTCCGACCCTCCGCGCAAGGCTGGCACTCAACAAGGGGGATGTTTCCGAGGCCATTGAGACTCTCAGAGCCGCCACTCCGTATGACCTTGGAAGGTCCGGTAATTACGATTGGACCGCCTTGTACCCCGTTTATGTGCGTGGCGAGGCCTATCTGGCCGGACATCAGGGCAGCGAAGCCGCGGCCGAGTTCCAGAAAATTCTGGACCATCGCGGCATCGTGCTCAATAACCCTATCGGTGCGCTCGCGCATCTCGGCCTGGCACGCGCCTATGTGTTACAGAGCGACACGGCCAAGGCCCGCGCCGCGTATCAGGACTTCCTCACGCTGTGGAAGGGTGCCGATCCTGATATTCCGGTCCTCATCTCTGCCAAATCCGAATACGCCAAGCTAAAGTGATTCGTCAAAGCAATTTCACTTGTGATTCCCAGCGTGGACTCCGCCGCTCGGGCCGGTTTGTCGTTGTATGATGTACCGGCCGACGGTAATCGCGCACCTCGATCAAAGAATGGCGGGCCGCGCGTGAATCTACGCGATTGTTCAGTTTATGGCGTGTGAGGGCATCAGATGACTCCGACGGAGACTGTGCTGCGTTTTCTCGAATGCATCAACCAACGTGATGCCGACAAGCTAGCCGAGTTGATGACGGAGGATCATGTGTTCGTTGATTCGCTCGGGCAGTCTGTGCGCGGCCGCGAAAAGATGCGCGCGGGCTGGCGCGGCTATTACGCGTTTTGCCCGGACTATTGGGTTTCGCACGAAGAGATTTTTGCGAGCGGGAACTTAGTGGCTGTGTTCGGAGCGGCAGGCGGCATCATTGCCGCAAATGGAAAACTTCCGCCGGAGAACAAGTGGCGGACGCCGGCTGCTTGGCTGGCGATCGTGGAAAATGGCTTGGTGAAGGAGTGGCGAGTTTATGCCGACAACAAGCCCGTGTACGACATCATGGCGAAATCCAAGACTCAAACGGGACAGTAGCCCGCCTATTCGTTGATTCTCCCAAGCGGCGGCTCGACAGGATTCGCTCGCATTGGGAATTCCACCGATAACGTACTCGTGCAAGATACGCACACGTGGCATGCGTTTTCTGAAATGAAGAAAGGTAATTCCGGATAGAATCCCCGAAAGTTATCTCAGGGAGCAGGCACGTTTCGCAGAAGGGGAGACCGACCTATGAGTCGCAAAAACGTCACGATCACGGCAGCATTCGCTTTGGGCGTCCTCGCAACATTCGGCGTAATGGTGTTCTCGGCTCCGCCAGTAGCGGTGGCGCAGGCCATAAGTCCGCTCGCCGCGGCAAGATTGAATGCGCTCGAAAAGCGCGTCGCGATACTCGAAAATCAGGCAACCAAGAACAACCAGGCCTCCACGACGGGTGGCCAGCTTCATACAGGGACCTCGTCCGCGACGTCCCCGGCGGCCCTGCAAGGCGCGCAGATCAATCAGGTCGAGGTTCTTCAACAACAGGTGGATACTTTGCAGGCGCAGTTGCAGAAGCTGCAGACGCAATTCGCCAGCCACTATCACACTTGGACGACAACGAGCACTGATCCAGCCGCGCACGGCGTGATGACGATCCTAAACTGCCAGGGATACGGCAAAGCGTGCACCTCGGCCAGCAGCCTAAGCGAAGTAACCGTCCTCACTCCTCCAAACGTTCCGCCGACGACGCAGACGTACACCACGAAGACGTCAGGCCCCGTGATGTCGCCAAACAACTGAGGGTATCGAAATTCAGCAAGCCGGGGTACATGCATTCCGCCATTTCAATGCCTTGACCGGAAGCGAATCGGTTCGTGGTGAGGTTGAAGGCGGGCGGCCCAGCCGCGACTTTCCGGGGCTTACAAATTCGGATGGTTGCAGGGTTTGCGGAAGTGATTGAAAGAGAAGAGACTTTGGTTGCGGCGGTTGGATTCGAACCAACGACCTTTGGGCCCCGAGTTCCGCAGGTGTCGCGCGATTCGCTAAGAATGTCAGCCGATTTGCCGGGATGTTTAGGCACAGCGATAAAAAAGGCCGGGCTCTGGTGTGCCCGGCCTATACATCTCGTTTGGTTGCGGGGGTTGGATTTGAACCAACGACCTTCGGGTTATGAGCCCGACGAGCTACCAGACTGCTCCACCCCGCGAGTGCATGATAGCGGAATCGCTACGGGTGGTCAAACAGAGCACCTTGGAAGGCGAAAAGTCAGCAGGGAAACGCTGGTCGAGAGAGCACGGCCGGCTGCTCACCAGGAGCTATAGGGAGTGCTTTCGAATGGCGAAACCGCATTCGAACTGCTGTGCACGTCCGAAATCCCGCTTGTGGTCTGGTCGGCGCTGAGCAATAGGTCGTCGGTCTGGGTCTGCCAATCCTTGCGTTGCGTGATCGGGTCAGTGGGGATTTCGCGTATGTAGCCGGCGGAGACCAGATCATCCAGCGATTGCGGCGCGGCCGCTTTATCGAGTGTGAATTGCTGGATGGCGTCGCGGATTACGCGGAGATCCTGCTTAAGCGTGGCCTCCCGCGCGTGCTGTAAGGCTCGCTCATAGCGGTTGGCGGCCATTCCCAACAAGATGAACATGATCGCGATGACGACCATCATTTCGAGCATCGTGAAGCCGAGCTGAGCAAGCCGCGACCTTCTTTTCGAACCGCCGAACTTATTCTGCCGCTTCAAAAACATCCAACCGAGTTTTCTACCAGTCAGCATATTTGGTTCCATCGAGCGCTGTCCCTTGCGACAGGCTGTAGACGTCAAAGACATTCTTTCCGCCCCACGAATTCGAGGCGGGATCATCTTGCACGGCGCGCAACCCCCAATCGGCGCGGCCGGTCATGGGGTCCGCGGGGATCTTGCGAAGGAAACGAACACGCTTATCGCCGGCGCTGGCGAGCTGTACGCCCTTCACGAGCGTGTCCAGATCGGGCGGGTAACCTTCGGTATCTTGCTCGACGCGAATCTGCCCTTTGTCCGCGGCGTCTTTGTAGCGATCGATGGCGTCGCGCATTTGGCGCATGTCGTAGCGCAACTCCATTTCGCGCCCGCGCACAATCGTCACGCGCGCCATGCGGCATGGCGGCCGACGCCAAAATCAGCAGAATGGCGCTGGCGATGATGAGTTCCAGCAAAGTCATCCCTGCGGTTGAGCGGCAGTGATTTCGGTGTTGGGACATTTCGATTTCCTAGCCTTTCTGTACGGCAGCCTACTGCTGCACGTGAATGGTGCCTTCGTTGGTGACGAGTTGGATGGGTTGCTGTTGAGAGTTTCTCGCGTTTACTTCGACGATGGAGAGTTTCGAATCGCCGGGCGCAAGACCTTTGACCACGATCCCGACCAGCGTGCCCGTGCCGTTGACGCCCGGCGAATTCGGCATGCGGCTGGAAGAGATCACGGCTTGCCCGTGCGCCTGATCCACGCGCTGGACGATGGGACTCGTTTTGCGTCCCGTCGCCCAAGAAGCCGCCCTGGCGCACTTCTTCCACGGAAATCACCGCGGGGTTGTATTGCAGCAGCATGGGAATCGAGAACAGGTCGTTCACGTTTTGCACTTGGATGCCGATGATCGCCGTTTCACCAGGCTTGATCGTGATGTTGGCAGGCTCGAAGCGCAGACTCGGCTGGCCCGCTGCGGAGGCCGGCGCCTGTGTTTGCGGCGCCGCAATAACCGCCTGCGGCGGCGCCTGCGGGCCACCCGGAGTGTCGTGGGCTTGCGCCGGCGATTGTGGAGCGGGCGGCGCCGGACGTACTTGAATGTTATTTTCCGCACCGGACGCGATGCTCGCCAAGTCAGCCATCGTAATAGAGGGCCGGCGAACGACATGCGGAATCAGAACCATCAACACTTCCTGATCAATGTGTTCGACGTTGTCGCTTGAGAAAAGGTATCGAAGCAGGGGGATTCGGCAAAACCCGGCCATCCAGAGATGTTGTGGGTGTCCGTGCGTTCGATGATACCGCCGAGCACGGTGATTTCGCCGTCTTTAATGCGCACATCGCCGTCCATGACTTTTTGGCAATCTCAGGCTGATTGATTCCGCCGATGCTTACGTATGCTGCGATGGAGGAAACTTCGACGCGCATCTTGAGGCTGATGTCGTCGTTCGCATCAATCCGTGGAGTCAGGTCAATGTTCACGCCGACGTCTTGATATTGAAACTGCGTGTTGACGAGGGGATTGACCAGGCCGAGCCGCGGTCGCGCCAACGCCGACACCCGCCTGAAAGCTTCCGGTCGCGATTGGAACGCGCTCGCCGATCTTGAGGTGTGCTCTCTGGCCGTCCACCGAGCGAACCTCGGGATCCTGCGAGAACGCGGGTGTCGCTGTCGGTAAGCAGGGCGTTGACGGTCGCGCTGGGAAGCGTGACGGCGAAGTCGGAGGCAGTTCAGATGTCTCAATTGCTGCAGAGTGATCGAGCCGGAGTTGTTCCGTGGTGGCGTGTCGTGGTCGTGGTAGTTGTTGTCGTGCCGCTGGTAGTGGCGCTGTTGGGGCCCGTAAAAGTTAGAGAGGCGCTTTGCGTCGGGCTGATGCCAAGATCGCGGGCACGGATCGCGATTGGCCTGCAGAATTTCGACTTGATATCCACTTCGGGCTTGGCCTTATCAATCGCTCTCGATCATGCGGCCGAACCAGCATCATTGTATCGGGAGTCGCGCGAATCACGATGGCATTGGATGATTTGACCATGGCCATGTGCCGGAGATTGAGCAAGGTTCGCAGCGCGGTCTGGATGTCGTTCATTTCCTCGCCGGTATCGCTATTGGCGAGGTAGAAAGTCTCGACTTCCTCTTCCTCGTAGGCGGTGCGCTTTTGCGTATTGTCTTCGGCCACCAGGACGATGTTGCTGGTGACGGGTTTCCAGAAAGTGCCGCTCTGCAGTGCGACCACGTCCAGAGCTCTTCGAGCGTTACATTGGGCAGATCGACGGAAATGCGCCGCGCCGGAAGCGTGGGATCGAAGACCACGGTGATTCCAGCGAACTTGCCGATGGTTTGGAAAACAAACTTGACGTCGTTCGTCGCTTTGAAATCGATGGGAGCGGTCGAAAGGGGCGTCAGCTGCGGAGGGCCCGGCAAAAGTACTGACTCTGGCGGCGCGGGCGGGGCGTTGGCAGCGGCACGCGGCGGCCGATTTCTCCGCCATCATCTCCATGTTCGGCGGCCTTCCTGAATGGCCAGCTCATTCGAAGGGTCAATCGAGGCGGCCTTTTGAAATTCAGAGAGCGCCATCTGCAAGTCGCCCTTCTTCATGGTACTTCTGGCCCTGTTGGACGTGATACTGCCCGTCCAGCGCGCGCAACCGGACTGACTTGAGCCGGTAGAGCGTGTTCGTGGGATCTTGCTTCAGCGCGCGATCGAAATGGATCGAGGGCGCGATCATAATCCTGCAGCATCTCAGCCTGATCGCCCAGCTTGGCTTCCTGGCTGCCGCTATTTGCCTTTGGGCAGCCGCGATAGCACTGCTCCGGCGCATCCCAAGGGCCAAAAACAGCAAATAACGATTCGGCATTCATAGTCTCCACGTAGTGCCAGGGGAATTTGAGTCTAGCACCCGTACAACAATGCAACAACCCGCGTGCTTGCTTCTAGTAAACACCGGCGGCTAAGATGGTCCGCGCGTGGCGCAAAAAGCAATCGAAGCCCGGAAAGAAGGCGAACGCGGCAGCGAATTATTGGTCGCACAAAACCGCTCCGCCTCCTACAATTATCATCTGCTCGAGCGCTACGAAGCGGGATGGCGCTTCGCGGCACCGAAGTAAAAGCGCTTCGCGAAGGCAAAGCCAATATCCGCGAGGCCTATGCGCACATCCGGGGCGGTGAGCTCTGGCTGGAAAATTGCCATATCTCCGAATACCGCGCCGGGGGCCCGTGGAACCATGCTCCGTTGGGCACTAGGAAGCTTTTGATGCACAAAGAGGAGATTCGGAAGCTTGTGGATAAGACCGAACCCAAGGGCACCACGCTGATTCCCATCCGAATCTACTTTCGAAATGGCCTCGCCAAATGCGAAATTGCCCTGGCCCAGGGCAAGAAGGATTGGGACAGGCGCCAGGAAGCGCGCACGAAGGAAGCACGGCGCGAAGTGAAGGATGCCATTTACCGTTCCCGGAGGCGTTAAGACTTCATGAACATCACGTTGGAAACCCGCACGCCCGCAAAGTAGAGACGCAAGCACTGGTGACTTATGTATTCGACGAAGACCCCGTCAGCGGGCGCGTCGGCGAACTCGGCCCGGCCAGCGACGTGCTTGCGGCGGCTGGCGAAGAATGACGAGTTGACGGGGAAGTCGCTGGAGATGACGTATATTGCACGCGCCGCAGGGACTCGCCGCGGAGCGTTTGCTCGTCGTGGGGGCGGGGAAGAAGGAGCAAGTTCGACAATGCGCAGTTGCGGAAGCTGACCTCGGCGGCGCTTGCGCTATTTGAAATCTCGCGGAGTGAAGCGACTTGTGTTTCTGGCGCGCGAAGATGGCGCGACAGCCGACGCCGCCCAAGCCGTCACGGAAGGACTGATTCTTGGGTGATTTCGAAGGCGATAAGTACAAGACCGGGGATAAGAAGAACAGCGGCGCGTTCGAATCCGCGGCGCTGGCCGGCTGGGACGCAAATGAGCGGCGCGGACAAAGCTATTGAGAAGGGGAGCATTATCGCGGAGGCGCAGAACTTCGCGCGTTCGCTGGCGAATGAGCCTGCGAATTTGTTGACGCCCAAGGTATTTGGCGGAACGCGCCGCGGAAATGGCGCGCGAGAACGGGTTGGAATTCGACATCCTGGATGAAAAGCGCATCGCGGAATTGAAGATGGGCGCGCTGCTTTCCGTCGCCCAGGGAGGCCCGGAGCCGCCGCGAATGATCGTGATCACCTACAACCCGCCGAACGCTGCGCCGGGCGGCCCGGTGCTGGGGCTGGTGGGCAAAGCCGTGACCTTTGACACCGGCGGAATTTCGATCAAGCCCGCCGCGGACATGGACAAGATGAAGTTCGATATGTCCGGCGGAGCGGCCATGATCGCCACGATGAAGGCGCTTTCGAAACTGAAGCCAGCGATCAAAGTGATTGCGGTTGTGCCCAGCACGGAAAACATGCCGGGAGGCCGCGCGCAGAAGCCGGGAGATGTGCAGACTTCCATGTCCGGCAAGACCATTGAGGTGTTGAACACGGACGCCGAAGGCCGCTTGATTCTTGCGGACGGCGTGACGTATGCGCGGAAGCTCGGCGCCACGCATCTCGTGGACGCCGCGACGCTTACGGGCGCGATTGTGGTGGCGCCTCGGCGCCGTGAACGCCGGCGTCTTTGGGACCGACCAAGCTTTACGGACCGCGTGCTGGCCAGCGCCAAAGCGGCGGGCGAAAAAATGTGGCCCATGCCGATGGACGACGAGTACCGCGAAATGATGAAGGGCACCATCGCGGACTTGCAGAACATCAGCGGAGGCGGCTATGCGGGCGCCATCACCGGCCGCGATGTTTATCCGCGAGTTTGCCGAGGATACGCCGTGGGTGCACCTGGATATCGCGGGCACCGCGTGGCTCGATGACGCCAAGCCCTGGATGGCCAAAGGCGGCACGGGCACGCCGGTGCGCACGCTGGTTGATCTGGCGATGAATTTCAATTCGAAGAATGCTAGCTGCGGCTCGCTGCGGACAGCCTACATTTTGTCGGGCGCTTCGATGCCAAGCAGGTCGAGGCCTGCCACAAGCTGCTTTTCCACCAAGCTGCACAGTCGCCAGTAGCAGCGACTTGCTCTCCGGGTCCTCTTCGGAAAGAATGTGATGTTTGTGGTAGAAATTGCTGAATGCCTGTCCCAGCTCAAAACAATATTTCGCCACGAATGCGGTCTCCTGCGATTTGATCGCCGCTTCCACGCGCGCGCCGAGCGAACCGGCAAGCAGAATCAATTCCCACAGATCATCTCCGGCCGGCGCGGCGAGAAGATCGCGGTAACGCGCCGCATCTGGCGGCCAGCTCGGACCTTAGAACCTTTCTCCCGCGCTCCATCCGCCTTCTGAAAAATGCTTCTGATCCGGACTACGGCATACTGGCAGTAAGGCCCGGTCTCACCTTCGAAACTCAGTGCGTCCTTGAAATCGAACGCGATGATCGTGTTCCGCGCGAACCGAAGCATGAAATAGCGCAGCGCGCCGATCGCGATCCTGTGCGCGATTTCGGCGCGCTCGGCATCCGGCACGTCTGGCTGGCGCTGGTCCACTTCCGCGCGGGTCGGCGGCTTCAAGCTTATCCAGCAGGTCGTCGGCCTTCACTCCCAGCCCGCGGCGGCCGCTGACTTCCACGTAGCTCCGCGCGGCGTCCTCCGGTGAAAGCTCGTAGCCCATTTCGGCGCGCGCAGCGCGGCGTGAGCGCGACGATCTCGTAGCTGAAATGCGTGGAGCGCGCAGCCTGCTCGTCAAAGCCGAGAGCGCGCATCCCCGCGACGACTACGTTTTGCAAGTAACTTTGGCGCGCATCAATCACGTTGTAGACGCGGTACGCGTGGCCGAATTCGGGCGCGCCGCCTTCGGCGCCGTCCGCGCAGCTGTGTCCAGACGATTGTGCCCTTCCGGCGTGGTGTGAAATCGGCGATAGTGGAAATCCTTGCCGAGCAGACCAAATTTCCAAAGTTGATAGGCAATATCCTTGCCGACGTAAGTCACCGTGCCATTGGAGCGCACGATGATCTTCGCGTCGTCATCGGCCGAGCCTTCGCGTCGTGACGCTTCCGCTTTCCGGCGACTTTCGGGCATCGGCCATGCGCATCACCCAGCAGCCGGCGGTCTTGCCGGCGGTGGAGAGATGAATCGCGCCGCGCTCCTTGAGCTAACGTAAACGCCGCGTCCCAAAACTTGAGGTGCAGGATTTCGCTTTCGCGCGGAAGCACGTCGTAGGCGACGCCAAGCCGCTCCATCGTGTTCAGATGGCAGCGCACGATCGCATCAGATACGAGTGTCGGCCATTTCGGCTGCGTCGCCGTGGCCTTCTTCAATGGCCTTGAGAGTTTCGCCGCGAAGCGCCAGCCGCGTTTTGTCTTCTTCGAGAAAAGAGGTCACGCGAGCGTAGAGGTCCCAGCAGTAGTAATCGAACTTCGGCGCGGCGGCGAGCGCGCGCACGTCGGCTGGAGATTTCTTCTCCATGTGCTGAAAGCCGAGGACCACATCGGCCACCTGCACGCCGGTGTTGTCGATGTAGTTTTGCACCTCGACGCTTGCCCCGAATGCCGCAGCAACCGCACAAAGGTATCGCCGAGCACGGCATTCCGCAGATGCCCGATGTGCGCGGCCTTGTTGGGGTTGATGTTTGTGTGCTCGACGATGATCTTGCGCGTGCCTCGGGAGGCAGGGCCGACGCCTCATGCGCCGCCGCATACGCGGACGCGAAAAACTCCGCGCGGTCAAAATAGACGTTCAGGTAGCCCGCGCCCGCGACTTCCAGTCTGGCGACTCCTGGCGACCGCGCCCATCGAATTGGCGATTTCCTGGGCGATCTGGCGCGGCGGCCGCTTGAGCAGCTTGGCCAGTTCGAAGCACACTGGTGACGACAATTCACCCATGGCCACCTTTGGCGGGCGCTCGGTGGCGACGTTTGGATCCTGGCCATACCGGCTCGAAATGTAATTCGCAAGACGCTTTCGAAAACGGGCTTCGAGCTCGTGGTACACGCGGCTCCTTTGCTCGGGAAGAGTAAGTGATTATAGGGAAAGGGCTTCGGGCCGTCAAAATAGCGCGCATTACGGCGACGCTTCGAATTGCGTGATTTGACAGCCTGCGGACCGCAGAATACTATGCGGACGCTCGCAAGCAATCGCGCATTTCGGCTCGGACGATGGGCGTTTTCGAATTGCGCGGAGACAAAACACTAGCTCATGCCTGAGGGTTCCAAGCCGAAGTTCTATCTCACCACGCCGATCTACTACACGAACGGCCTGCCGCACATCGGCCACACGTATTCGACGATCGTGTGCGACACGATTCGGCGCTACAAGCGCATGCGCGGATACGACGTGGTGATGACCACCGGCACCGACGAGCACGGCGTGAACGTCGAGCGCTCGGCCGCAAAAGGCCGGCAAGACGTCCGCAGGATTTTGTGGACGAAATGGCCGGCGAGTGGCGCAAGATTTGGGACGATTTCGGAATTCAGGGCGACGAGTTTATCCGCACCACCGATTTGCACCACGCGCACACGGTGCAATGGCTCTTCCAGAAATGCCGCGAAAATCGCGATGAGAATGGCCGGATACATCTACAAGGGCCACTACACCGGGCAATACTGCGTTTTCGACAATGCCTATGTGAACGACGCCGGGCCCGGCGATCCGTGCCCCGATTGCGGGCGGCCGACCGAAACCGTCACCGAAGAGAATTATTTCTTTCAAGCTTTCGTCTTTCCAGAAGCGGCTGCTGCGCTTTTACGCCGAGCATCCTGAATTCATCCAGCCTGACGCGCGCCGCAACGAAGTATTGAGCTTTGTCGAGGGCGGGCTGAAGGATCTGAGCATCACGCGCACCACGATTCGCTGGGGTATTCCGGTGCCCGGTGAGGCGCCGCACGTTTTTTACGTGTGGTTCGATGCGCTGACCAGTTATCTCAGCGCCGTTGGCGGACCCGACTACGAGCGGCGCGGCTACTGGCCGGCGAATTTGCACCTGGTGGGCAAAGAAATCATTCGCTTCCACGCGGTTTACTGGCCCGCGTTTCTGATGGCCGCCGGCGTTGCCTGCTGCCGAAGCAGATCTGGGCGCACGGTTGGCTCTTGATGGACAGCAGCAAGATGAGCAAATCGCGCGGCAACGTGGTGCGCCCGCGGCCGATTGTCTCCGTGCTGGGTATGGACGCGCTGCGCTATTTTCTGCTGCGCGAAATCGTGTTCGGCCAGGACGGCAATTTCAGCTACGACGCGCTGGTCACGCGCTACAACGCCGATCTTGCCAACGGGCTTGGGCAATCTCGCCAGCCGCACGCTGACGATGATCGAGAAGTATTGCGGCGGCCAAGTCCCCAAGCCTTCGGCCAGCGCCATAGACGAGCAGCTCAAGTCCGCCGCAGGGCAAGCGATCGAAGCTGCCATGGCCGGTTACGAGCAATATCAATTCGCGCGCACGCTCGAAGCGATCTGGGGCCTGATTGCCGAGGTGGATGCGGTGATCACCGGGCAGAAGCCGTGGACGCTGGCAGAAGACCCCGCAAAGCGGCAGGCGCTCGAAGCTGTGCTCTACGGCGCCGCAGAAGCACTGCGGATCGTGATGGCTCTTGCGCATCCCGTGATTCCCGCGGCCACCGAAAAAATATGGCGGCAGCTCGGGCAAAGCGGTCCGCTCCGCGACTTTCGCATTGACGCGCTTCTCTGGGGCCAGCTTAAACCGGGCACGCGGACCGGCAAACCCGAAGCCGTATTCCCGCGCATAGACAAAGTTGAGGCAATCGAAAGGATCGAAGCCATGGAACAGGAACCGAGCAAGCCCGCGACACCTATGGCAGCCGCACCAGCAGCCGCAGTGCCTGCAGCCAGCACCCCGGCACCTCAGGCGCCCGCCGCAACTGCGCCAGCCGCCGGCGTGGCCACGCCCGGAAAGATCAGCATTGACGATTTCCTGAAAGTCGAGATGCGCGTCGGCCAAGTGCAGACGGCGGAGCGAGTTCAGGGCGCGGACAAGCTGCTGAAGCTGACCGTGGACATTGGCGACGAGGTTCGACAGATCGTGGCGGGGATTGCCACCGCCTACGAGCCGGAAAAACTGGTCGGCCGCAAAGTAGCCGTGGTGGTAAATCTCGCTCCTAGGAAGCTTCGCGGAGTCGAGTCCAACGGCATGATCGTCGCCGCCGCTGCCGGCCCAGACGGGAAGCCAATCCTCGCGGGCTTTCTTGAAGATGTGCCAGTAGGCTCGCGGCTGAAATAGCGCGCTGTTCAAGACGCGGCGTATATCGGCCGCAGCCGATGATGGAACTCATAGATTCCCACGCGCACATAGATTTTCCGCAGTTTGACGAAGACCGCGACGCCATGCTCGATCGGGCGCGTGCCGCGGGGATCGGCACGTTGCTCGCCGATCGGCACCGGGCCTGGCCCCGAGAAACTCGATGCGGCCCTGCCTTTTGCCGAGAAGCATGATTGGATCTACGCGAGCATTGGCATCCACCCGCACGAAGCCGCTCAGGTGACCGATCAGCATCTGGCGACGCTCGATCAACTCGCGAAACATCCGCGAGTGATCGCCTGGGGCGAAATCGGCCTCGACTATCACTACGATTTTTCGCCGCGTGAAACGCAGCAGTATGTTTTCCGCCGCCAACTGGCGCAGGCTCGCTCGGCAAAACTTCCGGTCATCATTCACTGCCGGGACGCGTGGCCCGATTGCCTGGCTGATCCTCGAAGAGGATTGGCGCAGTTCGGGTCTGGGCGGCATCTTTCATTGCTTCACGGGCACTCTCGAGGAAGCCCAGCATGGGCTCGACATGGGCTTTGTGGTCTCGTTCGCCGGCAACATGACGTATCCCAAGGCACAGAATCTTCGTGATGTGGCCAAGAGTTTGCCGCTCGACCGGCTGCTGATCGAAACCGACTCACCCTACCTCGCACCGCAGCTCTATCGCGGCAAGCGCAATGAGCCGGCTTACGTTGCTGAGGTAGCGCGGACGCTGGCGAGTGTGAGAGACTTACCCGTCGAGGAAGTAGCGGCCACCACAGCCGCCAATTTCCGCGGATTTTTCCGCCTCGCGCCGTGCGAGCCGCGGAACACGCCGGGGTCCTGAGAAGGAGGCTCCCCATCTCCCTGCTGATCGCAAAGGAGATATTCGATCTGGTTCGCGACGACCTGCTGAAGGTCGAGCAGGAGCTTTCGCTGCAGAGCGATTCGGCGCTTGAACCGGTCGCCGAGATTGGCACCTACCTGCTCGGCGGTGGCGGCAAGCGGCTGCGTCCCGCTCTGCTTTTGCTGGCAGCCAAGTATTCGGGCTACGAAGGCAACGGCGCTGTGCGGCTGGGGGCGGTTGTCGAGCTGATCCACAGCGCCACGCTGATCCACGACGACGTGATCGATGGCGCCCAACTGCGCCGCGGGCGCCCTTCCGCAAACGCGCGCTGGGGCAACCACATGAGCGTGCTCGCGGGCGATTGGCTTTACATGCAGGCCTTCCAGATGGCGCTCGAGGAGCGGAATTTCCGCGTACTCGATCTGCTGATCGAACTCACCCAGAACATGGTAGAAGGCGAGCTTTTGCAGCTCACTCGGATCGGCCGAATGGATCTGAACGAAGCGGAAGCGATCGAGCTGGCCACGCGTAAGACGGCGTGCCTTTTTGCCGGGTGCGCACGATTGGGCGCGGTTCTCGGACGGCAGCACGAAGAAACCGAAGAATCGCTTGCCGAATATGGACGCTACTCCGGCTTGGCGTTTCAGCTCGTGGACGACCTATTGGACTTCACGGCGTCACCGGCAAAGCTTGGCAAGCCCGTGTTGAGCGATCTGAAAGAAGGCAAAGTCACGTTGCCGCTGATCTACGCGCTCGAGCGTGACGGCGCCGCGGGCCGCAAGCTCGTTGCCACCGTGCTGGAAGAGCGCGGCTTCGAAACCGTTCGCCCGGAGCAAATTACCGCGCTGGTCCACGAGACGGGCGCGCTGGATCGCGCGCGGCGATTGGCCCACGAGTTCGTGGATCGAGCCAAGGCCAGTCTCAATGGCGGGAGCGCGACGGAGTATGGCCGCGCGCTCATGGCCGTCCCAGATTTCATCCTCGCCCGCGACTGCTAGCCCGTCGCCAGACCCGGCAACGCCTCCATGCTGCCGTTCAAGCTCGTCTACCACGACAAATACGATCTCCAGCTTGGCGAGCACGTCTTTCCTTCGAAGAAATACCGGCTCGTCTACGACGCGCTTCTCGTCGAGCACGTCGCAAGCGCCGACGATTTCTTGCGACCTGAGCCGGCTGATGACGCCGATGTGCTGCGCGTTCATACCGCCGAATACGTCCACAAGCTGAAAATGGGGACGCTGAACCCCATGGAAAAGATTCGCCTTGAGATCCCCGCGGGACCGGAAACCGTGAGGGCCTTTTGGCTGGCGGCGGGAGGCACGATTCTAGCGGCGCAGCACGCCATGACGGATGGCTTCGGCGGCAACATTGGCGGAGGCTTCCACCATGCCTGCCCTGGGCACGGCGAAGGCTTTTGCATGATTCACGATGTCGCCATTGCTATCCGGCGCTTACAGGCCGATGGGGCCATCCGCACGGCGATGGTCGTGGACACGGACGTGCATCAGGGGAATGGCACCGCAACCATTTTTGCGAAGGATGAGACGGTCTATACGCTTTCGATCCAGCAGGAAAACAACTACCCGTCGCCGAAACCGCCTTCGAATCTTGATCTGAATCTCCCCGATGGCATCACTGACGCGGATTACCTGGCCATCCTCGAGCAGGGCCTGACGCAAGCGCTCGCGGAATCCAATCCGGATGCCATCTTCTACGTCGCGGGCGCCGATCCTTATCGTGAAGACCAACTTGGAGGACTCGGGCTTTCGATTGAGGGCTTGCAGCGGCGCGACCGCTTGGTTTTCGAACACGCCCGGCGCATGGGGCTGCCGGTTGCCATCACCTTGGCAGGCGGATACGCCCGCCACGTCGAGGATACGGTCCGCATCCACGTGAACACGTTCCTAGCCGCCCGTCACGTGGCCACTACATAGTCGTACTGGAAGGGGCATCCTCCCCAAAAGCGCGGGGCCGCCCAGGCAATCGGGCACACGTGGCGAAGGTGATTCCGACGAGTTCCTGGGAACATTTCGTGCGGAAATGCGTTTTACACCCCAGGGAACGGTGCGTCCGCCCGTAGATATGGCGGGGGAGCGAAACATGAACACGAGCCTGCTGCGAGACATCAGCTATGCCGTCAGGATTCTCCGGCGAAGCCCGGGCTTCGCGGTGTTGGCGGTACTCACTCTAGCGCTCGGCATCGGGGCCAATACGGCAATTTTCAGCGTTTTTGACGCTGTCCTGCTGCGTCCGCTGCCGGTTCGCGACCCGCAACGCCTGGTCGTGATCCATGACCGACTGCCCGCGCTCAATCTTCCTCGCACAGAGATTTCAGCTACGCAATACGTCGAATCCAGCCGCCGCACCGACCTGTTCGAAGACACCTCCGCCCTTACGACGCAGAGCTTCAACCTGATGGGGCAGGGGACGCCGCAGCGCCTCATCGCGTTGCGGGTCTCCGCGACCTTCTTTCCGCTCCTCGGCCTGCACGCTCAACTCGGCAGGGTCTTCACGCCGGAAGAGGATCGTTACGGCGGCGGGCAGGTTATATTGCTAAGCGATTCTCTCTGGCGCAGTACATTCGGCTCGAATCCGGGTGTTCTCGGGAAGTCACTCCAGTTGAATGGCGCCAGCTACAACGTGATTGGTGTGCTGCCGGCATCGATGCAGGTCTTGTACCCTCATACAGACATCGTGGTTCCCGCGGCATTCACGCCGGCGGAGCTTTCCCATGATCGCGCGTGGAGCTTGGCTTGGACGATGCTTGCGCGCCTGAAGTCCGGTGTAAACGTGGCGCAGGCCCAGGCCGGCATCGCGACCACCGCCGCGCACCTTGCGGAGGGGGCAGACCTCAGCGGGTTTAGCATGGAGGTGCGCCCGCTGCTCGATGAGCGCGTGGGCGACGTTCGCGAGCCGCTGTGGATGCTGCTCGGGGCCGTTGTGCTGGTGCTGCTGATTGCCTGCGTCAATATCGCGAACCTTTTGCTGGCGCGAGCCGGCGCGCGA
Source organism: uncultured Acidobacteriota bacterium (assembly GCA_963803675.1). Taxonomy (GTDB): domain Bacteria; phylum Acidobacteriota; class Terriglobia; order Acidiferrales; family UBA7541; genus DASTCZ01. Next base: position 72,601 of record CAWDNN010000016.1, on the reverse strand, counting down.
GCCCGTGAAATCGCGATTCGCGCCGCGATGGGCGCAAGCCGCATTCGAATTGTCTTTCAGCTTCTGACGGAGAGCCTCCTGTTGGCCGCTGCGGGAGGCCTGCTCGGCCTGCTGTTCGCGGAGTGGGGAATCCGAGGGCTGGAAGCGCTGGCTCCGCGGGATCTGCTGCGCTCGGGAGACATTGAGCTGAACTGGACGGTACTCGCGTTTACACTTGGGATCTCGGTTTTGGCTGGGGCGCTGTTCGGCCTGGCTCCGGCGCTGCAGTCCACGCGTACTGATCTAAACGAAGCGCTGAAAGAAAGCGGCCGCTCCGGCACGGGCGGAACCCGGCGGCAGGCGCTGCGGCGCTTGCTTGTGGTCTCTGAAGTAGCGCTTGCGCTGGTCCTTGTCGCCTGCTCGGGGCTGCTGCTGCGCAGCTTTGCAAAATTGCTCGAGGTGAATCCGGGTTTCAACGCGCAGAACCTGCTCACGATGCAGATCTCTCTGCCGCAAAACAAATACTCGGATCGCGTACGCGTTACCGAATTCGGCGAAGACTTGGTGCGTCGGGTAGAAGCTGTGCCCGGTGTGCTTCACGCCGCGATGGCGTTCGAGCCACCGTTCAGTGGCGGCGACAATTCTGTTTTTTCCATCCGCGACTACACTCCGGGTCCCGGCCGGCCCGTGCCGCACGCCGATTATCTCCTCGTCAGCCCGGACTATCTTGCAACGATGCAAATCCCCTTGGTCCGGGGGCGCTGGTTCACTCCGGAGGACTTCGCGGCAGGGGCCAAGCCGGGGACGGCGGGGACGGGCGCGGCGGTTGTTATTGATGAGGCATTGGCGAAGCGTTTCTGGCCGGACCGAGATCCGATCGGCGGTGGAATCAGTTGGTCGGACAAGGGTCCGTGGTCCACCGTGGTTGGCGTCGTTGGTTCGGTACGCCGCTCAGAGCTTACCGAAGAATCGAAAGGCGCGTTTTACATGGCTCGGTATTTCGGAATCACGACGCTGGTCGCACGCACTTCCGGTAATCCGGATACGCTGGCGAACGCAATCCGCGCGCAGGTCGCGAATGTGGACCCGGACCAGCCGGTCTATGACGTTCAAACCATGGAACAGCGCATCAGCCGATCGCTCGAGCGGCGCCGGTTTGCCACCGTACTTCTGGGTGTTTTCGCCGGCTTGGCGTTTCTGCTCGCGTTGATCGGTCTGCAGGGAGTAATCGCCTACATCGTCACGCAGCGCACACACGAAATTGGGATTCGCATGGCGCTCGGCGCGCAGCGCTCGGACGTTTTGAGAGACGTGCTGGGGCAGGGAATGGCGCTCGCCATTGTGGGTGTCGTGATCGGTTTGATTGGCGCCGGGTTGGCGTCTCGCGTGATTACCGATCAGCTTTTCGGCATTCAGCCGCTGGATTGGAGAACCTATCTCGGTGCATCTGCGATCCTGATCGCAGCCGCGGTTCTTGCCAGCTACATTCCCGCGAGACGGGCTACGAAAGTGGACCCGATGATCGCACTGCGCTATGAATGAACGTGCTTCGCTCGGTTCCGGCGGGATGCTTATGGCTGCGGCGTTTGCGTAGTCGAAACGGCGCTTAAGATTGCCTGCGCCAGCCCTTCCACGAAGCCATCCGGGGTGAATCCCTCGCCTCGATAGACAACCTTCCCGCCGCGATCGAGGACAATCACGGTCGGGAGTGATTCGACTTTGAGCGCGTCGTCCAGCCCGTCGGCGTAGACGAGCGTGCCTTGGACCTTATGCTTAGCGAGATAGGCAGCGACGCGGCTCTGATCGTCATCGGCATTCGCAGCAAGGAATACGACGTCCTTGGAGCCGCTGAACATCTGCTCGATCTGATCGAGCAGGGGAGCCATTTGGGCGCACGGAGTGCACCACGTCGCCCAGAAATCGAGCACGACCACTTTTCCCCGAACCTCCGCCATCTTCACTGAGCCAGGGTCGTCCACGCGCCGTAAGACAAAGCCGAATGGGTCGGTCACGCCCTTATTCGCCCCGCTTACGGCTTTCGACGCGGCGGCCAGCCGGTCATACGCCGCCAGAATCTCTTCGCCGAGCCCCTTTTCGCTACCGTGGGCAAGCTGCCACAGGTTGCCGAGCTTTCGCCGAACTTCGGCGCGATCGACCGTGGCGCCCTCCTGCCCGGGAAGAACGAAGGCCAGCAGATATTGCTGAATTGCGGCGTCACGTTCACCCTTGAGTTCGGCGATCTCGCCGAGCTGCAAAGCCGCCGATGGATTGGCGTCCAGTTTATAGCTTTGCTGAAAATCCTTGGTTGCGGAGTCATTGTCGTGATGCTCCGCTTCCAGCCTGCCGCGCAAGAGGTATAGCGTCATCTCCACGTGGTTCTGCTGCGCCAGCCACTCTGCTTCCGAGTTTCGCGCAGGCTTGTCTTCGATAGGGGTCTTCTCGACGCGGTCCAACACGCGCGTCACGTATCCTGCGGCGCGCGTGAGACGGTCGTCCCCGCCTTGCTCTTCGAGCAGGGTCGCCGTCAGCAGCATGGTTGATGAGTCGTCCGGCGCGAGCGCGATGATGCGTTCCGCGTAGTCGATGGCCTTCAAGGGCTCGCGGAGCTGCAGCTCCGCTTCGACCAATGCCCGGTACACGGCGATCTTTCTCGGTGCGTTGGGGAATCGCCGGAGGTAATCCTCCAGATTGCGGACGAACGCGGCGCGATCGTTGCCGGCGCTATCAATCGCGCGCTGCAATTCGGCTTCGGCGTCAGGAGCCTTCGCGGCATTGGGTCCTTGTGCGCCTTTGGACTGGCTGGGCGAGATACCGCCGGCCGCCGTTCCTTGTGCAGACGCCGGAGGCTTGACCGTCTGCCCTGGAGGTTGCTGCGCGGCCAATGAAATGGCAAGCCATGCGAAACCGCAAAGGAAGGGAATCCTCACCGCTGCCATTGTATCTGAACCGAAAGAGGGTGATCAGCGGATCTCGATGCCGCCGGAATGTGTATTGATTTCCACCCGGGCCGCGCCCGAGCCAAGATACCCACGCACCGTGCGCGAGCTGCCTTCCTGCTCGAGCACCAACGGCAAGTTCGTGTGAATCCTGCCCGACGTGGCATGTGCGTAGAGGCGGAAGCTGGAATCCGAAGGCACTTCGAGCGAAACGCCGCCGGAGCTCGACACCAACTCCCAATATTTACCCGGCGCGGGATTGCCATTTACGTGCACACGGCCCGACCCGGTCACCACGCGCACATCGGCCGCCGCCTCGCTGATCTCGATGTTGCCGCTTCTGGTGCGCGCGTTTACGCGGCCACCCGGATGATCCACGGTGACGTGCCCCGCGCCGCACTCCGCGACAATGTCCCCGCCGATGCGGATCAACGTCAGACTTCCCGAGCCCGCGCTGACGTTGACCGGTCCGCCAATGTCTTCCAATTCGACCCCGCCGCTTCCCGTCGTGGCCCGTACGTCTTCCTTGATCTCGCGCGCACTTAGGCGCCCCGAGCCCGACTCCAATTCCGCCGGTCCTTGAATTCCAACAATTTCCATCCGGCCGGAACCCACCGTCACACGTGCTTGGGTCTCAACGGGGACATAGATGGTGTAATCCACGCGGGCGTCATGAAGCCTGCCGCCGCTGAGCCCAACCTGCACCGCATTGCCCACCTGCTCAATCGGTGGGTGGCTCGCCAGATCGTCAGCGTCAGCGCGCGCATTCTCGAACGCGAATCCCCATACCGAGTAATTCCCGTGAACGCGCACCTGCCCATCCTGCCCTGTGCGGATTTCGACGAGTCCCGAACCATTGTGGACTTCGAGCTGGACCGGGCCGCTCACGGCCAGCGTGCGGTCAAAGCTGCCCGTAACACTCGGCCCAACGCACCCCATCAGAACGCTTGCCGTTGCCAGAGCAACCGCGAACGTCCAAGCAAGGTTCTTGTCGCAATGCACAGAATAACCGCGGCTCATCCTCTCCTCTTAGTCACGCGCGAAAGGCTTCCCCAAGGCGGTCAATTCATGATACGCAGTCCGGAAGCAGAAGGTTCCGCGGAGAACCCATTGCGCCTTTCGCGCGTATTCGGCGGGTACGCGCGGATTTACTGAAAATCGAGCAGGACGTCAATCGTGTGCGTTTCCGTGTTTTTCCGCAGGAGCTGCCCCGTCTTTTCGTAATGCACCGGCAAGTTATCAAAGATCTCTGCTGTCGGCCGGGCGAGCTTGTCGTAGAACTGCTCGAAGTACGCATCATCGAACACCGAGCCGCGATCCATCGTCCACGCAAGCCGCAGGTGCTTCTCGGCGTCAACCGAAAGCCCCGTCACGATCAATTCGCCCATGTGATATTGTGGGCCTTCGGTGATGCTCACGTCATATTTCACGTGGGCTGTGGCATCGTCAAATTGTGCCTCGGGCTCTACCGCGTTGTCCTCGTAACCGATATGCGCGTAGGCACGGCTCACAGCTAGCCACATCGCCTGAATTTTGTTGCCGTCGGCGGGAGAATTCGGCGTGATGTCCACCATCGAGTTAAGCGCAGTCGCGCTCAGTGCTGCGTTACCCGACCACGTCACACCGCCCCACAGGTAGACCGGGCCCGGCGAGATCGGCAAGGTGGCGATCACCACCTTCTGGCCGCTGCTCGCGGACGAGCCGGAGAGCTGCGCCGAGGACTGGCCGAAAGTGACTTTCAACCGTCCGCTCGCCAGATACGCCGGCCGCACCTCTTCGTACGCGAAGAGGTCGATCGCATACCGCGAGTATGGCTTGCCTATCAGGTCGCTCATGCGCGCCGTTATTTCTCCGGAGGTGCCGGCGAACGCATCCGTGAAATTGAGTTTTTCGAGCTGCACGGCCGAACCTGCCACGCTGAACTGGAGAAAAGGTCCGGCGCCGTCCGGGCGCTGCAAAACGTCGTGCCGTACTTGCCCAAACACGGCACGGCTGGGGAGAAGCTTCTGAATGGCCTGTGCCATCAGATCCACCATTTGGCCTTCGCCGGGCGCCGCAGTGCCGTAGAAGGGCACGGCAGCGCGGACGGCGGTGTTGATTTCATCGTCTGTGAACCACGGGAAATTATCGTACTCGACCGGAAACGTTGGGGCTTCGCGCACCACGAACTGTAACTCCACGCCGTCAGCCCCGGTCTTGTAACTGAAGCTAACGCTGGCGAATAGTCCGAGCGCGGACATCCTGTCCGCGGCGGCTTGCAAGTCGGCCTTGCCAACCATGTCGCCGACTTTCAGCCCGCTGGTGGCCAGAAGCTGGCCGTCGGATAGTTTGCTCGAGCCAGAGAACGCTATGCGGGAAACTTTTGCGGTGCCTTGGCCGGAAGCCTGTGCGGCAGATGTATGCGCCAGCGCGTAGCCCCATTTGCACGCGGGCGCAAATAACGGGAAGATTGACAGACTAAGGCAGAGAACGAGAAATTTTCGATTCATTCGCAATGGGTGGCGCAAAACGATGCACCCGCCGATATTCTAGCGCGTCTCGCGGAGCGCGGAGTAGCCAGATCGGACAACTCCCGAGACGAGAAGCCGCCTGGCGCGGTGAAAACAGCTATTCGACGGTGACCGACTTTGCCAGGTTCCGCGGTTGATCCACGTCGCAGCCGCGCCGCACCGCGATGTGGTAGGCCAGCAATTGCAATGGAACAATCTCCAGGATCGGCGCAAGGAGTTCCGGCGCTGGAGGAATCTCGATCACGTGATCGGAAGCTTCCTTCGCGAGCTGGTCGCCCTGCGTGACGATAGCGATCACGATGCCGTCGCGCGCTTTTACTTCCCTGATGTTTGAGATGCTCTTTTCGTAGCGCGTCACCGATGTCAGGATCGTTCTTGTCATGTGTCGCCAGCACCACGACGGGAAGATTCTCATCAATCAGCGCGTTCGGCCCGTGCTTCATTTCGCCTGCCGGGTAGCCTTCCGCGTGAATGTAGGAAATTTCCTTCAGTTTCAAAGCGCCCTCGAGCGCAATGGGAAAGTGAATGCCGCGGCCGAGGTAGAGAAAATCGGTGTGCCGGAAAAGCTCGCGCGCGAGCGTGTCATAGATTCCCGACTCGTCGCCTTGCAACACTGTTTCCAACTTGTGCGGGATGCGGGTGAGCTCCTGCATCGTCAGCCGGGCGCAGTCCGATGTCACCGTTTCGCGCACCTGCGCGAGGTAGAGCGCCACCACCATCAGTGCGGTAAGCTGCGACGTGAATGCCTTCGTCGAGGCGACGCCAATTTCCGGTCCGGCATGCGTCAGTACGGTGCCGGCCGCTTCGCGCGTAATCATCGAGCCTTGCACGTTGCAGATCGCCAGTGTTTTTGAGCCTTTCTGTTTCGCTTCGCGCTGCGCCGCCAGCGTGTCCGCGGTCTCGCCCGATTGGCTGATGCAGATGCACAGGGTTTCCGGCCCCATGATCGGATCGCGATAGCGGAACTCGCTGCCGTAATCCACCTCGACCGGAATCTTGGCAAGCCGCTCGATCATGTATTTCCCGGCCAGTGCGGCATGCCAGCTTGTACCGCAGGCTACGATCCGCACATTGTGGAACTCGCGGAACTCGTCCTCGGTGATATCCATCTCATCCAGAAAAACCTTGCCGCTATCGAGGGAAATGCGGCCCGAAAGAGTGTCGCGCACGGCGCGCGGCTGTTCAAAGATCTCCTTCTGCATGAAATGTTTGTACCCGCCTTTTTCGGCCATGATCGGGTCCCAGGTGATGTGCTGGGCTGGCGCGCTCGATGGTGCGCCCCTCGAAATCCATGACGCGAACGCCATTTTCGGTGAGCACGGCGATGTCGCCATCGGCCATGAAGAAAACGTCGCGCGTGTGATAGAGCACTGCGGGAATGTCGCTCGCGACGAAGTATTCGTGGTCGCCGAGACCAATTACGGCCGGCGGACCCCAGCGCGCGGCTACAATCTTATTGGGATCGCGGGACGAAAGAATCGCCAGAGCGTAGACACCGTGAAGCTGCTTCACCGTCTTGCGCACCGCTTCTTCGAGTGGCCCGCTTCCGTAGTGCTTCTCAACCAGGTGCGCCACGATCTCCGTATCCGTTTCCGTGACGAATTTGTGGCCTTCGGCGATGAGTTGTTTCTTCAGCTCCACGTAATTTTCGATGATGCCGTTGTGTACCACCACAATTTCGCCTGTGCAATCGCGATGCGGATGGGCATTCTCCTCTGTTGGCCTGCCGTGAGTCGCCCAGCGTGTGTGCCCCACCCCATACATTCCGTCAATCGGATTTTGCCGGATGGCCTCTTCCAAGTTCCGCAGCTTGCCGGAAGCGCGGCGAATTTCCATCGTGCCATCGGGCTGCACGACCGCCACGCCCGCAGAGTCGTAGCCCGCGGTATTCCAACCGGCGCAGGCCGTCCAGGATTAAAGGAACCACTTTTTTGGGACCGATGTAACCGACAATTCCGCACACGGCGATCTCTCCAGCGTTACGAGCGATCAGATTCGATGCTTGAAGCTATGCAGTTACAGCGTAGCACAACCCACAGCGAGACGGCCCGCGCAGGCCTGCACCGGTTCATAAGAGAAAACAGGGAAGCCCGCCCCATCAAGCCGCGCCCAGACGAGGGTGGGAAATGGCCCTAACTGCTTTCGTCTGAGCAGCTTAGCAGCGGCCGCCGCCCTCACTCCACAATCTCGTACTTGAATTCTTCGATCACAGGATTGGTCAAACTTCGCGGGCGATTTTCTCGACCTCGGTCTTGGCCTGCTCGCGGCTCGCCGACTTGAGATCGAGCACGAAGAATTTGCCCTGCCGGACATCGCGCACCTGCTGGTGGCCCAGCGACGCGAGCGCGTGATGAATCGCCTTGCCCTGCGGATCGAGGACAGTGGATTTGAGCATGACCCAACGTGAGCTTTCATGTCTGCGAATTATATTTGTTTTTCTCGCTCTCTTCCAGGAACGCATGCTGGAAACCCCATCTGTACGAGCCGCCGCAACTCCGCCAAATTCATCCCCAGTCTGCGCAGCCAGCCGATATTCGCCAAGCAGTGAAGTGCCGAACATTGCGGGATCGTCGCTGCCAAAGTCGACCGGCACGCCGTGCTCAAAGAATCGCCGCAGCGGGTGGTCCTCCAGTGTTTGCATGTCCGGTCGCCCCAGTTGCCGCGCCAGCGCGCCCGTCCGGAGATTGCTCGTGGGGCAAATTTCGAGCGCGATGCGGCGCTCCGCTAAGTTCATCCATCAGCGCGGATCGTGCATCGCCGCGATCCCGTGTCCGATGCGAACGACTCCCAGCAGTACTCAATTGCGTCGCGAACAGCCTGCGCGCTTCGCCGATTTCGCCCGCATGAATAAGCGGCCGCAGCCCCGCCGCGCGCGGGAATTCGTAAACCGGCACGAAATCACGCGCGGGCGAAGCCGAACTCGTCGCCGCCAATGCCAAACGCTACCACGCCGTGTCGCGCGCACTCCGCGGCGAACTTCGCAACCTCCATCGCCGCGGGAACGCCAAATTGCCGCACCGCGTCAAAGATCCACTTGAGCCTTAGGCCTCGCGCTTCAAATGGCGCCGCCGCGCGCCGGATCTCGGCATAGTTCGCCAGCGGATCCTGCTTCCGCAACAGCATCACTCCAACCGAGAGAGTCACTTCCGCATAGACGACGTTCTGCGCGAGCAATTTCTCCGCCAGCCTTCTCGGTGATCAGCGCGTAGTCGGCAGGTGTACGCAGAAGGGAAGTGACCCACTTAAAGGCTTCGATGAATTGGGCGAAATCTCCGGGAGCATACTTAGCCGCAACTTCGCTGGCAGTCAGCGCCATGCCGTGGCGCGCCGCCAACTCTACCGCGGTTTGCGGCTCGATCGAGCCTTCCAGATGGAGATGCAGCTCCGCCTTCGGCAGGCTCGCGATGAAGGAATCGAGTTTCGGTAGACAAGGCCGGAGCTTATTGCGGCAGCGCCGGTTTTCCGGCGTTGGTCCAAGAAGTGAGCCAGTAGGAGCCGACCTGCGTCGCAGCATCGGAAAGCTGCCGGATCAGCACGGCGCCTGCCTGGTTATAGAAGCGGTCGTAGTATTCATCGGTGTAATCGCGCGAGGCCGGCCCTGGCGCGGAGGTCGGCGAGCTTGATGATTTCGAGCCATGCATGTGCGCTCAGGCAATTCTCGAAAGCGTTGTCGGTCGGGTCCTTGATGTAGAAAGCGTCGTTCGGACGCATCGGGAAAAAGAGCGAATAGCGCTCCACCAGGCTCGAGCTGAAACGGCCCTGAATTCCCGGCGCGCTTCCCGTGCGAGGATCGCTGGTGTCGGTCGTGTCGAACGGGTCCTGCGTTTCGGCCACATAGTAAGCGAGAACCGCCGAATTCTGCCGCACCGCCGTCCAATCGTGATTGCGAAACGCCTCGGTAAGCCTTGCGCTGTAGACCCCGACTTGCCACGGCAGCAACCCGTTCGCTTCCAGTTTCGGGCGACCGAACTTGTCGAGCGCGGCCTTGTAGTTGCGCGGAAGCGCATCGAACGGGAAGGGTGAATAGCGATTCAGAAAAAGCACGTGGTAGCGCGCTTCGTTGGGGTTTTTCAAGGCCGATTCGATCGGATCGGAAACCGACGCGGCGATTCTGCACGCGATTTGCTTCGTAAAAACCGCGCAACTCCGGCGGCAAGATGTCCACGGCCTTGTTCGCAATCAAGCGCTGCGCGTTCGCGCCCCAGGCCCCCACCATCGAAGGCAAAACCAGAGCGACGCACAACAGAACGCTCGCGCGAGCCGCGAAGCCCATCATCCTTCTCCGTTGCCCGGTGAGGGCGCGAATTCGCTGTGTTTTCGGCTGTAAAAGAACGTAGATGACAAGCCCTAATGCCAGCCAGACCACGAATCGAATCCAAGTGATTACCGTGAGTCCCGTCATCAGGCCGCCGCACAACACGATCGAAATCAGCGGAAAGAATGGCACCAGCGGCACGCGAAAGCCGCGTGGCGCGGTCCGGTTGCGAGCGCCGCAGCATAATCACGCCGAGCGAGACCAGCACGAATGCGAAGAGCGTGCCGATGTTGGAGAGATCAGCGGCGTCACTCACCGCAAAAAGTCCCGCCGGAATGCCGACCGCGAAACCCGCGACCCAAGTGGATAGGTAAGGCGTCTGGAACCGCGGATGTACCTTGGAAAAGAGCTTGCGGGAATAAGTCCGTCGCGCGACATCGCGTACCAGATGCGCGCCTGGCCGTACTGAAACACCAGCAACGACGATATCATGCCCATCAGCGCGCCGATCACGATCACAGAGCCTGCAAAGCGGCTCGCGCTCAGATGGTGCAGCGCGTACGCGACCGGGGAATCCGCGGCCTCGCCCGAGACAAACGTCGTGTACTTCATCATGCCAAGCAGCACGATCGAAACGCCGATGTACAAGAATCGTGCAGACGATCAGATGACCCGATGATCCCGATAGGCAAATCGCGCTGCGGATTCTTCGATTCTTCGGCCGCGGTCGAGACGGAATCGAAGCCGATATAGGTGAAAAAGACGATCGCGCCGCCGGTGACGATGCCCCCAAAGCCGGATGGCGCAAACGGATGCCAATTGTGCGGGTTCACCAGCATCCCGCCGACCACCAGAAACGACAAGAATCGCGCCGATCTTGATCGCGACCATCACGTTATTGGCTTCGGCCGATTCCCGGATGCCCCGCACCAGCAGTACGGTCAGCAAGAAAATAATCAGAAACGCCGGCATGTTGAAATAGGCGCCGGTGCGATGGCCCGATTCCCACACGGGGCTCGACCATTTGTCCGGCAGATTGAGGCCAAACGGCAGAGAGCTGCGACTTCACGTACGCGCTGAATCCAATCGCCACGACCACGTTGCTGACGACGTATTCGAGGATCAAATCCCAGCCGATGATCCATGCGAATATTTCGCCGAGCGTCGCGTACGAATACGTATATGCGCTGCCCGCGATCGGAATCATCGAGGCGAGTTCCGCGTAGCACAGTCCGGCGAAGCTGCAGGCCACGGCGACCAGCAGGAATGAAATGGCGATGGAAGGGCCCGCGGGTGGGCGGCCATGCATCAGCACCGACGCCATGCCGCCGTGGCGGATCAGATTCACGATCATGTCGAGGATTTGCGCGTGCAGGATTGAGGGCGCCTGGAAATATTCGCCCGCGGCGGCGGTGCCCGTGAGCACGAAAATGCCCGAGCCGATGATCGCGCCGATGCCCAGCGCCGTGAGCGACCACGGGTCCCAGAGTTTTCTTCAGCCGGTGCTCGGGCGCTTCCGCTTCAGCGATGAGTTTGTCGATGCTCTTGACGCGGAAAAGTTGTGATCCCACTCGCACCGCCCAAGAATTCGGGAGAAATGATCCCGACTGTACCTTGAGCGGCGTCACTTCTACGCAACTGTGCTTGCGATGGGCGCTCCGCCAAGGAGGAACGATCAGTCTAAGCGCGGGTCAGATTTGCGAAACGCTCGACTAAGTTTCTTCGTGCCGTGATCGCTGAAGCTTACGGTGAGCTTTCGGTCGTCATCGCTCGCCATCGACGTCGATAATTGTTCCGACGCCGTAGTTGGGTGGCGAACGCGGACGCCGACGAGTGGATGGCCTCCAGCAGCAGGGGTGCGCGTGCGAGGCGTTCGCGCGGGCGCGAGGAGCGCGCGCGCGGTTTCGCTGCGGCGGGATAGCGCCGCACGCGCCGCGCGAATTCGTCTGTGGAGTAAGAGTATTCGGGGTCGGCCTCGTAACGGCGTGTCGGCGCCCGCGTCAGCCAGTGAACCTGCGGCGGTCTCGATCATCTCGCCGGGAATTTCGGCGAGAAATCGCGAGCGGACAGCGACCCTTCGACGCGCTCGTTGCCGTAAACGCGGCGGTAGACCGCGCGCGTCAGCGTGAGAGTTTCCTTTGCACGCGTCATACCCACGTAACAGAGACGGCGCTCCTCTTCGATTTGCGCCGGCGTATCCATCGAGCGGCTGTGCGGAAAAACTCCTTCTTCCAGGCCGGTGAGAAACACGTGATCGAATTCGAGACCTTTCGCGCTGTGGAAGCGTCATCAGCGTCACGGCCGCGCGATCGTCGAATGTGTCGGCATCGGCAACCAGCGCGGCGCGATCGCAGAAAATCAGAGAGCGTCTGGCCGTCCGCGCACGTTCCGCCACGGCGTTGACGAGTTCCCGCAAGATTTTCCGCGCGCGCGGCATCTTCGGCGGTGTTGCGCTGCTCGAGCATGTCCAGATAGCCGGTGCGATCGAGCACTTGTGCAAGAAACTCCGCCGGGTCGTGCGACGCCACGTCTGCCTGCAATTGTTCGATCAATGTGCGGAAATCCTTGCAGCGGCGCAAGGCCGCCAGGAGCTCTGCTCGAGCATTTCGCCGATCGCGGCCCAAAGCGAAATTCGCTGCGCTGATTCGCCAGATCGCGCAAGCGCTCGACCGTTTTGGCGCCGATGCCGCGCGGCGGCGTGTTCAGCACGCGGAGCAGCGCAACGTCGTCTTCGGGGTTGAGCGCGAGCCGCGCATAGGCGAGTGCGTCTTTCACTTCGGCGCGCTGATAAAAACTAAAGCCGCCAACGACCCGGTAGCGGATGCCGAACTGCCGCATGGCATCTTCAAAGCCACGCGACTGAAAGTTCGCGCGATAAAGAACCGCCAGATGCTGGCTCGGCGTCGTTTTGCTGCAGACGCGAAATTTCGGCGGCCACGTATTCGGCCTCGGCACGGGCGTCGCGACCTTCGAAGAACTTCGGGCTGGCGCCCTCGCCGCGCGTGGCGATACAGTTGCTTGCCGATGCGCTGCTGGTTATGGCTCACGACGGCGCCGGCGGCATCGAGAATCCGTTGGCGCGAGCGATAGTTTTGTTCGAGCCGGATCAGCTTCGCGCCGGGAAAATCCTCGGCGAAGTGCAGCAGGTGTGCCAACGAACGCGCCCCGCCACGAATAGATGGATTGGTCCTCGTCGCCGACGACGCAGAGATTGCGCTCCGGCCCGGTAAGCAGCTTCAACAGTTCGTACTGCGGGCGATTCGTGTCCTGGAACTCGTCCACCATGAGATAGCGGAAACGGCTCTGCCAGGAGCGGCGCGCCTCTTCGTGCTCGCGCAGCACCTGCGCGGCGCGCAAGCAGCAGATCGTCGAAATCGAGCGCGCCCGCCTTGTGCAGCACGTCTTCATAGGCCGCATAGATTCGGCGGATTGCCGCGCGCGGTCGTTGCTGGTGCGCTCGGCGTCCGAGGCCGATTCCTCCGGGCGTGATCGCGTGATTCTTTGCGTAACTGATGTCGTCCTGGAAGGGGCGCAGCGCCGATCCGCGCTCGGCATCCCCAGCCGCTCGGCGGCGATGCGCAGCGCGGCGGATTGGTCGTCATCGTCGTAGATTGCGAAATCGCGCCGCAGACCCGAGCCGCGGAGCCTCGCGGCGAAGCAGGCGCGCGCAGAAGGAATGAAACGTCGAGAGCATTGGCTCGCCGGCGTTGAGCCCAGCGCGCACAAGCAAAGTCCGCACGCGGTCCCGCATCTGGTCGGCCGCTTTGTTTGTGAATGTGACGCCAAGAATATTCTGCCGGCGGCACGCCTTGCTGGATCAGATAGGCGATGCGATAAGTGATCGACGCGCGTCTTGCCGGTGCCGGCTCCGGCCAGAACGAGCACGGGTCCTTCCGTTGCGAGGACGGCTTCGCGCTGCTGTGAGTTCAGGTCGTCGAGAAGATTCATGGGAACAGGGCCTAAGGGGCGCTGACCATTGTAATGGAGCGGATGTGTCGCGGCAAATTGGCACGAAATGGCGTGAGGCAGTGGCAAGCTACAAGCGCCCCAGAGGCATAACTCTAGACCGCCTGGTGTGTTCTTCTGCAAGGAGTGGAGAGGGCAAGGGGAAGAATCGAATGGTTTCGCGTGTAGGCGGGGCGGTGTAAACTTTTGAGGATCTAGGGTCCTAGGCGCAGGAGATATTTCAAACGCTGCGAGCGGAGTAGCCTTCGATGGCAGAAACCGTTTCGATCCCCGTCGCGCCCTCGATGCAAGCGCATGCATCGCCGCGAGTCGTGTCCGGCGCTATGAGCATTCCCTGGTACATCTGGTGCTGCATGCTGGCGGTGCTTTCGAGTTCCGTGGGCAGCGCCTGGGACATTTCATGGCACGAAAGCATCGGGCGCGATACCTTTTGGACTCCAGCGCACATGCTGATCTACCTGTGCGGGGTGCTCTCTGGCATTTCGTGCGGGTACGTAATTCTCTCCACAAGCTTCGCGAAGGATTCCAAGCTACGGAGCCATGCGATTTCGATGTGGGGGTTTGCCGGTCCCACGGGCGCGTTCATCTGCGCGTGGGGCGGCGTGGCGATGATCACGTCAGCGCCGTTCGACAATTGGTGGCATAACGCGTACGGACTGGACGTGAAGATTCTGAGCCCGCCGCACGTGCTGCTCGCGTTGGGGATGACCGCCATTCGGTTTGGCACGCTGGTGATGATCCTGGCGGAGATGAACCGCGCGGCGGGCGAATATCGTGCGCGCCTCGAGCGGCTGCTGTTCTGCGCGTTTTTGTTTCTCATGGCCATGACGGTGGGGATGGCGCAGGAATATACCAATCGTGTCTTCATGCACGGGGCGCAGTTCTATCTGGTCGTCGCACTGGTTGCGCCGGTGTGGATCGCGGCGGTGTCGCGCGCGGTGCAGCGGCGCTGGGCTGCAACGATCGTGACGGCACTCTACACCGCGCTACATCTGTCGTTTACGTGGCTGCTGCCGCTTTCTCCGGCCGAGCCAAAGCTAGGGCCGGTCTACCAACACATCACGCACCTTGTTCCGCCGGATTTTCCGTTGCTGCTGATCGTGCCGGCGATAGTGTTTGACTTGCTGCGACGGCATACCGGAGGCTGGGGAAAATGGGCGCAAGCAGCGTTGCTGGGAATGGTGTTCGTCGCGAGTTTTTTGGCCGTGCAATGGCCGTTTGCGGATTTTCTGAAGTCGCCCGCTGCGCGCAACCGCGTTTTCGCGGCAAATAACTATCCTTACTTTGTGCCGGACAGATCAGCCTGGGTGCGCAACGTGTTCGTACACACCGAGCATTCGTTTGCGGGATTTTGCGCGACGATGGCGGTGGCACTTGCCACCAGCGTGTTGATGACGCGCCTCGGACTCGGCTGGGGCGACTGGATGCGGCGCATCCGGAGGTAACGCAGCGCGCCGTTATCTGAACACTTCAACGGTCTCGCTTTGCGCCTATGGCGTTGCTCGGATGTGCGGCAGGACTTTCATTCATGGCTGCGGCGAGGACCGACACGGGCGGCAAGGATTCGCCGAACTTATCGCGCTAGGCCGGCGATTGCTGGCAGGGGATCGTGACGCGAACCGTCGTGCCTTTTTCGGTGGATAGCAATTCGAGTTTGCCACCCAATTGCCTTACGCGCTCATGCATGCCCCGCAGACCTACACCCAGCGTGCCGGTGGCATTTCGGGCTGATTCCAAAGCGCCGGACGGGATGCCTTTGCCTTCGTCCTCTACTTCCAAGGTAGCGACGGCCGCGTCGAATTCCAGGCGAATGCGCGCCACGGCGCTGCCGGAGTGCCGGTGCACGTTCGTCAGACTTTCTTGAATCACGCGAAAGATGGCCAATTCGATATCTCTGGGAAGCCGCCCGATATTCGTGGCCAATTCGAGCCTGGTCTGGATACCGCTGCGCTTGCCGAAGCCGTCGAGATACCAGGGTATGGCCAGTTGCAGACCCATCTCTTCCAGCATCGGCGGGTACAGCAGGTAAGAGATAGTGCGAACTTCCTTCAGGGATTGCTCGGCGAGATGAAGACATTCGTCGAGTTGCTCTACGGCGCCTTCGTCCTTGATCCCGCGGGCACTCTTCAAGGAAGAGAGCCCCATCTTCAGAACGGCGAGGTATTGGCCGAGGCTGTCGTGAAGCTCGCGGCCCAGGCGCCGTCGCTCTTCGTCCTGCAGGCGAAGCAGTCGGCCGGAAAGGTCGCACAGGGATTGCTCCGATTCACGCAACTTGCTTTCGGCCCGGGCTCTTTCTGCGACCTCCTCCTGTAGCGCCCCTTGGATTCTTTGCAAGGCATCGTGGGCCTGTTCTTTTTGTTGCAGATGTGCGATGTTCCGAAGGCGGTCTTCCTCGGTCACCAGCGCCGCGTAGCTTTCATTTGGGATGACGCGGGTGTGGGCCGCGCAGATTCTCTGAAAGCGTTCGGTGTGGCCCTCTTTTGAAAAACTCCGAAGGGGATAAGCGCAATGGAGGGAGAAACGATGTTTTCGGGCCAGATCGTTCCAAAGATCCTCGAGACGTTCAGCAGCATCGGCCTGCCCGCGCGCCCAAAGTAGCGCCACCATTTCACCAAAAGCGGTCACCTTGGGACGATCACTCTCGCATGCGACCGTGGCGCGAATGATCACGTCGGCCATCAACTCGGCGAAGCGCACCGAGTCCGGCGAGCCATTCACCATGAACTTGGAGAGGGTTTCGGCGGCGTCCAGCAGAACGTAACGCCCATCGCGCGTAGCGCGGGAAAGATCCAACCCCCGGGATCGCAGGCGGTCCTCAAGACCGCACACGTGTTCTCGAGTCGCAATAATCACCGCAGCATTGCCAGATTCCAGGGCGGCACCGACGAGCTTGTCCAGCCCGTCGAGGAGAAAAGCGTCGTCGGTGTACAGCTGGACGACGTGGCCATGATCTTCGTGTTCATGCCAATGGGCAAGAGGATCCAACGACGCCAGATTGGAAGATAGAGTTTGATTCGTGCTCATTCGGTGCTCCTAGCGATAGCTGATGCAGACCGGTTTCTGAGCCGGAACCATTGAACTTGATAGCAGCACTCGAGGATAGGCCGCCTGCGGCCCAAAATGAACTCCATTTGCACTCGACGGCACCCGATCCATAACGTACCCGGATTGTTGCAGTTAGCGCGGCGCGTGGCTATACAGCAAATCCCGTATGGATTGTGCCAAGAACGGCAAAAAATGGCGTAAATCGCCCCGGGGTATGGGCTCGGATGGCATTCTCGTCACTCTTTAGCGAGGTCCTGTTGTGGTGACGGTAAACCGTACTATGATCTTTGCGATCAACTGGGGGCGGACGAAACCGCCCAGATTCTCTCTATGGGCCTAGAGTGTCCTCGAAGAGCAAAGCTCAACTCGTATTCGCGTCCGCGTTAGCCCTGCTCGTTTTGAGTGGTGCAGCCGCGGCAATCACCATCCTCCGCCTTGCCCATAGCGCAAATTGGGTCGCCCACAGCTACGATGTACAGGTAACCATCGGTGAAATTGATTCCGATCTGGCTACCGCCGACCGGGCGCGCCTTGGCTATGTGAATTCGGGCGACGATGCCTATCTCGATCAATACGACGAGGCGAATGGTAACGCTTCGTCTGACCTAATGCGCCTGCGAGGATTGACCAAGGACAATCCTACTCAGCAGGCTCTGTCGAAGCAGATGACCGATCTTGCCAACGAGCGGATGGACGTCCTGAAAGGATCCATTGATCTGGCTCGATCCGGCGATTCAGACGAAAAGGCACAGGTAGCTTTCAGCCGGGACAATGTGAACGTGGCTTCGCGGATCGTTCGCGTGATGCGAGAGATGCGGAGCGACGAAGAAATAATTCTCGGCGCCCGGAGACAGCTTTCCGGCACCCTTTTCACCATCGTTGTCTGCATTGTGTTCGCGGCGTTTATCCTTTCGGGGCTGCTGTTCTGGCTCCACTATCTACTGCTTAGCCGCGAGTTGGCGGAACGAGAACGCGCTGAACAAAGCGCGTTGGAAAGCCAAACCTCCGCGCGCCGCCTCAGCGCTCGCATCATGGAGCTTCAGGATGAGGAGCGGCGGAAGTTTTCGCGCGAGTTACACGACAGTCTCGGGCAATACCTCGCGGCGGTAAAAATGAACCTCTCCGCGCTCGCGCAGGAGGAGCACGGCTTGGGCGAGGCCCTGGTCGAAACGCTGGGCTACGTGGACCAATCCATCGCGGAAACCCGGACGCTTTCCTATTTGCTCCATCCCCCCTTGCTCGATGAAGCGGGCTTCCCCTACGCCGCGCGCTGGTACGTGGAAGGCTTCGCGCAAAGGAGCGGTATTCAGGTGCAAGTGGATATTCCCGAGCGCGTCGAACGGCTGGGCCGCCCGGCGGAACTCGTTTTGTTCCGAGTGCTGCAAGAATCGCTGACGAACATCCACCGGCATTCGCAGAGCACGAGGGCTGAGGTGTCGTTGCGAGTCTTGTCTGGTGGCGTGGCACTACGTGTGCGGGACTACGGCAAGGGAATGCCGAGCGATCTGGTCGAGCACGCCCGAGCGAACGGATCGCAGCTTGGGGTGGGACTGGCGGGGATGCGGGAGCGTGTCCGAGAAGTGGGCGGAAGATTCGAGGTTCGATCGGACGGAAAGGGTACCGTGGTGATTGCCACCGTCCCGCTCACGGCCCAGGAGCAGGTCGCTGCAGGCACGGAAGCAAGCGGCCCAGCAAATTAGATGAGCCCACCATGCCAAATTCGGACCTATGAACCCGCCGATAGAGGTACTTCAAAGAACAGAAGCGCCTTTCCCGTCCCCATTTGCTGGAGATCTGGAACGTACAGGCGCGAAGACTTGAGCCACTCGAAGTGCCCGTCGACGTCAAAATAGAGCAGGCCGTGAACCATTGCGTGGGGCGGTATAATGTCGGAAGCAAGACTCTCGCTGCGGACTTTGCCTTGCAGTTCATTCCACTCTTTGCCGCGGCCGCCTCCCATCCCCGGAAGGGGCAATTTCTTTCGCGCTGTCGTCGGATCTTGGCCACCGCCAAGCGTGAGGGCCGTGACGTCGCGCGCGTTCAGCGCAGGGAGATCCTGCTGTTGTTCGCCGGGCGGGGTGACGGTCAAGCGGATCGTTTCGAGGTTCAGTTGGACGGGCGTGCCCGTATCATTTCGAAAGTAAACGTCAATGGCGATCAGACCCGAGGCGTACGGCGTTTTCTTGCCGAAGCGCGATTTGTAGTCGTCCGCCTTCAGCAACGGGTCGGCCGCGATCAGCAGCCCTTGGTGCGAATCGTGCGCGGCCAAGGTTGCCGGGTCTTTCGGCGGCGTCCCTTGAGGCCGGGCGGGAATGGCACCGAGTAAGAGAGCGCCTGCAAGTAGCGTGCTCAGCGATTTCGCGGTCACGACACGTTTGGATGCGGTGGGCAAGGCTATGCGTTGTCAAAGATATATTGTTGTCAACAGCCGGGAAAAGCAAGCTCACCTATAATGGGCATTTCTGTGGCGTGCAGGAAAGAGTAAGGTGAGCCGGTTCTCTCGCGCGGACGGATCGCGAATGTATTTTCTCTACAGCCTTCTCACAGCCATCGCGGCGCTAATTGCCGCGCCCTATTATTTTCTGAAGGGTCTTCGAACCGGCAAATACCTGGGCAATCTGGGCGAACGGATGGGACGCGTGCCGCCCAGCGTACGCGCCCGCGCGCAAGAGGGCGGCTCCATCTGGCTGCACGCGGTTTCGGTAGGGGAGGTGATCGCGGGGGTACCGTTGGCGCGAGCGTTGAAGCAGCGCTTTCCCAACCGGCCGCTGATGATCTCCACAACCACGCAAACGGGGCAGAAAGTTGCGCGCGAGCGGCTGGATTTCGCCGATGCCGTTTTCTATTTTCCGCTCGATTGGGCCTGGATGGTCAAGCGCGTCCTCCGGGCGATTCGGCCGGCGAGTGTTATTGTTTTAGAAACGGAGATCTGGCCCAGTTTTCTTCGGGAAGTGCGACGAGCAGGAGCGCCGGTTATTTTCGTGAACGGCCGCCTTTCAGATCGCAGCTTCGCGAGATATCAGCGTCTACTCGGCATGCTGGGATTCCTGCTTCGCGGATTCTTTCGGCAAGTGCTCGCCAATGGCGCGTTGTTTGCCATGCAGAGTGAGACGGATGCGGAGCGAATCCGTGCTCTGGGCGCTCCCGCTGACCGGGTGACGGTGACGGGCAATCTAAAATATGACTCTCCGGCGCCCTCGAGTTCGCCGCTCGAGACTTGGTTGGCGGAAAGCGTTTCGAGACAAAACCGCAGACCGCTCATCGTGGCGGGCAGCGTGGTAGCCGCCGAGGAACCGCTCGTCCTGAGAGCGTTTGGCGTACTGAAGAAAAGGATGCCCGATGCGTTGCTCGTGCTCGCGCCGCGCAAACCCGAGCGATTCGAGATCGCTGCGCAAGAGACGGAGGGAGCAGGCTATCGTTTCGTGCGGCGTAGCAACATCACGGGGGACGATCCAAAGAGCGGCGTGCTTCCGAAAACGGTGGACGTGTTTCTACTCGATTCAATTGGCGAACTTGCTGGATTGTATCGCCACGCCGATGCGGTCTTTGTAGGCGGCTCACTGGTTGCCGCTGGCGGACACAATATCCTCGAGCCCGCCGGGTGTGGCAGGCCGCCTGTGTTTGGACCTTCGATGGAGAACTTCCGGGACATCGCCCGCACATTTATCGAGCGCGGCGCAGCTCGCGAGGTGAAAAGCGCTGAGGATTTGGGCGCCGCGTGGATCGAGCTCGTCGAGCGCCCCGAGCTAAGCCGAAAAATGGGAGATGCGGCCAGGCAGCTCGTCGAGGCGAGCCGCGGTGCGACAGCGAGAACTCTAGCGCAAATTGAAGGCGTTCTGGGAGCACCCTCGACGCACTATGGAGAGCCCGCCGAGCAGAACAATCGAGAGACGAGCGCGGCCGCGCCGCGTGTGGGACGAGGCGGCGCTTGAGACCGCCAGCCGCGATACGCCGCCTACTTTGGCCGGTCTCTCTCGCCTGGAACGCTGCGGCGCGAATGAAGGCTGCCGCGTACCGCACGGGAGTATGCCGGATGCGGAGGCTGCCGGGAAACGTGATCAGCGTCGGCAATCTGACAACCGGTGGCACGGGCAAGACGCCGATGGTGATTTGGCTGGCGGAGCGCTTCCTCGCGGAAGGAAAGCGCGTGGCGATCCTTACCCGGGGCTACCGGGCAATTCGCGACGGCACTGGCAAACTGCAAAGCGACGAAATTGCGATTTTTCGCAAACGCTTTGGCGATCGCGTGCCCATCGGTGCGGGAGCGAACCGATATGCACAGGGACAGGTGCTCGCCAAGGAAGGCGCCTCATGGTTTCTTCTTGACGATGGCTTCCAGCATCTCCAGCTCGCGCGGGACGCGAATATCGTCTTACTCGACGCTACGTATCCTTTTGGGGGCGGCCACTTGCTTCCTGTGGGATGCTTGCGAGAGCCGAAATCGGCTCTCGGACGCGCTGACATCGTCGTGATCACACGGAGTGACCACGCGCCCGCGATTGAAGCCATCACGCGGCGGTATACCCGCGCGCCGGTTTTCTATGCCAGGACAGAACTGCTTGATGTCTTCTCGCTGTCAGACGTCAAGGCCGAGCGGCCTGTGTTAACCCCGCGCTCTGAGTGGCCTCGACTGCCATTTGTGCCTTTTTGCAGCATCGGCAATCCGCAGGCATTCTTCGAAGACCTCTCGCAGGCAGGGCTGAACACGATCGGCGCAACCAGTTTTCCGGACCACCACAAGTACGCTCAAAAGGAGATTGACGTGCTCGCCGCGCAGGCACGCGAGGCAGGCGCGTCCCTCATCTGTACGGAGAAGGACCTTTTCAATCTGCGCGACATCGCCATCGAGTCTGTGCAGCTCTATCTCGCGCGGATTGCTCTTCGCATTTCTGATGAACAGGGCTATTGGCGCGCCATTCAAGAAAGCGTAGCGCGGCACCGCGGTGAGGCGGCGCGGTGAGGATTCTTGCCCGAGCGCCGAATTGGGTGGGCGACGCTGTAATGTCGCTGCCCGCTCTGGGCGCTCTGCGCCAGCATTGGCCCCAGGCCGAGATCGCTGTTCTCGCGCGGCCGTGGGTGGCGGAGTTGTATCGAGGGCAGCCGTGCGTCGATCGCGTGATTGTCTACAACGCGGGGCGTCACGCGGGGTTTATGGGCAGAGAGCGTCTGGCGCGCGAGCTTCGCGGCGAACAATTCGATCTGGCGGTTCTCTTCCAGAACGCCTTCGACGCGGCCTGGATCGCCTGGCGGGCCGGAATTCCGGAGCGCGTAGGCTATGCTCGCGACGCGCGGAGCTGGCTGCTCACGCAAGCGATACCGGTTCCGAAACCCGGCGAAACACGATCGCACGAATGCTACTACTATCTCGAGCTGATCCATCGCGCCGGCTGGCTGACCAGCGTCGAGCCTGTTCAGGACATTCGGTTGACGATTGGCGACGGTGCCCGCGAAGCGGCGGAACACAGGCTTCGCGGCGCAGGCGTGCCTCCTGGGCAGCTACGCGTCGCCATTGCGCCGGGCGCCAACTACGGCGCGGCGCGATGCTGGTTGCCGGAACGCTATTCCGATGTTGCGGACCGCCTGATTGATGACTTCGGCGCCAGTGTGATACTTTTCGGCTCACCTGCGGAGGGAGAGATTGCGAGGAGAGTTGCCGCAGGTATGCGCCACCACTCATTGAATCTTGCCGGACAAACCCCGATCGGTGAGCTTCCGGCTTTGCTCGCCGCCTGCCACCTGTTCATCGGAAATGATTCCGGTGCGATGCACATCGCCGGTGCGGTAGGATTGCGGGTCGTGGGAATTTTTGGGCCGACCGACCCTTTGGGCACCTCGCCGATAAGTCCTGGGTTTCGCATAGTGCGCCATCCAGTGGAATGCAGCCCCTGTTTTCTCAGAACATGTCCGATTGACCATCGGTGTATGACGCGCATTCAAGTAGATGACGCGTACGTCGCGGCCAAGTCCTGGGCGCTTGAACTAGCCGGGAGCGCGCGTGGTTGAGCGGAATCAACTGAGACGTGCCGTTTTTCTGGACCGTGATGGCACGATCTGCGAAGAGATGGGCTATTTAAATCACATCACGCGATTTGTGATGTATTCCTTCGCTCCGGCTGCGATCCGGCGCCTCAATAAGGCCGGAATCCCGGTCGTGGTGGTCACAAACCAGTCAGGAATTTCGCGGCGTATTTTCCCCACGTCGCTTGTGGACGAAGTGCATGCGAAGATGATCGCACTGCTGGAGGCTGAGGGCGCGACGGTGGATGGTGTCTATTTCTGTCCGCATCAACGCGCGGATCAATGCGAGTGCCGCAAGCCTTTGACGGGCCTGCTGGAGACAGCCGCGAGAGATTTGCATCTTGAGCTAAAAGGCAGCGTCGTTGTCGGAGACCGCTACGCGGACGTGGAGATGGCGCATCGCATGGGGGAGAAGGAATCCTGGTGATGACCGGCTACGGCCGCGGCGATTATGCGCTGCATAGCGCGGAATGGCCGCGCGAGCCGGACGGCGTCGTCGAGGATCTTTCCGAGGCCGTCAATACGATCCTGCGGCGCAGTTTCGCCGGCGATTCCGCGCAGAGGGCTGAGGGCCATCATTGAGCGCAGACCTTAGCCGCCTGGAGAACCTTGTCGAGAGTTTTCCGCGGCAAAGCATCGTCGTGCTTGGGGACTTTGTCGTGGACCGGTTCGTCACGGGAGAAATCTCTCGCGTTTCTCGCGAGGCTCCGGTTCTAATCCTGCGCCATCGTGAAACCGAAATCGTTCCTGGTGGCGGCGCGAACGCCGTCAATAACCTTGTGTCCCTCGGTGCGCGCGTTTACCCCGTGGGCGCCGTGGGCGACGATGAATCAGGCCGCTCTTTGATGGCCTACTTCCGCCGAAAGCGAGTGAACGTGTCGAACGTCGTCCGCGTCCCCGGCCGGACCACTCCGACCAAGACCCGCTACCTGGCGGGCTGGACGCACAAGGCCGGGCAGCAGGTCCTGCGCGTAGACCACGAACCCGGCGAAGCGCTGGCGGCGACTCTCCAGCAAAGGCTTGCGCGGAAAGCCGCACAATTGGTTCGCAAAGGATCGGCGCTGCTGGTATCCGACTACGGTTTTGGCACGGCGGTGCCCGCGTCCGTGCGGTTGGCACGGCGTGCCGCAGGCGCGAGGAAATTGGTTGTGACGCTCGATTCGCGCTACGCGCTCGCAGACTATCGGAACGCTGGGGTAACGGCTGCCACGCCGAATGAGTCCGAACTCGAGACGCTTTACCATACGCGAATTGCCAATGATGCGGCGAAGCTTGAGCGTTTCGGCAAGAGCGCGCTGCGAATGATAGGCCTCGAAGCGCTGGTCGTGACGCGCGGCAAGGACGGCATGGTGGTTTTCCAACGCGGCAAGCCGTCACAATCTATCCCGATCTACGGATCGGACGAAGTTGCCGATGTAACGGGCGCCGGCGACACCGTGATTGCTGCTTTCACACTGGCGCTTGCGGCGGGTGCCAGCTTCTATGAAGCTGCTGTGCTCGCCAATTATGCGGGCGGGATCGTGGTGATGAAACGCGGCACGGCCACGGTTACCGCAAGCGAACTATTGGCGGCGCTGCGAAAAGAAGCGACGGGTGGCATCGTGCAGGGCCGCTCCGATTGCCGCTGATCCCACGACGCCGATGGACACTCGAACCAAAATCCTTGGCCGCAAGGAACTGGCGAAGCGATTGGATGAGCATAAGAGCCGGGGTGAAAAGATTGCCCTGGCGAATGGATGCTTCGACATTTTGCACGTGGGCCACGCGCGTTATCTGGCGGGGGCGAAATCCGAAGGGGACATCCTCGTCGTGGCCGTCAATTCCGATGAAAGCGTGCGCTCGTTGAAGGGTGAGGGCCGCCCGATCCTTCCCGCAGAAGCGCGCGCGGAGATCGTCGCCGCGTTGGCGGCGGTGGATTACGTCGTAATCTTCGAGGAGCAAGATGTGAAGCCGCTTCTGGAGGAACTGCGCCCAAACGTACACGCAAAGGGCACGGACTATACACGCGACACAGTACCCGAGCGCGAGGTCGCGGCGCGGTTGGGTATACGAGTGGCTATTGTCGGTGATCCGAAGCGCCATTCGACGCGTGACCTGCTCGCGCGACTCGCTGGGCCTGCAAATGGCTGAGGAGCGATTCCTGCTCGTACGGCTCGGGTCGCTCGGCGATGTAATCTTTACGCTGCCCGCGCTCGCTGCCCTGCGAGATACCTTCCCCGGAGCCCGAATTGATTGGGTCATAGACCGCCGCTGGCAGGCATTGCTCGATGGCAACCCGGACCTGACCAACGCGATTCCGCTGAATGGCCGGTCGGCGGCAACGTTTCTTGCTTGTGCCAGAACTCTTCGCGCCACTCGCTATTCTTGCGCCATAGATATTCAGGGGCTTTACAAGTCCGCGCTGCTGGCGCGCCTCTCCGGAGCATCCCGGAGAGTTGGATTCACGTCTGCGTTCGTCCGGGAAGCCGGAGCCGCCATGTTCTACACGCAGCGCGTGGCGCCACGCGAACCGCACATGGTCGGTCAGAATATCGAGCTTGCCATCGCAGCAGGAGCCAGGCCGAGCAAACCGCGCTTCCCCTTGCGAGTTTCCCCGGCAGCGCGAAAATCGGTGGACGAACTGGTGTCACGTGCGGGCTGGGAACGATACGCGGTGTTGAGCCCCGGCGGTGGGTGGCGCTCAAAATGTTGGCCTCCGGAGAGATTTGGCGCGGTGGCGACCATGCTTTGGGAGCGGCACGGATTGCGATCTTTCGTGAACGGCGGCCCGGGAGAGGCAGGCCGCGCACAGGTTGTCGTCAAATACGCCGGCGCAGCGGCGCCCGCAGCGGTGGAACTCGATCTGGCACAACTCATGGCGCTCCTCCAGCGCGCCGCGATCGTCGTTGCGGCGGATTCCGGCCCGCTGCATCTGGCTGTGGCCCTGGGAGCGCCGGTGGTGGGCCTCTATGGACCGACCAGCCCGGCGCGGAATGGCCCTTACTCGCCGGCGGACGTCGTGATTCGAAATGCTTCGTCCGCTGAGACAACCTATAAGCGCCGGGATGCATATTCCTCCGCGATGCTGAGCATTACCGTGGACCAAGTGGTTGCCGGAGTCGAGCATCGGCTCAATCTGGCGTCTGCCCGTGCATCCCGGCCACACTGATGGCCAAGCCGGGCACATTCTGGGTGCGATGGCGCGTCACGCTGGGCTATCCCCTTGCGGCGATATGCCTCTGGCTTGCGCGTCCCACGCCGATTTTTCTGCTGCTGGGCAGTTGCCAGGCAATCCTGGGACTCCTATTGCGCGGAGCCGCAGCCGGGCATTTGTATAAGGGCCAGCAACTGGCGACCTCTGGCCCGTACGCGCACACGCGCAACCCGCTATACCTGGGAAGCACGATCCTCGCGACGGGGGTGATTGTCGCAACCCATTCCTGGATCGTGGCGTTGATCGTGGCGGGATATATCGGCGTGTTTTATCCAGCGGTGATGCGGCGTGAAGAGGTGGAGTTGAGGGCGCGTTATGGCGAAGCGTTCGAACGCTACTCCGGGCAAGTGCCACGCTTCTGGCCGAGCCTCAGCCCAAGGCTTGCGTCGGAGCTGCGGTTTTCCTGGGCGCAATACAAACGGAACCGGGAATACCAGGCTGCGATCGGGCTCGCGGTAGCCATCGCGCTGCTAGCTGCCCGCATGTGGTTGCGCGCCCGTTAATGCAGCCGATAAATGCTGGCGATTAGGCGGCGGAACTTTGAACCGTAGATCAAGTCGTAGACGGCCTCTTTTCCCGGAAAGAGCTGCAACGCCAGGCGCCGGGTAGCGGACGCCGCGTCCTGGGCTTCCTCGAGCGACATCCCTCCCTCCGCAATTACTTGCAAAGTGAGTGTCGCGGCAATGCGCAGGTGGCGGATCTGGCGACTCTCGTCGTCAATCTGTTCGCGGGTAGGGAAAGAGCGTGCTTGGTCCTGCATGGAACCTTGAATAGCGCTATTATAAACGCGGGAGGCTTATGCATCAATCCAAACACACCCACGACGGTGAAGCATTCGTTGTCATTTGCCACGCTCCGACCACGACCGAGGCATCCGTAATCCGCGGCTTGCTCCAAAGCGCGGGGATTTCCTCGCCCGCGGATAGCTTCACCGATCCCTTCCCGATGCGCGAGCCTCCCGAAGGATTCTCAGGCACTGAAGTGCTGGTGCTCGAATCGCAGGCAGACGAAGCGCGGCGAATTATCGATTCTTACCAAAAAAAGTCTCCCCAGAGCGACGCCCAGTAGCTGCCTGGGCGGTTGTCCGCATTTTGTGAGTACGCGCTCACGCTTTCGTCTTTGCCGTTTGTGACAAACGTCACCGCTCCGTCCTGATCCGTGCGGAAGACGCGTGCCCCCACGGCTCCAAGCCTTGCGATAACCTCTGGGCTCGGATGATTGAAGGGATTGTTTTCGCCCACGGAGATGGCGGCAGCTCGCGGATGCACGAGCGCCAGCAAGTCATCCGTCGAGGATGTCTTGCTGCCGTGGTGCGGGACCTTCAGAAATTGCGCTTCGAGCGGCACGCTCTCGCTCGCCAACCGGCGCTCAAGAGCGCGCTCGATATCGCCGGTCAGCAAAACGAACTCATTACCGAGTCGCAGACGCAGCACCAGAGAATCGTCATTCTCCGCCTGCCTCACTTCTTCATCGGTATCCGGCCACAAAACGCGCCCATCGAGCCCGCCCCAGTTGATCGAGTCGCCTTGTTTCCAGTGAATGATCCGTGTTCCTCGGGCTCGGGCGATCTCGAGTAGGTGCCGGTAGGCCGCCGAATCTACGTCATGGCCCACCCAGAGCTCAGCGACGCGAAAGTTCTCCAGCACGGCGTTGAGCCCTTCGAGATGATCCTCGTGAGCGTGCGTCAGCGCCACCGCGTCAAGCCGCTTTAGCCCCCGCGACCACAAATAGCGTGAGACAACCTCCTCGCCAATATCGAAACGCGTCCGCGCACCACTGATCCACAAGGCGCCGCTGCCACCCCCGCCGTCCACCAATAGAGTCTTGCCACCAGGCGAACCCACAAAGATCGAATCGCCTTGGCCGACGTCCAGCACGGTGGTCTCGAATTCGCCGTGATCCAACCGTGGAGGAAAGGGGTGGATCGTGATTGCGAGGATTCCGGAGCAAAGGACTGCAGCCGCAAGCATCTCTGCAAAGCGGTGCGCGAGGCGTGGACGCCGCCGCGCATTGCTACGCTCCACTTTGATAGGCCGGACTTCTTCGGCGTTGGATCGCAGGCAGGCAATAGTTGCCAACAAGGCAAACGCTGCAAGGACGCCCACGAAAAGCCAAACCGGCGGGTCCGGAACTCGAATATCGGCCTAGCGCAGATGTGCGAACGCTTTCACGTTTGCCAGCAGCGCGCCAACGAGCAGGCTCGTGACCCTTGCAAGGATTCGGCCGGCAGCCCGCCACAACGCGCTCACCGCAAGTGTGGCGAACCCGAGCGGAACGATCAGCGCCGTAAGCAATACCGCCCCGATATTCGCGAATGGAGCCGCGGCGTTTACGCGGTGAAATTCAGACACGGAAAGCGGAAAAAGCCCGAGCTGAATCACAAACGATACAACGAGGGTTTCCCAAAGCAGGACAGCCCCGCGCGAGAAAAACGCAATGGCGTTCACAGCAGGTTCGCGCCAACGCTCATCGAAATCTCCGCTCAATTTCTGCGCCAGCGCGCGAAGATCGAGCCTCAACTGCACCAACCGCGGCGCGTGAGAAGGATCTCTGGTTACGTCGCCAACTTGTGTCAGCGCGCGCCGAAGAGGCTCCGCTGTTCGAGCCAGCCACGGCAGCGCGATGCCACCGATGGCCGCGACGGCGAGAAAAGAGAGCTGGAAGCTCGGATCGGCGATCTCCGCCGGACGCACCAGCAAGATCGCAAGCGCGGCGATCCCGGCAGTCTGGAGAAGGTCAAGCCTCCTGTATAGCGTCGCGGCCACCAGATATGCGGCGGCCATCAGGGCCGCGCGAAGGACGGGTGGCCGGTCCTGCACGACCATTAGGTAGGAAGCCAGCGCCAGCAAGGCGCACAGAGAGCAGGGAAGCGCGCTTAGGCCGAGTCTGCGCGCGAGCCAAAATACAAACCCCGCCAGCGCTCCCACGTGCAGCCCCGCGATTACAAGCACGTGAAATGAGGAGGTCTTGCGGAATTCTTCCGCGACCTCCGAATCCACAAAACTTCGGTCTCCGAGAAGCATCGCCCGGAGCACCGCTGCTCGCTCCGGCTGGCCGCTGAAAAGATCGTCCACCTGCTTCAGAAGGTGGCCGCGCAGCCGGGCGAATCTGTAAAACGGACTTAGCCTTTGTGGCTGAATTCCCCGCAAGAGATCGAGACTCCGAAGCGTCGCCGTGAGGTCCACGCCCTGCCGAGCGAGCTGGGCGCGATAGTCGAACGCCCCGGGATCGCCATAGTTGTGCGGAACCACCGCTTTAGCCAGGGCTTCCACCTCATCGCCCGCGCGCAGCGTAGGCGCCACCGCGTTGCTGCTGCCGTAATAATTCAGTCGCAATCCACCGGACACGGGGGTCGCGACGCCGCCAACCTCCACCTGACCGAGAGCCACTTCGAAGCGCCAGCCCCAGGGCAACTGTTGAGGATCGGAGCGCAGCGTGCCATGCCAGCGAAGCGGCTCGCCAAGATCAAGACGCCCGGCAGTGGATAGCGTGGAAGCTCGATTCGTTGGCTCGATTCGATGCGCTACGAGTGAGGCAAGCGCTCCGAGCGACACCCACGCCAACAGGGCGCTCGCGAGCGCGATAAAGTCAAGGCCGCGCCGCCAAGCTGCAAAGGCGATTAGCAGGAGGACAGCGCCTACGACCGCATACAGCCCTCCCCACCTAGGGCGCACCGCGGCGATTCCGATACCAACGCTAAACGCGCATACGAGGTAAAGGGCTGGAGCTCTCATTCGAGGCGCTGGAGTCTGACCAGCGCCTCGATATGGTATGTCTGGGGGAATATGTCGTAAAGTGTAATATTACTGATCGCGTATCCAGAGGATCCTGGATTGTCGCGCGTCAGTTGGGAGAGGTCGCGGGCCAGCGTCGCGGGGTCGCAGGAAAGATACACAATCGCGCCCGGTCCCAGGTTCTGAAGTGTCTTCAGTACCGGCTCCGGGACGCCCGCTCGGGGCGGGTCGAGTATGACCAGGTCTGGCTTCTCGCGCCAGCGGTCGAGAAAAGACTCCACGCCGGCATGCCGGGATCGCGCCGCAGGAGTCTTCTTCAGATTCGCCTCCAGATCGCGGGCCGCGGCGACGTTGCCTTCCACCGCTACCACTCGTTTGAACTTGGCGGCCAGTGGAATGGAAAATAACCCGACACCGGCAAAGAGATCGAGCGCCAGATCACCTTGCGATTCGCCCACCACGTCGCGCACGAGATCTTCCAGAAGGAAGCGGTTCACCTGGAAAAATGACAGGTGGCCGACGCGATAGTATTGGCCCGCCACCTCGTAGGAAATATGCCCGGGGCCAAAGAGCTCCAGCGGCCCTTTCTCCTCATCGTGCATGAGCACGCTAACGGCTTCCGGTACGACTTGGCGAATCTTCTCAACAAGCGCCGCAACGGAAGGGTGCTTCTTCTCCAGCACGACGTTGAGCAGCAGCTTTTCATCGGCCGCATCCGTGAACGCTTCGATGGCTCGGATCGTCGGAGGCAGCACGCCTTCGTCAAAGGCGCCGGCCAGACGTTTGAGCGTATTTTCAACGCGAGGCGAACTGATCGGGCAAACGTCAGTCGGCGCTAGCGTGGAAGACCCTTGCTGAAAATAGCCAATCGCTGCACGCTTTTGGCTCTCCAGGAGACGCACGGCCCATTGGGCGCGGTTGCGATAGCCAAGCGGCGGTGACGGATGCGTCTTGATCTCGCCCGTCCATTCCACTCGCCCGATTCGCGCCAGCGTCTCGCGTAGGATTTCGGACTTGTAGCGAAGTTGCTCCTCATACGGCATGTGCTGGTAGTGGCAGCCGCCGCACACGCCAAAGCGCGGACAGGGAGGCGAGACGCGTCCTGCGGCCGGCTTCACGATATTTTCGAGGTGGCCGCGAATGAATTTCTTGCGGCTTTCTGTGGGCGAAACACTCACGATCTCGCCGGGCAGCACGTATGGGACAAAGACGGTCTGCCCCTCGTGATGGGCGAGTCCGTCCCCTCCGTAGACAAGTTTTTCGATGGTTACGTCAAATGAGTTGGGCATGGGTGGTGTGCTAGGTGAGATAAAAAAGGCTTAGCCGCGGAATAGCGAATGCTTCAAAGATTCGCTTCTGCGTGTAGCGCTTTTCGAGCGTGCTGAACTGGTCAGCAGTCATTTTGCGCCGGTAGGCAGCCAGTTGCCTATCGAGATCGCGGCGAATTTCGAGCAGGACCTGCTCGCTTGCCAGAGATGCGAGAGAAACCCCAAGTTTCTCTTCCAGAATACTCATGCGTCGCTCCAGGTCTTCCAAATCAATTTGTGCGGGTGAATCGAGCAGCGGCAGTAGGTCCCGCAACTTGCCGCATATCTCGCCCACTCGCGCGGCAAGTTCCGGCTGGCGCGGCTTCAACGTTTCCGCGGCGCAGGCAAGACCCTCGATGTTCCGCGCAAAGTAGCGCCTCAGCTCTTCGGGCGAAAATGATGCATCGGGGGCCCGGCGGCTTGCCGCACCCGCAACCGGACCCCCTCCCGCTGCGGCTTCCTTTTCTTCCTCGGCAGCATCGAGGACGGCATCCACGCAGTAGGCGAGGCTCTTCATCTGGCGGCCCGCTTGGCCGCGCTTAGACCGTTGATAGCTTTCGAATGCACGATCAATTCCTCTTTGTACCGCGCTGACCGGGATGCCGCTCTTTTGCCAGGTCTCGAGAATCGCCCAATCGAGCGGCGAGACCAGCAGGTGCGCGCCGCGTTTGCGCCAAAAGTATTCTTCGATCTCGGTGAAATAATTGAAATGGTTAAACGCGCTTGTGGCGCCCATGATCAAGACGCTATCTTTCGAAATCCGTACTGTGCTATCGCCGGCCCTTCGCGCCGCGCTTTCCTAAGGCGTTGGCCGTTTTTGCGGCACCCTTGTCCTGTTTCTTCACGTGTTCCCAAATGATGCGAAGCCCATCGAGCGTGAGAAACTCATCCACGCACTCGATATGGCGTGAGCCTTTCGCGACCAGCGGCGCCTGCCCGCCCGTGGCGACCACATGCGTCTCCGCGCCGAGCTCAAGCTTGATGCGCTCGAGAATGCCGTCCACCAGGTCTATGTAGCCGTAGTAGAGCCCGGACTGCAAGCACGCAACCGTATTCGTCCCGATCACCTTGCCGGGATCGCGAATCTCCACACGAAACAGCCGCGCTGCATGCGCAAAGAGCGCCTCCGCCGAAATGCCAATCCCCGGCGCGAGTACCCCGCCTATGTATTCGCCGCCAGGGGAGATCACGTCAAAATTGATGGCCGTGCCAAAATCTACGGCTATGCAGGGCGCGCCCAGTTTGGCGCGAGCTGCGATGGAATTCACGATACGGTCCGCGCCAACTTCCTGGGGATTATCGCAGAGCACCGGAATCACCGTCTGTTTGGCAGCCTCGACGAAGAAGGCTTCCTTGCCGAAATACCGCCGCGACATCTCACCAAGGGTCCCGTTCAATTGAGGCACTACTGAACTGATGATCACCCCGCCGATCGCGTTTTGCTTCACACCGGCCAGTCCGAGGAGATTGCGCGAAAGGATCCCGTATTCGTCCACGGTCTGGTCGCGTGCGGTAGTCAGACGCCAATTCGCCAGCAGCTTCTGGCGATGGAAGACGCCCAGTACCGTGTTCGTATTGCCGAGATCAATCGTGAGCAGCATCAGGAGGCCTCGGAGATGTCCGCCGCCAGCACAGTTTCCGTTCGCCCGTCGGGACGAGTGACACGCAGCATTCCCGTCGAGTCCAATCCAGCCGTCGTGCCGATGAAAGATTCCTGCGAAGTGCTGACCCGCACCGGCTTGCCCTGCGCGTAGCTCGATACCTGCGAGAATCGCGCAAGGATCGGTGCCGCGCCATCGCGCAGCAATTGATTGTAGTAGGACTCGAAGTTGCGCAGCAACCGGACAACCAGGTCGATGCGCGAATGAACGCGGCCGGTTTCGAGCCGAAGCGAAGTCGCGATCTTGGCCAGCGACTCCGGCATGCGCGAGTGATTCACGTTGATCCCGATCCCGGCCACGACAAAGCGCACGCGATCTGGTTCCGCATACATTTCCGTCAAAATGCCGCAGACCTTCTTGCCATTGAGCAGCACGTCATTCGGCCAGCGAATGTCCGGCTTCACGCCTGTCAACTCGGCAACTGCATCGTAGATGGCTACGCCGGCTGCCAACGTGAGAGCAGGCGCCTGCGCCGGTGCCAGGTCCGGCCGCAGCAAAACGCTCAGGTAAATGCCCGCGGATCGTTCCGAGTGCCAGGCGCGGCCTGCCCGGCCCCGGCCCGCGGTCTGCTCCTCCGCGAGGACGATTGCGCCATGCGGCTCCCCGGTTTGGCCTAACTCCAACGCCACGCGGTTGGTCGAGTCCACCTTGAAGAAGTGGTAGATCCGCTTGCCGAAAGGCGAACCCTGCAGGTGCCGCCGCAGGATATCGGGCGCCAAGACGTCGGGAATGCGCTCGATTCGGTATCCGCTCCGGGGATGTCCATTCACTTTGACGCCCACGGCCCGCAACCGGTTAATCCAGCGCCATACCGTCGAACGCGTGACGCCGATTTCTTCGGCGATCTTCTCGCCGCTGATCACGATCATCGGGCTCGCCGCCAGCACTCCCAGCAGCGCGTCGAGATGACGGTCCGTGGTGCCGGCGATGTTTCGCGGTGCCATGTAAGCGGGCAAAACCTCTTGAAATTCGTTGGAGCGTCGAATCGGCTTGCAAGATTACTCGGGCTTTGGCAGTTCCACAAGCAGGCTCAGGTCGGCGGCTGGCGCTGAATGCGTAATTGCGCCCGCAGAGAGAAAATCCACTCCGGACCCTGCGTAGGCGCGCGCTGTTGCTAGGTTGATGCCGCCCGAAGCCTCGACCGTGCATGACGGGCGCATGTTTCGCACAATGGAGACGAGGCGCCCGCATTCGGCGGGCGAAAGATTGTCCAGTAAAACGGAATCCGCTCCGGCCTCCAGCGCTTCGCGAAGCTCTGCCTCGTTGCGAACTTCGATTTGGATGGGAATCGCGCCACGATTGCCTGCATTCACATCTGGCTGCGGCGGCAAGTAGGATTCGTACGCCGTGAGCGCGCGATCAGCGTGCTTTTCAGTGGCTGCGACCCGCAAGCTCTCTCGCGCGGCCCACGATTGCGCGCGGCAAAACGCCTCTGCCACGCCACCGGCGGCTGCGACATGGTTTTCCTTGATGAGAATTGCGTCGTAAAGGCCGAAGCGATGGTTCGTACCACCTCCCGCACGGACGGCATATTTCTCAAGCGCCCGAAACAGTGGCGTCGTCTTGCGGGTATCACGGAGGCGGCAGCCGGTACCGGAAATCGCATCTACGTAGCGTCTGGTGATCGTGGCAACGCCCGAAAGATGCGCCAGAAAGTTGATCGCTGTCCGTTCAGCGCTCAGGATTGCCGAAGCTCGCCCTGAAATCGCCGCCACGATTGCGCCTTCTGCGAGCCAACTGCCTTCAGCGAATTCCGCGCGGAAGTGCACCTCGGGATCAAGTGCTCGAAAAACCCTCTCCGCCAGCGGCAATCCCGCAATCACCAACCCTTGCTTGGCAGTCAGTCGGGCGCGCGCGGTCTCACCGGGCGGGATCAAGGCGGCCACCGTTGCATCGCCGGAGCCTATATCTTCATCGAGTGCATGGCGAACAAGCTGGGCGATTTCCGGGGCGTACCATTCGAAGTGAAGGTCTGCGAGGCTGGAAATCATGATGTGTTCGCCATCATCCCGGCGAAATTTCGAAAGCCGACGCTCAACTAATTGTTAAAGCGGGACTTAATTCTGTTCCACGTGAAACATCTGTTCACAGGCGATCGCGCTTTATACCGTCCCGGTAGCCGCCCGCTGTGTCACGCCAGCGCTTCTGGCGTTCGGTGTCCTCTACGCGGCTCCGGACTCGAGTTGCCGCAGGCGTTCTGCGAGTTTCTGATGCTCGAGCCTCCGCTCGGCCAGCGCGGCCTCCATGCCTTGAACGATGTGCGGCGGCGCTTTGCTGCGGAACGTTTCATCGCCAAGCTGCCGCTCTTTGGATGCGACGTCCTTCTCCAGGCGCTGCAATTCTTTCTGGATGCGCGCCAATTCAGATTTCGCGTCAACCGTTTCGGCATAGGGAACGGTCAGATCGTAGGTGGCAGTATTGCGGATAGCGGCATTAGCTGAATTTCCCGACGAGTCGAGTCGCATTGTGCTTAGCGAGAGCGAGGAAAGCGGCGTGAGCTGCCTTATCGCGGCGGAGTTTTGGTCGATCAATGCGAGCAGATCCGGATCAGAGCAGTAAAAGCTTGCATCGACCGGACGCTTGGGATCGACCTTCAGTTCGGAGCGTAAATTCCGAGCGGTCGCGATAACTTCCTGAATGGCGGCGACGTTGCGTTCAGCAAGATCGTCAACCCAATCTGTGGGCGGCGCGGGGAACTGCGCCAGTGCGATGGACCGCGCTCCTGCCGCCTGCGGCAACTGGTGCCACAGCTCTTCCGTGATGAAGGGCATCAGAGGATGCAGCAGCCGAAGGGCTGCCTCAAAGATCGCAAAGATGTTCCGCCAGGCGGCGCGTGCGACTTCGCGATCCTGCGGATGCCAACCGCGGCTTCGTCCACTCGATGTACCAGTCGCAGAAATCGCCCCAGAAAAAGTGATAGATCTCGTGCGCCGCTTCGTGAAGCCGGTATTCGTCGAGCGCCGCGTTCACCGTCTTTACCACCCGGCCTAGACGAGAGAAAATCCATCGGTCCACCAACGGCAACGCGCCAGCAGCACTGTGCGGCGCGGCAGCGCGCACATCCGGGGCAGCCAAGGACTCCAGCGTTTCGCCATTCGCTTCATATTTTTCCAGGTTGACGAACAAGAACCGCGCGGCATTCCAAATCTTATTGGCAAACGCGCGATAGCCCAGGACGGCTTCTTCGCTCAGCGCGATGTCCGTGCCCGGAGCGGCCTTGATCGCCAGCGTGAATCGCAGCGCGTCCGTGCCGTATTTTTCCATCCAGTCCAACGGATTCACCACGTTGCCGCGCATCTTGGACATTTTCTGTCCCTGCGCGTCACGCACGAGCGAGTGCAGGTAGAGCCTGCGGAAGGGAATTCGCTCCTCGACGGTCTTGCCGGAGGCCAGGTGCGTGCAAAGCATCACCATCCGCGCGTCCCAGAAAAACAAAATGTCGTAGCCGCTGATCAGCAGGCTTGTCGGATAAAACTTGCGCAGGTCGGGCGTATCCTCCGGCCAGCCAAGCGTAGAAAGCGGCCAGAGCCCGGAACTGAACCAAGTATCGAGCACATCGGGATCCTGTTCGAGCTTCGTGCCGCCGCACTGGCCGCACTTCTCGGGCGGGCTTGCGGGCAACGCGCGTCCGTTCACAATGGCTACCTGAGAATCGCGCGCCGGAGTCATTCCGCCACAACCCTTGCAGTGCCAGATCGGAATGCGATGCCCCCACCAAAGCTGGCGCGAAATACACCAGTCGCGGATGTTCGCCATCCAGTCGAGAAAAATCTTTCGCTGGTTATCCGGAGCGATCGCGATTTGTCCGCCTTCGACGGCGGCGCCGGCCACTTCCGCCAGAGGCTTCATCTTGCAAAACCATTGCGTCGAGATGCGCGGCTCCACCACGGTCTTGCAGCGATCGCAGATCGCTACGGAATGCGTGTGATTTTCGACGCGCTCCAACAGCGCCCTGCGCCTCCAGATCGGCCACCACGCGCTTGCGCGCCTCGAAGCGGTCGAGCCCTGCGTAGGCACCTGCATTGGCGCTCATGCGCGCGTCTTCCGTCATCACGTCAATCTCGGGAAGATTGTGGCGCCGGCCCATCTCGAAGTCGTTCGGATCGTGCGCTGGCGTAACCTTCACCGCGCCAGTGCCGAACTCGCGGTCCACAGCCGTGTCCGCGATGATGGGAATTTCGCGATCCACCAGTGGCAGATCGAACTTTCTTGCCGATCAGCGCTCGATAGCGCTCGTCGTCCGGATGCACCGCAACGGCGGTGTCCCCTAGCATCGTCTCTGGACGCGTGGTAGCCACAACAATGTGCGCGTGTGTCCCGGCCACCGGGTAGCGCAAGTGCCAAAGGTGCCCGCCGCGCTCCTCGTGTACGGCCTCGAGATCGCTCAAAGCGGTCTGGCAACGCGGGCACCAATTGACGATATATCGCCCGCGATAAATCAACTTTTCGCGGTAGAGCCGCAGAAATGCCTCGAGCACCGCGCGATAAAGCGGCGGATCGAGCGTGAATTTTTCGCGCGACCAATCCACCGAATCGCCGAGCCGCACCATCTGCTTCAGGATGGTGCCGCCGCTGTGCGCTTTCCACTCCCACACGCGGCGCTCGAATTCCTCGCGGCCGAGCTCCACTCGCGTGACCTTCTGCTTGGCCAGTTCACGCTCCACCACCACCTGCGTGGAGATTCCAGCGTGGTCCATGCCGGGCAGCCAAAGGGTTCGGAATCCGCGCATGCGATGCCAGCGCGTGAGCGCGTCAATCAGCGTGTGTTCGAGCATGTGCCCGATGTGGATGTAGCCGGTAACGTTCGGCGGCGGAATCACGATGCAAAACGGCGCACCATCGGCGCTCTCTTCCGCCCGGAACAAGCCAGACTCCACCCATTGCCGCGCCCAGCGCTCTTCGATCTGCTGCGGCTCGTACGCTTTGGAAATCTCTCGGGGCATAAGGACACACGGCGGCTCTTCAGTGCCGCAGTGAAGCAATTACTATACGGGCCGCGCGCGCAGCGCGTCAAATCTTGCTTCGTTTTCGCTCTCTTCCAATGTTGATTTCTGGCGGGCGCGGGTTGCTATATACTTCGAGCGCCCAGAAATCGCCGGCATAAGGAGACAATATGCACAAACGGATTGCGCTTTGTACCCTGTTTTTCATCGGTATTGCAGTGCTCACCGCCGCGGCCCAGCAAGACAAGAGCAAGCGCCCCAGCCCCCCAGCACAAACCGATTGCGCCTTGGCCAACGGCACCAAGATCCATGTGGACTACTCGAGTCCGCGGATGAACGGACGCAAAATCTATGGTGGGCTCGTGCCTTATGGAGAAGTGTGGCGCGCGGGCGCAAACGAGGCGACGACCTTCGTGATCAGTGGCGACGTGAATGTTGGCGGGAAGAATGTGCCCGCAGGCAAGTACACGATTTTCGTTGTGCCAGCCGCGGATAAATGGACGCTGATCGTCAATAAGAAGACGGGCGAGTGGGGCATCCCTTACAAATATGAATCGGACGAACTCGTGCGCGCCGATATGCAGGTTTCAACGCTCAACTCACCAGTCGAGGATTTCACGATTGGTTTCGACCACGCGGGCGGCACTTGCACGCTGCACATGGATTGGGAAACGACTCGCGCTTCGATCGTGATTTCGGGGAAATAAGAGATTCAGGCCGCGAACTTACTTTCCGGAGAGTTCGCGCTGCACCAGGGCCTCGACCACGGGGCGAAGCACTTCGCGTTGGATCATCTCCAGCAGTTGCGGCTGCATGCGTTCGATGATGCGGGCGGTGATGTCCTGCACTAGGGCCGCGTTCATTTCCGGCGGCTCCGCATGGGCAAGGGCTTCGGCAGGTTGGGCATTGGACCGAGCGAGTTCTTCCTTCGCCGCGGCTTCAACCGCAGATGCCAATGAAGTACCGGCGTCCGCCGTTGTGCTCGTGACGGTTTGGAGCGTTTCCGGTTCGTGCGTCACGGCCTGCGCAACCTCCACAGCCGCCGCAGAGTCGGGCTCGACCTCTTCATTTTCGCTGACGTTGCCCGCGTATTCAGCGGATTCGGGGCCCTGGGGGGGTTCTGCCTGCGCTGGCTCGCCAACGGGCGGTTCCCACGACGAAGCGGCGGCTACGATTTCCGTAGGCGCTTCGGTTTCGCCCATTGCCGGTGACTCGGATGTCACGTCACTCGCTGCCTCGACGGGTGTTGCGTCAGGCTCCTCAGCAGCGACAGGTTCCTCGTAAAATAAAGGCCGGCTGCGCCTCTCGGCCGGTTCATCGAAGCTCGCGGGAATCGCTGCCGCAAAACCCTCCACGATCTCCGCGGTGGCCGGCTCACCCACGCGTTGATCCGGCGAACGAGAAAAGTCATGCTCCAGAAGAAAATCGTTCACGTGATCGGTCGCTGCAGGCTCTTCGGGCCGCGCCGTATTGAAGATGTGCTCGAGCGCTTCGGCGTGAAACGGCTGAGGCTCGTTGACCTGCGCGCCATTGGAATCAGCAGCCTCTGAATCAAAAGCATCCTCACGCGCTGATGGCGGCACGAACGGCTCTTCACCAGAAGCTGCGCCGCCGCACGAGGCTCAACGGCAGCGGAAGAAACCGTCAGCCAATCGAACGGAGAAGGCCGCCTCGAAGGAGAGGCGTTTTCGCCAAACTCGGTAGCCGTGGTCGTTTCCGGCGCAAGCGCTGCGCTGCGGTTTGCTTCCGTGACAGCTGCTTCGTCCATCGGCGCAGTCGGCGATTCGGCAGACAGATGGGTCTGCGCCGTCAACTCGATTGCTTCCGGGCTCGGAACCTGCTCTTCGGAGGGCGCCACAGCGGACACAGTGTCAAGCTTCGGCTCCAGGTCAAGCGTTTCCTGATCGTTGACGTGCTGAAAGGGGTTCCTTTTGGGCGGCCAATACTGTTCTGTTTTCGGGTGTGAAGGCGCTTCCTCCCCGGCTGGCGCGCCAGCGTTGGAGTCGCTCGTGACCAGCGACGGCCAAGCCGCAAAACCGCCAAGACCCTTGTTCCCGGTTTCGGTTGCCGCTTCCGTCGCCGCGCTCGCCAATAATTGGTCGAGTGCAGCCGGCCGGGTGTCTCGCTCGGGCTGCGGTTGCCCCATCGCGACGGGGAAGTCTTCCACCACAGGGGCCTGGCGCTGTTCGGAACCTTGGGCGCTTCTTCGCTGGGCGTTTCCACTCGCGGCTCGGGTGCTGCAGCTACGGCGGGATTCTGCGCGTCGCATTTCCGCGCGCTTCGGCGCCGGCGGAACAGCTACGGCTATCGTCGCTGACGGACGATTGTCCACGACTTTGTTGGATACAAATTCGTCCGTGACCCCCACCGCCACCAGTTGTGCTGCCGCTATTTTCCGAGCAAACGTCTTTACCAAGTTCACCAGGGGATCGGGTGGAACGAAAGGCTTTTTCAGAACCGCATCCGCGCCGACGCGCTGAGCTTCGCGCTCGTCAAATGGGTCAAATGCTCCAGCCAACAAACTACAGGAATGTGAGAGAGCTTCGGATCGCGCTTTACGTATTCGCAGACTTCGTAACCGCTGCGAACAGGCATAAAATATCAGCCAGCATGAGATCGGGCGCGGATTCGCGCATCTTTTTGACGGCCGCCTCGCCGTTGCCCACCGCATATGATCTTGCACCCCTTCGTCTTTCAAAGCGAGGGAGACCATCTTCTGTATATTGCTATTATCGTCTGCGACTAGAATGGTGGGCACAACGTCTCCCGTCGGCCGGACCGGCCGCAACATCATTCAAAACGATAGTTAGCACCCAGGGAGAGGGGAGTCAACCTGTACCAAAGACCGGTGTAACCAACGGTTCAGGGCTGGTTGGAGAGGTCGCAGCCCGCTGCCAACTTAAGGCTAGCCCCAGGGAATTAGCTTCTTTAGACCCTTTTTTTCTTGCTGGACGACTCCTTGGAGTTGTCCTGTTTGCACGGAGGAGGCGGGTTCTTGGCGTTGGCAGAAGAGCTTGCTGATTGTTGTCTGGCGCTACTACAGGCGGTGTCGAGCTGCACGGCTGCGTCCATTTGTCGCGTCCTGATCCCCGCTGGGCTGCGGACGCACTTGCCTGGTAGCTCCGGCTGTGGTATTGGTGCCGGCTGGCGGCAGCAGTTACCGGCAGCGCTCGGCGGCGCAACTGGCGGAGCTGCCGCTGGCGCGGGTGAACTGTTGGCCGCCGGCCCGGGTGTCGGTTGCGCGCCGGGCGTGACCAGTTGCACTGCTGCGGCGTTCGGAGGCGTACTCGTGTTGTTCCCGCTTTCGCCAGTCGAGCTTGATGTTTCCGATCCGCCCCCGGTCGCCGCGGAACTGCCCGACGGAACCGCTGAACCGCCC
Source organism: uncultured Acidobacteriota bacterium (assembly GCA_963803675.1). GTDB lineage: Bacteria > Acidobacteriota > Terriglobia > Acidiferrales > UBA7541 > DASTCZ01. The sequence continues at coordinate 31,675 of CAWDNN010000016.1, read as the reverse complement.
GTCCGCTGGCCACGCCGCCTGAAACACTGAGATTCGCCGTCCGAACAAGGTCTCCATTTCTGATGCTTCGTCCGGCGGCGACATCTGTGGCTCGCCTACACGCGCCGCCGCGGACATGTCCGGCTTGCCTTCGAGTGGGCCTTCAAAGCGGTGCAATAAGCCGCTCCGCGGATGCGGCATCTGTTGCTCCTGCTGCATTCGCGCGAGCGCCGTCGGATCGGCTTGAGGGATCGGAATGCCGAGCTTGGTCAGCTTCTCTTTGGCTTGCGGCACCAAAGGCGAGAGCGGATAGTCCCTCACGATATTGGCTGTAAAAAGCCCCGGCGTATTGTGTCTTTTCATTTCTCTCGTAAATGCCGGCCAACATGAAGGAGGCTTTATCGGATTTGCTGTATAGCGGATAGCGTGCCACGACTTCGAGCAAACGCCCAGCCGCGGCTCGGTAAGCGCCCTTGGTGTTGTAGTACTGCGCGATGCTTGAAATCTCCGTCAGCCAAAATCTCCTGCACGTTGCGAAGCTGCTGCTGCACCTGCGGCACCAGCGGGCTTTGCGGATACTTCTGCAGGAAAATCTGGAATTCTTGTTCGGCGAACTCAGCTTCGCTGCGATCCCGATCCGGTTTTTCCACGCGGCGATAATGCGCCATTCCGACCTGCATTTGCGCGTAGGCGGCTTCATCGAGGAACGGGAAGAAGGTGATGAAATCCTTGTATTCGTTGACGGCCTGCGTCAATGCCAGACGTGCCGCCCTCTTTGTAATAGGAATCGGCGATCGCCAGCTTCGCTTTGGCTAGATATTCGCTGTCCGGATAGGTGTTGATCAGCGCTTGCAAGCGAAAGCCGCGCGACTTCGTAGCGGCCCTTGCTCAAGTCATCGCTCGGAGCGCTGATAGAGCACCTTGTCCGGCGCGACCGAATCATTGGCCGCGGGGCCTGCTTGGCGTTGTTGCGTATTGGTTTTCTTTTGGCCTAAACAGCCGCCAAGGAACAAGGCTGGTCCGCGATCGTGCCAACTCCCAGGATTTGCGCAATTCTCACTTCCAGCACCTCAAACTTTCTCCGCCACGGCTTCGATGGCGATTTGTTGCAGTCTCTGAACCGCTTCGGCTGGATTGGGAGTGTGAAACACGGTTGTTCCCGCGACGAGTATTTCCGCGCCGGCGCGAACAAGTTCGGCGGCATTCTCCGGCGAAACGCCGCCATCCACTTCGATTCGGTAGCTATAGCCCTCGCGCGTGCGCAGGTGGTGCAAGTTGGCGAATTTTTTCGATGCGATCGCGGCAGAAATTCCTGGCCGCCAAATCCCGGATTTACGGACATGACCAGGACTTGATCCACCTTGTAGAGAATGTCTTCCAGGGTAGACGACCGGAGTCGCCGGGATTGATCGCCACGCCCGCGCGGCATCCGTGTTCGCGAACCGATGTCACGGCGCGGTCGAGATGCGCAGTCGCTTCCTGGTGAATCAACAGGGTATCGGCGCCGGCTTTTGCAAAGGGTTCCACGTATTGCTCGGGGTTTTCGATCATGAGATGCACATCGAGCAGGAGCCGGGTTGCCTTGCGCAGGGAAGCTACCACCGGTACGCCGATGGAGATATTGGGCACAAAATGGCCGTCCATGACGTCCACGTGAATCATGCGGACGCCGGCGCGCTCTACGGCTTGGATGTCGTCGCCTAAACGGGCGAAGTTCGCCGCCAGAATGGATGGAGCGATGTCAACCTGCGGATGCACTAAACCCCCAGGTGAATTCTAGCATACGAGATGCAAAGCCCTTGCGAGAAATTCAAGGTTTTCCGATATGTGTGTCGGGGCTGGTGGCCGCGGCAACCTTCAATTCCACTGGGCCGTCCGCGGAAAGCCGCGAACCGGCGGCAGGGGATTGGTCCATGACCGTGCCCGCAGGCCACTGAGGCGCCGGCACCACGTTCGTTTGGACGTTGTGGACGCCTGCGCCAAGCATCTCTCGTTGCGCGTCAGTGCTCCGCATACCAACCAAAAACGGCATCACCAGCGCAACCGGCCGCGGGCCGAGTGGAGAAAGAAGGTCTACATGCGAACTCGCCGCTTGCGCGCCAGGTGACGGGTTCTGCACCAGCACCGTGTCCGGCAACGCGCCGTTCAGGTACGGAGCTGATACCTCCCCGAGCTGCAATCCAGCTTGCAGAAGAGCGATCCTCGCGCCGCGAATGGATTGTCCATCGAGCTGGGGTATGGTGGTGCGAAGTGGTCCCAAGCTCACGACCACGTGAGCGTCCTGCGAAACCTTCACTTTCAATCCGGGCGGGGGGCTCTGGCGAATCACGTTTCCCGCGGGAGCAGCATCGTAAAGCCGGTCCGCCACCTTCAGGACCAGCCCGTGCCGCGAAAGCTGCTTGCCGGCATCGGTCACCTTCATCCCCACAAGATTCGGCATGGCGACTTCGCGTCCACGAATCGCAAAGCGTATCGTTGTGATCGCGCTGAGAAATGCAGCCGCGGCCAGAATGAAGACAAGCAGCCCCATGCGCAGCAGCCATTCGAACCGTTCGCGAAAGCCCATAGGTCGTTTACCCGCTGGAGAGTAACACGCAAACGAATCAAGGCTCAATTCAAAGGCCCGGCGGGTGCAATGGGATATGAGATCAGTCGGGCCGCGGCTCCATGTGCGTAGCCTACGACAAAGCGGGGCTGACAATCGCCAACCGCTGGGGCGCCACGGGGGAGCTGCGGCCGCGAGAACATTGAATGTTGTTGACACTCTACATCAACGGACTATAGTGTAGACCCTCGACAGCATGGGGCAGGTATCCAAACTCGATCTTCTCCAAGGCACCTTGGATTTGCTGATCCTGCGGACTCTTCAAACAGGCCCGATGCACGGCTGGGCGATTTCAGAACGAATTCAACAGATCTCGCGAGACGTCCTTCAGGTGAATCAAGGATCGCTGTACCCCGCACTCCACCGCTTGGAACACCGAGGCTGGATCAAAGCTGAGACGCAGATATCCGAGTTGGGCCGCAGGGCGCGTTTTTACAAGCTAACCGCATCGGGACGAAAGAGATTGGATGTTGAGCGGGATGCCTGGGCACGAATGACTGCCGCGATCGGTCGCGTGATCGAGATGGCCTGATATGGACTGGACCGACATTCGTCTACGTTTACGGGGAATCTTCTTCCGCCGCCAGGTTGAGAGAGAGTTGGATGAAGAGCTGAAGGCTCATCTGGAACTTCAGGCCCGGAAATACCAGGCAGCCGGAATGGCCCCCGAAGAGGCTCATCTTGTCGCGCGTCGTACGTTCGGCAACTTGACGCTGGTGAAAGAAGATGCACGCAAAATGTGGGGATGGACTTCGCTCGAGGGGTTAGCCCAGGACTTGCGCCATGGTGCGCGTTTGGTTCGTCTAAACCCAGCGTTTGCAATAGTTGCAATCCTGTCTCTGGCGCTAGGGATCGGTGCGAACACAGCGATCTTCCAATTGCTCGACGCCGTGCGTTTGCGTTCTTTACCGGTAAAGAGCCCGCAGGAGCTCGCTCAGGTGCGTCTTGCGGAGGGGGATGGGGGCTGTTGCTCTTTTGATGGCCGGTACCCGGACCTAACGTATGCGCTTTGGGAGCAACTCCAGAAACACCAGCAAGCTTTTTCCGAAATGTCTGCGTGGAGTACCGATACTTTTAACCTCGCCGCCGGCGGTGAGGCGCGATACGCACAGGGGCTGTGGGTAAGCGGAGACTTCTTCAGCATGGTCGGCGTTCAGCCAATCAGGGGTCGACTTTTCTCTTCGGCGGACGATAGACGGGGTTGCGGATCGTCCACAGGTGTCGTCGTGAGTTATCCGTTCTGGCAGAGGGAGTTTGGCGGGGAAGCATCCGTGATCGGTGAGGCAATCACCCTCGAAGGGCATCCTTTCGAGATCATCGGCGTCACACCACAGAGTTTTTTTGGTGTCGAGGTGGGTCGCACGTTCGACGTTGCGGTTCCAATATGCGCGGAGTCCATCATTAAGGGGGGCGACAGCAATCTGGATCGACGGTGGGCTTGGTGGCTTGCCGCGATGGGCAGGCTCAAACCGGGTTGGTCTCTAGAGCAGGCGACGGCTTATTTGAATTCAATTTCGCCCGGTCTGTTTCAATCGACGGAGCCCACCGATCTGAAGGTCAACGGATATCTTAACTACAAACTCAGCGCCTTTCCTGCCGCCTCAGGCTTCTCCGTTTTGCGCGAGCAGTACGAGACCCCGATCGTATTGCTGATGGCGATTGCCAGCCTGACGCTTTTGATTGCTTGTCTAAATCTCGGCATTCTAATGCTGGCCAGGGCGAATGCAAGGGCTCGGGAAATGGCGGTTAGATTCTCATTGGGTGCCTCTCGTGGACGTCTCGTCCGCCAATTGCTCGTCGAAACCTTGGTGTTGACAATAGCAGGAGCCACGCTAGGGGCGTGCCTCGCACCGGCTTTGAGCCACGTGCTCGTCTCATTTCTCAGCACCAGCAAGAACCCACTGTTTGTTTATTTGCACATTAATTTTCGCTTGTTTGCTTTTACGGCCGTCTTGGCAGGTTTGACTTGCCTGCTAAGCGGATTAACGCCGGCGCTGCGGGCCACTCGAACGGGATTAATCGTAACGATGAAGGCTGATGGCCGCGGACTTACCTTGAGCCATCAACGGTTCGGTTTACAGCGGGCGCTTGTGGTCTCGCAAGTGGCGCTTTCTCTCGTCCTTCTAGTCGGCGCCTTGCTGTTCGTCCAGAGCTTTCGCAATCTGTCAACGCTGGACGCAGGCTTCCGAGAAGACGGTGTTTTGATCAGCGATCTGGATTTGAGCAAACTCAAGATTCCGTATGAACGGCGTGCGGCATACACCAAGGAACTGCTCGAGAGCATCCGGCGCGTCCCTGGGGTCGCCTCGGCCGCTGCCAGCCGCATCGTTCCACTCAGCGGAAACGGCTGGACGCAGAACGTTCTGATTGATCATTCGTCCATGGGAGGGAAGCTCAGTTCTCGATTCAACAGCGTCACCCCCGGCTATTTCCAGACGCTGAGCATCCCTTTGCTCTCGGGCCGCGATTTCGATCAGGGCGACACGGCCACGTCGCCGAAGGTTGCCATCGTGAACGAATCGTTCGCGCGCATTCTTCTCGCTGGGGCGAATCCGATTGGCAGAACATTCGGCCTGAAAATAGGCAACAGCCCCGAGACGACATACCAGATCGTTGGCGTGGCGAACGACACAAAATACTTCGATCTTCGCGAGCAGTTCACACCAATCGCGTTTTTGGCGGCCTCCCAGGACGACAATCCTAGGCAACGGACCCATTTATTAATTCGTTCCAATCAGGAATTCGCCGCGTTGATATCGACAGTAAGATCATCAATTGGTCAGGCAAGCGACCTGACATCGGGATCGAGATTTTCATGTTTTTAAAACACAAGTTCAGGAGTCGCTGGTGCGGGAGCGGCTGATGGCCACACTCTCAGGGCTTTTCGGTTTTTTGGCCGTGCTCCTAGCGACGATCGGGCTGTATGGCGTGATCGCTTACATGGTTACTCGGAGGAGAAACGAAATTGGGATTCGTATGGCGTTGGGAGCTGACGGTCGCAGCGTGGTGGCGATGATTATGCGAGAGGCTGCAATACTGCTGGCCATCGGCCTCGCGGCTGGGCTCATCTTGGCGAGCGCGGCTGCGACCGCCGCAAGGGCGCTCTTGTTCGGTTTGCGACCACGCGATCCAGTGACGTTCATCATGGCAACTGCAATCTTGGCGGTGGTCGCGCTGACGGCAAGCTACCTGCCGAGCACATCGCGTCGCCGGTTTGGATCCGATGTCTGCTCTGAGAGAAGAATAATCGCGCTCGGCATGCACCGCGTGGTCCGGCCTATCTCTTCGATCCGCCCATTTCTTCTGCCACGTAGCCCGCAAAGTGCACCCTTGGGGGGTAACGGACACGTCATCGAAGAGCGGGTCCCGCGCTAGCTCCGCATTTTGGACAAATGGTCGCCTACTGGGAAGTCGACCGCTGCCGTAGGCCGGCGGCGCCACCTCTGGCTAAGAACGCACCGTGGAAGAAAACAGTTCGCCCGGCTTCAGACGCGCGCCGTTTGCAAGTTCGCGGGCGTTGATCTCTCGACGGCGGATCTGTCGGAGATGGTTCCGCTGTGACTGTGGCGCCGGCCGGATTGGTCACGGCGAGAAAAGCCATCCAAGAATCGCTCTCAATTTGGACTTTGGTTTCGACGGGGTGGCTGTCGCAGCCGGTCCCGCCGCGGCTGGCGCATGGGAGGACGATCCGGCAGCCGGGGGTGCCGCTGCAGGGGCGGCCGGTGCTCCCCCGAGGCTGCTCACATAGGAAACCAGTGCTTCCATGTCAGCAGCATTCAAAGTCAACGGGACCATGCCGGCAGCTTTCATCTTGGCGGTCGGCGTTTTCAGAACCACTGTCAATTGAGCGGGCGGATACTGGCTGGAAGTATGAGTCAGCGCTGGCCCAGGGCCGCCACCCCCGCTCGCCCCGTGGCATACGCCGCAGCGTTGAGAATCGAAAATGCTCTTCCCGCGGACGACGGCTGCATCGCTTGCCGAACCCCCAACTGGCGCTTTCGATGGTCCGGCAGTCGCAGCCGGTTCCGCTGTGGCTGGCGCGGGGGAGGACGGTTCGGCAACCGGGGGTGCTGCTGCAGAGGCGGCCTTCGGCGGTCCGGGTGTTGCAGCCGGTTGCGCTTTAGCTGATGCAGTAGAGGACGATCCGGCAGCCGGGGGTGCCGCTGCAGAGGCGGCCGATGTTCCCCCGAGGCTGCTCACGTAGGAAACCAGAGCTTTCATATCAGCAGCATTCACAGTCAGCGGGACCATGCCGGCAGCTGTCATCTCGGCAGTGGGCGTTTTCAGAACGGCCGTCAATTGAGCGGGCGGATATTGACTGGAAGTATGAGTCAGCGCTGGCCCAGTGCCGCCGCCCCCGCTCGCCCCGTGGCATCCACCGCAGCCTTGAGAATCGAAAATGCTCTTCCCCTGGGCGGCGGTTGCATCGCCTGCCGAACTTCCAGCTGGTGCTTTCGATGGTCCGGCTGCCGCAGCCGGTTCCGCTGTGGCTGGCGCAGGCGAGGACGACCCGGCAGCGGGGGTGCCGCTGCAGAGGCGGCCTTCGGCGGTCCTGGTGTTGTAGCTGGTTGCGCTTTAGCTGATGCACGTGAGGACGACCCGGCAGCCGGGGTGTGCCGCTGCAGGGGCGGCCGATGTTCCCCCGAGGCTGCTCACGTAGGAAACCAGAGCTTTCATATCAGCAGCATTCACAGTCAACGGGACCATGCCGGCAGCCGTCATCTCGGCAGTGGGCGTTTTCAGAACGGCCGTCAATTGAGCCGGCGGATACTGACTGGAAGTATGAGTCAGCGCCGGCCCAGGGCCGCCGCCCCCGCTCTCTCCGTGGCATCCACCGCAGCCTTGAGAATCGAAAATGCCCTTTCCCGGAGCGGCGGTTGCATCGCCTGCCGAATTCCAGCTGGCGCTTTCGATGGTCCGGCCGCCGCAGCCGGTTCGCGCTGTGGCTGGCGCAGGCGTGCGCAGCAGCGACCGAAGTTGGCGCAACGCCCTCGACCCACATTTTCAGGTGAGCTACTTCGGATGCGTTGTGAATCGTATCGTGGCAACCGCTGGAAATGCAGGATATCTGATTCGACCCAGCGAACCCATAGGCGCCATGTGGCCGGGATTTGCCTCAAAGTCGCGGGTGCCCGCATGGCAGTGCAGGCACTGCAAGTTGCTGTACGCGCCGTCCAAATGGATTGTTTTGGGCGGCGTGCTCACGTACTCCATATAAATGTACCTCAGGCCTTTGAGCTTGTCCTTCAAAGGGCCGTACATGGTGTAGTCGGTGTGGCAGGTATAGCAGGCCTTGTCCGGCGGCACGAGGTGGTTCTGAAAATGTTGCGCAGGGATGTAATTCGCATTCAGCACGTACAGACTTTGTCCGTGGCTTTCCATGCTGTGGCACGAAATGCAGTATGCCGTCTGTTGGGAACGCTGCATGTGAAAGGACATGCCCGTGCCGATGCATAGCGCCGGAAGAACGCACAGACCTATAAAGGCGAGAATCTTGCCCGTGGCTCCCACAGTGATCGAGGGACGCACGAGAAACACTCCGGCCAGCATGATCGTCAGTACGATCAATGCGATGAGGACTCCGGTTAGTCCAAACACAGACTCCTCCTTGCCACGCCCGCCGGAATCAGCAGCGGAACACCGACGTGGCTGCCGCCAAGTCCTTACTTTGTCGGCCTAGCTCGCAGATGCCTGCGCCGATTTCCGGGAGCCTCCGACACTTGAATTTCGTTGTCCGTCGTCGCAGTTCATCCGCGGTTCTCGGCGGGTGAGGAAACAGCGAAGACCAGCGAAATGAGATAGACCATGATTCCCAGTCCCATTAGGGTCACGCCAACGAAGGCAAAGAGCACAAACGAGAGCGGATGAAACCACAGCAGGCTCACAATTTCCACGAGCAGGCCCAGAATAATCAAGCTGCTCGAAACTTGCAGAAACCGCCGGATTCCGATCGCACGGAGTTTCATTGGCCGGGCCTCCGGACATTCTCAGTTGACCTACTTCGGATGCGTTGTGAACTGTAATGAAGCGCTCCACTGGCAGCGGCTCGCCCTCTCAAAGTTCAGCCAAACGGGCTTGGCGGATATGTAGCAATAATTGCCAGTGGACGTAATTCCGAATCACGGCGCGTTCGAAGACAAATCGACACAATTGTGGTCAGGAATTGGATTGAAAACTGTCCCAAAGAGGACACTTTCAGTTGTGACTTGGAGGAGGGCTGTCGAATCCTAATGTCGATGTTATTTGTCTGCGTTCTTCAAGCCTCTGGTTTTCTTCCAAACCAGAGAACGGTGCCCTGCGTTTGCCAAGACGTGTTCCCATCAATCGTTCAGTCACTCAGCTTCAGAGGTCGCCGGAACCGCTTTCGCGCTAAGAGTGCGTCGTGGAAGAAAACATTTCGCCGGGCTTGAGACGCGCGCCGTTTTCAAATTCGCGGGCGGTGATCCGCTTGCGTCCCTCGAGCTTCACTTCAGTTAGGCGCAGCCGGCTGGCTTCGCCGCACCAAACAAGTAACTGTCCAGCATCTGCCGCCAGTGTTCCCGCCGCCGCAGCGCGCGCCTCCGGAGGAGCCTCCGCCGGGCGTCCCCAGATGTGGCAAAGCTGTCCGCGAAAGTACGTGTACGCTCCGGGCCACGGATCGAGCCCTCGAATGCGATTGTAAGTCTGGCTCGCTGTCAGATCCCAATCGATCAAACCGTGTTTTTTCTTGAGCATAGGCGCTCGCGTGGCTTGCGCATCGTCTTGCGCACGCGGGATCACGGTCGTTCGATCCAACGCAACAATTGAGCTCATCACCAGCGGCGCACCTTGCTCGGCCATGCGCATGGCAAGTTGCGGCGCCGTTTCGTCGTCGCCGATCCTCAATCCCAATTGCATCAAGATGGAGCCGGTGTCCATTCCGGCGTCCACCTGCATCGTGGAAACGCCCGTGTAGCGCTCGCCCCTGATAATCGCCCAATTGACGGGCGCGGCACCGCGGTACTTCGGCAGCAATGACGCGTGCAAGTTGATCCACCCGAGACGCGGAAGCCCAATCAGCCGCTTCGGAACGATTTGGCCGTAAGCAATAATCACCACCACATCGGGCTTGGTTCGTTCAAAGAACTCGAACGCCGAATCGGACGTAATCTTCTCCGGTTGGTAGACCGGGATTCCTGCTTCGATCGCCACTTCTTTTACCGGAGAAGGAAGAACCTCCTGCCCCCTCCCTCGCGCCCGGTCCGGCTGTGTGACAACAACGGTAACCTCAAACATCGGTTCGGCCATCAGCCTGAGCAAGGTTGGAAGTGCGAATGCCGGCGTGCCGCAGAAGACCACACGCAGAGCCATCGCGGCAGCTACCACTCGCCGTTCTTGCGGAGTTTGCGAATGCGGCGCCGGAACAAATCGCGTTTGAGCAGGCTCAGATGTTGGATGAAGAGCGTCCCGTTCAGATGGTCAATCTCATGGCAGAAGGCCCTCGCGAGCAGATTCTCGCCGCGCACTTCAAACGAAGTGCCAAATGCATCCTGCGCGCGCACGGTCACGAAGAGCGGGCGCGCAACATTCCCTCGGAAGCCTGGAAGGGATAGGCATCCTTCGTCTTCGCGCTGCTCGCCTTCGGCGTGCACGACTTCCGGATTTGCTATAACAATTTTCGCTTCGGGATTCTTGCCTACAGTCGTATCAATCACCGCCAGCCGCAGGCCGACGCCGATCTGTGGCGCGGCCAGCCCGACACCCGACGCCGCGTACATCGAGATAAACATGTCGGCGCACAATTGCTGTAACTCTTCGTCGAAAACCGTGACGTTCTTTGCCGGAGCCTCAAGAACCGGATCCCCGTACTTCACGACGGGATATATCTTCACGCCCTTGGGCAATGCCGGGCCAGCCGGAACCTCGTCCGGCTTCGCTTCGCTTTTGGGTTTGGGACTCATGCCTGTTCTGTGCCTCGCCGGGTTCTGGATTCTGTGATCGTCACCTTGGCTCCCGCATCGAGCAGTTGAAGGCTAGAATTCTTTCAATTGCTCGACGTATCCTTCGTAGTTGCGCCGGGTTTCCGCCAGCGAATCGCCCCCGAACTTCTGGAGAAACGCCTGCGCGAGCACAAACGCAACCATCGCCTCGCCCGCCACCCCGCCGGCCGGCACCACGCATACGTCGGATCGTTCGTAAGCTGCCCGCACCTCTCGCTTCGTCACCAGATCGGCGGTTCCCAATGCCCGGCGCAGCGTCGAAATCGGCTTCAAGTACCCGCGCACGATCACATCTTCTCCGTTTGTGATGCCGCCCTCAAGTCCGCCGGCTCGATTGGAGGGGCGCGTAAAACGCCGCGCGGCAGCATCGTACCCGATTTCGTCCTGCACGTCCGAACCATAGGAGTTGGCCGCCGCCACTCCGCCGCCGATTTCCACCGCCTTCACCGCCTGGATGCTCATCACGGCGCCCGCCAGCCGTGCGTCGAGTTTCTCGTCCCACTGCGCATGCGAGCCCAACCCCGGCGGCACATTGTGCGCGACCACCTCGAAGATCCCGCCTACAGAATCGCCCGCGCGCAACACCTGATCTACTTCGGCTTTCATCTTGTCCTGCACCGCCCAATCCACGCAGCGGAGCGGGGAATCGAGATCGACACAAACCTTTCGGATTTCATCGAAAGTCGCGGCGCGCTCGAGCCGCACCTTACCCACCGCGACCGTGTGGCTCATGATTTCTATATCAAAACTCGACAGCAAGCATTTGGCCAGCGCTCCGGCCGCGACGCGCGCCGCCGTCTCTCGCGCCGAGGCCCGCTCCAAAATATAGCGCGCGTCGTGCAGATTGAATTTCAGCGCGCCGGCCAGATCGGCGTGCCCCGGCCGCGGCGCGGTCAAAGGCCTTTGGTCATCTTCGCCGCCAGGAATATTTTCGACAGGCAGCGCCTTTTCCCAGTTTGCCCAATCGCGATTCTCGATCCGCAGCGCGACCGGAGCTCCAATGGTTTGGCCGTGCCGGATTCCCGCCAGCGCTTCGGCGCGGTCCTTCTCGATTTTTTGCCTGCCACCGCGTCCATACCCCAACTGTCTGCGGCGCAAGTCACGGTTCACCGTTGCCAGGTCCACCGGCAATCCACAGGGCAGCCCTGAGATCCAGGCAATCAAGGCCTGGCCGTGGGACTCACCGGCGGTGACAAAACGCAGCATGATCTCGATGTCGGCCTAAACGAAAGGCTCCCCAGTAGTGGCCCGCGCGCGCTTAGAAAAGTAAAGGCCGCATTCTAGCAGATGAGGTCAACCCCTGTGCGCCCACCGCGGGCTTGGGTTCGCCACCAAGCCGCTCGCACTTGACGCGCCCTTGCTCGCAAGCTAGCCTTGGTGGACTTTACCTTGCCGAATCCGCCGCCTCTCGAGCGGGCCATCGGCGCAGCATGGTCACCCGCGACTCCAAGCTCCTCGAGCCCGATGTCCAGAAGCCCCCACCGGCCATCGTGCGCGTCCTCATGGAAAACCTGCTGGCCTTCCAGGACTATGCGATCTTCGCGGCGCGTGGCTTCGCGGGCATCTTCACCCCGCCACAATATGTCCTGGATTTGATCGAGCAGATGGACGTAATTGGCGTTGGATCGCTCCCGATCGTCCTGGTAACCGGGTTCTTCATCGGGGCGGTTCTCGTTCTGCAGACCGCCTCGCAATTCGCGCGCTTTGGCCAAACAGCGTTAACCGGAGACGCCGTTGCGTTGGCGCTGGTTCGCGAACTCGGGCCCACGATCACCGGCTTGCTCGTCGCCGGACGCAATGCCTCCGGGATGGCTTCTGAGCTCGGCTCCATGCTCGTCACCGAACAGGTGGACGCCATGCGCGCCATGGGCACTGACCCGATCCGCAAGCTGGTGACGCCGCGTGTCTGGGCGACGATCCTCGTGCTTCCGCTCCTGACGGCCATGTCCGATTTCGTCGGTCTTTTCGGCGGCTATGTGATGGGCCACTTTACCCTCCGGCTAAGCGCCGTGGAATTCTGGACGCGCGCGATTGACGCTCTTGATTTCTCCGACCTCATGCAAGGCCTCGCGAAGCCGCTTTTCTTCGGCTTTATTTTGGCCACGATTGGCTGCTGGAAGGGCCTCTCGGTCCGCGGCGGCACGCAGGGCGTCGGCCGGGCCACGACGCAAGCCGTCGTCTTCGCATCCGTGACGATCATTTCCTCCGACGTGGTCCTCACCAAGCTCATGCTCTATCTCGCCGGCCGCGTCATCTAGCAAACGTCACTCTCAATCCCGCTCGCCAAACGCCGTCCTTTGTAACGCCGGTTTTGCCGTGCAATGTGTGTCCTGGAACCGGCTTGCATCCGCAGCTTTCCTCACACCCGCAACGCGGCAATTGCATCTATAATTCAGAACCGACAAGCATTCATAACGATGAGAATTCAGAGATGATGAGAATTTACAAGCGATGACTTCGGAGCCATCTGCACAGCCGGCGGTCGAGTTTGAAAATGTCGGTCTTGCTTTTGACGAAGGCGAGGTCTTGCGTGGCCTATCCTTCCGCGTCGCGCCACGTGAGACCAAGGTCTTTGTCGGCGAAACCGGCACGGGCAAGACCGTCTCGATGAAACTGGCCGCCGGGCTGCTCCGGCCGGACTCGGGAAGAATCTCGGTGCTCGGCCAGGATATCGGCGCGATGAGCGAGGAGGAATTGCTTTCCTTCCGCCGAAAAATTGGCTTTGTCTTCCAGGAAGGCGCGCTTTTTGATTCCATGAGCGTGGCCGACAACGTGGCGTTTCGGCTGCGAGAGGAAAATACCGATGAAGACGAAGTTGAGCAGCGCGTCCGCGAAGCCCTGCGATTCGTCGAGATGGAACAAGCCATTGACCAGATGCCTGGCGACCTCTCCGGCGGTATGCGTCGCCGCGTTTCGATCGCTCGCGCCTTGGTGAGCCGCCCCGAACTTGTCTTCTACGACTCGCCGACGGCTGGTCTCGACCCGGTCACTTCGCAAACCATCATCACCCTGCTGCTCCGCTTGCGCGATTTGCAGGGAGTGACCGCTGTTCTGGCCACGCAGCGTGTGCAGGATGCTTTTGGACTGGCGAATTACCGGTTTGACAAAGATACGAATCGCGTCGTGCCGCTTCATCCGAAAGACGCTCCAGCGGCGCGGGCGTCCCCAAATGGAATTGGGCCCACGACATTTCTTTTTTTCGCGGCGGGCATATCTATTTTGAGGGCGGCCCGCAGGCTCTGCTCGATTCAAAGGACCCTTATCTGAAGAAGTTTCTGGTATAGCAGGCAAGACGTCGCAAACTGAGCGAGAATAGCTCCGCGAGGCCCGCAATAAACGTACTGAGGAGGTTCGGCGATGGCGCAACGCAGGCAACTGACCTGGAGTGAACTCCGCGTGGGAGTGTTCATCGTAATGGGAATCGTTTTGCTCGTGGTAGCGATTTTCTACGTCACCAGCAGCGAAGGAATGCTCTCGCCCAAATATCGCTTGGTCTCGTACGTCGCCGAGATCGGGGACCTGCGCACGGGTGCCGACGTGACTCTCGACGGCATCGTGATCGGAGACGTGGAAGATTATCGGGTGAATCCGGCGGATCAGGCGGCGAATCCGAATCGCAGCATCGAGATCATCATGCGTATCAATAAGAAGTTCCAGCAGGACATCCGCACGGATTCGCTGCTCACGCTGGACACCGAAGGCCTCATGGGCAATCGCTACGTCAATATCACGCGCGGCTTTACCGGCACAATGCTAGTGGCCAATCAGGAAGTGCCCAGCCAGGAGGAAAAGGGCATGAAGGAAATCGAGGAGCGTGGCGCCGAACTCGCGGAAAACCTCAATACTTTGGCCCAGCAGATCCAGACCATCGTCACGGACGTGAACAAAGGCCGGGGCACACTCGGAAAGCTGCTCAATGACGACTCCGTCTACAACCATCTCGATTCCGCCACGTCAAAGATTGATTCGATGATCGCGAGTGTGCAGGCCGGCCACGGGACATTGGGCAAGTTGGTTGCCAGCGACGATCTCTACAACAAGGTCAATAGCGCGACTGGCCGCGTGGACGATGTGCTCGCCGCCGTGCAGCAACAAACGGGCTCGCTCGGCAAGCTCATTTATGATCCTGCTCTGGACACCGAAGCCACGCAGCTCATGCAAAAGGGAAACGCGATGTTGGACGACATCCACGCGGGGAAAGGCACGCTCGGCAAGCTGGCCACGGACGATTCGCTTTTCCAGCAGTGGAAGCAGACGGGCGCAAATCTCTCGACGCTCAGCTCGAAACTCAATCAGAACGACGGCACCGCCGGCAAGCTTCTTAATGATCCCAAGCTTTATGACAATCTTACTGAGCTGAGCGGCAACATGAAACTGTTGATGGATGACTTCCGGAAGAACCCAAAGAAATACCTGACCATCCAGCTGAATATTTTCTGAGCGCTCCATTCCGGGCGCTATATTCGGCCGCTAGCAAGCAAGGGGCACAGTGAGCGAGCCATATGCGCACGGCTACCGCTCGCGTGAGAACGAACGCCTGCAGGATCAGGCTGGAACGCTGGTCGACCTACTGCACTGCGACACCTTGTACGCGTCTGGAAGCGTGGTGCTCGAAGCGGGCGCATCACTAGCTCGCATGCGCGCCGGCCACGCCCCGCGTCCCCGTCATCCATCTCCACATTCTCTGCAGTGAATCCGGCTGCAATAGCACGATCAGCGCCGCAGCCATCAATGTCGTCGCCGCCGAAGTGGCAAGGATTCCGCGCGGACTCAGGTAAAGCCACTCCGAGGCCGCGTAGTATGCCGCTGAAGCTAACCCGATCCCGATCCAGGAGATGAGGTTCGCCGCTGCGATCACGGCGCCCCGCCGGTCCTTGGCGGGCCTCTTCTGAATCAGTGCGTTTACCGGCACCGCGAAAAATCCCGCCGAGAATCCCAGCAGCGCAAGCAGGGTCAGGGCACCCACAAAATGCAGTCCCGGCAGCGCCAGACCCGCGGAAAACGCGGCCATGCCTAGCGCGCCCAGCGGCACCAGCCCGTATTCGATTTCGGGTCCCGAAGCATACCCGGCGACCAGGCTTCCCACGCCGATTCCCAACGCCAGCGCCGCCTGCAGATAGCTCGTGCGCACCTGCGTGAGCCCCAGCACGTCCGTCCCGTACACAACCACCACCAGCAGCACCAGCGCGCCCAAATACCAGAAATATGTGTTACCGATCACGGCCAGGGCCAGCAATCGGTCGCGCCGCATCTCGCCGACCTGCGCCCACACGTCCGCTACAAAGTTTAGGCGGTAACGCTTGTCCGGCGCCGCGGCCGGCACGCGCGTGATTGTGTAGCTGGTTGCCAAGCCCAAAACCGAAATCGCCAATAAGATGAAGCCCGACCATTGCTGCCTCCCGCCAAATGTTTGCGAAAGAAATGCTCCGGCCATGGTGCCGGTGATGGACGCCAGGAACGTGCCGAGTTCAATGATTCCGTTCCCCCAGGAAAGTTCCTCCGTTGGAAGCAATTCCGGCAGCAATCCGTACTTTGAGGCCCCAAAAAGCGCCGCCTGCGTGCAGATCAAGAAAATCGCGGCGAACTGAATGGGAAGCTTCGAAAACGCCAGGCCCGCCAGGGCCAGCACCATGACGGCAATTTCCAGGTACTTTGTCCCGATCGTCACGCTGCGCTTGCTGTAGCGATCGGCCAGATACCCGCCGGTCATCGAAAACAAGATAAACGGCACCGCGAAAATAATCCCGACAAACGAAATCATTCGATTGCGCAACTCGTGCGGGAGGCTCATCCCCAGGATTAGGTAGATCACCAGGTTCTTCAGAGTGTTGTCGCTGAAGGCGCCCTGAAATTGCGTGACGATCAAGCTCCAGAAGCCCGCCCGCCAACCTACCGTCGGGGAACCCACTCGATCTGTCGCGCTCGCTTCGGAATTCATCATTTGACCTTGAGGCATGAGTTCGATTCATCTCGCGCAAAAATCAAAGGCCGAGCAAGAAGCCCGGCCTTTGCAATTCAGTCCTATTCGCGTGCGCATTCGTCAATGCGACGAGTGCCCCGGCATCGGCTCCATCGCGTCGCCGGCAGCCGGAGCCTTTGGCAGCGCGGGAGTTTTGCGGCCTGCGCCGAGATGGTCGTAGTTGAGCGCGGCGTTGAGCACCAGCATGAAACTGCCCTTCGTCTCCTGCCGCCACATCGGATTGTTCGCAAAGAAAACCACGTGTCCGCGGCCAACCGGGATGTCCACAACAGCGGGAGCTTCCGGCAAGTGCCTGCCCCCCATCGAGCATCCCGCTTACCCAGAGAGCTTGACGCGGGTGCAAAACGCAGCACCACGCGCGGCCACATCTCGGCGGGGGAATTGCGGACCGCGGAAACTCCGGATTCACGTACAGCTCTTGCTCGGCGCGCGTGCGATGCGGTTCCGGCGCCGGCGGATCCCACGGCCGGCCTTGCGGAACGCCCTGATCCGTTGCAGAGCCGCGGCCACTGGGACGCCCTTCGCCTCCCTCGCCACGCCCTCCGCCTCCGCCAAACCCTCCTCCCGCCAGCGATACGCGAAAAACCGGTGCGCTATTGAAATACACTCCCAGGCGGTCGTCATAGCCGTAAGCGATCGGGCTGAGCTTATCTTCAACGTCGCGCATTCACCACCGACCCGCGAACCTGCAACTGCGGAGTCTGCGCGATCGAAATGCCGGACGTGATGCCGGTCTCAATGGGCAAAGCAGACGAGGCCGTGATCGGTATGAATAGGCCGCCGTCATCAAGAAATTTCTGCAAGTGCGATACGCCTTCAAACTCGATACCGCCGCGCATATCATCGGTCGAGTCCATGTTGCCGATATTAGGCGTCGAGTCCGTCTTCTTCCAGGGAATCGGACCGCCTATATCGTTGCCGTTCGCGTCCATTCGTTTCGGAATGCCGTGGATCAGCGCCGAAGCGTTGAACCCCGCGGGCGGAAAGATGATCACGTCAAACTTGTCCCGGAGATTGGCGGTGTCGCGAATCGTGTGCACGTCAATGTAGGTGTACGGCACCTTCATCTCTTCAAACGCCAGCCGGAACCACCCTTCCTGCTGCGTGGTCTGCCAGGTATGCACGATGGCGATGCGCGGAACGCCCAGAGCGTGCTGCGCCACGGAAACCTCCGCGTCCGTCGAGTCCGCGTGGATACCAAGTGCGCGCGAGGCCGTATCCAGGCGTGATTTCAAATCACCCGGATTTCCCACGCTCGCGATGATGAACGTCCCGGCGTTGTAGTGTTTGCCGCCCGCGTCAAATGGGGCTTCGGCAGCATTGATCTTCGCGTCCTTCAGCTCGAAGCGCAGCGTGGCCAATTCCGGCTCGGCATTCGCGTTGATCAGGTAATACTTCGATCCGCTTCCTGCTACGCTTCCCGGTGCTTGTACTTCGCTCGTAATCAGCGTCATCGGCGCCTTTAGAATGGAGGGGTCGGTGATGCGCTGCGTCTTCACGTTGCGCAGCGGGCCGAGCGTCCATCCGGTATCGTCGTAGGGCGAAGGGTCATGCACGTTGTAATACTGCGTGTCGAGCAGCATGTCTGTGATGCGGCTGTAAGGCTGGTCCATGCGGATGATGTAGCTTCCCGCGGGAATGTTCACCGGCTGCTTGCCGGGCGCCGCTGGCGGAGCGCCACTGCCTTCGCCTTCTGCCGGGGCGCCTTCGATGCCGCTGCGCCGCCGCGTCCTCCGCGCCCGCCGCCGGGACCACGGCCGCCCCCTGCGCCATCACCGGTAGGTGCGGGCTCGCTCACCGTGACGGCCTGATCCAGCCGGTCTATTTCCGAGCCTTGTGATTGCATCAGCCGCGCAAGCTGCGCGGCTAAGGCCGGGCGCTGTCCGTCATTCAGGATCGCCCACGCTGCCGGACCTTCGTTGACGGGCTTCTCCACGCTGCGCTTGCTCTTCAAATAGAAGTTGTGCAGAAAATCGGCGGCATTCGTCGCCGTGAAGTCCATCGCGAAGAGCACGCCGCTCTCTTCGTAATTCGTGTTGTCGCGCATGGACCAGTTCACCTTCGGCAACGGCGGATTTGCGCGATACCACTGGAGCGAAGTGTCCGAGGCCGAAAGCGTGCGCTCCTTCGTGTCCGCGCCGCCGTTGCCAAATGTTTCGTAGAAGCGGCCGACGGCATTGTGCCCGTTGGCGATCATGAGCATGTAATTCGGTGCCCAGCCGTCGAAGAAGCCGTGCGTCCACACGCCGGGCACTCCGCGGGCAGTAAAATTTTCGATTTCGTGATAGGCCATTTTCTGCCATTCGCTCACCACGATCGGATCGAACCACGCGTTGTAGGGTCCTGTGCCCGTCGATTGTGTAGAGAAATGGAATGGACTCGTGCAGATCGTGCACCACGGTCGCGTGCCAATCGAACATCGTCTTGAGTTGCTCCTTCGAGAGCGCCAGCGCCATGTCAATCGCGTCGCGGTTGTTGTCGTGCTGGACGTAGTGGCCCCAGTAGATCAGGTTGGGTGCGGGTTTCTCAGGGTTGGCTTTCGTGTAGTTGTAGACGTCCACTTCGCGGTCGCGTCCATCCACTTCCAGCACCGGTGTGATCAGCACTACGGAATTCTTGCGGATGTTTTCGATCAGCGGAGAATTTTCCACCGCGAGCCGGTACGCCAGTTCCATGAGCATCTCCGGCGAGCCGGTTTCCGGCGAGTGGATCGAGCCGACCAGCCAGTAGAATGGCTTGCCTTCGCCGATCAGTTTGTCCGCCTCGGCATCGTTGGTCTTGCGCGGGTCGGCCAGCTTCGCGGTGATATCCTTCAGGCGATCCAGATTCTTGATGTTCGCGTCGTCGCTGACGGCCACCAGCATAAACTCGCGCCCTTCTTCGGTCTTGCCGGTGGTGAAAACCTTTACGCGTGGCGTGGCTGCGGCAAGCGCGCGATAGTAGCGATAGATATCTTTCGAGTAGGTCAGCTTGTTGGGCGCTCCGATCACGTATCCGAGCACTTTCTCGGGGGAGGGAACCGTCGCCGACGCCGGCAGATGATCCACCAACTCGGTCGTGAAATACTTCTCCGTGGTGTATTCCTTGATCTTTGCCGTGTACTCCTCGTCGAGCGGCTGCGGCGCGGCCGCAGCCTTCGCATTTGTCTTCTTGCCGTTTGCAGCGGTCTTGTTGTCGCCGGGCCCGGCCATAGCCACCAGTGTTACCCCCAGCACCGCCAGCGAAAGCAGCGCCAGAATAGACAGGGCTTTGCTCTGCGTTTCTCCGCCAAGCATCCTCGTCGAACCAGGATTTCTCGAACGCTTCTCCGCGCCACTCCCATTACCTGCACTCCGCCGCGTATTGGTCACACCCATCCTCCCGTCACTTCCTTTAGAATTGCCGCCGTGCGGTCTCTGCTTATCGCAGAACTGTTTGCGTTGCAAGGTATAAGGCCAGGTTCGCTCCTTAGCACCCAGCGCTTTCGCTCCATTTCGCGTAAACCGGCAAAGCGGCGAATTGCATGCCTCGAGCAGAACCCATTCGAGCGCGCCACCGTGCATGATGATCGAGCAAGTCGCCTCACGTCGCGTGCTTTTTCGGTACGATGTGATCGCATAACTTCCATGTTTTCAACGATGCGAGTACGACGTGCACGAATTGCAGTTCTGCATCTCCTTTGTTAACTAAACGTTGCGCATGTCCTGTGTTGTAACCCCTTTGGCTGCCGCATTTACACATATTGTGGGGGGTGTCCTTGGCTCGCAAATTTCGAACACAGCACACTTCACCAAATCAGCGGCACGAATCCCAGCAGCGTCAGCGCGACGAGCAATGCGAGCGTTTGCAGCCCCGTGCGGCGGTCGGCAAATCCATAAAAATAGAGGCCCTTGGCGAGATTGTTTGTTGCGGTGGCGATGATAATTCCGGCCGACGCGAGCGCCACGGGCGTCAATGTCCCCGCCGATTGCGTCAGGCCGAGGATGAACGGGTCCACGTCCGTCATGCCCATCACCGCGGCGAGCGCGTAGAGTCCAGCATGGCCCAGATAAACCAGAACAAGGTGCGTCACGTACAGCACAGCAACAAAGAGCACTCCGAAGATCAGTGCTGAACGCAGTTCCAGAGGGTTCGTCTGCGAAGGAGGCGGAACCGGCCCGTCAGGTTTCTCGTCCGGCAGGCGCGCCCACACCCAGCCGCCCAGCGTCGCCACCGCGGCGAGCAAAAGAAACGGCCAGAGCACACGCATCAGCAGCGCGTGATTGAAAAGCGCGATCAGCGCGACGAGCCGCAAGTACATCACTCCGGAGGCAACTAGCGTCGAGCCCGCATAAAGATGCGGCTGTGATTCGCCCCTCGAGCGCTTCGCCAGCACCACGGTTGTGATCGTGGAGGAATAGGCTCCGCCGAGCAGCGCCGCGAGCAGCACCCCGCCGCGGCCACCGGTAGCCTTTTGGAGCAGGTAGCTGCCGTAGGAAATGGCGCTGACGGCAACAACGACCAGCCAGGCCTTGAACGGGTTAAAGCTAAAGCTGCCAAAGGTGCGGTTCGGCACCACCGGCAAAATTACCGCGGTGAGCAAAAGGAATTTTGCGAACGTCAGGATTTCTTCGCCCGGTACGCGTTCCGTGAGATTTTCCAGCGCCTTCTTGAGCTCGAGCAGCACCACCGCGATCACGGTAAGGGTTGTCGCGATCCAATACTCTTCGCGGTAGACGAGCGCGCCGATTGCATACGTTACCAGGCCGGAGATTTCGCTCGTCATGCCCGCCAGCGCTGCGCGCTGGAGCTTGTGCTGGTAGGAAAGCCATAGAAACGCGCCGACGACCGCGAGGCCAATCCCCGGCAGCATCAAATTGCCGCCCGAGAGCAGCATCAGCGCATAGCCCAACAGGGCGATCAGCGGAAATGTTCTCACGCCGCCAAAGCCATATTGATCGGCGGCGGTCTTGTGCTCCTCGCGCTCGAGTCCAATCAGGAACGCAAGAAACAGCACCAACAGGATCTGCGCTCCCTGTTTCGGGATGACTTGGAGAAGACTGTTCATAGCGGCGGAATGGCCGCCGGGATTCTCTACTTTCCGGCCCGGCAAGACAAGCGAAACGAGGCAAGGAAGTAGGCAGGCAGAGAAGCAAGGAGACCGAAGAGGGCAAAACAGTCGTGAACCGTGCCGATCTTACTTGTTCGGAACGGCCGTGAACGCCACTTCCAACTTTACGCTAGACAACCGGCGCGACTGCGTCTGGTGCCGCGCGTGGCGGCAGACAACGGGAACGATGTAATCCATCCATTCGCGTTCGCCGAAAGAGGTCGCAGCGGAGACGCAGCGGGATCGCAACGCGCGTTGTTAGTTGATGCCCGGGTACAAATAGCCAGGATCGTAATAGCCGGCAAAGGGATCCCAAGGGTCGGACCACGGGTAATACCATGGGTCGTATCCAATGCCCCACCAGCCGGGTCCCCAACCCCAGCCGCCCCGACCCAGACCGAACCCGCCCCAGCCGAAGCCAAGACCAAAGCCCCAGCCAAAGCCGCCCCAGCCAAGGCCGCCACCCCATCTATTGCCCCAGCCCAGGCCGCCATAATTGCCGCCGCGCCAAGCTCCGCCAAACGCACCGTTTCCACCACCGAAACCTCCGGCGTTCCGGCGTGATCCGCCCAGACCTGGAGAGCTGCCGAATCTCGAGCCGCCAAAGTTCGACGTGGAGGATGCAGAGCCTCCGAATCTTGTGGCGTTCGCTCCGAAGCGCGAACCGCTCAGGCCGAAGTTGCCAGACGTGGAGTTTCCAAGCCTGGAACCGCCAAAGCCGGTGGCCAATCTGGACGTGGTGGCTGCAGAAGCGCGGGCTGTCGAGGAGGAGGTCCCGGTATTGCCGAAGTTGCGCGCCGCAGTTGATCTGGCGCCATTGCTGGAGTTTCCGAATGAGTGCGAAGCGCCGTCGTTCGCTGCTCCGCCGCCAGAACTACGGACCGCCGAAGACGCGCCGCCATTTCCGAAGGTGCGCGCCGCAGTTGATCCGGTCCTGTTGCTGGAGTTTCCGAATGAGTGCCAAGCGCCGTCATTGGCTACGCTGCGGCCAAAGTTACGGCCTGCCGAGGACGCGCCAGCGCCCGCGAAGCTCCGCGTCGCATTTGATCGGGCGCCATTGCCGGAGTTTCCAAACGAATGCCAGGCGCCGTCATGGCCCGCGCTACTGCCGTAGCTACGGCCACCGTAACCATACGAACTGCCACCGCCGCGAGAATATGCGGAGGCACTACCTCGATATGCAGAGCCGACTCCGCCATAGCCCCCGCGAGAATAGGAGGAACCTCCGCCACGATAACCGTACTGGCCGCCGCGCGAATATGCAGAGGAACCACCGCGAGAGTATGTAGAGCCACCACCGCCGCGATACGCAGACCCTCCGCCGCCGTAGCCGCCGCGAGAATAGGAGGAACCACCGCCGCCATGGAATCCGCCGCCTCCGCCGCCATGTGACCCACCGCCGCCATGACCACCGCCACCGTGTTGCGCAAGGACGGGGATGGGAGCCAACGCAAGAGCAGCAAACGCGAGAATCGAGAAAAGGGCTTTAGAACAGGCAGGCTTACGCATTTGATTCCTCCGCCACTTGCAGCGGACGGCCCCAGGGATCTGGGGCCACCCTATTCAGTTTGATACATCTCGCGAGGAGACAGTTGCTATTTAATTCGCGCGATTCGCCCACGCAGAGGCCCCGTGAACAAGCGCCTACGCGGCCGCGGCGGTTACCAAAAGTGGCAACCGCCTCGCCGTACGGTCGCACTAGATCGGCGTGCAGACCGATTTAACTTCCGTGTAGGCCTCTAGAACTTCGTGGCCCATTTCGCGGCCCCAGCCCGATTGCTTGTAGCCGCCGAAGGGAAGCGCGGCGTCAAACACGTTGTAGCAGTTGATCCACACGGTGCCGGCGCGAAGCTGGGACGCGATGCGAGTGCGCCTTCTGGATGTCGCGCGTCCAGACGCCCGCCGCGAGACCGTAGATCGTATCGTTGGCCTTCGCGGCGATTTCTTCCACGTCGCGGAAGGGAATCGCCGTCACCACCGGCCCGAAAATCTCCTCCCGCACCACTTTCATCTTTTCGTTGGTATTCACCAGCACCGTGGGCTTGACGAAATAGCCCTTGTCTGCCTTCGCGCGCGCCGCCGGTGACCGCCTTCGCGCCTTCGGACAACCCCGATTCGAGATAGCCGCACACGCGATTGAGCTGCTCTTCGGAGACCAGCGGCCCCATGTCGGTCGAAGGATCGATTCCTGGGCCGACGCGAATCTTGCTTGGCGCGCTTGCGCCACGCCCTCGACGACCTTGTCGAAAATGTCGCTTCTCGACGAAGAGCCGCGAGCCCGCGCAGCAGCACTGGCCGTGGTTGAAGAAAATCGCGCTGGCCGCGCCGGGGATCGTCGGCTTCAAGTCCGCGTCGTCGAGCACGATGTTGGGCGACTTGCCGCCCAGTTCGAGCGAGACCTTCTTCAGGTTTCCGGCGGCGGCCTGCAGGATCAGCTTGCCCACTTCCGTCGAACCCGTGAACGCGACCTTGTCCACATCGCGGTGCGCGGCCAGCGCCGCGCCGGCCGTTTCGCCGTAACCCGGAACGATATTCACCACGCCATCGGGAATGCCCGCCTCCTGAATCAATTCGCCAAGCCGCAGCGCCGTCAGCGGAGTTTGCTCCGCGGGCTTGAGCACGACCGTGCAGCCCGTCGCGAGCGCGGGACCGAGCTTCCACGCCGCCATCAGCAGCGGGAAATTCCACGGAATGATTTGCCCGACCACGCCCACCGGCTCGCGCAGCGTGTAGGCGAAAATATTGCGCTTTCCGCCGCCCGCCGAAATCGGAATCGTGTTGCCTTCGATCTTGGTGGCCCAGCCCGCCATGTAGCGGAACAGGTCCGCGGCGAGCGGCACGTCTGCGACGCGCGCCACCTTCAGCGGCTTGCCGTTGTCCAGCGATTCGAGCTGCGCGAATTCTTCGAGATGCTTCTCGATCAAGTCGCCGAGCTTCCAGATCATGCGCCCGCGCTCGGAGGCGTGATCTTGGACCACGGGCCGCTATCGAACGCGGCGCGCGCCGCCTGCACCGCGCGATTCATGTCTTCGCGATCGCCTTCCGCGACCTGGCGAAAGCACTTCGCCGGTGGCGGGATTGTAGGTCGGAAAGGTTTTGCCGGAGGCGGCTTCGACCCATTTGCCGTTGATGAGCATCTTTTGTGACTTCGAGATATAGCGCGATACTTTGTCGTTCAGTTGGACGGGAGACGTCGCGGTCGCCATGTCAGTTTTCTCCTTCAGATCGTGAATGTCGTGCTTCGGAAATCGTTATTGCGGACGCGAACTGCCGCTGGGATTCGCAGCGCAGCGTTGGCGGCGCAAGCAGCGGATGGAACGCTCTTTCAAATTCGGCCTGCGCGGCAAACGAATCGGCGGCAATGCATGCGCCGTTTGGAAGGGGAGAGAATCTTCGCATCCGGATTGCGCCTCAAGCTCGGGAAGGGCCAGCCGGTATGATAGTGCGCGAGGAGTCATCTTGCAATGGCGGCGGAGCGCGCTGGCGAAGAAGGCGAGACTTGCTATCGCCATTGCTGAAGTGTCCGAAGGCGCGAGGTTCGTGATATCCTCACGCATTGCTCTGGTGCAGATGGCGGCGGCCAGGCTGCCTGGCAGGAAGCACCGAAGCGATCCGCAAGAGCTTCAACACGCCGGAGTGGCGGAACTGGCAGACGCGCGAGACTCAAAATCTGTTCAAGCCCGATACGCAAGTGTCCGCGAATCATAAGATGCTTATAAGCCATTGATTTAGTTACACGGAGACCAGCGGAAGCCAACGTCCGACAACCTCAAAGTTGTGCTCCGTTGCACTCGAAAAGCCATAGTTTATCCATAGCTTGTATTCACAGAAGGAAAATGCTCAGGTCGAGCACCGGCCGCGGCAAAATAGGGATTCTGACTTCCGGGCGCGCGGCAAGCACTGTCATCGGCGAGCGAACACCATCGAATACGCCACGCTCTTCCTTCGGAAGGTACGCGAAAAAATCTCCATATGCTTCTCCGTAATCCAATCGCGAGGGATTCTTCCCCAGATGCACTACATACGAAAGCGGTCGTTTACCCGGCCCCGCAAAGAGTTCGACGCTCGCGGTGAGATTCAGGTAGTCAGCCTCGGCACACAGGAAGTGACCCCAAGCAGACGGCGATGCGCCGCCCTGGAGTTGCCAGGCCAAATGCTCAGCGCGATAAGTGACAAATCGCCTGCACTCCGTCACTGGACAACGGTCCGTCACAATGAAATTTCGAATATCTGTGAAGCAGGCCTCGTCTCCTCGAAAATGCGGCATCCTCGTAAGAAAGTAGTGAAATCCGATTTTTGCAATCTCGCGAAAATACCTGCTGGTCATTTCGAACTTAATGACCGACGGGCCATATACGGTTGGTCCGGTCGAAGGGGCACGCCACTCGTCTCTTCGCTCGCATGTCATCGTTCCTATCAGTGACTCCACCCATTCACGCTCGTCGGGGGCAGCATATGCCATGGCTTTGGCAAATCGCTTGATTCCAAATTTGTCGAACTCTTTCCGAAATTCGGCGGGGGCCATGCCGTCCTTGATTCTGATTATGCGAGCGGGCGAGCTATCGTCGGTGAACAGTTGCAAACACCTGAGTTCGCGAACCTCAGTGTCGCTCACTAATTCCAAAAGAACGTTGGCGCCGGTATCTTGATTCGTGCCGAGCATTTCCAACGGACTGCCGCCAGCACTGCCTCGATAGAAGGACTTGACCTTCTCGTGGTTCTTTCGGCCTTTTATCCCTAGGAATATACGGAAGAACGCTTCGGGACCGCTCCGGCAAAGCTGCTCATCCAAACAGCCGCACTTGCCATTACAAGTTTGGCAAATGCGGTCGTCCAGAGTCACATAGTCCTTGAATTTGCCCAGACCTGCTGGAAGCGGGTGCTCTTCGCGGAAATTCTCATCCGGACAATAAATGCAACTAGCCATCGCTGAGCCATTTTACCACGCCAGAATGCCCCGAGGGAGTTGTCAGGCGAGCGTCCGCGCTGCCTAGCTTGACGGAGGACAGCAGCTCTTCCCGTGACCATTTTCGTGCGGGCTTACGCTTCATTCTCTCCTTCGCGTCTGAGATGGAAAAACGGTGCATTCCTTCGCACTTTTCGCAGCGCAGACCGTAGACCTTCACACGATTTCTGCATTTGTGCTGTCCGAGTCGCCTGTAAGTGCGGGTGAACCATCCTTTGCAGTGAATCACGCGCTTCCTGGTGATCGGCTTTTTCCCTACGCGACGGAGCGATAGGAAAACCTGCATTTTCGCCGCAGTTTCTTTTTCCGCCTTTTGGACCTCTGGCCAGAGATCGGCGAACGTCGCCAGTTGCTTGAAATCGTCCGCGATGAAACCGGCCGAAACCGCTGTCATTTCCGATCGCGAGCGCGGCTAAGCTCAGTAAAATGGTGGCGGCCTAAAGACCGCGCTACACAACCACTAGCGCCGCAGAACGGTTGTGGCTAAAATGGGTACCCACGCCGGAGTGGCGGAACTGGCAGACGCGCGAGACTCAAAATCTCGTAACCGCAAGGTTGTGGGGGTTCAAGTCCCTCCTCCGGCACCAATGTCTCATGGGCTTCCAGCGATTTCGGTCTTCTTGCCCAAGAGGCACTTTCCGATAGGTACTCTAAAAAGTATAGAGCGGCAAGCGGGCATCAAACTGAGGTAAGTATGGATTACATCGCATATCTTCATAAAGACCATGGCTCCGACTTTGGGGTCAGCTTCCCTGACTTCCCCGGCTGCATCACCGCTGGTAGAACTCTGGAAGAAGCACGGCGCAGGGCTGCAGAGGCTCTCAGCCTTCACATCGCAGGGATGATCGAGGACAGTGAGAGAATTCCAGAACCCTCGACGGTCGATGATGTCGTCAACGACCCCGCCATGCACGCCGCCGTGGCGTTCCTTGTCCCCGCCCGTTTGGAGCGGACGGTTCGAGTCAATGTGACCGCGCGGGAGAGCCAGCTTGAAAGGATTGACCATCTGGCACGCTCTGCCGGTCTAAATCGATCAGCTTATATGGTGCAGGCGGCTATCCGATCAGAAACACAATTGGCGCGTCACATCGCGCGAAGAGACTCAAAGAAGTTTGTGCCTACCGAGAGAAAAAACCCGCGATCGCGACAGACACGGAAGATTCGGGGCTCGGGCGTCAAGGCCCTTAGCCCCCGGTAACAATTCAATAGAATTGGCCCGTGGGGTTCAAGTCGCTCCTCCGGCACCAATCATTTCGCCAGACTAAGCGGCCGCGGCGCGACCGATGCGATGCGAGAAAGAGTACCACGATGAGGATTTCCCTTTGGAAACAGGTCGCCGGGTTTTTCGCGTTGACGTTGCTGCTCGCGACGGGTGCGGCTGCGGCCGAGCCGGTCCGCTATGAACTCAGCTTTGAGCATCCCAACACTCACCTGTTGGACATCACGATTCACGCCGGCGGGCTTGACGGAAAACAGGTCCGATTTGCGATCCCCGATTGGACTCCGGGCGGCTATGGCATCCAGAATTTCGCCGAGGATGTGCAGCGCTTCGGCGCGACGGATTCCGCCGGCCATGCGCTCGATTGGCGCAAGACGGACAGCCAGACGTGGCAAATCGAATTGCACGGCGCGGCAAGCGTCATCGTCCGATTACCAGATTTATGCAAATGGCCACGGCGCGACTTACAACGAACAACATGCCGCTCTGCAAGGACCGGCGATTTGGATGTACGTGGTCGACGGAAAACCCGGCCAACGCAGTTAAAGATCGACACGGCTTCGCTGCCCTCCGACTGGAAAATCGCGACGGGCATGAGAAAAGACCGGCGAGAATATGTATGCCGCTGATGATTACGACTGGTTTGCCGATGCTCCGATCGAAGCTCGGCAATTTCGTCGAGCGAGATTTCACCGCGCTGGGCACCACGTATCACGTGATCGTTCACGACGAATTGGGCAGCGATGAGTTTCCCGAATTTCTCCAGGGCATGCAGAGGGTGATCGAAAAAGGAATCGTGCCTGTGCTTGCTCCGGTCGTCGGCGGAAAAACTCCCGCTCCATTTTCCGACTACTACTTCATCATCCACATCAACGGCCCGTGGCGCGGCACGTGCGGGGGCCTCGAGCATCTGAACTCCACCAGCATCGGATGCTTCAACGAGCTCGATGACCGGCGCCCGACCAATCGCCACTTCATCCTGAACACTTACCAGAACACGCTGGACGTCGCCGCGCACGAATTCTTTCACGCGTGGAATGTCAAGCGCCTGCGTCCGCGCGAACTCGGGCCGTTTGATTACACGCAAATGGTGCACACGCCTTCGCTTTGGATTTCCGAGGGCATCACGGATTATTACGCCGCGGTGGCGCTCGCTCGCACCGGCATCTTCTCGCCACAGGATTATCTGGATCACATGGGCCGCGTGATCACCGCGCTCGAACAGTCGCCCGGCCGCAAGGAACGCAGCATCGCCGATACGAGTTGGGACACGTGGTTCGGCGGCGGTGGTGGCGGATTCGGAGGCGGCGCCTATTCCACCAATCTCGGCAACACGAACTACTCCTACTATGACGGCGGAAATGTGATCGGCCTGCTGCTCGACCTGGAAATCCGGCACGCCACCCAGAATCGCAAGTCGCTCGACGATTGGATGCGGCTGATGTATCAGCGCTACGCGCTGCCCAAGCCTGGATTCGAACCCGGCGACGCGGTCCGCGCAGCTTCCGAAATCGCGGGAATGGACATGACCGACTTTTTCGCCCACTACGTTACGGGCAAAGACCTGCCGCCTTACGATCGGGATCTTGCCTATGCCGGCATCCACATCGAAGGGCACACGTCGAACGCGGCTTGGCTGGGCGCTACGCTGGATACCGATTCTTCCGGACATGCGCTCATCACCAACATCATCCCGGGAAGCCCTGCGGAAAAAGACGGGCTGGACCGCGGAGACGTGATCACCGCTCTCGATGGAAACGCGGTAGACCGGAAAGCGTTTGATGCGGCGCTGGCGGCGCGCCATCCCGGAGACAAGTTCGATCTTACCGTCACCCGTTTCGCGAAGCAACAGAATGATTTCGGTGACGTCCGCGACGGACCCAACCATTACTTACACGCTGAAACCCATGGACAATCCGAACGAATTACAGAAGAAAATCTACGACAGCTATTTCACGCCGCAATGAAAACGAGTAAATGTGGTAACGCTCTCGGTCCGTGGATGAGCGCGCCGTAAGGCGCAGTAACGTTCATTCATTCTTCTCGTACAGTTACCATTAAGACAAAACAGGCGGTCGTACCATTTGGCATCGCAGGCTTGCGCTCCATAACCGTTTAGGCGCTCCGCAGATCGAACGGGGCTGGAGGACTCGATGCTAGGCAATCGTTGGTTGGTGATGCTTGGTGGCTGCGTTCTTGTGGCGTCCGCTGTCCGAGCGGATGAACTTGGGTACATCAACTGTCAAAGCCATCCTGGAAGTACGGACGTACTGGCGAAGGCGGCCAATAACCCAGACGTAGTGACTTCTCTAACGTGTGGTGCGCGCTTCAGGATCCTGATCGATGGTGAAATATTCGTTAAGATAGAAACGAACGACGGCAAAGTCGGCTACGTATATGCAAGCCTCGTCTCACGAGACAACTCGGCGACGGCGGCGCAACAGTCGGCCCCGTCAGGGCAGATGGATGTGTCTCCTTCTGTTAGTCCGGTTCAAAATACGGATATACGACCCGAGCCGGCACAGTCCCGCCCGCCGTCCGGGCCGCCGATCACGCAAGTTTCGCTCCGAACGATTGTCGCGGCTGGACCATTCACGCTGCAGGATGGAACGCCGGTCAAGCTGAAACTTGCCCAAACGATTTCCTCGGCAGATGCCCACGTCGGTGACGAAATCAACTTCGAAGTGCTTGAAGACATCACGGTTGACGGCGTAGTTGTCATTTCGAAGGGTGCCTTGGCTATTGGCAGCGTAACTACGGCAGAGCCCAAAAAGAGAATGGGACGCGGCGGCAAGCTAGATATCAATATTGACTATGCTCGGATGGCGGATACGAACAAGGCGGCCCTTCGAGCTGTCAAGGAGGCCAAAGGCGGGAGTCACACCGCCGGAATGACAGTGGGAATCGTAGCAACGAGCTTGGTCGTCTGGCCCGCAGCTCCATTCTTTCTCTTCATGCACGGCAAAGACATCACAATCCCCGAGGGAACTGAGATTACAGCCTTCACGAATGGAGATACTCGGCTAGAACCTGCGAAGTTCGGCGTCAGGATCGCGGAAACAATACGGCTGCGAACGATGCGGTTTCTAACCAGGTGTCGGGCGAGCAAGCCGTACCTACTCGCGGCGTTGACGACGCATTATCGGTGGTGACGTTTGGGCAAGCCCCGACGGGGCCGAAATATCCGTTGACGGAAAATACGTCGGCGATGCTCCCTCCACGCTCAAAGTTCAACCAGGGGATCACACAATCGTGATTCAGAAGACCGGATTTAGCCCCTGGCAGCGGACTCTGACGGTTGCATCCGGCGCAACGCTGACCGTTAATGCCACCCTTGAAAAACCGCAACAATAGCGGTCGTCCGGTTCGAGTGTGCATCGGCTCACCTACGGCGCGACAAGTGCAAATGGCAAGCGGTAGGATTAAGAAATGGGCAGCAATCCACCGAGTGACCCTCCAGCTGAAATCAAATAGAAATTCCAGCAGGAGATACTGGGCTGCGTTGCGCGGCGGGAATCTAGCACATGCTTGGAAGGGAGAAGTCTCTATAGCGGCGATGCTTGAAAGAAACGAGCCTGATGCAAAGAATGGGGAGACATCATGATGCTCCTGCAAGGACGCGTTGATAAAGTTGGAGGGGTGGGGGACTTTCGGCGGCGAATGACCAAGTTTCCCGAAGCGTTCAAAAGGGGCGCCGGGGAAAAGCTGTTCCCTGGTACCTTGAATGTTGATGTGAAGCGAAAGATACCCGTCAGGGAGCACTTTAGGATTCGAGGTATCGAGATTAATGAACCGGAACAGGACCTACTGTTCGAGGTGTGCCGCATAAATGGGATTTGGGCTTATAGAATTGACCGCTGAATCTCGTCGACGGCCGTGGCGGTCACGGAGACCACATAC
>CAWDNN010000015.1:0-31580 GCA_963803675.1 uncultured Acidobacteriota bacterium | reverse complement strand
CAAAAGCGGCGAGGGCTAGTCCTCCCGCAGAGGAGGGCAGAAAGGCCGCAGGGCCGAAGGCCCTGCGCTACACAGGCAAATGCAATGCGGCGACACGCCCTGGGCTACAGACTCCTGGGTTCGTGAGGAAACTTGCAGAGTGCGATTGGTGAGCCAAGGGATACTTCGACCGGTAACCGCTTGACCGTTCATGTGAATTGCTTCCGAGTGGCCCGTCACTCGGCCATGATCGGCGGCAGGCTCCCAACACAACTTCGAACTTCCCACAAGAGGACTTCTGGGGAGTCCAGGCTCCTTTTTGAGGATGACTCCACAAAAGCCGACTTCACGGTACTGATCCGCTCCTCGCGAGCCGCAAAGTGGAGACGCGCATCAGCACTGGCGCCCGATAAGGGTAGGCGGCAAGTGTGTCGCCGCATGCTAGTGCCTGGAAAATGCTGCAGATGGGGCAGGGTCGGAGCTTGCGTCGCTTTCCTTGAGATCCATTCGTTCGATGAGACCGTTCGCGATGGTATAAACGTGCCACACCTCGCCATCTGAAAGAACGTCACCACCGAGGTTCTTCACGAGTTGGTGAACCTTGACATCAGTCTTGCCCCCTTCGCAGTCGATCACTTCGATCGGTTCCACGTGAGGATCAAACTCCTTCCACTGACGGGTCCAGTAGGCACGAATCTCTTCCTTGCCAACCACACGACCGCCTTCCGATGCCTTGGGCCAACTGACGTTCTCACTCATGAGCGTCAGCGCGCCGTCAATGTCTCGCTGGTTAAAAGCAGAGTAGGCCTGAGCTATCAAAATCTGTGTATTTGCCATGGGTCCTCCGGCGTACATATGTGCATGTTACACGCTCACGCGCCGCAGGGCCAAAGGCCCTGCGCTACACAGGCAAATGCGATGCGGCGACAACGTTCTGAGCTACAGATTCCTGGGGCCAAGCCATAGCGCGGGCATGCCCAAGTCGCAACTAACGCGTTGAGTTGTTGTACCAACGCAGGACCCGGAGAGCGCGCAGTGTGTTCCAGCGGCTTGCGCCGCCGACATCGGTCTCCATCTCCAATGGAATATGTTCGGGATGAAGGAGGTTCAGCGGCCAGCGCCCGTTCTGGTGGCGGCGCTCAATCACGACTTCGATGGCGTCACCGACGCGGCTGTCGGGCTTGATTCCTGCATTTCGCAGATAATCGAGGCCGCGCAAGACGTCGTAGTGCCAAAACGTTGGGAACGAGAAGCGCAGCCAGCGTTTGTCGATGACTTCGCCGGTTCGGAGCGAGCGGAACATGCGGCGCTCGAGCAGATAGTTTTCGGCCCTCTTGCGGGCCTTGGTGACGGCCGCCGATTTGCGCCCTGCCCGTTCGTAGTCGAGCAGTCCTTCGAGCACGCAGATGGTGGTGTGGAACGAAGAGCGCCGGCTGGGGGGACGTTTCGGCGACAAGAAGGGCCATGCTTCGCAGTTCCAGCCGCCATCTTCGAGCTGCTCGCCCAGGAGTTGATTGGCCAGTGCGTCGTTCGGTTCCTTGAAATACGAACCGATGCCGAGGATTCTGCCGTTGATGCAGGGCTCGGTTTCGCCGTGAAGGTAAGGCCGGTTGTTGAGCGGCTTAAACACGAGCCGCTTGTCAACGCGGCCGATCATTTTGCGAGCCTGCTTGCTGGCGGGGTCGAGACCGAGGTCCTTCAAGACGACGAGACTGAAGAGGGTAATAAGGTCCCACTTCGGCCCGCCGCCCCAGTGGCCGGCAGGAGATTGGCGGGCGAGAAGCTGCGCTCCCCAGCCTTCGGTTGCGACGCGCGACCGCTCGGCTGCAATCGAGTTGGGGGCTTCGCCGGTGAGGTCCCTCATGACCTGCCAACGGATCGCCGGGTCAGAATCGAGGAGCCATTTAATGTGCGCGGGCCGGGGTGCGTAATCGTGTCGGCGCATTGGTCTGTTATAGCACGTGGTGTGTAAGTTCTTGCCCGTGCGCCGAGCGTCGTTCACCTTGTCTTCTGTGGCAGAAGGGGGGGCAAGAAGCCTTCCGGGCGGGTCGTCGGCGAGGGGCTTGCGCTCGACAGAGGGCCGAGAGGCAGCAGGGCCGAAGGCCCTGCGCTACACAGGCAAATGCAATGCGGGCGACAGAAGCCTTGGGCAAGAGGACTGCGTTCGAGTTGGCGCGTGCGCGGAGATGCGGTCACACAGATTCTTCGGCCCGGTGCGGCGGGCCTCAGAATGACAAGAAGAGGAGGAGGCGCCGTTTCATTCCTCGCGGCGTGGTAGCATGACGGCTATCCTGGGAAAGCAAGCCGGAACGCCCAGCAGGAGATTGAGAATGGCGAGATTGGGGTCCGTGCCGGTGACTCTTGGAGCTCGCATCCCGAGTTCTGCGCCGGCCGTCCCAGCCACGAAGGTTACTTCGCGTCACTCCGCCCTGGTCCGCATAACGCACTGGATCATCACCCTGTGCTTTCTCGCCCTGCTCGTCAGCGGAATAGAAATTGTGATCTCTCACCCGCGCTTTTATTGGGGCGAAACCGGGAACGTATTGACCACGCCGCTGTTCCGAATACCGATCCCTTCCTCGAGAGCATTGGTGCCCACCGGCTACGGCTATGTGCTGCCGGACCAGAACGGATGGAGCCGCTATCTGCACTTTCAAGCGGCCTGGATTGCGGTATTGACCGGCTTACTTTATGTAATCTACGGCGTCTTTTCAGGGCATTTTCGGAAAAACTTGTTCCCGGCCGGAGCCGATCTTTCGTGGCGCGCGTTGTGGAGCGATATCGCGAACCATTTACGCTTCAAGCGGCCGAGCGCGTCAGAGGCCTGGTCGTATAACGTGCTGCAGCGGCTTGCCTACCTGATTGTAATCTTCGTGCTATTTCCCTTAGTCATCTGGACGGGCCTGGCAATGTCCCTCGCCTTCGTTTCCGCGTTTCCGGCCACCGTCACGTTGCTCGGCGGCGAGCAATCCGCGCGCACGCTTCACTTCTTCGTCTCCATCGCTCTCGTACTCTTCGTGCTCGTCCACGTCGTGATGGTATGCGCCGCCGGATTCAAGAGCCGCATGCGCGCAATGATCACCGGCCGCGCCGCCACGCAGAAGGAGCGCCCATGAGCAATCTCTCGCGCCGCAAACTCATCAAAGGAGGAATCGCCGCCGCCGCAGGCGTAACAGGCCTGGGCATAGCCGCGCATCTTGCGCAAAAGTACGGCCTAGTCCCGCCCGATCACGGCGGAATCTGGGGTCTCGGCGAAACGTTGACCTACGCTTCCCAGCGCCTGCTGACGCGGCACTCATTGGCCCGCGAGTTCCCGAAGAGCAAGATCTCCAAACGTCCACTGGCCAACGAAATGGCGCCGCCGAGTGAGGCGTTCAAGCGTCTTCAGGCTGGAGGATTCGCCGACTGGCGGCTCACCGTTGACGGCATGGTCGCCAAGCCCGCGTCGTTTTCGCTGGCCGAGCTGAAGAGCTACCCGTCTCGCAGCCAGATCACGATACTCGCGTGCGAAGAGGGCTGGTCATACATAGCCGAGTGGATCGGCGTTCCGCTCTCCCGTGTCCTGGATGCCGCGGGGATCCTCCCGCAAGCCAGATACGTTGTCTATTACTCGATCGCACGCGGCTGGTGGGATAGCATCGATATGGCCGACGCCTTGCACCCACAGACTTTCCTAGCCTATGGCATGAATGGCGATGAACTTCCCGTAGGCAACGGTGGCCCGCTGCGCATGCGCGTCCCCCGCCAGCTCGGCTACAAGAGCGTAAAATTCATCACCCACCTGACGGTTACCGACAATCTGAAAAAATTCGGCAAGGGTCTCGGCTCCGCGGAACCAGAATCAGGCTATGCCTGGTACGCCGGCATCTGACAGGATCGTTCCAGCCGAGTGGCGCATCTCTGTCGCGAATCCTAGGCGCAGGAGATTCTTGGTCCCGTGAAGAGGATTTTCAGGCTACGATCTCCGTCGCTATCGCAATTTTCGTTCGCAGCGGAAGGAGTATGGGATGAAGTATAGGAAACTGGGGAATACCGGACTCATCGTGAGCGAGGTGGCGCTTGGCACGATGCAGTTTGGCGGCAGGATGAACATGGGCAACCTCGGTCAGGACGACACCACGCGGATGGTGAAGGTAGCCCTGGACAGGGGAATCAACTTCATCGATACGGCGGACGTGTACAGCCTCGGGGAGAGCGAAACCCTGGTGGGAAATGCCTTGCATGGAGTGAGGGAAGAGATCGTACTGGCCACAAAAGTCCGGCTCCCGATGAGCGAGAAGAATTTCAACCGGAGCGGCGCGACGCGCGTGAACATCATGCGCGAGGTAGAGGGCAGTCTACGGCGGCTGCAGACCGATTACATCGATCTTTATCAGGTGCATGGATGGGATAGCAACACACCGATGGAGGAGACGCTGCGAACGCTTGATGATCTTGTGCGCCAGGGGAAGGTCCGGTATATCGGGCTCTCCAACTTGATGTCATGGCAGGCGGCCACCGCCGTAATGTTGCAGGAGCGGCTAGGGTTGGAGAAATACGTGACGGCGCAGATGTACTACAGCCTCGTCGGCCGGGGTCTCGAATACGAATTCCAGTCGTTCGCCGAGTACTACAAGATCGGCATCCTGGTTTGGAGCCCGCTTGCCGGCGGGTTCCTCTCAGGCAAGTACAACCGCGCCAACCCCGCTCCAGCCGGGACGCGATTCGCCGAGGCAGGTTCGTTCGTGCCCTTCGACAAGGAGATGGGCTACCGCGTGGTGGAAGCGCTAAAGGAGGTGGCTGGCCGGCATAATGCAAGCCCGGCCCGTGTGGCGCTCTCGTGGGTGCTGGGGCGGCCGGCCGTCAGCAGTGTGATCATCGCTGCCCGGAAGGTCGAGCAACTGGAGGATAACATCGCTGCCGTAGACCTTCGGCTCTCGGACGACGACGTCCGGCTCCTGGACGCGGCGTCGGATCCGGGCGTTCCGTATCCTAAGTGGATGGTTCTTCAACTCGACACCGCGGAAGACCCGCGTTCGAAGGTCCTGTATCCCGAACGCTACGCAGATGGCGGTCCCTGGAAGGACCTCCGCGGGACCCGGTGATCCGAGCTTGGCTCACTCGCTAAAAAGCACATTCCTTCAGAAAAGTTCTGCGATGGGGGGCAGCAGTAGGCCAAGGCCCAGCAGTGCGAGAGCGACGGCGTTGATGCGCCCTATGGCGACTGTCTTTTTTTGCCAGCGCCACTCTCACTGACCAGGGAGCGGACGATGCGGCGTCGCGCGTTGACTTGGCTGTGAGCGCAACCTAAGATGAGCGCCACGCCATGCCGGAAGCCCAGCCTCTTATCGGCCGAACAATTTCTCATTACCGCGTGATCGAAAAGCTCGGTGGCGGCGGCATGGGCGTGGTTTACAAAGCCGAGGACACCGAGCTTGGTCGATTCGTAGCGCTGAAATTCCTGCCGGATGAACTGGCTCAAGACCCGCAGGCACTGGAACGATTTCGCCGCGAGGCTCACGCCGCTTCCGCGCTGAATCATCCCAACATTTGCACGATTTACGAAATTGGCGACCAGCACGGCGCAGCCTTCATCGCCATGGAGTTCATGGAGGGCGCAACGCTGAAGCATCGTATCGGCGGGCGCCCGATGGAAATCGAAACGCGCGCTCGCTCTCGGCGATCGAGATTGCGGACGCGCTTGACGCGGCGCACGCGAAAGGAATCGTTCACCGCGACATCAAGCCTGCCAACATCTTCATCACGGAGCGAGGTCACGCCAAGATTCTGGATTTCGGCCTGGCGAAAGCTCCGAGACGGCTGCTGCGTCCAGCGGAGATCACGCAAACACAACGACCGATCGACCGAGGAGCATCTGACCAGCCCCGGCTCGACCATGGGCACGATCGCCTACATGTCACCGGAGCAGGCGCGCGCGAAGGAACTGGACGGCCGCAGCGACCTATTTTCTTTTGGCGCGGTGCTGTACGAAACGGCGACGGGCGTGCTGCCTTTCCGCGGCGAAAGTTCCGCCGTGATTTTGAAGGCCATTCTGGATGGAACGCCGACTCCGGCCGTGCGGCTCAATCCGGATGTGCCGCCGGAGCTGGAGCGCATCATTGACAAGGCGCTGGAGAAAGATCGCAATCTGCGCTACCAGAGCGCGGCGGAAATGCGCTCGGACCTGCAGCGGCTGAAGCGCGATCAGCGAGTCGCGGAAATTATCGGGAGCGCAGTGAGAGGATGCCGTAGGTGCACGGCAGCAAGCGATGGCCGTGGATCTGCCGGCGCCGCTGCTGATTCGTTGTTGGCGTCTGGCAGCGCGCGGGCTACTTTTCTTCACCGGAACGCGCCGCAAGCTGACGGACAAAGACACCATCGTTCTCGCCGACTTCGCCAACACAACGGGCGATCCGGTGTTCGACGGCACACTGCGGCAAGGACTTTCGGCGCAACTCGAGCAGTCGCCATTTCTGAGCCTCATCTCTGACGAGCGCATCGCGCAAACGCTCACGCTGATGGCCAAGCCAAAAGGCACGCGGCTGACGCCAGACGTCGCGCGCGAAGTCTGCCAGCGCACCGCCAGCGCCGCCGACCATTGAAGGCTCCATCTCCAGCTTGGGCAGCCAGTATGTGTTGGGTTTGAAAGCGGTGAATTGCCGCAACGGCGATCTGCTCGCCGAAGAGCAAGTCACCGCCAACGGCAAAGAGCAAGTTCTCAAAGCGCTGGGAGACGCCGCAGCCCAATTACGCGGAAAACTGGGAGAATCGCTCGCCTCAGTGCAGAAGTATGACGCGCTTCCGGAAAACGTCACCACGTCTTCGCTCGAGGCGCTGCAAGCCTATGCGCTCGGCAATCAAACCATGGACGTGGCAAACGACTATGCTGCTGCGATTCCCCTCTTTCAAAGAGCCATTTCCCTGGATCCGAATTTCGCCATGGCTTATTTGCGGCTTGGCGCAAAGTTATCAGCCCCTGAGCGAACTCGACCGTTGCGCCGAGAATACTCGCAAGGCATACGAATTGCGGGAGCGGACGAGCGAGAGCGAAAAGCTGGCCATTTCCTCGTTCTACGAGCTTGTCGTCACCGGAAATCTTGAAGCAGCCCGCACCTCCGTATCAGTTGTGGGCGCAAACCTACCCGCGGGACGAAGATCCGCAGGTTGTACCTGTGGATCGTCCTACACGCTTCATGGGAGATTACGAGAAAGCTCATGCCGCGGCGCTGCAGGCGCTGAAGCTCAACCCCGGCAGCGGCAATAATTTCGTGAATTTGGCCTACAGCTACCAGTGGATCGACCAGCTCGATCAAGCCGAAGGCCACCGTACAGGAGTCGCGTGCGCACAATGTCGACTCGCCTTGGCTTCCTCTGATTCTTTATAACGTTGATTTCCTGCAGCATGACGCCGCAGGGATGGAGCAGCAGGTCGCCGAGGCGACGGGCAAACCAGGCAGTCGACGATCAGATTCTCTTCCTGCAATCCGAAACTGCTGCATATCGACGGCCAGTTTGCGAAGAGCCGCGGAGCTGACGCGCCGCGCCGCCGATTCCGCGCAACGAGCCGATGAAAAAGAAACCGCGGCGGAATATCGAGGCGCACGCCTGCTGTCCGCGAAGCATTGGTTGGCAATCATGGCTGTGGCCAAGCAAGAAGCGCACGCCGCGCTCGCACTGGCAAACGGCAAGCAAGCCGAGCCTTCTCGGCGATCGCATTTGGGCTGGCCGGCGATGCCGCGCAGGCCGAGCGGTTGGCCGCCGATCTGGGCAAACGCTTCCCGGAAGATACAATCCGTGCAGTTCAATTACCTGCCGATGATTCGTGCCGCGATTGCTCTTCGACAGCGGCGATGCAGAGCGGGCCATCGAGGCGCTCGCGGCGTCGGCACCTTACGAATTGGGGGAAACGAACACTTCGTTCACTTTTGCCCTCTATCCCGTTTATTTGCGCGGCGAAGCGTATCTCGCCGCGAAGCAGGGCGCCGCTGCGGCCGCAGAGTTTCAGAAAATTCTGGATCATGCAGGCGTGGTGGGAAACGAGCCGATCGGCGCACTTGCGCACTTGGGGCTGGCGCGCGCGTACGCGCTATCGGGCGACATGCCGAAGGCGAAAGCCGCTTATCAAGATTTCTTCACGTTGTGGAACAGATGCCGACCCGGACTCCCCATCCTGAAGGAAGCCAAGGCTGAATTCGCGAAGCTGCAGTAGTTCGGGCAGCGAGCAAGCTTGCAAACCGGATTACGAAGCCCAGCGTTTTGCGGACTGAATAATCGCGTATTCGGAGACTGAAGTTTTCCTGATAACTTCCGGGCACGCTGTCAACCACTCAGAATCATAGTCCTATTCATTTTCTTTGGCCGGGCTTTCGGCGCTTCCGCGCTGGCGAATCGCGGCGCCGCTTTACGGGACACAAACTTGTGGGCCATGCCGAGCAAGTCCCGCAACACGTCCGCATTGACACGAGACAGGCGAACCAATACGGCGTTATAACCGACGTAATGGTCCGTCACGTAGTAAATATCCGGGTCGGCAGCGAGCAACTCGGCGCGATCATCGAAATCCACGCGAACGACAAGCGAGCCAGGTTCGGCCGAGCGATGAGCAGGGACACACGCCAGGAGTTTTCCATGGATCTTGAGCGCCGGGCACCCGTACGCGGTGCTCTCCTCGACGCCGGGCAAGGCAAGTCCGATATTCCGCACGATGTCGAAGTCGATTGTGCTTCTGCGCATGGGTCAGAGCGATTCCGTAGGACTCACCGTTTTTCTTTGGCTTGGTATAGGCATGAATGCGCCCCCGAAGGCTGACTGGCTGTGATTATCCCCGAGAGCGGGAAACCGTTCAAGATAAGTCCTGATGGGCCGGGTGTTGCAGTAGCTAAAGACATATTCCTTCAGAGAAGTTCGGCGATGGGGGGGAATGTCAGGATTAAGCTCAAGCCCAGCAGTGCGAGGGCAACGGTGCTGATACGTCCCACAGCAACTGTTCTTTTTCGCCAACGCCATTCCAGAATCCCCCAGGTGAAAAGCCAGATC
This sequence comes from uncultured Acidobacteriota bacterium, assembly GCA_963803675.1. Lineage (GTDB taxonomy): Bacteria > Acidobacteriota > Terriglobia > Acidiferrales > UBA7541 > DASTCZ01. The sequence continues at coordinate 22,586 of CAWDNN010000015.1, read as the reverse complement.
AGAATAGCGGCCGTGGTTACGCCTGAAAGGGGTCCCGTTGGTTTATAGAAAATAAGGCTGCTCTTGATGGGAGCCGATTTATCCGCCGGCGAAGGCCAGGACTGCCAGAGCAAAGGAGCCGATACCAGCCGAAAGAATGGCGGCTGCGCCGGAACCGTTCGTTATGGCCGGAGGGTTGGGTGGGGCGAGATTATTTGAAGCATTCATTTTTCTTCTCCTTGGCTCAGTTGAATCGTGTGGCCGCCCTGGACCGGCGCATACTTGTTGATCATCGCGCCGAAGAAACCCGCGATACCCGCGGCAAGAAACGAAGCCAGAGTAAAGCAAAGCACCGCAGCGCGAAGTTGCCGATGATTCTTGAGGTCACGGCCATACCTGATGAAGACGAACGCGACCATGGTGATCGAGATCGGAGCAAACCAGGCGACGTACTCCTTCCACTCCATCCCAAGCGAGTGCCAGCCGATGGTGGTGGGGCTAGACATCAGCAGGCGTTGCGGAAACATCGATAGATCAAACGTTCCCGGCGGGGGCACCGCACGGTACCACGGGTAGATGACGTAGGCTCCGGTGAGCACAGCGGCCCATGCGAGGACAACCATCGCGATCAGGTAAATCTTCAGGAAGCGCTCCTGGCCGGGTGTGAATCCGGACGAAGTGGACGAGGTGGTGAAGCGATAAAGCTCCATGAGCGCACCGGAACATGCCAGCAGATAAAGCGCACCGAATCCCATGCCGTGTATCAGTGTCCAGAGGGCGCGTATCGTGATTTCCATTTATTCTTCCGCTCGCGATGAGGAACGGCAGACGCACTCCAAGCTGCAGTTCACTAAAATCCGTTCTAGTGCGGTTGCGCGGACAGCATTGCGTCCCCCACGGTTTTCTTGTTTGTATCTTTGTCTTTTCCCCAGGTCTTATAGAGGCCAAGATAGGCGTAATTCTCTGTTTGCCCCGCGATAGAGTGCCCATAGGCGAAAAGCAATTGAAGAGCCGGGGGACTTGAAGTGGTAATAACCGCCTGCGTCAATCAGGGTCGAGGATTGCGTTTGAGGAGTAGCGAAACCTTCGCGCGCGTGAGAAAAGATCTCCGCAGACAGTTCCAGCTTTTTGCTGATTTCCCGTTTTACTAGAAAGCCGCCATAGAGGTAATTCCGATACTGATATTGTTTGTTGACGACGTATCCGGCGCCGCCGACAAGGCTCCAGGGCCCAAACTCCTTTTCCACCCAGATGGGCAGTTTGTACCACACGCGGCCTACGCCGAGGCCTTTGGAATAACTGCCGGTCGGAATCTCGAACATGGTGAACGAGCCGATCTGCGGACGGTGCTTCGTTTGCTTCACGAAACCGTACTTCACGCCCAGTTCCATGTCTGTAAGGCCAAAGGCGCTAGGACCCTCTCCGCCCGGAGCATAGATAGGATTATTCGATGGCAGAACCGCCCCAAAGGGCAAGATCGCATGAAGCTGCACGTTGGGAAGGGCTCCCCAGTTGAATTCGAATGCCGGACCGAGCGGAGTCAATCTCCGCCGGGGTGCCTTCCACGCCGCCGAAGACATAGGCTTCGTAATGCCCAAAGTCTACCGGCGTGGGATCGTCGGTCTGGAATGGAGGCCCGGCCTGCGCCCACAGCGCCGGAGCGGCCAGCATAAGGACGAGGAACAGCGCCAGCTTTGACCAATTACCAATGACGTTCATCGGCGCCACGATGTCTTTTTGAAGCGAAGCGTGCCAACGCGAGAGCATATATCGAAATTCGATACTATGCCAGCCGCGTTTTTGATTCGCGGATCATCCTCAACACGGATGAAATCTTTCGGGGGTGTTCTTCGTGGAGTTCGTGGTGCAACTCATCGACCTTCGATTTCGCCCTTTCGAGCGCTTTTCTACCAGCGGCAGTGATTGTATAAACGCGTCGCCGCCGGCCGCCGACGTTTTTCAGTTGCGATCGCAGCAATCCGCCTCGCTCCAATCCGTGAAGCAGCGGATAGAGCGTTCCCGGCCCGATCCGGTAGCCGTGATGCGCCAATTCTTTCATCATGGCTAATCCGAAGATGGACTCTTGCGAAGCGTGGAGAAGTACGTGTATCCGTATAAGACCGAAGAAGAGTTCTCTCTGGTGTTCTTTCACCACTGAAGGATACCCCGGAATTCGGAGGGCTCAGGACGAGATGAGCGCGCGGAGCCCGTAAGGAGCGGCAATGCAGTTGTTTCCAAGAATACTTGGCCTCTACGAGGCAGCCGTGGAATGCACCGCAAAGCTAGCTTCTATGAAGGTAGAAATCTGCCCCACAAAGGCTGCGCGTAAAGTAATGGCCGGTGCCTGCTGGTTTTCCAGAAGTAGGCGAGGATGATCACACTTGCGATCGCCGCGTACGCACACCACAGCGAGGTGAACGCGTACCGCTTGACCTCCATGACGACGAGGAGAATCGCCAGGTTTGCCGCGCCGAAGATTACCATTGGCCTGACCTTCGACAAAAACAGCGAGCCGCACGTGGCAATCACATACAGCACCGCAACCGTTGTGTTGTTTGTCGCTTGATTGATGTACACGATGCTATTTCCCTTGACGGACACCTGCAAAGGGTATGCCGTCAGCGCCCACAATATATAGAGCGCCGTGGCAACGCCGAGCGCGAGAAACGGCAGCATGCGCCTGCGGCCCTTCCCGTCAGGCTCAAACAGCAGCACGCTTAGCGGCAGCAGGAAAGGGAGAAGCCCCTGCGCATACAGCATGTACGCCGCGCCCATATCGTGCGTCACCGCGGGCGAGAGAATTCCATCCAATCCCAGCCAGACGAATCCCTCGATGAACTGATGAACGGCGAATAGCGTGGGCAGCGACGCGAAAAGCAGTTCGCGCCTGTGCTTTACCTTCGTCAATGTGACGACGCCGACTGCGCCCAGAACCCCGCTGCCGACAAAGTTCGCTGTTGCTGAAAAACACACGGCTGATGTTCTCCTTTGCGAGGATTACACCTATCATCGAAGAACGCAGAACGCAAAATATTTCTTATGGTGCAGCGATTTGATTTTACGGGGAATGCGACCTCAGAGCCCCACAAGGCAGGCCGCGGGTTTGATCTGGAGCGAGCGAAATTGGAAAGACCAAAGCTGCCGCACGTTTCAGACGAAATGCGCCACCTGTATATGTTGCTCAGCGAAGAAATACTGCGCTGGCCTGGGGTGAATGTGCGGCCCATGTTTGGTATGCGCGCTTTCTATCGTGCGAATATTGTGTTCGCAATGCTTCCGGAAGAGCGCGCTCTCGGAAGTCCCCAGGCAATTGCTTACAAAGTTGCGACGAGCGCGAAGAAGAAGGATGGCAAAAAGTGGAGGCTTCTTGAACTCACGAGCGTCCAGGAATTGGGTGCGGCGCTTGCCGTGTTAGACGAGGCGTATAGGAAAGCTGGACGCTTACATCGCAAGAAGTGAACTGCTCTAGAGGTGGCGTCCGATGAAGACCAGGTAACCGGCCAGCGCCAAGCCGAACAATGTGACGAGGATTCCAACGAGATCAACGACAAAACCCGCGGGCTCGAACTTTCCGGCCTCCAACTGAGCACGCGTGCGGCGGTAGCGAAGCAAGCCGGCTAGCGTCAATATCACGCCCGCGACGATCGCGATGGTGCCGAACCAAACGGAAAGCCCCGCCGACGGTGAAGCCTGACCTTGTATTTGCATGAATTGCCGGATGGCAATGGCGAAGCGCCCGATGGCAAAACCGAACACGACGATCGCGATGCCGGTGCGCACCCACGCCAGGAAGGTGCGCTCATTCGCGAGGTGATCGCTGGCGCGGTTGGCGTTCGCGTTGGTTGCGAGCCGATTGTCGTTGGGCGTTGGCTCCGGCATATATCCTCGATAAGGAATTCTCGGGCAAGAATGACGTGTACGACGAAGGACTATTCTACGGCCTTTGCAAGCACCGCGCCGACGCCGGCGATATTCTTTAGCAAGTCGTCTGGGATCTCGTGGCGCCGCTTGAGATAGTCAGGGCTGTTGTAGGAAAGCCAGACCTTGCCATCCGCGTCTTCCCATGCCAACGCCTTTAGCGGCAGATCTATCGCAAGAGTTGGAGAGGCGACCATTAGAGGCGTTCCTCCCTTCGGGCTGCCAAAAATAATCAGTTGAGTGGGGCGCATCGTCAGGCCGGCCTTCTTGGCTTCGCCGCTGTGATCCACGAGGGCAAATACGGTGAGGTTCGACGCATGGAGCACGGACTCCAGCCGCGTCACTGTTTCTGGGACGGAGTAGGGACTTCTGAGGTGAACCAGTCCGTTCTCCGGGAAAGAAACCATACGCACCCTCCCCAATCGGATTCGATCTCCGATGATCGTCCCGGCGGGCTGAGAAAATCAATTGGTTCTTGGGGCCGTGAGGATAATGCGTTTTGATGGAACTGGGATGGGCTAGTGATGTGATGCTGTTTTCTCTAACAATTTTGTTTTCGAGGGAACCGCGTCGCCAAGGTTATACTGTGGGCAGGAGCTTCTGCGCAGGCACATGACGCAGCTTGCGAGCGCACGCCAGTTTTTATCGATCCTCTCAACAAGCCCCCTGTGGACGCGTCATTTTTGAACGGCAACCGCCGAGCTGCCGGTAAGGAGCACGCCAATGGGCATCGACAAGAAGGAAATGATTCAGCAGTTGAAGTTTGAGATCGAGATGATCGAGAAAGGGGGATACCACCCCTCAGTTCGGGAACCCCGCCACGACCCCGAGATCTTCCGCGACTCAATCACTTGCCTGAACGTAGGGCTTGAGGAAAAGGAGCACGCATGCTCGAGCTGTTTCTTGAGCGAGTTTGCGCCACCGGAAGTGCGCAACTCCAACGGCGACATCTGCCACAAGATCCTGCTGAACGAAAAGGGTGACACTGTCGAGACGCTCAAGGCCGAAGGCGATCCCTATAAACTCCAAGCCGCTGTCCTCAGTTGGTTGAAAAAAACCGTCGCAAAACTGGAGCAGGAGGTTGCGGCGAGCAAGTAGAGCGTCGCGACCCTCCGTGAAAAGCCCGGGCTGGTTCCCCCCCCAAAAAGCCCTTGGGAAGAACTGAACCGCGAAGAACAAGAACCCCGCGCTACCTAAGAATCTCGTAAGGAAGCGGTTCTTGAAACCGGTCAATTCCTCCATCGGTGAGGCGAGCCGAGCGTCAGGGTGCAACTGCGTGTCGCGCCGCACGAAAACGAAACGGCCGGCAGCGTGTGCTGCCGGCCGTTCGAGGTTTGAGCTAAGTTGAGGACGCAGACTACCTGTGTCCGCCGCCGTGAGAGCCGCCGCCGTGAGAGGCACCACGTGCGGAGCCGCCACGTGCCGCGAAACCACCGCGTGTTGCGGAGCCGCCACGTGCATAGCCTCCACCGCGTGCGTAACCGCCGCGGAACGAGCCGCCAACTGGGCCGCGCCCGACGTAACCAGGGCGACCGGCGAAGCCAGGACGGCCGGCGAAACCAGAACGTCCGTAGAAGCCACGGCCGTAGTAGCCGCCGCGGCCATAGTAACCGTGGAACCAAGGGCCGGCACCGATGAAGATGCCGCCTGAGAAGTAGCTCGGTCCATAGTAGCCATAAGGCGCGCACGCATACGGAGCGTAGCCATAGTAGCCGTAGGCACAGACGGGAGGTGCACCGACGTAAGCTCCTACCCCGCCGAACCCCACGCCGACCGAAACTCCCTGTGCATGCGCGTAAGAGGCCGAAACCAAGCAGAAGCCAAGTATCGCTAGAACTCTTAGATATTTCATTTTGTGACCCCTTCCGAGAGCCGTAAAACGCGTCTTGAATCTGTGCTTTTGTCCGCTTTCGCTCAGCGCTCTCGATATGATTAGGGCACGGGGAGTGCCAAACGATGCGCTGGCCGTGAAACTCACTAAGTCTAATATTAGCAATGTGATGTGTGGTGCCGCTTTGTGGGTGGCCTTGGCGGCCTATTAGGCGGACGGTGGTTTTCGAGCGGCGGTGGTGGTGTTCAGCCAGTCTTATGCGTGCGTTGACTTGGCTGTGAGCACAGCCTAGTATCCGTCGCCAATGGCGGTTTCCCGGCAATGATTGGCCAAACCATCTCGCATTACCGCGTCATCGAGAAACTCGGCGGCGGCGGGATGGGTGTGGTGTTCAAGGCCGAAGACGTAACCCTGCACCGCTTTGTCGCCCTGAAGTTTCTTCCTGATGAGGTAGCCAAAGACCCGCAAGCGTTGGCCCGCTTCCAACGCGAGGCGCAGGCCGCTTCCGCCCTGAACCATCCCAACATCTGCACCATCCACGAAATCAGCGAGCAAGATGGCCAGCCTTTCATCGTCATGGAGTTTCTGGACGGGTTGACTCTGAAGCATCGCATCGGCAACCGCCCCATGGAAATTGAGACGGTGCTGTCGCTCGGTATCGAGATTGCCGATGCTCTCGATGCTGCACATGCGGAAGGCATAGTCCACCGCGACATTAAACCCGCCAACATTTTTGTTACGAAACGCGGCCACGCCAAGGTGTTGGATTTTGGGCTGGCGAAGCTCGTGCCTGCCGGTGGAGCGCTGAATCTTTCGGCGATGAACACAGCGACAGAGCCAGAGCAGCTCACTCGGCTCGGGTCGACGATGGGAACGTTTCCGTATATGTCCCCGGAACAGGTGCGAGGCGAAGAGCTGGACGCGAGGACAGACTTGTTTTCGTTTGGAGTGGTGCTGTACGAGATGGCCACGGGGGGCTGCCGTTTCGCGGCGATACCTCCGGCGTGATTTCGGATGCGATTCTGAATCGCGAATCCAGTTCCGCCGGTGCGGCTCAATCCTGACGTTTCCCCAAAGTTAGAGGAAGTCATCAACAAGGCTCTGGAGAAGGACCGCAGGCTGCGCTACCAGAACGCCGCCGACATCCGCACGGATTTGCAGCGGCTGAAGCGAGATTCAGATTCGGGTCGAGCCGCTCTTGCAGGAGCCGAGGTTTGGGTGAAGCCCGCGAGGAAATCCACTCGGTTTCGACTAGGCGTAGTCACGGGCGCGATGATACTGGTCATCGCGATGGCCGTAGGGAGCTGGCTGTTTTTCTCCCGCAAGGCGCACGCGCTGACTGACAAAGACACGATCGTCCTCGCGGACTTCACGAACACAACAGGCGATGCGGTCTTCGACGGCACGCTGCGACAAGGATTGGCGGTGCAGCTTGAACAGTCGCCCTTCCTCAGCCTCGTTTCCGACCAGCGCGTTCAGCAGACCCTGCGACTAATGGGCCAGCCAGCCGATACCAAGCTCACTCCCGAAATTGTCCGCGACCTATGCCAGCGCGTGGGAAGCAAGGCGTACCTGAGCGGGTCCATTACGAGCCTGGGGAGCCAGTATGTTCTGGGCCTCAAAGCAGTGAACTGCCTTACGGGCGACACGTTAGCGGAGGAGCAGGAGCGGGCTGCGGACAAAGAGCAGGTGCTCTCGGCCATGGATAAGGCGGCCCCGAAGCTGCGCGCCAAGCTGGGTGAGTCGCTTAGCACGGTGCAGAAGTTCGATACTCCCTTGGAGGCCACCACAACCTCGCTTGAAGCCCTGCAAAACTACACTCTGGGACGGAAACAACTGAGCGACCCAACAGCTGCGGCGCCTTTGTTCCAACAGGCAATTCGCCTGGACCCGAAATTCGCGATGGCCCATCTCTCACTCGGGTTGAGCGAACTTAATCTCGGAGAAACCAGCTTAGGCGCGGAAAGCATTCGGAAGGCGTACGACCTTCGTGAGAACGTGAGTAAGTGGGAAAATTTCGCTATCGAATCTCGCTACTATTATGCTGTCCCGGGAGATCTGGGAAGGGCTCGGCAGACTTACGAACTTTGGTCTCAAGCATATCCGCGCGATCCGACTCCTGTCGACGTGCTGAGCGCCATTTACGGGCAGCTCGGGCAATACGACAAAGCGCTTGCAATGGAACGTGACGCAGTCCGCTTCGTCGCGACCCGGCTGACTTATGGCAACCTCGTCGGCTGCTATCTGTCCTTGAATCGTCTTGAGGAGGCTCGTAACACTGCTGCAGAGGCGCAGGCGAAAAATTTGGATTCGCCCTTCCTCCGCGATAACCTCTATCAAATCGCCTTTCTGCAGGACGACGCGGCTGGGATGGCGCGGCAAGTGAGCTGGGCTGCAGGTAAGCCTGGAGTTGAAGACCTGCTGCTGGCAAACGAAGCGGATACGGCTGCCTATTTCGGGTCGCTAGCGAAGGCCCGAGAGCTTTCCCGCCGCGCGGTTGCCTCAGCCGAGCGGGCGGAGGAAAAGGAGACAGCGGCAACTTACGAAGCCGAGACGGCCCTGCGGGAAGCAGTATTTGGTAATGAAACCAAGGCCCGGCAACAAACTTCAGCCGCGCTGGCACTTTCGACAGGCCGGGATGTCGAATATGGGGCGACGGTCGCTCTGGCGGTTGCAGGGGGTTCGGCCCAAGCACAATCTCTGGAGGATGATTTGGCTAAGCGGTATCCGAACGATACGCTCGTACAGTTCAATTATTTGCCCACGATTCGTGCTCAGATTTTGCTCGACCACAATAATGCGTCAAAAGCCATCGAATCTCTTCAGGCCGCCGAGCCCTATGAGCTAGGGTCAGTGGGCGACATCACGATGTACCCGGTCTATGTGCGCGGCGTCGCGTATCCCGCGGCGCACCAGGGCAGCGAAGCCGCAGCCGAGTTTGAAAAAATACTCGATCACCGAGGCGTCGTGGTCAACGAACCCATCGGTGCACTTGCGCATCTCGGCCTCGGTCGCGCCTACGCGTTGCAAGGCGACACGGCCAAAGCTAAGGCGGCATATCAGGATTTTCTCACGCTGTGGAAGGACGCCGACCCCGACATACCCATCCTCATCGCTGCCAAGTCCGAATTCGTGAAGCTGCAGTAGTTGAAAGACGGCTTGCGGGTTGCGAACCGAAGCTGCGGAGCCAAGCGTTCACCGGCCGAGGAGTCGCGTACTCGGAAGCTGTGCGGACAAAAAAATAATTGATTCTTGGACCTGTCACGCGTCGCGAAGGGCGACCGTAGGGCTGAGACTTGCGGCGCGCCATCCGGGAAGCCAGCACGCCAAGGCGGCAAGCAGGAAAAACACTGCCGCCATGGTAACGAAGGTTTCGGGGTCGGTCGCCTTGACGCCCACGAGCATCGTAGCCATCCCGCGTGTGAGGGCGAAAGCGGCGATCAAACCGGCGGCGATGCCAATGGCCGTGAGGCGCAATCCATGCCCGACTACGAGCTTGAAGATGTTGCCGCGCCCGGCGCCCAAGGCCATGCGCACTCCGATCTCAGAGGTGCGCTGGCGCACCACCGTCGAAAGTACGCCGTAAAGCCCCACGCCCGCGAGCAGAGCCGCGATCACCGCGAACACTCCGATGAGCAGCAGTGAAAAGCGCGTGCCGGCTTGCGCTTTATCAACCAAGGCGTCCATGGGTTGCATCTCCGTGATCAAGAGGTGCGGATCGAACGCCTTAAGCGACGCGCGGACTTCGTTTGCGTAGCCCGCCGGATCGGTGCCGGTGCGAATGGCCCAGCGATCGGTAGCGCCGGAGCCCAAGTAGGCGTCTGTAAAAAACACTTGCTCACGGCCAGGCTCGCTGAGCGACACACCGCGCTGGTGAGCGACGACGCCAATAATTTCGACCCATACGGGTTGGGGCGTCACAATGCGGATGAGAATGCGCTTGCCGATGGCGGAGTGGCCTGGAAACGCGCGACCAGCCAGGATGCTGTCAATGACGGCATAGGTGCGGCCGGGCTGGTTATCTTCTTCCGTGAATGTGCGGCCTTCGATCAGTGGCGTCCGCATCGTTTCGAAGTAGCCGGGCAGAACGATGAGAGGATCGCACGCCTTAAATTTGCTGGCGTCGGCGATGGCGTCCTCGAGGCCCCAGCGGATGGGGCTGTAGCCACCCGTGAGTGGAAATGGACTTGAGGCGGTTACGCTTTGCACGCCGGGGATGGCGCGCAGGCGGTCCTCGAGTTGGCGAGCGGCCACGGCGCGCTCTTGCTGCGTCTGAGGGAATCGATCGGACTGAAGTTGAAATGTGAGCAGACCATGCGGATTGAAGCCAGGGTCAATGTGTTGGAGTTCGATGAAGCTACGAATCATCAATCCCGAGCCGATGAGCAATACGTAAGCGAGCGCAACTTCCACGACGACCACAATCTTTCGCGATACGCCGCCGTGGGCCAGCCCTTCGGTTCGGCTGCCGCCGCGCAGAACCGTCATGACGTCGGGCCGTGAAGCGCGCCAAGCAGCCGCCAAACCAAAAAGCGCCCCAGCCAGAAGGCTTGAGACCGCAGTGTAAGCGAGCACGGCGCCGTCAATGCGGATCGTATCCAGGCGCGGAAGATTTGCAGGCGCGATAAGGATCAATTCGTGAATTCCCAGCCATGCCAGCGCGAGGCCTCCGAGCGCACCCATGGCAGCGAGCAGAAAAGCCTCAACCAGCATCTGGCGGGCAAGAGCCCACCAGCTTGCGCCGATTGCCGCGCGCAGCGCGAGTTCGCGTTCCCGCAGCGACGCGCGCACCAGCAGAAGATTCGCAACGTTGGCACACGCGATGAGCAAGAGGAAAACTACAGCGCCCATCAGCGCCAGAATGGTGGGACGAACTTCGGAGACAAGCTGCCGTTGCATTGGCACAACGCGCATTGCGAATCCAGCGGTGTTGAGAATCGGGGCGATTTTTCGCTGCTCCGCCGCGGCTTCATCGATGGCGGCTTGCGCGGCCGCAAGGGGCACGCCGGGTTTCAACCTGGCAATCACGCGCATCGAGACGGAAAGCCTCTGGGCGTTGTCGTAGTTCATGCGGTTGGCGATGTAGATTTCTGGAGCGGCCAAGATGTCCGATGAAGCCGGGAAATAGAGTTGAAAGCGCGGAGCCAGTACTCCGATGATTTGCGGGCTGAAGGGTTTGCCTCGATTTAAGGGGGATTGGCCGAGAATGGCGGAATTGCCGCCGAAGCGCCGCTGGAAATACTCCCAACTGATGATCGCTATAATCGGCAGGCGAGGCGGTGGCGGGGTGTTGGCCCCGGGGGCGGGCGGAGGCGGTTGTGGGAGGCCGTCCTGCTCGCTGAAATCGCGGCCGTACGCAAATCTGGCTCCGACGAGGCTGAAATAGTTCGTGGTGACAATGCCGGCCTTTGCTTCCTCGGGAGTGCCATCGTCGCCGGTCAAGGTAATGGGAAAGGCGAAGACGCCGGCCATGCCTTGGAATTCGTCTTTGGTCGCGTCGCGCACATCCATGAAAACTTCGTTGGAAAAAGGAAAGTCTTTCACGCCGCGAGTGCGCATATCGGTCGGGATGATGACGAGCTGATCTGGATTTTTATAAGGGAGGGGCCGCAGCAGGACGGCGTTCGTGACACTGAAGATGGCGGTGCTGGCCCCGACGCCCAAGGCAATGGTGAGTACGGCGGTGAGCGTAAAGATGGGACTCTTCCGCAGGGTGCGGGCGGCGAACGCCAGATCTTGTAATAGCATCGTTCGACCTCATCCGTCAGCGCTACCCGCAGAGGATACCACTTGCGCTGATCCCCATCGGAAATTCTCTTTTAGGTTTAGAATCTGGGCTGAACTTTTTGGCCGCTTCTCGGAGGGGCAATCCATGCGGCGCAGGCTGCGCATCGCCCGATTCACCATTTTGTTTTGCGCCGTACTCGAAACGGCGGCTCCGTGCGTCGCGCAGGAAGCACGGTTGAAGGCGCTGAACGCGCAGGCTGCGCAGCTGCAAGAGCAAGGAAAATATGCGGAAGCGGCCCCGGTCGCGGAGCAAGCCGTGCACGTTGCGGAGGCCACCTTTGGTCCTGCGCATCCGATCACCTCTGCAGCTCTGAGCCGGTTGGGGACGATTTTCATGGACATGGGAAGGTACGCCGATGCCGAGGGGATCTTTCGCCGCGCGTTGAACATCAATGAAAAAGCGCTGGGCCCGGCCAACGCCGAAGTCGCTGCCGATCTCGCCAACCTCGGCGAGCTCTACCGGAGGATGGGCCGATATGCGGAGGCGGAGCCGCTTCTGCTGCGATCCATTTCCATCGGCGAAAAGTTGCCCAATGCGGAGAATTCCGCGTTTGCCACGGACTTGGGAAATCTGGCTGTGCTGTATGAAGACCAGGGCAGGTATCGGGAAGCGGAGCCCTTCGCCCAGCGCGCTCTGGCCATGGATGAGAAGGTCTTGGGAGCGGAAAGTGAAGCCGCGGCCACCGATCTCAACAACCTGGCCGCGCTTTACTACCACCAGGGCAGATACGCAGACGCCGAACCGCTGTATGTGAAGGCCCTGGCGATACAGCTGAAATTGCTGGGCAACGAGCACCCGGTGGTGGCGACAGACCTGAGCAATCTGGCCAACTTATACGCAAGCGAGGGGAAATATCCCACAGCGGAGCCGATCTATCGCCGTGCGCTGGCCATAGATGAGAAGTCGCAGGGGAATGAGAGCCTGGCTGCCGCGGCGGACGCTAATAACCTCGCGGCCATGTACCAAGCGCAAGGTAGATTTTCCGAAGCGGAGCCGCTTTATCGCAACGCACTCGCAATCCGGGAAAAGGCGCTGGGGCCGGAGCACCCCGCAGTCGCGGCGAGTCTGAGCGACATCGCTGAAATGTATTACTCCCAGGGCCGGTACGCCGAAGCCGAGCCCATGCTTCGCCAAGCGCTGGCGATCCGCGAGAAGAAGCTTGGCCCGGATCATCCGCAGGTTGCCGCCAGCCTGAATAACCTCGCAGCGCTCTATAAGGATCAGGGCCGCTATGCCGAAGCCGAGCCGATGTACCGGCGCGCGGTGACGATCGATTTGAAGGTGCTCGGCCCAGCGCACCGTCAGGTAGCAATGCTACTGGGCAACCTCGCAGAGCTCTATTTCGAACAGGGCAGGCTGGCTGAAGCGGAGCCATTGCTGCGGGGCGCGCTGGCGATCAATGAGAAGGCTCTCGGTCCCGATCACCCCGAGGTAGCGATGGACCTTAACAACTTGGCCGAAGAATACGAAGCGCAGAGGCGATACGCCGAAGCGGAGCCGCTTATCCAGCGCTCGCTGGCCATTGATGAAAAGATCCTCGGTCCGAACAATCCCGATGTGGCGACCCGACTAGTCAATCTAGGGGGACTTTACTGCGACGAAGGCAAGTTTGCCGAAGCCGAGCCTCTCCTGAAACGCGCGGTGAGCATTTTCGAAAACTCGCTTGGCCTGGATCATCCTCGCACTCGGGAGGCTGTGCTGAACCTGGCGGTTACCTACTACGGTTGGGGCAAGCCTGATTTGGCGGGCCCTTACTTCGACCGCAATCTCGAGAATCTGCAGAAGCAATTCGATTCAAACTTTACCTACATGAGCGAGAAGGAAAGGCTGCAATTCTTGAGCACGGTCCCCGGGGCCTTTCCACTTTTTTTCAGTTTTTCTTTGACATATCACGACCGCGATCCCGGCCTCGCGGGGAAAGTGTACGACGTGTTGCTGTGGGAAAAGGGATTCATCGCGGAGAGCGCCGCCGCGCTGCGCGCCAAGATTCTCACCAGCGGCGATCCGGAAGCGCTGGCCCTGCTCGACAAGCTTACCGCGAAAAAAACACAACTCGCGGCGCTGGCATCCGCGCCCCAGGGCGATCCGGCGCAGTGGCGCAAGAACATTGCGCAGCTCGATCAGGAGGCGAACGACATCGAGAAGGAATTGGTGAAGCGCTCGAGCGCACTGGCCGAACAGAAAACTCTCGCGCACATTACGTGGCGCGACGTGCAAAAAACACTGAAGCCCGGCGAAGCGGCCGTCGAATTCGCCCGTTTTCAGTTTCACAATGGCAAGAGCTGGACCTCGACGAGCTATTACGTCGCCCTGATTGTTACTCCGGAAACGGCCACCGCACCGAAATTGGTGGTTCTGGGTGAAGCGCAGAAGCTCGAATCCACTCCCCTGGCAAGCTATCGAGCGGGAGTCGGCCGCACACGGGGCGTCGTGGTGGCGACCGCGCCGGCAGAACAGGCAGGCGCGGTGGGCGGAGCGGGCGACGCATACAACGCGTTCTGGAAGCCAATTGTGCCTGCGCTCGGCGCGGCCAAGCGTGTGTATGTTTCCTCCGACGGCGTGCTGAACCAGATCTCCGTAGGGCTCTTCAGCGATCCCGCGGGGAAACTGCTGCTCGAAAAATACGATTTGCGCCTAGTGAACAGCACGAAGGACCTGCTTCGGCCCGCGCACAATTCCTCTTCGAAAACAGCCGTGCTCCTTGGCAATCCGACTTTTGATTTGACCGAAGCGCAGCAGCGCGCCGCGCTCACAAAACTCGGCGCGAGCGCGCCGGCTCGTTCATTGCCGGCCTACGCAACGCCGACGATGCCTGTATCCGCGGCAGTGAGTGGCGCGGCGCCGTCAGGCGATGCACACGGGACGCAGCTTCCTCCGCTGCCTGCCACACAGGTGGAGATCGATTCTGTCGGCAAGCTTCTGAAGAATGCCGGATGGCAGGCTGCTCCCTACACTGGCGAGCTAGCTCTTGAGGAGGTGCTTGACCGGCAACGCAGCCCTCGCGTGGTGCACGTGGCGACGCATGGATTTTTTCTGTCCGACCAGGAGATCGCCCTAGAGAAGAAGCCCGGCGCCCAAGTGCGTCTCAAAGATCCGATGCTGCGTTCGGGGCTCTTCTTTGCGGGGGCGGATCGGGCAGAGTCGGGCGCGCCTCCCGCGGCGGGGCTGGATGACGGCGTGCTGACGGCGTATCAGGCTGCCCAGCTTGATCTACAAGGAACGGAGCTCGTGGTGCTGAGCGCCTGCGAAACCGGGCTCGGGGAGCAGAAGAACGGCGAAGGGGTGTTCGGGCTGAGGCGCGGGCTGCAGGAAGCAGGCGCTGAGGCGGTGCTGATGAGCATGTGGTCTGTGCCGGACCGCGAGACGCAGGAGCTGATGGCGCTGTTCTACCAAAATTGGCTCGGGGGGCTCGACAAACACGAGGCATTGCGGCAGGCACAAATAAAAGAGCGTGAGGCTGTGCGCCAGCGCTACGGGAAGGATCTGCCGTTTTACTGGGGCGCGTTCGTGCTGGTGGGGCGATAGAAACGCAGCCCACAAAAGCAAATCCGTTGTCTTCAGGGCCAGAGGAAGCGTACGATGCACAACCGGATGTACAAATCGCGAATTACGGCTTGATATACGCCGAGGTCTACTATGCGATTCCTTCGCACGTCTTCCCGTAAAAGCAACATTCCGTGCATTCTAGTATTGGTGACGCTGTTCTTTGTCGCGGGCGGCATTCTCCGGTCCAATGCCGCAGGACGTGAATTTAGGAACGGGCAAGAAAGTGAATGGCTACGGCAGCCTCAAGAACCGCAGGCCCCAGTATCGCGGTACGATAAGGCCATCTTTCAGAAACCGATTCCAAGCGATCAGCTCGCATTTCTGAATCAATTCGCTGGGCGAGCCTCGAACGACGCCGTTCGGGACAAACAATATCGCAAGTTAATGCACAGCGTGATCCCCGATTGCATGTTTCACTACGGCTGGGACACGCCGCTTCCCGACGCACTCGAAAAAGTGCTCACTGGTTCGCCCCTGCCGGTTCAAATCCGCGATGGGCGATACGTGATGGTGTCTGGCCGGAGTGGACCGTACCTCGCCGGCCGGGGATTTATGTGGATTGATATGCAGGACGGTATTGCGCTCGGCGGGTTCTATTTCCATCCAACGAATGGCGAACCCACACCGACAGTCACGATTTTTTCCAAGCAGGTGAAGGAAGAATCCCTCAAGATGAGCCAGCTTCCCGCGGCTTTTGCCGAAGACTTGAGCGAGTGGTCAGGGAATGCCCACGTCCCGCCCGTTACGACGCGTTACTTTATCACCGGCTCCAACAAGAAGATTTTGCTCGAGCACGACGAAGATTATTGCGCGCCTGTGGACGGGACAGCCGCGCCTTCTCAGAGCGATTGCGAACAGATGAATGCGGACGCTGCCGACATTGACATGAACGCCGCCTATTATCTGGAGCAAACCAATCACGCAACGAATGCGACCGAGTGGATGATCGTCGGTGCGGACCAAGTCGCATGGATCCAGGTCCGCGAAGACACTTGCAGGGTTGGTCCGGACCCGCTGAGATGCCACATCCGTATGACGCGCGAACGCACGCACGTACTGATCAACCAACGTCGCGCGGCGTCTCCGCCGTCGCATCCGCTTAAGTAGCCATCTGAAGTACACCTTTTTGTTCTTTGGAGTCACAACCAGCAGACGCGGGTAGATTGTTGCTACCACCTGAGCTGTGTACCATATCCAAACGCGATGCCATTTTCTGATTTGGCACTCTCGAAACGCTTGGAGCGCGCCGAAGGGCACGCGTGTACTCAGTACGCGGAGGCACGACGCCGTCTATTCCCTGACAGCGGCGCCGGGTGGATTGAATGCGCTGGGGCATACGCAGTCTTCGATGGCGTCGACTCTCCTCTTACGCAGAGTTTCGGACTCGGGATATTCGAGGAACTGAGCCCAAGCTCGCTGGATGTGATTGAGCGCTTTTTTCTCGACCGCGGGGCGCCGGTGCTTCATGAAGTGAGCCCACTCGCGGGGGTCGCTGCACTGGACTTGCTTTGTACGCGCAACTACAGACCGATCGAGATCAGCAGCGTCCTTTACCGGGCTGTTGAGCAGCCCACGGCTGAACACCAAGCGGATATCAGTGTGCGCGTCATCGGCTCGGAAGAAGCGCAGCTCTGGACTGAAATAAGCGCAAGGGGCTGGGCACACGAGCATCCTGAACTTCTGAACTTTCTTCTACAACTCGGCGCGATCATTTCGGCATGCGAGCAGGGTGTGTGCTTTCTGGCTGAGGTTGACGGCAGACCCGGCGCCGCTGGCGTGCTGTGTATGCATGAAGAAGTTGCGCTGTTTGGCGGCTCGGCGACGATACCGGGACTGCGGCGTCGTGGGCTGCAAACGGCGCTTCTTCACGAGCGAATGCGCTATGCCTTCGACCACAGATGCGATCTAGCCATGATGGTGGCTCTGCCGGGCAGCGATTCCCAGCGCAACGCCGAGCGTAAAGGGTTCCGGATCGCGTACACACGCACGAAGTGGCGGCTATGCTCTTAGGTGTAGGGGAGGTGATTGGGGACGAGAAGCCGAGTTCCTGATGTTTGAATCCTCTCGCACTTGTGGCGCGTTGACTTGCCTGTGAGCACAGCCTAACATCCGTCGCCAATGTTGGTTTTCCGGCAATGATTGGTCAAACCATCTCGCATTACCGCGTCATCGAGAAGCTCGGCGGCGGCGGGATGGGTGTGGTCTACAAAGCCGAAGACACCAGGCTGCACCGCTTCGTTGCCTTGAAGTTCCTTCCCGATGGGTTCGCGGAAGACCCACAAGCTCTGAGCCGCTTCGAGCGTGAGGCACAGGCCGCATCCGCCCTGAACCATCCCAACATTTGCACCATCTACGAAATCGGCGAGCAGAGCGGCCAGCCTTTCATTGCGATGGAGTTTCTCGAAGGCGCAGACGCTGAAGGACCGCATTTCCGGCAAGCCTCTGCCGCTTGAGCAAGTGCTGGAGTTGGGGATTGAGATTGCGGACGCTCTGGATGCGGCGCACGCCAAAGGAATCGTCCACCGCGACATCAAGCCCGCCAATATTTTTGTCACCGAGCGCGGACACGCCAAGATTCTCGATTTTGGGCTGGCGAAGCTGGCACCGGCAGGCGGTGCCGTGAATCTTTCGGCGATGCCCACAGTCAGCGAGCTAGAACAGCTCACTCGACCTGGCACGGCGATTGGCACGATCGCGTACATGTCGCCCGAACAAGTCCGGGGCGAAGAGCTGGACGCACGCACGGATTTGTTCTCCTTTGGCGCGGTGCTCTACGAGATGGCTGACAGGGGTTGCTGCCGTTCCGGGGTGAAACCTCCGGCGTGATTGCGGACGCGATTCTGAATCGCGCGCCAGTTGCGCCAGTGCGACTGAATCCCGACGTTTCGCCGAAAGTTAGAAGAGATCATCAACAAGGCGCTGGAGAAAGACCGCAAGCTGCGCTACCAGAGCGCCGCCGACATTCGCACGGACTTGCAACGGCTGAAGCGCGATACAGAGTCGGGCCGGCAACCATCGCAACAGCGAAGCCTTGTTGAAGCCCGCCGAGAAGTCCACTCGACTGGAAGGGCGTGTCACTGCCGCAACTATTGTGGTTGTCGGACTGGCCGTGGGCGGCTTGCTTCTTTTTCACCCGCAACGCGCACGCGCTCACGGACAAGGACACCATTGTCCTCGCCGATTTCACCAACACGACCGGCGACCCGGTGTTTGACGGCACGCTGCGCCAGGGGCTCGCCATCCAGCTTGAGCAATCGCCCTTTCTGAAAATCATGGACGACGAGCAGGTGCAACAGGACCTGCGGTTGATGAGCCTGCCTGCCCGGAGCGCGCATCACCAACCAGATCGCGCATGACATCTGCGTGCGCGAAGGAGCCGCGGCCACGATCGACGGCTCCATCGCGAGCCTGGGTAAAAACTACGTCGTCACGCTCCAGGCAATCACTTGCCAGGGCGGCGCGACGCTCGCTCGGGAGCAGATCCAGGCGGACGACAAAGAGCACGTGTTGAACGCGGTGGGAACCGCCGCGACGGCCATGCGCGCCAAGCTGGGAGAATCGCGCAGCTCGATCCAGAAGTTGAATCGTCCGCTCGAACAAGCGACCACTCCTTCGCTGGAAGCTCTCCAGAACTACACCGCGGGCCATTGCCGAGATGGGCCAGGGCCAATTTCTGGCTGCTGTTCCGTTGTTTGAGCGCGCCACCGCGCTCGATCCGAATTTCGCCATGGCTTACCTCTACCTTGGCGTCGCGTTCGACAATGCCGGGGACGTAGGGCGCAGCCGGGAATACACACAGAAAGGCTTTTGGTTTGATCGACCGTGTTTCCGAGTATGAGCGGGACCTCATTGCGGCTACCTACTACTCGTACGACTGGCCAGTCTGACAAAGCGATTGACGCCTATCGATTGGGTATCCGGAACTATCCCCGCGATTGGGGATTCCATAACAACTTGAGCGACGAGCTACATAGACCTGGGGCAATTCGAAGAGGGGCTCAAGGAGGGCCAGGAAGCAGCTCGGTTGGAGCCGAATGTTGAACCTCCCTATCGGCGCCAATTGGACGCCTACATGTGCCTGGATCGGCTCGCCGAGGCCAAGAAATTAGCGGAGAAACTGCGGGTGCAGGGACATCGACGGAGCGAGGATCCACCAGCGCTTCCTCGAAATCGCTTACGTCGAGGGCGATGATGCGGCCGCTGCGCGGGAAATTCAATGGTTCGCAGGCAAGCCGGCGGAGTACCTCAGCTTTGGCTTGCAGGCGGCCAATCGGAATGTTCTTGGCCAGCGTCGCGAGTCGAGCAAACTGTACCAGCGAGCCGCGGAGACAGCGCTGCGCCAGGGGCTCCGGGACGTCGCGGCGGAATTCGAAGAAGCCGATGCGCGTGCCGACGCGCTGTCGGGTAATTGCCAGACCGCGCGGCGACTGGGGCGTCCTGCGCTGGCACTGGCCATGTGCGGCGATGCGGCCCAAGCGGAGAAGCTCGCCGGGGAGACTTCGAAGCTGTTTCCAAACGGAACCCTCTGGAATGCGGTGCAACTACCCGAGATTCGCGCTGCGATCGCGCTCAAGCGCGATCAGCCCGCCAAAGCCGTGGAACTGCTGGCATCCGCCTCGCCTTACGAGCGCGCTTACCCCGAGGCGGTGTACCTGCGTGGCTTGGCTTACCTGCGTCTGCGTAAGGGCGCGGAGGCCGCGGCTGAGTTCCGAAAAGATCCTGGATCACAAGGGCGCCAGTTGGGGCAGTACCTGGATCCATCCGAATTGGGGACTGTACTATTCGCTTTCCTACCTGGGGCTGGCGCGCGCCTCCGCGCTCGCGGGCGACACGGCGAAAGCCGGAAAAGCCTATCAGGATTTCTTCGCACTGTGGAAAGACGCCGACCCCGACATCCCCATCCTCATCAGCAAGCCAAAGCGGAATACGCGAAGCTGAAGTAATTGAAAGACAGCTTGCGGGTGATACGTCTGGCCGACTCCACGTCGAGTGAAGTCATATCAGCAAGCACCGCGGTGATTGTCGCTGCTGACTTCGCCTAAGTGCAAACCGCAAATGCACGCAGGACGCGCGCGTTGACTTGGCCGTGAGCACATCCTAAGATGAGCGCCGCCATGCCGGAATCCCCAGCCTCTCATCGGCCGAACAATTTCTCATTACCGCGTCATCGATAAGCTCGGCGGCGGCGGCATGGGCGTTGTCTACAAAGCCGAGGACGTAACCCTGCACCGATTTGTCGCCCTGAAGTTTCTTCCCGATGAAGTCGCCAGAGACCCGCAGGCGTTGGCTCGCTTCCAGCGTGAGGCCCAGGCGGCCTCCGCGCTGAACCATCCGAACATCTGCACGATTTACGAAATTGACGACCAGCACGGCGAAGCCTTCATCGCCATGGAGTTTCTGGACGGCGTAACGCTGAAGCACAGCATCGCCGGGCGTCCGCATGGAGACCGAGCTGATTCTATCGCTCGCCATCGAGATTGCCGACGCGCTCGATGCCGCCCACGCCGAAGGGATCATTCACCGCGACATCAAGCCCGCCAATATTTTTGTCACCAAGCGCGGACATGCCAAGATTCTCGATTTCGGCCTGGCAAAAGTGCACGCCGGTTGGATTCGGCGAGCGATCGGGCGGCGCAACACAGTGCCAGCGACGATCGAGCGAGCAGCACCTGACCAGCCCGGGCTCCACGCTGGGCACGGTCGCCTACATGTCTCCCGAGCAGGCCGCGGGCAAAGAACTCGATGCACGCACCGACCTATTTTCTTTTGGCGTGGTGCTCTACGAGATGGCCACAGGCGCGTTGCCGTTTCGAGGCGATACATCCGCGTGTGATCTTTCAACGCGATTTTGGACGCGCCCCGGTTTCGCCCGTCCGCTGAATCCCGACGTGCCGCCGAACTGGAACGAATCATCAACAAGGCTCTCGAAAAGGATCGCGACCTGCGCTATCAGCACGCGCGGATATGCGGGCGGACCTGCAGCGGCTGAAGCGTGACTCCGAAACGGGCCATTCGGGGGACGCGCTGCCGGCGGCAGTCAGCAATGCTTCCGCTCGGACGTATTGGATTGGAGCGGTTGCGGTCCTTTTCATTGCTATCGCAGTAGCCGGGCTTTGGTATTGGCGCTCCAGAACCAGGACCAGTACGCCGCAAATCGAATCCATTGCTGTGATCCCCTTCGCCAGCGCGGGTGGCAACGCGGACACGGATTTCCTCAGCGATGGCATCACCGAGTCCCTGATCGACAGCCTTACCCATGTGCCTCAGTTGAAGGTGAAATCCCGCAACTCTGTTTTCCGCTACAAAGGCAAAGATGTTGACGCCCAGCAAGTCGGCAAAGAGTTGGACGTCGATGCCTTGCTCACCGGCAGGGTGGTCCAGCACGGCGACATGATCCAGGTCAGCGCCGACCTCACTAGGGTCCAGGACAACACAGAAATCTGGGGTGAGCATTACGAAATTGACTGGAGCGGAAAAACAGCAGGTCGCCAGGCAAGGCACGCAGAACCCCGAGGCCTATCAGCTCTACCTGAAAGGCCGCTACTACTGGAACAAACGCACAAATGCCGACATCAAGACTTCAATCTCCTACTTTAATCAAGCCATCGATAAAGATCCTGGCTACGCACTGGCATATGCGGGAGTGGGGGATGCCTATAGCGTTTTGAGCGTTTATGGCAGCGATCCCAATGACGTCGTCCCTAAGTCGAATGCGGCAGCCGAAAGAGCTCTGGAACTCGATCCCTCCCTCGCGCGTCCTCATGCGGATCTCGGCAACAATAAGATGAATTACAACTGGGATTTCTCCGGCGGTGAGGCCGAGTTCAGAAAGGCATTTGAGCTGGATCCCGGCGACGCTACGGCCCATCAGTGGTTCGCGGAGGA
The DNA here is from genome assembly GCA_963803675.1 of uncultured Acidobacteriota bacterium. Taxonomy (GTDB): domain Bacteria; phylum Acidobacteriota; class Terriglobia; order Acidiferrales; family UBA7541; genus DASTCZ01. The sequence goes on along the minus strand of CAWDNN010000015.1, from coordinate 639 downwards.
TCTCTCTTATCTCGGCGGCCGGGCGCAGGAGTCAATCGATGAGGCCGACCGGGCCTATCAGCTCGATCCGCTCTCGCCGGTCATAATCACTGTGCGAGCCGAGATATACACGAAAGACCGTCAGTTTGACCGGGCGATTGAGATCCTGAAGAAATTCAATGCCGATGATCCGGGCTTTGGCCGCGGGCATTATGGACTGGCGCAAGCGTATTGGGGCGAGCATAAATACCCTGAGACCATTCAAGAATTTTCGATCGCCGCCCGTTTAGAAGGCGATAAGACCGCCGCCGAGATTGCCGCGGCCCTCGAAGAGGGATTTCGCTCCGGCGGATGGCCAGCCGCTATGCGCAAAGCCATCGAAGTCTCACTCGCACTACGCAAAACCAGCGCTGATTTCGTCTCCCCATACCTGATCGCGAGTTATTACGCCGAATTGGGTGATAAGGACCACTCGTTCGAATGGCTCAATACTGCATATCAAGAACGTGACATGTTTCTGATCGGCCTCCGCACCGACTTCACTATGGACTCCCTGCGCTCCGATCCACGTTACGCCGCTCTGGTCCGCAAAATTGGTTTGCCGCAATAGCGAAGCTCGAACCGGCCACCGAAGTTTTTCTCGGCTGGAGACGCCGACTC
>CAWDNN010000014.1:0-57468 GCA_963803675.1 uncultured Acidobacteriota bacterium | reverse complement strand
GCGCGACGCCCAGCCTCGATTGGCGCGACAATGGTCCCGGCGATTGCCGGCGCGCGTACCGTTTTCTTTGTGCCGCGCGCTGCTTCCTGCATTTCCGCCGCGGACGCAATGACAACGTCGCCACGTATGAAGCGCAAGATGACGCAGCAGCAACCGGAATAGGAATGGATCAACGTGGAGCCATCTCGCCCGAAGACTGGATGCGGAACTACTTCCGCCACGTCCGCGCGATTGACCGCCAAACAAATCAATTGCTCGACGAAGTCCCAGCCACGGCTTCGTCTCTATCGAACCTTTACGAAGGATGGCGGTCGCGCCTCTCCGACGCGGACTTCGCGGTGTTGAGCGGAAAGCTCTTCCTCCGCCAACCATCCGCCTTGCAAGACCCTGAAGCTCTCCCGGGTCCTTTCGAATTCATGGCGCGGCATGGAGCGAGATTAGCGGTGAGGCCGAAGGCCAAATCACGCGCGCCGTGGTGGCCGGGCGGGAGCGCATCGAGCAGCTCCGCGATACGTGGCACCGCATGCGCGACATTTTGACGTTGCCTCACGCCGCAGAAGCGCTGCGCGCAATGCATCGCACTGGGCTGCTCGACCAGCTCTTCCCAGAGTTTCGAGCGATTGATCCGCTCGTCGTGCGCGATTTCTACCATCGTTACACCGTGGATGAGCACACCTTTCGAACGATCGAAGCCGTGCATCGCTTGCGCGATGCGACGTCGGAGTGGGAGCGGCCCTACAAGGAGCTTTTCGAAGCGATCGAACAACCCGAACTGCTCTTTCTCGCTCTACTGGTGCACGACATCGGCAAGGGCACGGCGCCCGGCGACCACGTGCGAGGCAGCTTGGCGGCGGTAGAGGAAATCATTCGCGAATCGAGCTCAATCCGCACGAAGCGGCCGCGCTGCGGTTCCTGGTCGGTAACCATCTGGAAATGTCCATGACCCTGCAGCGGCGGGACGTTCTCGACCCGATCACCATTCGCAACCTTTCGGAAAAAATCGGCGTGCCCGAATATCTGAAGATGCTTTGCCTCTTCACCTATGCCGACATCCGCGGCGTGAACCCGGAAGCGCTCACCCCGTGGAAGGCGACGATGTTATGGCACCTGTACGTCCGCGTTTCGAACCGCCTGCTCCGTGGCGTGGATGATGAGCGTTTTCACGCTAGCGCGGCCACGCGGGATAGCGCGCAGATAGGACCCGTTCTTTCCTATTTGGCGCGAGCAGCGGGCGAAGACGAGTTAGCCGCTTTTCTGGATGGCTTTCCGAGGCGCTACCTCGCCAGCCACACTCCCGAAGATATCGCCGCGCACTACCGCATGGCCAGCCGGCTTGTTTCCGGCGGCATCGAACTGAAACTCGAAAGGCGCCATCACTTTTTCGAATTGACCCTGCTGACGGCCGACCGGCCGTTCCTATTCGTGACGATCCTGGGCACGCTCTTTGCCTGGGGGATGAACGTTCTAAAGGCAGACGCCTTTGCCAGCCAGGCCGGCATCGCCCTGGACACCTTTCACTTCACAGATTTGCACGGCACGATCGAGTTGAATCCGACGGAGGCTCATCGTTTCGAAAACAGCCTGCGAGATGTCCTCAGCGGAGCCGCCGATCTGGGCGGACTGCTTCAAGGCCGGAAGACAGAAAAAGCGCCAGGCAAGGTGAATGTGGCGACCGAGATTCGCTTTGACAACGATTCCTCCACTCACAGCACTTTGCTCGAACTGATCGCTCAGGATCGTCCTGGGCTGCTCTATCAGGTCAGCAAAGTGCTTGCGGAAAACGCCTGCAACATCGACATCGCTCTGGTAGACACCGAGGGACCCAAAGCAATTGACGCCTTCTACTTGACCGTGGGCGGCAAGAAATTGCCCGCTGAGTTGCAGCAGACCGTGCGAGACGCGCTAGTTCGAACACTGTGAGTGGGAGAGGACGTTGTTCCCGGAACCCGGCTAAATGACTGATCCGCGGACAAATAGAGCATTCCAGCGTGCGCGAAGTGCCTCCAAAGAAACGAGCTCGCTCTTCGTATTTTTGCGCAACCGGCGCAGCACAAATCGTTGACTTCCGCCGCCGTGCGCCCTATTCTCATTTCGCATGAAATTCGCTTGTCCTATTACGATTACGCAGATCACTCGCCGGTTTACGGGCACTATTGCCCACATCGGCGAGGGTCAGGGTTAACACGAACTGATCTTTGGAGGTTTTCAGGCTCCACTCGCCAAGTCAACCGGCGGGTGGTTTTTTTTTGGCTTTTGAAGGTAAGCGGCGTCTGGGGCCAGAACTTGGCAGGTCTGAAAATATGTCACTACTTGTAATGAAGTTTGGTGGCACCTCGGTGGGTTCAGCGGAATGCATCCGCCGCGCAGCCGAAATTGTGCGTTCTGCCCAGGAGGGCTATCAAGTCGTCGTGGTTGTTTCCGCGATGGGCGGAGTCACCGACCAGATCGTTGAGGCGCTGCACAAAGCGAAGACCGGATCGGCGAGTGAGGTTGAGGCGATTTGCCAAGCCCTTCGCAAGCGCCATGCCGCGGCGGTTGCAGAGTTGTTCAGCCCCGCTGCGCGGGGGAAGGTCGCTGCAAGTGTCGGCGGCGTGATGGACCGCCTGGCCGATGTTTGCTCTGGCGTGACGAAAGTCGCGGCTCTGCCGCCTCAGATATCGGATATGGCCCTTTCGCTGGGCGAGGAAATGTCGGCAAGAATTCTGGCCTCATATTTGGAGCAGCAAGGCACTCGGGCGGTCTTCGTGGATTCCGGCCAATGCATCATTACCGATGGAAAGTTTGGTGAAGCCACGCCGGATTTCGATGCCACTACGCGTGCGGCGCGCGCCCTGCTCATGCCGTTGGTCACTGCGGGAGCCGTGCCCGTCGTCACCGGCTATCGCGGAGCGACGTCCTCGGGTCAATTGACCACCCTGGGGAGAGGCGGTTCGGATTACTCCGCCACGATTCTGGGAGCCGTCCTAGCCGCGAGCGAAATCTGGATTTGGACTGACGTAGACGGTGTCCTCAGCGCCGATCCTCGGCTCACGACGAACGCGGCCACCCTGGATGAAATTACTTTCAACGAAGCCGTGGAGCTTTCCCATTACGGCGCCAAGGTCGTCCACCAACGCGCGATCCAGCCCGCGCGTAGCGCCGCGATCCCCGTCTGGATCAAGAATTCCTTTCATCCCGAGGCGGCGGGTACGCGGATCGGCTCGAATCCCTCCGCGGGCGGCTCGCCTGTGAAGGCCGTTACGGCAGTGAATCGCGCGTCGTTGATCACGGTGAGCACGCGCCAGGACGTGCATCCCGCCGAGATTTTTGGCCGCCTGCTGATGCGCCTTGCCGGCGAACATGTGGATCTGCTCTTCTCCGCGCAATCGGCGCAAAACGCGCTTCTCTTTGCGTTGCGCGAAGCGGACGAGCGCAACGTGCTGGACGTGATCCGGCGTCTGTTCCGCACCGAGTTTTCGCACGGCGTCCTCGAGCCGGTGAATGTACAGCGCAACGTCGCGGTGATTGCGGTGCTCGGCGAAGCCATGAAAGGCACGCCGGGGATTCTGGCGCGGCTCTTTTCGACCGTTGCCGAACGCGAGGTCAGCGTCATGGCCGTGGCCCAAGGGGCGAGCGAGCTGAGTATCTGCTTTGCAGTGCCCGCCCAGGCTGCGAATCAAGTCGTGCGGAGCGTGCACGACGAGCTGTGCGTCTCCGCGGCGCGCAGCCCGTCCAATGTTCGATCCTCTACTCGCAGGGCGCCGGAAAAAGTGGAAAGTTAGATGGTCCCGCCACGCCAAACCGATGTCGCCAGTGCTTCCGCCCTGCGGAACTGCCGCCTGCGGTGTATTGCCTGTGGGCAAAGTGCCGACGGATTCGCCGTGAATTTCCGTTGCCCGGCGTGCGGCGACCTGCTGGAGGTGGTGTACACCGAGTTCGAGTCGAAAGCCGCCAGCCCCGGTCCGGCCGTTCAACGCGATCTCAAGTCCGTGTGGCTTGAGCGAAAGAAGTCCTCACTGGCAGCCGACCAGAGTGGCGTCTGGAGGTTTCGCGATTTGCTGCCTGTCTTTTCCGAGCCCTCTGCAGTTGTGACGCTTCGTGAAGGCAACACGCCGCTGTATTCTCTTTTACGTTGCCGCACAGCGCGGGGATCGAACGCATTTTCGCGAAGCACCAGGGCATGAACCCTTCCGGTTCCTTTAAGGACACCGGCATGACCGTAGCGATTTCGCTTGCGAAACACGCGGGTTTCGAATGGGTCGCGTGCGCTTCCACAGGCAACACCTCCGCTTCCATGGCCGCATACGCTGCCCGGGCCGGCATGGGCGCGGTGGCCGTGATTCCCGAAGGCAAAATTGCCTGGAGCAAACTGGCGCAGACACTCGACTACGGAGCGCATGCCTTCCAGCTCAAGACCGATTTTGACGGCTGCGTCCGCGTGCTGGCGGAGGTTGTCCGGCGCTTTCCGCTCTTCGTGGTCAACTCCGTCAACCCATTCCGTCTCGAGGGCCAAAAGACCGCGGCGTTCGAAATCATGGAACAGCTCGATTGGAGTGTTCCCGATCACGTGATCGTCCCGGGTGGCAACCTCGCCAATTCCTCCGCAATAGGAAAAGGGTTTTTGGAATTGCGGGGCCTTGGCTTGATTCCCGCGGTGCCGCGAGTTTCCATCATTCAAGCAGCCGGCGCCAACCCGCTGGTACGGAGCATGCGCGAATTCGGCGGCACGCGTCTCGATCCCGTGCAGGCCGAAACGCGGGCCACCGCGATTCGAATCGGCAATCCCGCCATCTGGAAAAAGGCCGTAAAGATGCTCCGCGATACGAACGGCTGCTGCGAAGACGTGACCGACGAGGAGATCGCGCTGGCAAAAGCCGAAATTGGCTCCGAAGGCATCGGTTGCGAGCCGGCGTCGGCCACAACGCTTGCCGGCCTAAAAAGCTGGTGCGCTCAGGCTTCGTAGAGCCGGATGATACGGCCGTGCTAATCCTCACCGGCCACGTATTGAAGGACCCTGAATATGCGCTCGATTTCCACCGCAATCGCTTGGAAGCGTCACCCGCAGCCGAAGCCGCGGCGCTAAGAAAGCCACCTCTGGTGTTGGAGCCGAGCGCCGATGCAGTGATTGACGCTCTGATGCGGGCACGAGCCTGAACCATGGCGGCAGCTCCTCGTAAGAACGTCATGCCGGGAATTGAGATCGTGCTGCCTGCTACGTCGGCGAATCTCGGCCCCGCCTTCGACAGCGCCGCGATCGCTATCGAGCCTCCATCTGAAGGTTCGCGCCTTCGCTGACCGCGAGTTTCGCATTACCGCTCGAGGCCGCGACGCCAAGGCCTGCGCATGTGTGGACAACAACTTAGTGATCGAAACCTATCGCGAGGTGATGAAACAAAACGGCCGCGAACCTCTTCCGCTTCGAATCCTCATGCAAAACGAAGTTCCTGTCGGCAAAGGGCTCGGTTCTTCGGCAGCGGCCCGGCTCGCGGGCGTGGCGCTTGCCGTTCATTTCGGAAAGTTGCGCTGGACCGATCAGCAGATTGTGGCCGAAGCCGCCCGGCGCGAGCGCCATGCCGACAATGCCGGCGCATGCTGGCTTGGGGGTTTTGTATTGGTGAGCTCCGGCGACGCCGGACAAGGGCGCACGGATCGCGCTTCCGCGTGCAGAATCAGCGGGCGCGGCGATTGGCCATTGCTCTTCGCGATACCGCGCTACCCGTTCTCCACTGAGGAGGCACGCTCCGTGTTGCCGGATTCCTACCTCGCGTTCAGACACCGTCACGAATGTTCAGAGCGCGATGTTGCTTGCCGCCGCCTTCCTTCAGGGACGATCGGACTTATTGCGCGAAGCGCTCGAGGATCGCATTCACCAGCCCTATCGCAGTGCTTTCTGCCCGCTCTTGCAGCCTCTGCGTTCGCTCGCGGGCCAGCACGGGATCATCGGTGCTGTCTTGAGCGGCGCTGGCCCATCTGTTTTGCTGTTTCTCGATCCGCGTGAGCCGGCCGCTCGCGTCCGGCGAAAGGTCCGGGCCTTCCTCGGGCAACAGCACTTGGAGGCTGAACTTGTGCTCACAAGACTCGAAACGCGTGGAGCGCGCGAGCATCGCCGCCGGATCACATCCTCACGATCGGTGCGAGGTTAAAGAAGGATCGTATGCGGAAGATACGAGTCGGCATCGCCGGATTTGGCACGGTTGGGCGCGGCACCGCGGAAGCGATAGCGGCAAATCTTCCTGAAATCGAGGCCCGTACAGGCGCCAATCTGAGTGTGTCCGCGATATGCCGCCGCTCGTCCATTCCCGTCGAGTCGGCACCGGAGGGCGCCAGGGTTCTGCAAGATTGGAAAGAGCTCGTTGCGGCAGATGACGTGGACATCGTCGTCGAAGCGATCGGCGGCACCGCGGACGCCCACGGCGTGGTGCGTTCGGCGCTCGAATTGGGCAAGCCCGTTGTAACGGCCAATAAAAACCTATTGGCCGAGTACGGCGATTCTCTCTTCGAGCTGGCCCGAGAGAGAAACGTTCCCATCGGGATCGAAGCCAGCGTGGCGGGAGCCGTGCCCATCATCCGGGTTCTCGCACAAGCTGTTTGCGGCGACAAGCTGCAGGCGCTTCGCGGCATCCTGAACGGCACTTCGAACTACATCCTCACGCGCATGCAAAACGACGGCCTCTCTTTCGCCGAAGCGCTCGCCCTCGCGCAACAGGCCGGATACGCAGAAGCCGACCCCTCGATGGATATTGACGGCATAGACTCGCGGGACAAGCTTTGCATTCTCGCGCGCATCGCGTTTCGATGCCGCCTCGTGCCTTTGCAGATCGCGACCCGCGGCATCCGGGAAGTTTCCGCCGTGGATATCACCTATGCGCGAGAGCTGAACGCAACGATCCGGTTGCTTGCCGTCGCGGAGCCCAGCGGCAAAGATCTTGAAGTCTCGGTGAGTCCCTGGCTGGTGAGCCGAAAATCCATCCTCAGCAACGTAGAAGACGCGCACAACGCTGTTCTTGTCGTGGGCGAACGCAGCGGCACGCACATGCTCTACGGCCGCGGCGCCGGCGGCGGGCCTACAGGTATCGCCGTGCTATCCGACCTTATGCAGATCGCCGCCGACGCGGCGGGCGGCTCTTGGCAATTTCGCGGCTCGTTTGCCGCAAGCAGCCGGACTGTGGTTCCCTGCTCGCCACGAAGGAGGGTGCCCTGGTACCTGCGGCTCACCGTCAACGACCGGCCCGGAATTGTTGCGCGCGTGACGGATGCTCTTGCCAAGCACGGCGCCAATATTGATTGCGTGCTTCAACATCCGGGAATGAAGAAACAAGAGCTTTCATTCGTGATTACGCTCGAGCCCATGGCCGATCCCGAAGTCTCCTCCGCTGCTGCCGACATCAACCGCATGGACTTCATGATTGGTCCGGTTTTGGCGCTTCCGATCCTCGAAAGTTAGCGTCCTCGCGCGTTTCGCCACGCGAAACGCCTTGGTCCGCCGCACCTTTGTGCGCGCGTAAAGTCCAATTCCCCAAACGCGAATCATTAACATTGATTCTTTCAATTGGACGAATCCATAAGCATCTGCGATGCTGCGTTTGCAGAGATTCAGTCCAGCAGTACAAGCAGTAAGTTCGAACCCCGACGTTCCACTGGCCTGAGTGCAGTGAGTCTCGCAGATAGTTTTGCGGACCGTGCCGTCCCGAACAGATTTCGCGGGAGCAGTCGCGGCAAGCGGCTCGTTGAATTCAGCCGTCCAGCAGAGGATGGCCGAGTCCGGCGAAGAAGGCGCGCTCATAGGCAAGCGACATCTGCGGTGGCCGGCTTGCTAGCCAAACCAGACTCGACGAGGTTCGACATGAAAGCACTTGGCGGTTTTTGGCGGTTTCGAGGATTTCTTTTGGGAGTGGCTCTCTTGGGGTTCTTTTCCAATGTGGCGCATGCGCAGGAAGCAGCCGGAAGATTTACGCTTTTGCACGAGGCGCATTGGGGAACGCTTGTTCTTCCCGCGGGGAGCTATTTCATCTCCGTGGACTCAGCCAGCGCACCGTCTCGCGTGATGGTTCGAGGAGAAGCCAAGGGCGCGCCTTCGGGCGTGTTCCTCTCTAGCTATTCGGATGAGACCAAGTTTTCGGCTACGAGTAAGTTGACGTTGGTTCGTCAAGGTGACGACCTCGTCGTCCAATCGTTTACCGTGGGGTGGCTCGGGAGGGCGTTTAATTTTGTGCGCGAGAAGAGAAACCTCCACGTCGCTGACCAGCCTGCCTCCAAGACTCTGGTGGCTGCCGCGTCGGCGCACTGACCTCGCCGCTCACCCCGGTGATGATGGCGGGCTCTGTTTTCTAGGGGCCCGCCATTTCCTCTTATTTTGGCGCGGGCCTTCTTCCCGCAATCTCCGCGAAGCAGGAGGGCAACAATCTCAGCCGCAAGTTGAAAGGGAGCAGTGTATCCGGGAGGGATTCCGTAATGTCAGAAACTTGGATCGAAGAACGTCCAGAAATTGATTTTCTTCATGAGCTGGGCAGCCGGATCGCCGCATCCGATCCGCTGCACGAAGTCCTGGATCGCGTGGTCAGTTTCGTTTCAAAGGTCATCCGGTGTGATTCGTGCTTTATTTACGTGCTCGAGGGCAATGACTTACTCCCTCCGCGCTTCCAAGAACCCGCACCCCGACGTGGTGGACAGGCTGAAGCTCCAGGTCGGACAAGGCATCACGGGCTGGGTGGCCGAGCACCGGCAGCCGGTTACGGTCGCGCACAGCGCGTCGCAAGACCCGCGCTTTCGAGCGTTTAACGAGCTGCCCGAAGATTCCTATGAAGCTCTTCCTTCCGGTGCCCATCTTGAGCCGCGGCAAGCTGGTGGGAGTCATCAACCTACAGAATCGCCAGCCGCACACCCATACGCGTCGCGAGACCCAATTAATCTCGACGATCGGCTTTTTGGTCGGCGCGGAAATTGCGATGGCGCGGCTCGAGAACGAGAATTCGGAACTCTCGGAGCGCCTGGAAACCCGAAAGCTCATCGAAAGGGCCAAAGGTGTTCTGCAACGAGAATTGGGTATCAGCGAAGAGCAGGCTTATCTCACTCTACAAAAGCACAGTCGGCAGCGGCGCAGACCCATGAAAGAAGTCGCTGAGGCCATCCTCCTGAGCGACGATCTGAAGCGGATGGAGAACTAGCACCGCATAACGGCGAGCGGGAGCCCTTCGGCTGATAAGCGCCGTTAATAACGCCACGCATATGGAATGTTGATCCGTAACATCCAAAGTCTCGATTGTACTTCCCGGCTACATGCCAGTAGTTAAGGATGATGGCTTCATCTGCCTACAGCCCCGACTACGACGCCTGCGGTGTGGGTTTTGTGGCGAAGATCACCGGTGCGTGCTCGCGGGAGATCGTTGAGCGCGCACTCATTGCGGTCGCGCGCCTCGCGCACCGGGGAGGCGTTGACGCTGACGGTTCAAGCGGCGACGGCGCAGGCCTGCTTGTCCCGGTTCCGGTCGGGTTCTTCCGGGATCGCGCTGCGGCGGCAGGAATCGCGCTGCCCAAAGCATTCGGAGTCGGCATGGTGTTTCTTCCACCAGGGCAGGAAGAGCATGCGCGCCGTGCGATCGAATCGGCGGCCCAGCAAGCAGGGCTTCTGGTTCTTGGCTGGCGTTCTGTTCCCATCAATGCGCATTGCCTCGGCCCGCGTGCGGCGGCCACGCTGCCCGTTATTGCGCAGGCCTTTGTCGGTTCGCAGGATGAGTCCGCCGATCGAGAGCATCTTCTGTTTCTCATGCGAAAGCGGGCCGAAGCGCACTCTCCTCAAGGAACGTACTTTTGTTCGCTATCTTCCCGAGCGATTGTCTATAAGGGCCTGCTCGCGCCCCACCAGTTACCGGAATTCTACGCCGATCTGGCGTCAGCCGATTTCGTGGCGCCGTTCGCCGTTTTTCACCAGCGCTACTCGACGAATACACGGCCCTCATGGTCTCTGGCCCAACCGTTTCGTTTCGTGGCCCACAACGGCGAGATCAACACGATTGGGGCGAACCGGCGTTGGCTGTGCGCGCGTCAAGCACGCTTGCGCCGGGTGTTTGCCGCGGAAGATTGGTTCAGCGTTCTCGAGCACGGCGGAAGCGATTCCGCAAGTTTTGACAACGGACTCGAAATTCTCCTGCGCCAAGGACACAGCGCGTCCTCCGCAATGTGGCGGATGATTCCCCCTGCAAATGGAGCGCTGTGGGGCCCGGAAGAAGGCTCCCCCGACGCCGCGTCCGCTCAATTCGAACCGGAGCAGGAAGCGTGGGATGGCCCGGCGGCTCTCGTTTTCAGTGATGGCCGTGTCGTTGGCGCCAAGCTTGACCGCAACGGGCTGCGTCCGCTTCGCTACACGATCACGTCCGATGGGCTGATCGTTTTGGGCTCCGAGGCCGGGATCGCCGATTTCGATCCCCGGTTGATTGTCGAGCGCGGGCGCTTGGGACCGAATGAACTGATCCTCATCAACTCCACGGAAGGCACAATTCGCCGTTCCGATCAGCCCTTGAATACTGGAAACTCTTGCCACGCGAAGGCGAACGGCGTTCCAGCGCGCTCACCGGCACGGGTGGTTGCGCCAAACGCGCGTCCTTGGTGCCTGGAAACAGTCGAGCCGCAACGCGTCGCCTCGGCGCTGGGTTGGAGCGCCGACCAGTACAAATTGCTCTTTGCTCCGCTCGGCCTCGAAGGAAAAGAAGCGGTCTGGAGCATGGGCGATGACACGCCAATTGCGGTACTTTCTTCCCAACAGCGCCCGCTCTGGGATTATTGCAAGCAGCGTTTCGCGCAGGTCACAAACCCCTCGATTGATCCTTTGCGTGAGTCGCACGTGATGTCCCTGCGCGTTCCGTTGGGGAGTGGCGCGGAACTTCCATCACCGTTGCTCGACGCGGGCCAAATGGCCGAAATCTCCGATGGATCGCTTGGATCGGTGAGCAGGCTCGATCTGACTTACGAGGCCAACGGGAGTGTGGAATCCGCGGAAGCCGTGCTGGCCGAAATTGCGGACTGCGCGCGCGATGCGGTACTGGCCAAAACGTCGGTGATCATCGTGTCAGATCGCTGCGTCAGCGGCCACCGTGCCGCGCTGCCGGTTCTGCTGGGTCTCGCTGCGGTTTGGAAGGCAATCGTCGAGAACGACGGATTCGACGTGCCCGTGTTAGTGGAAAGCGGACAGGTGATCGAAACCCACCATGTTGCTCTCTTGATTGCAGCCGGCGCGAGTGCCATGTATCCATATCTCGCGGCGGAATTGGCGGAGAGTCTGAAGCCGTGCGGCGCGTGGAATTATCGCGTGGCGATCGAAGCCGGACTTTCCAAGGTGCTGGCGCGCATGGGCATCTCTACCATTTTGAGCTATCGCAATAGCCACCTATTCGAAATCGTGGGGCTCGATGCCGAACTCTGTGAGCGGTTTTTCGAAGACGCGACCGCCGTTCTGGGCGGGAAAACCCTGCGCGGACTCCTGGGCGACGCTCTCGCGCGGCATACGCGCGCATTCGCTTCCGGTGCTCCCGAGCTTGAAGATCGAGGTCTCTATCGCTTCCGCCGGGATGGAGAGCGCCACGGCTATTCGCCCGATCTCGTGCGACAGATACAAAGTCCGGCGAGGTCCCCGGTGCAGCAGAAATGTCACACCAGCCCTGCTCAGTCCGGCGCAGATTCGAAGCCTCCGGCTGTCTCGGTGCGCGAACTGCTGGAGATCGTTCTCGGTCAGCCCATACCCCTGCATGAGGTTTCGAACGAGGCGAGCATTCTCAGCCGCTTCAGCACGCAAGCAATGTCGCTCGGTGCGTTGAGTCCTGAGGCACATCGCACGCTGGCCATTGCCATGAACCTGCTGGGAGCGCGCAGCAACAGCGGCGAGGGCGGCGAAGACCCGGACATCCACCGGCACCACCCCGAAGCGAGCCATCGCGTCAAACAAGTCGCCTCCGCGCGCTTTGGCGTCACCACGGAGTACCTCGTCAGCGCCGACGAATTGGAAATCAAGATGGCCCAGGGTGCGAAACCGGGCGAGGGTGGCCAACTGCCAGCGGCCAAGGTGACGCCTTACATCGCGCGACTGCGGCACGCCGTTCCGGGCATGGCACTTATTTCGCCGCCGCCGCACCACGATATTTACAGCATCGAAGACCTGGCTCAATTGATCTACGACCTCCGCTCGGTGAATCCTCGCGCCCGCATCGGAGTCAAACTCGTCTCCGGCGCGGGAGTCGGCGTCATCGCCGCGGGAGTTGCCAAAGCCGGCGCCGACGTCATCACCATTTGCGGACACGATGGTGGCACGGGCGCTTCGCCGCTCACCTCGATCAGAATACCGGCCTGCCTTGGGAGGTTCGGCCTGCGCGACGCGCACCGCGCGCTCGTAGCGACAGGTCTTCGCCAGCGAGTGCGCCTGCGTGCGGACGGCGGCTTCAAGTCGGCGCGCGACGTCATCCTCGCTTCCCTGCTCGGAGCAGATGAATTCGGTTTCGGCACCGCGGCGCTGCTCGCGATGGGCTGCGTCATGGCCCGGCAATGCCATTTGAACACCTGTCCCACTGGCGTCGCCACGCAGGACCAGGCCCTCCGCAAGCGATTCACCGGCAAGCCGGAGGCGGTGATGCAATACTTTCAGGGCATCGCTGCGGATGTCCGTGGGGAGCTTGCCGCCCTCGGAATGCGTTCGCTCGACGCAAGCATGGGAGCCGTGGAGAAGTTGCGGCCGCGCGATTCCGATGCCGCACGGATCGTAGCCGGCCTGCTGAGGCCTGCGCCGGTGGCCGATAGCGTTTCTTCCGCGCCGCCCCCGGAGGATTCGCAACTGAACCTTGCACTGCATCTGACGGCGATTCGCAGGGGCGATCGCCCTGCCCGCTCGCGCGTCTTTGCCGTGGCGAATTCAAATCGCAGCCTGGGCGCCCGCCTGAGCGGTGAGATTGCCCGCCAGCCGCAAGATTCCCTACGGGAAGGCAACCCGGTCAATTACGAATTCCACGGCAGCGCCGGACAAAGTTTCGGCACCTTTCTGGTGTCGGGCCTGCGGTTTCGCCTGCGGGGCGAGGCGAACGATTACGTGGCGAAAGGGTTGAGCGGCGGTGTCGTCGCCATTACGGCGGGAAGGCACGCTTCGAATCGGGGTGACGTTCTGGCAGGCAATACGGTTCTCTACGGCGCCACGAGCGGCGAGCTTTACATCGCGGGGCGCGCTGGCGAACGATTTGCCGTACGCAACAGCGGAGCTCTGGCCGTCGTCGAAGGCGTTGGACAGCACGGTTGCGAGTACATGACCGCAGGCATCGTCGTCATCTTGGGGGCTGCCGGACCCAATCTCGGCGCGGGAATGACAGGCGGCCTGGCCTACATTCAGCGCGAATTCTTCCACGAAGAGAATTGCAACAACGATTTCGTGCGACCTGCACCCATCACGGGCGAGGAGGAGGCTCGCTTACGGCACGTGCTAAAGGAGCATGCGCGTCTCACCGGCAGTCCGCGCGCTGCCCGGCTGCTCCGAAACCACAGTCTGCTTCCTCTCGTACGGCTCCAGCCGGTTCGGCTGCCTTGTTCGATCGAGGAAACGTGGTCCAGAACTTGCGCGCGCGTGGAAAGTCCGCCAGAGATGGAGGCAGCGGCCGCGCAGATTGCGCCGGCGTCCGCCTGATGACGCCGCGCCCGGTAAGCGCTCGGTGGTGGTATCCTATTCGCTGTCTCTGCGTCTCGCCGGGTCCTCTATTCCGGACAACACCCAATGGATTTTGACCAGCTAGTCACTTTTGTGGAAGTGGTGAAACTCGGGAGCTTTTCTCGCGCGGGCCAGAAGCTCTTCCGCTCGCAACCCGCCGTGAGCGCGCAAATCCGGCAACTCGAGCAAGAGTACGGTCAGAAGCTTCTCGATCGTTCAGGCAAATCCGTACAACTTACATCCGCCGGCGCGACTCTCTTCGACTATGCCGGCCGCATGATTGCGCTGCGCAACGAGTCGCTGCAGGCCGTGGCGGACCAAGCCACGCATCCCCGCGGAGTACTCTCGATCGGCGCCAACGAAGCCACGTGCTTGTATGTTCTGCCGGACGTGTTCGACGAATACCACCGCCTTTATCCGGCGGTGCAAATCAGCATCTACCGAAATTTTAGCCACAAAGTGTTGCAGAAGGTGGAAGACGGCAGCGTAGACGCCGGGATCGTGACGCTTCCGGTAAAGTCCCCGAGCTTGAAGATCTTGCCGATCTTTCGCGACCGCATGATGTTGGTGGTCAGTACAAAGAATCCGCTCGCGAAGCGTAAGTCCGTTCAGACGGTTGATATCGCCAACGAACCATTAATTTTTCCCAAGACCGGGTTTACACGCCAAATGCTGGACAAGCTTTTTCGCCCCTATCGCTCGCGCCTGCGCATTTCGATGGAGCTCGCCAGCGTTGGGATGATCAAGCGCTTCGTCGGGGCTGACTTGGGGGTGTCGCTGATCAGCGCGAGCTTCGCCCAGGACGAGGTGCGCGCCGGAAAGGTAAAATTAATTGCGCTTGCCGATGTCAATCTCTGGCGCGAACTCGGCCTCGTGTACCGCCGGGATCGCAGCCTCCCGCTTGCGGTGAATGCTTTCGTGACCCTGATTCGCCAGCGAACGCCGCTTCAATCGGCGGATGGCCCCGCGTCCGCACCGGCTTTGGAATAGGACGCCGGCTTTCTATAGCGATACACCCCTTTTCCACGGAATGAAATCATCCTGCGAAAGCGATTCCGCCTTGGTGCGGACCTCGCCCCCGGCAACCTTCACAACGAAATCGAGAATTGCATCACCGGCTTGCTCGATGGTTACGCCTTCGGAAATCACGTCGCCGGTATCAACGTCAATGATGTCCGCCATTTTTTGCGCCAGCGCTGAATTTGTAGAGATCTTGACCACCGGCACAATCGGATTGCCCGTAGGCGTGCCCAAGCCCGTGGTAAAAAGGACAATGTTGGCGCCGGCCCCAACCTGCGCCGTCACGCATTCCACATCGTTTCCGGGCGTGCAGAGAAGGTTCAGTCCCGGTTCGCTCGAATACTCTGGATAGTCGAGCACCGCGGTAACGGGTGACGTGCCGCCCTTCTTCGCGGCGCCCGCAGACTTCATCGCGTCGGTGACCAACCCGTCGCGGATATTCCCCGGCGATGGGTTCATATCAAAACCGGAACGCACCGCTTTCGCCCGAGCGGCGTAGTCCTGCATCAAGTGAATAAACCGGTCGCCTACATCCTTCCTCACGCCGCGGTCGATCAAGCCCTGCTCGACGCCGCACAATTCTGGAAATTCGGCGAGAATGCCACGGCCTCCGAGCGCCGCCAGTAGATCGGCGGTGTGGCCGATCGCCGGATTCGCGGTGATACCGGAGAAGCCGTCCGACCCGCCGCACTTCAAACCCACGCACAGATTCGAAAGGGGCGCGGGCGCCCGCGTCGCTTTGTTCGCTTCCACAAGGCCCAGGAACGTCTGCCGCACGGCCGCGGAGAGCATCTTGGATTCGGTTCCATATTGCTGCTGCTCGAATACGTAGAGAGGCTTATCGAAGTTCGGCGCGCGCTGGCGCAACGCATCGCGCAGAATCTGCACTTGGGCGTTCTGGCAGCCCAGGCTGAGCACGGTGCCGCCCGCCACGTTTGGATGGTGGAGGTAATCCGCCAGCAAGCCGCAGAGGTTATTGGAATCCTCACGCGTGCCGCCGCAGCCGCCCTCGTGCATCAAAAACTTGATGCCGTCCACATTTGGAAATACCTTTGGCGCGGAGGCGTGCGCGCGATCCCCAGAAAACGCAAAACCCTTGATCTCCTCTTGCTTGCCCTCGCGATACAGCCGGACCAGTTCGGCCACATGCTGCCGGTAGATTTGCGGCGCCGAGAAACCCAGCTCTTCTTCAAACGCCTGCTTCAGCACCGCAAGGTTCCGGTTTTCACAGAAGACGAGCGGTATGACGAGCCAATAGTTGCGCGTTCCCACCTGCCCGTCGGAGCGGTGAAATCCCTGGAAGCTCTTCCCTTTCCATTTGGAAACATCCGGCGAGCGCCAATGAAACTCTTCCGTGGCGCTGTGATAAGCCGCTGCCTGATGCCGCAGATTGCGCGTGGTGATCGCCTCGCCACGGCGGATCGGAGACACGGCTTTGCCCACCAGAACTCCGTACATGATCACCGAGTCACCCGCACCCAGATCCTCGGCGGCAAACTTATGCTTCGCATGGACGTCCGTGACCAGCGCGTACTCGGTACCGCCCTGGACCACTTTCTCGCTTTGGCGCAAATCGGCGAGTGCGATCAAGACGTTGTCTCTCGGATCAATTCGAAGAACTCTGTTATCCATTTCCGTGCCACTCTCGACCCAATGCCGCGCGTATCGGCTCGCCCCGTATCACGCGAACGACTGCTTGATATGGTCGGCAAACTTCACGGGCTCGCCGCTAGTGATCGCTTGGTTGCCAAGCGCAATCGTGACGCCAGAAGCCCATCCGGCGCGCTCATCGGCGCTGGGCCGCTGGTTCTTGCGCAGGCACTCGATAAATGACCGCACCGCGAGATAATCCGCGCTGCCCTCAATGCCTTCAGGCACCGGCAAGGAATCGCCGGGACCGCTGTACGGCACCTCGGCGCGGAAACTAGCGCCCGTAGTGATGCCGTGCTCCACGATCAATTCCTGCGGCACCGCGGAATTGTTCGTCGCGGGCTCGTAGTAGGCCGTACCGCCCGCTTGCGTCAGAACAATCGTTCCGCCGGTGCCATAAACGCGGATCTGCTCCCCTTCGAACCGGTTCGTCGTAATGGAACTGAAGAAAAATGTGCGGCCGCCGGGATAGCGGAACACCGCTTGAACATTATCGGGCATTTCGCGCCCATCTTTCCAATAGTCCACGCCACCGGTTCCGATCACGGACTCCGGTATGGCTTCGAAGGCGTGGTTCACGAAATTCGCTTCGTGCGTGCCCAACTCCGCCAGCAAGCCCCCCGAGCATTCCTTGTAGAGCCGCCAGTTGATCAGATGTTCGAGCTTTGGGTCGTTCGGATCGGGCACGGGGCGCCGCCAATTGTTGTTGCGATGCCAATAGGCATAGATGTGCGTGACCTGGCCCAGCTTGCCGGAGTGGATCCGTCGCAGCGCCTCCTGGTACCAGGGCGCATAGTGATATTGCGTACCGATCTGATAGAACTTGCCGGTCTTCCTCACGGTAGCAACCACGTGATCGCACGCCGGAACGGTCAGCGCCATGTCTTTTTCGCCATAAACGTGACGGCCGCTCTCCAGGGCGGCCACAACGTGCTCCTCGTGAAGGCACGGCGGCGTGGAAACGACAATGGCGTCGAGACCCTTTTGGTCGAGGAGTTGGCGATAATCCTTGAACGCAGGCGTCTGTTCACCTGTGACTTTACGCGCCTCGTCGAAGCGCGGTTCATAGATATCGCAGAGCGCCGTGAAGCGCACACCGGGCACGCGCAGAAACGCGCGCATCACGGTTTTGCCCCGGCTGCCGGGGCCAATGATGCCCAGATTGATCTGGTCGGATGGAGCTACGGGCGAGGGAGCGCTTCGCGCGGAAAGCGTATCGCCAGAAGTAATCGCTGATACGGCGGCGAGCGCTCCTGCGGCCTTGCCAAAGAATTCTCGGCGGTTAATCATGGCTGTATCGGCTCCTCGTTGCGGTTGCGAATTTTCGGCATCCGCAAATAGTCTCAGTTCCGGCGCGTTACTTCCGATCCGGCAATCTTCTCCGGCCAGTGCCACGAATCGATCTTTGGCGACCGCGCTTCGCCCGTCACCCAGATCCCGCTCGTCTCCGGAAATTCCTCGAGCAGCTTCACTCCCTTGGCGTACCCCATCACAAACATGGCCGTGGAAATCGCATCGCTGTCGGTGGCTTTCGGAGTGATCACCGTCGTTTGCAGCATGTCCTGCACCGGCTCGCCCGTGCGCGGATCCATGATGTGGCAATACGTCCGGCCCTGGAGCGTGAAGAATTTCTCATAGCTCCCGGAAGTAGAGAGCGAAGTGTCGCGCAAGACCACGCTCGATATCGACCGCGACCGATCTCCTGGCCATGGGATCTGCACGGGCCAGCCCTCTTTTTCCGGTGGCGCACCAAGTGCGTAGATGCTGCTCGATCCGGCATCCACGAGCGCCGACTTGATTCCAGTCGCCCGCAGCAGCGCGACCACTTGGTCCACTGCGTAGCCCTTGCCGATGCCGCCCGGATCAAGCTCCACCCCCGGAATATCAAAATGAACTGTCCGCGAACTGGGATCGAGCTTCACATGCTGCCATCCAATCTCGTTGCGCGCCTCGCCTAGCTCTGTCGGTGTCGGATAGTGTCCCTCGCCGCGAAAAAATCCCCACGCCCGCATCAGCGGACCGACGGTGATGTCAAAAGCCCCGTTACTGCGGCGCCCAAAATCCAGTGCGGCTTCGAGGAAATGGAACACCTCGGGATCGGTCGTCACATCCTCCTTCGCGGCATCGCGATTGATGCGCGAAAGTTCGCTCGTCGGACGGTAGTTGCTGAGCGCCTCCTCGACGCGCTCGATCTCCTCGAACGCGGCATCCAGGCATGCCGACGCTTGCATGGGATCGTTCGAATAGAGATAGACTGTGAACGTCGTGCCCATCGCCGCCCCGGCCTTCGAAAAAAGCTGTTCCGGAGCGGCAGAAGCCCACGCCGTGAGGGACGGCAAACAAGCACACGCCACGAACGATAATAGGGCGCACCAGCACAGCGTCGCGCGATCCCGCACTAGCCCGCCGCTCCCGGCCCAACGGCCACCACAAAGTACGACGCGGGAACGTCGCCAGGATTTCGAATGCCGTGCAGATCGTTTGAGGTCGCAAGGCCTACAGAGCCCGGGCCCACGCGAAAGCTATTGCCGTTCACCGTGAATTCCACCGTGCCCTCGCGCACGAGCCACATCTCCGAATGTTCATGCCGGTGCGGTGGGTGCGGGGCGCCGCCGGGCGGCAAGATAGTCTCGTGGACCTCGACGGCCTCGCCCGTAGGCAGCTTGCCCTTAAAAACAGGACGGCTCTCGGTGCCGTTCGAAACGTGCATCGGAATCTTGTCGTACGGAAACGCCCCGGAGGCCAGCGTCGGGACATCCACGGGCTCAGCGGTATCTCTGAGAATGCGTGGCGCCATCAGCAAAACCGGAAGCAACGCGCCCAAATCCCGCCGCGTAATTTCCATGAGCACCTCAACCTTGAGGCAGGCTAAAAGTGCCGCCCGAAGGTTCTACGGAAGAACCGCTTTACATGGACTTGACGGAAGCTTCGCGCCGCTCGGCCGCTTCGGGAACTTGCAGGCCAAGGTAGCGTTCCGCGTTCGCGTAACAGATATTGCGAACCATCTCGCCGACCAGCTTCATGTCGTTCGGCAACTCGCCGTTTTCCATGTCCGCGCCGAGCAGATTGCAGAGCACGCGCCGGAAATACTCATGCCGTGGAAAAGACATGAACGACCGGGAATCCGTAAGCATGCCGATGAATCGCGAAAGCTAAGCCCGCGTTCGAAAGCGCATTGAGCTGCCACTCAATCGCTTCTTTCTGATCGAGGAACCACCAGCCGCTGCCGAACTGGATTTTGCCCGGGCACCGATCCGTCCTGGAAATTTCCAATCGCCGCGGCGACAGCGTAGTTATCGGATGGGTTCACGTTGTAAATCACCGTCTTCGGCAATGCATTTTCCTGGTCAAGCAAATCCAGATAAGCGCACAACGCCTCGGCCTGGCTCCAGTCGCCGATCGAATCGAAGCCCGTGTCCGGTCCCAGGTTCCCGGGTACGCCGCGCATTGGCGCCGCGCAACGCGCCAAGATGCAATTGCTTCGTCCATCCTTTCGCCGCGTCCAGGCGGCCGAAATAAACCATCAAGAATGACGCGAAGCCCTCGTGTTCCTGCTTTGTGGCTGGCTGCCCTCTGCGAGACTTGTCAAAAATCCGGCTCGCTTCGCCCTCAGCGCAAGGATCGCGCAAAGCAATGGTGAGCCCGTGGTCGGAAAGGCGGCCGCCGAAGGCGTGGAAGGCATCGTGTCGCTGCTTCAGGGAATCTAGAAAACTCTGGAAGGAAACGATGTGAATTCCGCTCGCGGAGCTTCAGCCGGTCTACCCAGGCATTGAACGCCTCGGGGTGATCCACCGCGCAAAGCGCTTGTCGGGGCGAAACGCGGGATACACGCGGAACGCGCGTCTCCGAAGCCGCGATGGACTTATGATCGAGAGATCGTCGCACGGGTCGTCCGTGGTGCAGAGCGCCCGTACGCGAAAGCGCCGCAGAATTCCATGGGCGGTGAGGTCGCCGATACTCAAGGCTGCATTCGCACGCTCCCACACCGAGCGGGCGTTGTCTGCATCCAGTAATTCTTCAATTCCGAAATAGCGCTTCAGCTCCAGGTGCGTCCAGTGATAGAGCGGATTGCGCAGCGTCTGCGGAACGGTGCGTGCCCAGGCTTCGAACTTTTCGAATGGCGTCGCATCGCCGGTGCAGAACCGCTCCGGGATGCCGTTCGCGCGCATGGCGCGCCATTTGTAGTGATCGCCTTCCAGCCAGATTTCGAACAGGTCGTGGAAGCGTCGGTCGCTGGCGATGTCAGCGGGGGCGAAAGATGGCATGGTAATCGAGGATAGGCTCCGCGGCGGCAAACTCGTGATACAGCCGCTGGGCTGCCTTCGAACGCAAAAGCCAGTTCTCGTGGACAAAACTCATCGGGGCCTCTCCGCGTTAGGAGAAAGAATGCACGCTGCCCTGTGAAAACCGGCAGCCTCTCGAATCATAAATCAACGCATGGATTGCAACTGGCGGGGTGCCCCATCACCCGCTAGCGGGTGCACAGCCTCGCTCGCAATCCTCGACGGCGATTCTGCCGGCAAATCGCAAGCGATCGTGCAAACTTCGCTCAAGAGAATGTCTAGCTTGTGGAAGTTTGTCAAGAGCGCATGCGGCCGGCGGTTGGACTCGTGCCGTCTCGCAATGCGAGCCGGTACAGACTGCGAGACAGTCAAAGAAGTTCGCGAGCATTCGAAATCCCACTTCTCAGGACTGTGTTGAGAATGCTACTGTCTCCAACTGCTTCAGGGCGGAATTCGACCTGTGAGAGGGATTCCGTGGCCATGCTGTGGCGATCCCTTTCTGGGGCCAGGTCGAGGCCCATGAGGCGTAAACCCGAGGAAGCGCCGCTAACAAGCCGTTTGCCGGTTTGGCTCGGCGCGCCCGCGCGCTATTTTTCAACCGCTCGACGATTCAAGATTCTCGCCCCAGGGATCGAGGACGATGACAAAAGGCTCCGCGCTTTTTCTGCTCTTGCTTTTCGCTGCTCCGATCACTCCCACCGGCCACTCCACGTCGAAAAAGCAATCGGCGGACGGCGCGGTGCTCCTGCTGCCTTCGAAGCACTTGGCGTCGAACGGACAAGCTGGAACTGGCAACTTCCTGACACTTGACGGCCTATTTTTTGAGACCGCGAAGGGACGCACCATGCTTCCCGGCGAACTCACCGCGCGACAAAACAGGGATGGCCGCGTGGAAGATCAGATCAAACTGCAGGACGGCCGGTTGGTGAAGCTTTCCGTAAAGCCCGAAGGAAACAACTTCGCGATCGCTCTCAGCGCGCAGCCCGACGCAGACATCGTCCGCTGGGGTGTAGCCGTGGACGCCGCGAGCGATGAGTTTTTCACTGGGCTGATGGAGCGCCTGGTGGATGGCCCCCAGCAGGCTACCTGGGCGCCAGGCCAGAGAGAAGCACTAAACCTGCGCGGCGAAAAAGTGGATATGATCCTGAAGCCTACGCTCTCGGTCTATTCGCCATTTTACCTGTCGTCGCGCGGCTACGCTGTGTTCGTGCAAGGCAATTGGCCGGGTCACTTTGATTTCTGCGCGGATGACGCCCAGCGCGTCAAGATCGACTTCGAAGGCCCATCCTTCGCCATGAAGGTTTACACGGCGGACGAGCCTGCCGAACTGGTTCGCGCCCACGCCCTCGACGCTGGGCCTCCGTTCCTTCCACCGAAGTGGATGTATTCGCCGTGGCGCTGGCGCGATGAGAACACGCAGCGCGCCACCTACTATGACGGCACCACGGTAACCGGTCCTTTCAATTCCGAATTCATGGAAGACGTACTCCTAATGAAGGCGTACGGCATTCCGAACGGCATCTATTGGGTGGACCGGCCCTGGGGACCGGGAACGAATGGCTACGACGATTTCGAAATTGACCAGAAACGCCTGCCGCATTTCGCCGAGTCCATCAAATGGATCAACGAATTGCACTCGCAGATGATTATGTGGATCGGTCCCTTCTTCAACGGAAAGATGGCTGAGGAAGGCACAGCCAAGGGCTACACGCTTCCCGGCCAGCAACCCAGCCGCAATAATTATCCCCTCGCCGACTTCACGAACCCCGCCGCTAAGGCTTACTGGCAGGACGGCGTCGCCAAGCTGCTGAAGATCGGGGTCGCCGGCTTCAAGATGGACCGGAGCGAAGAGGGCATCCCCGAGAGTGGGCCGTTCAAGGTCTTTGATGGCCGCAGCATCCGCGAAAATCGAAACGCGTATCCGGTGATGTACTTGAAAGCCGCTTACGACGTCGCCAGCAAATATCGTCGGCACGATGATTTCGTGCTGATGCCGCGCGCGGCATACACCGGCAGCGCACCCTACGGAGTCTTCTGGGGTGGCGACATCGGCGGCACGCAGGAAGGCCTCCGCGCGGAGATCATCGCCGTCCAGCGCGCCGCTGTGATGGGCTATCCAAACTGGGGCTCGGATACCTGTGGCTACAACCAGCAGCTCATGGAGCAGGAGACCTGCGGCCGGTGGCTCGCTTTCAGCGCATTCACCCCGATTATGGAGGTGGGTCCGACGAAAAACGTAGGCTTCTGGGATCTGCCGCGCCAGCCCAGCTATGACGCCGAGCTCATCGCTATCTGGCGTCTCTACGCCCGTCTGCACGAACGTCTGGCCGATTACAGCCTAAAATGCGCGCAAGAAGCGCACGCAACCGGCATGCCGATCGTGCGTCCGCTCTTTCTGGTCGATCCCAAGTCCGCGCAGTCCTGGACCAACTGGTGGACCTATCAGTACGGACCAGATCTGCTGGTTTCGCCGATCTGGGAGAAGGGCAAGCGCACGCAGGATGTTTACCTCCCAACGGGATCGGAGTGGCGCGATGCTTGGAGCCCGGAGAAAACCTACCCCGGCGGCCAAAGCGTCACCGTGAACGCCGACCTGCATCAGATGCCGCTCTTCATTCGCGTGGGCTCCAATCTTTTGATCGAAGACTTAAACCAGGAATGGAAAGAGTCGCTGGAAATCGCCCAACAGCATCCTGACCTGAAAACACTGGATGCGGAAGTGAAAGCGTGGTTCGAAAAATATCAGGCGCAATCGGCGAGCGGCGGCAAGAACTGACGTGGCTGCGCGAAACAGTTTCGGCCGGCGCTGTTGGCGAGCGCATGTTCATTCTGGGTTAGCAAATTGAGCGAACAAGACATCGCGCGTGATTCTGCGGCCGTCTCGGCTGACCGCCCAATTCCGGGCGCAGGGGGCAGATTTCAGGTTACGGCGACGGCCTTCGTCGTGCTTTTCTGCATCGTTGGACTGGCGCTGTGGGGTCTTCCCTTCTATTACGACTTCATGGTGCGGCAGTTTGGTTGGACGCGCGGGCAAGTCACGTCGGGAAATGCCATCAGCAAGTTGGTGATTGGTCCCGCATTTGGCTTTTTTGCCGGGTGGCTGGTGGACCGCTTCGGTCCGCGCCGTTTGATGATGGCGGGCGTCTGCATGGCGGGGATCGCGCTCATTGGGCTGGGGAGCGTTTCTACGCTCGGCATGTTCTACTTCTTCTATCTATTCAACGCGCTCGGCTACGTATGCGGTGGGCCCCTGCCTAATCAAGTGCTGCTTACGCAATGGTTTGACAAGAACCGTGGCAAGGCTATGGGCATTGCCTACCTGGGGATCGGCTTCGGCGGCGCCGCTGTGCCTTGGATTTCGCATGGGTTAGCGCAGCATTTTGGATGGCAGGCGGCGCTACGAACGCTGGGCGTGGTCATCATTGTGATTGCATTCCCTATGGCCTATTTCGTGAAGGAAGCGCCGAACGTTCTCAAGCGGGAGACGAGGACGGTTGCGCCCACGAAAAGGGCTTCTGTCGGCGCCGCATTCAAGAGCCTGCCGTTTTACCTCGTAGCTCTGGGAAGTATGTGCTCGATTGCGGCGGTCAGCGGGGTCCAACAGAACTTGAAACTCTTCCTCACGCTCGACCGCCACTACTCTCAGGGGGACACAACGCGGATTCTCTCGCTGATTCTAGCGTTCAGCATCTTTGGCCGCCTGCTGATGGGTTGGCTTGCGGACCTGATGCCGAAGAAATACGTGATGCTATTGATCTACCTGTTGGTGGGCGCAGCGATCCCATGTCTCTTTACAGGGCGCGGACTCATGGTCCTCTATCTCTTCGCCATCGTGTTTGGGATCGCTCTGGGCGGCGACTACATGATTATTCCGCTGATGACGGCCGAGATCTTCAGCGTGGAAATTCTGGGGCGATTGCTGGGCGTGATTCTCACCGCGGATGGCGTCGCCGAGGCAGTGTCGCCGTGGTGGGTGAGCCATTTGCGCGACGCGACGGGCAGCTATTCGGCGGGATTCCTCGTTTTGATTGGCGCCGCGTTTCTTGGCGCGCTCGCTGTGGCCGCGCTGCCCCGCCAGCGGATCGCGGCATGAGTGCGCTTCCCATTGTGCGTATCGGCAGCCTACGCGGCGTCGCGCGCTTCAAGGAACATCTGAGCCTCCTGGGCCTCTCGATTCCCTGCGACGCCGAACTCCTGCACGGCGCTGAGTCTCCGCTCAACCAACCCATTGAGCGCGGCGGAATCACGATCGGCAACCGCATCGCTATCCATCCGATGGAGGGTTGGGATGGCACGCCCGACGGGAATCCCAGTGAGGCGACCATTCGCAGGTGGCGCCGCTTCGGCCAGAGCGGGGCAAAACTGATCTGGGGAGGCGAAGCCGTGGCAGTGCGCCACGACGGCCGTGCCAATCCCAACCAACTGCTTGCGGCGCCGCACACGAAGAAATCGCTCGCGCGCCTGCGTTCGGTGTTGATTGAAGAGCATCGCGTCGCCGCCGGTTCGGACGAAGGCCTCGTGATTGGGCTTCAATTGACACATTCCGGCCGCTACAGCCGCCCAAACGTCCACGACCGCCCCGAGCCCCGAATTCTTTACCATCACCCGATCCTGGACCGGCGGCTGCGCTTGCCTCCGGATTACCCGCTTCTCACCGATGGGGAGATCGGCGGCATCATCGAGGATTTCCATCGCGCCGCGCAGATGGCCTGGGAACAGGGCTTTGACTTCGTGGACATCAAGCACTGCCATGGTTACCTAGGGCACGAGTTTCTGAGCGCTCATACCCGAGAGGGCCGATACGGTGGAAGTCTCGAAAACCGCACCCGGTTTCTAAGGGAAATTGCCGAGGGTATTCGGTCTTCGGCGCCGGGATTGCGGATTGGCGTACGGCTTTCGGCATTTGACACGGTGCCGTTCTGTCCCGATCCGCGGGAGTCTTCTTCGGGAAAGTTAGGTCCCGGGATTCCCGAGGCATTCGAAACGTTGATTCCCTACCGCTGGGGCTTTGGCGTCAACGCTATGCGGCCGACTGAGCCCGATTTGACCGAGCCGGCGCGGTTTCTCGCATTACTGCTGGAGCTGGGCATTCCCCTCGCAAATCTAACGGCCGGAAGCCCATACTACAATCCGCACTTGCAGCGCCCGGCGCTTTTCCCTCCTTCGGATGGATACGCGCCTCCACACGACCCGCTGATTGAAGTTGCCGCGCAAATGCAAGCGGTACGCAAGCTCAAGCGGCAATTCCCGGAACTTATCTTCGTCGGCACCGGCTACACCTATTTTCAGGATTTTCTGCCGAACGTGGCGCAAGCCGCCGTGCGCGAAGGGTGGGCGGATATGGTCGGACTGGGACGGATGGTGCTCGCCTATCCGCAGATACTCTCTGACGCCGTGGCGGGCAAGACCCCGCAGCATAAGCTCGTTTGCCGGACGTTCAGCGATTGCACGACCGCTCCTAGGAATGGCCTGCCATCGGGTTGCTATCCGCTGGATACCTACTACAAGACCTCCGATTTGGCGCCGCGTTTGAAAGAAGCGAAGGCGAGACGTTGAGGTGACGTGGCGATGTCAATCGAAGCTGTTGTGAGCCGAATACAGCCCCGCCGGAAGGTGCAGGGCATCGCGGCGGCCCTGCTGCCCTACGAAGCCAATGGCCGCGTGGCCACCGATGCCTTTCAGCAGCGTTTGCAGGTCACGCATCGCGCCGGGCTAATGAACGCGGTAAACATGGATACGGGCTACGTCAATTTCCTGAGCGGCGCGGAGAAACAGGACGTGCTGCGCTGGGCGCGCGAGGCGCTGGGCAGCGGGGTACCGTTTGTCGCGGGCGCGTATATCGAAAACGAGGACGGTGATGCCGTCACGCTCTATCGCCAGCAGATGGATCAGATCGTCCAGTTTGGTGGCATTCCGATCATTTTTCAATCGCGGCGTTTGCACGCGAAGAGCTCAAAAGAAAAGGCCGCAATCTACCGAGAGGTCTGCCTTGGTTACGGGCACGTGCTCGCATTCGAATTGGGCCGCATGTTCGCGCCAAACGGCGAAATCTTCGACGAAGAAACCGTGAAGCGCCTGATGGAAATCCCCGAGATGAAAGGCATGAAGCATTCTTCTTTGGACCGGCTGCTGGAGCTCGAGCGCGTGGCCCTGCGCGATTCGCTGCGGCCTGATTTTCGGATTTATACGGGAAATGACCTTGGGATTAATATGATTGAATACGGATCGGACTATTTGTTGGGGTTGGCTGGGTTTGCTCCAGAGAAATTTGGCGAGCGGGACCGGCTTTGGCAGACTGGCGATCCGGCCTATTACGCGCTCGCCGACGCACTGCAATACCTGGGCAACGTCGCGTTTCGCGAGCCGGTACCCGCCTACAAGCATTCCGCCGCGGTATTCCTTCACTTGACCGGCCGGATTCCATCTGACCTGCCTCACCGGAAAAACCCGACGCGCCCCGTCTGGGAAGCAGAAATCCTGCGCGACTGCGCCCAGAGACTAGGCTATCCAGTCTAGCCGTCTACAGAACAAGTAAGAGCATTCGAGAACTACCCTGTGGGTAGGTCGGCGCGCCCCTCATTCACTCCGACGCAGCGGGGGCTTGTGTGAGGGATGGGCGGAACGCACAAGATAGGCCTAGCAGTTTTAGACCTGCTCTGGGGAATGTCCCGCTGCACGAATCGAACCTGTCAGAATCAAACCGGAAGAAACAAAGTGCGGGGAGGATATCTGCTCCCCGCACTCTGCATGCTTGTTGCCGCAAATCTACCAGTGAAGCTTCGCCGCAAGTTGCAGCACGCGCGGATCGAACTGAGAAGGGATCAGACCCGGCGATGGCGAGGCCGACGCCGAAGGCCCGACGACGCCAAAGGTTGTTGGGTTGCTGATGCTTTGGCTGACGTTCATGTCCGGGTTCCAGTGGTTGATTACGTTGAAACCTTCAGCGCGGAATTCAAACTGAAGTCGCTCGGTTAGTTTGAAGATGCGGCTGATGGCAACGTCAATGTTGATCGCACCCGGGGCGCGGAGCGAGTTTCGTGAGAGATCGCCAAGCACGCCGGACCCGGCTGAAATCTGAGAGAACGCTGCGGGATTAAAGTATGCGAAGCCTCCGGCAACGGACGCCGGGGTCGTCTCGAGTGTCGGGCTGGACAGGTAAGGATTTACGCCCGGAACGACATTGGGCCGCTGCGCTGGCTCGGCTGATGTGCCCACGTCGCCCGAATCCACACCGGTGCTCACGTTGACCGGAAGCCCGCTTACCACCCGGACGGAAGGTGCTATCTGCCAACCGCCGAGCAACGCACCTTTCCAGCCGCCGTGCATCGGGCTCGCAGCCACGATCGAGGTGTTAAACATGCTGCGGATATCAAATCCACAAGGACCGTAATCGTCTGCCTTTGTGTTCTGACCCGTGTAGACGGCGCCTGTGACGTCATTGGCATAGTCGAAGTAGTCCAGGCACTTACTGTAGGTGTAGTTCGCGAGCAGCGTGTAATTGTGCGCGAAGCGGTGACGTACCGAAACCAGGAGGGCATTGTAGTTCGCGTTGGCCCCATCGTACGCCTCGATCAATGCCCCGACCTGCGAGGCCGATACGGCGAGGGCCGGGTTTGTTAGGGCATACACGTTCAATACGCGCCGCGCCGTTTCGTTCGAACCGGACGACGTACAGCCACCGGTGAAGGTCGCGCAGAAGTTCGGATTGTTTCCCTGGTTCGCATAATCGGTTTCCGGATAGTTGATATCAAGCGCACCATCCGCGTGGGTGGTCTTGTTCCCGATATAGGAGAACGAAAGCAGCCAGTCCTTTGCGAACTCCAGGTCGTAGGCCACATCCCACTGCGCAACGTAGGTCGGCTTCCACCCCTGATTCGGTATCGTGACCCACAGGGCGGCGGGCGGGTAGACCGACAGTGTCGCGGGGTTATACGGGAAAGGATTATTGTTCCTGCCCGCAGTGCCTGCGCTGCATTCCGTGACGCCACCCGTGGGGGGCGGATATTGATAGTTCAGCCAAGGATTCGTCAGCGTGCCGCAGTAGGTGGTGAGGTCAATCTCGTTCACGTACGGCGGGTCGGACGTCATGCGTTGGGCAAACCAGACTGACGTCGAGTCAAAGAAGATTCCGCCGCCCGCGCGGATTGTCTGCTTTCCAGTGCCTGTTGGGTCGAAGGCAACTCCAAGCCGCGGCGCCAAGTTCAGCAGGTGATCGGCCGTGTAAGCCTTGGATACGCCCGGGTCGCCGTAGTAAAAAAAGCCGGCTGGCGCATCGGGATACACAGTGCTGTGTTCGTTAGCGAGAAACGCCGTGGGGTTGAATGTAGCGCCGCGGGCAAAGACGTCTTGAGGGTAAAGAGACGGTTCAAAGCGGAGACCGTAAATGACCGTAAGCTTCTTGGTCACCCGCATCGTATCCTGAAAATAAAAGCCAGGAATCGTCTGCCGGTATGCTACCTGCTGCGGCCGGCTGAACGAAAATGCCGAATCATTTCCAAGGAGATAGTCCGCCATTCCAAGCCCTGTGTAGGTAATGCCTCCCGCACCAGGAGGCGTTGGACTGGTGAGCGATTGGTTGAAGGCAAAGGTGCCATTACCATCGTAACCGGAATTGGTATTGTTCTGTGTACGATGGATGTCCACTCCGAAGGCAAAGTCGTGCTTTCCGCGGATGATGTCGATGTCGTCGGCGACCTGCCAGGTGTTCACGTTGAAGAAGCCCGTTGCACATGTCCCGCAACCGACGGTGAAGCCACCATTCATCGCGCTGATCAGGAAGAAATTCCCGATGTAGTTCGCCATATTGATACCCAAACCACCCGAGGAGATGGCCGCCGTCGGATCAATGTCATTTGGATTCACGCCGCGATTATCGCGCCTTCGGTTCCAAGTAAGGTGCAACGAATTCAACAAAGTTGGGCTGAAGGAATAGTTGTCGCCCAGCGTGAAGGTTTGCGCGCGTTGAAAAACGCCAGGAGTTGTCGTCAGAATCAGGTTCGTCGGGCTGAAAGGCGGTGGATCGTTGAAGCCATCAATAAAATATCGTCCGTACAAGGTGTGCTTTTGGCTGACGATATAGTCTATTCGGCCGATGACCTGAGTCTCGTTGTTGATTGCCGGCAATGGATAGTCGACGGCGCCGCAGTAATTGGGAATGCTGGCAGTGAGCGGCTTGATCGCAGGGGCCGCCGGAATGTATTTCAATAGCGCGGCGGCGGCTGGATCAAACGAATAAGCAGGGTTGATCTTGATGGAGCCCCCGGTTGTGACGCCGGTAATCATCCCCTTGCTGTTGTAAATCACGCCGGTCGGCGCGGTCGAAGTCGCGGCCCCGGGAGTTACGACGAAATACGGGTTGTCCGCAGCGGTCGCCGCCGGAGGCGTTCCTGTACCCACGTAAGCTGCGTCCGGGTTTAGCACGGCCGCGCCGCAACCGTTGTTCAGGTAGGATGTGAAATCGCCGCCCAGCATTGCCGCTGTCGGTACGCTCGAAGCGCCGGTTGCAACCTGCGCAATCCGCGTGCCCTGATAGCCAACAAAGTAAAACAGCTTATCTCTGCGGATCTTGCCGCCGCCCGTAGCGCCGAACTGGTTCCGGTGTAGCGCATCGGCCGTGGGAGCAAAATAGGGGCGTGCGTTGAAATCACCATTGCGCACAAATTCGAATGCGTCTCCGTGGAACTGATTCGAGCCGGACTTGGTGACGACGTTTACGATGCCGCCTGGATGCAAACCGGTTCTCGCCGGGAGCGCGCTGGTTTCCACGCTGAACTCTTCCAGCGCATCCGGGAATGGGAAGGGCAAGTTTACGTTCGAATAGCTGTCCACGTGATCGCCGCCGTCCAGCAGGTAGTTGCTGCCGTTCAGCTGCGAGCCGGCGATCGAAACCGCAAATGAACTGTAGAACGCCTTGCTGCCAGTGAGGTCTCCATAGCCGCTCGTGACCGTTTGGCCCTGGTACATCGATGCCGCGCCAGACAGCAAGATGAGCTGCGAGGCAAACCGTCCATTGAGCGGCAAATCCACGATGCGGTCCGTATCTACGACGTTCGAGATCGCCGTGGATTCAGTCTGTACCATGGTCGCGCCGGCAGAGACTTCGACCGTCTCATTCATCGCGCCAACGGAAAGGCTCGCGTTCATCGTGATATGGTCGTTCACTTGAAGCACGATCCCTGTTTGCGTATAGCTCTTGAATCCCGATTTTGAGACCTCGAGCCGGTACGGCCCCACCGGAAGAGCGGGAAACGTATACCTTCCGTCGGTATCGGTCTCGGCATCATGCGAAGTATCCTTGTCGGTCTCGATCATCTTGACCGCAGCTCCGGAGATTGCTGCACCGCTCGGATCGAGAACCTGACCAACGACCTGGGCCACAGCCACCTGCTGCGCTGTAGTCGCCGGAACCCACGCGATTAGACTCGCAACAAACAAGACTGCGCACGCCATTTGGAAAGACCCGCTTTTGCGAAACATCCTAGCCTCCTCGCAGAGTGCCGTTCACGAGATTTCGAATTTCGATGCAGCCAAAACCCGAACCCTGGCGCGCGCCTCACGAATCGCCGCGCCCACCGCCATCTGTAGCTCACTTGCACTCAAGAGGATGCGCAGGCCAGTTGGGAA
Organism: uncultured Acidobacteriota bacterium; assembly: GCA_963803675.1. Classification (GTDB taxonomy): domain Bacteria; phylum Acidobacteriota; class Terriglobia; order Acidiferrales; family UBA7541; genus DASTCZ01. The sequence goes on along the minus strand of CAWDNN010000014.1, from coordinate 26,241 downwards.
GGATCCGAAGACCACAGGAGTCACAGCTCACCCGCGCCTTCCAAAACTCCCCTCGGGAGTTCCCTCCCGGAAATATCTCCGGCTCTTTCCTGCGGAACTGGGAGAAGCGATCTTCCCCGCAAGACTCACCCCTGAGTCGTAGCAAAGCGGATTCGCGTGTGGAGATTGGGGCAAAAACCCCACACGCGCGTCCGCGCAAGACCCCGCCGCCACAAATGAGGCTGCCGCGACAGGGAAAACAAACCGGTTCGGAGCGGCGCCTGAATGGCGAAAGCAACAGTCAATTCCCCATCCAAAACAGCCCGCCGGCTACGAACACAGCAAGAATCCTGGTACTGCGTGCACCTCCTGCAACACACCGCCTTGCAGTGGTTTACAGCATGCCGTGCGCTGGTCTGTACCATGCGCTCTGGAGGAGTGTCAAGAAAAAAATCATGCTTCTGAGCAACTTTACATTGCATGGGGCACACGCGGGCGTATGGCTTCTGCGGCCCGCATCACCACCGTGGCCGGCTTACCGTAACCGTTTTCAGTGGCTCTCAATCGGGGAAGTTTGCCGGGCAGGATCGTTCGGGCGCGACAACTGAGGGGAAATGGAAGCGCAGGACTCCCGCTTGATCAGTTGCGTCGGCAACGTCATCGTGCGCGCCGGCACGTCGGGTCTCGTGATTTTCCTCAACAGCAACTCCGCAAGTTGCTTTCCGAGTTCGTCGGTGAAAACGCGAACAGAAGTAAGCGCCGGGTGCAATGAGGACGCCTCCAACGTGTCGTTGAAACCAGCGACGCTCAAGTGCTCCGGAATTCTCAATCCGCAGTCGCTGGCGGCTTTGTATGCGCCGCGTGCCGCGGAATCGTCGCCGGCGAAAATCGCGGTCGGCGCAGGTGATTCCTGGAGTAACACTCTGGTTGCCAGATACCCCATCTCTTCGCCGTCGCGCGACTTGGATTCGCTCGAGCGGATCTCTAGATGTTCTTCCAACATGGCGCGCTTATATCCCTCAAATCGGCGCGAATACCAGGGCATTCGCAGGTTTCCGACGAATCCAATACGCTGATGGCCCAGCGCTTGCAAATATCGCGTCATTTCGTACGCGCCCTGCACATCGTCAAAGTAGACCGAAACGTTCTCTCCTTCCGTTCGCGCCCCGAGAATATTATTTCCAAGGGCCACCCAAGGCGTCCCGCGGCGCGTGAGCACATCCAGAAAGTGCTGCGAATTTGTGCCTGCGGCGATCACGCCCGAAATGATGTCGTGCCGTTGCAGGATCTCCGGCAGGCTCAGTTCGTCGGCAGAAACATTTGTCGGATACTGAAGCGGTAGAAACAACAGGGCGTATTCATGTTCCGCGCAGAACGCTTCCGCACCCATCAAAATGGAGGAATGAAATGGGTGGAGGACGCCGCGATTGCTCAGAAGGAACGCAATGATTCTCGACTTGCGGCCTCGGTCGAAATCGAAGCCCAGCCGAACCGCCGTCTTCAGCACGCGCTCGCGCATCTGCGGCGTCACGCTGGCTTGGCCGCTGATGATGCGAGACACTGTTGCCATGCTCACGTTCGCTACGCGAGCGACGTCGCCCAACTTTACTCGTTGAGACCGCTTTTTCATCGGAAGTTTGAGCGATTCCGCCCCGCATCGGGGAATACGCTGAAAGTATTACATTATTTCAGGAAAAAAGCATGCCTCTCTTTGGAACCTCGTCCGTTGGTGACGGGCGCACAATGGCCCGTAGCCTCGGGGGCGCGTTGATTCGCACGCCAGCCTGATCTGCAGGCTCAAAGCTCTCCTAACCGACATTCGCGATTTGGCCGCTCCGCGCTGCGGCATAGACCGCCTCGACGACGGCCAGGCTGCGGCGCCCCTCTGTACCGTCGCAAAGCGGCTTGCCATTCGTCTCGATCGCGCGGAGAAAATCAGCGAGTACGGCTTCGTGCCCGCGAATGTCAGTGACGGCAGCGGACGATGCGCTTTGGTTTTCATCCAGCGTCTCAGCGATAGAGAGATCAGCACGTTCCACGCGCAGATCGGCGCGAAGAATGCGATCACGTTCGAGGATCACCGTCCCTTCCGACCCGGTCAGCTCGAGCCGGCGCGGATAGCCGGGATAGGCGGAGGTTGCCGCAACAAATGTACCGAGTGCCCCGTTTTCGAATTCCATGTTCGCGACGAGCGTATCCTCCGACTGAATCGTATGCAATTTCGCGGCTGCGCGAGCCTGCACGCGGGTAACGTCACCCCACAACCACAAGAGCAGATCTACCGTATGCACGCCCTGATTCATGAGCGCGCCGCCACCATCGAGCGAAAGTGTTCCGCGCCAGCGCGACTTTTCGTAGTAGTCCGCCGAGCGAAACCACTTCACTTGTGCGACAGCAAGGATCGGCTTCCCCAGGGCGCCCTCATCGAGCGCTTTCTTGAGCCTCTGAATGTGAGGCTTTGCGCGGTCTTGAAAGATCACTCCGAGCTTCACGCCACTCGCCTTCGCTTCCGCGATCAATGTATCGGCGCGTTCCGCGCGAGTATCAATCGGCTTCTCGGTGAGTACGTGAAGCCCGCGCCGCGCCGCCGCAATTCCCTGTCCCGCGTGGAGGCCGGATGGGCTGCCGATCATGACCAGATCCATCGGTGCGTGTGCGAGGAACGCTTCGAAATTGTCGTAGGGGATTCCGCCGTGCTCGCGGCAGAGCGCGGCCACCTTCGCCGCATGCGTGCCGTAGATCGCGGCAATCTCCACGCCGGGAATGCCGCGCGCCGCCCGCGCGTGCGTTTCGGTGATGTTTCCGCCGCCGATCAGTCCGATTCGAAAGCTCATGGAAGCCGGCGAATCAGCGATCGTCCGCAGCGAAGTTCTTATAAAGCACTTCGACGCTATCCGGCGTGGCGATTCGCGAAAGAATGAGAACCCGATAGCGAAACATGACACTCTGGCCGGGAGCCAATGTGAAGTTCATCTCATCCGCTTTCGGATCAAACGCCTTGCGGCCCAACGGATTCGCCGCAAAGAGCCCGTAACCCCGAGCGTGCCAATAGGTGGGGAAACCGGGATTCCCCGGATGATCGAGAATCGCGATCGTCACCGGCTCGTCGCCAATCTTGCCGCTGAGGATGCACCAACGCCCGCGAGTTCCCCAGGCATCGTCGCCCTTCTTCCCTTCGCTGGTGAGGTAGAGGCCGTTCACGCCGGTATTGTCCAGCTTCGCGACGGCCGTTGGATGGCCACTCGCGTCGGTAAACACGAGCGGCTGATCGGAGGGCTGCTCAAGCGCGCGAGTCACACGCATTCCCAGCAAACCCTCCTTGTCGTCGTGAAAGACCACGCTTTCGTCGAGCGCCTTCAAGGTGGCGATCAAATCCACGCTGCGGTAGTTAGCGTCTCCGCGAAAAATGTATCGCGTCCGTTGTTGAAGAATAGTTTTCTTATCGAAGTTCTTCCAATCCGATTCAACAACGAGCTCGCCCTCTTCCGCGCCGCTTTTTGCGGAAACGATCGAACGGTGGTAGATCGTGCCCATCTTCGGACGGTCTTCGGGCTTGATCGCGTAGGAGTTATTCCAGAAATCGAGGCTGTTTACATTTCCGTAGTTGAACCATAACCCTACGTGGTGCGGATGATCCACGCGCTCGCCGGGCCGCGGATCGAGCGGGAACCCACGCGTTACCAGAGTACCCTTGGCGGTTCGCAGTGGATAGAGAACCGGCTTCGCCAGCGTGTCCGGATAGATGTACGCAGTGAACGGTTGCCCATCAATCGAGACGTCCACACGCTGCTCCGCCTGGTCCGGTACTACTCGAATTCTGTCCGCGCCTGTCTTCTGCGCCCAACTGCCGGACGACACAAGCGCCGCCGCAAGCATGAACAGCGCCAAAGAGCTTTTCGCCGTGGGAATGTTCATGCTCGCGTAGAGCCTCCGACAACCACTTCCTGCTTCTTGTCGTCAAAGGTGACGCGCTGGCCTGACTGCACGGCCGCCACGCACATGCACAGCGCGATCGAATGGCTGTACCCCGCGCCGATATGGGCGTTCGTCGTCTTGCGGCTCCGCACACATTCCAGCCAGTTGCGCACGTTGGCGACGGTCATGTCATCTGCGCCCGTGTCCGCAGCCGTGGAGGCTTGCGGAGCAGCTTGCGCCAAGGACATCGTGGGCAGCAAATTCGCCTGCATATCCATTTCTTTCGCGTAGTGCTCGGTCAAACCACCCTCAGAAGTGACCTCATGCTTGTCCATATCGATCTTGCCGCCATTCGAGAAATACCACTCCTTGACGTCGCCGGCGGAATTGGTCATGCGGGAGGAATAGATCACCTGAAATCCCTTGGTCGGATCGTCGAGCGGGCCGTAGTCGAAGACGGCGGTCATGGTGTCCCAATTCTTGCGGCCGTCTTTCCACAGATAGATACCGCCATTCGCCACAACGCTACGCGGGTGCGGCAGCCCGGCAAACCAGTGCACGGTATCAATCTGGTGGACCAGCCACTGATCCGGAATGCCCGAGGAGTACGGCCAGAAGAGCCTGAACTCGAGATACTTTCTTGCATCGAAGGGCTCGAAGGGCCTGTCAATCAGGTAGCGCTTCCAATCCGTGTCTGCCTCATGCAGCTCAGGCACCAGCTTGGGGCGGCGCCAACGGCCCGGCTGGTTCACGTTCCAGGTCATCTCCACGGCCACAATGTCGCCGAACTTGCCCGAGTTAATAAAGTCATAGGCGCGCTGGTAGACAGGCGAGCTGCGCCGTTGCGTGCCGACGGCGAAAATTTGCTTGCTGTTCTTTACCGCGTCGTGGATGGCGCGCGCGTCCTTCATCGTGTGTGCCAGCGGCTTTTCAACGTAAGCATCGCGGCCGGCGTGAATGGCTTCCACGCCGTGATAGGCGTGCTGGAAATCCGCGGTCGCAACGAAGACTGCATCAACTTCCTTTCGCGCGTAGAGTTCGTCATTATTCCGCGCCACGGCGATCTGCTTGCCCATCAGCTTGTTGATATAAGCCGCGCCCTCGTCACGGCGGCGGTTCCAAATATCGGAGACCGCTACGAATTCGCAATTGAGCTCATCAGCCACCTTGTGGAACGACGGCGCCAAAGCGCTGCGGAAGCGATCGGAAAATCCGACGATCCCAACGCCGATGCGGTCGTTCGCGCCGATGATCCGCGCGTAGCTCGAAGCCGTCATCGTTAGTGCCGTGCCGGCTACCGCGGCTCCCGTTGTCTTCAGAAATTCACGCCTGGAGGTTTTTGCTTCGTCGGGCATGTGGGTTTTCTCCTGTTGATCTGGCTGGCGCGCTGAACCGGTGCCCCGCCGGCCCGACGCGCCTCAAACTCCAAAGTTCCAACCTATGACTGCGAAACTTCAACGTGCCTTCTGCGTCTGGTGAGATTTGTACACCCAAAAGCGTTTCAGTTACAGAGCCTTTTACTCCGCATGATCCGATGCATATCAGAGCCGTGCAACTCGCGCGGCTGCGCGCCGGACGTAAAGGCGTTTCTCACGATAGCGCTCCCGCGTTTTCGAGCTGCTGCTTCATCGCTTTCCAGCAAATTCGCGTGGATTCCTCAGGGGTTCCGGCGCCGCGCCAGTGGGTTTCCAAACTGACGGCCTCATGATACCCGTCGCGCTTGAGTGCGCGGAACTGCCCGGTCCAGTCAATGAAGCCCTTGCCCATCGCTGTCCATTCGAAGCCCGAACCATCCGGTTTGTGGGCCGCATCTTTGCAGTGCACGTGGCCGATGCGATCCTTCGGCAACCGCGCGTATCCCTCTGGAAAGACGTCATCGCCGAGCATCGCCGCATTGCCCGGGTCCCAGTTCAGCATCAACGCGCGCGCCGGTATGGCTTTGAGCGTCCGAACCGCTTCCGAACTGGTGCCCGTGTTGCATTCGTATTCATTTTCAAGCAGAAAAATCATGTCTGCATTGCCGATCTTCTCGACAGCCCAGGAGACCTTTTCATCCATGGCCCGGCGGTAGGGCTCAGGATTCTCCAGCCTCCAGAAATCGAAGCCGCGGATCCTGTTCGTATTGAAGGCGCGCGCCAGCTCGATACAGCGTTCGAGCACCTCGTCCTGCTGTTCGAACGTGTAATTTGCGGCGAACTGATCGCGGCGCTGCGGGCTGAATTTCGAAGACGGCGCTCCCGGCCAATCCACCTTCAGCAACGGGCTGGCGATGTCCGTGACGCGCAGCTTGTAGTGCTCGAGCAAGCGCCGCGCTTCGGCAACTTCCTTCGCATCCAGGGCGAGGATGTTTTTATTCCACAAGCCGCGCAGCTCGACCCAGCCGAGCCCAAAGTCCTGGGACGCAATTTCCAGCGCGCGGCCGAGGTCTTGCGTGATTTCGTCGGTGATCACCGAAATGTGAAAGGGGGAGTTCATAGGTTGTAGCCCAGCTTATCCGCGAGGTATCGCTTGCTGAGGGCGGCGCAATCCTTCGGCGACATCGGTGGATCGGGCACGGCGTCGAGCTCGATTACGGCCCACCCGCGGAAGTTCACTTTTTGGATCGCTGCAAACACGCCGGGCAAATCAACGCGGCCTCGGCCAAGCTCCACGAAACGGTAGGCCTGCTGGCCCGGCGCGGGATTTGGAACCGTCGCCACGTCTTTAATGTGCAGGAACAGCAGCCTGTCATGATAGCGCTCGATGGCGCGGGCCGGATCGCCACCACCCTGCAGGTAGTGTGCGATATCCAACTCGAACTTCACGTAGCGCGGGTCCGCAGCATCGAGAATCCAATCTACCTGTTCCGGGCGCTCGCCCATCGAACCCATGTGGTTGTGGTAGCCCAGCGGAATCCCCAGCTCGGCCGTGCGCTTGCCGAGTTCGCTCAGACGGCGCCCGAGCTCCTTGTAATCGTCACGGGTGAGATCGCGCTTCGGCCGGTCGTCGGTGGCCTGAAGGTACAACCCTCCGGCGTCGCGTACAAACTGCGCGTGCGCGGTGTGCGCTTCGAGTTCTGCCGCCGCAGGCCGCTCGATGCTCACGCCGCCGCTCGAAAGGGCGACAAAAGTAAGCCTGTGCGCTGCGAGCAAATCGCGCACGGCCACAGGCTTTGAATCAAATTCCGCCACGGCATTCGAACGCAACTGAATTCCGGCGAAGCCCAGGGCCGCAATGTCTTCCACCGCCTTGCGGTCGTCGCCATTCCATGTGATTGCGGCATAGCCGAAACGAAGGTCGCCGGCCGCCGGACCAATCGGGGTTTCGAAATAGCTGAGATCGATCGTCGGGTAGAGCGGCTCGAATGCCGCGCATACAGGACCGGGCGTGCAGGCGAATGCACCCGCAGCACCCATACCTGCGATGAACGCTCGCCTGGAGACACCTGGAGCCGTTTTAGGAACCGTCATTCTCGCTGCGCCTCACGGGTTGAAAACGTCGCGCCCCACTTATCCAAAAGGCGAAACCTGCCGTTGCCTCCGGCAAACGCCCAAACCGCGCGAGAGTATACTGGAAACAGGCAACGAAATTCACCACGATACTTTCGCGCCGTCGTTCGACCGATCTTTTGAGATGCTGCGCCTCGTGATTCTACGGCGCCATCTGGACACTGCGAACTTCCGAGTGCTAGCATCCGCACGCGGCTGCGGGACCAAGGCAGTCCGAGCGGTGGAGATCTGCGCATGAATCTCGCTTCCAGCAAGTCCGACATTCTCGTCAAGGCGCTCGACACTTTCCGGATTGAACTGCCTTCGTGGGGCTTCTCCAATACCGGAACGCGTTTCGGGAAGTTTATTCAGCCGGCTGCCGCGAGCACCATCGAGGAAAAATTCAGCGACGCCGGCGAAGTAAATCGTGTGACCGGGATTTGCCCTACTGTGGCGCTGCACGTGCTTTGGGACCTTCCCGAGGGCATCGCCAGCGTCGGGAACGTGAACGAATTGGCGCAAAAATATGGCGTGCGCGCCGGCGCGATCAATCCGAACGTCTTTCAAGACCAGCATTATAAGTACGGCTCGCTGGGTAATCCCGAGGAGTCCGTCCGCGAGATTGCGCTCAAACACTTGTTGGACAGCGCAGAGATTGCTACGAAGCTCGGCAGCCGCGATGTGTCGTTATGGTTTGCCGACGGCTCTAACTATCCGGGCACGGCCAACATTCGCCAGCGTAGAAAATGGTTTGAAGAAGGGCTCGCGAAGCTGCATGGCCAGCTCACAGGCAACCAGCGCATGCTCGTGGAATACAAGCCGTTCGAGCCCGCCTTTTATCATACCGACATCGGGGATTGGGGTATGGCGCTGTCGCTCGCGCGTTCGGCAGGGCCGCGGGCGAAAGTCCTCGTGGATACCGGACACCACTATCAAGCCCAGAATATTGAGCAGATCGTGGACTGGCTGCTCGCCGACAACATGCTTGGAGGCTTCCATTTCAATGATCGCCGCTACGCGGACGATGACCTGACGCTTGGCTCCATTGACCCGTACCAGGTGTTTCGAATCTTTCACGAGATTCGCTATTTCGAATGGGAAACTGGCGTGCGCGCGGATATCGCTTACATGATTGACCAGAGCCACAACCTGAAAGGCAAGATCGAAGCGATGATCCAAACTGTGACGACCGCGCAAGAGCTTTACGCGAAGGCAGCCATCGTGGATCACGAGCAGCTTGCCGCGCGCCAGGCTGAGTCCGCGCTGGTGGATTCCGAGAACTGCCTAAAGGATGCGTTTTCGACGGATGTCCGGCCCGCGATCCGCGACTGGGCGCGCTCGCGCGGCCTGCCCGAGGATCCGCTGGAGGCGTTCCGCCAGAGCAGATATCTCGAGCGAATCACCAAGGAACGCAGCAAGAAGAATACCTCGGCAGTTTCAAGCTACGCGTAGGCTTTTGTAGCCAGGGCGTCGTCATATCCCCTTCTCGGGTTACCGCAAGAACGCCTCCGGAAGCCCGCCATCCACCACGATGGTTTGTCCGGTGATCTTCGCGGAACGCTCCGATATTAGAAAGAAGGCCGCTTCGGCCTGATCATCTGGCGTAATCGCCGACTTGGTCAGCGTGCGCTGCGCGTAGAAGTCGGCCAGCCTGCGCCGCAAGGAATCCGTATCCTCCGTTTGCTCGAATGGCACGCCATATTTCGAAAGCGAAGCAATCACGCGATCGCGCGGAAACATAGTGGAGCCCTCCACGACCGTGGCCGGGGCAATCGCATTGACGCGCACGAGGGGAGCCAGCTCGACCGCCAGTTCGCGAACCAGGTGGCTCGCGGCGGCTTTCGAAGTGTCGTAGGCGAGCGAGCCCTTCTTCGCAACAAAGGCGTTCGCGCTCGTCGTAAGTACAAGGCTGCCGCGGAACCCTTGCGCCGCCCAAATCTTTGCAGCTTCGTCCGCCACCAGATAGCTCCCGATCACGTTGATTTCGAACGCGCGCTTCCATTGTTCGTCGCTGACGCGACCTGCGGCGTCGGGTGTCGGGAAAATCCCCGCCGTAACGATCACGGAATCCAGCCCGCCATAGGCCAAGACCGCCTGCTTCAACATGTCCCGCACACTTGGCCTGTCGGTGATATCTGCCTGTGAGCCGATGGCGGGACCTTTTCCCGAGATACCCGTTCCCGCCACGCCGATGCCGATTCCGTAAATGTCGGTCATTTCCTTCGCCGTGGCCGCAGCCGCTTCGGCATTCAGGTCCGCGCAGATGACGTGCGCGCCTTCTCTGGCGAGCCGACGAGCGACGGCCTTGCCGATGCCGCTTCCCGCGCCCACGACAGCAGCGATGCTGTCGCGCCAACTCTTTCTCCGGAGGCATGCGTTTCAGCTTTGCCTCTTCGAGCAACCAGTACTCGATATCGAATGCTTCCTGCTGCGGCAGCGCGATGTATTCATCCATCGCCTCGGCGCCGCGCATCACCTCGACCGCACAGTTGTAAAACTCCGCCGTGACGCGCGATTCGCTCTTATCCTTGCCCCACGCGACCATTCCAATGCCCGGGATCAAGATCACCGTGGGATTTGGATCGCGCATCGCCGGCGAATTCGGGTGCTTGCAGCGCTCATAATAGGCAGCGTAGTCGTTGCGGTACTTTTCAAGCCTCGCGGCGAGCTTCGTCTTCAGCGCGTCCACGTCTTCTTCTTGCGGGTTCCAGTCCACGTAGAGCGGCTTGATCTTCGTGCGCAGAAAATGGTCCGGGCAGGAGGTGCCGAGCTCCGCCAGTCGCGGCGCGTCGTGACTATTCACAAAACGCTGTATCGGCAGGTCGGAATGGACGGTGGCAATCAGCCGTTTGCCCCGTGACAATCTGACCGCGCAGCCACGGCAACAATTCGAACAGGGTTTCGTCGCACTGCGAATCGGAAAGCGTTTGATATTTTGCGCCGCCAAATGTTTTCGGTCCCTTATCCCGCGCTTCGATATAGTTCGCGGCCTTTTCGATCAGGCCGAGGGTGACGTCGTAACACTCCTTGTCGCCGTTCGCCCAATTGATCACCCCGTGCTGGCCCAGAAGCACGCCCTTGAGTTTCGAGTTTCGCTTGCAGATCCGCTCCAATTCGAGCCCCAATTCGAAACCCGGCCGCAGCCACGGCGTCCAGGCGACTTCGTCTCCAAAGATTTCGGAGGTCAGCTCTTTCGAACGCCGCGCGGCCGCGATGGCGATCACGGCGTTCGGATGCATGTGATCCACGTGCTTGGCGGGAATGAACGAGTGAAGTGGCGTATCAATCGACGCGGCGCGCGGATTCAGGTTGAACGCGCAGTGCGGGTAATAGCCCACCATGCGGTCCTCGGCTTCGGTTTTGGGACCTCTTGGATTCTGAGCCGCATAAATCGTCTGGAGCGACAGCAGCTTGTCTTGATACAGAGACGCGAAATTCTCTACCTTGCTGGTCCGCAAATCGCCGCCGGAACCCTTCACCCACAGGACTTCAACGTCCTTCCCGGTGAGAGGATCGCGCTCGATCAATTTGGCTGAAGTGTTCCCACCGCCCGTATTCGTGATGCGCTGATCCGCGCCCAGCAGATTTGACCGGTAGACGAGGCGCTCGACAGGTGAAAGCGCGCTCGCCTTCTTTTCGTCCCAGAGGTAGTTCACGTGCTTCATGCGCAGAGTAGATTCAGAAACGCTCATTTGTGCTTTCTTCGTGAATTCCGCAACAGCTTATTCGAGATGGAACACTTCGGGTATTAATTCCATTTGCTCGTCGGCCTTGCGTCCGGGGATACCCTCAAAAAATGCCGCCATTTCCGCTTGCCACTTCCGGTTGACGTCGGCGGCCGCCATTTTCCGCAGCGCCTGCTCGAAATCGGCAGTCTCCAAATAGCCAATCAACAAACCATCGGGCCGCAAAAATAGAGAATAGTTGTGCCAGCCCGCTTGCCGCAAGGCGTCCAACATTTCAGGCCAGACCGCTGTGTGCCGGCGCCTGTATTCCTCCAAGCGGTCGCGCTTTACTTGCAAAAGGAAGCACACGCGCTTATTCGATGGATTGGGCATGTGAGTGAAATTATCTCCGAATTTGACAATCGAACAATGGATTCACTAGCTCGCTCGCAAAGTATCGCATCTTCCTTGCGGCATCCTCCGTTTTTTCTTGTTTCGGCGAGCCGCGAACCCTAGACTGCCCTCGCAAAACCTATGGCCGCAATTCACAGGGAGTTCACGTACATCGCGATCGATCTGGGCGCTGTAAGCGGCCGCGCGATTCTTGGCCGGCTCGATTCGGGCCGCCTCAGCATCGAGGAGATCAGCCGCTTCCCTAACCAGCCCGTGCAGTACAACGGCGCGCTGCATTGGGACGCGCCTCGGCTCTGGTTCGAAATAAGGAGTGCCCTACGCTCGCTTTCCCATCACGGAGTTTCGCGGCTCGACGCCATTGGCGTGGATACCTGGGGCGTGGACTACGCGCTGTTGGGAGAAAAAGGCGGGCTGATCGAGAACCCGTTTCACTACCGCGACACGCGAACTGCCGGGGTCATGGAGCGCATTATGAAAACGCTCGGGCCCGCGAAGATCTACGGCATCACCGGAATTCAATTCTTGCCGTTCAACACGCTCTACCAACTCTGCGCCGCCGCTGCGGAAACGCCGCGAATGCTCGCGCAGGCCGAGCATCTGGTTACCATGCCCGATCTTCTCAACTTCTGGCTGAGCGGCAAGATCGTCTGCGAATACACAAATGCATCCACCACGCAATTTCTCGATGTGCACACCCGGCAATGGTCCCGCGAACTATTGGGCGAGGCCGGCGTTCCCACGCACTTTTTGTCGCCGATCATCGAGCCCGGCTCGGTCATCGGCGCGGTTCGTCCGGAAATCGCCGACGCGCCGACGCTTTCGAAAACCGTCGTGATAGCTCCCGCCTGCCATGACACCGGCTCGGCCTTCGCCGCAGTAAAGAGCGGCGATGGCGTCGCGCTGATTAGCTCCGGAACATGGTCGCTGCTGGGTGCGGAAGTACGGAAGGCTGTGGTCTCCGAAGACGCTCGCCGTCTGAATTTCACCAACGAGGGCGGGGTCTGCGGCACGGTGCGCCTGCTGAAAAACATCACCGGGATGTGGCTGCTCGAGCGCTGCCGGCAAGTCTGGCAAACGGAAGACCCGGGGCTTTCTTACGCTGATCTGTTGGCCGCGGCTGGCGAGGAGAAACCGCTCCGGCACTTGCTCGATCCCGACGACGCGGCTTTTCGTTTGCCGGCCAACATGCCGGAGGCGATTGCCGCCTTTTGCGCAAAGACCGGTCAGCCAACTCCGTCCACACCGGCCGCCTGCACCAGGGCCATCCTCGAAAGCCTCGCGCTGAAATACCGCATGGTGCTCGAATCGCTCGAAGGTCTTGTGGGCACGCCGTTTCAGGCAATCCGCGTGGTTGGCGGCGGCTCGCAGAACGATCTGCTGAACCAATTCACCGCCGACGCCACTGGCCGCCGCGTGCTTGCAGGTCCGGCGGAAGCAACCGCGTTAGGCAACTTGGCCATGCAGATGGTTGGCACCGGCGCCGTCGGCTCGCTCGCCGAGGCGCGCGAGATACTTGCGGCATCGTTTACGCCGCGCACCTTCGAGCCGAAGTCGCGGCATGGATGGGAAGAGGCCTACCAAAATTTCCGCGGCATGATCACCAATTGAACGCACCGGGCTGCTGCGCCCGTACTGCCGATCTATCTGCGATGCGGGCATGGATCGCCGCCCCCTACGGCAGAGGCAGCGGTTTCTGTACGCGCTCGGTGATCAGGCGAATTGTACCCAGCAACCCCGAAGGCAGCGGTTGAATGTCCTTCATATCCTCGGGCGTAAAGCGCTCGCCGTAGCGGAGGTTGAGCAGCCGGTAGTCCGGCAACGCCCGGCCGGCGATCTGGTTGATGGCGAGGTTGGCAACCACAATTCGAAATGTGTTTTCGCCCGGATACAGAAATGGGGTCACGTCTAACGTATACGGCGGATGCCAGACTGAGCCGGCGCGTTGTCCATTCACGAAGACCACAGCCGCTTCGCGCACCGGTCCTTCGTACCATGCGCGAATGCCGTTGCCGCGCTGCTCGGTGCGCTCGACTGCCGTGCCCGAACCAAAATCGAGCGTGGTTTCGAATGCCTTCTCAAGAGTGTTCACTGGAATCGAGAACGTCTTCTCATAGGTCGCTTGCCCTGAAAAGAAGCGCGTTTCTGCATTGTCTGTCCACGATTGCAGGTGATCCATAAGCGAAGGAGCGGCAGCCTCGCCAAAGGAAACTTTCCACCCTACGCTCAGATCGAGCGGTTCGGGAGGGCTCGCCTCAACGCCATCGCCTGCGGATCCGGGCCGAAGGCGGTGAGTGAACACGAGCACACGCGATTCGTAAGGCTCGAGATCAACCGTGATAGTCGTCGAATCCTTCGAATGCGACACGCCGCCGCGATAAACCTTTGCGGTAAAGGGATCCCACCACTCCGGCTGCATTTCCGTGACGCGAAAAACCGCTTGCGTCTGCACGCGTTGATTGCCCGTATTGGCCAGGAAGTAGATTTCAGAGAAGGGCGTGCTGCGGTGTACGAAGCCGATATCGGGAGCGGGAGAAGAAAACGCTACATCCGGCGCGAGCGATTTCGCCAGCAGCGGAGCGAGTTGCCGGCGCTCGTCGTCAATGAAGTGTGCCGGGGCGGACGGGCCTTCGAACAGGTCTTGCACAATCGAATGAATCTGCCGGCCTTGCTCTTCCCTGCCTTCCAGACCCGGCGCGAGCGACGGCCTGCGCCGTGTTGCGATCAAGGTTCCCCCGTTCCGCGCGAAGTCTTCGAGCTTGCGGAGCGTGGCGACGGAAATGCGCTGGACTCCCGGCAAAATGATAATCCGATAGCGACTTGCATTTGCCGAGAGCGAGCCCTGTTCAACCTTGCCAACCTGCTGTATCGCCGTGTCGTCAATAAAGTCGAAGTTGTAGCCTGCTTCGAGAACGCTGGGAATCAAGTCCGGTCCGAGCAGGCCGTTCATGGCCTGGTCAATCGAGACTTTCCCCGTTGAAAAGGCCGCCCAGGCATCGTCAGTCGGCACATAGATCGCGACGTCATTCACCGGCCGCCCCTGGCGAAGCAGAAAACTGATCCGCTGGAGATATCGCGTGATGTCCGGCATCACGAGCCACCACGGGTTGTTCTGATTGAAGACGGCAGCGGCGTAGAAACTCCAGCCCGGGCTGGCTGCGCTCGGCGGCGAATACGGCCAGCCATGCCCAACGAGTTGATTGATGCCTTCGAGGAAGTGCACGTCCGCCTCCGCCTTCATGTCGAGCGGTGTGGCTCGGAAAGGCGGCGAATGCAACCAGGTCCACGTCTCCGACGAAGTGACGGCGCGTCCGTATAGGTGATTCGCCGAAGAGGCCCAACGAGTCGGCGCAAATTGCTTCCAGTGCGCACCCTCGCCCTCTCCCAAGTCTATGAGCCGGTAGCTCGAAAGCGCGGCGGGCGGAATGCCGTAGAGTTGCGCGCGGAACAGCGTGTGGCGCTGGCGCGCCCAGGCTTCGACCGGCACAAGAAACTGCTCTTCGAAGAGCTCCGTGAGAGTGCGGCCCCAGTCGTGCCGCACAGCGGATGTCTTGTCGCCGATGTCGCTGATCAAGGCGGGAAGATAGGGCTTCAGATCGTATCCGCGCCGCTTCTGAAATTCTGCGAGAAATTCGCTGGTCCAATCCGAACCGTAGACTTCAAGGCTGTCGCAGAAAACCGCGCGCGGCGGATTCGGGCCAAAGGCCTGCATCAAACGGTCACCGACCTGCGCCAAGTGATCCTCAACCGCGGCACGGTCGTAGTGGTCCAGCACGAAACCTTCGGCGCCAAACGCCGCGCGCTTCACCATCATGCCCGTGCGTCCGGCGATGAAGAAGAGCAGCACGTGCGGCCCTTCGCCGAGATCACGCGGCAATTGCACCGCGCTGCCTCGGATATCGCCAACCTCACGCGCATTCGAAGCTGAGAAATTCTTTGGAGTGCCCGGCGCGACGAACGCAGCCAGTAGCTTTTCACCCGTGACAATATAGGGAAGTGGAACCCTCCGCTCCTGTTCAGGCACGCTCACAATTTCATAGCGCAGCTTCCCTGCCGCCTCAGTGATCGGTGTGTGCGGACCGCCGGAGGGCCAGCCGCTGCCGAGCGTCAGGTCCATGCGCAAGCCGAGTTCGCGCGACTTCTCGGACGTGAAGCGCAGAGCGTCAATGAATTCGTCCGAAAGATAGGGGTAGTTGTGGAAACCGTGCGCGGGATCGTCCAGCCCGAGTGGATAGACGGGCTGCACTTCGAAACCGCCGATGCCTCCCTGCTTCATCAGGTTCATTTCGCGTTCGAGTTCGGGTTTGGTCACCGAAGGTCCAAACCACCACCAACGCATCATGATCCTGCTGTCAGCGGGAGGGCTTTCGAACGCGCGGTGAAGATCGGCGAGCGGGTCCGGCTGCACGGAATCCGGCGCGGCAGCTACAGGCACGAGCAAAAGACAGCACAAACAGAAGAAGCGAAGCCGTTTGGCTTTTGCGATTCTCATGATCTTAGGCAGCACGATTCCGCGCGTCCTCGCGTGCCGCGCGCGTCGTTCCGGTTCGCACGAATCATATTTCGCCGCGCTTCACAATCGCGTCTTCCGTGGCGCCATCCACGAAATTAACTTCTTTGCCATCCTTGGGAGGGCGGTTCAGTGCCAGGCTGATTTCGTGGTTCTCTTTTCCCTTCAGCTCGATCAGCGCCGGATTCGCTGCCCATGCCGAGCAGAGCTGGATTGCGGCGTCCTGCACGCGCTCAAGCCGCATCAGCGGCTCGTCGGCGCCGGGTTTCGTCGTTCCCACGCGTACCACGTCGATTCCCTGCACATCGGTGAAACTAAAGGGCGGCCCCGCATCCGGATTCACCTGCACGTTTTCGAATTGCGCATGGCGAACGCCAGAGCATACAACTCCCGTCGAAGAGGACTCCACGGCTATGTTTCGAACGCTCAGCGACTGGATCGGATTTTCGAGCAAGCCTTCGAAGAGAAGAGCCGTCTTGGCGCCCGCCACCACGATGTCGCTGAAGTGAAGATTTCGAAACGTCGGGGTCAGCGCGTCCACCGGCAGAGCGTGGGTCCTATCGCCATTGTCGTAGAACATTCCCACGCCAATCGCCGCATCGGTGATCCCACGGAAGACCATGTTCACGGCGCTCACGTTTTCGACGCTACTACCGCGCCCGCGGGCAGTCTTGAACGTGAGCCCGCGGCGGGTGCCGTCACAAACGCAATTGCTGATAGCTACATTTCGAACTCCGCCCGCTGTCTCGCTGCCCACGCCCACGCCGCAGTGGCCCAAACCAAACACGCAGTTCGAAACGATGATGTTCTCGGACGGAGCAAACGGATGGCCGGGAATCTGCTTATAGCCGGACTTGATGACGATGCAATCGTCGCCGGTGCTGATGTAGCAATCGGAAATGCGGACATTCTTGCACGAGTCCGGGTCAATCCCGTCGGTGTTCGGCGAATTGCCCGGGTTGACGATGGAAAGGCCCTCGATGCAGACATCCTCGCAAAGCACGGGGTGCAAGTTCCACGACGGCGAATTGACAATGGAGAGCCCCTGAATCAGCACATTTCGCGAGCGGTAGAGATTGATCATGCGGGGTCGCGGCCACTTGAGCGGGGCGCCTGGGGGATTTTCGGGCTCGCGGTCGGTAAGACCCAGATTCTTGCGCATGTCGGCGGTTTTGTGATGCGCATCCCACCACGCGGCGCCCTGGCCGTCGAGCACGCCTCGGCCCGTGATCGAAACATTTTCCAGACCGTCGCCGGTGAGCAACGATGCGAAGATCGTGCGGTCGAGGCCTTCCCACCGGCCCGCCATGGTCGGATAGTCTTCAAAATTGGCGCTCGCGAGCAAAGTGCCGCCCGCGAGCACTTCGAATTCGAGATTGCTCCGCAAGAAGATCGGGCCTGTCACGAATCGTCCCGTGGGCACGATGACTCTGCCTCCGCCCGCTTTGGCGCACGCGTCCACGGCGGCTTGGATTGCGCGCGTGCAAAGGGTCTTGCCGTCTCCCACGGCGCCGAAGTCACGCACGTCGAACGCATATTTCGAAAGCGGCGCGCCGGCTTGGTCTTTCGGCCGGTCCAAGCCAAGAACTGGCTCGCCAAAAAGCGGCCGTGCGGCAACGGCTGCAACGGGCAACGCCGCAGCTCCAGTCGCAAGACGTTGCAAAAATTCGCGGCGGGCATTCTCGGTGGTGGGCATGGCGCTCCTGTCTTTCACAGCTCGCTTCCCGTATCAGCGCAATCGAAACAATGATCTTTAATCTTTGTGTTCGAAGCTCTGGTTGCTAGACTCCTTAGCTTCGCTGCAGTCTGGCTCTGAAAAGCATCCGCGCTTCGCGAGGAGACACCATGGGGCATCCCCTGCTCGATCTCAGTAAGAAAACGGCCGTCGTAATCGGCGGCACCAGCGGCATCGGGCTCACGCTCGCCAAAGGGCTTGCCCAAGCGGGCGCCGACGTGATCCCCACCGGACGCCGCGTGGAGCTGGTGCGTGCCGCCGCCAAAGAAATCGAGGCGCTGGGCCGGCGTTCGCTTGTGAAAGCGTGCGATGTGAACGATGCAGCGAGCCTTGAGGAGCTTCTGGCTGAGGCGGGCTCAACGTTTGGCGGCGTGCAGATCCTGGTGAATTGCGCGGGACAAACCAAGCGCATGGCCACTCTCGATCTTCCCGACTCAGACTGGAATGCCATCCTCGAAACCAACCTAAACGGCACGCTCCGCGCTTGCCGGGTCTTTGGACGCCATATGCTGGAGCAGGGCTATGGCCGCATCATCAATACGGCCTCGCTGTCTTCGTTCGTCTCGCTTTACGAAGTGGCGGCATACTCAGCCAGCAAGGCCGCGGTCGCTTCGCTGACGAAATCGCTCGCGATTGAATGGTCGGCCAAGGGAGTCTGCGTCAACGCGATCGCGCCTGGCGTTTTTCGCACCGACCTCAACGCCGCCTTGCTCGATGGCACCGGCCGCGGGCGCGAGTTCATCCTGCGCACTCCTATGAAACGCTTCGGCCAGCTCGAAGAGCTCGTCGGCGCAGCGGTATTTCTCGCGTCCGACGCGGCCAGCTTCGTCACTGGCACCGTGCTCGTCGTAGACGGCGGCTTTCTCGCAAGCGGCATGAACCAATAGCCCATTTAGGTCCCGAAACCGCTCGGCCTCGAGACTCGCAGCGCTGTCCAACGAGCCTGTGGCACGCGTCTGCTGGCCGCCCGCGTGCTTCCGCTTTAGCGAGCGATTCGCGCGCCCGAGCCTTTCATTGCCTGCACCACTTCTTTCAAAGTCGCCATCGTCGTGTCGCCGGGAGTCGTCATGGCCAGCGCTCCATGCGCGGCGCCGCAATCCACCGCCCACTGCGGGCCTTTTCCCTCCAGCAGACCGTAAATCAATCCGGCGGCAAAGGAATCGCCTCCGCCGACGCGGTCAAAGATCTCAAGATTTTCGCGGTGGCGCGCTTCATAGAATTTGCCGTCGGAATAACAGATCGCTCCCCAATCGTTGATTGTGGCGGTCTTGGCCTTGCGCAGCGTGGTAGCGATGATCTGGAATGGAAAATCCTTTACCACGCCCTCGATCATGCGCTGGAACGCCTCGACTTCGAAATTCGAATAGCTCTCATCCACGCCGGCCACGTGGTATCCCAGTGCGGCCGAAAAATCCTCCTCGTTGCCGAAGAGGACATCCACAAACGGCGCCAGGCGGCGATTCACTTTTTGCGCCTGTTCCTGCCCGCCGTTCGCAGCCCACATCGATTCGCGGTAGTTCAGATCGTAAGATACGATCACGCCGTGCTTCCGCGCCGCCCGCACCGCTTCCATCGCAACGTCCGGAGTGCTCGCCGAAAGCGCGCAGAAGATCCCGCCGGTATGGAACCAGCGAGCTCCCGATTTGCCAAAAACCTGGTCCCAATCAATTTGCCCTGGTTGCAGTTGGGAAACCGCGGTGTGGCCGCGATCCGAGCATCCCAGCGCCGCGCGAATTCCGAAGCCGCGTTCCGTGAAATTCAAACCGTTACGCGCGGCGCGCCCCACGCCGTCGTACTTCACCCAGCGAACCAGTGACTGATCTACGCCGCCCTGATTGATCAGATCCTCAAGCAGCCTTCCGACGGGATTGTCGGCAAACGCCGTCACGACCGCTGTATCCATTCCAAAGCAGCGCTTCAAACCGCGCGTCACGTTGTATTCGCCGCCGCCCTCGCACACCTCGAACGTTCTGGTGGTCCAGATGCGGCGGTCGCCCGGATCGAAGCGCACCATTACTTCGCCAAGCGCGACAAGGTCCCAGCGGCATTCCTGCTTTGGTCTGATTTTCAGAGGCATCGCTCACTCCGCCCGGACAACCGGCGCCGGCTGCCAACCATCATGCTGTTTTCTCCGTCGAAAAGTTTACAGGCTCAAGATGCGGCGCCAGGAGTTGAATGAATCCGAGAGCGAGCAAATAAGCAACGCCTGCCACCAGCAAAGGAATTCGGTAGCTTCCCGTCCATTGCAGCACGTGCCCGACAATGGTAGCCATCAGCATCCCGCCGATCGCTCCGGCCATGCCCCCGATTCCCGTCACAGAACCCACGGCGCGGTTGGGAAACATGTCTGAAGTAATGGTGTAAAGATTCGCGGAAAAACCCTGATGGGCCGCGGCCGCGAGCCCAATCAAAAGAACCGCGCTCCACAAACCCGCAACTTGGTCGGCGAAAACGACCGGGATCACGGCGACCGCGCAAACCAGCATTGCGATCTTGCGCCCCGCGTTGATGGTCGCTCCGCGCCGGATCAAACTTGAAGAAATCCAGCCGCCGCCGACGCTACCCGCGTCAGAGATCACATAGATCACCATGAGGGGCACGCCGATCTGGCTTAGGTGCAAGCCGTGCCTTCGCTGGAGAAAGTCCGGAGCCCAGAAGAGATAGAACCACCAGATCGGATCGATCAGGAACTTGCCCGTCGCGAAAGCCCAGGTCTGGCGGAACGGGAAAAGTCCGATCCACTTGATCTTCTCGGTGCTCTCGGGGGCATCGCTCTTGATGTACGCGAGCTCCGCCTTCGAGCAACGCGGATGATTCTCGGGGCGGTGATAGATGGCCAGCCAAAATGCCAGCCAGACAAATCCGAGCAGCCCCGTGAAAATGAAAGCCCAACGCCAGCCGAAGCGCACCACGATAAACGGCACAACCAACGGCGTGATGATCGCGCCGATATTTGTCCCGGCGTTGAAAATGCCGGTTGCCAACGCCCGCTCTTTCTTCGGAAACCACTCCGCCACGGCCTTGATGCTGGCCGGGAAAAGCGCGGATTCGCCAAACCCCAGAGCCGATCTCGCCACGATAAAGCTCGTCAGCGAATGCGCAAACGCATGCGCCATGGACGCCAGGCTCCAGAAGACCATGGCGATCGAATACGCGCGCCGAGTTCCGAGGCGGTCCACCAGCCTGCCGACGACCAGCATCCCGATGGCATAGAAAGTTTGAAACGCAAAGACTATGTTGCCGTAGTCAATCTCGCTCCAGCCGAGATCGTGCTGCAGGGTCGTCTTCAAGACGCCGAGGACCTGGCGGTCCATGTAGTTCTTGGTCGTGCCGAAAAGAAGGAGGGCGCAGATCACCCAACGGTAGTGGCCGATTGTGGCGCCCACCGGGCGTGCAAGTCCCGCGAGGGCGCCGACGCGCGGACCGGAAATCGAGCCATCCTCGCGCGAGGACGCCGATGCCGCGACCGAATTGCCCTGTGGTTCGAGCATCACCCGTAATACTGCATTGCGGTAAACGATCTCACGAACATTTCTCTCACAAAAAAGCCCGGGCTCAGCCCAGGCATCGTTCCTGCAATCTCAGCTCGCGACGGTCCCAACCACCCCCGTTGAGCGCGCTTTGTGTCCCAGAACCCCGGAAAGTTCCTCGGCCGCCTCCACCACCGATTTGGCGATCAGGCTGACCTTGGCCTTGTTTACGCGAAACGCAGGGCCCGAGACGCTGATGGCCACCAGTGGCCGTCCGAAATGATCCAGAGCTGCGGCCGCAACGCAACGCGCTCCCTCTTCGTTTTCTTCGTCGTCAATCGCATATCCCTGGGCTCGCACCGTGCGCAGCTCCGCCTTGAGGTCCGCTGCGCTGGTGATCGTGTTCGGCGTCCGCGCTTTCATGCCATGGGTCTGGAGGATGGCATCCACTTCGGGCTCGGGCAGTCCTGCCAGCATGGCTTTTCCGAGCGCGGTGCAATGCGCCGGAAACCTTCCGCCAACGCTCGCGGCCATACGCAAATTGCGGTGCGGTTCCACTTTCTCAACGTAGAGGACCTCGCCTTGATCGAGAATAGCGAGGTTGACGGTTTCCTGTGTCTCCTGCTGAACGCGCACCAGAAATGGACGCGCGTGCTCGCGAATATCGAGGGCCGCGATCGCTTTCGAGCCCATTTCGAAAAGCCTTAGACCCAGGCGATAGCGCCCGGTGACAGCATTCTTGCCGACCAGTCCGTGGCGTTCAAGGACCATGACCAGCCTGTGCACCGTGCTCTTATGCAGATTCAGTGCGGCGCAAAGCTCGGCAAGGCTCGACTCGCCTTGCTGATTTCCGAGGACCGCGAGAATGGCGAGCGCGCGATCCAGAACTTGGACGCGATAAGGAGACGCCTTGGTTTTATCAGGTGACACGGCGGACCATAATATGGTATGACGCGGCTTCTGTCAAGAAGGACTTCTCTTTCGACCGTAACCGATATCAAATTCCACGAATTGCAGCAAGCGGAATCGCTTCTGTTCGAATGACGAATCGCTTCGTTGCGGGAACTACTCCGCGCGTTGGACAGATTTATGTGGAGCCGAGGCCCGGACTTGAACCGGGGACCTGCCGATTACGAATCGGCTGCTCTACCAACTGAGCTACCTCGGCGCCGTTTGCTTTCAAGCTGTTACGGAACGAATCGTTGGCTGGTACGCATTTCGGAGTCATTCGATCTTCAGCGCGCCAACCCATCCACTTTAGCAGACATTCCTCGTTTTTTTCCACCCCGGCTTGATTTGCACGACTCCGCAAATCAACAGGCCGCTACGCAGCCGGGCCGGGAATGAAAGCTTGCTTCACATGCGGGTCCAGCAGATACATGAGGATCAATATGTTAAAGGCCAGCCCGATTGCTTGACCCGCCACTGCGGTGGCTCGAAGGGGCGAGAACGAGGAGAACATTCCGACAACCGCCGCGATCGCACGGAGCACAAGCATAATCATCAATAGGAGCCGCGCCCAATTCATAAGCTTTAGCAATCCGATCCCGATGGCGATATAGATCACGGCAAATACCAAAACGATGGTCTCCGCCGCCGGACCCAGCCACGCCATTATTCCGCCCGTGCTGGTCGCGGTTGTTCCTAAGCCACCTTTGGAGACTGCCGCTATAGACAATGCTGCTACCACTAGGAACGCTGCACTCAGAAACGACAGTACCGCCAGGATCGTTACGCCGGTGGCTCGCTTCATGTGAATGCCTCCGTGCGCTTTAGGATTTGGCTAGAAGCCGATTCGATTGGGTTAATCAGGGGTATCAGACGCGCACGCTATACGCCATGTGCGCATGGGTCAAGAGGAAAGAACTCGGCGCGGTCACACCGGATAGGCCGTGCACGTAATGCTCGGCACGCAGCGAGAAAGCGTTAATGCGAGATGGGATACATCAGCCAGCCCATGGCGACGGCTACCAGCAAGAACGCGAGGAACGCGTAGAGGGCGTAGCGCAGCCGCTCCTTTAGATGTTTACGGCTCAAAAAAGCAAAGACGACGGAGACAATAAACGCAAAGAGACACATCGTTTGGAAATGCGTGAGGATCATCCAGCCACCTGAGCTCGGCGATACATGTCAGCCCTTCTCCCCGCGCGCGATCTGCACGGCGTCAAGCATGATCAGCAGGTTGAGCACGCCCGCTGTCGCCACGAGCCGCGTGCCGTAATCGCCCGCTGCGCGAGACACGTCGGGACCCGCAGCTTCCACCGTCTTCGCCAGCAGGTAAAAGACGCCCGCGCCCGCGTCCGCGATGAACCCAAGAAAATCGAAAGCGTCGGCACCGCGCGGCGGGAATACGTTACCGCGCATTTTGAGCCCCACGAACGCCAGGATCGCCACTGCGCCGAAGGCGACCAGCGCCCTGCCCCACCGGCGAAGCAGTAGATGCCCTCCGCCGGGCAACGTCCAGCCGACGATTGCCACAACCAAGGCTAGAAGCTCATTGGGATGTCGCGGGGCCGGATCGAGCGTGGTTGGCGAGGGAGGCTCCAACATCTCGCGCGTCTCCGGCGGATGGAGTTCCATCCCCGGCGTTTGCACAGCGGGCGCTGGAGCTTCGAACGGTTCTAACGAATTGGGAGTATCCTCCGGCATAGTGTGATTCGGCCTCAGCTCAGCAGCGCCAAGACCTCGTCCTGAACCGCGCCCGTTACACCAGCCTCTTTCTCGCCTACATAAACATTCACTTCCGTGCGCACGCCGAATTCCGGCTGGTAGATGCCGGGCTCGATGGAAAAGCAGGTGCGCGGAATGATGCGCCGCACGTCGTGGCTTTCCATATCGTCCATATTTGCACCGGAGCCGTGGACCTCCTGGCCGATGTTGTGCCCTGTACGATGGATGAATTGCTTCGCGTAGCCCGCCTTGCGAATCACCTCGCGCGCGACGCGGTCTACCTGCCAACCTTCGATCGCGCGGCCCGCTATGATGGATTCGCGCACAAAATTGACGGCGGCGTCGCGAGCATTCTTTGCCACGTCGAAAATTTGCGCATACTTCTTCGGGACCTTCCCACCGAGGTAGCCCATCCAGGTGATGTCGTAATAAACGCTGCCGGGCTGGTCGAGCTTGCCCCAGACGTCGAGCAGCATCAGGTCGCCCTCGTGCACGGGCGCGGCCGAGGCTTGCGTCGGCTCATAGTGCGGGTCGCCGCTGTGCGGCCCCACGGAAACATTTGGCGCGCAGTCTGCAATCAAGCCGTTCGCGCGAAATTGCTCGACCATCCACTGCTGCAAATCGAATTCATTGAAAGCGACGCCGTCGCGCACGAGCTTGGCGGCGCGTTCGAATGCGCCCCGCGTGATCTTGTCAACTCTGCGCCCGGCCTCGACATGCGATGCGTACTGCTCCGGACTCCACGCAGCTTCGAAACGCTGCACGAGGTTTGCCGAGGTCACCACCTTGTGCTTCAGACTGCGAATCAGCTCGATCGTGCCTGCATCCACCAGAGATATGGACGGGATCGCATTCTTCGGCGAATACTGCATGGCAATCGTCTTCGCGCGGCCAAGCAACTTTGGCAGGTTCTTGTAGAGCTCTTCCTGCGCCGAATAGACGAGCTTCTCGCCCGGCAAGGTGTCCAGTCCAAACGATTCGATTCGATGCACCAGCTTGCGCGGCTCACCCTTTGCGGGCACCCAGTAAAACCAGCGCCGCTTCGCCAGAATTTCGCCGATGCCGAGCACTCGATAGGCAATCGGGTCGCGGTGCAGGATGTCGTAGAAGAGCCACCCATCCACCTTTTCTTCTTTCAGCGCGTGCTGGATTGCTTTGATGTTGGGCATGCACCGTTCCGTTTCTTAGGATGCGAAAATCGCTTCGAGCGGATCCTGGCGAACACGTCCCGCTTAGACCCCGGACGCCGCGAGCGCGTGAATCTTGGCGGCGGTGACGCCGCAAATTTCCACCTGCTTCGTGCGGCTATGCGCTCCGCCCGTGATTCTAACAGCCGCGCGGGACACGTTCAAACGCTCCGCAAGCAAGCGGCAAAGCGCATCGTTCGCGCGGTCGTCTACGGGGGGCGCCGTGAGGCGAACTTTCAGCGCGCCACCCCACTCGCCGGCGATGGCGTTGCGGCTCGCGCGCGGCTGCACGCGCACCTTGAAGCTTACGGCATCCCCGTGCTCTTTGATTTCGATCGGCATCTCGTTGCTGTTACCGGCTGAGGGTTATCTCAAAGCCGCTCGAAAAACGCGAACAGCTGGCGCGGCAATCGCAGGTCATACGACCTGCGGCCGATGGCCGAAGATAGCCGTGCCGAGCCGGACCTGGGTCGCTCCCTCTTCGATCGCCGCTTCGAAATCGTGCGACATCCCCATGGACAGTTCGGGCAAACCGATCCCGTGGCGGCGCACCAGGGCGTCGCGGAGTTCTCGAAGCTTGCGGAAGTAGGGACGCGTCTGGTCCGGAGCGTCAAACGGCGGCGGCACGCACATCAAACCGCGCAGGTCGAGACCCGCCATCGGAAGGATAGCGTCCGCCACGGCGAAGAGATCGTCCGGGTCGACGCCGGTCTTCGCAGGGGCCGGGTCCATGCGGACCTCAAGCAAAATGGGCACGCGGCGGAGCCCGGCCGCGCTGCGCTCGATCTTGCTCGCGAGCGACACGGTGTCCACCGAATCAATCTGTGTGAACAGGCTGACAGCCCGGGCAATTTTGTTGCTTTGCAAATGGCCGATGAGGTGCCACGTGGCGGCAAGATCGCCGAGAACGGATTGCTTCGTCTCCCATTCCTGCACGCGGTTCTCACCAAAATGGCGTACGCCTGCATCGTAAGCCATGCGAATGGCATCGGCGGAATGCGTCTTTGTCACCGCGACGAGCGTCACGTCATCCGGATTCCGCCCGCCACGACGGGCCGCACCCGCGATGCATTCGCGCACGCGATGGAGATTGGATGAAATGGCTCCGGCGGAAACGCCCATGTGAAAATTCTAACACGCCGCGTGCCCCTGCCCTTTGGCTCGACCGCCGCAGTAAAAAGCGAAACCGTTCGGCCCATCACCAGAACGAACACTGCAGAAAATGTATACAT
>CAWDNN010000013.1:0-59292 GCA_963803675.1 uncultured Acidobacteriota bacterium | reverse complement strand
GGCGCAGGCCGGGCCGCACTCAGCGAAGCGCACTCCGGCCGGGGCGTTGCTCTCGGCGATCTTTTCAACGACGGCCACGAAGAGGCGCTTGTGAACAACATGAATGAGAAACCCTCGCTCTACTACAACACCAAGCCCGTTGGGAATTTCATCAGCCTGCGACTCATCGGCGTCAAGTCGAATCGCGCGGCGATCGGGGCAGTCGTCACGCTGGAATCGGGAAGCAGCCGGTATGCCCAAGAAGTGCGAGCGGAGGCGGTTACATTTCGCAAAGCGACCTGCGCTTGCACTTCGGTTTGGGCAAAGTCGCAACAGCGGAAAAGATTGTGATCCGCTGGCCAAGCGGTTTTGTGGAGACGTTGCAGAACCTGCCCGCAAATCGCTACTACGTGGTGCGGGAAGGATCGGGGATTGATTCGGGCATGACCCACGGCGTGAACAGCACGCCGGCCATGATTGCCGCACCAAAATAAATTTCCCGCCTAGATCAACCCGGGAAGTTCCGGTGGACGCAAGAAACCGCCGCATGCCTCTTCAATCCTGGCGGCTACCGCAAGAACCGCTTCCTCTTCCCAAGGCCGTCCACGATCTGCACCCCGATCGGCAATCCGTCGTGCGATCGGCTGACGGGCACGACTGCGGCTGGATTTCCAGTAAGTCGAACCATTGCGAATACGCCATGGCTCTGAGGTATTCGATCTCCCGTTCCTTGATGCTCCACTTTCTTTCACCGTGGCGAAAGGCCGGAATGGCGCACACGGGACAAATAAGGATGGAGAAGCTTTCCATTTTCGCGAGGAATTTCGTCCTCAGATCGTCGCGCTGGAGGAGCGTGTCCAGCAATTCGTCTGCACCGAGAGGCGGCTCTTGCGCCACGTACGCACGAAACTCCTTCAGAAGCGGGCTCATTTCGTCGTCGCGGCCGGCGAGCAGCGGGGCGAACGCCATCTGTCCCGCGCGGCCGAATAGGTTCCACCACAGCTTCCAAACTTGATCGAGATTTTCGGGCCGCCACTCTTCAACTTGAAATCCGTGTTGCTTCAGCGCTTCTGCCGCTCGCCGAACGGCCGCAGCCGTCTCGCGGGTTGCTGGCGCAAAATCGTCAGACTCAAAAAATCCGACGCGAAGTTTTGGATTTCCCGATCGCTCCATTTCCGCAGCATCACAGGCGCAGAGCACGGGTCGCCGAGGTCAGGTCCAGCCATGATCTCGAGGAGTTTTTGCACATCGCCAACATTGCGCGCCATCGGGCCGACGACCCCAGCTGTGCGAAGGGGCCCGCAGATCCGGGAAAATGGCCGGCCGAAGGGATTCGGCCCGGCGTCGGCTTCAGGCCGCAAATGCCACTATAGTGTGCGGGAATCCGAATCGAGCCGCCGCCGTCGCTCCCCACGCCCCCCGCCGAACACCCTGCAGCAATGGCTGCGGCTTCTCCGCCACTCGAACCTCCGGGTGTTCGATCGAGGTCCCACGGGTTGTTCGTCCGGCCGTAGAGAGCGTTGTCTGTTTCATACGCCATTAGGAATTCGGGAACATTTGTGTTTCCGAGAACGATCGCCCCGGCCGCGCGAAGCCTCGCCACGAGCGGGGCGTCGCTGGCGGGTTGGTTTGCCTTGCGTATCCGGCTTCCGCATTCGCACGGGAATCCGGCGACATCAATCGAGCTCTTGATCGTGATTGGCACGCCATGGAGAGCGCCGGGCGCGCCGTTCCCTTTGCTCCGGCGCTGCGCCTGCTCCGCAGCCCGCGCCTCTTCTCGAGCTTGATCGAAGGAGAAGTGAACAAAGGCGTTGAGCCTAGGGTTCACCCGTTCAATTCGGGCGATGTGAGCTTCCACCAACTCCACGGGCGAAATCCTCTTCGTGCGGACGAGATTCGCCATCTCAACCAGAGAGCTGTAAACGATCTCGTTCAATTCGGCCTCGATTCCTTCTCGATTTCGGAGCGGGATCTTAGCATGTGACGCCCATCCCAGCTGTTGCCGATCAGGCCGCTAATGCTTTTCTACTATTGTCGTGATTTGCAAACCGTGTCGTAATCCGGCAGTTTTCTTTACCCAAGTCCCGTGTCACTTTTCGACTCCGCCGGCTTGAGTGATAAGATTCGCGGCTGCTTGGGATTCTGGCCCCGGGGGGAAGTTTGCCATTTCTCGGATCGATCCCGCTGTTTGCTGACCCGAGATGAGAAGGCTCACTCGCATCCTGCTGGCCGCGCTTTTCTTGTCGGCAGCGTATCTTTTTGCATGGCCATCGGCGACGGTGCCTTATTTTGGTGCTGTCGTCCTCCACCTCATCGCAGGGTTCGTCTTCCTGCTCATCTTGTTTTTTGTATTCCGCACAATCTGGCGGGAAGGAAGCCTGATTTCCCGCATGGGTTGGCTTCTGCTCGTTTTCGGCGGGATCGCCGGCGCCATTCTCGCATACACGGGTACCCCGCGCAGCGAACGCCATTTGTTGTACGGCCATATCGCCGCGTGCGCGGCGGCAGGCGCGCTGCTCCTATCGGACTGGGTCGGGAAACGTTGGGTTCCCCGAGCCGGCAATTTCGCCGCCGCAATTCGGGCTGCGGCCTTCCTGGCCGCCGCCGGACTCCTGACCGCGGGTGCCTGGTGGGTCCGCACTGTGCCATGGCAGCGTACGAACCGCATCGATAATCCGGTGATCGCTCCGGAAACGATGAACGACGAAGGTGACGGCCCGAGCGGCCCGTTCTTCCCAAGCTCCGCCCAGACCGCGGGCGGCGTACACATTCCCGCTAGCTATTTCACGGAATCCGATAGTTGCAAACGCTGCCACGCGGATATTTACCGTGAGTGGGAGGGCTCTGCGCATCATTTTTCATCGTTCAACAATGCGTGGTACCGGAAGAGCATCGAGTACATGCAGGATACGGTTGGGATCAAGCCGTCGAAGTGGTGCGCGGGCTGCCACGATCCCGCTTTATTGTTCAGCGGTATGTTCGATCGGCCGGTCCGCGAAGTGGAAGACACCCCGGCGGGGCAGGCGGGCCTCGGCTGCATGATGTGTCATTCCATTGCGAAAGTGAAAAGCACGATGGGCCAGGGTGATTTTGAGCTCGAGTACCCTGCGTTGCATCGCTTGGCGGCAAGCAAGAACCCCTGGGCGCGCGGGCTCCACGACTATCTGACCGATTTGAATCCGGAACCGCATCGTCGCGTATTCTTGAAGCCTTTCATGCGCACCCAGACCGCGCAGTTCTGCTCCACATGTCACAAGGTTCATTTGGACGTGCCGGTCAACAATTATCGCTGGATCCGCGGGTTCAATGAGTACGATAACTGGCAAGCGAGCGGGGTCTCGGGCGAAGGATCGCGTTCCTTTTACTATCCGAAAACCTCCCAAACGTGCGCTGACTGCCACATGCCTTTCACGAATTCGGCAGACCCGGGGAACATCGCCGGCGTCATCCACTCTCATCGCTTTCCCGCTGCGAATACGGCGCTTCCTTTTGTGAGTGGCGACACCGCGCAACTGGACGCAACGGAAGATTTTCTTGCCACGAACCAGGTGAGCGTTGACATCTTCGCAATTTCTCCGGAAAACGCTTCCCGTGCTGTCAATGAGCTCGGCGCAATCGCTCCAGCTCCTGAATTTGCCACGACCTTCGCGGTTGGCGAGGAGGCCGAGACATCCGCTCCTGCCAATGCCCCGCAGCAATCTGCCACGCCCACCTCATTGCTTACGGCCCCGATGAATCGCTCGAGCGTTGCCGTGCGCCGGGGCGGCACCTACCGCTTGGACGTTGTTGTGCGCACTCGTGGCGTCGGCCACTTTTTTCCTGGTGGCACGGTGGACGCGTTCGATTGCTGGCTCTCCCTTGAGGCGACCGACGACACGGGCCGCGTCATTTTTTGGAGCGGCTACGTGGAAGATGGCGGCAAAGGTTCGGTGGATCGCGGCGCGCACTTTTATCGCTCTCTCCTGATCGATGGTCACGGCAACCCCATCAACAAGCGCAATGCCTGGGCCGAGCGCGCGGTTGTTTACGTCCATCTGATCCCGCCGGGCGCGGCGGACACGGTGCATTACCGAGTTCACATTCCGCTCGACGCCGGCGGTCACATTCATTTTAGCGCGCGCCTGAACTATCGAAAGTTTGCCTTGTGGAATACGCAATTTTCCTTCGCTGGCGTGCATGACCCGAGCCAGCGGAATCCGGAGGTTTCGCCCGGCTTCGACGACACGCGATGGGTTTTTACCGGTGACGCGTCCCGCGTGCCCGGAGGCGCCAACGGAATTCCCGCTTTGCCGATCGTGACCATGGCGGAAAACTCCCTCACAGCGGACGTACTCCCGCCAAACGCTAAAGAATCTGCCCCGCAAATCGCGCTGAATCGTGACGATTGGTCCCGCTGGAACGACTACGGCATCGGCCTTTTGGCGCAAGGCGATTTAACGGGTGCGGCCTTCGCATTTGAGAAAATTACCGAGGCCGACCCGCAGAATCCCGAGGGCTGGGTGAATATCGGCCGGGTGCGCTTGCAGGAAGGCAACGATGCCGCTGCGGAGCAAGCGATCGCGCGAGCGCTTTCGTTGAGCCCCCACCTCGCGCGCGCGCATTATTTCTACGCGAAAGCGTTCCGCAACGAAGGCAACTATAGCGACGCAATGGCGCATTTGCGCGAGGTGCTGGCGCAGTACCCCTACGACCGTGTTGTGCATGACGATCTTGGGCGCATTCTCTTTCTCGATCGCCGCTACACCGAAGCGATCCGGGAATTTCAAGCTACGCTTTCGATCGATCCGGAAGACCTCGAAGCCAACTACAATCTCATGCTCTGCTACACCGGGTTGGCGCAGCCCGCAACGGCCGGTAAATTTCAGAAGAGATACTTGCGCTTTAAGGCCGACGAAGCATCGCAGACGCTCACCGGTCCCTACTTGCGTGCCCACCCGTACGACAATCTCGAGCGGCAACTCATTCACGAGCACACGTCGAGCTTCGTTGAATCTTCCCACGAAAAGAAATATCAAGGGGCCGTGGGACTTGGGGGTGGCGCAAATTGATGCGGCAACAAAATCCCCGGCGTTGCGCCGCGGCGTGCTCCGTTATGGTTTTTGCCGTGTGGATAGGTACGGCGCCTGTTCATCCGCGCCCGTTTACCGCCCAATCGGCAAGCATTCGTTTTGAAGACGTCACGCGTGCCGCGGGGATTCACTTCGTCCATAACAACGGCAGCTTCGGCAAGAAATGGCTGCCCGAAGCCATGGGCCCTGGCGTGGCTTTCCTTGACTACGACAATGACGGCTGGCAGGACATTTTGATCGTCAACGGGATGGACTGGCCCGGTCACATTCGGCATCATTCGACCTTGGCTCTCTACCACAACAATCATGATGGCACGTTCACCGACGTGACGGTCAAAGCTGGCCTCGCCGTGGAAATGTACGGAATGGGCGTCGCGATCGGCGATTACAATAACGATGGCTTTGACGATATTTTCGTCACCGCCTTGGGACAGAACCATTTGTTTCGCAACAACGGCAATGGCACGTTCACCGACGTCACCAAGCAGGCCGGGCTCTGGGGACCGAATGAGTTCAGCACGAGTGCGGCGTGGGTCGACTACGGCCGCGGGGGGCACCTAGACCTCGTCGTAGCGAATTACGTCCAGTGGTCCCCCGCAAACGATATTTATTGCACGCTCGACGGTAGGACAAAATCGTATTGCACGCCGGAGTCCTACCAGGGAACCTCGGTTCGCCTATGGCACAACCGCGGCGATGGAACGTTCGAGGATGCAACCGTTAAGGCGGGGCTGCTTGACCCCACCTCGAAGAGTCTTGGCGTGGCGATCCTCGATGCGAATCAAGACGGCTGGCCGGACATTCTGATCAGCAATGACACGCAGCCGAACAAACTGTATATGAACAACGGCAACGGCACCTTCACGGAGAAGGGCGTCGCGGCCGGAATTGCCTATAGCGAAGATGGAAGCGCGCGCGCCGGCATGGGTGTGGACGCCGCGGATTACGACCGGTCCGGTTACCCGAGTGTGATCATCACGAATTTCGCCAATCAGATGGTTTCGCTCTATCACAACGAGCGCAACGGCCTATTTGTGGATGAAGCGCCCCAATCGGAAGTGGGCCATGCCACGCTTCTAACGCTCGGATTTGGCTGCTTCTTTTTCGATTACGATCTTGACGGCTGGCCCGACATCTACGTCGCCGACGGCCATATCGATGAAGCGATTGAACGCTATCAGCCGCGCGTGCGTTATGCCGAGCCGCCTCACCTGTTCAGGAATCTCGGTAACGGAAAATTCGACGACGTGACGTCCACCGTCGGCGCCGCATTTGCCACCCCTGAAGTCGCCCGCGGAGCGGCCTACGGCGATATCAACAACGATGGCGCGCTCGATCTGCTCGTCTCGACAAACGGTGGATCGGTCCATCTATTTCGCAACACGGGAACCGCGAATAATAGCCTGCGTATTAAACTCGTAGGAACTCGATCGAATCGTGATGGGATTGGAACGGTCGTGCGTGTTACCGCGAACAAGGATATCCAATCCAAGATGCTTTCCAGTGGCTCGAGCTATTTGTCTTCAAGCGAACTCATTCTCACTTTCGGCCTCGGAACAAATTCGCAGGCGGACGCCATTGACGTCTATTGGCCCAGCGGTCAAATTGATCGTTTGACGAACATCGCCGCGAATCAAATCGTCACCATAAAAGAAAGCCAGGGCGTCATGTCTTCGAATGTCCTTGGGCGCAGACAATAAAATGCTTGGTTCGGCCCCTCCACCGTCCCCGATCGATCGGTTCAGGCGAGTCATTGCTGCTGCCGTGTTGATTGCGTCCGCTTTGATCTGCCTGACTTGGCAAGTCGGAATCGAGTCTGCGTTTGGACGGCAGGAAACGCCTCCGCAGTCTGCAGCCGATCTGGAAGCCGTGCGCGCAAATAACTTCGGCGTTGCGCTGATGAGCCGGCAACAATTCGACGACGCGCTTGTGAAGTTCCGGGCAGCGTGCGCGCGGGCGTCAAAGACCTCGGTTCCTTGCGTCAATGTCGGCATTTCGCTCCTCAACCTGCAGAAGTATGACGAAGCGCGTAAGGATCTTACGGAGATCGCCGGCCTCGATCCTCGGAACGCAAGAGCATGGTTCAATCTCGGACTTCTGGACAAAGCCGCGGGTGACGTAGATGCCGCTCTCGCCGATTTCAGGCGAGTCACGGAGATCGATCCCGCAGACGCTGACGCGCAATACTTTCTCGGCCTTCTTTATTCTCAGCAGAGACAATATGACAAGGCCATCGCATCATTTCGCGAAGCGCTCGCGCGCAACCCTCTCCATCTCTCGGCCGAGTTTGGACTAGCTCAAGCCGAGCAGCGTTCGGGCGATCTCGCCGGTGCGAAAGCACATCTGCAAAGTTTTGAGCACATGAGCGCCGAAAAACTCGGCGTGCCGATGGGCTCCGCATACGGCCAGCAGGGCGATTATTCGCTTGCCGCGCCGATGATGCCGGAGCCGGGGCCCGTGCCCCCTGCGATCCCGGTTCATTTTGTTGACGTCACTTCGCTTGCCGGCTTACCCCAGGCTTCCCCGCGCGGAGTTTCCTCAACGAATACAACGCTCGCTGATTTCCTGGGCAGCGGCGCCTGCGTTCTCGACTATGACGGCGACGGCAAGCCCGACATTTTTTTCCTCGATGCGGACGGGCGCGGCAATATGGCGCTCTATCACAATGTAGGCGGTGGCAAGTTTGTGGATGTGACGAAGGCGGCCGGACTGAATCTACACGGCGAAGGAACTGGCTGCGCCGTCGGAGATTACGACAACGACGGCAAACCGGACCTCGCTTTTGGATGGAACGGTCATCTCCTGCTTTTTCACAACGAGGGGAATGGTGCTTTTAAAGATGTCACCGAGAAAGCCGGGATTAGAACCGGCGGCCTCCTGCTCGGCATGACTTTTGTGGATTACGACCACGATGGCGATCTCGATCTTTACGTGACCCGATTCGGAAACTTTCCTTTCCCCGGCGCTTCGCAGCCTTTCGCGTTTCCCATGAACCTGCCTTCGCCTGGAAACGTCCTCTGGCGTAACAATGGCAATGGCACGTTCACCGATTGGACCACGCAGGCCGCTCTCGCCGGCCAAGGCCCGTCTGTTGCCGCGATCGCCGGCGACGTGAACAACGACCGCGCCATTGATTTCGTCGTCACCGGTTGGGAAAAGTCTCCGCTTGTGTTGTTGAACCCGCGCGAAGGCAAATTCCGAGCGACGACTCCGTGGGCCTCCGGCATGCCGGATCACGCCGCAGGTGCCGTGGCGTTTGACTTCAACAAAGACGGTTGGATGGACCTCGCCTTCACGCATTGGGGCCCGCCTGGATTAAGCTTGTGGCGGAATGTCGCTGGGAAATCATTCGAGCGCGTCCCATTGCCCGACCTCGGTTGGCAGCGCGCCTGGGGCGTGGCTGCAATCGATTACGACAACGATGGCTGGATCGACCTCATAGCCGTCGGGGAAGCCAAATTGGGCGAAGGCCGCATCGCGCTCCTCCGCAATGAAGGCCCGGCTGGCTTTCGAGACGTCACCCATGAAGTCGGCCTCGATCGAGTCGTGCTTCATAATCCGCGCAGCGTCATCGCATTCGATTATGACGGGCATGGTGCTGTCGATTTGCTCATCACCCAGAATGACTTGCCGCCCGTGTTGCTTCGGAACGATGGAGGCAGCCGCAATAATTGGCTGGAACTCGCTTTGAACGGCACGCACGACAATCGCACGGGAATCGGTTCCAAAGTGGAGCTTTTTTCCGGTGCGCTCCAACAGAAATGGGAAGTTCCCGGCACGTCAGGTTATCTGGGGCAAGGTGAAACCGAGATTCACGCAGGCTTGGGCAACGAGCAGAAGGCTGACATCGCGCGATTGCTTTGGCCCACCGGCGTGCTTCAGGACGAGCTGGACCTTTCCGTCAGAAAACGGGATGAGATTACGGAGATCGATCGCCGCGGAAGCTCGTGTCCGATTGTGTTCGTCTGGAACGGTAAGAAATTTGAATTTCTTGCAGATATGATCGGTCCTGGCATCGTCGGTCACTGGATCGGACCGAACCAGCGGGATACTCCCGACCCCGACGAATACTTTAAAGTCGCAGGCTCACAAGTGAGCCCGCAAGCCGGGCACATTCTTTTTCGCATACTTGAGCCGATGGAGGAGTTGGATTACCTGGATCGCGTCCGGCTGCTCGCCGTCGACCATCCTGCGGATGTAGAAGTCTATCCAAACGAATATTTTGCTAGCAATCCGCCGTTTCCGGTATTTAAGGTCATTGCGAGCCGCGGCGCGCGCCCTCCTGCTGGCGCGTGGGACGGCCAAGGCCATGACGTCCTTCCGCTCCTTCTCGAACGTGATCGCAAGTACGTTACAGACTTGCCGGACTCTCCTTATCAAGGTTTCACGGGAATGCACACCCTGAAGCTCGATCTGGGCGCGTGGGATGCGTCGCACCCGCTCCGCCTTCTCCTGGACGGATTTACCGATTATTTTTCGGCGAATTCCATGTACGCCGCCTGGCAGGCGAAAATTCAGCCGCTCCCGCCCTACGTGGAAGCTCAGGATTCGTCGGGCAAATGGATTCGCGTCGTGGACGACATGGGATTCCCCGCCGGTCTGGCGCGCACTATGGTTGCGGATTTGACGGGCAAGCTTCCTCCGGGAACGCGCTACATTCGGATCACCACTAACCTGAGGATCTATTGGGATCGAATTCGCATCGATAACTCGCCGCCTGGCTTGCCGTTCCGCATCACCGAGGCTCCTTTATCCGACGCGAACCTGCGTTTTCGCGGCTATCCTCGCGTCATCGAGGGCGCTCCGAAAAACGACATCACCTACGTCTATGAAGACGTCAGCCGCAGCGGTCCCTACGCCCGGCAGACCGGCAACTATACTCGCTACGGAGACGTCACCGAACTTGTGCGATCAACCGACGACGAGTACGTGATCTTCGGCTCGGGCGACGAAGTCGCTGTGGATTTCGACGCCACGCAACTGCCCGCTTTGCCGGCCGGCTGGACGCGAGACTTTTTCTTCTACGCGGATGGCTTCGCCAAAGACATGGATTTCTACGCCGCACATGGAGACACCGTCGCTCCGCTCCCGTTCCATACGCTGGTTCCCTATCCGTATCCCAACGGCATTTCGTACCCTCTGGACGAAAAGCACCTGAAATATCTGCTCGACTATGACACGCGCGGCATAGCAGGCCCGGCGAGCCCGAGCTTCAAGTTCAACTATCCTTCGAAACCGCAATGACAGTCGTCTTCTCATGACCAGTCCCTGCGCAGAGCGTAGCGTTTTGCTGATACTGGAGGAATAGAAATGCATATTGAGGCAGTACTGCACGACGCGCCCTTCAAGCTTTCCGTGATGCTCTGGACCGTGTTTAATGATCTGCCGTTTGAGCAGCGCCTGGCGAGGGTAGCGGAAGCTGGATACGCCTATGTGCAACTGGTCGGGGAGTACGAGAACTGGTCCCGCGATGACTTTGACCGGGCAAATGCAAAACGCAACGAGCTTGGCATTACATTCGATGCCACCGCTGGACTGAAGCACTTCTTAGCGGACCCGGCCGACCGCGACTCGCTGCTTGCGGATCTTCGTAGGGCGCTCAGTTCGATGGAAAAACTCGATTGCTCCAGCATTATTCTGCTCTCTGGCAATGTGGTACCGGGCTTGATGCGTAACGTCCAACATCAGAGCTGCATCGACGGTTTGAAGGCGGCCGCGAAGCTTATTGAAGGAAAAAAGATCGCCGGTAACTCAGTACAGCTTTTGCTGGAAGCGATCAATCCTGAAGAGAATCCCAATTGTTTTCTGACGTCTGCAACCGAGGCACTCGAAGTAGTTAAGGCCGTAGGCCATCCGCAAGTCCAGTTTCTCTACGATTTCTTTCACGAGCAGATTTCGCAAGGCAACCTGATTGCCACGCTGGAAAAGAACATCCAGCACATAAGCGTGATCCACGTTGCGGATGTTCCAGGCCGTCATGAGCCCGGCACTGGCGAAATCAATTACGAGAACATATTTCGCAAGCTAGGCGCGCTGAAATATCGCGGCGTAGTTGCCATGGAATTTCATCCCACCGGCGATCCCGTCATGAAGTTGCAAGCGGCGCGTGAGATGGCCGTGCGCTCTAGCCGTGAGGCGCTGCGCAAATAAAGTGAGCGATTCTAACGTCGGAAGGATCTCATCCTGCGTCACACTAGATCGGGTGCAGTCGGCCGGAAGCAGATCTCGAAGGAAGTTCGCGATCTGATGGTTCCGGATCGTTGCCCAGAACCCGACCTGGGGCGCACCCCGAATTCACGGGGAGCTCTTGATGCTCGGATTCGATGTTTCCGAGAGAACCATTTCCCACCGGGTGCGACACGCGCCGAGAGATCCGGGACCGGCTAAACGGTGGCTCGCGTTTCTCCGCAATCATCGGGCGGCGATTGCAGCGATGGACTTTTTCACTGTCCCGACGCAGCGATTCTCGATCGCAACAACTGAATTTCTCTGCGTGGCGGACTGGCTGGCGGAGAGGGTGGGATTCGAACCCACGGTTGGGTTCCCCCAACACTCGCTTTCGAGGCGAGCTCTTTCGACCGCTCAGACACCTCTCCGCGAACCATTTTAAGGGCACCGAGACAAACCTACAAGACGCCGTGCGGGGACATCGTGCATTGCCTGAAAATGCCGCGAGATGCGAGTGCTACAATCGCTGAGCAAGTTACGGTAGCTCAGCTGCGCTCAAAGGCGGAATGAATCGTGGGTGAACGCGTGGTTCGGAGATGGCAGGACAAGTGGGCGCTGGTCACCGGGGCCAGCTCCGGCATCGGGCGCGCTTTGGCTACCGAGCTCGCCGCGGGCGGAGCGCATCTGGTACTCGTAGCGAGGCGCCGCAACCGGCTGACGGAACTGGCCACCACTCTCGCGGCGCGGTACAACATCCGGACGAAAATCTGCGCGATTGATCTTGTGGAGCCGGAAGCAGCCGCAGAGATTTTTGCGTTCACGCAGGAAAAAGGGATCGCGATCGAGTTGCTCGTCAACAATGCAGGCTTTGGAGCGTATGGCGAGTTTTCACAGATCGGACTGCGCCGGCAGCTCGAAATGGTGCAGGTGAATATCGCGGCGGTGGTGCATCTGACGCACCTCTATTTGCAGCCGATGATCGAGCGGCGCAGCGGCGACGTGCTGATCCTTTCTTCTACCGCCGCGTTTCAGGCTGTGCCCTACATGACGACGTACGCGGCGACGAAAGCATTCGATCTGCTGTTCGCTGAAGCGCTGGCCGAGGAAGTGGTGCAATACGGAATTGGGGTGTGCGCGCTGTGCCCCGGCTCGACTGCGTCGGAATTCCACGAAGTAGCGAAATCGCCCAAACGAGCATTCCGGCGCGAGCAAACGGCCGAAGCCGTCGCGCACAAGGGATTGTTCGCGCTGGCGTGCGGCCGTAGCTATGTGATTTCAGGACTCGGGAATTATCTGAGCACGCAGACCGAACGGCTGGCGCCGCGCAGGTTTGTGACGCGCACGGCAGCCAAGATGTTTCGCCCGCGGCCGGGCGAAGGGGTGTGAAAAAGCGCCGCGGTAGTCGAAGCAAGGCGTAGTTTCGCGAAGGACATCAGGCAGCGGAGATGGCGCGGTCGAGAAGTTCGACGACGTGCAGAACTTCCTGGCCGGTGTGGTGCAGTTCAGCGCCCGCGCGAAGCTGCAACATGCAACCGGGATTTGCCGTCACGATCACCGAAGCATTTGTCCTTTGCGCCGACCGCATTTTCTCGGCGAGCAGGTCGAGCGAGGCCTTCGTTTCGGTGACGTTGTAAACCCCGGCTGAGCCGCAGCACTGGTCGGAAAGCGGCATCTCGATCAGCTCCACTCCAGGAATTGCGCGGAGCAAATTGCGCGGAGCATCCGCGATCTTCTGGCCGTGCAGCAAGTGGCAGGAATCCTGATAGGTGACGCGAAGCGGGATGGAGTGCAGGCGCGCCGTGAGGCCCATGCCGGCGAGGAATTCGGTGACGTCTCGCGTGATTGCTTCGAATGATGTTGCCTGACCGTGCTCGGGCGTGCCGGGCACGAAAAGGTGTGAGTACTCCTTGAGCGTGGAGCCGCAGCCGGCAGCGTTGGTGATGATGGCATCGAAAGGTTCGGCGAGGAAGGCGGCCATGTTGGCGCGCGCCAAGTCGCGGGCGACGTCTCGCACCCCGGCATGGACGGCGAGCGCGCCGCAACAGAGCTGGGCCGCGGGCACGACAACCTCGCAGCCATTGGCTTGCAAGACGCGGATTGTGGCGTCATTGAGCTCGGCGAAACTGACTTGCGCGATACAGCCCGCGAAAAACGCGACGCGAGCGCGGCGGGCACCTTGGGCCGGAAAGGTCTGGCCGAGGCGCGAGAAGAAAAAGTCTTTGCTGGCGGATGGCATCAGCCGGTCGGCATCGGCGAGACCAAGCAGGCGAAGCGCGCCGGTGGCTCGCGCGAGACGCTGCAAACCGGAGCGTTGGTAGAAACGAACAAGGCGTCCCGCGGCGGCGATGCGCGAGGGATAAGGCAGCAGGCGGCGATAGACGAAATCGCGCGCCACCCGCGAAAAAAACGGCCGGCGATAATTTTGCGCGATCTGGCCGCGCGTAGACTCGATCAACTTTCCGTATTCGACTCCCGAGGGGCACGCCGTTTCGCAGGCGCGGCAATCGAGGCAAGTGTCCATGTGATGTACGAATGTATCGCCGAGCGCGAGGCGCCCCTGGTCTACAAGCTGCATCTGGCGAATGCGTCCGCGGGGTGAATCGGCCTCGAGTCCCCAAAGGCGATAGGTGGGGCAGTGGTTCAGGCAGAGGCCGCAGTGCACGCAGCGCGCGTAGTCCTCATAGCCGGGCTTTTCGTCACCGTTAAAGCCGCTTGCCGCGCGAGGATCGTTCAGGGCTTTCTCCATCCCCTTCAAATGCCTCCCACGAACCGGCCGGGGCTGAGGACTCCTGCGGGGTCGAAAACTTTCTTCACGCGCGACATCAGTTCGAAATCCTCATGGGGCGGTCCCCACACGGAAACGCGGCGCTTGAGCGCCAGCGGCGCGGATTCGATGCGGGCACGCGCGCCGAGTTCGGCTGCGGCGCGAAGGATTTCATCGCTCGCACGGGCGAGCTGCTCGATGGCCGCACCGTCATTGCTTATGGGCACTAAGACCGCATAGACAAGTCCAGAGGGACGCACGATCGTCGCGTGCGGAACCTCCGCACGCTGCGCCAGGACGCGAATGCGCTCGATAAGATCGGGCATTACGGTGGGAACGGCGGCGATGCGGAAAATCGTGGCTGCCGCGCTCGATTGCTGGGCGATGCGCGGGAACTCGCAGAGAGCGGTGATGAGGGCCGAGGCGCGCGCGTCAGCCGACTTTTCTTCGTAGTTGTAGAATCGCATGGCGCCGTTTTGATGCGCCAGGGAGCGCAGGTCGCGAGCGTGGCGCTCGACGACGCTTTCGTGGCCCGCGGCCGCGAGGACAACCGACCATCGGTTGATCGAGAGATCAGGACATACCGGGGCGGCGGGCGCCTGAACCGGTTGCGAGAGAAGAAGTCTTGCAGCTTCGGGCGAAACTTCTTCGATCATTTGCGGACCGAGCGGTGACTTTGCGATTTCCGCGCAAAAGGCGTGTGCGGCGGCGTAATCGGCAAACTCGGCAACGAAGATCGCCTGCCGCGGCGGGACGGGGAACGTTTTGAAATTAACGCGAGTGATCACCGCGAGCGTGCCCAGCGAGCCGATGAGCGCTTTGTGAAGGTCGTAGCCGGTGACGTTTTTTACCACGCGGCCGCCGCTCTTGGATTGCGCACCGCTGCCGGTCACAAATTCCATGCCGAGAACGAAATCCCGCGGGCCGCCATAGGCCTGGCGCAGCGGGCTCGCCGAGTCGGCTGCCAGGATGCCGCCGATCGTGGCGCGATCCGCGAAGGGCGGCGCCAGCGGCAGAAACTGTCTTTCCGCCGCGAGCACCTCCGAAAGCGCGCGATACGCGATGCCGGGCTCGACGCCGAGCGTCAGATCGCGCGGATCGTAGGCCAGCACGCGATTCATGCGCGACAGATCGAGCGCCACATCGTAGCGCGCGGGAGGCGCGCCGATGCCGAGCTTTGTCCGCCCACCGCATGGGATCACAGCGAGTTTTTCCGCTACGGCGAAATGCGAAGATTTCAGCGATCTCGGACGCATCGGCAGGCTGCAAAATTGCCGCCGGGCGCAGCCCATCTACTTCATAGCTTGCGAGCGCGCCGGAGTCCCCGGCCACAGATTGCACCGTGAATCGCTGGGAGAGCTTTTCAGCGAGGGATGTAGCTGCGCCGGTATTCATGATGCGACTATTCGTGATGCGGTGCTGGCGGGCATCACGCGAATCTCGCCGCAGCTTTTGCCAAGCGGAAAAAGCTTGCCGGGATTCAGACGCCCGTCCGGATTGAACGCGGCGCGCATGCGGCGCATCAGATCGAGATCGGCCTCGGTAAACATCAGCGGCATCAGTTCATTTTTTTCCATGCCGACGCCGTGCTCGCCGGTGAGCGCGCCGCCCGATTCGACGCAGTGGCGCATGATTTCGCCGGACGCGGCGACTGCGCGTTCAAATTGAGCTTGATCGCGCTGGTCGAAAAGAATGATCGGGTGAAGATTGCCGTCGCCTGCGTGGAAAATATTGCCGATCTGGAAGCCGTATTTCTGGCCGATTTCCTCGATGCGCTTGAGCGCGGCGGGCAGCTTCGTGCGCGGAATCACGCCGTCCTGCACGTAGTAGCTCGGCGAAAGCCGGCCCACCGCGCCGAAAGCGTTCTTGCGGCCCTTCCAGAGAAGATCGCGTTCGCGGGCATCGCGCGCCAAGCGCACTTCCCGCGCGTGGTGCAGCTTGCAGATCTCAATCACCTGCGCGGCCTGCGCTTCCACGGCTTCGGTGAGGCCTTCGACTTCGATCAGCAAAACCGCAGCGCTATCGCGCGGGAAACCGGCATGGACGAAATCTTCGATGGCGCGCAGCGTCCAGCCGTCGAGCATTTCGCACGCGGCGGGCGTGATGGCGCGCGCGGTGAGATCGGCGACGGTTTCAGGCGCGTCATCGATCACATCGAAAATCGCGAGCAGCGTTTTCACGGCTTCGGGCTTGCGCGAAAGTTTCACGGTAATTTCGGTGACTAGAGCGAACGTGCCTTCGGAGCCGACGAACAACCCGGTGAGGTCGTAGCCGGGTGTTTCGGCCGTTTTTCCGCCGATGCGGAAGACTTGCCCATCCGGCAGCACCACTTCGAGGCCCGTTACATGATTCGTGGTGACGCCATAAGCCAGCGTGTGCGGGCCGCCGGCATTTTCCGAGACGTTGCCGCCGATGGTGCACGATTTCTGGCTCGAGGGATCGGGCGCGTAATAAAGGCCGAGATGATCGACGGCGCGCGAGAGATCGAGATTCACCACGCCGGGTTCGACGACCGCGCGGCGATTTTCGGCATCAATTTCCAGAATCTGATTCATGCGCGAAAAGACGGTAAGCACTCCGCCTTCGCGCGTCAACGCGCCGCCGGAAAGCCCCGTGCCCGCGCCGCGGCCGACGAGCGGCACTTTGTATTTCGCCGCGAGCCGCACGATCCCGACGACGTGATCGCGCGAGCGCGGAAACACCACGCAATCGG
This sequence comes from uncultured Acidobacteriota bacterium, assembly GCA_963803675.1. Classification (GTDB taxonomy): domain Bacteria; phylum Acidobacteriota; class Terriglobia; order Acidiferrales; family UBA7541; genus DASTCZ01. The sequence goes on along the minus strand of CAWDNN010000013.1, from coordinate 42,599 downwards.
GCTGAGCCTGCTCGACCGAGCCGTCATATTCATAGAGCATCAAATCTTCGGCGCCGGACAGCACGGCATCACGGCCCAACAATCGGTGAGTTCGCGGACAAGATGCAGGATTCATTGAATTTGCGCGTATTGGCGGGCCCAAGGCCACTATAGTCGCCGCTGCAGCGCGGCGTCAACGCAAGCCTGCGCGGCGTGTGGAGTTGTGTTACTCTCGCATTTCATTTCTTGCCACAGGAAAATATCAATGAGCAAAGCGAAGATTTACGCGACGCACCCGCTTTTTGAGCCGGCGCGCAAACTTCTCGACACGCGGTATGACGTCGAGTATTGGAAAGGACCAGGGCGGCCGACGCGCGACCGGCTGCTCCAGACGCGTCGCCGACAAGGACGCGCTGATCTGCCTGCTGACCGAAAAGGTCAACGATGAGTTGCTGGCTGCGCGCTCCGAAGCTGCGCATTGCGGCGAACGTCGCCGTGGGCTTTGACAATATTGATGTGGCGGCGTGCACGCGGCGCAAGGTGTTCGCCACCAACACGCCCGGCGTGCTTGATGAAACCACCGCCGATTTTGCTTGGACGCTGCTGATGGCCGTGGCGCGGCGATTGATCGAGGGCGACAACTTGATGCGCTCCGGCAAGTGGACCGGCTGGAACCTCGATCAACTCTGCGGCGGCGGACGTTTGGGGCAAGACGCTGGGGATCGTGGGATTTGGCCGCATAGGCCGGGCCGTGGCGCGGCGCGCAATGGGGTTTCGCATGCGCGTGCTGTATAGTGATGCCGTTCGCGCGCCCGCTGACGTTGAAAAGGAGCTGCACGCGGAACATGTGGAGATGGATCGCGTTTTCGCCGAATCCGATTTTGTGTCGCTGCACGTGCCGCTGCTGCCCGAGACGCGCGGGCTGATCTCGAGTGCGCGGCTGGCGACGATGAAGCCGACGGCCTACCTGATCAACACTTCGCGAGGCCCGGTGGTGGATGAAGCGGCGCTGGTGGCGGCGCTCGAGGCAAGGAAGATTGCGGGCGCGGCGCTCGACGTCTACGAAAAGGAGCCGCAGATTCATCCGCAGCTTGTGGGCCGCAAGGATGTGGTGCTGGCGCCGCACATCGCGTCGGCCTCAGTCGAAACGCGCACCAAGATGGCGGTGATGGCCGCGGAAAATGTGATCGCGGCGCTCGAAGGCCAGCGTCCGCCCAACGCGCTCAATCCTGAGCTGGCTCGCAAACTAGGCGCGCGCAATTTCTATTTCGGAGATGAATCCCATGCCGCTGGTGACGCGCAATCACGCAAAATTGACCACCGAGGGCGCAAAAGCAGTACTTGCCGCGGCGGAGCGCCGAGCAATTGAGATCAAAGTTCCGATGAATATCGCCGTGGTGGATGACGGCGGGTATTTGTTGGCATTTCTTCGCATGGATGGCGCGAAGCTTTCCTCAGTACGCATCGCCATCGTGAAGGCGCATTCCGCTGCGATTCGCCGCAAGCCGACTGGGCCTTCGCCCAGCGACGACAAACCCAACCCGATCCTTTCGATTGCGCTTGCCGTGGGCAGCGGCGCGAAGCAAACTCCGATCCGCGGAGGCGTGCCGCTGATTGTTGGCGACGAGGTCATAGGCGCGATCGGCGCGAGCAATGGCACCGAAGATGAAGACGTAGATGTAGCGCGAGCCGGAGCGGCAGCTCTTTCGGGCGCGTGAGCCGGAGTCCTCGTGTCCTTCCCGGATGATCTCAAAACGGTCGCGCGACGCATCTTCGCGGAGACCCTCGCCGGAATTGACATTGCCGAGACGCTGCGGCGCAAGCTAGCGCGGGATGGCCCATGCATTTGCTGCGACGGCGAGGTAATTGATCTTTCGCGGTATCGGCGCATTTGTGTGGTAGCGCTGGGCAAAGCGTCCCTCGCAATGGCCGAAGGACTGGCCGCCCTGCTCGAACCGGATTTCCTGGCGAGCGGGATTATCGTAGCGCCCGCGCCGGCTGCGAGTGAAACTGCGATTCCGCCGCAAACTCCAGACGCGCCTCCCGGCTTCACTGTTTTCTGCGCCGGCCATCCAGTGCCCAACGAGCAAAGCCTCGCCGCGGCGCGTGCAATTCTCGATTTGCTATCGCGCTGCGACGAACGGACGCTCGTCTTTTTCCTGATTTCAGGTGGCGGCTCGGCGCTTGTCGAGTTGCCGCTCGATCCGGCGATTCAACTCTCAGACGTGCAAACATTGAACAGACTGCTCGTGGGATGCGGCGCACCGATTGATGCCATCAACTCTGTCCGCAAACATTTGAGCGCGGTGAAAGGCGGGCGGCTCGCAGCGGCAGCCGGTGCGGCAACGAAAATCACTTTCGGGATCACGGATGTTCCTGCGGGACACGAGTCCGCGCTTGCGTCGGGTCCGACGCTGCCCGACCCGACGACAGTGGAAGATGTCCGCAGCGTAATCGGGAAATACGGGCTGCTGGCGAAGTTGCCCGCTGCGATCCGCGCGAAATTCGAGCGGAGCGGCGCGCTTTCAGAAACGCCGAAGAAAAACGATCCGGCATTCGGCAACGCATATTTCGAAATCCTGCTGGGAATGCACGATCTGTTTCACCACGCGCACATTGCTTCGGAAGGAACGGGGTTCATCACCGTCTGCGACGATACGACTGACGACTGGCCGCTCGATCGAGCAGCCGAGTATCTGTTGGGGCAGCTCGCATTGATTCGAGCCGAAAATCCACATCATGCCGTCGCTCTGATCTCCGATGGGGAGGTGAGTTCGCCGGTGCGCGGAAACGGCGTGGGCGGGCGAAACTCCGCGTTTGTGCTGGAGTGCGTAGGGCGCATCGCAGGCGGGCAGGTCGCCGTGCTGAGCGCAGGCACGGACGGCATTGACGGCGTGAGCCCAGCCGCAGGCGCCGTGGCGGATGGCGCGACGCTTGAGCGCGCGCGAGCGTCCGGTCTCGATCCGCGGGAATTTGCGCAGCGCAGCGATTCCTATACCTTCTTCAACGCGCTGGGAGACGCGGTCGTCACCGGGCTGACAGGAAACAATCTGCGCGATCTGCGGCTTCTGCTCGCGGCTCCGCAGATGAAGTGAGCCCTGCTGTTTATTCGTGACGGAGAGCTGCCATGGGGTCGAGACGCGCGGCGCGGCGCGCGGGAATCCAGCACGCGAGCGCGGAAACACTCACCAGAAGCAATGTGACTCCCACAAACGTGAACGGGTCGCTCGGTGCCACTCCAAAAAGCAAGCTGGAGAGGAACCGGGACAGCCCGAATGCCGCGGCGAGGCCAATCACCGAGCCGATTGCGGTGAGGCGCATGCCCTGTCCCAGAACGAGCCGAAGCACATCACCCGGCTTGGCGCCGAGGGCCATTCTGACGCCGATCTCGCGCGTTCGCTGCGTAGCCCAGTAAGAAATCACGCCGAAGATGCCTGCAGCGCCCAGCACCAGCGCGAGTCCCGCGAAGGTGGATAGCAGCACGGTGCGAAAACGCTGCGACGACATGGAGGTCGAAACGCGTTGGTCCATGGTGAGTATGTCCGAGAGAGGCTCGTTGCGGTCCACGGCGGCGACGGCACCGCGGACTGCCCCCGCGATGAGCGCCGGATCACTGGCAGTACGCAGTACAAAATAAGCGCCACGGGTAGCGCTCTGGCCCAGCGGCGTGTAGAAGTCTTCCGCAGGCTCCGCGGCCACGCTGAAGTGGCGAATATCGCCCACAACGCCGACGATTTCGATCCAGTCCGGCTGATTCATAGGAAAGCTCACGTGCTTCCCGAGGGGGTTCTCCCCTGGCCAGTACGCCTTGGCGAGCGACTCGCTGACAATCGCGACCCTGGGCGCGCCGCTGCGATCAGCGGTCGTGAAATCGCGTCCGGCGAGCAGTGGAATGCGCATCGCGCGGAAGTAATCCGGGCTGACCGAGCTAAACAGCGCGAATTGCGCATCTCCCGTCGCGCGAGTTGGAGTTTCTTCCTTGAGCTGCAAGCGCATCGCTCCCGAGACGGCGCCACTCAGCGGCAAGTCGCTCGTAAACGCCGCAGCGCTCACGCCCGGCAAAGCTGCGGCACGCTGCGAGACTTCGCGATAAAACTCCGCGCGCTTTGGGCCCTCGCGATAGAGGTTCTCACCCAGGCTGATGTGCGTGGTCAGCACACGCTCGGCGGCAAACCCTGGATTCACGCCGGATAGCCGCCAAAAACTCTTCAGCACCAGCCCCGCACCGATCAGAAGCATGAGCGCCAGCGTGACCTCGGCTACCGCCAGCAGCGAACGAGCACGCCCGATCAACCCGCGATCGGCGGACAGTCCCGTGCCACCTTGCTTCAGCGATTGGTTCAGGTCCACGCGAAACGAATGCAACGTCGGAAAGAGCCCGAACAGCACTCCGCTTGCGAGCGAAATCCCGAGTGTGAAGAGGAGGACGTGCCAATCCAGACGAATCTGGCCCAATGAAACCCATGTTGGGTGGAATCAAGACTCGCAGAGCGCGGAAGCTGCATTGCGCGAGCAGCAGGCCCGCCCCGCCGCCCAGAAATGCGAGCAAAACGCTTTCCGTCAAATTCTGGCGGATCAGGCGCGCACCACTGGCCCCCAACGCGGCGCGAAGAGCGATTTCCTTTTGGCGCAAGACGGCGCGAGTGAGCAGCAGATTCGCCACGTCAGCGCATGCAATGAGCAAAACCAGCACGACGGCGCCTAGCAATAACAAGAGCACGGGACGAATGTTAGCGACGAGCGCGTCACTCAGCCGGTTCACGCGTACCGACTCGCGCGCCTGTTGCAGATCGCCCGGCGGTTTCGCGGCGTAACCGATTAATTCAGCGCGGGCCTGCGCCAAAGTCACCCCGGGCCGAAGGCGAGCGATGGGGTTGGGGAAAATCGCTGACGTCGTGACTACGCTATCGTGGGCCAGGTTCCACGGAAGCTGCAGCGGCACCCAGATCTGTGTTCTCCCCGGGAAGCTGAATCCCGCAGGCATGACGCCAATCACCGTAAACGGTTTTCCGTTCACGGTGATCGAACGGCCAACGACATCCTGCGGGCGTGCCGAACCGGCGGCAAACATCGTCACTGAGGACGGCGACCTCGACCGTGGCCCGGTGTGCTCTCTTCGCGGCAGGAATGTACGGCCATATGCCGCTATTCCCAGCAATGGAAAAAACTCGGCGGTGACTTCGAAGCCTTCACCCGCTCGGGATGGTCGGCGCCCGCCAAGTTCACCTCGCCACCCACGTAGATGGCGACTTGTTCGAACGAACGGCTCTTGTCGAGCCAATCTGCCAGCTCGCCGTGGAATCCAACTTTCGGATCCGCCTGAAACATCGGTGCGCCAGACCAGAACACGATGCGCTCTGGATGCGGATATGGCAGCGGGCGAAGCAGGGCTGCATTGACCACGCTGAAAATCGCGGTGTTGGCCCCGATGCCCAGTGCGAGGGTCAGAATGGCGATTGCGGTGAAGCCGGGGCTGCGGCGGAGCGCCCTAGCGGCGTAACGCAGATCCTGCCAGAGGGCTCTCGAAAAAGTGTTCCCAGCCTGCGGCGCGGATGCCCTCCTTCACTGCTTCGGCGCTGCCCATCTCGACGCGCGCCGCACGAAGCGCAGATTCGCGCGTCATGCCGGAGCGCATCTTTTCCTCGACTGCAGCTTCGAGGTAGCCGCGAAGTTCTTCGTCCATCTCGCGGCCCTCGTCTTTTCTGTGGAAGAAGTTGCGCAAACCATCCCCGATATTTCGCAGCAGAGACATGGCGCACCGCGCTAAGATGCTTCCAGAATTCGCGCGATGGCGGTAATTTGGCGATCCCACTCGCGCTGCTCGCTCTTGAGACGGCGGCGCCCGTCATCGGTCAAGCTGTAATACTTCGCCCGGCGATTGTTCTCGGTGGCGCGCCACTCCTCGCGGAGCAGGCCCGCACGTTCCAAGCGGCGAAGTGCCGGAAACAACGAGCCGGGATTCACGCGGAACACGCCCTTGCTGATCTGCTCGATGCGAACGGTGATCCCATAGCCGTGCATGGGCTCGAGCGTAAGCGTTTTCAGAATGAGCATGTCCAGCGTGCCGGGGACAAGCTCCTTTTCGTTGGCCGTCATGCGCTTTTCCTTCGCTCCTGTTGGTAATCTAGTGTAAGCGATATTCCTTTCCTCTTGATTGTCAAGAGGAAGGCATTCAGGCGAGCTCGATGGAAGCGCCTTCGAGCCTAGCGGGCGTCGCCGGATGGCTTGCCAGTCCTTTGCAGCCGCGAGACGACCGCCTGCGCGAGCGCCAAAGTGTCACCGGTGAATGAGCCGTTGTGGATAAGCGTCTCGAGCGGCGCGATTGCGGCCGGATCGCCGCGCTCGGCCAGAGCATCGAGCGCAGCGTTGCGAACGCCGGGATACGGCTCGGCCACGTAGGCGAGCAGCCGCGTTTCAATGTCCTTGTTCTGCTGGTCGAGATGGCCAAGCCCTCAATCGCCGCGGGCCGCGAATCGAGCGGCTTGCCGAGCGCAGACCATTCGAGCAACAGCGGCACCGCGCGTTCGTCGCCCAAATCACCAAGGCCCGAAGCGCGGCGTCACGAACCATATCGCGCGGCGAATCCGCATGAGTCGCTCCGCGAAGCATATCGAAGGCGCCCGGAGATTTCATCTGCGCCAGCGCTTCGAGCGCCGCCGCGCGGACGCGGAACGACGGATCGTCGTGGTAAAGCGCCGACGAGACGCGGCGCCAGTTCCGGCATGTCTTGAAACGCCCCAGTTGCGCGACGGCGGGCTCGCGGACCCAGGGCTGCGGGGCGACGAGCGCGGCGACAATTTTTTGCGCGGCGTCCGGCGTGCCGATATGGCCGAGCGCGCGAATTGCTTCCACTCGGACGCCCCAGAACGGATCCTGCATGGCGGCCCGGGCGAGCGCGGCGACGCGCTTTCATCGCCGGTCAGCGTTCCGAGCGCCACGGCGGCATCCGCGCGATCGGGAACCATATCCGCGTGACTCAACTGATACGTCCACTCGGCCGGCATCTTTTCGAATTCCACGGACTTGAGGATTTTGTTGCCTTTATCAAAAAGAACCATCGCCGGAGCCTCCTCAGCGGGAAACGAAAATGTCTCGTTCGCTTTTGAAACGGTGACCCAGTGAGCTTGTCTTTCCGGCGCTGGTGGTCAGTTCGATCTCGATCGGCACTTCGAAATAATCCACTTGGTCTTCAATTCGTTGCGTCTGCGAGACCGTCACCTTTTCCTGATGCGTGGCGGTTTCATAGTTGGCGCGGATGCGAAAGCGCGGTGCGCCGGCGCCGTAAATCCATTGATGGAAGAAGCGGTCCACGTTTGTCGAGGTGGTCTTTTCGATGGCCTTCACGAAATCGGCGGTCACCACGTTTTGGTTGCGATTCGCTTCGAGATAATCGTGCAGCGAGCCGAAAAATGCCTCGTCGCCAAGCTGTTGGCGGAGCATTTGAATCACCAGGCCGGCCTTGTCATAGGTGTTGCCCGCGTACTCGAGCGAATCCTCGAAATCACGGGTCGCGATCGGCACGGAATAGAGCCGGCATTCGCCATCCAATTGCGCGCGTCACGCCAACGCGTATATGAGGCCTCGTCAGCGCCGAAATTGTGCTCTTCCCACCAGAACTCGGCGAAAGTCGCGAAGCCTTCGTTGAGCCAGAGGTTCGACCAGTCCTTGCACGTGACGAGATCGCCGAACCATTGATGAAACATTTCGTGCGCGATCAGAAAGTCGGAGCCTTCATGCGTTTCCAGGGCGAGCCGGCGGTCGAGCAAGCTATCGGTCGGCGAGCGTTGTGGCGCTGGTGTTTTCCATGCCGCCTTCGACGAATTCATCCACCGAAGCTTGCGCGTATTGGTCCCACGGATACGGAACGCCCAGGCGCTCGGAAAAAAAGTCGAGCATTTGCCTGGTGTCGGCATAAACGTGGGCGCGATAGTGTTTTCCATGCCGCGTGGCACTTCGTAGGTCACCGGGATGTTGTGCCAGGTCTCGCGCGTTTCACGGAACTGCCCGGCGACGAGCGTGATCAGATACGTCGAAAGCGGCAGCGTCCTGCCGCCAGTGCCAGGTTTTCTTGCCGTCGCCGGCATCACTCACGCCAACCAGCTTACCGTTGGAGATTGTGATCCAGTCTTTCGGCACCGTGGCGATCATCTCGGAGGTGGTGCGGTCGTTCGGGTAGTCGTAAATGGGAATGTAGTAGCGCGTCTCCTCCGCCTCGCCTTGCGTCCAGATTTCCGCGGGACGTTCGGGATAATTCTTGTCTGGAAGGACAAAGTAAATGCCCTTCTTCGGCTGGCCGGTATAGCGGATCGTCACCTCGTATTTTTCGCCGGTGTGCGAAGGGCGCGGGAGCGTGATGTAGAGCTTCGCCGCGGTGGAATCGAACCTGGCGGGTTGCCCGTTGAGCGTCACGCCTTGAATCTCGAGCCCCACCGAATCGAAGGAGAACCTGGCAACATCGTCTCGCAGCGCGGCCAACTCCTGCGTAGTCTCTCCGAGAATGCGCCGTTCATCCAGATTGAAGCGCAGGGATGTGCGGACGTGCTGCAGATCGTAATCGCGGGTGCGCGCATAAGGCTCGTCGGCGCGGCCAGCAGAGGCAGCGAGCAACAAGACGGTTGCGAAAGCGACAAGCGCCGCACCGGTGCGGGGAAAATGCAGCCACGAACTGGGTAGCTGCTGGCAATTCAAGGAGTTCGTTTCAAGCACAGGAGGGCCGGCTAGCGTTTGGGCGCGCCGCGCAGGTACGCGTCTTCCTTATTGATCCAGTCCTGGCGCGGGGGCGTGAAGAAATCGAGATCGTCGGTATCTTCCAGCGCCTCGGCCGCGTGCGGCACGCCGGAAGGAATCAAGAGCACCTCGCCCGCATTCAGCACGAATTCGCTGTCGTCAAACGTGAATTTGAGCGCGCCGGCCAATATCGAGCGTGAACTGTTCGTTCACATGCGAGTGCCGCGGCACGATGGCGCCGCGCTTGAGATAGATCCTCGCGACCGTGGCGCTCTTGCTGTTCAGCATACGCCGCGAGATCAGCGGATTGAGCTGCTCGTGTTCGACTTTTTCCCACGCGATTTTCTCCGGCATCTGGCTCGCCCCCAAAAGGAACTGGATGATTTGGTCCGAAAGGCATGGTCCAACGAAACCGGCGCTGCGTCAATCCCGAAGAGGGCCTTGCCGTACGCACCCGGCTTTCTTAGAATGCGGTGGAGATGCGATTGTTCCGCTATCTTGCCCTGCTTGTTTTGCTTGTGGACCTGCCCGTTCCGGTCTACTGGTTCATCTTGCATCCGTTCAACGGTTTCTGGCGACGCCATGTGCGCGCGGCATTTTGGACGGCCGCGCCGGGCGCCTGGGTACTCGGTGGAGTTTTCATCGCCATCTTCCGGCGGCGAGCTGATCCGCGCGGGCGGGCCTTCCTTGCTGTTGGCTCTCGCAGGGCTGCTGCTGATTGCCTCCGGATGTGATTCTTTTGCGCCGCGCCAGCCGCGAACTCGGGAATATGGAGCTTGTCGGACACGCGGATTGACCGGCAAACTGGAATGATCACCGATGGGCTCTACGCACACATTCGGCACCCGCGATATGCCGGAATGATCGCCGCTGTCGCCGGCGCATGTGTGCTGGCGGAACGCGGTTTGCAGGATCACCGGAGCGGTGTGGTTCGCTCTGGTGATGGCGAGCATTCGATCGAAGAGCAAGAAATGCGACACCGCTTTGGGCAAGTATACGAGGATTATTGCCGGCGGGTGCCACGATTTCTGCCGTGCGCGGACGCGCGCGCAGCGCGCCTAAGCGTAGCATCACGAGTCCTCCGCAACACGCATCCCCGGGGCGCGCTCAAAAACTTGCCCGAACTCGCTCCGCGGTGATATATTCCCGCCAATCGGTCATCCCGTCCAGGAGGGTCCTATGCGCAAAGGCCTCATGCTCTTGGCATTTTCCTTGGTTTCGCCGCTGCCCGCGGCCGCGCAGCTCATGCACTTCGTCCCGGTGCAAGCGGGCACGCCCGAGGGAAATGCCGTCAAGGAAATCAACGCGGCGACCGATCCCGCGCAGAAACTGGCGCTGATTGACAAGTTCCAGGCCGATCTCGGCACGGGCAACGGGGCGATTCTCGCGAACGAGCTGTATATTTCGTATTATCTGGACGCGAAAAACTACGACAAAGTAGCCGAATTCGCGGAGAAGCAGCTCGCGATCGATCCTAACAATTTTTATGCGGCGGATAGTCTGTTTCGCGCCGAGGACCAATCACACGATGCCGCCAAGCTATTCGAAACAGGCGAACGAGCAGGCGCCATCATCGCGCAGTACAAATCCGAGCAGCCGCCGGCCGGCTCCGATGCCGGATGGGCGGCGCAGCACCTGCAAGGTCTCACCGATCAGCACGACGAAATCGAGTATATTCGAGCGCGCCATGCTACAGGTCGATTTACCAGACGCAGGCGCCCGCGGAAAAGGCCGCACTCGCGGAAAGATTTGTCGCGGCGTTTACCCGGACTCGCCTTATGCGGCATCTTCCGAAAGTCTTGCGGCCGGGATTTATTCGCAATTGCAAGACAATCCGAAAATGATTGCCGCAGCCGAAAAAGCGCTCACGATCGACCCAAATTCCGGGAGCATGCTGATCCTGCTCGCGGATTATTATAGCTCGAGTGGAAAAGAGCTGGATAAGGCTGACGAGCTCGCAAAGAAAGCGATCGCGACCCTGCCGCAGGCGGTAAAGCCCGATGGCGTCAGCGATGCCGACTGGACGAAACAAACGCAACTGCAAACGGGCTTGGCTTGGTCGGCCGAGGGACAAGTCCTGGTGAACAGGCATAACCTCGATGGAGCGGTCGCCGCATTTCAAAAAGCCAGTCCATTGCTCAAACCGGACCAGACGACTTATGCGCGGAACTCTCTATCGCCTCGGCTACACGCTCGCCCTGGAGAAAAAGACGGCGGAGGCAAGAGTCGGCGCTGACCGAGGCGGCTTCGTTCAACACGCCTTACAAGCAATCTGCTCTGGATACATTGAGCAAGCTCACAGGAACGCCAAAGCGACCTGCGCCGAAGAGCTAGCAGAGCCAACCGAGATATGCGTAATCACACATTCAGCGATCTACATCACGGCTGAGATCCCTGATCGGTTTATCCCATACAGGAATCACCCTACACATTTAGCGGAACTTTTTTCCAACTTCACGGTTAATAGCCTGTGTGACCCCGGCCTTCCCTGTTCCCGCACAAATCCATCCGGAGCCTACTCATGTCCCGAAAGTTCTCGGCCGGCGCGTACCTTTTTGTCTTCGCCTTGATATTCGGTGGATGCTCTTCGCCCGGCGGTCCTATCTTGATTTCGCCTCAAGTCGCCGCAATCGCCCCCGGGGCCAGTGAACTATTTGCGATTTCGGCAGGCCCTTCGAACATCGGCGTCATCTGGTCAGTCAATGCGATACCAGGCGGAAACTCAACCGTCGGCACAATCAGTTCGCAAGGCGAGTACACCGCACCTCCGGCGACCGCTGGCTTCGCGGCCACCGTAACGGCGACCACGACTGCCGATCCTTCGCAGTCGGTTTCGGCAAGCGTCATCGTTATTGCTCCGGGGCAAGTGACACCCACGGCCAACCCCCAAGTTGCGCTCTACATGATCTCTCCGCCGGCGGCCGCGAATGTCTCGGTGCAATTCGGTACCGACACGGGCTACGGGCTCACCACCTGGGCGCAGCCCGCGCCCGCCGGTGGCGGCCCGGTCAACCTGTTTGTGGCCGGCATGCGCGCCTCGACGTCCTACCATATGCGCGCGATCGTGCAGTTCGCAGGCGGATTGCAGTTCGCCGACGCGGACCATGTTTTCACCACCGGCACGCTACCGCCCAACCAGCTTCCTCCCTGGACCGCGACGACAACTCAAGGCCTGACCCCGCAGCCCGGCGTCGAACTCATCAATCTTTCCGATAACGGCACCTTCACGCAAGCGGCAGCCATTGATCTGGCGGGAAACGTCCTTTGGACCTACACCTATGCCGGCTCTACGACCGACCAGATCCAACCCATAAAGATGCTGCCGAATGGGCACTTCCTGGTGTCCATTGGTCCAGCCTCGTCTGACGCCTTGAACAGCACGCAGGTGCTCCCGGGAACCATTAACGTGATCCGCGAAATTGACCTCGCGGGCGACACCATTCAAGAACTCTCGACCGATACCCTCAATATGCGGCTGGCCGCCGCAGGATTCAACCTGGTGGTAGACACGATGCATCACGACGTCGAACCCCTTCCGAATGGCCACTGGATCGTCATCTGCAACACGACACAGCAATTCACCGATTTGCCGGGCTACCCCGGCGTCACCACCGTGCTTGGCGACGTTCTGGTAGACCTCGATACGAATTTGAATCCCGTGTGGACTTGGTCCACATTTGATCACCTTGACGTCAATCGCCATCCGATGAACTTCCCCGACTGGACACACTCGAATGCCGTGCTCTATTCAGCCAGCGACGGTGACCTTGTGCTCTCGATGCGTCATCAGAATTGGATCCTTAAGATTGACTACAATAACGGCCAGGGTGCGGGCGATATTGTCTGGCACTTGGGTGAGGGCGGAGATTTCGCGCTACAAAACGGCAACGACCCGGTGGATTGGTTCTACGCGCAGCACGAACCTTCCTTTGTCACGCCCAATACTTCCGGCAAGTTTTCACTGACGGTTTTTGACAATGGTGACGACCGGGAGTTTGGTTCGGGAGTGACGTGTGGCGCTTCGGGAGCGCCTCCCTGTCTATACAGCACTGTGCCGATCTTTGATTTGGATGAGACGGCGAAGACCGCGACGCTCGTCTTTCACGATGTACTCGCGCCGGCATACTCGTTTTTTGGTGGCAATGCCGAGGTGCTGGCAAATGGAAATGTGGAGTTCGACGAGTGCGCGGTCTCGGCTACCTCGCCGGCGGTGGCGGTGTATGAAGTGACGCAGACGGCCACGCCGCAGACCGTCTGGCAGCTCAATATCCAATCCAGCTATGCTTACCGCGTTTTTCGGATGCCGAGTCTTTATCCCGGCGTTCAGTGGTGAAACCAGTGTCGTTCTTCGGAGCGGCTCCGCTTTCGATGAGGCGTCTTCTTTCGCGCGAAGAATTCCGAGATTTTTCACTCATCGCCGCTTGTCCGACTCGAGGAACGTCCCTTTCTGAAGCTCGTTAAATGCCTCGCGTAGCTGCCCCTGGGTGTTCATCACGATCGGTCCGTACCACGCGACCGGTTCCTGAAGAGGCTTGCCGGAAACGAGGAGAAAGCGTATTCCGTCGGGCCCAGCTTGCACAACGACTTCGTCGCCGCTGTCGAAGAGCACGAGCGAGCGGTCGCCCGCTTCCTTCGGAGGCTCCGTGTCCAGCCAGCCGACCGACTCGGTCGGCACCGCGAGCGGACCGGACGCATTGCAGAACTTCCCTGAACCAGCAAAAACATATGCAAACGCGTGCCGCGTTATCTCGACCGGCATCGTCTTTCGCCTGCCCGGAGGGACCGACACGTCAATGTAAACTGGGTCGGCCGCGATGCCAACGATCGGGCCCTTCTTTCCCCAGAAAGTGCCGCAGACGATGCGAGCACGGGTTCCATCGTCGTCGGTGATTTCCGGAATTTCCACCGCTTTTACTTCCTGGTAACGCGGCTCCATCATTTTGAGCGACGCCGGGAGGTTTGCCCACAACTGGAAGCCGTGCATCCGGCCCTCCGGATCGCCTTTGGGCATTTCCTGGTGGATGATCCCGCGCCCTGCGGTCATCCACTGAATGTCGCCGGCAGCGATTGCACCACGGTTGCCGATGCTGTCGCCGTGCTCGACGGTTCCAGCGAGAACATAAGTGATCGTCTCAATGCCGCGATGGGGATGCCATGGGAAGCCCGCCAAGTAGTCCTCCGGAACGTCATTGCGGAAATCGTCCAGGAGGAGAAACGGGTCAAAATCGGATGTCTCGTGAAAGCCGAATGCGCGGCGCAAGTGCACACCTGCACCTTCGATGGTCGGCTGTGACGTGATGAGTCGCTTAACCGGTCGGATGGACACAAGAGCCTCCAGTAATAGCAGTCTCGGCTATCTCCAAGTACTGAGACACCCAGCCTTATAGCGGCATACGAAGGAGAATAACCTGCACGCAAGTTCAGCAGCTAGCATTTGTTCGAAGACCTTTGTATCCAGCTCTCATAATTTCGGGCCGCCTGCGTAACCGCCGAACGTGTTCGACAATTCGACTCCGGTGCCCGCACGGCGCACGAATGGCGATCATCACCACTGTACCTGTGAGCACCAGCGCCTTCGCGATCCACGGATTCATGGCCAGGCACCGTCCCTTTCACACCGTACTGCGACTGTCGTCAAAGCGCTTCTGTCCGAATAACTCTCGGCTGTGTCAGCACATTGGCAAACGCTTTCACCGTACGTTCGACGTCGGCCTCAGATGTCCTCCAGTTGCAGAGACTCACTCGCATAGCCCGCCGGCCGCGCCAGGTTGTTCCGGTGAAAAAAACCTCCCCCGACGCAACGACTGCTGCGATCACGTCATCCGTCCTGCGGTCGTTATCCCCATCCGAAGTATTCGGCCACGGGCCGAGAAATCGCACCAACGCCTGATTCAGCACGGGGGCGCTCAAGACCTCAACGCCCGGCAAATTTTCCAGCCGCGTCACCAGAGCCTCTGTGTGCTCGCAGCAACGCTCGATCAGCTCTGCAACTCCCCAACGCCCAAGTTGCCGTAGGGCCGCATACGTGGGGAATCCGCGGGCGCGCCGCGACCATTCCGGGTTCCAGTCGATCTGATCTCGCGCCTGCCCATCGTGCGTCAGATAAACAGCCCGATGAGACATGGAATCGAGATGGGCTTTTGCCTCGGCGACGAATGCGTATCCACAGTCGAACGGAACATTCAGCCATTTGTGACCGTCCGTGGTCCAGGAGTCCGCCTGGTCGACGCCGCGCACGAGCCCGCGATATTTCGGGCTGGCACCTGCCCATAACCCGAATGCCCCATCGACGTGCACCCAGGCACCGTGGTGTTTTGCCAGCGGGACTAGCTCTTCGAAATCATCGAATGCTCCGGTGCAGATGTCACCCGCTTGAAGAACGACGATCGTAGGAAAAGAGGGTTCATTGTGCAGCGCTTCCTCCAAGGCGCTGGGTATAACACGGCCCATGATGTCCGTTCGCAGACCCACAATCTGCGACTGACCAAGACCAAGATACCGAATCGCACGGTCAATCGAACCGTGGCATTGGTCATTGCATAGAACACGAATAGGCGGCGCTCCGTAAAGACCCTTCTTCTCGACGTCCCATCCACGACGATCCAGAAGAGCATGACGCGCCGATGCCAGGCACGTGAAATGGGCCATCTGGGTGCCCGTGACAAACGCGAAGCTGGCAGTCGTTGGAAGGCCGAGGAGCTCTTTGAGCCAGCCCCCGGCGACCTCCTCGGCAACGGCAGCGGCTGGTCCGCAGGAATAGAGGGCTGCATTTTGATCCCAGGTGGAAGTGAGCCAGTCGGCTGCGAGAGCACTGGGCAAAGAACCGCCAATCACCCACCCGAAAAACCGGCCGCTCGCAGAGCCAAGGATTGCCCCATCCACATCCTTGACCAGTTCCTCAACGACTAGTTCTGGCGGAAGACTCGTGTCTCCAAGTTCCCTGCCGAGACGGCGACGCAGAGTAGCGAGGTCAACAGACCGTGCTACAGGGACGCGGTCCAGACCGCCCAAGTAAGACAGCGCACTTTCAAGAGCTTTCTCCAGCGCTGCGCGAAATGCTGTGTCCTCCATAGCGTTCTCCAGGACGGCGCGAGATGCCGTATCTTCCATGAAGCCACTCTAGGATTTCCGCGCTACGGAAACTATCCGAATCTTGCTGTCAAACATTGATTGCGTGGAGAATTCCACCACAAACAACTGCCGAAGGTTGTCGTACGCCAAGACTCTGTCCGCCTCTTATATCAACTACATGGGCCGTTGCTTTGCCCATGCGGGCCCAGAAACCGTGGTCCGGTGGCACCTACGCCACAGAGCAAAAGGCACCCACTTCCCTGCACATACCGGGAAAATGGTTGTCACATGAACACACCTCGCTGCCATTGCGAAGAATTTCTGGTGGCGCATCGCTTCGTTTCACGCGGCCCGCTGGCGGCGATTAGGTCGGACTTGAGCATTGGTTGATTCGGCGCAGGTCGAGCTTACATGTGTTCGCCGCGAACGAATTTCGGAAAGCCGCCACGACTTTTCATATTGACACGAACGCACAACGTTGGGATATGATTCACGCCGCTCCAGTAGAGGTCCTAATTTCTACGATTCGGGCGTCCCTCCTAAATTGCCCAATTTCGAGACCTCCGGGAATCTTGCTATGGAGGAAAAATGACCTGGGACGAAGGTCTCGGCAAGCTTGCAATTCGTTTTACCCTTCTGCTGTTCGCATTAACCATCGCTGTTGTCGAGGTGCGTGCGGACGATGTCATTCTCAACTACGGCGGCGCGTACCAGACCTACTTCGAAGGTGGAGCGTCAAACAGCGAAGTCTGAATCCATAGAGTGGCCCTTTCTTTGTCGGCAGGCCGGGATCGCTGCGCCGTTCTCCGACAATTAATTTGCTTGGATATTCAGCGTGGGTTAAACTTCGTGCCCTGCAGTCTTTGGGGAGGGCCCATGCGATACAGAGTTTTATTCATTGTTTGTAGCTTTGCTCTATTTTGCGGCGGCACCGTCCATGCCACCGCATTGTCGGGAACTTTTAACATGTCTGGGATTTTCGCCATCACCACCACTTCCGTTTCGTTCTCATCATCGGTGTCGCCGTTCGCGTCAGGTGAATTCACGCTCAGCGGCGGCACGGGATCGTTTGTCGGGCTCGACGGCACAAATGACGTCAATTCGATTTCGGGTGCTGTGAATCCAGTGGGAACGGCTTTTGCGCCAACCGTGTTCATCAGTTTTCCCTCAACGACGGACCCGACGTTGGATTTGGACTTCATTGCCGCTGGCGGCGACCCTTCGACTGCTTGCAGCGCAGCGCCTGCTTCAGGGCAAATTTGCACTCCTGCCGCCGTGTCGGGTCAAATCCTGAACATGCTCAATTTGCAGAACAACGCAAGTGGCGGTTCGTCGGCGAGCTGGGTGGTTCTTGGAGTAACCAGCGACGGGTTGAGTAGTTGGAGCGCTGACTTTACGGCTCAATTCACTGTGCCATATCAAACCGTGCTGGCCGACATCGCCTCAACAGGACAGGTGTCCGATTCTTACAGCGCTTCCGTCACGGTGACCCAGAATGTTTCGCCAACGCCTGAGCCGGGGACGCTGATTTTGTTCGGATCGGGCTTGCTTGGTCTGGTTGGCGTGTTGCGCCGCAAGGCGTGTCTGTAGGATCAAATCTAGTTAGGCAATTCTGACGGCTCGGTGATCCCTCGCCGGGCCGTTTTTGTTTTGACTGGTTGCCCAGGTTCGGAGTTTATCGCGTTGGCGGATCATCAAACAGCGAGGTCTGCAATCGCATCCTACGGCCTCGCTCTAGCTCCGGCAAACCTGACGCATACCACAAATCTCTGAACTGCTCGATGGTCGCCGGACCGTGCCCGGCGTAGTGGTTGTTCGCGTAGGCGTAGATTAAGATGCCGCGTTTCTTGATTTGGAAGCAGGCATCAACCCAACTCCGCATGTCCTTTTTGCGGTCAACGACAACCCTATTTACGGGTGTTTGTAATACTGGCGGAGAGGGTGGGATTCGAACCCACGGTTGAGTTTCCCCAACACACGCTTTCCAAGCGTGCTCCTTAAACCGCTCGGACACCTCTCCAGCAGGCAACACCAATCTAACAGAATCGCCGCCGGCAACGAAACTCCGGCAGCGAAAGTTGTGTCACGAAACGAAAGTTGTGTCGCGACGCGATCGCGCGCGTGGCGCTTGCGCTGCCTTGGACGGTTTAACGAATGGCGCGATGTGGCGCGCAGCGAGTTGCGGCGCTTGAAAAGGTAGCCTAAACTCTTTACGCCCAAACCGCTCCGGGGTGGTGCAATTGGCAGCACATCAGACTTTGGATCTGAGAATTCTGGTTCGAGTCCAGGCCCCGGAGCCAAACTTTCACGTGCCTCGCGCAGAATTGCGTTTCAGAGGCTCCGGGAGCTTCTGAAACGCAATCGGAACCGCTTGCATTTCGTTACTCCTGTTCCCCGAATACCTCTTGCCGCGTATTATTTCGCGGCGCGCGCCGGCTCGGCGCGGAACCTGATCGCCGCGACAATCGCAAGTACGGCGAAGAACACCAAAGCGGCCAGTTGCGTAATTTTAAACGGCGGCTCGGACTGCGTCGGCGCCATCGCTTGCAACACAGGCACCTTTCGGAAAAGCTGGACGATCAAGACAAAACAATTCAGATACAAGGCAATCGTCGCACTGATGACATAAACGCGACGCCAAGCACCCGCGAGGCGGCGCACGTAGAACGCAAAGATCGCAAGCGCCAGCACCACCACGGATACGATGCCGACCCCATAAGACGGCAGGAAGCCGTGAAACGGAAACATGAAACCCGTGACGCTCGTCAAAACAGTCGTTGTCAGAAAAACCGCGGTCCAGCGGCTGAGCCGCTTCGCGGCGAGCAATCCGAACACAACGACGAATCCGGAGGCGATCCCCGCCAAGCTCAACAAGACGTGAACAAAAGTGAATGTATTCATACCTAGGATCATCGCCGCCTCCGTTTCGTGAAGTTTCCGCAATAGCCAAACCGGGCCGCATCGCCCCAAGCATCCAAAGCAAGACGACCATCTATCACTGCGCACTGGAAAATACCAGCGCCTTCGCGGTGACCTAGCCCTTTGGGTCAGGATTGATCCTAAGCGCCGAGAAAGGGCGTTGATGCCGGATACGGAACACATTTCAATTCCGGGCCGCCGGGCGGCGCCACGGATGTTGAAGATTTATTTCACTCGCGGAAGAAAATGGCCCGTGAAAGGGCACGGTTCAAAGGAGCTTCACCAGTTTTCTATTTGTGGAAGCCGCCAGGAGCGCAAGTCCCGCTATTCTGTCAGGTTGTAGATCAGCCCATTCGGATCTTTGACGTAACATCTCGGAAAATCGGGCTCGTCCTTAATTACTTGGCAGCCTTTTTTCTCTAGATTCGCTTTGGCTTCCTTAACGCTTTTTACAGTCACTTCCAAAACCGGTCCGAGAGCAGGACCTCGCTCAATAAACAAATTGATGTTCTTTCCGTGGAGGCTGGCCATATTGGACGTTTTGGCCGTAATCTCGAAGCCGAGTTGCTTGACGTAGAAGTTAGCGGCCTTCATTGGGTCTTCGGCTTGAATCAAAATATCTGTGCCAAACGTATTTCCCATAATCCCTCCGAATCGAGTAATTGTCTTCGAAGAGTTTAGGGAATGTCTAGCGAATATGGATCAAACTGAGGGTTCGCGGATCGTACAACTGAAGAAGCCAATCGTTTGTCACGGCCTCAGCCGCTGAAGCGCTGGCTCGTATATCCTGGACGCACACGAATCAGGAATTGGCTTACGTCGCGGGAGAGAATACCCAGTTAAAGGGTAGAATGCGAAGGAGCTTCATGTTGGATACTTTTCCGTGCCAGCCGCAATTCGGAGTTGCGCAGGAGATTTCCTCGTTTCCGAACATCTCCATCGCCTCTGTCTCGGAAAGCGACGCTTTTGAGCACTTTCGCTGAAGGTTGACGTAGTGGCCGCCCTTTGGGCATGCGAAGACAACTCTGTACGCTTTGTTCATACTTCATGGTAGCACTTCTGGCGTGTTCCTGCTGGGGATCGTGCCAAATGTGTGCGAACCAGGCATGGACCGATGCTCGCTTACTGCCATCGAAGCAATGGGTTATGTGTTTCGTTCTCCAGAAAATGGCATCGCCGGACTCCGCCGGCGGCTCGCCCAAATTTTCACTGTACGATGGGTCCAACTGCCGGTGGGGTGAGGAGTGTGTCGATTGAGCTATACGCGAACCACGAATTCGTGACACAATGCAATGAGGGTTATTGTGTTTGGAATAGGGTTCGGGTCTTACGTCTATGAATGCAAACCCACTATCGACGAGACAGATCCGCACCTTCCACGGGATGTGCCCCGCAAGACGCGCGGAGAACCGCGGCATGGCAAGATGAGCGACACGCGCCTTATGCAGTACGTGGGCTTCGACTCCAAAGACCAGGGCCGCGAATATAGGTTCCAGGTGCGTTACACCACGGAAGACACGCGCGAGTTCACCCTCACGATCCCGAGCGCAGCTTTTATCTCCCACCTCGTCCGTTATCAGGATGCTCCTGACGTGTGTTCCTTGAAGCTCCAGCGCGAGCTAGCCACGAATGCAGACCATGCTTCGAAGACCGACTTCCCGGTTACCGACGCAGAGCTTGAGGATTACAGGTTGGCGCACACCAGCAAGTCCCCGAAGAGCCGCTACTCGCTGAAGCCACAAAGCGACTCCTGACCTGGCAGTTGTTCACGTCTGGAAGTCAGTCCACATTCCTGGCAGCACTCCGTCCTCAGTTTCGCCGTCCCGGATCTAGTTGCCGGCCGTCGCTAGGGTTTTCACAAGCTCATAAAGAAATGTCTGGCCCTCGTAGAATGACTGTACGCCCAGCCGTTCATCGCGTCCGTGAAAGCGGATGTCATCCCGATCCATGAAGAATCCCTGCACGCCATAGGTCGGAATACCGGCGATGCGGAGATATCTCCCGTCGGTCGCGCCCATCACCATGATCGGCACGGTCGGCACGCCAGGCCAGATACGATTCGTCACTTCGCGAACCGCCTGCAAGAGATCGGGCCGCATCGGCGACGCCGGGCCCTTGGCCGGATTGCCCATGATCGTGACGGCGACCTGATCGTCGGCCACCACTTCTTGCAGTGTGGTCTTCACGTAGTCAATCGAATCCTCGGGCAAGACGCGGCAGTTCACAGTTCGCCGCCGCGAGCTGCGGCAAAGCGTTCAACGCGTGTCCGCCTTCCAGCATCGTGGCCACGCAGGTGGTGCGGAGTGTGGCATTCCACGCCGTGGATCCGGCGGCAACTCGTTGCATCGCCTCCTGCGAACCTTCGGCAACCTTGGCGAGATCATCCTTCACGGGGCCCGTTTCGATCGTTGCCATTTGCTTGAAATACGCCGCGGTGACGTCATTCGTCTTCAGTGGGAAGCCGAACTTGGAAAGCCGCTCGAGCGCGCCCGCCAGATGATAAATCGCATTGTCGGCGACCGGCAGCGAACTGTGGCCGCCTTTGTTGCGCACTTCAAATCGGAAATTGATCACATACTTTTCGCTCACCTGGACGTCGTTCGCGATTTTCTTGCCACCCGCTTCCTCGCCCCATCCGCCCTCGTTCAAGGCGAAATCGGCCTCAATCAAATCGCGATGGTTCTTGAGCAGCCAATCCACTCCATTAAAAGGACCGCCGCCCTCTTCGTCCGCAGTGAGCGCCACGATGATGTCGCGGTCCGGCTTGAAACCCTCTTTCTTGTACTCGATCAAATTCGCGATCCAGACGGCGGCCTGTGCCTTGTCATCGCCGGTGCCGCGGCCATAGTAGAAACCGTCCTTCTCGATGAATTGAAACGGGTCCGTACTCCAGTCTTCCCGCTTGGCCTCGACGACATCCGTGTGCGCCAGCAGCAGAATCGGCTTGCGCGCGCCGGTGCCGTGATAGCGCACCACCAAGTTCGCCTTCCTGGCATTCGCGCCGCCGACAAAAATATCTGAGTCGGGAAACCCCGCGGCCTTCAGGCGTGCCGCCGCTGCTTCCGCAACCGGAGTGGTCGCGCCGGTCGTATAGCCCGACTGGATTTCGACAAACTCCTTGTAGATATCGTGGGCAAGCTTCTTTTCCGCTTCAGGGCGCATCGTTTGGGCGCGCGCGGCCGCAACCAAGAAAGGCATCACACACAACATTGCGAGAAAACGCCACTCTTTCATAGCAAGCATGGCGCGCATTCTTTCACGCCAAGCAATTTGCCGCAACCGTTCTGGAGCCCGGGAGCCTGGCCCGCCTGGTGCCCGGCCCCGCCGATACTCCTGTGACCCGCCTCGCCGTGTAGGGGCAGGGCCTTTGTGCGGCCCAAACGCAACGCTCGCCAACTGGCCTGAGCCCGGAACATCTGCGTGCCCGTGTGCGTATCCTTAACGAGCAGTTACGAGGAACCTCCGATGCGCCATTCGCTTGTCCTTTTCGCCTTACTTGCTTTGCTCGCACCCAGCGGCCTCAGCCGGCCAACAACGACCACGGTCAGTGAACTCGACAGCCATCCTTTTTCGGCCGACTTCCCTTCCGGCGGTCGAATTCGCGCCGACGTGCGCTCCGCAGATATCCATATCCTGGGCCGCGACGACAATCGAATCACGGTCCGCGTGAGCGGCAGTTCCGATAGCATCAAGGACGTGACACTGAGCATTGACCGTTCTGGCAGTTTGGCCGATTTGCATTTGTCAGGTGGACCGAGAAACGACGTGCAGATCACGATCGAGGTGCCGAAGTCATCCGGTCTGCTCCTTCGCGTGCCCGCGGGCAACGTCGAGATCGAAGGTGTCACGGGTGATAAAGATGTGGAGCTACATGCGGGCGATCTGACGATCCGGGTCGGCAATCCCGCGGATTACGGACACGTGGATGTTTCGGTTACCTCAGGCGACATTTCCGCCAATCCCTTCGGCGAAAATCACAGCGGCCTGTTCCGTTCGTTCCAGAAGAGCGGTACCGGCAACTACAAACTCGAAGCACACCTCTGGGCCGGCGAAATCACGCTACGCTGAATCGTACAGTTGCTCTAGCATGGCGACTCTGACGAGAACTCTCAGGCGCCGGATGCGCTGCCTCGATGACTTCCAGCTTTCAAAGCCTTCTTGTGTCGCTGCACGATTCCACTCGCAGAAGCTATTGCTATGCGCTTGTAGCTCGAGCCGCCAAATCCCTCCGAGTCAACAGCGCCACCGTCAATCCAATGCAAAACAGCAGCGCCAGCACGCCGCTCACCCGCGAGGCAAGCGTCATCGGAGCCCGCGAGTGCGGCACTCGCGTCAGCGGCAGCACAACGAAATTCATAATGATGTAGACAAGCCCGCCATAAAGAATCCCACAAATCACCGGACGGCGGATTAGGACCGCCATCTTCATGCTCGCTAAGTAGAAGATCGCCGTCCAGGTCAGCGCGATCGTGTAGTGAATGGCTACACCGAGCGCCACCGATTCCATACCGAGATGCGCGGACTGCGGTCCAATCAATCCGCCAGCAATGTATTGAAATATCCTCGTTGGAGTAATTCCGCGGAAGTAATTGAAGATCAGGTTCTCCGAGATATCCAGCGTCCCGGCTATTAATCCGATCCGCAGGATCGCGGCGAAAGCGCCTGATCGCGCACGACTCGTCTCAGCGGCCATTGTCATTGCTGCACCCCCGTCGGAGGTGCAGGAGGATTCCCCGTGTGATGCGTCAACTCCACGCCGGTGATGATGGCGTTGCGAACCTGGCTGAACAGGTCCGTCAGCGTGTTCGGCGTGTGCGGGATCAACACCGTGTTGCTGTGATCGTTCGCGGCGATATCCTTCAAAGTGTCGAAATATTGCGTCATCAACACGAGCTGCATCACATCCTGCGGCGTCGAACCCGCAACCGCTCTCGCGAAGTCCTCCACCGAATCCTTCAGCCCGGAGATGATCGCCTTGCGTTGATTCGCGATGCCCTCGCCCTGCAGACGCTTCGATTCGGCCTCCGCCTCGGCCTGCTTCACCAGCAGCATCTTGTTTGTCTCGGCGCGGGAAACGGTCGCTTCCCGCTCGCGCTGCGCGGCGTTGATATCGTTCATTGCCGCCTTCACTTTTGGATCGGGCACGATGTCGGAAATCAGTACTTTGACGATCGAAAAGCCATATTCCTTCATGGAAGCGTCAAGGTTGTCGCGCAAATCGGTGGCAATATCGGCCTGGTTCAGGAACGTGTCGTCCAGTTTCATCTTCGGAACGTGGCCGAGCACGACGTTGTACACCATGGACTCAATCTGTTTCACCGGATCGGTGAGCTTGTAGTAAGCGGCTTCCACGGACTCCGGGATCACCTTGTACTGGATCGAAACGGGAATTTGCACGAACACGTTGTCCTGCGTCTTGGTCTCGACCTGCAAATCAAACTGCTGCACTTTCAGGCTCATCCGCCGCACCACCGCCTCGAGGAAAGGCGTCTTCCAGTTCAGCCCGGGACCCGCCACGCGCGCAAACTTCCCCAGCCGCTGCACGATCGCCACCTGCGAGGTCTCCACGGTAAAGAAGGAACCGAAAACGATGCTCAACACGAAAAGACCCACAATGAAAGCCAAGACCAGCAGCAGGCTGGATGTCGCGTCCATATTCCCTCCTCTTTTTCGCGCCGGGCCGCATTCTGACAAACGGCAAATCGAGACGCCACGCGCGCGAACAGAACCAGTTTTTGCGGTTTCGGAAATCGGCGGCATTCTAATCCACTTTGCCGTGACCCAGAAAGAATTGATCCGGCCACGCCCGCGACGGCGGCGCAAGATTCCCCTTGCTTACCGAGCGGAGTAGGCATATCGTAGGCTCGGTTACCGAGACAAGGGCGAAGTAAAGAAAAGAAAAGAGGTACAAGGCGAGGTACAAACAATAATGAGCAAACCCTCCGATTTGGTTCAAGGCACGCTGGACATGTTGCTGCTAAAAATTCTCGCGCTCGAGCCGCTCAATGGCTTTGCGGTCAGCCAGCGGCTCAAGCAGGTTTCGCGCGACATCCTCCAGGTAAGCGACGGTTCGCTCTACCCCGCCTTGCACAAGCTCGAGCAAGAGGGCTGGATTTCCGCCGAGTGGAAAACAACGGACAACAACCGCCGCGCAAAATACTATTCGCTCACGCGCCTTGGCCGAAGACATCTCGAAGAGGAAGCGGAAAATTGGGGACGTCTCTCCGCAGCCATCTCCCACGTGGTGAAACTGAAGGAGGCATGAGCCATGCGCGCGGAACATTGGCTTTACACAATCCCGCTCAGGTTGCGCTCTTTTTTTCGCCGCCGCGACGTGGACCGCGAACTAGACGCGGAACTGCGCGATCACGTCGAACAGAAAACTGCGGAATACGTCGCCAAAGGCATGAACCCGCAAGAAGCGCGGCGGATGGCGCTGCTCGATATGGGTGGGGTTGAAAAGCGCAAAGAAGAATGCCGCGAAGCCCGCCACGTAAATTGGATTCAGGATCTGATTCAGGATTTGCGCTACGGTTTGAGGATTTTGCGCAAGTCTCCCGGTTTCACCACTGTCGCGATACTAACTCTAGCTCTGGGATTGGCTGCCACCACTGCAATTTTCTCCATCATCAATGGCGTACTTCTGCAGCCACTCGAATATCCCAATCCGAGCCAATTGATGGCCATTCAGTTATTCGTTCCAAAGCTGGCGAGCAAATTTCCCTTGATGCCGCTAAATCCCGCGATCTACTTGGCTTGGTCTCATGAGGCAAAGTCGCTGGACGGAATCGGGCTTGTCGAAGAAGGTGTTACGTTGAATCTGACAGGCAGCGGGGAGCCCGCACTGGTAACCGCCGACGCCGTTACGCCAAATCTTTTCGACGTTTTGGGCGTCATGCCTTCGTTTGGACGTACTTTTTCGCCGGATTCCGACCAGCCCGGACGAAATCACGAAGTGATTCTCACGAATACTCTATGGCAAAGCCGGTTTCACGGTGATTCCGGCATCATCGGGCGAGCAATCGCGTTAAACGGGACTCCATATACGGTGGCTGGCGTCCTGCCGCCAGAGCTTCACTTCCCCCAAGGAAATCAGCTGATTCCCTTCATAGGTCCTACCCCTAAGGCTGATCTCTTCGTGCCAGAAGTGTTTGACAAGGGAGACCTGTCGGCGGATGCCGGCTTCGGATTCGGTGCTATCGCCAGGCTCAAACCGGGGGTGAGCCAGCAGCAGGCCACAGCGGAGCTAAATGTGATTCTGAGCCAACGGGTCCGCTCGGAGTGGTTTACGCCCGAGACCAGAACGGTGATGATGCCGCTGCGCGACATGATCGTACGCTCTTCGAAGCGAGGCCTATGGATGCTGCTCGCAGCGGTGCTGGCCGTGCTGCTCATCATCTGCGTGAACCTGACTAATCTTGTCCTCACACGCGCGACTGCCAGGGAGCACGAAACTGCCATCCGCAGAGCCCTGGGAGCTAGCCGCGGCCGACTCTTGCGGCAAACGCTGACGGAGACGCTGCTGCTGGGCCTGCTCGGCGGGGCGCTGGGGCTCGTGTTGGCGCATTGGGCGCTTTGGGGCTTGCTGGCGCTCGCGCCGGTTAGCTTGCCACGTCTCCACAACGTCCGCCTCGACGGTTCAGTCCTTGCGTTCACTTTCGGAATTTCGGTCCTCGCAGGAGTCCTTGCTGGCCTGCTGCCTGCATGGCGCGCAGCCCAGGCCAACCCGCAAGACGCGTTGCAGTCGGGCGGCGCGCGGAGCGCGGATAGCGGCGTACGGCTGCGCGCGCGTGAGTTCTTGGTCGGGCTCGAGACAGCGCTCAGCGCCATGCTACTGATCGCAGCCGGGCTGCTGTTCGCGAGTTTTGCAAAACTGATGAACGTGCCAGAAGGCTTCGCCGTTGACCATATCCTCACCGTGGACCTGCAACTGCCTGAGGCTCAATATACGCAAGCGCAGCAGCGCAGAGAGTTTTGGCAAAAGGTGGTCGCTGCAACGTCTGCGCTGCCGGTCGTCGAAACTTCCGCAGTCACCAATTTTCTGCCTCTCTATGGCGAAATCAACGACAATCCCATCAACCTGCCCGGCGATACCCGGCCAGTGGCTGAGCGCCCGTTTGCCAGCTACCGCCGCGTCACCCCCGCATACTTCAAGGCGCTCGACATCCCGTTGCTGCAAGGTCGGGAGCTGACGTCAGCCGACGCGGGAACCTATGCGGTCGTGATTTCCGAGGCTACCGCGAAGGCTGGATGGCCTGGACTTAATGCCATCGGCCAGAAATTTGACGTGGACCCGTCTTCTGGATTCCCTGGATATCAGGTGGTGGGTGTGGTAGCCGATACTCGCAGCGTAAGCCTTGTCGAGGCTGCGACTCCGATGGTGTATCAGCTCTACGACAGCGGTCTGGCGGGCTCACTGATCCTGCGCACTCGTTTGCCCGCCACCGCGGTGGCTCTCGAATTGCGTCGCGCGATCTGGAAAATAGATCCGAGCGTAGCCATCCCGAGCATCCGCAGCATGGGCCAAATCGTTTCTGCATCGCTCGCGCCACGCCGGTTCGAAACATTGTTGACCTCACTATTCGCCGCTGCCGCCCTTCTGCTCGCCTGTTTAGGCATCTATGGCGTGGTCTCGTATTCCGTCGCGCGCCGCACACGCGAGATCGGTATCCGAATGGCGCTGGGCGCGCAAAAGGTCGACGTGCTCCGGCGTGTAGTCGGCCAAGGAATGACGCCGGCTTTGCTGGGCCTGGGCGTCGGAATCATTGGCGCGCTAGGGTTTACGCGTTTCTTGTCGAGCTTGCTTTTCGGAGTGAAACCCACGGACCCGCTGACGTTGATTGTCGTTTCGCTAATTCTATCAGGCGTCGCAGCGGTCGCCTGTTACATTCCTGCGCGGAGGGCGATGAAAGTCGATCCGATGGTCGCGCTGAAATACGAGTAGAAAGGGGCTTGATTCATGCGACCAGAACATTGGCTGTACACGATTCCTCTGCGGTTGCGCTCTTTTTTTCGCCGTCGCGACGTGGACCGCGAACTTGAAGACGAGTTGAGCTATCACCTCGAGCAAAAAGCCGGCGAATACGCCGCCAAAGGTATGAGTCCCCAAGAGGCGCGCCGCGCGGCCCTGCTCGAAATGGGCGGGGTCGAGAAGCGCAAAGAAGAGTGTCGCGACACCCGCAGCGTGAATTGGCTTCAGGATTTCCTGCAAGACCTGCGCTATGGCCTGCGCATGTTGCGCAAGAACCCCAGCTTCACCGCCATCGCCGTCCTCACGCTTGGCGCTCGGCATCGGCGCCAACTCGACGATTTTTAGCTGGATCAATTCCACTCTTCTGAACCCCATCCCCGGCCTTGCCCATGCCAGCGACTTCTCCGCGGTTTTTGCCGGAGCTGTTTCCAACCGAACTCATTCTCGTATCTCGATTACGCGGACCTGCGCGATCGCAATCAATGTTTCTCCGGCTTCCTCGCCTACTCGCTGGAGTCCATGAACCTCACCGGCGAAGGAAAGCCCGAACGCGTATGGGGCATGCTCGCGTCGGTAAATTACTTTGACGTTCTCGGCGTGCATCCCATTCTCGGCCGTGGTTTTTTGCCGTCGGAAGACGTAAAGGCCGGCGGCGCACCTGTTGTCGTGATCAGCTACCGCCTCTGGCAGACGCGTTACGGTGGCAACCCCTCCCTCATCGGCCAGACGATTGCCATCAATCGGCATCCCTTCACGGTCATCGGAGTTGCTCCGTCCGTCTTTCAAGGCACGCAGACCGGGCTTCGCTCCGAGCTTTGGGTTCCGCTGGCCATGCAGCCGCAAGTTACGCCCTTCCCGAACGCGCTCGACGATCGCGGGGCCAAATGGCTTTTTGGACTTGGGACGCCAGAAGCCCGGCGTCACGCGGGAACAGGCGCAAGCGGAAATGAGCTTGCTGTACAAACAGATCGCCGATCAGTTTCCCCTTTCGCATAAAGGCGAAACTGGCATGACGCTGCACCCGCTTTGGCGCGCTCCCTTCACGTCCAACTACTACATGCACACGGTTCTCTTCCTGCTGATGGCTATCGCCGGCGTCGTGCTCCTGCTGGCCTGCGCGAACGTGGCGAATCTCCTGCTCGTCCGTTCCATCGGGCGCCGCCGTGAAATTGCGATTCGCCGCTCGCTGGGGGCCACGCGCGGGCGGCTGGTGCGCCAGCTTCTCGTGGAGAGCCTGATTTTCGCTTCGTGCGGAGGGGCCATCGCGATTTTCTTCACCCTGTGGACCGCGGGGACACTCTCAAATTTCATTCCGCCGAGTTCGATCCCCATCTCGATGAACGTCCACGTGGATCGCACTGTTCTCCTGGCGACGCTATTGATTTCGCTCGTCACCGGCGTGGTGTTCGGCATCCTTCCGGCGCTTCGTTCTTCGAGCGTTCAGCCCGTTGCCGTTTTGAAGGAGGAAGCGGGAAGCGTTGCGGGCGGGCGTCACAAGGCCCGGCTATCGAGCGTTCTCGCAGCGGCGCAAATCGCGCTTTCCCTCCTTTTGCTGGTCTGCGCCGGGCTGTTCATCCGCAGCTTTCAAAACGCCCAGCAATTTAACCCGGGATTCAATCCGCACCACGTCATGATTGCGTCCTACGACTTGTCCGGCAGCGGCTACAGCCCCGCTCAGGGCACGGAATTCAATCGTCAGCTCCAGGCGAAGCTTCAATCGCTTCCCGGCGTTCAGTCCGTCACGCTGGCCACCTGGACGCCGCTCGGTTTTTATACCAGCTCCGCCGATGTTCAGGCCGAAGGCTACGTCCCCCAGCCGCACGAATCGCTGGACACCGAGGACGCTTTCGTTGGTCCCGATTACTTCAAAACCATGGAGATTCCCCTGGTGGCTGGGCGTGAATTCGGGTCCTCAGGATGGCGAAAAATCGCAGCCGGTCGCCATCGTGAACCAAAAATTCGCGGACGAACTATTGGCCGCGGCAAGATGCCATTGGCAGGCGGATCTTGGTATATGGCACTTGGCGAACGGTCATCGGCGTCGCGCGGACCACGGACTACGACGCATATCGGAGAAAAACCGAGAGCGTTCGTCTATTTCCCGATTCTCCAGAGCTACTATCCGGGCGTGACCCTTCACGTTCGCGTCGCCGGCGACCCGCTCGCTTTCGTGGCCACGGCCGAGAAGGCCGTACACGACCTAGACGCCGATCTTCCGGTTTTCGACGTCGCAACTCTGGATTGGCGCATCAATTTGAATACCACCAATCAGCGCTTGGCCGGAGCATTCGTCGGCGGGTTCGGCATTCTCGCGCTCATCCTTGCGTCCGTCGGCGTCTATGGCGTCCTCGCTTACACCACGCGACAGCGCACGCACGAGATCGGTGTGCGCATGGCTCTCGGCGGCGAGCCAGGCGACGTGTTTGCCCTCGTGCTGCGCCAAGGGGCGAAGTTGGTGTTCGCCGGCGTGGCGATTGGCCTTGCGGCATCCTTCGCTTTGACTCGTGCTTTGTCGAGCGAGCTTTTCGGCGTGACGGCCACGGACCCGTTGACGTTTGCCGGCGTAGCGTTTCTGCTCACGATTGTCGCCCTCGCCGCGTGTTACATCCCCGCGCGTCGGGCCATGCGCGTCGATCCCATGGTGGCGTTGCGCTACGAATAGGAAGGATTGAGCTATGCGGCCAAAACGCTGGATTCACACGATTCCATTGCGACTGCGTTCCCTCTTCCGCCGCCCTGAAGTGGACCGCGAGCTCGATGAGGAACTGCACGATCACATCGAGCAAAAAACCAAGGAATACGCCGCCAGCGGTATGAATCCGAAAGACGCCCGCCGCGCAGCATTGTTGGAACTTGGCGGCATCGCTCGCGTCGCCGAGGAATGCCGTGACACGCGCCGCGTAAACTGGATTCAGGATTTTCTGCAGGACCTGCGCTATGGCCTCCGCATGCTGCGCAAGTCTCCGGGCTTTGCGGCCGTCGCGATATTGACCTTGGCTCTCGGCATCGGCGCCAATACCGCAATATTCAGCTTAGTGAATGCCGTCATGCTGCAGTCCCTGCCGGTGCGCAATCCCGAGCAATTGGTCGTGCCGCGATGGTCAGCGCACGAATGGCCAAAGGCTGGAACCAGCAGTTTTGGCGACTGCGTCGACCGTGGAGGGCCCAGGTCGAACTCCGGCCTATGCTCGTTCTCCTATCCGCTGTTCAAAGAGATCCGCGCACAGAAGGAGGTCTTTTCGGGTGTTGCGGCATTTGCAGGCCCGGCACAGCTCGACCTCAGTGGTAACGGCACGGCCAGCATGGCTTCTGGCGAACTCGTTTCGGGCGATTACTTCCAAACGCTAGGTGTGGGTGCCGCGATTGGAAGGATGCTTGAACCGTCTGACGAACAGCCTGGCGCGGCGCCGGTGGTGGTGCTCAATTATGGGTATTGGCAAAGCGCATTCGGCGGGGCTGCCGGGGCCATCGGGAAAGCAATTCGGCTGAACGGTGTCGCGTTTACCGTCGTAGGGGTGACGGATCCGAGATTTACAAGACTAACCCCTGGGAAGTCATTGGACATGTGGCTGCCACTTACCCAGCTCGTCCCGCTTGGACTTCCGTGGGGCGGCATATCCTTGGAAGCGGGAAACTGGTGGCTCACCCTTGTTGGGCGGTTAAAGCCGGGCACAAGGCCGGGACAGGCCGAGGCTGCGGTAAGTTTGCTCTTCCGCGACGAAACCCTACACGGCGAAAAGCCCGCGTTCAAAGAATCCGATGATCCAAGAGTCTCACTTCTTCCTGCGCAGAAAAGACTGGCTGGATTTCGCGCCGACTATGGAGAGCCGCTGTACTTATTGATGGCGGCGGTCGGCATGGTGCTTTTGATTGCGTGCGCAAACGTTGCTGGGTTAATGCTGGCGCGCGCGAGGTCACGCGAAAAGGAGATTGCGGTGCGGCTGGCGTTGGGCGCCGGACGCGGGCGAGTGATTCGACAACTCTTGACGGAGAGCGTGTTGCTCTCTGCCGCAGGAGCAGCGCTGGGCGTCCTTGTGGCCTTTTGGGGCGCGACCGGGCTGGCTGCCTTTCTCTCGGCGAATTCGTATCATCCGTTGGACCTGGATTTGCACCCTGACGCGACCGTGCTGCTTTTTACGGTCGGGGTAGCGCTGCTGACGGGAATTGGTTTTGGGTTGGCGCCGGCGCTCCGCGGAACGCGTATCAACGTTGCGCCAGCACTCAAGGAAAACTCGGGAAGCCTATCAGCCGCAAGCCATGTAGGCAGCAGGCGTTTCGGACTGGGCAATTCGCTCGTGGTCGCTCAGGTGGCGCTCTCGATGGTGGTGCTGATCGGTGCGGGTCTTTTGTTGCGCACGCTGGACAAGCTGAAGAGCATCAATCCGGGATTTGACACGCGAAACATTTTGCTTTTCTCGGTTGACCCAACTCTGGCTGGATACAAGGAGGAGAATATCCAGAACGTGTATGACGAGATGGAACGGAGGCTCGTGGCGCTGCCGGGAGTTGTCTCCGCGAGCTATTCGTCGGACGCGCTTTTGGATGGTGGATTCGTGGTCCTCGGATGTCCATCTCAGAGGACAGGCCGAGAAGAGCAGGGTCGACGTGCAGATGCTGGCTGTGGGACCGGATTTTTTCGAAACAATGCGGATTCCCCTGCTGCAAGGTCGCACGTTTCGCGCGACGGATGCGCGTTCGACGCAGATGGTAGCTGTCGTGAATCAAGCTTTGGCGCGCAAATTCCCTGAGTCACGAGATCCTTTGGGCTAGCTCTAATGTGGAGCGATCATCAGATGGAAATCGTCGGCGTGGTGGCCGATACGAAGTATGACCGCCTCCAGAAAGAGGATGAGCCGACGCTTTACATTCCCCTGAAAAGCGGCGAGGTGACATTCGCGCTACGCACCGTGCCTGCTCCGGCTAACCTGATTCCCGCGGTCAGACACATCGTGAACGAAGTGGACGAAAATCTCCCCGTTTTTGGAGTGCGCACGCAATCGCAGACGATCGATCGCTTGCTTTTCAACGAGCGCCTCGTCGCGCGTCTTTCTTCCCTGTTCGGACTTTTGGCGCTTGTGCTCACCTGCATTGGGCTTTACGGATTGTTGTCTTATGAGGTGGCGCGGCGTACGCGCGAGATTGGAATTCGCGCGGCGCTGGGCGCGCAACCGCGCGATGTCTTGATGATGGTCGTCGGGCAAGGATTATCGCTAGTCTTCTTCGGAGCCTTAGTTGGGATGGTGGCCGCGTTCGGCGTGACACGATACCTGCAAAGTCTTCTCTTTGGAGTCCGTCCCACGGATCCGGTCACTTTTCTTGCCGTGTGCGTAACGCTCGCGATTGTCGCACTCCTAGCGTGCTACATCCCCGCGCGTCGCGCCATGCGCGTCGATCCCATGGTGGCGTTGCGCTACGAATAGGAAGGATTGAGCTATGCGGCCAAAACACTGGATCTACACGATTCCACTGCGGCTGCGCTCTCTCTTCCGCCGCGGGGAAGTAGATCTTGAACTCGCCGAAGAGCTTCGCGATCAATCGCAAAGTGCTGGAGATGGCGAAGGATTTCCCCGCAGACAAATATGACTACCGGTTGAAACCGGAAAATGCGCTCGTTCGGCGAAGTTCTCGTGCACATCGCATCGGGAAACGCCTTTGCCGCGAAAGCCGGGCGAGGCGAGAAAGTGAAGTGGGACGAACTGGACCCGAAGGATTATCCGGCCAAGGCCGATGTCGTCGCACTTTTCGAGAAGAGTATTGCCGACGCCGACGCTACGCTAAAAGGCTTACCGGGCGACTCATTTGCGACGAGTGTCGAGCCCTGGCTAAGCGTCACCGAGCACAGCGCGGAGCACTATGGATTGCTGGTGGCGTACTATCGCGCGAATGGTCTGGTGCCGCCGGAGTGGCGGCCGAAAAATAGCCGAGGCGCGCTGCCCGCGCCGCGTCCGCTTCAGCACCGGCCCCCAAAAAACCAGAGAGTGCGTTTGTACCCCGTTTAGTGATAGTCTCCCACCCATTCAGTAGCATCAGATCGCCGTCTTCTTTAAACAAAGGGCCTTAATCAAGTCGAAGTTGTCGCCGGGGTTGTACTTGCGTCGCGGCAATCGGGAATCGGAGGCAGCATCATGAAGAACACGCGTGCCAGCACTTTCGCTTTGCCTGTCCATCAATCGGCCGCCACACGGCGCGGCCCGTACTTCGCCGTCATCGGGATGGCCATCGGCCTTGCGGTTTTCGCACCGCATGCCTCGCTCTTCGCGCAGCAAGCCGCCAGTTCGGCAACCGATAGCGCTCCGGCGGCGCCCGGTACCACCGCTGACGTCGCTCACGTGCTGGGCTTCGAAGACATGAAGCGCGGAGCCAAGGGTGGGCTGACCGTCACGCCTACAGCGCTCCAGTTTGTTGCCGGGAAACATAAGGCGGAGATAAGTATCCAGTCCATTCAGGATGTTTTGACCGATAAGGACAGCCGCATGTACGTCCACGGCACCGCGGGCACGCTGGCCAAAATGGCCATCCCCTATGGTGGCGGCCGTGTGGTCAGCCTCTTCGCCGAAGGCATTGACGTGCTCACTTTGGTCTATCAGGGCCCCAACGGCGGCGAGCACGATGTGATCTTCATTTTGCACAAGGGGCAGGCTGACGGCGTGAAAAAACAGCTTGTCGCGCAGGGCGCACATGTAACCGTCCCTCCCGATAGCCCAGCCACGCCGGAAAATAAACAGGAGAAGCCATGACCCGCCCAGCGCCCAGAACTCTCGCGCAGCTAAGAATTGCTCTCGCATGTGTGATCGCTCTTTCGATCGCGGCCTGCATCGGATACTCGAATCCGTCCCGCGTCGTCCTCGCGGAGCCTGGGCCTTCCGCCTCGGCAGCGGCTTCACCGCGCGCCGATCAGCCGGCGCAAAAGTTCTCTGCTTCCTCCATCCAGGTCTTGCAGCTTGATCCGGGGGACGTCGTACTGCCGCCGGAGTTTCGTATGGCGGTATACGAGGACCTGATCGCGCAACTCACCAAGACCGGCTTGTTCCAGCATGTTTATCGCAGCGGCGACCGCGACGCGGCCGCAGCCACGGACCTGGTGATCTTGCGAACCAAGGTCGAAGGCTTCAAGCAAGGAAGCGAACGGCAACGCGCGGTCACTACCGTCACGGGCAAGACCTCCATCAACGTGAAGATGCAAGTGGAGGGCCGCGACGGCCATGTGCTGCTCGACCAGGACCTGCAAGGCAAGGTTCGTTTCTTCGGCGGAAACTTGCGCGCCACGTTCGACTTGTCCAAGAAGGTTGCCAAGATCGTCCGCCAGAATTTTCAAACGCCCAAGGCCTGACGCTCACAGCGCGCCAATCCCGGCCGCGGTTTTGTAGCGCGGGTCTTTGGACCTGCGGCTTTTCGCCGCCGAATAGCGATGGCTTGCCACCGCACCCCGGCTGCCGCCGCTTCTTTTCTATTTCTGCCTGGAGATCTTGGCGCTTCCGCCGTTTTTCTACCAATCCACTCTTCCCCGCTGTGCGGAATCGTGTAAAGTTACCCCCTGTCACGTTCGTGCATCTTGCGTGATCGCCGAATCGAAAGGTCGGGTGGCGCCGCCTTGATAGATCGTGTTTCGAGAATTCTTTGGTTGGCGCCGACCAGCGAACTCCCGAAACACGATCTATCAAGGCGGCTCCAGACACCGTGCTACCCGCTTTCGATTCGGCGATCACGAGAGATGCACGAACGCGACAGGGGGTAACTTTACACGATTCCGCACAGCGGGGAAGAGTGGATTGGGTAGAAAACGGCGGAAGCGCCAAGATCTCTAGGCAGAAATAGAAAAGAAGCGGCGCCAGCCGGGGTGCGGTGTCAAGCTATTGCTATCCGGCGGCGAAAAGCCGCAGGTCTAAAGACCTGCGCTACACAACCGCCGCTGGGATTGGCGCGGTGTGAGCGTCAGGCCTTGGGCGTTTGCAAATTCTGGCTGACGATCTTGGCAACCTTCTTGGACAAGTCAAACGTGGCGCGCAAGTTTCCGCCGAAGAAACGAACCTTGCCTTGCAGGTCTTGGTCGAGCAGCACATGGCCGTCACGGCCCTCCACTTGCAGCTTCACGTCGATGGACGTCTTGCCCGCGACCGTCGTTACGGCGCGTTCGCGTTCACTTCCGTGCCTGAAACCCTCGACCTTCGTTCGCAAGATCACCAGGTCCGTGGCTGCGGCCGCGTCGCGGTCGCCGTCGCGATAGACGTGCTGGAACAGGCCGGTCTTGGTGAGTTGCGCGATCAGGTCCTCGTATACCGCCATGCGAAACTCCGGTGGCAGCACGACGTCCCCCGGATCAAGCTGCAAGACCTGGATGGAGGAAGCAGAGAACTTTTGCGCCGGCTGATCCGCGCGTGGCCGAGCCGCCGCCGAGGCGGAAGGTCCGGGCTGCGCAAGGACGACGCCGGACGGATTCGAGTATCCGATGCAGACCGCAATGCAAAGGGCGGTCACACATGCGAGGGCGATTCTTAGGTGCGCAAAGATCCTGGGCGCTGGGCGAGTCATTCTGGCTTCTCCTGTTTATTATCTGGCGTGGGTGCGCTATCGGGAGGAACGCTGGCGTGGGCACCTTGCGCGACGAGCTGTTTCTTTACGGCCTCGGCTTGGCCCTTGTGCAAAATGAAGATCACATCGTGCTCGCCGCCGTTGGGACCTTGATACACCAAAGTGAGCACGTCAATACCTTCGGCGAAGAGGCTTACCACGCGCCCACCGCCATAGGGGATGGCCATCTTGGCCAGCGTTCCCGCGGTGCCGTGAATGTACATGCGGCTGTCCTTATCGGTCAAAATGTCCTGGATGGACTGGATGCTGATCTCCGCCTTGTGCTTCCCATTCACAAACTGGAGCGCTGTGGGCGTGACGGTCAGCCCACCTTTGGCGCCGCGCTTGACGTTTTCGAAGCCCAGCACGTGAGCGACGTCAAGGGTAGTGCCGGGCGCCGCCGCAGTACTGTCAGTTGCCGAACTGGCGGCTTGCTGTGCGAAGAGAGGAGCAGGCGGCGCGAAAACGGCAAGGCCGACGGCTGCCCCGATGATGGCGAAGTACGGGCCGCGCCGTTTGGCGGCCGATTGATGGACAGGCAAAGCGAAAGTGCTGGCGCGCGTTTTTTTCATGATGCTGCCTCCGATTCCCGATTGCCGCGACGCAAGTACAACCCCGGCGACAACTTCGACTTGATTAAGGCCCTTTGTTTAAAGAAGACAGCGATCTGATGCTATTGAATGGGTGGGAGACTATCACTAAACGGGGTACAAACGCACTCTCTGGTTTTTGGGGGGCCAGTGCTCTGCACGCGGCGGCCTGGGGAGGGCCCTCGGCTATTTTTTCGGCCGCCACTCCGGCGGCACCAGACCATTCGCGCGATAGTACGCCACCAGCAATCCATAGTGCTCCGCGCTGTGCTCGGTGACGCTTAGCCAGGGCTCGACACTCGTCGCAAATGAGTCGCCCGGTAAGCCTTTTAGCGTAGCGTCGGCGTCGGCAATACTCTTCTCGAAAAGTGCGACGACATCGGCCTTGGCCGGATAATCCTTCGGGTCCAGTTCGTCCCACTTCACTTTCTCGCCTCGCCCGGCTTTCGCGGCAAAGGCGTTTCCCGATGCGATGTGCACGAGAACTTCGCCGAACGAGCGCATTTCTGGTTTCAACCGGTAGTCATATTTGTCTGCGGGGAAATCCTTCGCCATCTCCAGCACTTTGCGATTGATCGCGAAGCTCTTCGGCGAGTTCAAGATCTACTTCCCCGCGGCGGAAGAGAGAGCGCAGCCGCAGTGGAATCGTGTAGATCCAGTGTTTTGGCCGCATAGCTCAATCCTTCCTATTCGTAGCGCAACGCCACCATGGGATCGACGCGCATGGCGCGACGCGCGGGGATGTAGCACGCTAGGAGTGCGACAATCGCGAGCGTTACGCACACGGCAAGAAAAGTGACCGGATCCGTGGGACGGACTCCAAAGAGAAGACTTTGCAGGTATCGTGTCACGCCGAACGCGGCCACCATCCCAACTAAGGCTCCGAAGAAGACTAGCGATAATCCTTGCCCGACGACCATCATCAAGACATCGCGCGGTTGCGCGCCCAGCGCCGCGCGAATTCCAATCTCGCGCGTACGCCGCGCCACCTCATAAGACAACAATCCGTAAAGCCCAATGCAGGTGAGCACAAGCGCCAAAAGTCCGAACAGGGAAGAAAGACGCGCGACGAGGCGCTCGTTGAAAAGCAAGCGATCGATCGTCTGCGATTCGTGCGCACTCCAAAAACGGGGAGATTTTCGTCCACTTCGTTCACGATGTGTCTGACCGCGGGAATCAGGTTAGCCGGAGCAGGCACGGTGCGTAGCGCGAATGTCACCTCGCCGCTTTTCAGGGGAATGTAAAGCGTCGGCTCATCCTCTTTCTGGAGGCGGTCATACTTCGTATCGGCCACCACGCCGACGATTTCCATCTGATGATCGCTCCACATTAGAGCTAGCCCGAAGGGGTCTCTTGACTCAGGGAATTTGCGCGCCAAAGCTTGATTCACGACAGCTACCATCTGCGTCGAACGCGCATCCGTCGCGCGAAACGTGCGACCTTGCAGCAGGGGAATCCGCATTGTTTCGAAAAAATCCGGTCCCACAGCCAGCATCTGCACGTCGACCCTGCTCTTCTCGGCCTGTCCTCTGAGATGGACATCCGAGGACCACAATCCACCATCCAAAAGCGCGTCCGACGAATAGCTCGCGGAGACAACTCCCGGCAGCGCCACGAGCCTCCGTTCCATCTCGTCATACACGTTCTGGATATTCTCCTCCTTGTATCCAGCCAGAGTTGGGTCAACCGAGAAAAGCAAAATGTTTCGCGTGTCAAATCCCGGATTGATGCTCTTCAGCTTGTCCAGCGTGCGCAACAAAAGACCCGCACCGATCAGCACCACCATCGAGAGCGCCACCTGAGCGACCACGAGCGAATTGCCCAGTCCGAAACGCCTGCTGCCTACATGGCTTGCGGCTGATAGGCTTCCCGAGTTTTCCTTGAGTGCTGGCGCAACGTTGATACGCGTTCCGCGGAGCGCCGGCGCCAACCCAAAACCAATTCCCGTCAGCAGCGCTACCCCCGACCGTAAAAAGCGAGCACGGTCGCGTCAGGGTGCAGATCCAGGTCCAACGGATGATACGAATTCGCCGAGAGAAAGGCAGCCAGCCCGGTCGCGCCCCAAAAGGCCACAAGGACGCCCAGCGCTGCTCCTGCGGCAGAGAGCAACACGCTCTCCGTCAAGAGTTGTCGAATCACTCGCCCGCGTCCGGCGCCCAACGCCAGCCGCACCGCAATCTCCTTTTCGCGTGACCTCGCGCGCGCCAGCATTAACCCAGCAACGTTTGCGCACGCAATCAAAAGCACCATGCCGACCGCCGCCATCAATAAGTACAGCGGCGTCTCCATAGTCGGCGCGAAATCCCAGCCAGTCTTTTCTGCGCAGGAAGAAGTGAGACTCTTGGATCATCGGATTCTTTGAACGCAGGCTTTTCGCCGTGTAGAGTTTCGTCGCGGAAGAGCAAACTTACCGCAGCCTCGGCCTGTCCCGGCCTTGTGCCCGGCTTTAACCGCCCAACAAGGGTGAGCCACCAGTTTCCCGCTTCCAAGGATATGCCGCCCCAAGGAAGTCCAAGCGGGACGAGCTGCGTAAGTGGCAGCCACATGTCCAATGACTTCCCAGGGGTTAGTCTTGTAAATCTCGGATCCGTCACCCCTACGACGGTAAACGCGACACCGTTCAGCCGAATTGCTTTCCCGATTGCCCCGGCAGCCCCGCCGAATGCGCTTTGCCAATACCCATAATTGAGCACCACCACCGGCGCCGCGCCAGGCTGTTCGTCAGACGGTTCAAGCGTCCTTCCAATCGCGGCACCCACACCTAGCGTTTGGAAGTAATCGCCCGAAACGAGTTCGCCAGAAGCCATGCTGGCCGTGCCGTTACCACTGAGGTCGAGCTGTGCCGGGCCTGCGAATGCCGCAACACCCGAAAAGACCTCCTTCTGTGCGCGAATCTCTTTGAACATGCGGATAGGAGAACGAGCATAGGCCGGAGTTCGCCCTGGGCCCTCCACGGTCCACGCAGTCGCCAAAACTGCTGGTTCCAGCCTTTGGCCATTCGTGCGCTGACCATCGCGGCACGACCAATTGCTCGGGATTGCGCACCGGCAGGGACTGCAGCATGACGGCATTCACTAAGCTGAATATTGCGGTGTTGGCGCCGATACCGAGAGCCAAGGTCAATGTCGCGACGCCCGCAAAGCCGGGAGACTTGCGCAGCATGCGGAGGCCATAGCGCAGGTCCTGCAGAAAATCCTGAATCCAGTTTACGCGGCGCGTGTCACGGCATTCCTGGGCGATGCGAGCGATGCCGCCAAGCTCAACAATGCTGCGCGGCGGCGTCTTTCGGATTCATACCGCTGGCGGCATATTCCTTGGTTTTTTGCTCGATGTGATCGTGCAGCTCCTCATCGAGCTCGCGGTCCACTTCGGGCGACGGAAGAGGGAACGCAGCCGCAATGGAATCGTGTGAATCCAGCGTTTTGGCCGCATAGCTCAATCCTTCCTATTCGTAGCGCAACGCCACCATGGGATCGACGCGCATGGCGCGACGCGCGGGATGTAACACGCGGCGAGGGCGACGATCGTGAGCAGAAAGGCTACGCCGGCAAACGTCAACGGGTCGTGGCCGTCACGCCGAAAAGCTCGCCGGACAAGGCGCGAGTCAAAGCGAAGGATGCCGCGAGGCCAATCGCCACGCCGGCGAAAACGAACTTCGCGCCCTGGCGCAGCACGAGGGCAAACGCGTCGCGTGGCTCGCCGCCGAGAGCCATGCGCACACCGATCTCGTGCGTGCGCTGTCGCGTGGTGTAAGCGAGGACGCCATAGACCCCCACGGACGCGAGGATGAGCGCGAGAATGCCGAACCCGCCGACGAATGCTCCGGCCAAGCGTCGATTGGTGGTATTCAAATTGATGCGCCAATCCAGAGTTGCCACGTCGAAAACCGGAAGATCGGCGTCTAGCTCGTGCACGGCCTTCTCGGCCGTGGCCACGAAAGCGAGCGGGTCGCCGGCGACGCGAACGTGAAGTGTCACGCCCGGATAATAGCTCTGGAGAATCGGGAAATAGACGAACGCTCTCGGTTTTTCTCCGATTCGTCGTAGTCTGTGGTCCGCGCGACGCCGACGACCGTTCGCCCAACGCCATATACCAAGATCCGCCTGCCAACGGCATCTTGCTGCGGCCAATATGTGTCCGCGAATTTTTGGTTCACGATGGCGACCGGCTGTGATTTTTCTCCATCTCTGGAGCTGAAAATCATGTCCAGCCATGAGGGGATGTTCCATGGTCTTGAAATAATCGGGCCCTACGAATGCATTTTCGGTGGCCAGGGATTCGTGCGGCCGGGGGACATAGCCTTCCGCCGAACATGGGGGAGTGTATCGAAAAGCCGAGGGGCACCCAGGTTGAAAGTGTGGCGGACTGAACGCCCGGCAGCGACTGAAGCTTCGCCTGGAGCTGCCGATCGAACTCCTCGCCTGCGCGGCGTGTCACCGGTTGGCCGGACGAGTCGTAAGGCCGCAATCATGACGTGGTCGGATCGAATCCTGGGTTAAATTGCTGGGCGTTTTGAAAGCTGCGGATGAACAACCCCGCCGACAAGCAAAATCAGGGAAAGGGCAATCTGCGCGCTGCGAGCGCGCTCGATAGCCGGGCCTTGTGACGCCCGCCCGCAACCTTTGCCGCTTCTTCCTTTAAAACGGAAACGGGCTGAACGCTCGAAGAACGAACCGCCGGAAGGATGCCGAACACGACGCCGGTGACGAGAGAAATCAATAGGGTCGCCAGGAGGACAGTGCGATCCACGTGGATGTTCATCGAGACGGGAATCGAGCTCGGCGGAATGAAATTTGAGAGTGATCCCCGCGGTCCACAGGGTGAAGAGCATCGCGATGGCCCCCCCGCACGAAGCGAAGATCAGGCTTTCCACGAGAAGCTGGCGCACCAACCGCCCGCGCGTGGCCCCAAGCGAACGGCGAATCGCAATTTCACGCCGGCGCCCGATGGAACGGACCAGCAAGAGATTCGCCACGTTTGCGCATGCCAGCAGGAGCACGACGCCAGCGATAACCATCAGCAGCAAGAGAACCGTGTGCAGGTAGTAGTTGGCGTGAAGGGAGCGCGCCAAAGCGGGTGCAGCGTGATGCCAGTTTCGCCTTTATGCGAAAGGGGAAACTGATCGGCGAGCTGTTTGTAGAGCAAAGTCATTTGCGCTTGCGCCTGTTCCCGCGTCACGCCGGGTGTCGGCGTCCCAGTCCGAAAAGCCACTTGGCCCCGCGATCGTTGAGCGCGTTCGGGAAGGGCGTGACTTGCGGTTGCATGGCCAGCGGAACCCAAAGCTCGGAGCGAAGCCCGGTCTGCGTGCCTTGAAAGACGGACGGAGCAACTCCGACGACCGTGAAGGGATGCCGATTGATGGCAATCGTCTGGCCGATGAGGATGGGTCGCCACCGTAACGCGTCTGCCAGAGGCGGTAGCTGATCACGACAACAGGTGCGCCGCCGGCCTTTACGTCCTCCGACGGCAAAAACCACGGCCGAGAATGGGATGCACGCCGAGAACGTCAAAATAATTTGCCGATGCGACATTCCCCATACGCGTTCGGGTTTTCCTTCGCCGGTGAGGTTCATCGATCCGAGCGAGTAGGCGAGGAAGCCGGAGAAACATTGATTGCGGTCGCGGATGTCTGCGTAATCCAGATAGGAAAATCAGTTGGGCTTGGATACAGGTCCGGCGAAAACCAGCTGAGAAGTCGCCGGTTTGGGCAAGGCGCGGGAATGGGATTCAGAAAAGTGGAATTGATCCAGCTGAATATCGTGGAGTTGGCGCCG
>CAWDNN010000012.1:0-330705 GCA_963803675.1 uncultured Acidobacteriota bacterium | reverse complement strand
GGAATTCCGTTGGAGGACATTCCGGCGACTGACCACGTCATTGATACTGAGAAATTGCAGATCAGAGATCGTTGCACAGGACCGAAACGCCCAATCCCCACCGAGCACACGCGAATACCTTCGAGCTGACTATATTAGACTAGTTCAAGTTCGACACGGTTTTCTTCATGGGCTTTTCTGCACGCGCGCGGATTGACCATCGCCTTCGTGTGTTTATGTGTCGGGCAATGCCAAGTGCACGTGGTTATGGATAAAATTACAAGATTATTTACTTCACAAAAGGACGGCAAGGGTGTATCTATGAACCCTAAGCCGCGAACTGGATTATTCCCTTTAGAAAAGCGGCTCAAGGTTAGAAAGAGAGCCGCCATGACGATAGCGCTTGGTTTTAACTGCCCAGACGGGATAGTCCTGTGTACAGATTCAATGGAAAGCGACGGCGTTTCTAAGAATAAAGTAAACAAAATTTGGTGCTACGAAACTCAGGATCAATGGGGCCTTTCCGTCGCCAGCGCTGGAGAATCCGATTTTATAGAGAGCTTTACCGATAATCTGAATGAACTATTTACAGGAAAGCATTTCAACAAAGATTGGATTATGGCAACGCTCCGAAAAGCAATCAATGCTGCTCGGTCATCCTACCCAGATTTGCAATGGTCTGCTTTATTTGGTTTTTTTGGTCCTTCTCCAATGGACCGCAGGCTCTTGCGCGTATCGGAATACAGCAAGCACATTGCCCCCGTGTCCCGATATGAAGCTCTTGGAATCGGTTCCTGTCTCGCCAAATTCCTATGCTGCCAGATGTATGCCCTTTTTATGAACGTCGAAGAAGCTGCGGAGCTTGCGGTTTTTATCGTGCGCCAATGTATAAACCACGTAGAAGGGTGTGAGCTTCCAATATCACTTCTCTCTTGGAAGATGGGGCAGACAGGATGGGCGCCATACCATCCGACAGAGGTGCAGAAAATTATTGATGGATTTGATGATAAAAAACTGCGGAAAAACTTACTGGACTACTGGAGGGCGGAAACTCCCCATTTAACCAGGCCCCATACCTACGATGATTTACAACAAGGGGGTTTTGTTAAGTTTCGCCGAGCTCTCGGACTTAAGCCGATGCGGTCAATTTCTCAAAAGTTAAGGCAGAAGCGGTGACCATATGACGCAGGGTATCCAAGAACAGATCGGAGCGCTTGCGGCGATTGAAGCGGAATTCCATCTCTTCGAGGTAGGAAGCGAGGTGCTTAGCGCTCAAACGGTGCCACGTTCCCATGATGCCGCGCTTAAGGAGCGAGAACGCAGATTCAACGGTGTTGGTATGAATGTCTCCGACCACATAACTGCCAGCGCTGTGATTAATGGTCTTGTGATTCTTGCGTCCGGCTTTTCGCATAGCGGCCACGTTCGCAATATGGTCATCCGTGAAAATCACTTCCACGTCTTCGCTGATATTCTCGCGAACATATTTTGCAAGGGTGCCCGACTTTGCGTCATGAGCGTGAAAAAAGCGGAGATCGCCGTTGCGCTTGCGAATGCCGATGACCACTTCCTTGTTGTCATTCTTGGCGATGTGGCCCTTGCCGCGCATCTGGCCGCCAACGTAGGTAGCATCCATCTCGACTTTGCCATCCAGCATCGGCTTGTCGGTTTGCGCCATCGCGTGCCGGATGCGGTGGCAAAGATACCATGCCGTTTTGTAGCTCATTCCTACCGTGCGCTGAATCTGGCAAGCCGACATACCTTTCTTTGCTTCGCAGAGCAGGTGCGTTGTGAGGAGCCATTTGGTAAGCGGGAGATGAGAGTCATTAAAAACCGTGCCGGATGTAATGGAGAACTGGTAGTCGCAGTCCTTGCAATAGAAAAGCTGTTTCTCCGTCTCAAGCTCGACCGCTGGCCCCTTGCAGCGCAGGCAATAGGGGCCTTCTGGGAAGCGCAGGCGGACCAAAAGCTCGCGGCACTTGTCTTCCGTACCAAACAAGGTATTTATGTCCACTAGGTTCATAGGGAGGCTCCATTGGAAGAGGGACGAAAAAAGCTCTTAAAGAAGATTCCGACGCGAAAGCTACTTGCTTCGATTAAAAGGGACATGCAGAAGCTGGCTGCCGCAGCCAAAGCTAAAGGAAAGAGAGCATAAA
The DNA here is from genome assembly GCA_963803675.1 of uncultured Acidobacteriota bacterium. GTDB lineage: Bacteria > Acidobacteriota > Terriglobia > Acidiferrales > UBA7541 > DASTCZ01. The sequence continues at coordinate 328,570 of CAWDNN010000012.1, read as the reverse complement.
TGACACCGAAACAGGTAACGACAATTGATCTAAACGAACTGAAAGAAATTGAATTGATGTGCGAATGTGGCGCATCGGTTAGGCTGCCGCTTCCACTGAAGTCTGGCAACCTTCTTGCCCAACAAGCCTGCCCAGCTTGTCCGCGCTCTATGTGGGTAATGGGTAGCCCCGTCAGAACCAAAATAGATTCCTTAATATCAGCCATAAACGATTGGAAAGACGCTGGATACAGCACTTTGTCTTTGAAGTTCGTGCTCACGGAACCAGTAGAACATGATTCCTAACTTTTGTCAAGTAAATAATCTTGTAAAATTACCATCGTTACCTACCAAGAATGTGTAACGACCAGTTTTGAGGTTTTCCAGAATCTGTTCACCATCGGCCAATACAGTGGTGGGCCAACTTTGCGGGGGTACGCCCATATACCCCCGGCCCGCGTTAACACTGTCTAGTTGCCCCGCTAAACTCCGTCGTCTAGCTAGTCTCATCGCGCTCCCCGGCCGAGAGTTGCTGCCAACTCCTAGGCGAGGCCGACGCGGTCATAACGACTGGCCCAAGGAAGCGGAGGAGCCATGCGAATTAGCTAATTTCGAACACGTCGACGCACGTCGTGCTCCCACATGCCGCCTTAACCCCTTTGCTTCCCGCATCCGAGCACCCAATGCGCGTAATCGCATTTTTTCAACTCTTGTATTTTCTGTAACTTACACATATCGTCTCCCGTAAGTCCAATCCCTGGCGCATTTACATGAAAATGGGGGGTGGGGAGGGTAACTCACTGGTTAACAGAAAGCCTCGCGGCGGCTTGCTGAGCCGAGGTCTAGTGGCACGTCGCAACACAATTTGACAGCGCGGCGCGTGTCGCGCATAATACGTCGTACCTCGCTACGATTCCAGAGTACACCCAAGAGAATTTGGCAACGACGGCCAACCACCGCCCGAAATACGTTTTTGTAACCGGCGGAGTGGTTTCTTCTCTCGGAAAAGGCGTTGCCGCAGCTTCCATCGGATGCCTGCTCGAAAGCCGTGGCCTCAAAGTCACCCTCCAGAAATGCGATCCGTACCTAAACGTTGATCCCGGCACGATGTCGCCCTATCAGCACGGCGAAGTGTATGTGACGGACGACGGCGCGGAAACCGATCTCGATCTTGGCCACTACGAGCGCTTCACCTCCGCCAAAGCTGACGCGCGACAACAACTGGACCACCGGCCGCATCTACGAATCCATCATCTCGAAGGAGCGGCGCGGCGATTATCTCGGCAAAACCGTGCAGGTGATTCCGCACGTCACCGACGAAATCAAGGCGGCGTTTCGCAAAGTGGCCGATGGCGTGGACGTGGTGATCGTGGAAATCGGCGGCACGGTGGGCGACATCGAATCGCTGCCATTTCTCGAAGCGATCCGGCAGATGCGGCTCGAGCTGGGCCCGGAAAACACCGTTTTCGTGCACGTGACGCTCGTGCCATTTATCCCCACCGCGGGCGAGCTGAAGACGAAACCGACGCAGCACAGCGTGAAAGAAATGCTGAGCATCGGCGTGCAGCCGGACATTTTGCTCTGCCGCAGCGACCGCTGGCTTTCGCCGGAGCTGAAGCGCAAGATCGCGCTCTTCTGCAACATGGCGGAAGCGCGCGTCATCTCGGCGCAGGACGTGGAAACGATCTACCAGGTGCCCGCGGAATTCGCGCGTGAAGGACTCGACGATCAGCTCCTGCAACTGCTGCACATGGACGCGCCGCCGCGCAACATGCAAGGCTGGATGGATTTGCTCGACCGCATGCGGCATCCGGCGAGCGATGTACGCATCGGCGTCGTCGGCAAATACGTGCAGCTCGAGGACGCGTACAAGAGCTTGCGCGAGGCGCTGGCGCATGGCGGCTTGGCGCACAATGTCCGCACGGTCGTCGAATGGATTGAGGCGGAGGATTTGGACTCGCCGCAGACCACCGCGCGCCGCCTGGCGCACGTGGACGGCATTCTCGTGCCTGGCGGGTTCGGCAAGCGCGGAATTCAGGGGATGGTCTATGCCATCGAATATGCCCGCGAGCACAAGGTCCCATTCTTTGGGATTTGCCTGGGGATGCAATGCGCGACCATCGAATACGCGCGCAACGTCAGCGGCATCAAGAACGCGGACAGCACCGAGTTCGATCCGACCGCGCCGAACCGCGTGATCTACAAGCTGCGCGAGCTGCTCGGTGTGGATGAAATGGGCGGCACGATGCGCCTGGGCTCCTGGCCGTGCGTGTTGCAGCCCGGCTCCTTCGCGCACCGGGCGTACGGCACGCTCCAGATCAACGAGCGCCACCGGCACCGCTACGAATTCAACCGCGACTACGAAAAAACGCTGATCGCCGCGGGCTTCCTCATCACGGGCAAAACTCCGGACGGTACTTACGTAGAAATTGTGGAAGCGCCGGACCATCCTTGGTTTCTGGGCTGCCAGTTCCATCCGGAATTTAAATCGAAGCCGATGGAGCCGCATCCTTTGTTCGCCGCGTTTATCGGCGCGTCGCACGAACACCGCGAGCGCCGCGCAAGCCGCGAATCGGATGCCGCCGGGTCTGCTACGCGTACGGCGCCGACCCGCGCGGTTGATACCGTTGCCGCCGAAGGCGCGAAGCCCGGGCAAATGGCCGAAAGTTTTGGCGCCGAGGTTGCCGCAGTCGGCAATTCGGACGCCGCGGTTGTATCCCACGCCGATTCCAGCGCCGCCGCCGCTGGAGGCTCAGCCAGCGCCTCCCACCACAACTGAAAAAGCATCGGCTGGGGAGAATCGTGGGCTGTCACATTTTCAAGTTTGTGCGCGTTGAAACGCCGCGGGATTGTTTGGTGACAGCAGCCTATGCTAAGGTTGCCAAAGAGCGGGCGTAGTTCAATGGTAGAATGAGAGCTTCCCAAGCTTTAGACGTGGGTTCGATTCCCATCGCCCGCTCCATCTAACCTACTGAATCAATTGATCCGGTGACTTCATCGGTAGGCGCGCCGTGGCAAATACCATTTAGCGCAATTCGTATGGCACCACTTAATGAGACGTCGAAGACTCCTACCGTTCTGGCAACGGACAGAATTGTCCCTGAGAAAATCCCTCAGCATCAATAGCGAACGTGCGATTGAACCTAGCGCGGTAATTCTCCCACGCCACTGCGGAGCTCAGCTCGACAAGTTGTCGTTCCGAGAATGCATCTCGTAACCTAGCGAACAACTCATCCGACACGTCCGTGGGAGTGCGCGTCAATGCCGTAGCGAGTTCAAGAACTAACTTCTCTTGCGTACTAAAATGACGACTCGATTCAAAACACGCCAAGTCGTGCAACTGATCCTCACGAACACCGATTTTTCTGCTCACGGCAGAATGGATATCAATTCAAAGCGGACAACCCACCATCACCGCCACTTTGATTTGTGCCAATTGTTTCAGAATGGCTGGCACCGTACGTTGCGCAGCGGTATGAAGATCCATGCGAAAAGCTAATTCCAGCAGCTTGGGATCGTAGGCACGAACTCGGGTTGCAAGATGAATTCGGCCCCGTCGCCGCTTCGTCAGCCAGTAAATCAGGCGGCCACGAAATCCGAGTTCGTTATCGGGAGCACCCGTCGTGCGACTCATAGTTGGACATGTCCTCCTGGTGGAGTGGTGCTGCACTTACTCTCTGCAGACTGTACGGCTCGCCTCACCCCGTCGCGCACGGGCTTCAACATTTTGACCGAAGTTTCCGATTTGGACCTCTGGTTTGTGAGCATAAAGACCTTTGGGTGGCGCGATAGCATCTTTTCGGGCCTACAAGCGGCCACTAAGAGCGTGGAACTGTGGCATCATGCAGGCTCTTAAGTGACAATGCAAACTCTCACCTACAAAGGCGCCATACATCCGTGGCACTGCGACCATATGGGCCACATGAACGTAATGTGGTACACCGGAAAATTCGATGAGGCGACGTGGAATTTATTTGCGGAGCTGGGCATCACGCCGTCTTACTTGCGAGAACAGCAGCGAGGAATGGCTGGCGTTCAACAGAACACCACGTATCAGCAGGAGCTGTTTGCCGGCGATGTAATCGAAATCCATTCGCAGGTCCTGGAGATTCGCGACAAGGTGATCCGTTTTCGACACGAGATGAGAAATATTGAAAAGGGAACAATGGCGGCTATTACCGAGGTGACGGCCGTTCACTTGGACCGCCAGACGCGCAAGTCGTGCTCGTTTCCTCCCGCAATCCGCGCCGCAGCAGAAGCGCGGTTACAGCAGTAATCCAAGCGCGAAATGAGGTGGTATTATCCCGTCGCGACCGGCAAGGGCTGTCTCTACATCAAGCTCGCGGATGTGGACCAACGCGTTTTGGAAGCCCTGGTGGTCGAATCTCTCGTCGCCAAGCGCGCGCGGCCCCGCAGCGCTCTGGCTCGACTTCGGATAAACAATGCGGTGACTTTGAGTTGTACCTGAGGCGAGGTCCATGTCTGACGACATAAATTCAGGAAAGTCCACCGAAAAAGCACAAAGCCAAGATGACCGAAACCAGGCCACGTTCACCATGGCTTCTCCCGACGCGGCCGTGCGCGGCGTGCCGGCATCTATCGGGCGCTACCGGATTCTGCGTTTGCTGGGGCAGGGCGCCGAGTCAGAGCCGTTGATGACGGAGGGATATCAGGGAATAGAGGCGCGCAAGGACCGGATTGCCGCGCCGGACCGATACCAAGCGCAAATGGACCGTGAACGGGTGGTGAAGATGTACGAAGCTTGGGGAAAGCCCGAGAAGGCTCAGCAGTGGGCGAAGAAGTAGCACGGACGAGTTTCCTGGACGCGCAACGGGGCGAGTGCGCGTATGTTGTTGCCTCTCGGCCGTGGTTTCCTGTTCTGATCGAACCAGCCTACCAGCAAAGATATAACCTGGCGCGCCCGGAGCCCGCCGCGGCGGAGAACTTGAGCCGATTTTCGGCCGTCTGAGCCTGCGGGGCGAAATCCCGGTGTTCTTTGCCCCGACCCTTTCTCAAACCTTCAGTGCATGGATACGCACAAACAAGTGATTCTGGGCAGGGAAGCAATCGAGGCCCTTCCTCAAGTGAATAATTCTGTCTGGAAAACTACTGGGCTCGCTGGGGCCTGCTTTAGTAGCCGGATTGGTTGTGTCGAGAGCAGGAGCAGGGTACGATCAGGATATCCAATTTGCAAATAGCGGACCGGACCGGCGTCGGCACGGTAGATGAAAGCGGCGCCCACCTTACCTAAGTTTCGATTTACGGAGAGTATAAACGCGATGCGCAAAATCTTGATGATGGCTGTAGTTCTGTTGAGCATGCCCTATTTCTGCAAGGCACAGACAGTGGATGAAGTGATCGCCAAAAACGTGCAAGCGCACGGCGGGATGGACAAACTCAAATCGGTGGAGACGCGCCGCATAAGCGGAAACTTGAACGCGGGATCGATCCGCGTGACGATCATCCAGGAAAACAAGCGGCCGGACAAAGTGCGCGAAGAAGCTGTCATTCAAGGCATGTCGCAGGTGCAGGCATACGACGGCAAGACGGGCTGGCAGGTGAACCCATTCGGCGGCCGGAAAGATCCCGAGCTGCTATCGGCGGACGATTTGAAGGGTCTGCAGGTTGACGCTGACATGGACGGGCCGCTGGTGGACTACCAGAAGAAGGGCCACAAAGCGGAGTTGGAAGGTCACGACGCAGTGGAGGGAACGGACTGCTACAAGATCAAGCTGACGCTGAAAGATGGCGACATTCGCACCTACTACCTGGACGCCGACTCATTCCTAGAGCTAAAACTCGAAACGCAGACTTCGATCCGCGGGACGATCCAAGAATCCGAAACATATTTTGGAGACTACGAAAAGGTGAACGGAATCTATTTCCCGTTCAGCGTCGAGACGGGTCAGAAGGGCGATCCGAACCGGCAGGTGCTCACGATCGACAAAATCGAGCAGAACCCTCCGCTCGCAGACGCAAGGTTCACGATGCCTACGATGAAGACGCCCGGGGGTGACCAGTGACGTGTTTCGGTGAGAAAGCAAGGATTGCCCTGGTATTGGCGGGCGCGATGCTTTTTTCGACATGCGTCCGCTCGCAGGAAGGAAAGATTGACTCGGACACGATCTCAGGGCTGGGCGCGCGAAATATTGGTTCCGCGGAGATGAGCGGACGGGTGGCCGCCCTGGCAGGGGTGAAGGAGAACGGGCGGCTGACGGTGTACGTGGGCGCGGCAAGCGGCGGCGTGTGGAAGTCCACGAATGGTGGAACGACCTACAAACCCGTGTTTGACAAGCAGACTTCGCAATCTATCGGCGCGATTGCCATCGACCCTTCCGCGCCCAAGACGATTTGGGTGGGAACCGGCGAACCCTGGACGCGGAATAGCGTTTCGATCGGCGATGGAATCTACAAGTCAACGGACGGCGGCGACAATTGGACAAATGTGGGATTAAAGAACTCCGAGCGGATCTCAAAAATCCTGATTGATCCTCAGGATGGCAACACCGTCTACGCGTGCGTACCAGGGAAACTGTGGAGCGACAGCGACGACCGCGGTGTCTACAAGACGGCGGACGGAGGCAAATCCTGGACGAAGGTTCTAAAGGGGATGAACGCGTCCACGGGCTGCTCCATGATATCCATGAGCTCGCGAGACTCCAAAACGCTTTACGCGGGGATGTGGGATTTTCGGCGCACCGGCTGGTCGTTCCGTTCTGGCGGGGAAAATGCGAAGGCAACGAGCGGCAGCGGTTTTTTTGAGACCACAGATGGCGGAGCAACGTGGAAGGACCTTGATGAAAAGAGCGCAAAAGGTCTGCCCGCCAAACCTTGGGGACGGATCGCGGTTACCGTGGCGCCCTCGAATCCAGACGTCGTGTACGCGCTGGTCGAATCGCCGGACACCGCCCTGTACCGTTCGGCGGACGGCGGGAAGACGTGGGAGCGGCGCGACGCCAGCGCCTGGATGGTCTGGCGTCCATTTTATTTTGCAAACCTGATCGTAGACCCGAAAGACGAGAACAAGATCTACAAGCCGGACCTCGCGCTGATTCTCAGCAATGACGGAGGCAAGAGCTTCAGTGCGATTTCCGGCGGAGCGCACGGCGATTTCCACACGGTGTGGATTGATCCCGAAGACACCAATCATGTGATCGCAGGCGATGACGGCGGCGTGTGGTATTCCTACGATAGCGGGAACTACTGGTGGAAAGCGGGGAATCTGCCGATTTCGCAGTTCTACCACGTGAGCGTGGACATGGACGATCCGTATCACGTATTCGGAGGGCTCCAGGACAATAGTGTGTGGATCGGCGATTCGGCGTATCCCGGAGGAATCACCAACAGCCGATGGGTAAATCTGTACGGCGGCGACGGCTTCTTTGCCTTTCCGGACCCAGCGGATTCCGATTACGTCTACGTGGAAGCGCAGGGCGGGGAAATCGCGCGGGTAAACCGCGTCACACTCGAAGCGCGCAGTATTAAACCGCAACCGAACTACGGCGAGGGCAAACTACGGTTCAATTGGAACACGCCGATTCACATGAGTCCGAATGAGAAGGGCACAATCTACATTGGCGCGCAGTTTCTGTTCCGTTCGCGCGATCACGGGCAAACCTGGGACCGCATTTCGCCGGACCTTACAACGAACGATCCCGAAAAACAAAAGCAAGAAGAGTCAGGCGGCGTGACGGTAGACAATTCCGACGCTGAGACGCACACCACAATCTATTCCATCAGCGAGTCACCGCGCGATGGGAAGGTGATCTGGGCGGGGACCGACGACGGAAACTTGCAGGTGACGCGCGACGGCGGAAAAACGTGGACAAATATGGTGGGCAACGTGCCCGACCTGCCGAAGGCTTCGTGGGTCTCTTGGGTAGAAGCCAGCCGATTCGATGCCGGCAGCGCTTACGCCACTTTCGACCGGCACACGTTTGGCGACATGGAGCCACACGTTTTCAAGACAGCCGACTTTGGCAAGACTTGGACTCCTATCGTGAGCGCGGGAAGCGGCGTGCGCGGCTATGCGCACGTGATCAAGGAAGACACGGTCGAGCCCAAGTTGCTTTTCCTCGGGACCGAGTTCGGGTTGTGGATTTCGCGGGACAGCGGCAAGCAGTGGGCGCAGTACAAAGGCGGCGAATTTCCGGCCGTCGCGGTGCGCGATATTGTGGTCCACCCGCGCGAATCGGATCTTGTGGTGGCGACCCATGGCCGCGGCATTTGGATCGTAGACGACATCTCGCCGCTGCGAAAACTCACGCCCGAAGTGCTGGCGCAGGATGCGGTGTTCCTGCAAGGCAAACCAACGCAACAGCGGCTGATCGCCAATGGCGGCTGGCAGGACGGGGACGCCACATTCGTGGGAGCCGATCCTGCTGACGGCGCCTTGATTACCTATTACCAGAAAAAGCGGCACATCTTCGGAAAGATGAAGATCGAGATTTTCGACGACAGCGGAAAGCTCGTGGATACGGTCCCGGCGAATAGCCGGAGGGGCCTGACGCGGGTGGTATGGCAAATGCGGATGAAAGCGCCACGAGTGCCACCCGCCGCAAGCGCCGCATTCGAGGCCGCCCAAGGACCGCGAGTGTTACCGGGGACCTATACCGTCAAAATGACGAGAGGCACAGAAACCTATACAACGCCGCTGGCGATCGTGCTCGATCGCCGCGCGAAATACACAGTCGCCGATCGCAAATTGCAGTTCGACGCCGCGCTGCGGATTTACAACTTGCTCCGGGAGATGAGCTTCACCGTAGATCAGATCAACGGCGTGCGTGACGAGCTCGCTGCAAGCGCGGGCAAGCTCACAGCCGGTGATCCGCTTCGGAAGCGGCTTGCGCAGCTTGCCGACGAAACGGAAGCGCTGCGAAAGAAGATCGTAGCCACGACGGAAGGCGGCGCGATCACCGGCGAAGAACGCATCCGCGAGAAAACCACGCAGCTATACGGCGCCATCGACGAGTATGAGGGGCGTCCAGCCGATTATCAGGTGGCGCGGATTGATTCGCTAAAGCATGACCTAGATGACGTCACGAGCGCGTTCAACGCGTTCGCGGCCAAAGAGCTGGTGGAGGTCAACGCGTCTTTGGCGAAAAAGAGCATGGGACCCATCCATCCGATCACACGCGAAGAGTGGGAGAAAGCGAATAGTGAGGAGGAAGCGGGCAAATAACGGTAGAGAGCACGCCAGAAACGTGAACGCAACATAGATGCTGGAACCGCGCCGATTCACGCGACTGCAAAAACTGACCCGAAGTTAGGCGCAAGGATTGCGCGCAAGTGGTTTCGATTCCCGCCCGCTCCGTAAGTCTGGATGACCCCCATCGGAAGAGAAGCAAGCAGATATGGCGGAATTCGCGCCGGGCATGCAGCGAAAACCTGATCGGGCCGATAGGAAATATGAATTGGACTGATTTGATGACAGCCCTTATTGTCCGCTGATTATTTGAACCTATTTAGTTTTGCGAGCAAAGCAATGGGGAGAGGACTGCGATCGAACGCAACGGCGCTCGTCGGGTAGGCTCACTTTCCCGCGCCAATGCTTGCCTTCAGGTGTTCACAAGTACGGTCGTATCGGCATTTGCTGGCGCTGTTCCCACATGCGTGCCGCTGCCTGAGAATTGTCACCCTCCAGAAAACAGGAGCAACCAAACATGACGAAACGAGCCTACCGGCGCACTCTGCGCCTCTCGTTCTTGTGGGCCGGCGCCGCGATCTTTCTGACCGCCGGGTTGTTCGGAGGGCTATCGACGCGCTGCTTTGCCGACGACACGCCAAAGCCAGATCCAGCTGGCGTAGCGACCGGCGACAAAACCACTGCCGTGGACGCTGCCGGCAATCCATTTGTGGTACCTAAACCCACCGACAAAACTTCCCCGGACTATCTAAGAACAAGCAAGACTTCGAAGATTTCCAAGCCCAGGCGGCCAAAGAGCCGCTGACCGTAAAACTCGCCGATAGCGTGGGACATCTCCGGATCGCAACCAACTTTGCTTGGACGCTGAACACCGGCTACCTCGTTCTGTTCATGCAAGCGGGATTTGCCCTTCTCACGTGCGGCTTGGTTCGAAAGAAAAATACAGCACACTTGATGATGCTGAACTTTGCCGCGTACGTATTTGCCTTTTTGGCGTACTACGCCGTCGGATATGCGTTCCAATTTGGAGCCGTCGCCATCAATGCCGCACCCACAAATCTGGGCGGCATTCCCACGCTGAACCATTTCTTGATTGGGAGCGGCCAGTGGGGATTCGTGGGGGGCAAAGGTTTCTTTCTGACCGGTCCGGCGTATGACAGTGCCAGCAACTGCTTGACACTGTTTGAAGTCGTGTTCATGGAGACAGCCGGGTACATCATCGTCGGCGCCATCTGTGAGCGGATAACCTTCTGGGCTTTTCTGCTCTGTGAGCTCTTTATCGGAGCCATTCTTTACCCGATCTCCGGCTGCTGGACGTGGGGAGGGGGCTGGCTCTCGCAAGTGGGATCTACGTTGAATCTGGGTCACGGGTATGTTGATTTTGCCGGGTCCACGGTCGTCCATGCGGTTGGCGGCTTCTGCGCCATGGCTCTCGCGATCATTCTCGGCCCGCGCCTTGGAAAATATGGGCCGGGCGGAAATATCCGCGCCTTTCCCGCTCACAACATCGTGTACGTGGTGACAGGTACGTTCATCCTGCTTTTCGGATGGATGGGATTCAATCCCGGTTCAACTCTGGGAGCGACCGATCTCCGCATTTCCGTGGTTGCAGTGAACACGAACCTGGCAGCTGTTGCGGGCTCCGCTGCAGCGATGGTCTTTTGGTATTTTCTGTTCGGCAAGCCGGACATCACGATGGCGTGTAACGGAATGCTCGCGGGCCTCGTCGCCATCACGGCTCCCTGCGCCTTTGTGTCTCCAACCTCCGCCCTGATTATCGGCACGCTTGCGGGAATCCTGGTTTGTGTTGGGGTGCTCTTGAACGAAAGAGTGCTCAAGATTGATGACCCGTGTGGGGCGATTTCGGTACACGGCTACTGTGGATGGTTTGGTGCTGTCTGCGTGGGAATCTTTGCCGACGGCACGTATGGCGCCGGATGGAATGGCGTGGGCGCGGCATCCTACCTGGGACGAGCCGGGCTGGGCGTGACTGGTTTGCTCCATGGGGATACGCGGCAGTTCGTGTGCCAGCTGATGGGAGCAACCCTATATGCCGCTTGGGCATTCGGCGCAACCTACGTGGTCTTCTGGTGCGTCAACAAAGTGAAAAGCATGCGAGTGGCGCCAGCGGTGGAAGAGCAGGGTCTGGACGTTCCCGAATTTGGGATGTCGGCTTATCCCGAAGACGCAGTGGTTACGGCTCCGTACTGACGGCGACTGGGGTAGGCGACAGCCATCGCAGGCCTGCATTTTGCTGGGGGTGACAACCTTCAGCGAATGACGGCTCTGCAAGCCTCTGTCGCACAGCTAGCCTTCAGGCCCTCTGCGGTCGAATCGTCCTCGTGCCAGTTCTTTGCCGCAATCAATCCGTGAATTAGCTCGCCTTGTAGCCGGCCGAGGTTGCAATCAGAAAGAAATTTGCGACGCCAGCACCAATTGTCCATCGTTGCATTCGGCACCACCCCGCGCGTTATGGGGCTTTAGACGACCCGCAACAAACATTGGTTGCTGAGGGGGCTTTGCCAATTAGCGTCCCCACGGAACGGCACGCATGCTAGTCTCGATTTTCACTTTGGTGCGCCGATGTCCGTTTAGTAAATTCGAGGTATGCATCACGGGCAGTTGCGTGCGATGGTAGGATCTGATCCATGCGGGTTTGCCGTTGGATAGGTTACGCGAGCGCAGCGGTCGTAGGTATATGGCTGTTTTGGCACATCTCCGTTCGAGCCGCCGAACCAACTGCGTTATTTCATCCTGATCCTCGGCACGTTTCAAATCTGCTGTACCGTCAGTTGCATGTGCGCACGGAAACCGGCGGAAAAGAGCACGGGTTCGACAACCTCGATCCGCTCCTCTGGAACGAAACGAATTACTTACTAACAGGCGAATCGCACGCACGAGCGCTCGCTTTGGCCGATGAATTCCTTCGTACTCATGCCGAGCGCCAAATCACCGACCGCACAAAGCGCGCCATTTTCCAGCGTGATCTGTGGGCGGTTTTCGACTGGGCGGATGAGCCAGAGTGGGCGGGACTGCCGCATCGAGCCGAACGCCGCGAACTCATGGCCAGGCTCGCTCTCATCGTCCGGAGTCTCACGCTTTCGCCGGATGATCTCGCGCGACTCCCCGATACCTATGCCCGCGCACTCCAGGACCACGAATTCCCCGCGGCATACGACCCGGCCAGCCCCAATCAGGCGTTCCTTCCGCCTGACCTGTTTGACCCGAGCGGACCTTAGATTTGCCTAGGCGCGCCGGACCACGATTTGGCGGCGCCGCTGCACGATTTGTCCTTCACCGCGCGTTCCGTGTTTTTTGTCTTCGCGCGGCTGCCCGGAGGGCGCGACGCAACGCTGGCGTACTTCAAACAACTGGCGGAACTGAAACTTCCGCTCTTCGTGCACATGCAAGACCCGGGCCTGCCGCAGCCGATGGAGGTGTGGAACCCGCAGGTGCCGCAATTTCCGGCCGGAACCGAATTCGCGCTGGTCCGGAAGATGGTCCTGCCGGACCGGGACGGGAATTTGCGCCTTACGCCGGTCACGGAGAGTGTTCAGGTCCGCCACTACAGCGACATTCCGAACGTCAACCCCATGGCGTCGCGCGACGTTGATCTCGCCCGACGATTTCAAGAGCCGTCGGAGATAGAGCTGAGCCGCACTTTGCTCTTTTCGGAACACCACAGCGGGCTCCGCGGCGTGACCGCGAGTGACGACGAGTTTCTAATCTTTCCTGCCATGTCGCAGGGGATCGATGCCTTCGAGAAAAGAGGCATGCACGTGCGCGCCTTTTCGCCCTTCGCGCAATGCGCGGGCTGCCATCTCGGGCCAGGCATTCAATCCATGATGAGCTTTTCGTTTCGCGGGAACCCAAACGAAGGGACGGTGCTCAGCCCGCGTCTTGCGGAGACCACGCCGGGCGAGGAGTCGGAAAAAGTAATGGGGTGGGCGCAAATGCAGGAGAAGTGGAAAGACTTGCTTCGTCTGTGGTCTTCAGGGCGCCCGAAGTGAAGAACAGTAGGGTCCGCGCGCGGTGAACTGCCAAGCTGGCAGGGTTGGGAGGACGCCGAAAAAGAGGATGTCCCTACCCCAATGATGCGGAGTAATCCTGAGAAGAGATGACCTACTGAATTCTTAGTGCGTTCGTGGGCGAGATCGATGCTGCGCGGTTGGCCGGGATTATCGCCGCGAAAAATGCCGAGATTGCGAGCGCGGCGGCGGCCACGATCAGCGCGAGTGGGTCCCAACTGGAAACGCCGTATAACTCGGCCGAGATTAACCGTCCGGCGCCGATGGCCAGCGGCAGCCCGAGAATCAGGCCGATCAACACACGTTTGAATGCGCCGCGCAGGATCAGTTGAATCACTCTTGCGCGATCCGCGCCAAGCGCCATGCGAATGCCGATCTCGTTGGTTCGTTGCGCGACCGTATAGGCGGTGACGCCGTATAAGCCGATGGCAGCCAGCACCAGGGCCACGATCCCGAACAGGCCGGCGAGACTCGCTACAGCGCGCTCCTGATCGAACGTACCGTCCACTTGCTGCTGCAGGGTTCTGACGCCGGTGACGGTGATGTTGGGGTCGAGGTCTGCCAGCGCTCTGACGAGCAATGGCTCGAGCATGCCGGGCGAGACGTTGGTAACCAGGACGATTCCGCCGATGACGTGCGAGCGAAGCTCAAGGTTGCTCATCATTTCGTTCTTGTAATTCACGTTTTGAGCCAGCGGCACAAAAAATGTGGGTAACGCCGGCATCCTCACGGCCCAACTTGCAAACTTCGCATCACGCACCACGCCGACGATCCGGAACGTGCCTGCATTCTCGGGGAGGTCCATGCCGAAGTGCTGATCCAACGGGTCTTCGCCGCTTTTGAAGAAGTGCTTTACAAAGGCTTCATTCACGATCGCCACCGGCGCCGCGGTCTCGTTATCAGCCTCGTTGAAGTAGCGTCCGCGCAAAATCGGCATGCCCAGGTTCTGAAGATAGTTGGCGCTCACGCGATCCCATGACGCGCCCGCGTCTTCGCTCATCTGGGATTCAGGATGGCCAGAAACCATAATCAGTTCGCCCCAATTGTCGGTGAGCGGGTTATACAGGGCCAGCCCCGATCCCCGCACGCCGGGAAGACGATTGAGGCGTTCCTCAAGTTGACGGTAGAGCGCGGCCAATTCCGGCTGCGTGTGCCCCGTTTGCGGATTGTGCAGCGATACCAACACGCGCCCGGGCACTCGATATCCGAAATCCTGGCCCTCGAGATTGTTCAGACTTCGGGCCAACATGGTTGCGCCCGCGACCAGTACGATTGAAACGGTGGCCTGCACGATCAACAGTGCCTTGCGGGCAAAGGAAGACTTTCCCCCAGTGCTGCGGCCCGATCCTCGCAGCGCCTCCGCCGGATCGGTGCGCGTGGCAAACCATGCCGGAGCCGCGCCGAAGATGATCCCCGTCACCAGCGCCAACCCGAAGGCGAACGCCAATACTGCGAGCGACGGCGTAGTGCTGATCGGAAGGAAGTGCGAACTATGAAAGGCAAGCGAAAGCAGCAAGCGGGCGGCGGCCATTGCGACCAGAAGTCCCGCGATGCCGCCGGCAATGGCGAGCAACACGCTCTCCGTGAGGGCTTGCGTGATGATTTGGCTCCGCGTGGCGCCGATGGCAAGCCGGACTGCGGTTTGTCCGCGGCGCGCCACGGCGCGCGCCAGCAGCAAGTTTGCGACGTTGGCGCACGCGATCAGGAGCACCAGGCCGCAAACCGAGAGCAGGATCTGCAAGCTACGCGCATACCCTTCCTTCATTATCGCGACGCCGGCACCCGCCGGAACGACGGTGATGGACTGTTTCGGGAGGGTTCGGATCACATCGGGCATCCAGTTGGATGGATAGCCGGAGTCGTTTTGCAGCCATTGCCGCAGAACTCCCGTCAGGCGCGGAGCCAGACTCGCGGTCGTAGCACCCGGCCGCAAGCGGCCAATCATGCGCAGCCACGCTGACTCCGGCTGGTAGAGCCGAGCGCTGACGCCGTCAATCATGGCTTCCTGGTGCAGCGGAATCCAGATATCGGGCGGGTCGGGGCGCAGCGTTTCGCCAAAAAAGCCGGGAGGTGCGACTCCGATCACCGTGAAAGGATGGCCCTCGATGTCAAATGCGGAGCCGATTACGGAAGGGTCGGAACCGTAGGCCGTCTGCCAGGCATGATGGCTCAGTACGGCGACCGGCGGGGCCGACGGCGTATCATCCTCCGGGGTAAATGCGCGCCCACCCAGAGCGAGGACCCCGAGCGTGGAGAAATAGCTCCCGGTGACATATTCGGAGCGGAGTGGCTTGGCGGCGGTCTCCGCTTCGCGCCGCACGCTCAGCCTCGCGCCGCCGGCCTGAAAAGCCGCTACGTCTTCAAACTCGGGTATTTCCGCCTTGAGCTGCTCGTACAGCGGAAAGGAATACATTCCCCAGCGGTCTTGGGGGCCGCTTTGCACGCAACAATCGTCGCCTTCGCCGACGCGGTACAGCATGCCGGGATCGGAAACCGGCAACGAGCGGAGCATAACCGCGTGAATCAAGGTGAATATGGCAGTCGTGCCACCGATTCCCAAAGCCAGCGTGAGTACCGCCGTAAGGGTAAAAACGGGCGACAATCGAAACTGTCGTAAAGCGTAGCGAAAATTGCCGGGAAGCGTTTGCATTGCTGGCCTCTTAATCCCCTACGAAATTTTGCTGGTGAGGGTTCCTGACCGAGTGAACTCTCATAACCCCCTCCCGCAGTCCGGCGCAATTCCGTTTCATGGCGCTTTAGACGTGCCTGGAGGTCGATTAGTCACGGGGGGGGGTCTTGAACGGATGCGGCGGACTCGCGCGCACCCCCAGGGCTGGCAATCTAGGCTGGCAGCTATTGCTTTGTGGTGGCGTCGATCAATAGGACGGTTTGCAGGAGGACGTTGGCGCCGTTGGCGCAATCGTGCCAGGAAGTGAACTCGTGCGGGGAATGGCTGATGCCGTCGCGGCTGGGGACGAAAATCATGCCCATGGGGCCGAGACGGGCCATCATTTGCGCGTCGTGACCGGCGCCGCTAGGCAAGCGCAGAGTCTTGAGTTGCAGGCCAGCCGCTGCCTGCTCGATAGCCGCCTGGACTTCAGGAGTGGCAATGGCCGGGGGATCGTGCTCTACTTTTTTGATCACGATTTCCGTGGAAGTTTCACGCGCAATCTCCTGTGCGCGCTGCTCGATCTCGTTCCCTAAACGCGCGATTTTCTCGGCGGAGAGATCACGCAACTCGATGGAGTGCTTCACCAGGCCGGGGACGACGTTGCGGGCGTTTGGAAAGACCACCAACTCGCCCACGGTGCCTACCTGGCGGCCGGGCTCGCGAGTCACGACCTCTTGCACCGCCTCGATCAATTTGGCTGCGGCAAGCAGCGCGTTGCGGCGTTCGGGCATGGGCGTAGTGCCCGCGTGGTTGGCGAAGCCGTGGATTTCCACCTCGTATTCGTCAATGCTGACGATTCCTTCCACGACGCCGATGGGAATTCCGGCCTTTTCGAGATTGCCACCTTGCTCGATATGCAGTTCCAAATAGCAGCGAAATGAAGCCGGAGCGATGCGCGCTTCCGCCAGCCGCGAGGGATCGCCACCGATCTTACGGAGACCGTCCTCCAAGCGAATGCCGTTGAGCACGCGGCTGAGTTCTTCCTTTTCCAACTCGCCAGCGGCCGCGCGGCTTCCCACCAGGCCACCTTCCTCATTCGACCAGATCACCATCTCGAGCGGATGACGTGTGACGACGGCGCGTTCTTCGAGGGTTTGCATGACTTCGAGCGCCGAGAGCGAGCCCAGGTCACCATCGAAATTGCCCCCATTCGGAACCGAGTCAATGTGGGAGCCGAACAGGATGCGCGGCAAGGTGGGCTCCGATCCCGCACGTGCTCCAAAAATGTTTCCGGCGGGATCAATGCGCGGGTTCAGACCGGCGGCGCGCATTGCTTCCATTGCATATTTTCTGCCGGCTACGTCGGCGTCGGAATAAGCCACGCGGCTGACGCCGTCGTCGAATGTACCGCCGGATGGCCGACCAAAAACGCTCAGCTCTTCGAGCCTACGCTGGAGGCGCGCGGCGTCAATCCGCAAGCCGGAGTTTTTCTCCTGGGCACCCCACAGCGGCAGGGCAGCGGAGGTGGCCAACGCGGCAGCCAAGCCACGGAGCAATTCGCGACGGGGAATGAGCAAGGGGATCAAATCAATTTCCGAATTTCCGACGTGTGGCGTCCGATTTTGAGGCATCCGATTTGGAGAATCCGAAGCTTTCGCCAGGCTCAACTTTGGGATGTACTTGCCGTTTTGTCGCACACTAGAATTCGCCTGATGCCGAGGAGACTAGCGCGCGGGGCGGCGAAGCGCAAGGCTGAGCCAGCCGCCGGTCTCGGTTAACGCCCTCCAAGGCCAGAAGTCCTAGCGCCCCGTTAGTACCCGTGTACCACCCCGGCCATTACTGCCAAGCCATTGGCATGCCCGGTCCATGGAACTAATCTCGGGTTGAGTCAAGAGGGAACTCAACATGACCATGCCCGTTGTCGAGGCTAATCCCACTGTTCGAGTTGGAATGGACGAACAGCGACATATCAAGAACTTGGTGATCCTCTTTGCCGAATCAGTCGGCCGGGCGGTGCCAGGCGAGGACGCTACGGGGAGAGACAAGCGGCACAGCACAACGACCTGGCCGCCAGCGTCATTCGAAAGCACCACGGGCAAGTGATTAAGACGATCGGCGCCTCCGTCATGGCGGAATTTGCCGATCCAGCGGCTGCAGTCCGCGCCGCCGTGGAGATGGAACGCCTCCTGATGGAATCGCCCCAGGAGTTCTCGCAATGTGACCAGCCGGGGCTGCGAATCGGTATTCACGGGCTTATCGGTGATTGCCAGCGGATTGACTTGTTCGGCAGCGTGGTCCAATTGGCGGCCAATATCACCAAGAATGCCGCTCCTGGGCAGATTCTCACTTCCCATGAGGTTTGCGACGCGCTTTCGAAGGAAACGGATCTACATTTCCAATGGTTTCGTAAGGTCACCATCGAGGGCCAGACGGAGAGCGAGGATATTTTCGAAGTCCACTGGGCTACGGCTCCAACGGGAATCCCATCGCGATACGAAGCCGCGTTCCAGGTGGGCACGGGCGGCATGGGCATCGTTTATAAGGCTCGCGATCGAGAGACCGGCGAGATCGTAGCTCTGAAGGTCCTTAGGTCCGACATTGCCGCCGATCCCGCAATGCAGGAAAACCTGAGGAGAGAAGTCTGTCTGGCCAGGAAAGTCACGCACAAGAACGTATGCCGCATTCATGAATTCAACCGTTCGAACGGCATCGCGTACATCTCCATGGAGTTTGTCGAGGGCGCAAGCTTACTCTCCACGCTCCAGCGCAGCGGACGGCTGCCCGTGGAACGAAGCACTGAAGATTATGCGGCAGGTCTGCGCCGGTCTGGGCGAAGCACACGCTCAAGGCATCGTGCACCGCGACTTGAAGCCGGCGAACATCATGATGGACCGCAACGGCGTCGCAAAGATCATGGATTTCGGCATCGCGCGTTCATTCCAAGGTACGGGCCAGATGACGGGCACGCTGGTAGGCACCCCCGCCTACATGGCTCCCGAACAGGTGGAACTCAAGGGCGTGGATGCACGCACCGACGTCTATGCGCTAGGCCTGCTGCTCTATGAAATCGTTACGGGTTCCCAGGCGTTTGAAGGCGACCCTCCAATCGCCGTGGCCCTGAAGCAGTTGCGAGAGTTCCCCACGCGCCCGCGCGAAATTGTTCCAAGCCTTCCGGCCCATGCCGAAGCTGTGATTCTGAAGTGCATGCAAAAGGATCCCGGCAAACGCTTTCAAAGCATGGAGGAACTGGCCGCGGCATGTCAGAAGCAATGCACCAGCCAAGCCCGCAGTGTCTCTGTGGAGTTCATTCGTCATTGATGTGCGGAGCTCCGGGCGCGATTTGCAAAGGGATTTACAACCTCGGTTGAGGCGGTTGGCGAGTTCTTCCGGCGGCAGGATTGGAGATTCCTAACGAATGGGCAAGATTGGAAATTCTTAAGAAATAAGAGTACGCAAAAAGCCCTGGCGGTGGCATTGAGCACGCGTGCCTTCTGGCCGGGTTGGTGTTCTTCACGCTGAAGGGCACGCGAAAAAATCACGCGGTTGATTCGGCGTCCGCAGGAAGCTCGGCTGCGATCGCCATGCAGACCTCGCAGCTTCCTTTTCCGCAAACGGCAGCCGCAGAGGACCTCGTCGGGCTTGCTACGCAAGCACAGTCGTCCCTCGGAAGTGCTTCGGCGGCCGAGCTGCGCAACCCGTTACGTCAAACCAGGTTGACCCCAGCTCGGGCGCGGCGCTCGGATCACGAGAGAAGTCTCCATCGGATCTAGAAGCATCGACGCAAGAGCCGTCTAAGTCCAAAGGCACTCGAGTCAGCAGGAATCAGAAGACGCAGCCTGTGGCTGCGGTCTCAGCGCCGCCGTTGGCTGTGGTAAGGGCGGCGACCCTGCCGGTCGCAACACAAACGCAAGCGTCGCTGCCGGCTGACGTCGCTTCGCCTGCTCCAGTTACGAAGACCGGCGCATCGAGCGAGCAAAAGAACGAGAACGCGCATCCCAGATCTTTCCGCGTCCCTTCTTCCGAGCACGCCGCCCGCTACGCCCAGCGAAGCAGCGGTCGACGCGAAAACAACGGATGGCAGCCCTGCTGTGCCCGCCAGCTATTTAGAAGTGGGATCGTTCAAAGAATCGACGTGGGCCGATCACGCGGTGGAAGAACTCACCCAGCTCGGTTTTCACGCCGTTTCCGTCCGCAAGACTCTCTTGTGGAGGCAATCGTATCAAGTTCGAGTGGGTCCCTATACGGACTCGAAGAACGTTGGACGCGGCTCGGCAGGATCTGGTCTCGCAAGGCTTTAAGCCACACGTTGTCAAATAATTGGCGCGAGATGGTATCCAGGGACGAATGCGGAGCGTGATGAGATGGACCTCGACGCAAGCATCGTTTGTTTGAATCTTCGCCCGCCGAAGGCCCTCGCGGCCAGCTCCACTGTGGAATTCCCGATGGACATCGGGACACGCACCGACGCGGGGCGTGTTCGCTTGAATAATGAGGACAGCCTGCTCGTGGCGCCGGAGATGAGTTTGTTTGTCCTCTCCGACGGGATGGGAGGTCTGGCATGCGGCGAAGTTGCCAGCCGTCTGACCGTGGAGACCGCTTCTGGCTCATTGCCGGGAAGCGGACGCCGATCCGACGCTCGCTCTTATTGGAAAACGAGTAGAGGGGGTGAACGAGACATCCAGCCGGTTGGCCAGTGGAATCCAGTTGGCTAATCGAATTGTCTACCGCGCCGCGCAGGAGAATGGGAACCACCAGGGAATGGGCGCCACGGTTGTGGCCGTCCGGTGCGCGAACGAGCGATTGAATATTGCGCATGTCGGGGACAGCCGTGCGTATCGCTTGCGCAATGGATGCCTTGAGCGGCTCACGCAAGACCATTCTTTCGCCGCTGAACAGGTCCGCCTCGGACAAATCAACGAGGACGAGGCCAAAAACGGCGGTTTGCGAAACATTCTCACCCGCGCCGTGGGCGTCGAACCCGAACTCGAAGTGGATATCAGCGAAGAGCTCATGATGGACGGCGACACCATCCTATTGTGTTCCGACGGGCTGACGCATGAGGTTTCCGACAAACAGATTGCGAACATCCTCGGAGACGCGAAGAATGCCCAAGAGGCCGCGACGCAGCTTGTGGACCTTGCAAACCACTCGGGCGGCGGCGACAACATTACGACCATTGTCATACGGCAACGGTGCGAAGATGCAGCGCCCATTGTCACGCACCGGCCTGTTGAGCCGATGGTTCAATATGCTGGGAACGTAAATTTGAGAGAATGACGTTTGCAAATGCGAAGCGCCAGGTACGTCAACGGCGACTCGATGATGGCGCTCCTACGTTTTGTGTGACCACTGCTCAAGTAGACGCATCGCTTCCTCCGACACCATGGGGGCGGTCTCCGCGGGGCGCGCAAGATAATAGCCTTGTACGAAAGTCCGCGCCGATAGCGATGCAGTGTTTCAGATCCTCGGCGGTCTCAACTCCCTCCGCAACAACGGGAATTCTCAACTGGTGCGCCGCCTCTGAAATCGCCTTCATAAAAACGGCTTGGCCTTGATCGGAATGCGCCCCCCGCACGAGTCCTTGATCAAGTTTGACGAAGTCCGGCTTAATGCTCGCGAGACGCAGCAGGGATGAATGACCGCTGCCCAGATCGTCCAGCGCAAACTTAGCCCCAGCCGCACGGTATTCCCGCATCATCATTCGTAGAGGTTCGGTATCGTAATCCTTCTCGGCTTCGGTTACTTCGAGGACAATTTGCTTCAGGTCTACTTTATGCTGCGCGCAAATCTGTTGGGTTCGTTCCACAGCAAAAGTCCGATCACATGACGCACTGGGTGAGAAATTTAGGAACAGTAAGTAGCCGCGCCTGGCTAGTTCCTGCCCTTGCTCGATGGCCTTTTGCCATGCCAAGTGCTCCAAATGGCGGGCGATCCCCAGCGATTGGGCAGCCGCGAATAACTGCGGCGCGCCGATCACTGTTCCGCTGCGGCGCCCTCGCAGTAAGCACTCGTAAGCAACAACTTGCCGGCTGGCCAGTGAAACCAGCGGCTGGAACACCATGAAATAAGACTCCGATGCGAGTAACTGCACGAACCAACGCGTATCCATCAGGGATACGGCCACGTCCAGGTCCGACAGCAGGAGTGGCGCGCGGGCAAGATCTTCCGCCGAAGGCGTTCTTGACTCAAATAGCGCCGCGCGCACCTCATGTAGTTCCTCAACACTTAATACGTCGCGCCAACGCTGTATTGCCTGCGTCAATGAGCCCGATTCAGCCGAGACCAAAATCGAGTTGACGGCTGGTTCGGAGTAGCCTACGGCTTGTGTTTGCAGGATCGAGCGCAGCTTCGTGAGCGCCGTCGCAGCGGTGCTGAAAATGAGCGCAGCTTGCGCCTTCGGAGCCACTCCGTGCTCCTGTCTCCACCGGATGGTTGCGGATTGTTCCATGGGTGCCATAAGCGGATCAGACCGCGTGTGAGATTACTGTTCCCTGCGGATTCACGCGCGAAGATGTCCTCACAGCAATTTTATAGCGGAACCTTGCGTGGCGCTCCAATAATTTGCGCCGGATGGTGCGAAATAGGACAGGTCTCTCTAGGGCGCTGGCAGGCGCTGAGGGGCGTTCCTCGGCGATTCTGGAGCTACTGGAACCTCACGACTGCTTCGGTGTCGCTTCGAAGTAAGTCCGACCGTGAAGAACCGCGTTGATGGCTTCCATCAGGACGGCAACTGCGTTGCCTTTTGACACATAGCCTCGCGCGCCGACCGTTTTCGCCCTTGCCGACATTTCCGGGAGATTTTGGATCGTGAGAAGGATGATTCGTGTGGTGGGCGACGCCTGTAAGATCTTCTCAGTCGCATCGAAGCCGCCCATCCTCGGCATCGTTACGTCCATGAGGACAATGTCGGGTTTGAGCGCTAGCGTCTTTTCGAAGGCTTCTTTGCCGTTTGCGGCTTCTCCGCAAATTTCAAAACCAGACTCCTTCAGGAATGCGGCAATTCCTTGCCGAACCAGCAGGAGATCGTCCGCTATCAATATTCGCGTTTCGACGCGTGCGGCGGAACGACTACGTATCTTTTTTTGGTTGTCGGTCGCCGGCAGGGGCAATGGGTTTCTTCAGTGTAGCCAGCAGCTTCGCCGCACAGGTCTTCCACCCACTCGATAGGCGCAAAAGTAGGCGGGACCGATTGTTGTGCACAAGAGCACGGCCGCAACATTTTTCTTACTCTTGCTTTCTTTTGTAAGCAGCTCACTCGATGAGTAGTAGAATTGGTTTCGCAATCCCTCTCGGAGAACAGCTGAATGCGTCCAGGTGAACAGCTCAAGGCGATCCGCGTTAAATTGGGGATCACTACGCGTGAGGTCGAGGAATACAGTCGAAAGATCGCGGAGGGCGAGCAAAACGACGAGTTCTATGTCTCAAATGCGTGGCTCACGCAGATTGAGAATAAGGAATCAGTCCCTAGCATTTTTAAGCTCTACAGCGTCGCCGTCATCTTCCGGGTCAAATTCACGGACATGCTCAGCCTCTTTGGAGTGGATCTCTCCAAGATGGCCAAATACCAAATGGATACGGAACTTGAGCAGACGCACCTGACCACGCTGGAGGTGTATGACGAGGATCGCTCCGTCACATTTCCCGTGCGGTTTGACCGCGGCTTCAGCGCAGAGAAAACCAGCCTGCTGTCCCGGATGGTCGAGGTTTGGGGAGAAGTGCCTATCGCGCTGATCCAGCACCTCGACATTCGGCACAGCCAGTATGCCTACATCGGTCTAAAGGATTTCACAATGTATCCCTTGCTGCGACCCGGCTCTTTTCTTCAAATTGATCAGCGCGTGAATAAGATTCAGGCATTTCCATGGCGGAGTGAGTACGATCGGCCCATTTATTTCATCGAATTGCGAGACGGCTATGCGTGCTCGTGGTGCGAGTTGCACGGCAACCAGTTGACTTTGATCCCCCATCCGCTCTCGCCATGCAGTATTCGCCAGTTCAATTATGAATCCGAAGCCGAAGTGATCGGGCGAGTGACGGCCGTCGCTATGAGGATTGCCGATCCGGCGAACAATGCTGCTGGCGAAAGCGCAAGACTTCCAAACCGATCCTGATGTTCGAGAAAAACAGTTCGGCAGACAGGCGATCCGAGGACAGAGGAATCGCAACCCGGTACGGCTGAAGCTTTTCCCACGTTTCGACGACGTCGGCCCGGCAAGCGCCGGTGGAGGCCACGTACTCTTCCAATTCCGCCACCAAATCCGCAAGCGATCTCTGCACGAGCTCCTGAAAGATTTCTCGATGGCATTCGGCGAGCGCTGCCGCCGCAACATCACCCGAAAATCTGGAAACTAAGCCCTCATGATGATATTGGCCGGTGTTGTAATCACGCGTCGAAGCGAGACAGATAAGCCGGCCAAAGCCATTTGAGATGCCGGCGAGAGTGCGAGTGGTGATGTCGCGAATGGCCATTGACATCATTCTTCTTGGGTCAGCGGCATTGTGCGAGGTGCTATACATGTGCGGTCAGAGCAGCATCTCCCCGTCGCGATCATTCAGTGCGAAGTTCCGGATGCCCGAGGGCTTGTTCCGAAACGAACCACATCGTGTCCGCAACACGAAAGGCGTAGCGTGCCATTCTTGCGGCCCGGAGAGGACCCCTCGCGAGAATGACGACGTGCAGGAGGCTGCATAGAAACAAGAACGTCAAATAGTTCATGGCTAGCTTTATTTCCAAGTACGGTTTCAATTCCACGTTGCCCCGAACCATGCGCCGGTGAAGCTTCATCAACTGTGCCGCCTGCCGCTGTGTGTAGTGCAGCCACGCAATGGCGAGACGTGTCCTGTCACGCAGAAGGGTTTTTGCCACCTGTGGTGTCGTTTCCTTGGATAGCCAATCCCAGTCCGCGTGGTCGAAAAGTCTATCAATCAACACTCGATCAGGACGGTGCAGATCTTCGAGCAGAAAGGAGTCAACATTCGCTTCGCCAAGATTCGAGGGCGACTCGCTAAGGAAGACCCAAAGCAGCAAGAGCGCGATGAAGATAACTCCGATCAGGACAAAGGTGATCAAGTAGATCATGGACGGATCGTTCTCACGACGCTCGAGCGAATTTGGCCCAGCAATCTCGCGGTGCGCGTGGAGAGAATCTCATAATCTCGTTCGGGTCCGCCGTACGCGGTTGGCAGCGGGTTTGGATGGTAGGACCACAGGGTCGCACACCACGTAATCAAAGCTGCGGAATAGGATACCCAGGCGAGGTGTTTCCAGACCGACTCAAAAGACGTTCCTAAATACGACTTTATAGCCAACTGGATCACGGTCAGTCCAATGAAAACGCCGTAGCCGAGAATCATACCCTTTACGTTTTTGCCGAGCGGAATCGCGTAGTACGCTACCAAACCAATGATCACCACCAAAAGCGATGCTTGAACCACACGAAGATAACGTTCGAGTTCGTCAGCGTTTCGCGAAAGTGCGGCCAATTGCCAGTGATAGGGAGCGTTGAGAAAAACCTTACATAGCACGAGCACCAAAATCGCGGCGAGAAGATTCCGAGTGACTCTTCCCGGCTCCCGGATAAGGGCCAAAGACCTGGCGGAATATTTCCCAGATCACGCAATAGCCTATCGTTATGCTCACGAACTGCATGGACCAGTAAAATCTGGCGTAAAAGCTTGGCGCGAAAACATAAACGCAAAAACCGATTAACTGCTCAACCAAAACATAGCTGAGGTAAACGTAGAATACGGAGTATTGTCCTACGAATTTGCCCCGGAGTGCGCGATACAAAAGAATTGCCTCGAGCGCGTTTCCCGTCCACCACGCAGATTGGGTCAGGAGTTGGTCGCTCATACCCCGGATGCTAGCACGAAAAAAAGCGAGGGGGAGCTTTCACCCGAACTCCCCCTCGGTTTACAAAGCATGGACCGACCTACGCGAGGGTGAGCTGGGAACCCGGTGGCGGCGGTTGCGGCCCAGTTCCATCGGCGCTGAGCACGTTCGCGTTGGAGTGAGACAAATTGTGGGCCGCGAGCGGGGTTCCGAGCGCTGCAAGTACGAGGAAGCTGATCCAAATGATTCGCTTAAGTGACATAGATTCTCCTTGGGACTGTGGATTTTGAAACCGAAGTGAGCTTATGCTGCCAGCGGTGGATGGAATCTAGATACCGAGAGTGCTCGGTTTACCGAGCACGAATGAAATTGTCGCGCCCGCGTGACCAGCCACGTCTTCCAAACCGGCGGTGACAAAAGCCCTAGCTCTAACTCTAGCCGGGACAGACGATCCCTAGCGACCTGAAAGAGTTCAAACCGGACTCCCTCTGATCTGCCCTCTACATCCTCTATCGGCATCCGCTGTTCCAATTCTCCTTACCGTGTGCACGGTACGCAGAAGAAGGCAGGATAAGCGTCGTAGACGCGTACTACGGCAAGCGCCGCGCCGCCTTACACCCTTTAACCGATGGCTCATATTTGTGGCCGGAGGCACGATGGCCAAGATGCGTGCCCAGTTTTCTTGGGGGCCGCAACTTCTGAGGCCCGCCGCAA
This sequence comes from uncultured Acidobacteriota bacterium, assembly GCA_963803675.1. Classification (GTDB taxonomy): domain Bacteria; phylum Acidobacteriota; class Terriglobia; order Acidiferrales; family UBA7541; genus DASTCZ01. Next base: position 302,262 of record CAWDNN010000012.1, on the reverse strand, counting down.
GTGAACGGACACTCAAGCCCAAATTTGGATAGGGGAGAGCTACATGGAAAAGAATGCGCTGCGGAGGCTGTACATAGACGAACTGAAGGACTTGTACAGCGCAGAAAATCAATTGGTGAAGGCTCTGCCGAAAATGGCGAAGGCTGCCGATTCGGAGGACCTGAAGGCTGGCTTTGAAGAGCATCTGGAGCAGACGCGCGGTCACGTTTCGCGTCTCGATGAGATCTTTAAAGCCCTCGGCGAGAGCCCTAAGGGCAAGAAATGCAAGGGTATGGAAGGGCTGATCGAGGAAGGCAGCGAAATGATCAAGGAAGACCCCGAGGCGGAGGAGTTGGATGCCGGCTTGATCGCCGCGGCGCAGCGCGTGGAGCATTATGAAATCGCAGGCTATGGCTGCGTGCGGACCTACGCGGAACTCCTTGGTGAAGAGGATGCGGTTGAGCTGCTCGAAGAGACGCTTAAGGAAGAAAAAGAGACGGACGAGAAACTAACGGAGCTTGCGGGAAAGATCAACGTAGAAGCACAGGCCTCGGAAGACTCCGAAGAAGAACAACCGGAACGCAATCCAGCCCGAAAGGCCTCAAAGACGCGAGCGGCCCGAGCGTAAGACTCTACAGTCTTCCTCCGCGATTCGCGTGAGTTGGCGATGGTTGTCGTTTGGAGAACGTTTGGCGGTCTAGTGCAAATCAAATTCTAGGAGAGATAACATGCCGAGCGATGCACCGAAAAAACAAGAAGAGAAAGACCAGAAGGATACTCGTGGCGAAAGCCATAAGGAGAATCAAGGCCAGAAGGGCAACACGCAGGGGAATACAGGAGACGAGCATAAGGGCGAACATCGCGGTCAGAATCAGGGCCAGGGCCAAAATCAAGGCCAAGGTCGGCACCAAGGCCAAGGCCAGCAAACTGGAAACCAGGGTGGGCAGAAGGGCCGCGAGCCGGGCGGGCAGGGCCAGTCCGGAGGGTCAAAGCAGGGAAGCGAGAACCAAGGTCAATCTGGTTCGCAGCAGAGCCATGGTGGCAGACCTGGAAGCCAGGGCGGCACCGAGCAGGACGGCAAGGGCAACAACCAAACGCAGGACCGTGGTGCTGCAGGCGGCCAGAGCGGCAACAAAGGCGGTGCGGGTTCGCAGGGTGGTCAGGGCGGCCGGAGTCAGGCCGAGAAGAGTGATCGCAAAGACGAATCCCAGGACGAAGGTGCACACGGCAGCAAGAGCGGAAGCCACGGTGGCGGCGGACGCCACTAGCAATAACGGCTAGTCAAGGGCGACGCGGAGCTGTTCCAGTGAAAGCTTCGAGCCTACTCCGCGTCGCATTTTAGGCAAACGAAATGGGCAAAAAAGGAACCGGCAAGGTCGATGCGCCGGTTCCTTTTCTTTGCAGTCTTGCCAAACGCCTCAGTGAAGCGCTCCAAGTAGATACAGGACCAACACAATGAGCAGGACCGTGCCAACGATCCCGAGTCCTCCGCCTGCACCCCACCTGGAGTACCCGTAGTAGCCACCACCTCCCCCAAACAAAAGGATGAGGATAATGATTATCAGTAGCATCGAAGGTTTCCTTTCAGACTGCCGACCCGGACGTTAGAAATCATAAGTGAGATGAGCGAAGGGTGGAGTTGGACGCGCCCGGCGTTGTTTTGAGTATTCGGAACCGGGGTTGCATCCATTGTCAGCGGTTGGGCACGCGCTCTGGCAGGGCATTGCTGAGGCCAATGAATAAAAGTTCAGCGCGGCCAAGGAGCGAGAGTTCCTTGGCCGCGCGTCTGTTACCGCATGGGACCATTGGCGGGGTCGGACGCTCTTAGCTGTGGCTTGCCCGCGCGGCTTTGGTGCGCGCTTCTTCGTACGCCTCTCGGCCCGAATCCATGGCTTCATCCAACTGATCGGATACGCGACTGCTCACATCGGATACGCGGCTGCTAACGTCGCTGGCCGCTCCTTTGGCGCGGCGAGCCCACTTGCGGCCTTGTCGCGTTGCGGCGTCAAGCCGCTGCTGCGCGCCTTCAGCGATATCGCCACGGAGTTCCTCGCCCGATTTCGGCGCGAAAATCAGCCCCAACACCGCACCCAAGCCCATTCCGACGCAAAAGCCGAGAATAGACCGAGACAAACGATTGTCACTCATTGCGAAACCTCCGGCTGAAATTGAGATTTGTTTCTTTTCTGCGCCGGGAAGGACACCGGCAAACTACCAAGCGCTTATTCACTGACCATGCCGAATCAAACGCGTTGCGGTTCCTCTTTCGCGGCTACTGGTGCTTAGTCCGCCCGCCACTGGCCCCGATTCGGGATCGGCTGCTGATGTCCGTCGCCTCGGGATCGGCCGTGTCGAAGCGCGCGTCTCCGTCAATACGTTCCACGCTCTCCTGCCCCGAGCGCTGTTCATGGCCCCGGCTCGGGCCGATGGGGTCCTCCGTCTTGCCCGGACCCGAGTAATGTCCCTGAGCGTGCTGCTGACTATCGCTCTTTCCCTGCTCGCTGTCGTACTGGCCTTGGCCACCGTGCGGCTTACGCTCTTCTCCGCCAATGCCGGCGCTCCCGCGATTTTGGCTCTGGCTATCTTCAGGGCTGCCCTGCGGGCTGCCGTAGTCACCCTGTTCGTTCGGGCGCTGCTTGGCAGTGTGACGTTCGCCTTCATGCCGTTGCTGTTTTTTTGCTACGTCACGTGCCATGTTGCCTCCTGGACCCCGTGTGAGTCAGGCCTTCTAGGCCGTTCTGCAGGGCAGGTTCCTCTGCGCGCTCTGATTTTACGGCGCGACGCGAAGCCAGGCCATCCGATAAAGGATGTAGACACTTCAGCAGCTTGCGGTATGAAGCAGGCCGAATTCGCCGTTGTAAACGAATGGTCCGTTCCAGCAAAGGGAGTCGCAATTGGACAGGAAAATTTCCCCGGGTGTGGCGATTACCCTGGCGAGATCACCGATCGCGCGACGCGAAAGCCGTAATCCGCGTACTTGAACTCAGGAGGGATGCTCGAACGCGCCGCCGTGCGAGTCACTTTAATGTGGTGCCGCCAAGACCCTCCGCGCGAGGCGCGGCGGCTTCCGCTTTGGGATCCTTGCGGATTTCGCTCGGGTGAATTCGCGTAATAGGCGGGGTCGTACCAGTCCGCGCACCATTCGTGCACATTGTCGCCGAGGTTGTAGAGGCCGTATGGGCTCGGGGCGTAGAGTCCTACGTGCTCCGGTCCCGTTTTCCATCGCGTGGCGTAATCCGGAACTTGGTCCGGGGGCGCATCGCCCCACGGATACAACCCGTATTCCGCGCCGCCGCGAGCGGCACGTTCCCACTCGGCTTCTGTGGGCAGCCGATATACGTGGGCGCTCGGGCGCGAGAGCCATTCGCAATACGCGATGGCATCAAACCAGGAGACGGCCACGACCGGCTGCCGTGAGTGATTGAAATTCGAATCGTCCCAGTGCAGAGGCGCCGGCCGCTGCGTCGCGGCGAGAAAGCATTCGTACTCCTCGTTTGTGACCTGATAGGCCGCCAGCTCGAATGCGTCCACCCAAACGCGGTGGAGAGGTTTCTCATCATCCCGCCCCGCCTCGCACCCCATCCAAAACCATCCCTCGGGAATGCGAGCCATGCGAGGCTCGATGATTTCGTGCTGCCGGAATGGAGAAGCTGGTGTCACACATTCTTCCTATTCATGATCAATGCAAAAGGTCCCGCACAAGGATTGTTCAATGAACTTCATAATACCGTAGGGGTGCATGGTTCCCCACACCGCAACGTTTGAAGGATCAGGAGATCGAGTGTACCTTGAAACAGTTCTAGCCATTCGGGGGCGCCGGAAGCGAGATTCACAGGTTGACAGTCAACTATTCAGTAGGGCAGCGTGTGTATTGGTCCAATCTGGATGGGTCAGTCGGAATCACCTTATGGGATCAGGAGGGCCATAATGACTCGCTCTTCAAACCTTGCGCGAGGCGACTCCCTCCGCCACGTTGCGCTCAAAAGCTTGTGCGCGCTGCTGTGGCTTTCCACAGGCGCCTTGCTCGTGTGGGGCCAAGCCGGTTCGGACGAGATCCGCGTCAGCAGCCGCCCCTATACACCACCTGCGCAAACCGTGCTCCGAGTGAACACTCAATTGGTTGAAGTGGGAGTGGTGGTGCGCAACGGAAAGGGCCAAACGGTTGCCGATCTGAAGCAAAGCTCTTTTCGGATTCTCGATAACGGAAAGCCGCAAAACATCTCGGGGTTTTCCATCGAGAAATTCGCGAACGCCCCTGAGCCGGCACAACCGTCTGCGGCGGCCCCCGCGGCAACTCCTTCCACGGCGCCACCGGAGCAGGCCAGCGCCCCCCTGCCGCCGCGATTTGTCGCCATCTATTTTGACGACATCCACACAGAATCCGGAGACATGGTCCGCGCGAAACTTGCAGCGGAGGGGCTCGTAAAGAATGGCGTCGAACCCGGCGACCGGCTTGCGGTGTTCACGGGATCCTCAACGATCAGCCAGGATTTCACCGATGATTCAAGCAAAGTCCTCGACGCGATCTCGCATATTCAATCGCATCCCCGCATGTCTGCCAACGGTCTTTCCGGATGCCCCAAGATCACTCCGTATCAGGCCTATTTGATTGTGAATCATCTCGACGTCGTAACGCAGCAACAGGTTCATGAAGAGGCAATCCGCTGCCAATGCGACGGCGCCACCGACGACCCGACCTGCCAAAAGGGAGCCGACGAAACCATAACCGCGAAATCGGAACAGACCTGGGACCTTGCGAGGGACACATCACAACTCACACTGGCTTCGCTTCGAGGGGTGGTGCAGTTTCTTGGACAGATGCCCGGGGAGCGCATCTTGGTCGTTGCCTCTCCGGGTTACTTGAATGGAGGAGACATATTGGGTCTAGCGCAAGACTCGATCATCAGTTTAGCGCTTCACTCCGGTGTGGTGATCAACTCGCTTGACGTGAAAGGTCTCTATGCGGAAGGTCCTGGCGGCGGTGTGGAAGGCGTGAAGGAAATCAATAAAGATACCGCTTATGAATCTCCGTACTTGCTTATGTATGATTCCGTCGTTCGGGGGCAGAGGTTGGCAGCGGACGCTGCCTCCATGGACGACCTTTCGTCATCCACCGGGGGCACGTTTTTCCACAACCGAAATGACCTCGGCGCTGGATTCCACCGCTTGGCGGATGCGCCCGAGGTGGCCTATCTTCTTTCCTTTTCGCCCGACAATTTGAAGCCGGACGGGAGGTACCACAAATTGAAAGTAGAGTTGAACGGGCAGAGCTACCCGTTTGTGCTGGCGCGCCCCGGCTATTTTGCGCCGACGAAGGAGTCTGAGAAAGCAGCCGCCACGGCTCCGCCAACGTCCCAAGAAAAGCTCGACAAGGAGCTATTCGCGTCGGATGCGCCCACCGACGCACCGGACGAAATCACGGCGGAATCCGGCCGCGACAAATCGGGCCAGCCGATCTTATGGGTAGGCATCCATATCGATATAAAAAAGCTGGAGTTTCAGAAACAGAAAGACCGCAGCGTGCAGAAGCTCACATTCTTAATGGCGCTTCTAGACGAAAAAGGAAACTTCATCACCGGTAAGGAAGGAGCGATGAATTTGGCGCTCAAGGACGGCACGCTCGACCACCTGATGCTCAACGGATTGAACGCGAAACTCTTTCTGGAAGCGGCTCCCGGCGCGTATCAACTTCGCGCGGTCACTCAACAAGCGACCGACGGAAAAATGTCCGCGTCGACGATTCCGGTGGAAATAAAGTAGTCGTTTTACTTCGGGTACGCTTCCTGATATCGCTTGAGGGCTTTTTCTACCACGCTCAGAGCCGCGTAAGCCGGACGAATGTCCTCGACCTGAACCTGTTTTCCTTCAAGCTGCTTGTAGTCCTGGAAGAATCGTCTCAGCACCAGCACGCGATGCGGCGGTAGGTCTCCGGCCTCCAGATATGGATTGAACTCCGGATCGTGCGTCGCCACAGCGATGATCTTGTCGTCGGAAACGCCGGAATCAAGCATCGTCATCAACCCAATGGTCCGTGCGCGAATCAGCGCCAACGGCAGCACCGGCTCCTGGCACAACACCAACACGTCGAGCGGGTCGTTATCTTCCGCCAGCGTCTGCGGAATAAATCCATAGTTTGCAGGGTAGAAAACCGCGGAATGAATGATGCGATCCACCTTGATGAGACCGGTGGCCTTGTCGAGCTCATACTTCACATTCGATCCGAGGGGAATCTCAATCAGCGCCTGAAACTCCCTCGGTACATCGGGCCCGGGTGAAACATCGTGCCACGGATGCATGGTTGGCCTTTCACCTCAGCGCGGGGCACGACAGCAATCGCCCCGCGCGCCAGATCTCTGTCAAGTCTTGTCAAGCACGCGCCTTGCTGATCATCTTTTCCCAAATGTCTTGGGCTTTGAGGATCAGTTCAATGGTCTCTCGGATGCCGCCGCGGCCGCCTTCGCGCTTCGTCACGTAATGCGCGGCGCGCTTCACTTCCGGCACGGCGTTGGCCACCGCAACAGCCAGCCCTACGCGCGCCATCACCGGTAATGTCCGGCAGATCATCGCCGACATAGGCGACCTCTTCATCGGATACGCCGGTTTTTCGCAAGATTTCTTCATACGCGGGAATCTTCACCGGGCACGCCTCATACACAAATTCGATTCGGGCTTCTTTCGCCCGGCGGCGCATCGCGGGTGACTCGCGCCCGGTGATGACGCCGGTGCGGATGCCCGCCGTAGCGGCCAGCGTTAGCCCGGCGCCGTCCTGCGCGTCAAAGCACTTCATTTCGGTCGCCGTGCCGTCCGGTTGCGAAACGAGCCAGACGCGGCCGTCCGTCAACGTTCCATCTGCGTCCATCAGCAGCACGCGAATCTTCTTCGCGCGTCGGAGTACTCGTGCAGTAGGTTTCACGCCTGTGCGCGGCAATGCGTTTTCCTCCGTTGCTAGGCTATCATGTCTCCCCACCGCAGGCTGCTACCGCTGCCGTTTGCCCAGACCGGGCTAGCGCGTCCATGTCATCCAAATCGGCGTTCTTTTCCGTATAAACGGGTGTGGGATCTCTTGCGAGGCAATGAACCATGGAAAATGGCTTCGATCTCGAACGCTATCTAAAGAACTCGCGCAAAGTAGACGTGAGCGACCTTGACTTTTCCGAGGCCCGCCAGTATCCGCTGACGGCCAATGAGATTCGCTGCCTTACCTACATGATGGACATCGAAGGACACACCATCGTCTATCTGAAGGGCATTCTCTCAACCTGCGCGATTCGCGATCCAGAGACCACAGCCTTCCTGAGCTGCTGGGCTTACGAAGAATTTTTTCACAGCCGCGCGCTGCGTCTCTTCCTGGAAGCCTCCGGCGTGCAGGTATCTCCGATGCGCGGCGCAGAAGTGCAACAGCAAACCTCGTGGCGCGAATGGTTCGAAGGCCTTGGCGCATCGCTGATCTGCCAAATGTCGCGCCACTTTCACGCGGTCTATCTCACCTGGGGCGGCATTTCGGAGCTGACGACGCTCGAAGGCTACGGCATCCTTGCCGCCCGTACCACAAACCCGTTGCTCGCCGAGATTCTGCGGCGTCTCGCGAAAGATGAGCGCCGGCATTTCTCTTTCTACTACAACAAGGCGCGCACCCATCTTGAGCACGCGAATGCCCAGCGGCTCACGCGTTTCGTGCTAAAGCATTTCTGGATGCCCGTCGGCGAAGGCGTGAAGCCCGATTCCGAGGTCGAATGGATCGGACGCTACATTCTCGGTGACGCGCAGGGCGAACAGGTCGCCGCCCGCATTGACGCGACGATCGCGAAGCTGCCCGGCATGGAATGGTTCGAAGGCTTGCGCCGCACCCGCGCCGCCAGCTTGCTCTCTCCGGCCGCACTGGAATCGGAACCCATCTCCGCCGCCAGCTCAGCCGGCGATTGAGGCTGAGATGTCCTGAAGTACAGTGGCTCTTCCGCAGCAATTGCCCGGTCGCCCGGTTCTTTAGCTCTACCCCCTGCCTTATCCTCAAAAAGCATGGGTACACGTGTAGAAACGCTCGTCGAAACTGGCTCCGGTCTGCGTATGCCGGATATTGTTTCGGCGCTTTCGTTTGCACTCGACCTGACCGAAGGCCAGCCCATGGGCCATTCCGTGAACTCCTGCCTGATCGGCATGCGCCTTGCGCGCATTCTCGGTCTGCCTCAGCAAGATCAGCAGGACCTTTTCTATGCGCTTCTCCTGAAAGATGCAGGCTGCAGCAGCAACGCCAGCCGCATGTTTGAAATTTTCGGTGGCGATGACCTGAAAGCGAAGCGCGAGGTCAAGACCACCGACTGGAGCCGCACGACCTTCGAAGGTCTGCAGTATCTGCTGCGGAACGTCATGCCCGGCAAGTCCACTCTCGAGCGCATCTTGACCATGGCGAATATCGTCAAGAACCGCGACAGCCAGACGCTGGAGTTGATCGAAACTCGCTGTACACGCGGGGCAACGATTGCCCGCCGCCTGGGACTTTCCGAGCGCACCGCGCAAGCGATTCACTCGCTCGATGAGCACTGGAACGGGAAAGGCTACCCCGAAGGCAGCCGCGGGGAAGAAATCCCGCTCTTTGCACGCATCATGAATCTCTGCCAGACGATCGAGGTTTTCACCGCCTTGAATGGCGCTTACGACGCGTTTCGCGTGATCGAGCAGCGCAGCGGCACCTGGTTCGATCCAAATCTGGTGCGTGCGGCGCTTCCTCTCGAGAAGGAAGAAGATCTCTGGAAATCCATTCTCGATGGAGCGGCCCGCGAACGCATCCTGGCAATCGAGATGGAGGGCAACTCCATCACCATAGAAGATGACGTGGTGGACAATGTCTGCGACGCGTTCGCCGAAATCATTGACGTGAAGTCCCCCTTCACGCATCGCCATTCGCGCGGAGTGACGCATGTTGCTCTGCTCGTTGCCGAGCGTATCGGAGTGCCCGCGAAAGAAATTCCGGTCTTGCGGCGCGCCGCGCTCCTGCACGATATCGGCAAGCTCAGCGTGCCCAACTCAATCCTCGATAAGCCCGGCAAGCTCACGGCGCAGGAATGGGAAACGGTTCGCCTGCATCCCTATTACACGCAGCGGATTCTCGAACGCATCTCCGGCTTTCACCATCTTGCGTTTATCGCCAGCTGCTCACCACGAAAAGCTCGACGGCTCCGGCTATTTCCGCAATCTTCGCGGCACGCAACTGCCGCCCGCCGCTCGGGCGCTGACGATTGCCGATATCTACGACGCGCTCGCCGCCAAGCGCCCGTATCGCGACGGCCTACCCATGGAAAAAGTCATCGAGATCATCGGCAAGGAAGTGCCGCACGCCTTAGACGAGTCCTGCTTCCTGGCTTTGAAGGATTTGGTTACCAGCGGCGTGCTTCCGGCTTCCAACTTCTAATCTTACTCGCCACCGTTTGCGAGCGAACGCTCCCGCGCCCTCGTTTCTCTGGTTCCGTTTTGAAGGCTTGACTCGCGCCCGATTCTATACTAGTTTGCTCTAGGCCTATTGCGATCTAGCCTCTGGAGCGAACTTGAAGACAACCGAACAACGCGACCTTTTTCCCGGCGCTCTCGAAATGATGGTTCTGCGCACGCTGAAGCGGCAGCCCTTGCACGGGTACGCGCTCGTGCAGCACATCAAGCGCATATCGAACGATCTGCTTCAGATCGAGGAGGGCTCGCTCTACCCTGCGCTCCAGCGCCTTCTGAAGGAAGGTCTAGTGAAGGCCGAATGGGGCATCTCCGCCACAAATCGCCGCGTGCGGGTTTACAAGCTGACGCCCGCCGGCGTCAAACACCTCGAACGTGAGGTCTCGAGCTTTGAACGCATGCTCGACGGAATTACACGCGTGCTTGCGCCGGAGCGGCCATGAACTGGTTCCAACAGATATTCACTCGGAGAAAGCTCTACAACGATCTCTCCGAAGAGATGCAGGAGCACCTCGAGGAAAAAATTGACGAGCTTGTCGCCAGCGGCATGACGCGAACAGACGCCGAGGCCGCGGCTCGCAAGCAGTTTGGCAACATGACGCTCACCGAAGAACGCAGCCGCGAAGTCTGGCAGTGGCCCACCGTGGAGAGTTTCCTCGCCGACATTCGCTTTGGTGCGCGCATGCTGCGCAAAACTCCGGCCATCACCTGTGTGGCGCTGCTTTCTATCGCGCTCGGCATCGGCGCGAACACGGCCATCTTTAGCTTGCTCGATTCCGTGATGCTGCGGATGCTTCCGGTGCAGAAGCCAGATGAACTGGCGCAGGTGGCGATGCGCCGCCCCAAGGCGCCAAACCGCCCTCAGGAGGTCTTTACGAATCCTCTGTGGGAACAGGTCCGCGACCATCAGACCGTCTTTTCCGGCGTCTTTGCTTGGTCTCAACTGGACTTCAATCTAGCCAATGGGGGCGAAGCGGAAAACGTTCACGGCCTTTACGTCAGCGGGGGATATTTCAACACGCTCGGCGTAGCTCCGGCCGTTGGCCGTCTGCTAACTGCCGAAGATGACCGCCGCGGCTGCCCCGGCGCGGCGGTCTTGAGCTACGGCTTCTGGCAGCAGCATTACGGCGGGGCGGAGAGCGCCATCGGCAGTCCGATTCGTCTCGATGGCCATTCATTTCCAGTGATTGGTGTTACTCCTCCGGCTTTCTTCGGAACCGATGTCGGCCAACATTTCGATGTTGCCATTCCTATGTGTGCGGAAGCCATTATCGCGGGGAAGCAGTCACTGCTGGACGAGCGCCCCGGTTGGTGGCTGACAATCATGGGCCGCCTTAAGCCCGGCGTCAGTCCCGAGCAAGCTGCGGCGGGCCTGAATGTGCTCGCACCCCAGATTCTCGCGGAGTCTGTGGAGCCGAATTGGAGACCTGCCTCGCAACAAGACTTTCGCTCGTGGACCTTCACAACGTCGCCAGCCGGAACGGGCCTCTCATTCCTGCGGCGGCGGTACACGCGGCCGCTGGAAGCGCTCATGGTCGTGGTTGGCTTGGTGCTGCTGATCGCTTGCGCCAATATTGCTAGCCTGATGCTGGCGCGCTCGGCGGCGCGCCAGAAAGAAATCGCCGTACGTTTCTCGCTTGGAGCGTCGCGCGCCCGCTTGATCCGGCAGGTGCTTACTGAAAGCATCCTGCTTTCGACGGCGGGAGCTCTGCTCGGCCTCCTGTTCGCCCGCTGGGGTGAAGCGCTGCTCGTGCGTATGGTGTCCACCAATCGTGTGAAGGTGTTTCTCGATCTCTCGATGAACCGCGGAGTTCTGCTCTTCACGGCGGGGATCGCGATTCTTACCGGGCTGCTCTTCGGCGTCTTGCCTGCGTTTCGCGGGACGCGCGTTTCACTCGCATCGGCGATGAAGGGAGGCGATCGCCAGGGCGATGAGGGCCGGTCGCGGTTCCTCTCGGGGCGCCTGATTGTGAGCGTGCAGGTGGCACTGTCGCTGATTCTTCTGGTAGGTACAGGGCTCTTTGTGCGCACGTTCCGAAATCTGCTGACGCTCGATCTCGGATTCGACGCCAAGAACGTCTTGCTAGTCTCGACGAACATCGAGAACGCCAATATTCCGGAGACTGCGCGCTTGTCCACTTACGGGCAAATGCTCGAGCGGCTGGGCGCAATTCCGGGGGTTGCCTCCGTTAGTCAGTGCTGGTTTACCCCGCTTTTCGGCTACATGTGGAGCAACAGTATTCAAGTGGATGGCGGCCAGAACCCTTCCAGTGGAGATCCCGAAGTTTATTTCAATTGGATCACACCGGGATATTTTTCCACGATGCGAACACCATTGCTGGCAGGCAGAACTTTCGATGCGAACGATACGTTGAGTTCTCCGCCAGTCGCGGTCGTCAATGAAACCGTGGCTCAACACTTCTTCCCGAACGCGAATCCGATTGGAAAGTATTTCCGCATCGGCGATCCGCCCAAAGCGGACGCTCAAACCTTGCAGATCGTGGGCATTGTGAAGGATTCCAAGTACGAGTCGTCCCTTCGCGAGCCAGCTCCGCCGTTTGCCTATTTCCCGGCCGCCCAGGTGAAGGACTTGCCGAACTTCAGCAATTTCGAGCTTCGCGCCGCCGTGGATCCCAATTCCGTGATTCCATCTGTGCGCGACGCGATGGCGGGGGTGAACAAAGCCGCGTCGCTGCAATTCGTCACGCTTGAGCGGCAAGTGGACGACACGCTCGTGCAGGAGCGGCTGCTGGCGACGCTTTCGGCGTTCTTCGGAGGGCTGGCGCTGTTGCTCACGGCCATTGGCTTGTACGGGGTCATGGCCTACGTCGTTTCGCAGCGAACTCACGAAATTGGCATACGCATGGCGCTGGGCGCCAACCCCGGCTCGGTTTTGCGGCTGGTGATGGGAGACGTCGCCGCTTTGCTCGCGGCAGGCGTCACCGCGGGCGCGTTGGCTTCCTATTGGGCCACGCGGCTCACGCAACAGTTCCTCTTTGGCGTGCAAGCCAGGGATGCGTTGACCGCCGTGCTTGCCGTAGCCGCACTGTTTGCCGTGGCTCTCTTTGCCAGCTATCTGCCCGCGCGCCGGGCCATGCGGGTGGACCCAATGATCGCCCTTCGCTATGAATGACCCGAACAACCCACCGGAGCAGCCATGAATTGGATCCAGCATCTTTTTAAACGGCGGCGTGTTTACGACGATCTCTCCCAGGAGATCGCGCAGCATTTGCGCGAAAAGATGGACGAGCTGGTCGCCGGAGGAATGTCCCGGCAGGAAGCGGAAGATACGGCTCGAAGGGAGTTTGGCAACATGACGCTTACCGAAGAAAGCGGCCGCGAAGTTTGGCGCTGGGCTACCGGAGAGAATTTTCTGATGGACGTGCGCTACGCGCTGCGCATGCTTCGGCAGAATCCCGGGTTCACGTGCGTGGCGATTCTCACGTTGGCGCTCGGTATCGGCGCGAACACGGCCATCTTCAGCGTAATTAATGCCGTGTTGTTGCGTACACTCCCGGTGCGCGATCCGCAACAACTCGTCGTGCTTACCGATCCCGAGGAAGAGGGCGTGTGGGTCGGAAGCTCGGACGGCGAGCGGATCATGCTTACCGAGCACGAATTTGAAGGGCTGCGCGACCAGAACGAGGTTTTCTCTGGGGTATTTGCCGCGTGTAGTTCGCTCCGAACGGCAAATGTCTCGGTGGGTAGCAACTCATCGGAGGTGGGAAGCCCGGCCAAAATCAGCATGGTCAGCGGAACTTACTGGTCTGTGCTTGGGATTGAGCCTCTCGAGGGCACGACGTTCGGTCCGGAGGTTGACCAGGGCCTCGGGGCGCACCCAGTAGCAGTGATTAGCTATGCCTTTTGGCAGCGAAGGATGCAGCAAGATCGCGCCGCGGTCGGCCGGCAACTCCGTATCAGGCAGACCATATTTGATATCGTCGGCGTGATGCCGCCGGACTTCACCGGCATTACGGTCGGCGAGTCGCCGGACATTTGGGTGCCGATTATGATGCAGCAGGAGATTGCACCCGGAAGCGACTGGCTCACATGGAAGCCGGGCGCATTCGCGAAGACCATGTTTCTGCAAGTGGTGGGTCGGCTGAAGCCGGGCATCAGCGTCGAGCAGGCGCGCGCTTCGATCAACGTGACGTTTCAGCAGATCCTGCATTTTGAAGCTGGCAGTATCTCGAGTGAAGACAAGAAACGCGAGATGTTCAGCAATTTCATCGTGCTGCACAACGGCAGCCGAGGTCTCTCTGCGCTTCGTGGCGAATACTCCGCTCCTCTAGAAGTGATGATGGGGCTGGTCGGACTGCTGTTGTTGCTCGCCGCGGCGAACGTGGCGAATCTGCTGCTCGCGCGCGCAAACGCAAGGCAGCGGGAAATCACGCTGCGCGTGGCGCTGGGCGCTGGCCGTGGACGCCTGGTACGCCAACTCCTCACCGAAAGCGTTTTGCTGGCGGGAATCGGCGGGCTCGCCGGGATCGGGCTTGCGTATTGGGCCGATCGGCTGCTTCTCCACATGGTTTCCACTTCGGCTACGGCTGTTCCGCTCGACATTCATCCTGATACTTCCGTGCTGCTCTTTGCGCTTGGCGTTTCCCTGTTCACGGGAATTCTTTTTGGTCTTGCTCCGGCGCTGCGCGCCACCAGGTTGAATTTGAGCGATGTGTTGCGGGGGTCGTCCCGTTCGATTTCCGGCGACGTGCAAGGGGAAACTCGATTTCCGATGGGCAAGCTGCTGGTCGGAGCACAAGTCGCGATCTCGCTGTTGCTGCTTGTTTGCGCGGGCCTCTTCGTGCGCAGCCTGCAGAAGCTCAGTTCAGTTCCGCTCGGCTACGATCCGCAAGGCATGCTGTTGTTTCACATGAGTCCAGGTGTAGCGGGTTATAAGGGCGCCGCAGTTTCCCAACTATATCAGCAACTCCTACCAAAGTTCGCCGCGGTTCCGGGCGTGCGCGGTGTGACGTTGTCGGACAATGGACTCTTCTATGGAAGTGATTCGGAGGACCCAATTGAGATCGCTGGCTACCCACCCAAAGCCGGGCAGGACATGGACGCCCAGTTTGACGAGATCGGTCCAAAGTATTTTGCCACGATCGGCATACCGGTCCTTGCCGGGCGCGACGTAGATGAACATGACGCTACGGGCGCTCCGGCTTGCTGGGTGAATCAATCCTTTGCCAAGTATTTCTTAGGCAATAAAAATCCCATTGGAAAACGGCTGAGCGTGGACTATCGAGGAACGAAGCCCGGTTTCGAAATCGTGGGTGTAGTCGCCGATGTCAAGTCCGACGATTTGCACGAAGAAACGCCTCGCCGCTTTTACGTGCCCTACTTTCATGCACTGGACGCGCCAGGCTCATCCTTCTTTGAAGTTCGCTACGGCGGCAATCCCGCAGCGGTTGTTGCCGAGCTGCGGCGTATCACAAGAGACGCCGATTCCACGCTGGACGCTCTCGATATTCAAACCATTCCCCAACTGGTCGATCGCGGGCTGGTCAGGGATCGGTTGACGGCGCGGCTGTCCGCCTTCTTTGGGGTTCTTGCTCTAGTGCTCGCGTGCATCGGACTTTACGGCGTGCTTTCCTACAACGTCGCGCGGCGCACCAGCGAGATCGGCGTCCGCATGGCGCTTGGAGCGCAGCGCAGGGACGTCCTGCGGTTGGTGCTAGCGGAGGCGCTACTGGTTACGGGAATCGGGGTCGCGGTAGGTGTGGCGGCAGCAGTGGCCGGCACGCGCCTGCTCAGCACTTTGCTTTTCGGGCTGACGCCTCGCGATCCGGTGACCCTTGCCGGTTCTGCGGCAGTGTTGCTTATCGCCGCTATGGTTGCTGCGTGCTTACCGGCGTGGCGTGCGTCGCGCGTGGATCCGATGACGGCGCTGCGCCACGAGTAGGCGCCTTACGCCAGGGCAGCGATACTAGAAGACTTCCAGCGTCCACAAGTCGTGCAGGTGCACAACGCCGCAGACGCGGCCCTCCGCGTCCACCACGACTATGCTGGTGATCTTGCGCTGTTCCATCAGGCTCAGCACCGAACTCGCAAGTTCGCGCGGACCAATGGTCGCGGGATGGCGCGTCATCGCCTCGCCGGCCGTCAATTCCAGGGTTTCGCTCTTGCGCTTCAGCATCAGCCGGCGGAGGTCGCCATCGGTGACGATTCCAGCGAGCTTGCCATCCGGCTCGATCACGGTGGTCATGCCCAAGCCCTTCTTGCTCATCTCGTAGATCACATCCGGCATCTTTGCGTCTGGCGATACATGCGGCAGCGCATCGCCTGAGTGCATCAGCGCCTCAGCGCGCATCAGCTTCTTGCCCAGACGCCCACTCGGATGCAAATCGGCAAAATCCGCCGGACTGAAGCCACGCCGGTCGAGCAGGGCAACGGCCAGAGCGTCTCCCATCGCCAGCGCCGCCGTCGTGGAAGCCGTCGGCGCGAGATTCAGCGAACAGGCCTCTTCTTTCACGCTGACGTCGAGCGCAACGCGGCTCGCCTTCGCCAGCGTTGATGCCGGCTGTCCCGTCAGCGCGATCAGCGAAATCTCGTTTCGCTGCAATGTGGGCAGCAACGCGACAATTTCCTCGGTCTCCCCGCCATACGAAACGGCCAGCACAACATCCTCGCGCATAAGCATCCCGAGATCGCCATGCAGCGCTTCCGCGGGATGCAGGAAGAACGACGGCGTGCCCGTACTCGAAAACGTCGCTGCAATCTTGCGCCCGATCAGCCCCGATTTCCCCATTCCCGTCACGGCGACGCGACCTTTGCACTGAAATAGCAGCTCGACGGCGCGGTCGAAGCGTTCATCGAGGCGCGCGCACAGATCTTCGATGGCGGCGGCCTCAATTCGCAGCACGCGCCGCGCGGTATCGAGGCTCATGCGTCACTCCAGCGCCGCGCCAGCGACGCCAATTCCACGAGGCGCGAAAGCAGCCCGCGCAGCTTGCTCGAGCGGCAGCGCATTCGTTCCGTCAGAAAGCGCCTTCGCGGGATTGTCGTGCACCTCGAGAAACACTCCATCCACCCCAATCGCCACCCCCGCGCGCGCGAGCGGCTCGATGAACTCGGGCTGGCCGCCGCTCGACTTTCCTTCGCCGCCGGGGAGTTGCACGGAATGCGTAACGTCAAAGATCACGGGGAATCCGGTCTTCGCCATGATGGGAAAAGAGCGCATGTCCACAACGAGATTCTGGTAGCCAAACGACGCGCCGCGCTCGGTCAGCAGGATCTTTTCACTGCCCGCGCGTACGGCTTTCTCGACGGCGTTCGCCATCTCCCACGGCGCGAGGAATTGCCCCTTTTTCAGGTTCACCACGCGGCCGGACTTCGCCGCCGCGACGATCAAATCCGTCTGCCGCGCGAGGAAAGCGGGAATCTGCAGCACGTCGCAAACCTCAGCGGCCGCTGCAACCTGTGCGGCTTCGTGCACGTCGGTGAGAATCGGCAAGTGAAAGGTTTCCGCGATCTTCCGCAGCACGCGTAAGCCTTCCTTCATTCCGGGTCCACGATACGATGTGGCCGAGGTGCGATTCGCCTTGTCATAAGAAGACTTGTAGATGTAGGGCATCCGAAACTCGGCGGCAATCGCAGAAATCTGTTCCGCCATTTTCATGGCGTGCGCTTCGCTTTCGATCACGCAAGGTCCGGCGATCAGCACCAACGGCAAATTGCCGCCGACCCGTACAGGTCCGATCTCGATGACGCGCGTTTTCATTCCGCCCTCAGCAAGGTTCGAGCCACAAGACTATGCGGAGACGCGCGCTTTTTCAATGCTTGGGCGGAAAGAAGTGCCGGGAAGAAGGATCGCAACGAAGCGCTTACGAAGCCGCTGATGGTGTCCTGTACTGCTGCAACAATTTGGTGAAATTTTCTGACGATGTTGACGCGGCCGATTGCGGTTTCGTGTTAAATTTTAAAATTGCTGTTTGCGCGTGAATCTGTGCCGTGAGCCGGCAGTAAAAGCGTTTGGCTGGATGAGGAGACACTAAGGCTCCATGCGTCGCCGCGGAATCATTCACATCGGAGTGCTCGCCATTGGCGCTCTCGTAGCGGCCTATCTGGGGGCCTGCCTCGTGCTTTCCGGGCTGAACCCGGACCGGATTCACCGTACTGGTACGCATGCGGCGGGGTTGCCTATGCCCGAACCTCTGCCTCGCGGGTTCCTGCTGGGCACCGCGACCGCGGCGCACCAAGTGGAGGGCGGCAACACGCGGAACGATTGGTCGGCGTTCGAACAGGAACCGGGGCGTATCGCCGAAGGCGACAAGAGCGGGCGCGCTTCGGATGAATGGAACCGCGTTCCTCAGGATATCAAGCTGATGCAGGACGTTGGTGCGAACGCGTATCGCTTTTCAATCGAGTGGAGCCGGCTCGAGCCGCAAGAGGGAGTTTGGGACGACGCGGCCTGGGCGCATTACCAGGACGAAATCCACGAGCTCCGCGCGGCGGGCATCGAGCCGATGGTCACGCTGTTGCACTTCACCCTTCCTGCGTGGCTGGCAGCGCGAGGCGGCGCGCGCGCGCCGGAGTTTCCTTCACGCTTTGGGCGATTTGCGGCGGAAGCAGCGCGCCGCCTGGGGCCGCAGGTGCGCCTGTGGTGCACGCTCAACGAACCAAACGTACAGATGACGCTCGGCTATCTGGATGGACGCTGGCCGCCCGGCGAAAGATCGCCTGAGCACGCCGTAGAAGCGTTTGTGGGGCTACTGCGCGCGCATGCGGCCGCAGCGGGTGAGCTGCACCGCCTGGCGCCTGGCGCGCAGGTCGGCGTCGCTGTGAACATGATCATCGCCGATCCGGCTTCGCGGTGGAGCCTGCTGGATTGGGCCAGCAGTTACACGGTACGCAAGGCGTTCGATTGGTCGTTCTATGATGCCATTGTGTCGGGGCGGGCGCGGCTTTCGGTGCCCGGAATCCCCAGCGTGGATGAGCCGATCGAGGGACTTGCGGGTTCGGCCGATTTCTATGGCGTGAATTACTACACGCGCTTTTTGTTTCATTTCTCGTCGGGTTTTCCGCCAGCGTTCGAGCGGACATCCGGCTCGGACAACGTCAGCGATATGACTTGGTCCATTTATCCAGATGGTTTGAGGCGTGTGCTTCAAGATGTGTGGTCGCGCTACCATCTGCCGATCTACATCACGGAAAATGGTATCGCGGACGCGGCAGGGAACCGCCGTGGCGTTTACATCCAATCGCATCTGGAAGCCGTGGCGGAAGCCGCGCGCCGGGGGATTCCGGTGCGCGGATATTTCTATTGGTCGCTGGTGGACAATTTCGAATGGGCCGAGGGTTTTCGAACACGCTTTGGGCTCTACCACGTGGACTATCCGACCGAGGAGCGCACCTTGGCCCCCGGCGCGGAAGTATTCCGGGCCTGGGGGAAGAGCCTTGCCGAGTCTGCCTCCCGCTGAAATATCCGATCGAGAAAATCCGGGATTTCAAAGATGGCGCGGTTGGGCTGACGGGTGGTGTTTGCGCGAAATTCTCCAAATTTCTCCGGCTCGAGGAGTTCGGTGACGGCGGGAACGATCTTGCGGAAGCTGCGCAACACGATTCCCACGTTACGTTCTTTGATCCACTGCGCGTTATAGCGCTCCTGTGGCAGGGTCCACGAATTGCACTCTACAATCACCGGCAACTGTTTCGATAGCGCTTCGGAGAGGCTGCCGGGTCCCGGCTTGCCGATGAAAAAGTCGGAAAGGTGCATGTAATAGGGAACTTCCTTCGTAAAACCCTCGATCACGTGCGGCACGCGCCACCGTCTTTCGCGCAATTCCTTGGCGAGGACTTCGTTCTTCCCACACAGCAGAATCAATTGCAGCTCGAGCTCAGACTCATCGAGCCGCTCCGCGATGTCCAACATAGCCCGGTTGCCGTGGCCTCCGAAAAGCACCAAGCCCGTCGGGAGAGTGGGATGCAATCCCAGGCACTGCCGCTCGGCCGCGCGATCGGCAGATTGCGGCTCGTAAAACCGCGGGTGCAGAATCATCCCCGAGGCCTGAAAGATACGCTCGGCGGAATAACCCAATTGTGCAGCCTGCTCGGCGGCCTTCTGCGAGCCGCAAATTGCGTATTGTTTCTGGCGCTCGAGCCAAAAATGCGGCGGATAGTCTGCAATATCAGTGAGGATAGTGACAAATGGACGGTCCGGAAACACGGCGCGAAAGCTTTCAAACAGCGCGCGATTGAAGTGCGGCACCACGGAAACGAGCATGTCGGGCTGCGTTTCCTTCCAGTGCGCTTTCAGAATCCGCACAATCGGCCGGCGATAAGCGCGAATGATCACTTGCAGCGAACGCATCAGCTCGGTGCTGCCGAGCGTCCACCCTGTGCGCAGCATGGAATTGTAAAAATCTTGAATACGGATGCCGGCGTACTTCTTGAGAATATCGGTGGGGTCGAGAAGCTCCTGTAGATTGGTGAGGCACGCTTCCCAGGGGCGCTGCTGCGCCTGGATGACCATCTCGACAGCCGTGGCCGCCGCGCGATGGCCGCCGCCGGCGTCGAAGAAGGCTACCTCGATCTTCTTCATGTCGAACCCCTTCATCTTGATCCCAATGGTGGCAAACCTTGCGCCAACGCGGGTTACAAATCCGTTAAAAAACAGGAAGGTTGCCTAAACAATGCAATATCTATGAGTTACGCAAGTTTTGCACAGGCGTCATCTGGCTGTAACGCTGCCATTCCAAAATTGTCATGTGAAATGTGACCTGCATATTCACTCCTATTTTTCGGGCGCTTGCACCACGCCATTCTTCAACAAGATTTGCCGCGAAAGCTACAGCGATCCTGACGAGGTTTACGCCCTGCTGCGCGACCGCGGCATGGACTTGGTGACGCTGACGGACCACGATTCGATCGACGGCGCGGAAAAACTTCGGCGCCACCCAAGTTTCTTCATCAGCGAGGAGCTGACCTGCCGGATGCCGAGCGGCACAGAAGTGCACATCGGTGTTTACGACATCACTGAACGGCAGCACGTTCAACTCCAGCAGCGGCGAAACGACTTGGTTGCGCTACTGATCTATCTGACGGAGTGGCGAATCTTCTTCAGCATCAACCACGTATTCTCGAGCCTGACGGGGACGCGCGACCCCGAGGATTTTACGTGGTTTCAAGAATATTTTCCGGCGCTCGAGGTGCGCAATGGATTGATGCTGCCCGCGCAGAATGAGAGCGCCGCCCGGCTTGCAAAGTTGTGGAGGAAGATCGCCATCGGCGGAAGCGATGCGCACGCGCTGGCGTCTGCCGGGACCGCATTTACCGTGGTTCCGGGCGCGCGCGACAAAGAGGAGTTCTTCGCCGGGCTACGCGCTGGGATGGGCCGGGTAGACGGAGAGTCCGGCTGCTTCACGAAACTGACGCGAGACGTCCTGCTGATTATCCTTGAGATGATGCGTGAAAACGCCTGGACCGCGCTGCTGGCCCCGTTGGCGGTGCTGATTCCGGGCGCGACACTTCTGAATTACTGGGGTGAGTACGCATTTGGACGCCGCTGGACCGCCAAAATCTTTGATAAGCCGGCGGCCGAGCGTCCCCAATGGATCACGGTGTCGCAACCTGCGGTGGAGTAAACCGTATGACCCTGGCAAAAATGGTCTGGAACCGGATCGAATCCAACGATCACCGGTTGATGCGGCGCGTGCACAAGTGGCGTCCGCCGCGCTGGTTCCGGTTCTTCACGATCGTGTTCACGCGCATGGGGGACGGTTGGCTTTGGTATGGGATCGGCCTTGTGCTGCTGTTGTTTGGAGGCTCTTCGCGATTCATGGCCTTTGGTTCGGCGGCACTGGCCTCGCTTTCCGGCATTCTGTTGTTTCGATTCTTGAAAAGGGTTAGCCATCGCAAGAGGCCCTGCGAGCTGGAACCGCATTGCTGGTCGCTGGTGCTGCCGCCCGATCAATTCTCGTTTCCCTCGGGACACTCGATCACGTCCTTCGGCATCGCTATAGCTCTTGGCTGGTTCTATCCTGAGTTGCTTTTCTCTTTGTTATTGATCGCCGCCAGCATCGCGGTTTCCCGCATCATTCTGGGTATGCACTTCTTGAGCGACGTTGTGGCCGGATCGTTTCTCGGCTGCTTGCTCGGTTACGGGTGCGTCCACCTGTTGGCTCGCCTGTAGAAACTGGCCGCCCACCGCAAGGCCCTATCCGCAAAAGGGCGCAGCGAGCCTATGCAGCGTCCCGGTGTACTTCGTGACGAAACGAGCACATTCTTCCGGTGAAGTCTTGCAGCCATTGCGCCAAATCGGCACACTGGTGCGCTGAGCCGCACAGCGGTACGATTGCCGCTCGCTCGCATCTTGCAGAGGAGGATTCGATGTCGGTCGATGCTTCCTGGTCTGCTGCTTCAGCCCAGCGTCGGAGCCAGCGAATATCCCTGCCGGTCCGGCTTCGAGTGACCGGGCGGGCCAACGAGAAGTTCACCTTTGAGGAAGAGACTCGAACGCTGGCGATCAGCGCGCATGGAGCATTGATGCGCTTGGCGACGGCAGTGAACAAAGGCCAGGAACTGGCGCTGCGAAACGTCCGCACGGCGGCCGTGGAGCGATGCAAGATTGTGTATTTGAGCGAGCCGCAGGCGGGCGGGGCGCTGGTAGGTGTCGAGTTTCTAGCCCCCAACCCGTCATTTTGGAACGTTTCGTTTCCACCGGAAGATTGGACCGCGCGCGGCTCCAACCTAAAGCAGGTTGCCCCGCTCCATTGAATTGCTTCTTCGTCCAGGCAGCTTGAGGACTGAATCAAGAATGTCCTTTGATCTCCAGCCCATTTTAAGAGGTGAGCTCCTCGGACTCAGGCCGCTTCAACCACTGGATTTTCATGACCTCTATGCTGTGGCTTCAGATCCGCTCATTTGGGAACAACATCCGATCAAGGACCGTTACAAAGAAAAGGTTTTCAAAGGATTCTTCCGCGAGGCCTTGGAATCTGGGGGAGCATTGATCGCCACCGATGCCAAAAATGGCGAAATCATCG
Organism: uncultured Acidobacteriota bacterium; assembly: GCA_963803675.1. Taxonomy (GTDB): domain Bacteria; phylum Acidobacteriota; class Terriglobia; order Acidiferrales; family UBA7541; genus DASTCZ01. The sequence goes on along the minus strand of CAWDNN010000012.1, from coordinate 279,862 downwards.
GGTCGTCGCGATTCCACGGATACGACAAACAAAAGAGCGAGATTGAAATTGGTTGGACGTTTTTGGCCAGGTCCCGCTGGGGCGGTATCTACAACAGGGAAATGAAGCAGCTAATGCTAGGGCACGCCTTCAAATTCGTGAACAGCGTCATCTTTCTTATTGGCCCACAGAATTTGCGCTCGCAGAGGGCTATGGAAAAAATAGGCGGAGTTCGTGTGGGATCAAGGCCCGACGGGAATGGCCGAGATAGTTTTGTCTACCAAATCACTGCTTCAACCTAGGACTGCCCGGCTGTGGCAGAGTCGCAGCCCGATCCGGGAACCCAAAAACTATATTGAAACGGCTGGGCCCGTCCCGCGGGCATTAAATCAAGCTCCCTCTCGCTATCCCTTTTAAATTGAGCGTTCAAATGGTCGGGCGATGTTGGCAAGCGGCGTGCTGGTTTAGCCCGAAGGCCGTTCGCACATTAGTCGGCACGAGCAATCCGGTTGCGACTCTAGGCTGCTTTGCAGCTAGTTCCTCGCGGCATCTACAGGATGGCCTGTATTAGCTTCCGCTCTGGATGCCGTTAGGATGTAGGGGTCCCCGGGGAAGGGATTTAATGAAACCCCGATTTCTAAGTGTCGCAGTTATCTTTCTACTGTGTGGAACATTCACCGCCGTGGCCGCGAGGGCGGATACTCTTTTTAGTCTAGAAGGTATTGGCGGATCTTCAAACAACTACGAATTCGATTCTGGCGCCGCGAGCTCAATCACACGAAATGACCTGTGGGGCGCGGCGCTACCAGGGCCATCGTGGGGATCGGTCGAATTCACCGTGGCGGCGGAAGCCGGCCAGACGGGCAACACCTACAGAGCGTGCTCTGACTTTGAAATGGCGTGCGTGAACTCAACGATGATCTACCTACCGGCTTCGAACCTGCACTCAGGCTCGGATACGTGGGGGTTCGATCTGGCCAAGCGCGACACAAGCTCGAACGGCTTGGACTCCGCGGAGCCGCTCATCGATCCGCTGCCATCACCGGAACCGGGTTCGCTGGTGCTCTTCGGTTCTGGTCTGCTGGGTGTTGCATGGCTCGTCCGGCGGCGCTTTGCCCGCTAGCAAGTAGGCAGGGTCTTAGACAGGCGCGGACCCGAGCGTGCGCACGTCTAGACGTTTAGCCTTCCTAGGAAACTTTGACGATCTTGTTACGGACGGCGTAGGTAACCACTTCCGCCATGGAATGGCAGTTGAGCCTTCGCATGATGTCGGACCGGTGCTTGACGACTGTTCCGGGGCTCAACTGCAGCAGGTCGGCCACTTCAGTAGTGCTTTTTCCCTCTGCAACCAGTTGAATGATTTCCTTCTGACGGTCCGAAAGCGGCCGGATCTGTATGTCCGAAGGACCCGCTGGCGGTACTTCCGTCGGCGCCTTGTCGAGAAAGAGAAGCTCAACCTTCTTACTGAAGAACTGTTCCTTCTGGCTGACCGCAGTTACGGCGGCAGCCAAATCTGCCACGGCATCCGACTTTAGTATGCAGCCAAGCGCGCCGGCTCGCAGCGTCATGCGCACCACATCGCGCAATTCATACATCGTTACAAGAAGAATCGCGGTTTGCGGCGCGTCCTTCGCGATCTGGCGAGCGGCCTCGAACCCGTCAATGCACGGCATGGCGATGTCGAGGACGGCTACGTCGGGTTTCAAATGGACGGCGGTCTGTGAAGCTTCCAGGCCGTTAGTGGCCTCAGCTACGATCTCCCAGCCAGGATGCGCTCGCAGGAGCGCACAAAGCCCTTTCCGGACGATCTCATGATCGTCGGCGACCATTAGCCTAAGGTTGCTCATGGCATAGGTACATTCATCGCATATCCGGGCCAGAAACACCACCAGTTCCAATTTGGAACAATGCGCGTCGCCGAGAGCGCTATCCATACAGGGTTTGCTGTATGTGTCCAGATTGATGGGCTTGCCGCACAAAGGTCTCTGTTCTCTTTCGTTATAGGCGATTCCGATTGAGACGAACAGCCTTACGGGAGTGGTGCGTTGCGTACGTAGACTGTGCACAACGGCAGGTGCTTACTCCGCCTTCGAACGCATTCGAAAGGTGCGGACAGGGCGTCTCTTTTCTGACGAAGTCTGTCATTCTCGAGTGACAATATTTGTCAGTTCGGGGCCAGGTTACGGGCTAGACAGATCGTTTCCACATAAGCTATCTCCTTCAGAATAAGCGCTTTCGCGGACATTGGAGCAAGACGGTTGCTAGATTGGAAGGCGTCTTGCTAGCTTATGAGGGGAAAGTTTCGGAGAGGGAATGCGGAATCATCAGAAAGGCTTCTCGCTCATTGAGCTCCTGATCGTCGTCGCCATCATTCTGATCATCGCGGCCATTGCAATTCCAAATCTGCTTCGGGCTCGGGTCGCGGCGAATGAGGCATCAGCGGTCAGTTCAATACGCACAATGATCACGGCCTGCTTGACCTACAACTCGACGTATGGCCAGTTTCCGCCGCTGCAGGCGAACATGGGTCCAGCGAACGGCGCAACGCCCACTTCCTCCGAAGCGGACTTGCTAGATTCCCTGCTTGGTGTGGCAAACGCGGTGAAGAGCGGATACGCGGTTACCTATACGGCGGGGACTTCATCGCCAATCATCAGCTATGCCCTTAACGCCGACCCTGTTATCCAAAATCAGACCGGCGTGCGCCACTTCTTCGCCGATCAAACTGGCGTGATTCGCGCAAATCCAAGCGTCACCGCAACCGTCAACGATTCTCCGGTAAACTAAACTTCTTTCGCCGCTCAGACCCTATGTCGCATACATGGCGGCAGGGCACCAACCTGTGGCTGTATTTTCCTTCCGCTCATGGATGGCGAGTAACGGGCCGCGGATTCGTTAGGGAGCCTTGGGATACCACTCGAGCAGGCGCACTTCGATTCCGGTTCCCGCCAACCCTTTTTCGAAAACGCTCAGGTTCGAGCGGGCATAGAGTCTGTGATCTCACTCAGGAAAATTGCGGAGACCCGCGATCAGTGAATTTCAACTATTCGGTCAATCGTTGTGATCAAGCCGCCCGCGGTCTCCTGGATCACCTCGCGCAAGCGATAGTCCCCCGGGGCCGCCGACAAATTTAGACCGGCATTGAGGCCTGATTTCGAGAATTCCTCCCGCGTGGAATCCTTTAGCGCCAGATCCACTAAGCCTAGCTCTCCGGAGATAAATTTGCCGCTGCGATCAAATAGGGCCGAAATAAACACAAGGTGTTCGACGCTTCGATCGTCGTACTTCTGAAACGGCAACCCGCTGGTGTCCACATGCACGCTCACGGAGAGGATCGCCTTCCCTTCGCTATCCCGGCTCGTCCCGACATTCATCGTCGCGGGCACTTTGTTCGAGAATGCCGAACCAAGCACTTCACCGCTGAGAATCTGTTCTTCCGTGAGCTTGGGCGGCTCGGCCGGTTTGGGCGGCTCAAAGTATCCCTTGCGCGCTTGCAGTTCAAAATGTCCATCGTTCGTGAGTTTCACTCTTAGCGGATGAAAGCGGCCTTCGAGTTCGGCATCGGCAGGCGAAAACGCCAGTACATATCGGATCTCGGGCACAGCGGCCATTTGGCGGAGCCCTTCGGTCAAATCATTATTATTGTGGAAAAACGTCCCGCCAGTGGAGTCGGCGAGGGTCGCGAGCGGCTCGTCCAGACCGGTGCGCTGCGCCAAGCTGACCTGCTCGTCTAGCATGGTGCCGACCGGTTGCGCGGCGAGTCCCTCTGGATTCAATGAATGAATGACGACCCCTGCGTGCAGCGCTTCGTCAATGATCCGATCCTCCTGGGAACGAAGGGTGGCCGTAAGAAATCCTGGCGAAGCTACTATGAGGATACGGCGCCCGGGCTTGTTGCCGAGGTACTGAATCGCTTTGCCAAGCACCATGAGCGTGTTCCTTGAGTAGTCTTCAGCCATAGCTTGCACGAGCTGCGCATCGCTTGTCGCCACCGCGTAGCATGAATTTTCATCCATGCATTTTCCGCACACGCCTTCGCGCCGCATCGCAACTAGGAGAGGAGCCGACTGCTTCGCCTTATCGGTGTTAATCATGTAGGCCAGGTAAGGACCTACCACCTGCGCACAGGACTCGGGTTCGGGCTCAGGCGCCATCTTCGTATGGGGCCACGGCTTCTTTAGCGCAACCAGCAATTGTTCCTTATGGCCGGTGAAATCCACTGTTTCGGAAAGCGAAGAGGTGAAGATTGCGATTTGGTCATTCGGGTCGAGACTGGTTTGAATCAGCTTTTCCGCCGCGCTCCGCGCAAAATCCAGATCAGCCATGGTCATCGAGTTGTCATCGAAAAAAAGGGCGACATATTGCGCAGGGGCCGCTCGATTTGCAGGCGCAGTAGGAGGCGCGCTCCCCGGCTGACCAGATTTGCCAGGCGCCACTTGCGATAGCGATGCTATGCCACCACTTGCGGGAATCTCCGCGGTTTCCACGGAAAAGAATGAGATCGTTTGCGGCTTGCCTCGATCGAATACTTGAAAATCAGCCTTTTGAAGGCCGCCAACAGCTCGACCTTTATTATTTCGGACGACCACACCCACTTCGACCAGTTGCGTTTCCACGCGCACCACAGATGTCTGCGGCGTGTATGGCTGGCTTGAGGCGTGCACCTCGTCTGCACCTGGGTGTTGTGCCCAAGCGACCATTGCGGCGAAGACAATTTGGAGGGTAGTTGCGGCGGATACTTTGAGGAACCGTTGCATGCGGCGACCGTTGATGGGGCTCTAGCTGGCCAGCATATACCTAGTCTATCTCACTTTCTCATGACCGCTGACGACGAAGAACCCGAATAATGCTTGACTAACATCCTTCCTCAATCAGGACAGTGAGAGAGGCCAATTAATCTGCGGCACTGGGAGCTGGCGTGGCCCCATGGTCAAGAATGTCGTGCTGCTTTCGCTGCATCCGTAGGCGCAGCCGGTCGAACGCCAAATAGACGACTGGCGTGGTATAGAGCGTGAGCAACTGGCTCAAAATTAGCCCTCCCACAATCGTGATGCCAAGGGGCCGGCGGAGCTCGTAGCCCGTGCCTGTCCCCAGCGCCAATGGCAGAGCGCCCAATAACGCAGCCATCGTCGTCATCAGGATCGGACGGAAACGCAACATGCACGCTTCAAAAATCGCATCGAGTGTGCTCTTTCCCTCCTGGCGCTCTGCCTGAAGAGCGAAATCGATCATCATGATGGCGTTCTTTTTGACGATTCCAATCAATAGCACAATGCCAATGATGGAGATGATGTTCAAGTCCTCTTTAAAAAGCATCAACGCGAGCATCGCACCTACGCTCGCCGACGGCAGGGTGGAAATAATCGTCAGCGGATGGACCAGGCTTTCATACAAAATGCCGAGAACGATATACACCGCCAGTAGCGCCGTCAGAATCAGCACAGGCTCGGTGCCGAGAGATTGCTGGTAGGCCAGCAGAGTGCCGGCAAAAAAGCCTTGCAGCGTGGAGGGCGCGCCGAGCCGCTTTTGCATCTGGGTGATGCTCAATGTGGCATCGCTCAAAGAGACGTTTGGCGCGAGGTTAAAGGACACGGTGACCGACGGAAATAAACCCGTATGATTGATGCCCAGTGGTGTTGTGTTGGCTTGGCCCTTGGCCACCGTGAGCAGCGGAATGTTGCTGTTGCTGGTCGTAGGCAGGTAGACGTCTTTCAATCCTTCCGGGCTTTGCCAATATTGCGGAGCAACTTCGAGCACCACGTAATACTGATTTAATTGCGTATAGATAATGGACACTTCCGATTGGCCGAATGCGCTGTACAACGCCGAGTCCAGCGACTGTACGGTAAGGCCGAGCTTCGCCGCAGTGACTCGATCATAGTTCATCACTTCATCAAGGCCGCCGTTCTGCTGGTCCGAGCTCACGTCCTGCAGAATGGGCAGGTGCTTCATCGCACCCAGCAGGATCGGTCCCCACTTGAAAAGATCCTGCACATTGTCGGATTGGATCGTGTATTGGTACAGCGCATTACTGGACCGGCCGCCGATACGCAGATCTTGCACAGGTTGGAGGAACGCAGAAGCCACCGGCAGACGGTTCAATTGGGGGCGCAGGCGATTGATGATCTGGGAGGCACTGACCTTGCGCGCCCCCAGCGGCTTGAGAGCAACATACATGGAGCCGGTATTTGTGGCCCCATTACCGCCGGTAAACGCAATCACATTCGCGACGCCAGGGTCGTTTTTGATCACACCGACGATCTGCTGAATAGCGCTGTTCATCGCCGGGAAAGATGAATCCTGCGGCCCTTGTACTCCGCCGGCGATCGCCCCCGTGTCCTCCACCGGGAAAAAGCCCTTGGGTATCTTGATGATCAGCACCACATTGAGCGCTATGGTGAGGAAGAGCACGACCAGGGTGAGGGTCGGGTTTTCGAGCACCCAATGCAGGCTGCCGCGATACAACGACAGCACCCAGTCAAAAAACTTCTCGCTGGCCATGTAGATCCGGCCATGTTTTTCGGCGCGCTCGTTCCTCAACAAGTAGGCGCACATCATTGGCGTGGTGGTGAGTGAGACGACCATGGACACGAGAATGGCCGTCGAGAGAGTGACGGCAAATTCGCGGAAGAGACGGCCAACGATTCCGCCCATCAACAGAAGCGGGATAAAGACGGCAATAAGCGAAATGCTGATCGTGAAGACGGTGAACCCGATTTCTTCCGCGCCCTTCAGCGCCGCAGCAAATGGCTTCATGCCGTTTTCCAGATGGCGCGCGATATTTTCCATCACCACGATGGCGTCATCCACTACAAATCCCGTTGAAATCGTCAGGGCCATTAGCGAGAGGTTGTCAATGCTATAGCCGAAGAAATACATCACCGCGCACGTACCGATGAGCGAAACCGGCACAGCGACACCGGGAATAAGCGTGGCGCGGGCATTGCGCAGAAAGACAAACACCACCAAAATCACGAGGCCGATGGAAATGAGCAGCGTCCTCTCGACGTCACTCACAGAGGCGCGGATGGTTATGGTGCGATCAAGAACGATGGTGGTATCGATGCCGAGCGGAATGGATGCGTTGATAAACGGAAGTTGCGCGCGAATGCGGTCAACCGTGGCAATGATGTTGGCGCCGGGCTGGCGGAAGATGATGACCGTAATTGCGCGCTTGCCGTTCAAATAGCCGGCAGCACGGACGTTCGCCACGGAATCTGTCACCTGGGCCACGTCGGACAGATGCACGGCCGCGCCATTCTTATACCCAACGACAAGCGGCTTGTAGCCGTCTGCGTGCGAGATCTGGTCGTTGGCCAGAATGTCTGCGGTCACCATGCCGTCAGAGATTTGGCCTTTGGCCAAGTCAGCGTTCTGCACGCTCAGCACGGACTGCAAATTCGCAATGGTGAGTCCATAGCTGGCCAATTGTGTGGGATTTGCGTCCACACGCACGGCCGGCAACGCGCCACCTCCGACAGACACCTGCCCGACGCCCTCTATCTGCGACAACTTCTGCTCTATGACGGTCGAGGCTTCGTCATAGAGTTTATCGGGGCCGAATTTGTCTGAGGTGAGGCCCAGAATCATGATTGGCGCATCGGCGGGATTCACCTTGCGATAGGTCGGATTGCCGGGCAGGTTGGCGGGCAGATAAGTTCGCGCCGCATTGATGGCTGCCTCCACATCGCGCGCCGCGCCATCAATGTCGCGGCTCAGATCAAACTGAATGGTGACCGATGTGCTTCCGAGCGTACTTGCGGAGGTCATCTCGGTAACACCGGCAATATGGCCGAACTGCCGCTCTAAAGGGGTGGCGACGGACGAAGCCATGATTTCGGCGCTGCCTCCCGGCAAGCTTGCGCCGACGGAAATGGTAGGGAAGTCGACCTCCGGCAGGGGCGATACCGGCAGAACTTCAAACGCAATTGCCCCGGCAAGCGCAATCGCCACCGTGAGCAGCGTTGTCGCCACCGGTCGGTGAATGAAGGGTGCGGAGATGTTCATGCCTGTCCTGCTGGTGCTGGCTCGTTTCCGGTTTCCGCCCTATTCGATTTGGGCGCAAAGCGGTGCGCCAGATTGTCAAAGAAGATGTAGATGACGGGAGTGGTATACAGCGTGAGCGCCTGGCTCAGCAGCAATCCGCCTACCATGGCGATGCCCAGCGGCCTGCGCAACTCGGAACCGAAACCCCTTCCGAGCGCCAGCGGCAGTCCAGCGAGCAGGGCGGCCATGGTGGTCATCATGATGGGGCGAAAGCGGAGCAGACAGGCCTCGTAAATTGCATCCCTCGCGCTCTTTCCGCGCTCCCGCTCGGCTTCCAGCGCGAAGTCGACCATCATAATGCCGTTCTTTTTCACGATACCGATCAACAGGACGATCCCGATGATCGCCACCACGCTTAAATCCTGGTGAAAGAGAATCAATGCAAGGAAAGCGCCAACGCCCGCCGATGGCAGCGTGGACAGTATCGTAATCGGGTGAATAAAGCTCTCGTACAAAACACCGAGCACGATGTATACGGTGACCAGCGCGGCAAGAATGAGTAACGGCTCATTGGCTAGCGAATTCGTGAATGATTCCGCGGTGCCTTGGAAGCCGGCCTGAAGGCTGGGAGGCATGTGCAGGTCTTTCTGCACTTTGTTGATTGCCGTAATGGCGTTGCCAAGAGCGGCATTCGAGGCGAGATTGAAGGACGCAGTGATCGCCGGAAATTGACCCTGATGTGTAATTACGAGCGGCTCCGTCCTGTTCTCAAAGTGCGAGAAAGCGCTCAGCGGCACGGCGCTGCTGACTGCCGAACTGGGAGTGCCTGCCGAGTTTGCTCCGGTGCTCGGCGTGGAGGAGCTGCTGGCCGAAAGCGCGTTCGCGGGGGGAGTAAGCGTAGTTGCCGACGGTGTGTATAGCGCCGAAGTCGTTAGCGCGTTTGATCCCGCGGCGGACGATCCGGAGGACGCGAAGGAAGAAGAGGCTCCGGGACCGCTTGTGCCGGAAGATGAATTAGATTGGATGTACAGGTGGTTCAGCTTGTACGGGTCCTTCTGGAATTGCGGTTCGCTCTCAAGCACAACATGGTACTGATTCACCTGCGTGTACATGGTGTTGATTTGCCGTTGCCCGAAGGCGTCATACAGGGTGTTATCGATCGTTGACGGCGCGATGCCCAATCGCGAGGCGGTGCCACGGTCAATCACCAGGGATACGGCCAGCCCGCCCAATTGTTGATCGGTCGCGATGTCTTCCAGTTCCGGCAACTTCTTCAACTGCTCGATAAAGCGGCTGGTCCAGATATTCAGTTCATTGGCATCGGAGTCTTCGAGGGTGTACTGGTATTGCGTGCGGCTCACACGGTCATCCACGGTTATGTTCTGCACAGGTTCCATAAACAGCTGAATTCCCTGAACCTGGTCCAATCTCGGTTTGAGCCTGCGGATCAGGTCTGACGCGCTGATCTTGCGCTGGGCGAGCGGCTTCAGATTGATCGACATTCGGCCGCTGTTGGTCGTTACATTCGTACCATCCGCACCGATAAACGACGAGAGGCTCTCAACGGCCGGGTCGGCCAGAACCGCCTTGGCAAGCTCCTGCTGCTTCTCCGCCATGGCCTTTGAGCCAATCGTCTGCGACGCCTGCGATATGCCTTGGATGACGCCCGTGTCTTGTACCGGGAAGAAACCTTTGGGGATGATGATGTAAAGGAAAATCGTAAGCAGGAGTGTCGCCAACGCGACCAACAGCGTAATCGTCTGGTAGCCGAGAACAAACTTCAGGGTCCGCCCATAGAACGCGATCATCCGCTCGAAAACGCGTTCCGAGGCTTTATAGATGCGTCCCTGTTGCTCTTTCGGCGTGTGCCGCAAGATGCGCGCGCTCATCATGGGCGTCAGCGTCAGGGAGACCACCGCCGAAACGATGATCGTGACGGCGAGCGTCACCGCAAATTCGCGGAACAGCCGCCCAACCACATCGCCCATGAATAACAGCGGAATCAGTACGGCGATGAGTGAGACGGTCAGCGAGAGAATGGTGAAGCCAATTTGCTCCGCACCCTTGAGCGCCGCCTCCATGGGTGGATCGCCCGCTTCGATGTACCGCGAGATGTTCTCGATCATTACGATGGCATCGTCCACAACGAATCCGGTGGAGATGGTCAGCGCCATCAGCGATAGGTTATCCAGGCTGTATCCCAGGACGTACATCGCCGCGAAGGTGCCGACCAGCGACAGCGGCACAGCCACGCTGGGGATAATGGTGGCGTACAGGCTCCGCAAAAAAAGGAAGATGACCAACACAACCAGTCCGATCGTCAACAGCAGTTCGAACTCAACGTCAGCAACAGACGCCTTGATGGCGGTTGTAAGGTCCGTAAGCGTGGTCACCTGAATGCCCGTGGGCAGATTGGCCTCGAGCTGCGGTATCAGGCGCTTGATGCCGTTGACCACGCTGATCGTGTTGGCCCCGGGCTGTCGTTGCACGTTGAGGATCACCGCAGGCGTCTGATTCATCCACGCGGCCTGATCATTGTTCTCTACGCCATTCACGATGTTTGCCACGTCGGTCAGCATCACCGGCGAGCCGTTACGGTAGGCAACTACAACTTTCCGATAGTCGTCGCTGGTGACCAGTTGATCGTTGGCATCAATCTGATAATCCTGGCTGGGTCCATCGAAGTTCCCTTTGGCGGCGTTCACACTGGACTGTGTCAGCGCAGTGCGCACGTCTTCCATGTTGATGCCATAGGATGAAAGCGCGGTTGGGTTGGCTTGAATCCGGACCGCGGGCTTTTGGCCTCCGCTGATGGTCACCAGGCCGACCCCGCTGAGCTGAGAAATCTTTGGCGCAAGGCGCGTGTCCACCAGGTCCTCGACCTGAGGAAGCGGCATCGAGCTTGAGGTGATGCCTAGAGTGAGCACGGGGGCGTCGGCCGGATTCGTCTTACTGTAAATCGGCGGCGAGGGCAGGTTGGATGGCAACAAACTTTGCGACGCGTTTATCGCGGACTGCACCTCTTCCTCGGCTACGTCGATCGCCAGAGTAAGATTAAACTCCAGCACGATGACCGAAGTGCCGCCGGAGCTTGACGAAGTCATCTGGCTCAAACCCTGCAGTTCGCCGAATTGACGCTCCAGTGGCGCCGTCACCGTCGCCGCCATCACGTTCGGGCTTGCGCCTGGATAAAACGTCAGGACCTGAATAGTCGGATAATCGACTTCCGGCAATGCGGAGACCGGCAGTTGTGTATAGCCAACAAGACCGACCAAGAGGATTGCAGCCATCAGCAAAGAAGTCGCAACTGGCCGCAAGATAAACGGACGAGATGGACTCACGGGGTGCTGCTCCCGTTCGTGCCCGGCCGCGGCAGGCTTGTTCGAAACGACGACCGCCACGTTGTCCTGCAACTTATCGAAGCTGCTGTTGGCGACAACGTCTCCAGGGTTAATGCCTTCAACCTGCGTCATGCCGCCGTCTGTAACGCCCGGTTTTATGCTGCGCATGTGAGCGACATTGTTTTGAATCACATACACGAACGATGCTTGGCCATTTTGTTGAATGGCTGATGCCGGAACCAGCGTCACTCCCTGCAACGTATTCACCAGCAGGCGCGTGTTTACAAACTGGTTCGGGAAGAGTGCATCATTCCTATTGGCGAAGAGGGCTCGCCCTTTTACTGTCCCGGTCGTAGTGTCAATCTGATTGTCCAGTGTCAGCAGCACGCCGCTTGCGATCTTTGTCTGCGCAGTACGGTCGAAGGCATCGACAGTGAGTTTAGCGTTCTTGCGCAGGCGGGCCTCGACCGGGCCTAGACTGTCTTCCGGTATTGTGAAAACGACGGTGATGGGCTTCATCTGCGTGATGACCGCGAGGGTGACGGTTCCCGCGGACTGCACCACGTTGCCCGGATCCACCAGCCGCAAGCCCACCTTTCCATCGATTGGAGCGGTGATGTGGCAGAAGTCCACCTGAACCTGATCGTATTGCACCGTTCCTTGATCGTTCTTGACTGTGCCCTTGTCCTGCAGCACAAGCTTTTCCTGATCATCCATGGTTTGTTTGGGAATGGCGTTGCGGGCCGCAGCGGCCCGATAACGCTCAAGGTCCATCTGTGCTTGGGCGAGTAGATTTTCGTCTCGCTCCAGCGCCCCTTGAGCCTGCAAAAGCGTTGCGCGGTATGGACGCGGATCGATATCGACCAGCGGATCGCCCTTCTGCTACGAGCTGTCCCTCCGTAATAGTGCACGGCAACGACCAGCCCAGTTCACCTGGCTGGTAATCGAATCGGTATAGACCGGGGTGACTGTGCCGATTGAGTCAAGATAAACGCCGATGTTACCTTTTTGAGCCGTCGCAGTTGTAATGGTGATCCCCGGCGCAGGACGTGCTGCTGCCGCCGCTTTTTTCTTGGCTTCCTCGTGGTGGTGCCAGAGCAGCACGAACACCAGCACAAGGACCAGCAGCAACAAAACTCCACATGACGACCCACGCAAGCTTATGACGGCGGCGAAATGCCGGAACGTGAGCCGGGAGTTGATGATCAGGGCCGAGGGCTGAATGCTCGTTTATATCAGCGGTCAATCGGAATCTCCTTTCAGCTCCGAATCCCTCTCATTGCGCCCTCATAGGCGAGTCCGCGAGAAACAAAACCTCCGGCTGGAAGACGGCTCTCATTAGATTCCTTCCGCCAATACCTACGTTGCTCTCCTCGGATTCAGACGAAAATCAACCAGCCGCCATAAAATCCGCAGGGGTCAGAGGGGCGAGAAACTATCCCGAACAGCGATGTCTGCATCGTCCCCTGCAGGCAGGGAAGCTTAACACCCGTTGGCTGCCACTTCTCCTACAAAGCATCGCCACCTGGACGTTTGACGGGCAGACCGAACATATAAGGCAAGCGTGTGGTATAAAAACGCTCTGTCCGGAATGCTTGTATGGATTGGCACCAAACAGAAGAAGACTCCAACCAGGCCGGTCAAACCGCTCTAATTTTGTCGCGCAGCGATTCTGCACTGTTGTCGATTCTTCGAATGGTCTGGGCAGGACCGAGTTGCTCCTGGAAGTTTCCGAATACTTCTCCAACTGATTGACGCAGCTATCGCTTTGCCGGATGGTGAATTAGGTGTATTCAATCCCTTGGCGGCTTTTCTGGCGTTTCTCTGAGGATGCAAGAGATGGAGCCGGACAGAATTGATGAGGCGACGGAGTCGAGGAGGCAGCGCGTGAACCGGAAGATGGTGACGGGGTTGGCGATGGCCGCAGCGCTGGTGTGCGTGGCGACCGTACGTGGGGAAACGTCGCTCGCGGTAAAAAACCTGCGCTGCGAATACAAGGTCGATCCCCTGGGCATCGATGTGAGGAAGCCACGACTAAGCTGGGAGTTGGCCAGCGCGGAAAAGGGAGTGATTCAGACGAGCTACGATGTGCGAGTGGCCGCGTCGGAGGCGGAGCTGGCAAAGGGGAAGTTGATCTGGGATAGCGGGGAGCAGGCATCAGATGCGTCCATTCAGGTTGAGTACGCAGGCCCAGCGCTCGAGAGCGGGCGGATCTATTACTGGCAGGTGCGCGCGGCAGATAATCACCGGCATTTATCTGACTGGAGCAGGACCGCGCGCTGGGAGATGGGCCCGCTGGAGGCGGCGGATTGGAAGGCCAAGTGGATTACGCCAAATCTCCCGGAGGATGAGGCGAAGTCGAACCCGTCGCCGCTGTTGCGGAGAGAGTTCTCGGTGAAAAAGAGGGTGGAGCGCGCACGCTTCTACGCGACCGCGATGGGGCTGTACGAGATTTCATTGAACGGGAATCGTGTAGGAGATGAGTACTTCACGCCGGGATGGACGTCGTACGACTTCCGCTACCAGTATCAGACATACGACGTCACGAGTTTGGTGAAAAGCGGGCAGAACTGCCTGGGCGCGATGTTAGGGGATGGGTGGTTCCGCGGAAGTATGACCTGGGATAACAAGAGAAGTAGCTACGGCAAGAAATTGGCGCTGCTCGCGCAACTTGTGATCATTTACACGGACGGGACGCAGGAGACCGTCGGCAGCGACGACCAATGGAAAGCGGCGACGGGTGCGGTGCTCGCGTCCGACATTTATAACGGCGAGACATATGACGCGCGGCTCGAGCGCGCAGGTTGGAGCGAGGCGGGGTACAACGACAGGGAGTGGATGGGAGTGACCGTTGTGGAGGCACCGAAGGCCAAGCTCGTCGCGCCAGCCGGGCCTGGCGTGAAAAAGATCGAAGAGATCAAGCCGGTGAAGGTGTTTCACACGCCGGCGGGCGATACGGTCATCGACATGGGGCAGAACATGGTGGGCTGGGTGAAGTTCCGCCTAACCGCGCCGGCAGGGACGACGGTGACCTTGCGGCACGCGGAGGTGTTGGATCGCGTGGGAAACTTCTATACGGAGAATCTGCGCAGAGCGAAGCAAACCATTCGCTATACAAGCAAAGGCCAAGGTACAGAAACATTCGAGCCGCATTTCACGTTTCAGGGATTCCGGTACGTAGCCGTGAGCGGATGGCCAGGGAAGCTGCGAGCCGAGGATTTTTCTGGAATCGTGGTGCATTCGGCGATTCCGAGGACCGGCACGTTCGAAAGTTCGAGCTCGCTGCTGAATCAGTTGCAGCACAACATTATCTGGGGACAGAAAGGGAATTTTCTGGATGTGCCCACAGATTGCCCACAGCGCGACGAGCGGCTGGGCTGGACCGGGGATGCGCAGGTGTTTGCGCCAACGGCGTCGTTCAATCATGACAGCGCGGGCTTCTACTCGAAGTGGCTGAAAGATTTGGCGCTGGATCAGGAAGATGATGGTGCGGTGCCGTTTGTGATTCCGAACATTTTGTCGCACGAAACGCGGAAGGGCGAGTCCGCATCCGCTGGGTGGGCAGACGCGTCGGTGGTGGTGCCGTGGACGGTGTATCAGGCTTACGGCGACAAGCGGATTTTGGAGGAGCAGTACCCGAGCATGAAGGCCTGGGTGGAGTACATGCGCCGGCAGGCCGGGCAGAGCTATATCTGGAACACTGGATTCACTTTTGGCGATTGGCTGGCATTCGCGACGACGGATGCGGATTATCCGGGGGCGACCACAGATAAGGATTTGATTCAGACCGCGTATTTTGCACGGTCAACGGAGTTGCTCGCACGGACGGCGCAAGTGCTCGGAAGAAAAGAGGACGCGGCGGAATATACAGAGTTGGAAGAGAAGATCAGAAATGCGTTCCAGAAAGAATTTGTGACGCCGAACGGGAGGCTCTCGTCGGACACGCAGACCGCCTACGCCCTGGCGCTGGTGTTTGGGCTGCTTCCGGAATCACAGCAGGCGGGTGCAGCGGCACGCTTGGCCGCGGACGTGAGGAAATTCGGCCATTTGACGACCGGATTCTTGGGTGCGCCGGCACTGTGTCAGGCGCTGAGCGATTACGGATATCTGGACGAGGCGTACATGTTGTTGAACCGGACGGAGTATCCGTCGTGGCTGTATCCGGTGACAAAGGGCGCAACGACAATCTGGGAGAGATGGGATGGGATCAAGCCAGACGGGACCTTTCAGGATCCCTCGATGAATTCGTTCAATCACTACGCCTATGGAGCGATTGGAGAGTGGATGTACCGGGTGGTAGCGGGGATTGGAATCGACGAAAGTGCACCGGGCTACAAACACATTTTGATACAGCCGCGTCCTGGTGGTGGATTGAGTCACGCGAGTGCCTCTGTGGAGAGCATGTACGGACACGTGGCGTCAGGTTGGGAGATCGCGGATGGAAAGTTGACGGTGAGGATTGAGGTGCCCGCGAATACCACTGCCACGGTGCGATTGCCCAACGCGAGGCTGGAGGAGACGAGCGAAGGAGGACAGCCGCTGGCAGGTCGTGCGGACAGCACGCGAGCGAGGCAGGCCGAGGATGCAGTGGTGTTGGAGGTAGGGTCGGGAAAGTACGTGTTTGTGAGTTTGTTTCGGCCGGCAAAATAGAATCGGCGAATGCGCGTCGCGAAGCTAGAAGTTATCTGTTGCCGCGAGAAAACGAATACGCCACGATACTTTTGCAACTCTTCCCACATCACCGCGACGTGGTCCTCCCGGCGAACTTGCGAATAGGTCGGACCTTAGATCGAAACGTCGGAGCAGTGTCTGCGAAATCGGCAGAGCGGCAGCAAGCGGGGCTCGTCAGGTGGGCAAGAAAGAGCCGTCAGAGTCCCACTGATCTTGCTGGCATCTCCTCTGATGGCAAATTCGTTGTGTCCAGCGCAAGAGGAGCATACGATGCGCAAGAAGAAGGTTCCCGATCGCAAATTCCGGTCAAAGCGCTGAAATGGACCAGAGTGCAACTGCGGAAGGATCCAAAATGGAGATCCCGGGGAAATGGTAAGTCACAGAAATCGAAGAGAGGTAATTGAAACGAAAAAAACACCTCGTTCCCAGATCGCATCTTCGCTTGGCCTATATATCGGGAAGCGGGCCGGAGGGGTAGAACAATGAGCGACAACCCAACACACATCAAGCCGTCAAGGCCACTTCGGATAGTAAATCCTAGCGCCAACGGAAGTCACCGCCTCTTTCGGGGAGGGCGCCCAATCAGGCTGGTGATTGTTGGAGCGATCTCGGTCATCGCTATTCTGGCGTTCATCACCAGTTCGATACAGAAATGGCTGTGGATGCGGCAGCTTGGCTACACGGGCGTCTTCTGGACACTCCTGTCGGTGCGTTGGGAACTGTTTTGCGCGGCTTTTGTTGTCGCACTTCTTTACCTCTGGATTAATCTTAGCCTTGCGGCGAGAAACGGCGCCATCTTCCGTGTGGGTAATTTAATAGGCGAGTCTACCGTTGCCGCCGAACTCGGCATCCGGATCTCTCCCGCGGTTTTCAAACTGGCCATGGGCACGGTCGCTGGTCTCGGCGGTCTGATCTTTGCGCTCACCTTCTATGCGCAATGGGATACGTATCTCCGCTTTCGTTATGGCGGATCCTTTGGGCTGCCCGATCCTCTCTTCGGGGTCGATGTCGGGTTTTATCTCTTCCGTCTCCCCTTTTATGAGCTCTTGCAGAACAGCCTGACCGCATTGGCGCTGATCACGCTCCTGGCCGTCCTGGTCTTCTACGCATACTTCGGGTTACTACGGTTCAGGGGCATTGGACAAATGGAAGGCCGGAGCGCGAAGGCCGTTCCACATCTGTCCATTCTGTTCTTGGTTTTGGTCGCCAGTTGGGGATGGGCGTTTTACCTGGATCACTACGAACTCCTTTACTCCACTCAGGGAGTGGTTTACGGAGCCGGTTATACGGCGGATCATGTGACTAGGATCGCCTTCTGGATCATGGCCGGCGCCGCGGCAGCGCTATGCGCGTTGCTGGTGCTCAACATCTTCCGGCCCCGATTCAGAGCGATCGCTTATTGGATTCGGAATTTACATTGGCTTGTATTTCGTCGCCATTATGCTGGTACCGCCCCTCTTTCAGAGGTTCATGGTGCAGCCGAACGAGCTCGCCCGCGAAACTCCATATCTCAAGAACAACATCGAGTTCACCCGAAAAGCCTACAGGCTCGACACGATCCAGGAAACATCCTACCCGGCGCTGGCCGACCTGACGTCCGAAGTGATTGCGAGAAATCAAGACACGATCCAGAACGTCCGTCTCTGGGATTCGCGGCCCCTGCTTCAGATGTACCAACAAGCCCAGGAGATACGGCTCTATTATCAGTTTTACCAGGCTGATGTGGACCGCTACCACCTACAGGATGGTTATCATCAGGTGATGCTTTCGGCCCGCGAGCTCTCCGCGGAGCTTCCCGCTGAAGCCCAGACTTGGGTTAACCAGCAGTTGCAATTCACGCATGGCTATGGCTTGGTCATGAGCTTTGTCTCGAAGACTATCGGGGGTGGCTTTCCGCAGTACGTTCTTGAGAATATCCCGCCCGAATCCGCCTACGGCCTAACCATAAGCCAGCCTTCCATCTACTACGGTGAGTCGATGCCTGGATATCGGATCGTCGCGACGGGCGCTAAGGAATTCGACTACCCAAAGGGGAATCAGAATGTCTACAAGAGTTACGACGGAACAGGAGGTATCCCGCTGGACAGCGTGTGGAAGCGGCTCTTGTTCGCCTGGACTCAGGCCGATGTCAATATACTGTTTACGTCCTATCTCCGGCCGGAAAGCAGGATTCAGATCTGGAGGCGCGTTCAGGAGCGCGTAGACCAGATAGCTCCGTTCTTGCGCCTCGACCAGGATCCCTACGCCGTGGTGAGCGAGGGCAAACTGTACTGGATACAGGATGCCTACACCACTTCGGATCACTTTCCCTACTCCGCTCCCCATGCGGCGGCCTTTGAAGAAGGGCTGAACTATATTCGAAACTCCGTAAAGGTCGTTGTAGACATGTACAACGGAACCGTCCGGTTTTACGTCATGGATCCGGACGATCCCGTCCTGGCGGTTTACCGGCGGGCTTTTCCGGGCGTTTTCATGGACCTGAACCAACTTTCGGCGGATCTGAAAACGCATCTGAGGTATCCGGAGGATCTCTTCTCCATCCAGGCCGACCAGTACAGAACATTCCACATGACGGTTCCGCAGGTCTTCTATAACCGCGAGGACCTCTGGGTGTTCCCCAACGAGGCGTACGCCGGCACGGTTGCGCCCATGCAGCCCTATTACATCCTGATGAAGCTCCCCGGAAGCGACCAGCTCGAGTACCTTCTCATGACTCCTTTCACGCCTCAGAAGCGAGACAATATGATCTCCTGGATGGCCGCCAGGTGCGATTTCCCCGAATACGGGAAGATGCTCTTTTACCAGCTCCCCAAGGAAAAGCTGATCTACGGCCCGATGCAAATTGAGGCAATGATCGATCAGAACACCACGATCTCCCAGCAACTGACCCTCTGGGACCAAAAAGGGTCGAGAGTCATTCGCGGAAACCTGATCGCGGTACCGATCGAGAACTCCTTTCTTTATGTGGTGCCGGTGTACCTCACTGCGGAAGGCACTGACTTCCCCCAACTCAAGCGCGTAATCGTGATTTCCGGGGATAAAGTGGCTATGGAGCCTACACTCGATGAGGCAATCCAATCCGTCTTCGGGACGCAGCAACCCCAGAAGCCTTCGCAGACCCCGGGCGGGCCACCGGAATTGGGCGAGGCGAGGGCGCAGTTCGACGAGGCCCAGAAGGCGATGCAGCAAGGGGACTGGGAGAAATTCGGCAAAGCGATGGATGCGCTCAAGCGCTTGCTGACCGGGCCGGGACACTAGGGGGCCGACAATTCAGGGTTAATAGGCAAGCGCACGATGAGGTCGTACGGGCGTTCTCGCCCATTACGACCGCTGTCGGCTCATTTCCAAAGGAACGGCTTCCAACACTGGCCATCGGCGCGCGGACCGCGGTCGGAGCGAGCATCCCGAAGGGCGGACCGCATGACACACACAGCTTGCTGTGGTGCTTTCTCTATCCTGCGTGCAAGACGGCCGGAGTGCCGCGCGTTTCGTGGCACGAACTCCGTCACACTCATGCCACGCCGTTGAACGCTCAAGGCGAGTCGGTGAAAACGATCCAGGCTCAGCTCCGTCACTCTTCCGTACGCGTCACGATGGAGATTTACACTCACGCGATTCCGCAGCAGCAGCGTGGAGCGCTCGGAGCAGCGTTTTGGACCCAAATGGACCCAAATTCAGGAGAGCGCCGAAGGGGATGCTTCGCTAATCAACTGATTCTACTCGGTGAAATTGGCGGGGCCGACGGGGTTCGAACCCGCGACCTCCTGCGTGACAGGCAGGCGTTCTAACCAAACTGAACTACGGCCCCGTTTGTTGCTGTATCGTGGTGGGCAGTGTCCGATTTGAACGGACGACCTTCCGGGTGTAAACCGGACGCTCTAACCGCTGAGCTAACCGCCCACGACTACTTAGCCCCGGAACTTCAACAGATTACGCAACCATTCCGCTCCTGTCAATTTGCGTGTTGAACAAGTTGATCCGAATATTCGGATGGATTCGCGCAGGAGACTGAGGGTTGCGGCGCAAGCATCCCGCGTTGACCCGAATTACATTCGTTTGCAAATCGCCCCCGCGCAAGTTTAAAGCAGCCCCCGAGGCACAATCAGCGACAGGCGAGCAGGAAACGAAGATTCCGCATGTTTCGAGCATTTCTCCATTAAGCTTCGCTTCAGCTTTCCAGGTTTATGAGTAAATGCAGGATTAACGCTTGAAGCTAGGCCCAAGTCGCCAGAAGGAGGCTGACGGACGCAACCTCTGAAGAACGGATGTGCTGGAGAGCGACACTCGAATCGCCAGATTCATTGAATTACGAGCATACAATTTTCGGAACGTGCTGATGATTTCCTGTCCTACATCCCCACGAACCCATACGAATGACATGGATGAGCTTTGAGATCGCGGCTTACGCTAACCAGCATCAAACAAGTAATTGTTGAAATGGAGACGAGAGTTCATGCGAATTTTGCTATACAACCCCGATAACGGTGTCACGCGTAATTTCATGCCCCATCTTTGGATGTTTCTGCTTCAGGCGCTAACTCCGCCAGACCATGAAGTCATGCTGATCGATGGCAACGCACAACCCATGGATGAAGCCGGCATCGCGCGGTTCGTGCGCGAGCAAAACATTGGACTTGTCGGGATCGGTGCGATGACCCGGATGGTAGCGAAGGCGTACCGCATGGCCGACGCTGTGCGAGCCGCAGGTGTGCCGGTCGTGATGGGCGGACCTCACGTTACGGAAATGGCCGACGAGGCCCTAGGGCGAAGCGGCGGACCGCGCCATGCCGACGCGGTTGCGCTCGGTGAAGCCGATGAAACCTGGCCAAAGATCGTCGAGGACGCAGCCAAGGGCAACCTAAAGGACCTCTACGCGCCAGTGGATCAGTTTGGAAAGGAACGCAAACCCGCTCTCAGCGCGTATCCGGCGATTCCGTGGAACAAAATAGACCTCGATCAGTTTAATTTGGTTCCCAAAATGGCGACATCCATGCTTCAGCGTCTTGGGGAAGGCTGGGGCACATTTCGCATTATTCCGATGGAGTCAGGTCGAGGATGCCCATATGGGTGCGAGTTCTGCACGGTAACTGGCTTCTTCGGCGACTCCATCCGGTTTCGCACGAACGAGAGCGTAGTGAATGAGCTGCTGCTGCTGAAGGCTCGGGCGCGGAGCGAGCGCGGTCAAATTGCGGTGTTCTTCATCGATGACAACTTTGCAATCAATGTCAAACGCACGAAATCGCTGCTGCGCGATATTATCGAGGCTGGCGCACAGGTCAATTGGGTTGCCCAAATCAGCGCCAATCTTTTGCGCGACGAGGAGCTGGTGGACCTCATTGCCGCCTCAGGGGGCAAGTGGGTCTTCATCGGCATGGAGTCCATCGACCCCGCCAACCTCGCCAGCGTGAACAAGGGGTTCAACAAGCCCGGTGAGTATGCAGCCGTGCTCGAGCGGCTCGCGCAACGCAACGTTTACGCAATTACTTCGTTTATCTTCGGCATGGACAACGATACGCCGGGCGTTGCGGAGCGAACACTGCGGGAGATTCGGACGTGGCCGCCAGGATTGCCTGTATTTGGCCTACTTACGCCATTGCCCGCGACGCCACTTTACAAAAGGCTTGAGGCAGCTGGACGATTAACGCGGCCGAAACACTGGGAGGAGTTCGTACCCTTCGAGATGGCCCACACGCCTCTGAAGATGACCATTGCAGAAGCCCATGCGGAGGTGAAGTACGGCTGGGCTCATTCGTACAGTCCGGAAGCAATGGCCAAGGCTGTGGGTTCCTTGAGTCATAAGCCGCTGGGTTATCGCGTAAACATCTTCATCGCACGAATGTGTTTTCGGGGAATCTACTTCCCTCAAATGGGACCCTCCGCATGGCTGAAATTGATTTCTCAAAATCGGCGTACGATCTTCAATCTTGTAAGGGATGGATTCAACCTTTGGCGCCGGCCAAAGGGACAGGACGCTTCCGAAGAAAATCTTCTGCACACGACTGAGCGGATTCAGCAGCCTCGCGTGTAATGGGTCGCGCTTGGTGCGAGCCAGGTGGAAACGTAACTCCGTAGCGGGCGCGGGCCTCGAAAAGTGTTTCGACGTCGCGGTCGGAGAGAAGCGTCTGTTGCCCGAGGAGTTCCGTGACGAGGGTGGTTTTTGCAAACTGCTCGACCGTTTCCATTCGACCAAAGGCAGTGAGGAGATCGGGGCCGGCCGTGACCACTCCGTGATTGGCCATGAGGATGGCGTCATAGTGCGGCACAAATCGAGCGAGGGATTCGCTAAGCTCAGGCGTACCCGGTGTGGCGTACTCAGCCAGAGGTACACAGCCGAGCAAGACGACAATTTCCGGGAGCATGGCTTTGTCCAAGGCACGACCGGCGGCGGCAAACCCCGTGGCGATGGGCGGATGGGCGTGGCAAATGGCGCCGATGTCGGGGCGGAGACGGTAGAAGAGAAGATGCATGCCCAGCTCCGAGGAAGGACTCCGTCCGCCAGAGAGCTGGTGTCCTTCGAGGTCGGTGATGACAAGGTCTTCGGGTGCCATCTGACCTTTGCAGACCCCGCACGGTGTCGTAAGGAGCCGCGAGCCTTCGAGCCGCACCGACAGATTGCCCTGCGTCCCAACGGAGAAACTGCGTTCGTATAGCCAGCGTGCGGCGATGCAGAGATCCCGTCGAAGGTCGCTTTCAGACTTCAAGTTGCCCGGGGAAATAGAATCAGGAGTCATGTTTTGTCAGGACCCACGTGGTTGAATAAGTGCTAATTAACGGTCACGCTTTATTACGCGCCACGCATAACCCGTACCGTTGCCTTGATAGCACATTTGGGGGAGTCTTGGGAAGGCGCGCGATGCGCAACTATGGCCGCGTGCGGCGCACGGATACCGATAAATCTAAGCGGCTTGGACGCGACCAATCTCCATTACTGTTGTTCCAAATTGGATATCCCTATTTCTTCGAAAGCTCGCCCTTGAAATGACTTTCAACGTCCTCACGCTTCATCGGGTTTCTTGCTTTGGCTAATACGATCGAGTAGACGACTTCATGTCCCTCAATCTGCGCGGTGATAAATGCCCCGTCTTCCGGCAGTTCTTGATAGATGAATTTCACTTTTCTGCCGTCTTCAAGTGTTTTGATCCACTCTTCGTCTGGCATTTTCGCATCTCTTCAGGCGGGATCAGCGTACGTTGCGAGTATACGTTGTTCGGTGCCAGAAATCGCGAATGGAGAATGAAAAGTCGGCCTTACCTGGAGCTATGGCAAGGAGAAGCACCCAGGAACATAGCGCAAGGCGGTGAACTCCGGCAGTTGCTGATGCGGATGGCCACCGCCGGGGAGTGCTTCCGATGAAAATCGTTTAACAATGTCGTGAACGGCGGACATACGCAGACGGTTTTGATGTCAAGAAGGAAATTACGGATGAAGGACAACGCATGCCGCTTAATTTCTCTCTTCCCGGATGGCCATTCCTGCTAAGGTTGGGAGGTAGGCCATCGTCTGCCGCCGCAGGCCGGCTCAAAGGAAACATGAGGACCCCGCGTCCCCTGCCAAGATTACTGATCGCCAGCGCGGCTTTTCTGGGCGCTCTGGCGCTTCACCCGCAACACGCCGCTGCGCAATCGCCCACACAGGCGTCGCCTCCGCAACAAGCTAACTCCGCGGCCCCTCGGCCGATCGAAACGGAGCAGCGCCTGGGGCCGTTTACCATTGGCGGGCAGATTTACGCTGTGGTGGTGCGTGAGATGACGGTCTCCGCCACCAGTGCTACAAAATTCGCGGCAACGCTCGCGGAACTGGAAATCCGCGACGCCAATGCAGCCGTGGTCTACCAGGAGAGCTTTCCTTCCGACGTGCAGGACGGCCATTTCGCCCAGAAGCTATCGGCATCCGCGTCGGTGCTCGCAGGCGCGGGCGGCGCGGCGCTGGTGATCCGTTTTCTCCAGGAGTCCGCAGCGGCTGGCGAGGGCGAGTCTTGGCAGGTGTTCGGGCTGGTGAACGGCAAGCTGGTGCCGTTTGGCGCACTGCTGCCGCTGGGGCAAGGAAGCGGCACCGTCGGCAGCGTGCTGACTGGCGTGATGGTGGGGGGCGGAGTCGATGTTGAGCCGCTGGTGTCCACGGCGGAGGAGCTGGAATTCCGCGCCTGGACGGGGAATTTCTTTGTCTACATTCCGGTGCGCGTCGACTGGGCGCAGGGCCAATGGACCGAAGGCGAGCAGTGCTTTGAGCTCAATAGCGGCAGTCTGCGCCAGAGGGGCTGCAACCTGCGCGTTGCAGCAAAGGCGCAGCCGCAGGCGAGCGGCTCGATCGTGACGCTGTACGTTGAGCCGGTAGAAGATCGCTACAATGCGCAGCAAGTTTCAGTGGACAGCGGCTCGACGGTGGAATTCGTGACCGCGCTTGCGGTGGTGAACTGGAAGAGCAGCGGCGAGCGTATCGCTTGCAGCTTTGACGGCCTGTGGCTGCGCGTGCGCATTGACGGCAAGGAAGGCTGGGTACACTCAGAGGCCGAGTTCGCCGCCCTGGGCATGCCGGCTGCAAGCCCACCGCAGTAAACAGAAGGCTGCGGCCGGGGCTGGCGTCTCGAGCCCTAGCGAAAACGCCGAGCTTAGCAACACTTAGGATGCGGATGCGCCCTCATCGCGGGTGTTCGAGAGGTCAAGTAAGAGTCGGGGAACTGCCAAACCTCGTGAATCAAATCCCTGCCTCCTGGCTGAAATATTGATAATCTTCCCGCCATCCGCCCTGGCCCTTGCCAATCTTTGTGTAATTCTCGATGAATTCGATTGCGCGGATGTACTTCACCATCGTGAAACCGAGCTGCGTCTCCACGCGCAAGCGGAGCGGCGCTCCGTGGTCAATCGGAAGCGGTTGGCCATTCATTTCGTAGGCAAGAATCGTCTGTGGATCTTTCGCCAACTCTAAGCGAATCGTGCCGTAGAAGTATCCCGGCCCTTGGGCGTGTGGCTCTGATGTGGATTTATTGTCGAAAGCGTAGAAGACAACGTATCGAGCGGATGGAAGCGGTTGGCAGAGTCTAACAATATGCTGAAGAGATACACCGCCCCACTCCGCAACGCCGGACCAGCCCTGGATGCAGCAGTGCTTGGTAATTTGAGTTTGTTTCGGCATCGCGCGGAGGTCGTGCAGAGTCAGACACAGCGGCCTTTCGACCAGCCCGCCGATCTCCAGACTGTAATTTGCGAATTGGCCGCGTGCCATCGCCAAATAATTCTCCTCTTTTGGCGGCCGGCCGTTCACCCAGAAGCAGGGCGAGATGTCCGCATGTAAGTAATGCTGCGCGGAGATTTCATGGCCGAAAAGCAGTGCGCGCAACGGATCGGTGATCGACTGAGTGGCTTTCTGGACGAAGCGAGGACGCCGGCGCGAACACACGGTTGTCACGACATGGATGACCACGATGCCGGTTAACCCAGACAGCCAGACCACAAGAGCAAGCGTCAGCCGCGGATCATGCGTCTCCCCCAGAACAATCAGCGCCAGTTCTCTCCGGAAACCATGCAGGGCCACGATCGTGACGTGCCCGATGAAGAATAAGATGAATGTGCAAAGCGCAAGAAAGTGCAGGCTTCGTGCGCCCTGCCGTCCGTGAAACATTTTGATATACCAAGGGAAACGAGCAGCGACGGCCGGAGACATCGCTACTCCCGTCGCGATGCTGAACGGTGCAAGCAAGAATATGACAGCCGCGTAGCTCAACTGTTGCAATGCGTTATACGCTCCCGGCGTTTCCACGAGGTGAAAGCTTAGATAGCTAAGCATTGCGTGCCATGCGTTCGGGACAATCTGCCAGGACGTCGGAATCAGCCGCCGCCACTCCGGCGTGACAAACAACATCACGATGTATGTGAAACCTGTCAGCAGCCACGCGAAGTCCGCGAGAAAATGCCAGTGCCGCCCGAGACCTAGATTTTCGCGACCCGGCAGGGCGATCGCGGGCGAAAATGAGGTTTCCTCGTCACTCGCCGTCCAGAGCCGGTCCTTAGGTCTCTGCTTTTTCGTGAATCTGATCCATTCACTACCCGGCGTGCAGTGATCGTTCCAGTAAAGTCTCGGATGTGCGCTCAAGATCTCGAGACCACTCCGAACGAGAAGCGACAGCAGAAGAAAGTTAAAGAAGTGTGCCGCCCGCAGCCACAATGGATAATCAAGAAGCATCATTGATCAGGTACCTGACGACGCTACCTCCGTTTTGTCGCTTGACTCGGTCCGCCGCGATCCTCGACAGGGTAGGTGACGTGATGGCCTTGGACACATGCAAAAGGAATGAGCGAATGAGCCTGGGAACGTTTCATGCTCATAATGTCGTCAACCCGAATCCCGCGCACGATCAGCGCATCGGCGATGAGCGAACGGTGGCAACGCCAAGGAACCGCTTCCGCGCACATAATGGCACTTGGTTTCTGCCCGGCCAATTTTATCAATCGCTTCAACCCAACTTCGAATTCGGAAGTCTGCATGTAATCAGCAAAGCCACGAAATGAGGCATTGCGCCACCCCATATTCGACGAATCGCGTTGCGTGTGGCGCAAGCCTCCGAGCTTCCGTAAGTGTACGTAGCCGATTCTCGCGGCTCGCAGCGTTTTCGACAGGGCCTCCCACCGAGATGGGTTCGTCCGACACGAGTGTATCCAGGTCGAGAGCTCCTTGGCGAAAGGCCGCGAGATAAACAAAAGGCTTCATCGCCGAGCCTGGCTGGCGCTTCGATTGAGTCGCGCGGTTGTAATCGCTGTAGGTGTTACCACGGCCGTTGTACACCTCTCGGCCGCCTGTCTCGGCCAGAATAGCGGAGTCACTGTTTCGAAGAATAATCACGGAACCTTGAATCAGCCCCCGGTTCTGGGGATGCCGCTTCTCATAGACCCTCAAGCCATTCTCCAGCGCCGCGTTCGCAATGTGTTGGATCCGGTAGTCAACGGTCGAATAGACCTGGATGTGGCCTTCGAGGAGCTGCTCAATTCCGACCTCGGAGCCCTGGTCGGGGCCGAGTCGTTTGAGCTCCTCGAGAGTGGTCTCCACCGCGGCGGGGGCGTCGACCCGTTCAACGGTATGAGCCGCCAAACGAATTGGCGCCAGCTTCAGGCGCCGGGCCGTCTCCGCGGGAAGGAAGTGATTTGCCACCATGAGGCTCAATATCTGATTTCTCCGGCGCGTGGGCTTTTGAAGGTCGTTCACCGTGGGAGCATATTCACTGGGCGACTTCGTGATGCCAGCCAGCAGCGCCGCCTTGTCAGCGTCGTCAACCGTGAACGTCTCAAGACGCTTATGAAAGTAATAATCCGAGGCTGCCGCAAAGCCATATCGGCCATTCCCCAAGTAGACGAAGCTCGCATAACGCGCGAATATCTCTTCCTTGGCCCGGCGTTTAGACCCGTACTGTTTTCGCATCTCTCCCTCGATCCACAAGGAAAGACGCATTGTCTCTATTTTCAGCAGGAGCTTGTTTGTGCCGGGCACGCCAATGACGACCGCTAGAACGTGCGGAAGCATGCCCTCATGCTGAGGCGAGTTGCTGTTCTTTGTGCTGGAGAGTTCTTGCAGAAAGTAGCCGCGCACGAGCTGCTGGGTGATCGTCGAGCCCCCTTGTGGAAACACGCGCGGACGATTGGAAGCATGTTCACCATTGAAAGTTGTGAAATGCGCGAGCAAGGCTCGAATGTTTGTCTTGGCCAGCAAACGAAGGAAGACGGAATAGTCCACTCCCGAATGCGAGAAAAAGTTTTCATCCTCGGCTGAAAGTACGGCATTGCGCACGACTTCAGGAATTTCCTCATACCGAATGATGTCCCGGCGTTCCCGTCCCAATTCGATCAGGACGTGACCATTCGCGTCGTAAACGTGGCCCATCGCGGGAGGCTCAAAGCGAATGAATCCATCTAGATCGGGAAGGTTTGCACGATCAAAGTTGACGTAAAAAGCTGTGAATAACGCCAGGACGACCGGAACCAGGGCAATGCCAACGACAACCCGGAAAACAACACGGGCCGAGCGATTGTTCCGGACGGCGAGCACTGCGTTGTGAAATCGCGCGAGCGCCTGTCGAATGAAATCGTGAGTATTTGGCATGCGATGTGGCACGGCCAAAGCGCGCGGTGGCCTGTTCGTTATTCCATTCCCCGCACACTTTCCAAATGGCTTGTGAATCGGGAGACCAGATCGTCAGATCAAGCAGTGGCAGTATTTTCGATGCAGGGCACATTCGAGAATTGCCGTCACACACCTCAGGCCCGATCAAACTGTTCCCAAGTCCAACGGCCTTTTATGCTACGGCGGTTCTACCCCTCAACAAATGGAACACGAGGAGCACTATGCCCACGACGAGGAGGATGTGAATGAATCCGGTGGTAACGTGAAATGCAAAGAATCCGAGCAACCAAAGAACAATCAGAACTGCGGCGATTAACCCAAGCATGTTTTTAATCTCCTTGCTTCCGAGCGCTAGAGCATCGGCAATCTGGTTCTCCGTATTTTCCTGATGCCTTTTTGTCTCGGAAGAACAACCTGCGCACACCATAGTAGACACGTATTAAGCGCGCGTCTGTGCCGTTATGGACACTTTCGGAGTGTGATTTCACATTCCAATCATCCGCGCGATACTTGAAGCGTTGCCCTATCCGATATGGTGTGCCGTATGGGACATTCATCGGCCGGCCCCCGAAAGCGGAAAGTTTCGAATGTGGAGGACTACGACATGCACCGTGCATATCTTTACATCGCTTCGCTATTCCTGACCGCCGCGCTTATGGCGCCGGCGGCAATTATGGCCGCCCCCATACCTCAGGCGGCACTTAGGCCCTAGCGTAGCCTCCATCGAAGATTACAGTGGATGGGGAAACGCCTCCGCCCCCAAGAAAGAAATGGCGCGGCTCATCGGCTCGTGAAAGACGCGTGAACAAAACGGCTGCGCGCATCGCGCGGAATGCGACCTAGGACAACGGTGAAGTTATCTGCTCACGGAGTAGGGCCCGCCCGCCGCCAAGCGATAGTCCGAGTAAGTGAGGATTCTCTGAATCTCGAGGCTCTTTAGGAAAAGGATTCTGGCGCTTGCTCGTATTTCGACGCGGCTCGGCACCCAGACGTCGTCGCCGACACACGCTTCGTCCAGGATGATGTGCGAGCCGCGCTGCACGCGGGCCACGAATAGTCCCATCGAGAACGCCTGCGTTACTTGGCCGTCGACTTTGATCCAGCCGAAATCTTGTTTGTCGACCCAAAGTTTGCCCTCCACATTGGAGAAGACCTTGCTGTACTTGCCGTGCGCGCGATAGCCCGGGCGTGGCGTGGCCTGAAATACGTAAGCTGACCTGTCGCCGACGTTCTCTTCGCCGATCAGTTGGAAGTCGAAGGCGTCCAGCGCGTCCCGGAGAAAGGACCTGGTCTCCTGGTCCTTCTCGATCTGCGCAGCTTGCTCCTCCGGCGTCTCGTGCTTCAGCCTAGTGAGCTCATCGTCCCTTTTCCTCTGTTCCTCGGCCGATGGAAGCTGTCCGTTGTGTTCCACAAGCTGCTCGAATCGCGAGTTGTTGACCAGAATCATTCTGGTTAGGGAGGTATTCTCCGATTTCACCTGACCGAGTGAGTCCACTCGCCGGTCCTCGTCTCGCGACGAAAAGGGGGTAAACAAATCATGCCGTTGCTTCAAGTGGTGATGATTCTAATCGCAGTAGGTGTTTTGCTCTGGCTGGTAAATAGCTACATACCGATGGCTGGATCGATCAAATCGATCCTGAATGCCGTGGTGGTCATCGTCGTGGTTGTATGGCTCTTGAATATTTTTGGTCTCTTGCACTCTCTCTCCCGGATCCACATTGGCACTTAGCACCGCCTGAGTGAACGACAGTGGATTAAGCCCCGGCGAAGCCTTTTCTTCGCCCAACGGGGGCTGGGAGACTGCGTCAGGACGTTGTACTTGTATGGAGTTTGCAACGATGAAGCGAGTTGGAATTATTAGCGCAGCAGTTCTGTTTGTATTTCTAGGAATCACTGCCCCGGTTTACGCGCGCCGATTTCGTCGTGAAGCGCCTAGCCGACCGCTTACTGAGTACGGTGTCCCTGTTGCGAATGCTTGTCCGGGCTGCGATTGCTGTGTTCGCTCGACTTTGCTTTTCGCGTTGTCCTGCCGCTTCCGCGGAGCCGCTTTTCTATTTCGCATAACGGCGTAGGATTCTTTCGTCAAGCTGAGCTGCGCTGCGCTTATTTGCTCCATCTCTTCTCCTTTCGTTGGACATGAAGTATAGAGAAAGTTTGAGATGTGTGCGGAACAGGACAGTTTAGGGAGGCCGCCACGTGCTAAAAAGTCGGAGTGGAGGTATCCCATGCGCGAAGAATCAACGAATACTGAACGCAGAGTGACCACTCGTACGGATCCTCAGACAAACCAAGAGATGGACGCTTCCAGTGTTCGAGATTGGAAGCCGGGCCTGAAGCCGAGCCGAACGGCCAAGCCGACGACTAACGGTTCCGCAGACGCGCTCGAAACGTTGTTATCGCAAGAAGGCAGCACACAGAAGTACAAACTAAACTATCCCGCGTGGCACAAACCGTATGCCGAGGCTTTGCTGGCAACTGACCCCGAGACATTGATGACATTACTGGAAGTCACACAAGCGGCAGTCTTCGAGCGCCTTTTGGAAATAGCCGCTTGCGAGGACGCGTCGTCTGAACGACAAGATCTAGGCCGGGCCATCGACGTCATGCTGACCCTAAAGGCTAGGAAGACTTAACCCGGCAGCGTCCCCCTAATTTGGACAGTCAGGGTCTCTCAAGTTAGTACAGGCTTAGAAAGCCAAGAAGGCTTGGTCTGACGCGCGGTTCTCGACTCCGCAATGAGGCCCGGTCGTAGTTGTACTCCAGCCCCAGCGTTTCTAAGAACCGTAAGGAAGTGAACTCCGCCGTATTGTCCGTCGTGAGCGTTGAGTTCGCTGACGGCTTCCCGCGAAGAGCGTATCAGCGCCCCCGCCGCGCATTCGACGCGTCGCCGCAGCTCACTGCACGTTGATGATCACGGTGGCTGTGCTCTGTCCAAACTCGTTCATCGCGTAGAGGGTGTAAGTGGCTGTCTGAGTGGGCGTAATCGCCACGCTGGAGCCCCGGATGGCCCCTACAAGCGGGGATATGACGAAGTAAGACGCACCGGTGACGCTCCAATTGAGCGTCACTTGCGAGCCTCCGGCGACCGTCGTCGCACTGGCGGTGAAGCTGCTGATCGTTGGCGCCGCTCCCTGCGGTAGATTCGAGGCGGTGTAGATCGGATTCATCTGCACCACATCAAAATCCGAGGTTATTACCGCCCCCAGATTGTGCAGGTCGCTGTTGTCCCACCGGTCGTCAGGGGCGCCGCTGATGTACATGGAAGAACCGTTGTCCGCCATGATGATTCCATACTGCTGCATGGCCTTCAGGATCACCTGATTCGTCGCCGAAAATGACGAGATATCAAAGCTGGCCTTCAGCCGCATCCGCATGCCCATCGGCGCCGCCAGCGGATTTGAGGAGTTTGCCGCCCAATGCGCTGCGGGAGGCACGAAGGCCGCGCGGCTGTTTTGCAGAGTGAACCGGATGGCGTGGTTGATTTGTCCGGCAGCAACTTCGTCGTAGCGCACCAGGCCGGGAAAAATCGGCAGCCCGGCCGCATCGGCGGATGTCCACGTCAGCGGGCGCTGCTCATCGTTTTCGAGGTCCCAGACCGAGGCCGAGGCCGCATTCCACGCGCCGTTATTGCCCGGATAAGAGCTGTAAAGCTCGTAGAGCCAGCAGTTATTGTTGTCCAGCACCAGCACGTGACGATCGCCGCTGCCGGGATTCGGATAGCCCTCAATCGGCGCATCCGGCGGGACGGGCATGGGTCCCTGATCACTCTCGTCGCCATACGCTGTGAAGTTGATGGGCACAAAGGCCTGTTGCGCTCCAACAATCACGTACGGGATGCCAATGCTTTCCCCGTCGTAGAGCCCGGAGCCAAAATCGGGGTGAAGGCCAATGCTTGCGCCGATGAAATTGATGATGCCCTGCGAATTCGGGTCCACCTGCGCGCTGGCAATATTCTGATTCCACGCGTTATCGGCGGGGAAGGGAACAAAGCCGTTCAGGCTCGCGCCCTGGCCCAGGCTCATCGCGCTGCAGGCCGGAGGATTGCCGGGCGGCGGAGGATTCGGATTGCCCGTTGCCGTCACCTGCACGTTGATCGCGCCAGACGTGCTCGCGCCCGGATTCGGATTGCTCACGGTCGCGGCGTAGGTGCCCGCGGTTGCCTCGCTGCCGGTAGCGGTAAGCTGCAGGCTAGAAACGAAAGTGGTTGTCAGACCGGTGCCCGCGAAGAGGACTTGTGCGCCGTTCACAAAATTCGTGCCGTTCACGGTCAACGTAAAGGCACCGGCTGTAAAGGCTTGCGGACTGACGCTCGAAATCGCCGGCACCGGATTCAGCAGGGTGATCGCGCTGCTTGCGGTCGCGCTTGTATCGGCTGCGCTTGTGGCCACGAGCGTAACGATGTTCGAACTCGGCACGCTTCCTGGGGCGGTGTAGAGGCCCGCGAAGGTGATCGTTCCCACCGATGCGTTGCCGCCGGCGACGCCATTCACCGTCCAGCTCACCGATTGATTCGCGGAGCCCGAGACGGTTGCGGTGAACTGCTGAGAACCGCCTGCCCTGACGTTTGCCGGGCTGGGAGAAAGCGTGACGCTAATCGTGGAAGGCGACGACGGCGGCGCCGCGAAGCCCCCGTTGCCCAGCTTGCAGCCGCACGAGCCGCCCGCAAGCGTCAGCAGGGCGAGATAGAGGTAGGGTCGCACAAGGTCACTCGTTTGAGTTAGAGAGAAGGAAGCAAGAATCTGCTCCCAAAGTATGGCCGGGCAGCGCCGCAACGGACAACTGGACCAAGGTACAGAATCAGTCCAGTCCATCTCACCTGCTGGAATAGAAAGTGGAGGAAAAGCGTGTCTTGGTCGCGTTTCCTTGACGGAATAGAAATTAGCGTGCCCCGAAACTGCCCCATTCCAACCACTTTGCCGCTCCGGCCAGGCAAAGTGGGCATATACAAACCGCCGTCTCGTTATAGAATCGCCATTTGTTGCGCATCGGGGAATCCATGCATGCAATGCTTCTCGCCTCATTTTTCCAAAGCGATCGCGTCGTGCTCGCCATGTGCAGCTTCGGCATCGCGGTTCTCGTAATCGGCGTACTGGCGATTAGAAACGACGTCCCCCAGGCTCACGGCCTGGACAAGATCGCGGTCCTCTGCACTCTGTGTTACGCGGTCCCGCTCGGGATGTTTGGTGCTCTGCATCTCTTTGGCGTGCGCTTCGTCCTGGACCTGGTGCCGAAGTACATGCCGGACCGTTTGTTCTGGGCCTATTTCGTGGGCTGCGCGCTGCTTGCCACGTCGCTGAGCATGGCCACGAAAATCGCGGTGCGCTGGTCCGGCGTGATGATCGGGATCCTGATGTTTATGTTTGTGGTGATGCTTTACATCCTGCGCGGCGTGATGATTGAGCCCCACAACAGAATCATCTGGACGATCGCCTTCCGCGAAACGTCGTTTGGCGCCGCCGGCTGGATTCTGGCCGGAAACGCCATGCGCGGATGGCGCGCGGAAGGCAAAGGCACGCTGGTGATCGTGGGCCGCACGCTGATGTCCTTCACCGCCATCATGTTTGGCATCGAGCATTTTCTGCACCCGCTGGGGCTTCCCGGGGTTCCGCTGCAAAGAGAGATGCCCGTGTGGGTTCCCGCGCGCGTGCTGATTGACTACATCACCGGCGCCGGCCTAGTCGTCACCGGCGCATGCCTGCTGCTCAACCGGAAAGCACGAATCGCGGCGACGCCTTCTCGGCGGCTGGCTTTTGCTGATGATCCTGGTGATTTACGTGCCCGTGATGATCGGGTTGCTCGCCTCGCTGAATCTGCCGATGCAGGTGGAGGGACTCAACTACTTTGCGGACACACTGTTTTTTGCCGGGGCGATTCTAGCCGCGGCCAGCGCCTCGCCGCACTCTGCGTGACCGGGAGAGCCCTATGACGCGACCGAAGATCGAGTACATGTGGCCTTTCTTCATCGTAAGCAGCGTCGAGCAGAGGTATGTCAACGAATTCACATGGAGATTGAACGAAGGCAATGTAAAGCGACATTCGCTGGAGCGGCTTGACAGTTTTGTGGACACAATCGCCGGGAAGCGAATCACCTTTAAGGATCTGACGGCTGATAATGGTCAAGACCCGACGCCGATCCCGTTCTAAACCGAAGCGGAAGCATCAAAAAAATTGTCGCTTTATGGGATGACTTTAAATCAGTTAGTGGACATGGTTCTTCGATACAAGCCGAAGATCAAGAATTAAACCTGGGCGCTGTACTATTCGCCTTTCGTTTTGACCCACCTACTAATTAGGTCGAATATTCCTTTGGCTTTGGGGCAATCGCCATCATCTACGCAGTGTTTTTTCTTCATTTCCGTTAGCCTGTGGAAGTCATACTAACCCACTGCCCAAAGAGGACAATTTCGGGGCGCGCTAACTCCTATCTCCGCGTTTCCTTGACAGCTCTTCGATGCGGCCAGTACACTCGATGTTCTCGTTACAAACGAGCCAAACGACATGCTTCTTTCCCGCGATTACGTCACATACATGGCCCAGGAAGTCGCCAAGCGCCTGGTGGCCGATCAGATGATTGAGACGTCGGCTGCCGAGCAGTTGACACCCCGCATCCGGCAAGCTATGGCCGAGGAGTTGGGCGTCGAAGACCGGGTGAACGAGGAAGCTCGCCAAATCCTCAATGATCACTCCGACGAAATGCGCCGGACCGGCGTTTCTTACCAGGAGATGTTCAAAAAGGTGAAGGCGCAGATCGCGCGGGACCGCAAGCTGATCCTGCGCTGAGCCGGGCATTGTCCGCGGGGCCCGGAGGCCCCCACTTCGAGATGCGATTGAGTCGGGGTAAGGTCGTCCAGCTTTCTCACGCCATCACCAAAGTTCTGGTGGATAGCGATAACATTGAGTTTATCGAAGATCGGGACACGATCCGCCAAAAGATTGTGGACATTCTTCAAAGGCTTTTGAAAGAGGAGGAGCTGATAGACCTCGAGGTCCGCAAGAAGATCGCCTCGCAGAAGAAAGAAATCCTCGAGGGCAGCGAGGAATGGGACCTGCTTTACCGCCGCCACTACTCGGAAGAGTTGAAGAAAAAGGGCGTCGGGGTTTCACCGAACGCTAGCTTCCTACCGCACTAGTGCTCCCTAAAGAGCCACGTCTGCAGCGACCGGGCGGAGCTGTTCAGCCACATCCGATTCAGCGAGTGTAATTCTAAGGAACTGTTATCGGACACCGCGCCAGCCTGCTAGTTGTGGCCGAGGCTGCTGCTCTGATGCGGAATCGGGGGTTTGGGCGGGGTCTTGGACTTCGCCGGCGTCTCGCTTGGCGTCGAGGGCAAGCCTTGCTCGGAAGGCTCGGTCGGCGCCGTGTCCGGTGTGTCCACCGTAATCACGTGGGAGGACGCTTGCTTGTCCAGGCTGATCACATTTCCAAAGTCCTGCACAGGTGTTCCGGCCGTCGCAGCCTGCATGAATTCCATCCATATGGGCAGCGCAGCCATTGCTCCAGTTTCTTTCTTGCCCAGGGAAATTTGTTTTTCGTCATTGCCCACCCACACGCCCGCCGTCAGCGAGGGTGTGAAGCCGATAAACCAGGCGTCGGTGAAGTCGTTGGTCGTGCCCGTCTTGCCGCCAACGGGACGCCCAAGGGCGCGGGCCCTGATGCCGGTGCCGTGTTCGACGGCATCTTCGAGCATGGCCGTCATCGTGCGCGCCACGGCGGGTGAAATCACATCATGCACGGCCGGCCGGTGCTCTTCGAGCAATGCACCATCGTAGGAGGTGACCTTTCGAATCAAGTGCGGCTCGATGCGGATACCGTCATTCGGAAATACGGTAAACGCCGAAACATGCTCGATCAAACGCATGTCCGCGGCGCCCAGGGCCAGCGGCAAATAGGGTGGCAGCGAGGAGGTTATCCCGAAGCGCCGCGCCATTTGCACGACGGTTTGAATGCCGATCTTGTCGGCGAGCTTGACGGCCGGAATATTGCGCGAGCCGTCGAGCGCGCGCCGCAGCGTGATCACTCCCTCGAACTTGTCGTCATAGTTGTGCGGCGAATAGCTCTGCCCGCCGCTGACCGTCGTGAAGGGAGCGTCAAGCACGGTATCAAACGGCGTCATGCCGCCCTGCAGCGCCGCCGAATAGACATAGACCTTGAAGGAGCTTCCCACCTGCCGATAGGCCTGCGTGGCGCGATTGAATTTCGATTCGTCAAAGCTGTAACCGCCGACCATGGCCTTCACTTCGCCGCTGGCATTGTCAATCGCTGCCAGCGCCGCTTGCGCCACCGGGTACTGTTCGACGTCCACCTTCACGGTGCTACCTGAAATTTCGCGAATGTGGAAGACTCCCACGTCGCCCACCTCAAATAGCTGCGTGGCTGACTTGCGCCCAGTCCACGCGAAATCCGTCGGGCTAACGACGGCGCGGTAAGGCCCGATCTTGACGACCGCGGCGGTATTATCCACGGACATCACCAGCCCGGCGACGTAATCATTTTTGCCGATGGAATGATGCCAATCGTCATCGTCATAGCTCTGCAGGGTGCCGAGGTGATCGCGGAAAATATTAGGAAGGTGACCGCGCCATCCGTGACGCCGGTCGTAGGCGTGCAAGCCGTCGCGCACGGACTGGTTGGCCGCCTCCTGCATCTTGATATTCAGCGTGGTGTAGACGCGCAACCCGCGCTCATGCACCGCGTCCGTGCCATAAGTGCTCTCGAGATACTTGCGAATTTCTTCGAAAAAATAGGGCGCGAGATCGTTGCGCGGATATTGCAAGTGGAGTCCAAGCGGCTCCCGCGTAGCGTCGCGCGCCTGCTCGTCGCTGATCTTGCCCTCGCGCGCCATCAGACCGATCACGGTGTTGCGCCGGTTGAGCGCGCGCTGTGCATGGAGCACCGGCGAATAGCTGGGGCCGCGGATGATTCCCGCGAGTGTCGCGGCCTCGGCCAGCGTCAGCTCTCCCACCGGCTTGCCGAAATAAAATTCGGACGCCGCTTCCATGCCGTATTCGCCGTGGCTCAAATAGATCTGATTGCAATACATCGCCAGAATTTGCTGCTTCGTGTAATGGCGTTCGATCTGGATGGCGAGCAGCACTTCCTGAATTTTGCGGCGGAAGCTGCGATTGGAGCGGTCGAGAAAAAGCGTCCCGGCAAGCTGCATCGTCAGCGTGCTGGCGCCTTCGCTGATGTGGCCGCGAAGATGTTTCGCCAAGCGGCCTGAACGGCGCGCGGAAGGTCCACTCCCCAATGTTCGAAGAAATGCTGATCTTCGGCGGAGGTCACCGCATCGCGAAGAACGGGCGGAATCTGCTCGTAGGTCAGCAGGATGCGCCGTTGCAAAGCGAAACTGCCGATCGAGGAGCCATCGTCCGCGTAAAGTCTCGGTGACCACGTTGGGCTGATAATCCTCGAGCGCGCGAACCTCGGGAAGATCGCTCGAATAGACGAATAGCAAGCCCGGCTCCCGCGCCGAGAAGCACAGCGCAAATCAGAAGCAAAATGAACGCCAGACGGCCGATGACCTTTCGTCCGCGAAGACGAAGAGTGATAGGGGGAAGCGGGTCCATAACTGCGGGCTTTTATTGTAGCGCAAATGGGGCGCGCCAGCGGGCGTGGCGCCGCGGATTTGCGCACAGTTTACAAAGTCGAACGCTGCGAATATCGGCGCTCAACTGGGGATCGCTGCCCGCGGAGCTGCCTAACGGGGGGGCTTTAGCGATTTACCGCTGCGGCGGAGGGTGTAAACGAGTCCACGACCCAGTGATCGCCTTGGCAGCGTCACGCTATAGGAGCCCGTTCGGTGGCGTCGCACAGATCGCCGCACTCGTAGCCGCCTTCCACGTCCGCATGCGTCTCGGAATTCCACCGGATCGCGCCTGTGCGAAAGATGATGCCGTCCTTCTCAGTCCTCTTATCAACGATGCTAGGGCACATGGCTTCTTTTCGTGGCGTGCATCGGAGATGGGGCGCACGATGGGCACATCGTTGCGGAAACGTGCCAGGAACTCGTCGCTCGGGTTCTTATTATCTATGCCTATGAAGTAAAAGTCGGCCTGCCCGTTCGAGGACTTTGAATTCGTAGCGGAACACAGCCTCGCGAACGTCGTCTTCCCGGAGGAAGCGCGCGGGAGCCAGCGTCTTTCTGGGAAAAAGCGGCGGGCGCGACCAGAGCGCTGCAGCCAGCAGAAAGCGAGGAATCAGCGTTTTCATACGGCGCCTATCTTACTGCGGAAAAGCCCTGCGCGGCAGGTCCGATTTCGCCGCCGCGGCGTGCGGCACGACGAGGAGATAGAAATGCGCCGATCGTGACGGCCAATGAGACGGCGAGCAAGGAACCATCCTCCAGCAGTTTCAGTGGCCCCAGTTTTTCGCCCGGACCGAAACAACCGCAATCTATCGTCAAGCCCTTCATGTAAGCATGAACCAGCACGCCGAAAAACGCCGCCAACAACGCGGTCACCGCTGCTAGCCGTCCAACGAAGCTTCCAACCCAAAAGAAGAAGCAAAGCAAGCACCAACTCAATCCATGGCAACGTGCGCGCGACAAGCGTGACGCCCCAAGCGGAAGTATCTGGTAGGAGTCCACCGACATGGCGAAAAGCATCCACGGCTGCCGCAACTTCGCGTACGCGGCATAGCCGAAGATACCGGCCAGGACCACGCGACCGGCCAGAAGCAGCCACCGCCGCCAACGAAGCGTCGCGCGAGAATCCGAGTATGCTGCCGCGTCAGTCATGTTATTGCTTCAGCAGATAATCCAGATATTGCTTTAGCAAGGGATAGGCAATGGGCCCAGGAGGCAGGGGAATGACCTTGCCATTTTGCATGACGAACATACTCGGCGTCTGGTTTACGCCGCGCTGGTTCCCCAAGGTCGATGTCGCGCTGCACCGCGTCCTGAATTTCGGGAGTATTCACCAGCGCCTTCACCTTTTTCAATTCTGCCGGGCTCAATACGCTGGCGACCGTGGCCTCGATGTTTCCGGAAACGCCCCACGTCTCTTGCTGGCGTATAGAGCGCGCCGGCGACCGGCTCGAATTTCCCGATGGCTGCGGCGGCATTCGGCCCAATGCGCCGCCTCTTTTGAATATTGGTGCATCGCCAGCGGAAAGTCATGGTGAATCAGATAGACCTTGCCGGTGTAGACGTAATCTTCGATCACCATCTTCGTTGTATGCTCGAAGAGATACTTGCAGGCAGGGCATTCGAAATCGGTGAAATCCTCCAGCCGGATCGGGGCATTTTTCGATCCCATCGCCTTTCCCGCGGCAATCTCGTCCAACGAGATCTTCAGCTGCGGCGTTGCCGGTGACGACGCCATTGTGCCCGCGCAGACCAGGCCAAAGCAACAGCAAGAGCATTCTGAGAGAACGCGCTGGCCCACGCAGCCTCCTCTTCCTTGCTCACTTCAAAGATGCTAACGCCATTTTACTTGAATTCTTGCCGAAGCCAACACGCGTATGGCTCGCGGCTTCTCAAGAATCATGGATGCCGTGGCGCTGGAATGTGTAGCCATCCTCGCTTAGACGGAAGCGCTCGCCTGATGTGAGAGCGCAACAGGCCTTCCGCTCCGACGATGAGCGACTAGTCGATCTCGCAGTGCGCCGCGCGTTATTGTGAGTGATTCGTAACTATTAATTACACTACACTTAAATTGACATCACATATACTTGACAACGAGGCACTCAATGCTCTATACTGCTGCTTGACTGATGGGCAGCACAAGGCTGCGGCCAGCCGCAGGCTGATGCCCGTTTACCCGCTTCAGGAGGAGTTCGGGCGATGAGCAAGATCATAGGAATTGACCTCGGGACCACCAACTCGGTCGTCGCTGTGATGCAGGGCGGAGAACCAGTTGTGATCCCGAACCAGGAAGGCGGCCGGACTACTCCTTCTGTGGTGGGCATCACGAAGTCAGGCGAGCGGCTGGTCGGGCAGGTGGCAAAGCGCCAAGCGGTCACCAATCCGGAAAACACGGTCTATTCGATCAAGCGTTTCATGGGACGGCGCTTTGACGAAGTCACCGACGAAGCGAAGCGCGTTCCCTACAAGCTCGTGAAGGGACCGCATGACGACGCGCGCGTGGAGATTCACGGACGCGTCTACAGTCCGCCTGAACTCTCCGCGATGATTTTGCAGAAGCTGAAGACCGCCGCGGAGGATTTCCTCGGTGAAAAAGTGACAAGGCCGTGATCACCGTGCCGGCGTATTTCAATGACGCGCAACGGCAGGCGACCAAGCAAGCCGGCGAAGTGGCGGGCATGGAAGTCGTGCGCATCATCAACGAGCCGACGGCCGCCGCGCTTGCCTATGGCCTCGATAAGAAGAAGGACGAAACCATCGCCGTATATGACCTGGGCGGCGGCACGTTTGATATTTCGATCCTCGAGGTAGGCGAAGGCGTGGTGGAAGTGAAGGCCACGGCCGGCGACACGCACCTGGGCGGCGACGACATTGACCAAGCGTGGCCGACTGGATCATTGATGAATTCAAGAAGGAAAACGGCATCGACCTGAGCAAGGATCGCATGGCGCTGCAGACGGCTGAAGGAAGCGGCGGAGAAAGCCAAGATCGAGCTTTCGCAGCTTGCGGAGACGGAGATCAATCTGCCTTTCATCACGGCGGATGCTCCGGGCCGAAGCATTTGCTGAAGAAAGCTGACCCGGGCGAAGCTCGAGCAATTGATGGAAGACATCCTCCAGCGCACGACCGGGCCGGTGAAGCAAGCGCTGAAGGACGCGAATCTCACGCCGGACAAGATTGACGAAGTGGTTCTGGTGGGCGGCTCGACGCGCATCCCTCGCGTGATCGAGATCGTCAAGGACCTGTTCGGCGGCAAGGAACCGCACAAGGGCGTGAACCCGGACGAAGTCGTCGCGGTGGGCGCGGCGATTCAGGGCGGCGTGCTGGGCGGCGAAGTGAAGGACAT
The DNA here is from genome assembly GCA_963803675.1 of uncultured Acidobacteriota bacterium. GTDB lineage: Bacteria > Acidobacteriota > Terriglobia > Acidiferrales > UBA7541 > DASTCZ01. The sequence continues at coordinate 238,848 of CAWDNN010000012.1, read as the reverse complement.
CCTGCTGCTGGACGTGACGCCGCTGTCGCTGGGCGTGGAGACCTACGGCGGCGTGATGACCACGCTGATCCCGCGCAACACGACGATTCCGACGCGCAAGTCGGAGATTTTCTCGACGGCGGCGGATAACCAGACCTTCGGTCGAAATTCACGTGCTGCAAGGCGAGCGGCAGCTGGCGCGCGACAATCGCACGCTCGGCAAATTCCACCTGTGGGAATTCCGCCGGCGCCGCGTGGGATTCCGCAGGTCGAGGTGACGTTCGATATCGACGCCAACGGCATCCTGAACGTCTCCGCGAAGGACCACGCGACGAACAAGGAGCAGAAGATCACCATCACCGCTTCCACCGGTCTTTCCAAGGACGAAGCCGAGCGCATGCGGCACGACGCCGAATCGCACGCCGACGAAGACAAGAAGCATTTGGCGGAAATCGAGGCGCGCAACCAGTGCGATAACCGCATCTACCAGGCGGAAAAGCTGATTCGCGAAAATCGCGACAAGCTTGCCGAAGCGGACGCCAAGGCTGTGGAAGAGGCCGTCGAAGCGGGCCGCAAGGCCATGCATGACGGCGACGTCGAAGCGATGCGCACGGCGGGCGAGCAAATCGAGCGCGCCACGCACCAGATCGCCGAGGCGATGTACAAGACGAACGCTGCCGCGCAGGGCGGGAGCACCGGTGGCTCGGCGGTCCGCAGCAGGGTGGCGGAAGCAGCATCGGACGGAGCCAAGCCCAAGAGGGTCCGAAGCAAGGCGACGTGATCGACGCCGAATACGTGGACGTGGACGAAGTCAAAGAAGCCGAACTAGATCGAACCATTCCGGCGGGCGGGGCTGCCTCACTCGGCGCCGTCCGCTTTAGGCGTGATGAGGAGCCGCGTTGACGACTACGGTTGAAGGAGTAAAGCGCACGGGTCCGCCCGTGGCGCTGCAAAAGCTTCGTGACGACTTCTACATGGTGCAGGTCCCGCTCAGCGAATCGCCCACGGCCGATTGGAAGCGGCTTGTTCTACGACACGCAGCAAGGCGTCTCGGCGGATTTTCCGCCGCGTTCGGTGGAAATGATGGGGGCCGCGCTGCGGTTCCGTTCCGGCGGCGCGGAAGTCGAGTCGCGCATGGTCTGGATCGACAAGTGGATCGAGCGCGCGAATCAGAAAGAAGCAAGCCGTGGAGGGCGCCTGGACGAAGAGAGGCAGGCGTCGCCGCGAAGAACTGGCGAAGGAACATCAGGAACTTGCGGAGCTAAACGCGCGCTGGGCAAATCTGTAAGCGGAAACATGGAGCGCTCGTCTCGCGGATCGTGGCGAGCGGCGCGCTAGACGAGCAACATGGCCACCACCACCAAACAGGATTATTACGAACTGCTCGGCGTCCCGCGCAAGGCGCCGCTCAAGGAAATCCGTCAAGCCTACCGCAAACTGGCGCGCAAATATCATCCCGATCTGAATCCCGGCGACAAATCCTCGGAAGAAAAATTCAAGCAGGTACAGGAAGCGTACGACGTTCTCTCCGATTCGAAAAAGCGGCAGATGTACGACTCAGCACGGCTTCTATTCCGAGAGCGGGCCGAACCCGCCGCAGGGGGCGGGACCGGAATCGGGCGTCAATGTGGATTTCGGCGGTTTCGATTTCGGCGGGGCGCTGGCGGCGCGAGCTTTCGCGATCTGTTCAGCCAATTTTTTGGCGGCGCGGCGCCGGACAAGCGGCGCACGCGGAGCGAGAGCCCGGTAGCGACCTCGAGTATCGCGTCGAAATCGGTTTCTGGGACGCGGTGCGCGGCGCCGTGAAGAAAATCACCATCACGCGGCTGGATACCTGCAATGAATGCCACGGCACCGGCGCCGTCGGCTCACCGGAACAAGTTGCCCGCAGTGCGGCGGCAGCGGCCAAGTCACGCAGGCCAGCGGCAACATGCGCTTCAATATGGCTTGCCCGCGCTGCGGTGGCACGGGACGTCTGCGCACCGTTTGCCCGGCGTGCGGCGGCGAAGGCCGCGTTCGGCGCACGGAAACGCTCGACGTGCGCATCCCGGCGGGCGTGAATACCGGATCGCGCGTGCGCGTGGCGGGGCACGGCAATGCGGGCACGGAAGGCGCGCCTCCCGGCGATCTCTACATCGTGATCGATGTGCAGCCGCATCCGTATTTCGAGCGGCGCGGCGACGATATTTACACGCGCGTGCCCATCACCGTGAGCGAAGCGGCGCTGGGCGCGAAGATCGAAGTGCCCACGATTGACGGCCGCGCGATGCTGCGCATTCCGCCGGGCTCGTCGAGCGGCCGGCAGCTGCGGCTGCGCGAAAAGGGCGTGCCGCTTGGTGCGCAAACCCGGGCATCGCGGCGATCTGTACGTGGAACTTGCAAGTGGTGGTGCCGGAAGCCGTGGACGAAAAAGTGCGGAATCTGCTGAAGGAACTCAGCAAGCTTGCGCCGGAGGATCCGCGGCAGCGATTTGTTTGCCCGCGCGGGCGCTTAGCGGCGTGATGCGAACCCGGCCGAGGAGAAGCAATGGCCATGCGAGGAAAGAAGAAGGCGCGCGCCGGATACATGATTAGCGCCGTGGCCACGCTTTACAAAATTCATCCGCAGACGCTGCGGCTTTACGAACGCGTCGGCCTGCTGCAGCCTTCGCGCTCGCAGGGCAACACGCGCCTCTACACGGATCAGGATCTCGAGCGGCTCGATGTGATCCTGAATCTCTCGCGCGAAATGGGCGTCAACCTGGCGGGCATCGAAATCATCCTGAACATGCGCGATAAAATGTCGGATATGCAGCGGCAGATGGAACAATTCATGCAGTTCGTGCGGCAGGAACTGGCCCCGGCATTACGTTCGGCGCAGACAAAGCCGTCGCGCAGAAGCTATCGTGCACGTCGGGCCGCCCCGCGTGATTCGCGTGCACAAATAGCCGCCCGCCCGGCGGCAGCAGCTGCGCTTCTTCCTTAGAACTTCTCTTCGATCAGCTTCAGATTGCGGTCAGGGTGTGATTCACCGGCGTTGGAACCCCGAACTCGCGTCCGCGCCGGATGATCACGCCATTGAGCGCGTCTATTTCGGTGTGCTTCCGGCGAGCGACGTCCTGAGCCGTGGAAGAGACGGCTTGAGGCATCGTGTCGCCCAGCTTTAGGCAGCGCTCCAATAGATCGGGCGGCAGCCCGGTGACGCCCGCTGCACCCGCCACGGCAATCGCCTCGCGCGCGGTCGCCGCGATCACTTCCCGGCTGGCGGGATTGTGCGACGCCGCGCCGTAGTTGGTTTGCGCAATTGCCGAGAGTGCGTTGTAAGCGCAGTTCATCACCAGCTTGGACCACAGATCGGCCTGAATATTGGACGATATTCGCACGGCACGCCCGCCAGAACAAAGGTCGCGACGATACGCTCCAGATCGTTTGCCGCTGCGAATGCACTGGCCACATCGCCGATCAGCAACTCGCCGCGGCCCACGTGCTTGATGCGCGCCGGTTCCGGCATGGAGGCGGCCACAAATACGACCGACGCCAGCGCTTCAATTCCAGACGCCGCGCGAATCGTTTCAATATTCTCGACGCCATTCTGCAAGCTCAGTACCACCGAGCCCGGAGGCCAAATGCGGCGCCAATCCTTTCGCGGCGGAAGCGGTATCCAGCGTTTTCACGCAGAAGAGCACGAGATCGGCGCCCCGCACCGCGGCGGGGTCCGGACGACGCCGCGGCACGAATGCTCTCCTGGAAATTGATGCTGTCAATGAAGAGCCCTTGCCGCTCGATGGCTCTGGACCACCGCGGGCCGTCGCGATAAACGTGACGCCAAGGCCCGCACGGGCAAGCATCCCGCCAAAGTATCCTCCGACCGCTCCAGTGCCCATCACAGCGATCTGCTTGTAGGGAATTGCCCCGCGGACGCGCTTGGTGAAGACATTTCACGCCCCTTTCGACCTGTAACAGGATGAGCGCCGCGAACCCTCTCATAAACCCTCCAGACAAAGGGCGAAGCGTTGCTTCCGGGATAATTTCCTAAACGGTCAGTACTCGAATCAGCCGGTCAATATCGCGCTCGGTGTTGTAAAGATATGGCGCGATGCGCAGCGAACCCTCGCGGAGGCTGACGATCACGCCCGCCCCGCGCAGCCTCTCATAAAGCTCCGGCGTTCGCTCCGGTTTCCGCGCTGCCACGCACACGAACGGGCCGCGATCCGCTTCGTCCGCCGGGCTGGCCAGCACGCAGCGATCGAGCGGCAAGCTTTCGATGATTTGCGCCACCAGCGCACGATTGTGCTCCCAAACCGTTCGGACTCCGGCGCGCGCCAGGAATTCTAGAGATGCCTCCCAGGGCGCGAGATTGAAGAAACTCGCGGTTTCCGGTGCGTCCCAACGCCGCGCACTTTTTTCGATCTTCATCTCACCCTGAGAAAGCTTGTGAAAAGCCGGCCGCATTCTCGAGCGCCATCCAGTATGCGGGCGCCGGCCGCATCTCCGCCAGCGCGGGCGCTGCTCGCCCAGAAAAATCCCGTGCCATAAGGGCCCAGCATCCATTTGTAGCCGGAGCAGGCCACGAAATCCGCGCCAAGCTCCTTCACGTTGATCGGCATCGCGCCCGCGCACTGGGCTGTATCGAGGACCAGCATCGCTCCAGCTTGATGCGCCGCCGCGGCCAGGCGCGGTGCGTCGCACCGTGCGGCATTGTCGAAGCGCACCAGCGCGGTTGAAATCAGTTTCGTGCGCGGCGTGATCGCCTGGATCAAATCATCCGTGGTGATGAATCGCCCGCGCGGCGTCACCACGCGCACGCGAAGACGCCCGGCCTCCTGCATGGGCAGCCACGTCGCGAAGTGCGCGGGGAACTCGCCGGCCGCGATGAGCACTTCGTCCTCGGGATGCCAATCGTAGCCGTGCGCTACCGCCGCCAGGCCCGCGCTGGCGCCGGTTGTGAGGGCAATTTCCTCCGGCTTGGCGCCGATCAGCGCGGCCAGTTTTTCCCGCACGCGGCCGGGAAGCGCGAAGTAGACGTCTTCGGGCATCTTGTGCGGATACTTCTTCCATTCGAGAGCGGCCTGCGCGGCCCGGATCGCCGCGCGCGGAAGAGGAGCCTGTCCGCGATATTGAGGTAGGCGGCATCATCGAACTCGAACCACTCGGTGCGCCAATCGGTGACGACATTCGTTTGTGTGTTCATCTGCTCCCACCTTCAACGGAAATCAGCCGGCGACGATTCGCTCAAAAATGCTCGCGAAGCTGCGCGAATTGCGAAAGCACGAGCAGCCGCCCGACCCCGCTCTGCAGAGCTTCGTGCTCGAGTTCCCAGGTACTGTGATGCGGGATAAACACGGCGCTCAATCCTGCCTGCAAGGCGGGATTGATGTCGCTGCGGGGGCTATTGCCCACCATCCACCCATGCGTTTTGACGATGCGGTGCTGCCTCACAAGTCCCGCGTAAGTCGGCGCATCCTTTTCATGCACAATCTCGATCGCCGCGAAAAAACGCTGCAATCCGGAGCGCTCCACCTTTGCGGCCTGCTCCGACTGCGTGCCCCTTGGTGAAAAGGATCAAGCGGTGGCGCGCGTTCAGATATTCCAGAGTTTCGGGCACGCCGTCCATCAGGCGCGGCGGGGTCTGTTCAAGCTTTGCGCACAGGCCTTCGACGTGCGCGATAGTGCGCTCCTGCGCCATCTGCCCGGCCAGTTTGCGATAGGTTTCATCGAGCGAACGGCCAAAGCACTTCACGCCATATCCGTGCTGGCGGATATTGCAGGCGCTCCGTCTCATTCAGAATGCGCCGCGCATATTCGCGGGAGTACCCGAGAGGCTCTACCAGCGTGATGAATTCCTCGATGGTCTCCTCGAAGAAGACGTTGTTCTCCCAGAGCGTATCGTCGGCATCGATGAGCAAGGTCAGGCGGGGCATGGCGAAGCACTATTGTAGCGCGGCGGCAAAGCGGAGACGAAACCAGTGTTCAACGTGATGCTAAGCCAATGTGGTCTGATAACTAACGTGACCGAACTTGGTGAGGCTGCGGGAGAAGCGCTAGGAGACCTGTGCCCACAACATTGCGAGGAAATTCTTGAAGCGCACGCTAGCCGCTTGCGATAAATCTACACACAAACGTATTCTTCACTCTCTTGCAGCGAAGAACTGCGTTTCGGCTTCAGTTGTTGTTATTATTGTTATTATTGTTGTTATTGTCGCCGTCAGTCCGCTTCTTTAGCGTAGGCGCGCCGCTGTCGTCGCCCTGCGTGGTTCCCGTTCCCGATGTCTGCCCGGTTTTCTGTTCGGTCTTGGAGCGCAGACTCGGCTTGCCCGGCCCGTTATCCTTCACCTTGTTCCGGTGTTCGTAGGCGTAGAGCCGCGCCTTCACGGTGTCAAACTCGGAAGTGGTGACGATGTAGTCCGGACGCGATGGCAGGATCGTTTCGATCTCTTTTTGCGCATTCTGAATGCGCTCCGGCGTTGGCGGGTGCGTCGAGAAAATCTTGGGAATACTGCCCGGGCGCCGCTTTTCCTCGGCCAATATCTTCTCGAAGAAAGCGACGTAAGCGTTGGGATCGTATCCCGTCTTGTACATGTACTGCAGGCCCAGATAATCCGCTTCGCGTTCCGAATCGCGCGAGAATTTCAAGTAGCCTATCGGGATCGCGAACTGCGATGCCTCGTAAATTCCATAACCCGCCATGCCGGCAGGTCCCAGCAGAATCAGCGGAATCGTGGCGAGTTGCATCAGTTCGGCCTTGCTGGCGTTTTTCGTTCCGTGCCGCGCCGCCACATGGGCGATCTCATGCGCCATCACGCCGGCAAGCTCGGCCTCTTCTGAAGCGCGCAACACCAGGCCGCTGTTTACGTAAAAAAAGCCTCCCGGAAGAGCAAACGCATTGATCTCGTCGGAGTCAATCACCTTGATGGTGAAGGGAACCTTCGCATCGGAGTTTCGCACCAGGTTCTGGCCCACGCGGTTTACGTATTCGACGATAACCGGGTCGTCCACGAGCTTGGAAGTTCTTTCCACTTCCTGCGCCAGTTGCTTGCCCAGCGCGATTTCGTGTTCGATCGAATAGAAGTCAATGCCGCCCTTGCCGACATTGCGGTCGCCGATCGCGTCCACGTCCTGCTTGGAACCCTGCTTGACGTTGGGCGAATCCTGCTGCGGGAGCGGAGCGTCGCTTCCAGGCTGCGCCTGGGTTGCTGGCTGGCCGGACTGCGCGGCTGGCGGCTGCGTCGTCTGCGATGGTGGCGGCGGAGGCGGCGGTACGCTCGAATTGACGGGCGCTTGGGTTTGTTGCGGTGCTGAACCCTGTTGCGTGGTTGAGCCCTGCTGCGTCGTTGAGCTCGGTTGAGTCTGCTGGCCCGTCTGATTTTGTTGCTGGCTCTGCTGGCCGGTCTGGCTCTGTTGCTGTCTGGCAGCAAAGGCCGGAGCGCTCGCGAGCGCAACCAAAAAGGCACCGCAGGCCAAAGATCGGAGAAAGCTCTTCATTGGCCCTCCTGAAAAACCTTGCTGGTTTGGCATTATACACCCCCACCGAGCCGCAACACGGGAATTCTGCACCTTAGGATGTAGGTTCCTGCTGTGGGGTTTTATGGCTCTTCGAAGAATCGCAGGGATGGCCGCGGTAACCGGGGTACTCGAAGAATGCGCTACCCACCCGCTCGTTCGTTCGTTGTGTTTCACCTGTCCCTTCGGTCAATTGACACTACCGGGCATTCCTTCTAAATTCGAAGTCAGCTATGGGCGCTATCGCAAATTCGAGTTGGACAAGTCTGGAGCCGTGAGGATGACGGAGTCACGTATCTTGTAACCCGCCTGTATAACGAAGCTTTAACTACCTTTGCCCTGCTCCGCCCCACCGACGACCAGAACGGGCAGGCCGATTTGCCCCCCCTCCGCATCAGGGTCACTCGGGAAGCCTCTGGGCAGACGCTGCCCGGATACAGGCCGACGCAATCTCCCGATAATTTCTAGGCCTCTTGCCGAGGCCGACCTTTCGCCTATAGCGACCGCACCGGCATCCCTACAACATCCTCAATCTGCAGGACTTCTCGGACGTGGAAACCTTCGCCATACTGCACCCCGATCATCTCGCCAAAATGCCGGGCAATTAGGCCAACTCGCTCGTCAAGCTGGTCCAGCGGCATAAAGACCTTGCTCACGGCCCTGCCTTTTTTCGAGCGAAACTGCGATTGGTACGCCAGCACGGCCCGTTGCCGGCTTGCATATTCACGGCTGATGTCGACTACAAAGGTCGGCCGCATGGGTGGTCAAACGTGGTGTACAGCACCTTGAACGGCCGGAACGCCTCTCCCGGAATCGGCAGGCGCGTTAGGCCTGCCAGGAAGCAGGCCTCATACGCCAGGCGCCCGGCGGTGTAGTGGTCGGGGTGGCGCCCCTCCCAATAGGGCAGGATCACGGTATGCGGGCGCAGCCGCCGGATGTACTGCGCGATCTCCAGCTTCTGGTCCTGCGCCAGCGCCAAACCCCCATCGGGCAAGCCCGCATTTTCGCGGACCGTCACGCCCAGGATGCGGGCCGCCTTGGCAGCTTCCCGGGCGCGCAACTGCGGAGTGCCTCGCGTGCCCATCTCGCCCCGCGTAAGGTCGAGGATACCGGTTTTGTAGCCGCGACGCGCCATCTTGATAAGCGTGCCACCGCAGGTCAGCTCGATATCATCCGGGTGCGCGGCAATCGCCAGCAGATCGAGTTTCATGTGTCCCCCAGGCCGCGCGGAGCCTTTGCGCGGCGGGAGACGCGATTCTATCAGCCTGCGGCTTCGCTGACACCTTTCGTCGTGGCTCTTGCATTTCGCTTGCGCGCGGCGCTCCAACTCCAGTCATTCCGAGGGCGTACTGGCGAACGACGAGGAATCTCGGCGCCGGTACGGCAGATACTTCCGCTATCAGGTTTCCGCAGATGCGGGCAGGCGGGGTAGGATATCGTGCGGTCGCCATGCGGCCGCTGGAGGATTCCTCTTGGATCAAGAGTTGACCGGAAAACTAGCGGGCCGCGTCGCGTTGGTCACCGGCTCAGGGCGGCGCATCGGCCGCGACATCGCGTTCGAATTGGCCGCGCAAGGCGCCAGCATTATGGTGAACTATCGCACCTCCGCCTCCGAGGCGGAAGGCGTCGCCACGGAGATTGTGAAGCTGGGCCGTCGGGCGCGCGCGGTTCAGGCGGACGTTTCGAAACGCGCCGATGTGCAGCGGCTCGTTGATGAAGTCGAATCCGAGTTCGGGCGCCTGGACATCCTCGTCAACAACGCAGGCATGTTTCAGCACGTGCCGTTCGAACAAATCACCGACGACCAGTGGAATCACATACTCGCGACGAACCTCACCTCGCAGTTCCTTTGCGCGCAGCTTGCCGCTCCGCTGCTCAAACGCAGCGGACACGGCCGCATCATCAACCTGGCATCGTTGGGAGGTTTGCTGGCGTGGCCGGGCTACACGCACTACTGTGTCTCGAAGGCTGGCGTGATTATGTTGACACGTTGCCTGGCGCGGGCGCTGGCGCCGGAAATCACCGTCAACGCGGTGGCTCCGGGCACGATCACGTTTCCGGGCGATGCACCCGAGCTCGAGGCTGACTACGTGCGCCGTGCGCCGCTGCGCCGAACCGGACACGGAAGCGATATCGCGGAGGCCGTGGCATTTCTCGCCGAATCGGACTTCATCACCGGGCAGATCCTCGTGGTAGACGGTGGCCGCTCGCTCGCACAATGATCCGTTGCGCCGCGTAGTGCAACCACCGCGGCGTGAAACCTCGGCACGGATCTTGTAGCGCAGGTTCTTTCGACCTGCGGTCTTTGCGTGGCGTTTTTCGTGGACAACGGAATGCCGAAGTCTTCCGCTCGAGTGTGGCCAAACTACATTCTAAGCTAGGACGTCGCGGCTTGAGGGCTGCGCATCGGGCGCGCTAAAGCCTCAGCGCGCCATTGGCGAGCATCCCGATCAGCTCGCCGTTCGCTTCGAGGAAATCGTAGGATGGCAACTCGCTCGGCGTGGCCCAGGCGATCTTCTCAAACACCTTGTTACTTTCTTGTTGTTCGCCGATCGAAGCGGAGAAGAAAGCGATCGTGAAGTGCTCGGGCCGGCCCGCGTAGCGGTAATCGGCGCGATGGATTTCTCGGCCGATTTCGGCTTTCACGCCAAGTTCTTCCGTCAGTTCACGCGTGAGCGCACCGGCCAGGCTCTCGCCAGGCTCCACTTTTCCGCCGGGGAACTCCCACTTGAAGGGAAAGCGATCATCTCGGCGCCGCTGACAAATCAGTATGGAACCGTTCCGCTCAATTACTCCTGCGACAACCCTGATCATTTCACCGGACGCCCCACATCTCGCCTACTATGAGATGTACGCGGGAAGCCAGAAGGATGCAGCAGCCCCAGAAGTTCCCGCGCACCCGCAACGAGCGGCGGCCCGGGCGTGTTCAGCAATTCGTCGCGCACGGCAAACACGCGTTTCTCGCGAATCGCCGGCACCTCTTTCCACGCTTCCACGTCAAGCGCCTGTTGCGGATCGGATTTCGCCCCGGTGGCGGCCCAAGCAAGAACGATCGTATCCGGCTGAGCCTCCTGCCACCTGTTGGTCAGTGACGCGCTTGCCGCTCGGCACCACCATTTCGCCGCCCGCGATTTCCACCAGTTCTGCAACCCATGGCGGGGAAGAGATTCGCGGGTGCGGCCAAGCCTCGCAATAGACACGCGGGCGTCTCTTTGCAGCGTGACGCCACGGCGCGGCGCGCCAGCTTACGAATCGCGTCAAATTCCGCGCGCATCCCCCGGACCAACCTTCCGCGCGGATGCGTCCTCGTTTTGTCAGCCGTCCCAGCAGAAAAATATCCGCATAGATATCGGCGAGCGTCCGCGGATTCATGGCGAAAAATGCGAGCGGCAGCTCCAGAAGTTTTGCGACGGTTTCTTGCCGGTAGGGAACGGACCCAACAACGAGCGTCGGCCGCAGCTTGGCCACGCTTTCCGGCTCGAGCGCCCAACAATCGCCGAAGCGGGGAAGGTCGCCGACATCAGCGACTTCAGGGCACCAACGGGAAACGCCCACGAGTTGCCGCCGTGCGCCCAGCGCGATCAGGATGCTCGTGACGCTCGGCGCCAGCGAGACGATCCGCTGCTGTGGCTCACGAGGCACTGAGACTGCGCGGCGCCCTCAGCGCTGCGCCGCCGTGCGCACCGGACTCGAGATTGGCGGGGCGGGATATTCGGGCAGTTTTGCCTTCGCGCGATCGTCGCGGCGCAACTCGAGTTCGTCGAACAAGCAGCGATGGGCTGATCACGCTCGCCGGGATTCCGCCGATCCGGTTACTCGCGAGCTGGATCGTTCCCGACGGCAACAAGGTCGCCTCGCAATCCGCGAACGTCCAACTCATTCAGCACCGCGCCGCGGACGAGTTCCTCGTGGCCATCCTTCACCCAAACGCGGTAGAGCAGCCGCGGCGAAGTCAGTCCGCCGAGTGTCTCCACGCGATAGCCGTATTCCTTGCCCTGATCCTTGCACATCTGGATCAGCTTCTGCTTCAGCTCTTGCGCCGAGGAAGCGCTTCGGTGCCTTTCAGCTCGAGCACTCCGTAATACGGCTGGGCCGGCCCGCCCGCGGACGCCCGCCCGTGTCCGTTGGAAGTGGGAAAGTCCAGAATCGGCTGGCGGCTCGTCAGGAAATTCACGAGCTGGCCTTTTTCCACCAAATCGATCGGCGCAACCTTCACGCCCTCATCGTCAAACGAATAGGCTCCGATCAGGCCTAGATGATCGAACTCCGTCAGCGTCGGGTCGTCTACCACGGAGATAAACGGCGGCAACACGCGGCTCTTGTAATTCGAAGTGAATTGCCCGACCGTCCGCCCGCCGCGTCCGGGTCCGGGCTTGCGGCCCGAGCACGTTGTCGCCGATCAGCGTCGCCACCACGTCGTCTGCGGCGTCCGGCGAAATCAGCACCGGCCCGCGATATTCCTCTTCCACCACCGGAGCGTCACGCAGCGACTTGAGCGTGGCGATCATCTGCCGCGTATCGCTGACAAGTTTTTCCTCGGTGGGCAATTCCGCGGACGTGGACACGAGCGTATAGGGCGAACGGTCCAACCGCATGCCATCGGCGGCCTGCGTCGTCCCCGAGAGCGAGATCAGGTAGAGAGACTGCCCGCGCGATGGTAACTGTGCCTTCGGAATTCACATAGTAGTCGTTCATTGCCGAAAATCGCGCCGTAGCGCCCAGGGACTGGATTTCCGGATCGTCCCGGTAAAGCGCGGTGGCGGCGGCCAGCATGTGATCGGTCTTCGCAGTGTCTGCATCGAGGTGCACCAGCGGCAGGCTTGCTTGCATAGGTGTCGCGCGCGCGAAATCGTCCACCGGATCGGTCGAGGTGAATTGCTTGAGCATGGCCTGTTTTTGCGCCAGCGCTTCTCCTGCTTCTTTATAGGCGCTGTCCGTGGCGAGCCACAGAGCATGGCGCAGCGCGAGGACGTCATCTCCAAGCGGCATGGCCATGACGATGCCTCCGCCTCCCCTGCCGAAATAGCTATCCTGCTTGTAGTCGCCGATGCGCACCGTGGCGCGTACCATCCGGATGTGTGCGTGTTGTTCTTGCCGAACCGCGCCAAAAGCCGCGTCGGCATCGTATTCCTCGATATCGGTCACGCGATACTCGATGTAGTAGGGCCGCGCGATGTTCTCCATCTGAAGCTGGCTCTTCGATCGATCGAGTTCCGCCAGCATCGCCTTCACCACCGGCGAAGAAACCGCAGCGCCGCTTGAGCCCGCGGTTGCACTACCCGGATTCGTTTGCGCCCCAGCCGGTCCCGCGATGCCAACCAACAACACGGCTGCAGCGGCAAACATGGGGAGCCGCACATGGCACGCGGATTTGGAGAGGCTCTGCTCGTTGACGATTGCACCTTGACGCTTAACGTTGGCAAATCTCATCGCGCACCTCCCGGCCCCGATGCCGCCTTTGTCGGCGCGCCGCTGGACTCAAATCCCGGCGGCGGCAAGAGCGGAGGCCGTTCGCGCGAATGCGCCTGCTTCTGCACTTCCATTTCAGAGAACAGCATCGCCGGAGCCGCCGCCGAAACCGGCACGCTGCCCGATTCCGCGCCGCAGACTCCGTTGAACACGGCAGTCTTGTCGCTCGTCAGCAAGATTCGCTCGAGCGCGGCCAAAGGGGTTCCAACGATGTCTACGCCGCGCACCAATTCATCGGGACGCCCGTCCGGATACACGCGCCACACGATCACCGGCAGCACTTCGAATGCCTGCGGACTTTGTCGCCCCGTCAACGTGAATCCGCCTTCGATATCGTCAAAATACAATCCGTAGGGCTTTCCCTGCTTTTTGATTTCCTCGATGAATCTCTTGCGCAGATCGGCATCCGAAACCGCGTTCGTGGAGATCACGATCAGATTGCCCTGCCGGCCTGTGGCCATCAGGCCCGCCTGCCGCCGTCCGTGCCCGTTCGATTGGCTGAAATTTTTCACCGGAATGCGCGACATCAAAAAGCTCTTCAGAATGCCATCCTGAATCACTTCCACGCGCTGTGCCGGCACGCCTTCGTCGTCATACGCGTACGTTCCCGCAAGCTTCACGCCACCCAGCTCTTTCATGGTGGGATCGTCGACCACGCTTAGGAAGGTAGGCAGCACTTGCTCGCCAACCTTCTTCGTAAACGTTTGGCCCTCTTCCTCGCCGCGCTGGCGGTGCCCCTCCAGGCGGTGCCCCAGCACTTCGTGGAAAAATACGGCCGCGGCGCGTCCAGAAAGCATCGCGGGCCCGTCAAACGGATCCGCCAGCGGAGCCGCACGCAACGCTTTCAGGTCGGAAGCCATCTTTTCTGCTTTCGCCTCGACCTCCGCCTGCGAGGGAAGTTGGTCGGGCGTCGCCGCCTGAAACGTCTCCACGCGGAAAAGCTCCATGCCATCGTCCGCCCGCGTTTCGGCCTGCATCACCAGCCGCGCCATGTGTCCCGGCTCCACCAGTCGCGTTCCGTCACTGGCCGCCATATATTCCGTATTTTGATTGAAGGTAATCTCGACACCGGAATTGTAGATGTGGGGATACTTGTCGAAAACCCCCGAATAAGCCTTCGCGCGATCTTCCCATTCCTTCTGCCGGATCGGAATCACCGGGCCCGGCGACTCGCACATCCTGGTGCGCCGTCTCCGTCGAAAAATCGGGTGACTTGTCTTCTTCCGCGCTCTGCACCGCCGCGGCCGTCTTCAGATTCAGGAATGCAGGCACGGCCTGGCGGTACTCCGCGTTAGTGAGCAGCCACAAACTGTGCGCCAGAGCATCCTTGTCATCGCTGATCGGCAGCGGGCCCGAAGCGATGCCCGATTCGCGCCCTGGTCCGTGCGTGTTGTCCAGCGCGGGGGTGCCCACGCGCATCGTTACATCCGCCGAGCGCCGCTGGCTCGACATCGAATTCAGCAAGCTGCCCTGCGCCGCGGAAATCTCCACGGATTCCTGATCGAACACCGAATAGCTGATGTAGTAGGGCGCCGGCTCGGTTTTCGCCAGCGACGTCTGCGCCCGCGTCAGCTCCTGCTGCATGGTGGTGAGCAGTATCTCGGCCCGAGGATCGGATGCCGGTGACGCAGACCAAGGCGCGGCCAGGATCGCGGCGCCCAGGACGATTGCCGCTCGCTTGGCTACGCGAGCATAAAAAGATACGAAGAGGGCTAGAAATAATGGCTTGGGACATACGGATGGATGACTCCAGTCGAGCCGCCGGAAGCAGCGGCTGCGTGTATACAGCCAGGAACTACCAAATAGTGCAATGTAGGATCATGCCTTGGAATGCACCGCGCGGCAAACAGAAATCTCGAATGCGTTTCGCCGCAGGACCTGTACTTAGTGTGCAGACCGGTTATGAGATACCTGAATCGCGCCCTTGCCGCGCCTGGCCGCCTCGGGCCGCATTAATCGCCATTGGATAGGCGCATAGCCGCTGCCTTGCCCGGTCTGGCGTCGCTTGCCATAACCCTTGCGTACCTATGTTCAGCCCGGAAGTGTTAGACCACTTCGAGCATCCCCGCAATCCGGCGAATTGCCCGCCGCCACCGCCGTCGTAGAGGTCACGAACCCGGTGTGCTCCGATATCTTGCAGCTCTCGGTGCGCGTCGAGGCCGGGCGCGTCGCCGAAGCGCGATTCATGGCGCGCGGCTGTGTCACGCTATGGCCTGCAGCTCGCTGCTTACCGAATTGGCAACCGGTAAGACGCGCGCAGAACTCGCGCAGATCACTCCCGACCAGATCTCGGCCGCTCTCGGCGGACTTCCCGCCGCCACCTTCCATGGCGCCCAACTTGCCTGCGACGCCCTCGCTGAGCTGCTCGCAAAGCTTGGAAATTAGGCGCCACGTTTTGTCGGTATCTTTCGGCGCGGCGCGTGGATCTCATGTCATTCTGAGGAGCGAGCCCCGATTTTCGCGCTTTGCTCGAGGCGTTGCGCGGAAATCGGGCGCATTGGCGAACGACGAAGAATCTCGGCGCCGGATCGGCGAAAACTAAGCCATCGACTATTTCGAAACGGTTGAGACTATTCGGCCGCACTCACCGGGCGCCTGCGCGCGGAGACGCCCGCACGGCGCGCTCATACGCCCAGCTTCGAATCTGATTGATCTGCTCTTTCATGGTGCGCGATAGCGGCACGATCTTCACGGCCACGCTCATGAGATCTTGCTGGTTTAACTCCCGATCCGCGAGCCGCGCTTTGGTCAGGGCAGACACAACACACTGCTCGATCTCGGCGCCGGTCCAGCCATTCGTAAACTGTGTCATCTGTCCGAGGTCGAACTGGCTCACGTCCACCCCTCGGCGGCTCAGGTGAATCTTGAAGATTTCGATCTGCTCCTCATCGAGCGGCAGGTCCACGAAAAACACCTCGTCGAACCGTCCTTTGCGGATCATTTCTGCGGGGAGCAGGTCGATTCGATTTGCCGTGGCGGCAACAAAGAGCCCGCGCGTCTTCTCCTGCATCCAGGTAAGGAAGAACGCAAAAATCCTGCCCTGTTCCCCCGCACCCACAGAAGTGATCGCCATTTCGATCTCGTCGAACCAAAGAACCGCGGGCGCCATGTCCTCCATCAGTCTGCATGCTTCCACGAATGCGCCTTCCGGTTTTCCATGCTTTCCGGAGAAGACCTCGACCATGTCTACCCGATAAAGCGGAAGCTGGAAATTAGAGGCGATGGCCTTGACGCAGAGGCTCTTTCCACAACCCGGGATACCCATAATGAGCACTCCCTTGGGTACGATCTCGCTGTCCACGCGATCGCGCATCTGAAAGAGCTTCCGGCGCTCCAACAGCCATTTCTTCAGGTTTTCGAGGCCCCCGACCTCCCCGATGCTGGTGCCGTCGGTGATGCACTCGATCACGCCGCTGCGGTTGATCAGGAGCCGTTTCTCTTCGAGCAGCGCCGGCACGGACTCAGGCCCAAGATGCCGGCCCGTGCTCACGGCGCGACGCAGCGCGTGGCGCGCTTCGTCGAGTGTGAGTCCCTGTAGGGCAACCGCGAACTGATGCAGCACCTCTTCCTTCGTCTCGCCGCCCGGCGAGATTCGCTGCGTCTCGTCCCGCATAAACTCCACCAGCTCGACCAAATCGGGCGGCTTCAGATCGAGATACAAAACGCTCCGCTCGAGTTCCTCGGGAATGAATCGGACAGGCGAAGTGATCACGACGAACTTCATTTGGTCCAGGCAGCTCTCATGGATATCTCGCAGGCGCCGCCGGATCTCCGCAGACTCCCGTAGCGGCTCGTGGAAGTCCTTGAGGTGAAAGATGGCGGGGTCCTTGTGCGCGGCGATGAATTCCAGAGCGGCGCGAGGCGCTTGGGTGCCGGCCTGGGCTGCTTCGTTATCCCGATGCATCCCCGCAGTAAGGCTCCAAGTCCAAACGGGAACCGCCGTGGCTGCGAGCCCTCGGCCGACTTCGCGCAGCACATTTCCGACCCGCTGCTCTTCGGCGGAACGGATGTACGTGAGCGGCCGTCCGGACTCGAACACCTCCCGGATGATCTTTACCGCGCGGCTCTCCGCGGACGGGGGTTCTGTAAGCGCCTTTACGGAACGTCGCCGGAGCGGTTATCAACTTCAGAATTTCTTGGCGTGAGATTTTTGGACGTAATCGGGTTACTCCTTATTTTGACGGCACCACTATTATGACGAATCCACGCCGCGGCTACAAATGCGACAGTTTACCCTCCTGCCTTGCTCTGAACCCGACGAGGCCCGCTTCCACCGATTATGTGACGACAAGTCCGACCGCGCTTTCCGCCCGCTTCGCGAGCCGCCCTACCAGCCCGGCGCAGGCACGTTACACTACACCCCGCGCAAAAATGGATTCGTCTCGCGTTCCTGGCCGATCGTGGTTGCGGGGCCATGCCCGGGAAACACCACCACCTCGTCCGGAAGCGTCAGCACCTTCCCGCGCAGCGACCGCATGATCTCTTCAAACGACCCGCCCCACAGATCGGTGCGCCCGATACTGCCGGCGAAAAGCGTGTCCCCGGCAAAAAGAGTTTCCGGCTCGATGATTCGCGACGATCCCGCCGCGCGCGGCAGATACAAGCAGACGCTGCCTTTCGTGTGCCCCGGCGTGTGGATCACGCGGAGTTCGTAGCCGCCCCAGCGGATCGGGCTGCTCTCCTGCAGAAAATCATCCACTTCCGTCGTCTGCGGGGCCTTGAAGCCGATCCACTCCGCCTGCATTTCGAGGTTCTGGTAAAGCTCCAGGTCGTCCCGATGCATCAGCACGGGCGCGCCGGTCGTCTCGCGCATCTTCTTCAGCCCGCCGACGTGGTCAATATGCGCGTGCGTATTGAGAATGGCCTTTACCGTCAGGCCGTGGCGCTTTATCGCCGCGAGGATGCGGTCCACTTCTTCGCCCGGATCAATGACGATCGCCTCGCGCGTTACGGGATCGCCGACGATATGGCAATTGCACTGCAGCATCCCCACCGGCAGAATTTCGTGGATCAGCGCGCCCGTATGATCGTCCGCTTTGTCCCTCGATTTACCAGGAGATGGATGGCCCGCCAAATGATATCCCTCGAAAATCCATTATAACATTCAGCGAGCGGGTCTCATTCGGTCCTGGGTCAGCGGCTTGCAATTTTCACGTGGAAAACGTGCCCTCCTAAAACGAATCAAATCGGTTTGACATATCTTAGAAACTCGCATAAATTCGTGCTCTTTTCGCTGGCGCTCGAACAAGTGGCTCAATCGAACCAACGAATCAGGGTGGTGGCTTCTTCGACGACTGGTTCGCGATGGCCACTGAAACCCAGTCATCAGCCTCGTCGAGACGGATTCTCAGGAAAGGTGATCCATCGTGAAACGCTCTGACCGCTCGCAGATCCTCTTCCGGTACGGGAGGCGATGGAAAACTTTGACGCGCGCCGGCTACGTTCCAACGGCTGCCTCACTGCCGCTGGCCCAACCCTTCTTGCTGCTTTTGTGGCTTGCGATGGGGGCGTTCCCGGCGTGGGCCCAAACGGGAGCGAGCCTTTCCGGCGTGGTGACGGACCAAACCGGCGCAGCCCTTCCCGATGTCGCGGTGACAATCAAGAACGTCGACACAGGTGCAACGCGCACGATCGCAACCGACGGCGGGGGGCACTTTCAGGCGTCCGGCCTGCCTCCGGGGCGCTTCGAGATTCGAGCGGCAAAACAAGGGTTCGCCGATGAAACGCGCACGGGAATCAGCTTGGCGGTTGGCCAGGACGCCACGGTCGACATTAAGATGCAGCGGAGCACCCCCGACGCCTGCGCGAGCGGCCACGAGTTCGCCACCACCGATTGCACGCTGACCTGGCACGGCATCACGCTGTACGGTGCGTATGACGTCGGCGTCGGCTGGGTCAGCCACGGCTTACCGGAAAACGGCTATAACTATGAAGGCGAATCTCTGGTGAACCGAAACGGCAATCAATCTCGATTCCTCATCGCACCGAACAACCTGCAGCAGACGGGTCTGGGCATCAGGGGCAAGGAAGAGTTTCTGCCTGGCTGGTCCGTTGTGTTCAACGCTTCAACTGGCATCAATCCGCAGTCCGGCCAGCTCGCCAACGCGTCAGCCACCGACACCGTCAACAACGGCCTTCCCAGGAGCAGCTATTCGGAAGCCATCGACGGCGCGCGCGCGGGCCAACCCTTCAATGACGAATTCTATGGCGGTATATCGTCCACGCATTTCGGCACGCTGACCTTCGGTCGTCAGCGCGCTCTCGGTACCGATGCGATGCTCCTTTACGATCCGGCCGGCGGCAGCTATGCCTTTTCGTACATCGGGTATAACGGCACGATGGCCGGCGGCGGCGACACCGAGGACAGCCGTTGGGACGACGCCCTGAAGTATCGCCTCACCTATGGCCCGGTCCATTTCGGCGCGATGTATAAATTCGCCGATGGTTCTGGCGGCTGCTACTCGGCCTCCGCAACCTGGACTGCCGCCACCTGTACGCCGGAAGCAGCCGCATAACAACGCCTATGGATTCGACCTCGGCGGAGGCTACGGCAAGTTCTCCGCCGACGTCGTCTACCAACATTACAACCAGGCGATCAGCGTATTGAACCCCTTGCTGGGGCCTCAGAGTCCGACGCAGCCATATCAGTCGACCACTCAACAGCATCAATACAAACCCCATCACCGGGGCCAATCTGATCGGCAACGACCAACACCGTATATGGCATCGTGACCGACAACAGCGCCATTATGGTCGCTGCCAAGTATACGTGGGACCCGTTCAAGTTCTTTGGCGGCTACGAATACATCCGGCAGAATAACCCGTCGAACCCGTTGGGCGTTGGCGCCTCGGACCAGGGCGGTTATATCATGAGCGGCGTCGAAGACAACAATCTTGATTCTCCCAAGATCGTGCAGATCTGGTGGACGGGCGTGAAATACGCTTATCGACAGCAAAACCGACATCACTTTGTCCTGGTATCATCAGCTGCAGAACGACTTCCGTGTTCCGTCGACCTGCTCGCCCGCAGCCGGTTTCCGCAGTTCCTGCGCGGGCACCCTCAACGAGGTGTCGCTCTATGCGGATCATCACTTCACCAAGCGTTTCGACGCTTTTGCCGGAATTGCGTATTCCTACGTGAGCGGCGGTCTGGCCATCGCCATTCCTCATGGCCCCGGCGTCCCCTATAACTACAACAACAACCTTGCTCCGACAGTCGGTGGTCGTTTCACCTTCTGATCGCTTCCGCGGCGGGCTCAGTCGAGAGCCCACATGGGTACCTGAAGCGCGCGAATCGTTTCACTCGGCATACCATTCTAGATTGGGGTACACCAAGATGCGGTCCGCCAAGACGCGATTGAAGAGTCCCGGTAGCCAATCGATCCGGAAGCTATTGCTGTGTTTTGGCATTTGTCTCGCGCTGAGTTTTGCATTCTTCACGATAAACGATTCCCCTGCTGCCGACTCATTGCCGGCCCTACAGGTGGCTTTCGCCGGTTCGATGGGTTCGATGATGGATGGCGGAGTGAAACCTGCCATTGCAAAGTCACTCGGCGCCGAATTGCAAGGGCGGGCACAGGGCTCGACTGCCTTGGCAAACCTCATCATTGCCGGGAGCATTCGGCCTGATGTATTTATCTCGGTGACGCCGGAACCGATGCGCACTGTCCTAAAAGCCGGGAAGGCGCAGAAAGCCATTCCTATCGCGCGTACCGAAATGGTGATCGCGTACAGTCCAAAGAGCCAATTCGCGTCCGAGCTTGCAAAAGCCAATCAGACAGGCGCAAAACCGTGGTGGCAGATTCTGGAGACGCCCGGCTTTCGCTTCGGCCGCACAGATCCCACTACCGATCCGCAAGGTCAGAATATTCTCTTCACGCTTCAACTCGCGGCCACGTTCTACCATCAGGCTGATCTGGTTGAGAAGATCGCAGGGCCACAAATTAATACGCAGCAGATATTTCAAGAACCCGAGGTCATGGGGCGGTTGCAAGCGGGACAACTCGACGCCAGTTCCGCTTATAAGACGCAGCCCGGAAGCCTCGATCTACCGTATGTGTCGCTTCCGAAGGAGATCAACCTGGGCGACGCTTCCATGGAGAATGAATATAAACGCGCAACGATAACCTTAAACGGCAAGACGCTCCATCCCGCGCCGCTCGTTTTCTATGTCGCAGTCCTAAATGACGCGCCGCAGCCTACACTCGCCAACCGATTCATCGCCTGGCTACAAACTCCCGAGGCTCGCGAAATATTCTCCCGCTATCACTACGACGAGCCGGGTAATGCGACGCCTCTGATACCATAGGCGTCCATGCGATCAGTTTGGCTAGGCCGCCTCGGTATGCTTGCATTTACCGTGGTGCTCCTCTACCCGCTCATTGGGTTACTTGCTCCGGTCGGTGGTTGGCGGTGGAGCGGCAGCATACCCGGTTCCACAGTTTCAGCCGTAAAGACCTCGCTATTCCTCACCGGGATAGCTGTGCTACTTGATATCGCAATCGGTACGCCCGTCGCATGGTATCTCGCGCGCCATCGTGGCCGCGACCGCATCGTGTGGGAAGCAGCGATTCTGATCTCCGTGCTGATGCCGCCGCTGGCGCTCGGCATCCTGCTCTCGCTGGCCTTCGGTCCGCAGACGGCATTGGGCGGTTGGCTCCTCCGGATCGGCGTGCCCACCAGCAATAGTCCCACAGCCTTCACCGTAACCCAGGTTTACGTCAGCATCGGCTATTACATCCTTGCTGCCCGCGCCGCGCTGGCAGCGGTGCCCCGTGATCTAGAGCGCACTGCCGCCTTATTGGGATCACCGCCCCTGCAGGTTTTTCGCCGCGTCACCTTTCCACTGGCGAAACTCGGCCTCGCGGCCGCGCTTAGCATCGCCTGGTTACGGGCACTCGGAGAGTTCGGCGCGGTGATCGTTACCGCTTACTATCCAAGCGGTATGCCGGTACAAATCTGGGTCAACCTCCAGGACGCCGGCATGCCGGCCGTGATGCCTTTGTTGGTTGTATTCCTGCTCACCGCGCTCCCGCTGCCGTGGCTGATACATTTGCTCGCGCAAGGGCGCACCGCCGATGCTTGATGCGCACATAGTCAAAGCGCGACGCGCCTTCACGGTTGATGTTCGCATCCGTTTGCGGCCTGGTGAGCGCCTCGGACTGTTCGGAGCGTCCGGCGCCGGGAAGAGCACGATTCTTTCGTGTCTCGCAGGGATCGAGACTCCCGATGATGGGGAAATTTCTTTTGGCGATCTCCGCCTTTTCCCGCCTACCCTGCCGCTCTACCGCCGGCCGCTCGCCTACCTGACGCAAAGCGACTGGCTTTTTCCACATCTAAGCGTTGGCGGAAAACGTCCGCTTCGGGCTCCAGAATCACGATCGTGAGGGTGCGAAGAAGTGGATCGAGGAGCTCGCGGAGCGGCTGGACCTCAGCCCGGTATGGAACGAATCTGCAAGACGGATCTCAGGTGGACAGGCGCGCCGCGTAGCACTGGCTCGGATGCTTGCCCGGCGTCCACCGCTGGTCCTGCTAGATGAGCCATTTACGGCCCTCGACCGTCCCGCCATGAATGAACTCATCGCCGCGCTTCTGGAATGGCACGTAACGCTCGGCTTCACGCTGATTGCCGTAGACCACCGGGCTGAGATCCTCGAAAAGCTCTGTCCGTGCGCGGCGGTCATCGAGTCTGGGCGCATAGTTCAAGAAGGATCGTGGTCTGCGCTTGCGGCAGCACCCGCCACGCCGTTGCTAGCCAGATTATTGGCGTAACACTGTCCTATCCGTTGAAACTCCGCCGTGCTCCGCAACCGCGAACCGGGATGCCAATCCTGTTCACGCTCAAGCTTCCTTGCCGCCAGCATAAGTAAGGTCCGAGAGAACTGATTCGAAAGGTTAGGGCCCACCGCGGCGTCCAATTCACGACGCAAGGCGATAAGGTCACTCTTTTTGATGAGCCTGCGGAGTGCGTCGAACGTCATATTGTCCGGTAGTGTCACCCTTTTCTATCGACCTTCGTGGATCTCGGCTAATTATCCCTTGAGCAACTTGATGGTAATTGATAATTCGTCCCGACGTTAGCTTTCACTCTATCCACTGAATCCAGCATTCCGGATTTACGTCAATTCCACTTTGAGCGAGCGGCACAAGCTGCGGAGGGACCCAACTGAGCAAAATCCCTCGCGAAAAAGACACCCAGGTATCCCACGGCGGCACGTTGTCGACATCAAAAAAACCCTTGGATGCGTACCTTGCGGCTCCGTCTGCGAGATTCTGGGCCGGAACATAAAGCAACAATTTTCCCACGCTAGCGTCAGCGGATCGTTCTTGGACGCCCACAAGCTCAGACCGCCTGGCAACGACCGAAAGCACAAGTTCGTCCCGACCGGTCGCTGTCCGAACCTCAGCAAGTGACATATTCGACGAGGGAGGGGCTACGCAGTTGCCCTTCTAAAGGAGCAATTGAACTCAGGTCGGCCTGGCGGTGTAGCTCCTCGCCTTGCCGCCATAGGCGTGTATCGGTGTAATTGCGTCGCAATATCCTGTTCCAGAACCGGTTACGATCTAAGAAAGCGCGATTCATCAATTCGGCTGCCTGATGACCCAAAATCCGTCGGTGCTTTACATCACCCGTTTCCTCAACGCTTGCGGTTATTCGCTGCGCTCCGCACCAGGCAATGGTTTCCGCGAGAGACCGGCAAAGAGTCTCGTTTTTTAGATCAAGCGCAGCATCCATCCGATCAATATATCCCACAATCCACCATTGCAGTGCGGCTACACGCCACGTGCGGGGCGCGTCTCTTCTGCGAGCCGTCAACGGTTGAATGTGTGCGCCTGGAGCGAGGATCCCCGAATTGGAAATTCCGTTGAGCAGTCTCAGCAAAATGTATATAAACTAAATCGGAAATCCCGGTTTATGTCCGCCAACCTTATCACTTTCATCATCTTGATCGTTGCTTTCCTTTCCGCGGCTGGCGCCAAGCCGCAGCAGGTCTCTTGCGTTGATCGTACGATTCCCGTGAACGCGCTTGACGACAAAGGTGTCCAGATCACGAATTTGAAGGCCCTTGATCTCCAAGCCAGACTCCGCGGCAAGCCGACCACAATCCTCTCGCTCACTGAGGATAGCGGCCCACGCCGGATTTTGATTCTCCTCGACGCCAGCGGCAGCATGACCGCCGACACTGAGGACAAATGGCGACTTGCGCTGAAAGCCGCCAACAATCTCGTAACCAATTCTTCCGAGACTCCGGCGTTCTCATTGATCATTTTTACGGACAAAGTACAGGAAACTCTCGGCTTCGAGCAGGGCCGAGACTCAATAGCCAAACGCTTGAAGGAGCTTTCGCCGGGCAAGAAGGCTTTGCCGAAAAAGACAAGACCGACCACCGCGCTATGGGATGCTATTTCAGCGGGCGCCGATATTCTGGGTTCATCGAATTCCGGCGATGTCATCTACGCCATCACGGACGGTGGCGATAACGCTAGCAACGAAAAGGAAGCACTCGTTGAGCGCAAGCTGCTCGACCGCGGCATTCGATTGTTTGGCTTCTTCTTTGACGAGCGCTCGTCGTCGGATCCCGACGTTTCCAACCTTACCGACACCATTGGCATGGCAGATGACACGGGTGGCGACGCCATTGCTATTCTCCCGCGCATGGCGTTTAGTGAACCTTACAACTTTACGAAAGACGAGCTTCTGAGACTGGACCAATCGCAGCAGACCCTGTTCGGAGAGATCGCTCATTTTTATCGCTTGGGGCTTGCTCTCTCCCAAAATGGTGAGAAGCCCGAGGATTTGCTACTTTCATTTTTGCATCCAAAAGACCAGAAATGGCAGGGCATACATTTGCGCTATCCCCATAAAATTTCCCCGTGCTCCGCGAGCCGCGAACCGGGATGCCAATCCTGTTCACGCTCAAGCTTCCTACCTATAATGTACGTGCAGCACCATAGGTCGGACGATTGCCCGAATACTGCGGCACGACGATTGCGGCGCGAGCGTACGCAACGACAATTGTATCCATGATTCCTGAGACTCCACTTCGACTCGCTGCACGAAGCCGCCGGTGCGCAACTCGCCGAGTATTTCGGCTGCCTGATGCCGGAGCGCTTCACCGATCCGCGCGAGGAATATCACTTTGCGCGCGAAACCGTTGGCGTGGTGGACAAGAACTATCGCGCGTGGTTTGACCTTACGGGTCCCGACCGCGTGCGCTACCTGAATGCCGTCACGAGCAACAACATCCGCGATCTGCAAACCGGGCAGGGAATTGCCGCGCTGCTGCTCAACGCGCAGGGACACATCCTAGCGGAGCTGGAAGTCTACGCGCTGCCGGACCGGCTACGTGTCGCCGCGCACGCAATGAATCGCGCGCGCGCATTCGACACCCTCGAAAAGTACATCATCATGGACGACGCAACCATCGAGGACGTGACCGATCGCCTCGGCGCGGTCGCCCTTGAAGGACCGCAAACGCCAGCGCTGCTGGCCGAACTCGGCGCGCCGAGCCTCGATACTCTTGGAGAACTCGGTCACGCGAACGCGACGATTGCAGGCGTTGCGTGCATGATGCTGCGGCGTTCGCCCGGCGGAATTCCCTGCGCGGAGTTCATCGCGAGCCGCGCCGATCTTCCACAGCTATGGACCGCGCTGCTCGACGCCGCGAAATCCCACGGCGGCGGAGCAGTTGGGTATTCCGCACTAAGCACGCTGCGGCTCGAAGCAGGCATTCCTTGGTTCGGCTACGACTTCGACGACACGATGATTCCGCAAGAGGCCGCGGTCGAGCAAACACACCTCAGCTTCACAAAAGGCTGTTACACGGGACAGGAAATCGTGGAGCGCGTGCGCTCGCGCGGGCATGTGAATCGCCGCCGCGCGGGAGTCGCATTCAGCGGCAGCGAGGTTCCCGCCGCGAAGACTCCGTTACTTGCCGATGGAGTGGAAGTTGGACGCGTGACGCGCACGGCGTTTTCGTACGCGCACAATCGTCCGATTGGATTCGCGTACTTGCGGCGGGAATCTTCGGAAAACGGAACGAAACTCACCTGGGCGGGCGGCGATGCGGAAGTGATCGCGTTGCCTCCAGGCGCCGAAGTGAAGTCGCCCGCTGCATCGCGCTGACTGTCGCGGGGATTATCGGCCTGAAGGCGGCTTGCCTATCGTGAAAAATTCCGAGCGCGATTCGCGCACGGGCGGCTGTTGCGGCATGTTGGGATCAACCAACGGCAAATCGCGATCTTCGTCCTGATCCAGATTCTTGCTCTTCCAATTCATCGCGCGCCGGAAACTGCCGCGTTCGTTTTCAATCTTCTTCTGCAATTCCAGGAGCGAGTAGAGCAGCATTTCGGGCCGCGGCGGGCAGCCGGGGACGTATACGTCCACCGGAATGATTTGATTCACGCCCTGCACCACGGCGTAATTATTGAAGACGCCGCCGGACGTCGCGCACGCTCCCATCGAGATCACCCACTTCGGCTCCGGCATTTGATCGTAAAGCTGGCGGATCACCGGCGCCATTTTCTGGCAGACGCGGCCGGCGATGATCATCAGGTCCGCTTGGCGCGGCGACGGGCGAAACACCTCGGAGCCGAAACGCGCCACGTCAAAGCGCGCGGCGGCCATGGACATCATTTCGATGGCGCAGCAGGCCAGTCCGAAACCGAGCGGCCAGATCGAGTTTTTACGCGCCCAGTTGATGGCCTTGTCGAGCTGGGTGAGGATGATGCCTTCGTCGCCGAGAAATTTTGCGACGTCTTCCGGGCGCTCCAGCGTGGTGTTTGTTCCGAGTACGGTAGCCATTTTGTGTGGTGCCTACGACGTTTCTATTTTCTCACAGCGCGCGCCGCGGTTCCAGCGCTTGCCGATGAAGAGGCAGAGGCAAGGAAGCAAGGCGGCAGGAAGCAAGGACGCAACGCTGAACCTCGACGGAAGCTCGAACTCGGGATTGAAAATTGTGTGGGGACCCCTCCCCCCTGTTTCTCGTAAATGCGGCAGCAGCTCGACTTACAGGAGACGATATGCGCAAGTTGTAGCGGACAAAGGGCTTAGAAAATGCGCATTGCGCACAATTGCGCACCCGATGCGGCAAACAAAAGACTTAGGGCAGCATCTCGTGCGTCGATATGCGTACGTTGCAGCACGTCATGATGCCGAAGCCGCCTGAAAAAGGCCCCCGCCGCTGCCCTAATTATAACACGGAGGCGTGTCGCAGCGATTAGTTAGATGGTAT
Organism: uncultured Acidobacteriota bacterium; assembly: GCA_963803675.1. Lineage (GTDB taxonomy): Bacteria > Acidobacteriota > Terriglobia > Acidiferrales > UBA7541 > DASTCZ01. Next base: position 211,688 of record CAWDNN010000012.1, on the reverse strand, counting down.
ATCGCGCGTCATGTGAAGGCTAGACACTGAAATTCTTCAGCACTGCCTCTCAGAGGCAAATGTAGTGCGTCGAACCGACACGAAAATTGATTCGTGGTATGGACCCTCAACAACGGTCGGGTCGCCCCGTTCCGTCGGTTCGCCAGCTTCGGCGGCAACATTCTTTGCGTTGGCGGGGAGCGCCAGGTTGCCGCCGAGCCTCCGAGAACGCAGCTTGTTGAGACCGCTCTCGCGTTGGAATTTGTTCGGCTCAAGACCAGATTCGCGGATCGCGCCACTCCATCGCGCCCAAAACTTACCCCGACGATGTTGCTTGATGCCTGTCTCGGTTATACTCACGCGACAAATGTCACCAATAGCCGGAACCAACCTGGGCCCATATGAAATCATTGCGCCGATCGGCGCAGGCGGCATGGGTGAGGTGTTTCGCGCTCGGGATACGCGGCTTGGGCGGGAAGTGGCGCTGAAAATCCTCCCCGAATCTTTTTCACGCGATGCGGACCGTTTGCGGCGTTTCGAGCAAGAAGCGCGCGCGGTTGCGGCGCTGAATCATCCGAACATCCTCTCGATTCACGATATCGGCGAGCAAAACGGCACGCCGTTCATCGTTTCGGAGCTTCTGGACGGAAAGACGCTTCGCGTCGAGCTCGAGCATGGCGCAATCCCGGCGCGGAAAGCGGCAGACTACGGCGTGCAAGTCGCCCAGGGCTTGGCCGCGGCTCACGATAAGAATATCGTTCATCGCGATCTCAAGCCCGAAAACCTTTTTATTTGCAGAGACGGCAGAGTCAAGATTCTTGACTTTGGCTTGGCAAAGCTGGCGCCGAATGCCGGCGGCGGGGGCGCCGAGGCCGCCACATTTACGATGACGAGTTCGCCGACGGAAGCCGGCGTAGTGATGGGTACGGCCGGCTACATGGCTCCGGAACAAGTGCGGGGCGCGGCTGTCGATCCACGTACTGATATTTTTGCATTTGGCGCGGTGCTCTTCGAAATGATTTCCGGGCGGCGCGCGTTCCAACGAGAAACCGCGGCGGAAACCATGACGGCGATCCTCAAAGACGATCCGCCGGAGCTGAATGAGTTACCGTATCCGGTTCCGCCGGGACTCGAACGCATCGTGCGGCGTTGTCTCGAAAAGCAACCGGAACAGAGATTTCAATCAGCGAAGGACCTCGCGTTCGCACTTGAGGCTCTAAGCGGCTCCGCGACTTCAAAAACAGCGCCAACAGCGGCGATCGCAGACGCAAGCAAACCCCAGCGATGGGTGGCTCCGGCGCTTTCGGCGATACTTGCCATGGCCGTGGTCGGAGGTATCGCTTTTTTATTGTGGCCCGCTCCTGCTGAACCACCGACATTCAGGCGGGTTTCTTTTGACCGAGGCGAAATTGTGAACGCGCGATTCGCGCCCGATGGAAAGTCTGAAATTTATGGCGCGAGGCTGAACGGCACGCCGCTCGACATCTACGTCGTTCGCGAGGACTACCCCCAATCCGTGTCCGCAGGACTCCAGGGCGCCGGGCTGGCCGCAGTGTCGAAGCAAGGTCAGATGGCGGTGTTGTTGCATCCGCAATTTTTCGCGCACTTCCAGTGGTTCGGCACACTTGCAACTTCCCCCATCGGCGGCGGCGCGGCGCGAGAGGTTCTCGAAAATGTCGGCAGTGCGGATTGGTCACCAGACGGAAATGAGCTAGCCGTAATCGTCAAGGAGCAAGGGAAATTCCGTCTGCAATACCCAATCGGAAAAGTATTGTTGGAAGGCAGCAATTGGCTCAGCGACCTGAGAGTTTCGCCTGACGGCGAACGCGTGGCGTTCTTTCGTCACCCTCCTATCAGCGACGACCGCGGCGACGTTATGGTCGTGGATCGCTCCGGACGTCTGACCCAGCTATCGAGCGGGTGGGAATCTTTGGAAGGTTTGGCTTGGGCACCTTCGGGAAAGGAAGTTTGGTTCTCAGGGGCTACCTCAGGCGACCAATATTGCATCCGCGCGGTAACTTTGTCGCGTAAGCTTAGAACGATGTATTGCGGAACTGCGGGTACGGTAATTCACGACGCCGACGCGTCCGGCCGCATGCTGGTTTCTTCGGAAGAGCACCGTGTGGCGATGGGATATCTAGAGCACGGTTCGAGCGACGTGCGCGACCTGAGTTGGCTGAACGCCTCAGAGATTCCGCACTTGTCGCGCGACGGCAACGAAATACTTTTCACCGATACCTCCGAAAGCGCAGGCAGCGGCTATGCGGATTATACGCGGAAGACCGATGGTTCCCCCGCGGTCCGCATCGGCGGAGGTGGAATCGCAACCGACCTCTCGCCGGATGGAAAGTGGGCGCTGATTCTGCTTCCAGGCGATCCCGCTGAGCGTGTGCAAGTGGTCCCTGTGGGAGCGGGGCAGCCACACGTGCTCCACTGGGACGGCATCGAACCGATTTGGGCGGTGTGGTTCCCTGACGGACAACACATTTTGCTCGTCACCCACCCATCGGGTCCGGACGCCAACATGTATGAGACAGATGTGAACGGTTCGACCCCAAAATTACTAATGCGGACGGAGGCGCCGGCGCTCATTTCGCCAGACGGCCGTTTCCTTTTTGGCCGCGAGGAAGGCGCGTGGAAAATCCGTTCCATCGAAGAAAATACTGCAAGACGAGCGGCCGATCTTCAGCCCACGGAGACCCCAATCGCCTGGACGTCTGATATGAATCATATTTTCACAGAGATGCCGGGGCCCTCTGGGCTCACAATTTACAAGCATGATGTGGATTCGGGTCATGGGGAAGTCTGGCAAGTGATAAAACTTAAGGATCAAGTGGGATTGAGACAAGCGCCCAATGGCGCGGAAGTCGCGATCACGCCGGATGGGCGCCGCATGGCATTCAATTATTCGACTCAACTTGGCCAACTTTACGTCAGCAGTCCGATGAAGTAGGCTTGCACGAGGCGGACGGAGGCTCATGCTCCGCCCGATGAGCCGGAACTGTGTATTGCTAGAACCTGCGTGGCGCCGCTGTCATTTGCAATGCAGCGAGACAGTACTGCGGTCAACCTGGATTTAGCCGGGGCTGTCTGGCTGTCCGGGCGTTTGTCCCTGCGTCGGACTCGGTTCGGCCTCTTCCTTCTGCCGGCGATATTCACCTTCTCGAACAAGCTGTTTGTGGCGATCCTCGCGTTTTTTTTCTTCGGGCTGTTGTTTCGTCGCTTTCTCTGGCATGGTTTTTCTCCTTACGGTAAAAAGCCCAACTCCAAAGATTAGATGAGCCGGTTGAGCGCGGCCGGCCTAGAGTGAATCCTGTAGGTCCGCTACGCCAAAATTTGAGACGCCCCACCAGCAGGCTAACGAGCACGAGCCTCGGGGCTGCTTGTTCAGGAAGCGCCAACCATGATTCCGGTCACGATCTTTTGCGCGAGAGTGCGGAGTTTGCTGTATTCCCTTCAAGCTGCACATTGCTCATCCTCGAAACCGTGTAGTCGACACAATCCCAAGTCCGAGGAGCTACCTGTATGGTTCACACGCGAATGAGATTGCACGTCCTAAGCGTATCGGCGGCCGTGCTGTTTCTTGGCCCAACGGCGTTCGCCCAATCCCAGGCAGACACGACGTTCGTCAAGACGGCGATGGAGGTCAATGTCGCCGAGATTCAAATTGGACGACTCGCCACGCAAAAGGGCGCCACTGAAGGGGTCAAGAAATTCGGCCAGAGGATGATCACCGATCATACGCGGCTGGAAGATGGGATGAAGCCAATTGCAGCGAAGATCGGACTCACCCCGCCCACGGAGCTTGCGCCGGACGATCAGGCGCTGCTGACAAAACTCCAGGGAGAGTCCGGAGCCGAATTCGACAGCACGTATGTCCACGCCATGGTGGACGGGCATCGCAAGGTGCTCCAACTGTACAAAACGGAAGCGGCCAGCGGCCAGGATTCCGCCGTCAAGAGTGCCGCCGCGAAGGGAGAGCCGACCATCGCCGAGCACCTGAGGCTGGCTGAACACTTGCTGAGCGCCATGGGCAACAGTTAGTCGCCAAGCTCTTCCCGCTGTGGTGGTGAAAAGAAGGCAGGAGTGCGCGGTATCGTTCAGAAAACAGAAATCGCGAGCGGTTCATGCCTGCGATTGATCTCATTCTTTGGGACAGACTACTCATCTCCTTTTTGTGTAGTACAACGAACTTCGCACTGCCTTCCATTGGCGCTTCGCGCCATCTGACGTCATCGGACCCCATGCCGATCCGTCTTCAAATACTACGAGGTCAACGTCAACCGACGCGTTCGGATTGACCTGCACCCTGTCATTCGCAACCTGGCCTGGGAGCAGATAGTTGGCGGTTCCGTCCGTCCTCATTCTCAGGGCCTCGTGGATACGTCCTGGTCGCTGCTTTCCAGTGTTCGGGTCAATGACTCGCATACGAATTGTGTAGGCGAGCACATTCTTGCTCGATACGTTCTGAATCTGAACCAGAGACGCTGGCAGTCCCCTCGGACCGATTGTCGCTGGGCTGAGGCTAACTTGGAGGGGCGGAGCGCCATCCTGAGAAGGCGGGCTGCCGGCGGCAGCTGCGTTGTTTCGCGCTTCACACTTTACCCATAGGTACCATGCTCCGGGCTGATCAACAACTGGCGCATCAGAAGAGACCGAGAACAGGTCGTCGCCGCTGACAAAATGCACTTCGTTGTCTTCGGCAATTGCTTCGAGAAGATAGCCCGGACCTGGTTCGGAGGACAGCGTAAATCGCCCCAACTCCGGTGCGTCGAGGAAAACATGGGTCCCAGAGGATGTCGATCCGTCTTGTACCATGGGCAATGCTTCGTAGGTATCGTAGGCGAGACGAGCGTGGCTCAATCGAAGCAGCGTCTTTTCCAGAATCATGCCTGGCACACTGTGGGAAGGCAGGGGCAAATCAGCGTGTGGCGTGCCGCTCACATACACCTGAAAGGTATCAAAGACTTTCTTGCCGGTACCGACTTCCTCAAGAACGTCCAGCAGGACGCGGTCACCGTTGTGGATTCTGCGCGCGTCTGGAGCGTGTACAAAAAATGGATAACCAGCCACCGGGGAAAAGTAAATATCGAAATCGTCCGATCCCTGCACTTGATCGAAGTGAACACCGAAGCCCAGTAGGGGCGTCCCGTTTCGATCCCGCAGCGTTCGCTCAATGATGTTGCCAGCCAAGTCTGCGTCGCTAAAGGATTTGTCACCACGCTGAATCTCGATCCCACTCCAGACTTGATAGGAGACCTCAGCTCCATTCCCCAAAGTAAAGCCCCAGTCGCTCTGTGTTTGTGCGGCCAGAGGCATCGCAATAAAGAAAAAGAGCACAATTAGCGGCTTCATGGACGCTCTCCCTGACTAACTACAGTGAGCTTCGGCTGACGAACCACCACATAGGCGGGTGTGGGCTTTGACACTTGCCGGAGCGAAACCTGCTCGAAGTGAACGAGAGCAAGGGCGCCAAGGGCGAATACACTTACGACGGCCGCACCGATCGGTGCCCAGAGATGCAGGATTCTCTTGCGCAACACAAACCGGCGGCGATAAGCGCGCATCACAGCCTCGTCAAGGGCCGGGGAGGGCTGTAGCGCCTGCCAGTGGCAACGGAGCACCTGCAATGCGGGATCGTGGTTCTCTTCGCTCATAGCGGTTTCCGGTTCTGCAGCATTTTTAATTGGGGGCTGCTCCTCAATAAGTCTCTTCCGCGATGTAGCCGCCCCTTGACCGCATTGGGCTCGATTCCAAGCACATCGGCCGTTTCCGCGAGACTCAATTCTTCAAATTCGAATAGCACGATTGCCTCGCGCTGAGCTCTAGGGAGCGACATCACGGCTTTGCGGACGGCTTCTGACAATTCGTCTCCGATGAGAATCGCTTCCATGTCGAGTTCTTCTGTCGGGATGTCGGCGAGGGCCTCCTCGTCGGTGAGCACAGGGCGCATCCGCCGATAGCAAAGATTTCTAGCGATTCCCAACAGCCAAGTGCGTAACTGCGAGCGCTTCGGGTCGAAGGTCGCGGCCTTCCGGTTCAAAGTGACGAAGGCGTCCTGAACCACCTCTTCGGCGTCGGGGCCCGATCTCATGACTACGCAGGCGAAGCGATAAACGGCGTCACGATGACGGCGATAGAGAGCTTCGAACGCCGCTTCATCACCCGTTGCCGACCTTCTGAGTAGCTCCGCATCGTCCATATGCTGCATTCATTATTCAGCGTAAATCCCGGAAAGGTTACGCTGATGACTACGCCTTGGGCCGAAAATCCCAGATGTGGTGTCGGGCGCGTCGAGCGGCTTGTAGCCGGGTGCCTCGGGCCGCCTAACGTGCGACGCGAAAGACGCCTGCTGCGGGTGATGGTTCAGATGTGAAGGACGATCTTGCCGAATTGTTCGCGGTGCTCGAGGAGTTCGTGGGCCTGGCGGCACTCGGAGAGCGGCATGGTGCGGTCAATGATTGGGCGCAGCTTGTGTTCGATGACGAGCTTGAGAACGGTGAAAAATTCGGAGCGGCTGCCCATGAAGGACCCGAGCAAAGAGAGATTACGCGCGAAGAGGTGGCGCAGATCGAGCTTGGCATCATAGCCGGTGGTGGCGCCGCAAGTGACGAGGCGGCCGCCGTTCGCGAGGCTGGCGACGCTTTTTTCCCAGGTGGCGACGCCGACGTGTTCGACGACGATGTCCACTCCGCGCTTGGCGGTGAGGCGCTTCACTTCTTCGGCGATATCTTGCGTGCTGTGATTGATCGTGGCGTCGGCGCCCAATTCGCGGGCTCGTGCGAGCTTGGCTTCGCTGCCTGCGGTGGCGATCACGCGGGCGCCGCCGAGCTTGGCGATCTGAATCGCGGCAGTGCCGACGCCGCTACCGGCCGCGAGCACGAGGACGTCTTCGCCGGGCTGAAGCTGCGCGCGCGTGACCAGCATGTGCCACGCGGTAAGGAACACGACGGGAATCGCGGCAGCGTCCTCGAAGCTGAGCGAATCCGGAATCGGAATCACGTTGGCTTCGGGCGACTTCACGAATTCCGCGCAGCCTCCATCCACCATGTAGCCGAAGAGCGTGTAGCTGCGGCAGCGATTGTCGTTGCCGGCGGCGCAGGCCTGGCATTGGCCGCAGGAAATTCCCGGGGCGAGCACGACGCGCTGGCCGGGCTTCACGCGTTTGATCAGGCTGCCGACTTGGGCGACTTCACCGGCGATGTCGCTGCCAGGAATGTGCGGCAGGGGAAAACGCATGCCGGGCAAGCCTCGGCGCACCCATAGATCGAGGTGATTGAGAGCACAGGCGCGGACGCGGATGAGGACTTCGTTGGGCGCAATCTGCGGGTCGGGGGCGTCCGTGTAATGAAGAACTTCGGGACCGCCGTGCTCGTTGAAAGTGACCGCCTTCATGGAGAGAGGCCTCCGAGTAGGATTCGAGGATGCAAAGGTAGAGTTTGCTGGGAAAGGAATGCGGAAGCAAGGAAGCAGAGAGGCAAGTGGGCTCCTTCGCAGCCGGTGCACCGGCGGCAAACGGTGCGTTGACACCCCTACGCGCGCGCCGTACCCTAATTTCGAGGCATTCTTCATAGGGGCCATGGACCTTTTCGAAGAAATCGTGAAGCTGCGTAGAGCGGGGAAGCGGGCCGCGCTGGCGACGATTGTCCATACGAACGGGTCAATTCCGAGCTTTGAGAGTTCACGGATGCTGGTCCGCGACGATGGCTCGATTGCGGGGACGATCGGCGGCGGCTGCGTGGAGGCCGATGTGTGGGCGGCGGCGAAGGAAGTGATGCGCAATGAGCTTCCGCGCAAGATGATTTTCAACCTGAATCATGAGGCCGGCTACGATAGCGGCTTGATCTGCGGCGGCACGCTGGAGGTTTTTGTGGAGCCCATTCTGCCCCAGCCGATACTTTATATTTTTGGCGGTGGCCACGTTTCCATCGCTTTGGCCGAAGCGGCCCACGCCGCCGGTTTCGATATCGGCGTGGTGGACGACCGCGAGGCGTTTGCAAACGCGGTGCGATTTCCAATGGCGCGCGAGGTTTGTACGAGTTACGAAGAGGCATTCGAAAAGCTGAAGCCGAACGCATCCACGTACATGGTGATCGTTACGCGCGGACACAAAGACGATATGCGCGTGCTGGGCTGGGCGGCAGGCACCGAGGCCCGCTACATCGGGATGATCGGCAGCAAGCGCAAAGTGCTCTCCGTCTACGAGGCGCTCGAGAAGCAAGGTGTAGCGCCGGAAAAGCTCGAACGCGTTTACGCGCCGGTGGGGCTGGAGATTGGTGCGCTGACTCCGGCCGAGATCGCTATCAGCATCACGGCGGAGCTGATCGCCGTCAGGCGGCACGCCGACGGAGCACGGCACAAGTCCGTGCAAGCTGTGCGCGCTGCTGAACCGGCCGGTACCTGACGCAAATGCTTGCCGCGCTGATCCTCGCCGCCGGTGAATCGCGGAGGATGGGTTCGGCCAAGGCGCTGCTGCTTTACAACGACCGGACATTTGTCGAGCATCTTCTGGATGTCACGCGCCACCCGCGCGTTGGCGTGCAGCGGGTGATTCTGGGCGCACAGGCCGAATATATTCGCGAGCGGCTTGAGCTTGATTCCTCCCTGGTTGTTGAAAATCCCGACTGGCAGCAGGGGCAGCTCTCCTCGATTCAGGCGGGGATACGAAGCTTGGCGGAGACGCCGACCGAGGGTGTGTTGCTGTGCCTGGTGGACCACCCGTTGATCAGCTCGAAGCTTGTACAGACGCTGATCGAATCCTTCGACTCCTCAGGGAAGGCGATCGTGCTACCTTCGTATCTGGGTAGACGCGGGCATCCGCTGATCTTCGCCAGCCGTCTGTACGACGAATTGCTTGCGGCTCCGGCCGAAACCGGCGCGCGGGCCGTGGTGTGGAAACATGACGGCGAAGTCCTCGAAGTTCCCACCGAAGAGCAAGGCGTGCTGATCAACCTGAATGATCCAGACGCGTTCCAGCGCGCGGTCGGCGACGGCTAACCCGGCGCTACGAGCACATCCGCGGGTGTTAGGAAGCGGCCCGCCTAGTGACTTCTATAGTAGTGATGTTGCAATCGAGGAAATCTTCCCGCCTGCCGTGGTGGACGCCAACACGATAAAAAACAATAATTTATGGACAGTCTAGACCTGAGACCGCGGAACTGAGGCCTCGCATGATGATGATGAGGACGCAGCGATCTGGTGCAACACTCCGAGAAAGGCCGAAACGAGCGGACCACGCAAATCGTTTTCGGCGAACGCCAGCACTTGCTGCGCGTGCTTGATTCTCTGGAGGCCACCGAGATTCCGCAGGTGCGTCTGGACCAGGAGCGGCGCGTTCTCGAACAGCTCATCTATGGGCGTACTCAGGAACTGAACGACGTGAATGAAAGCTGGGACGAAAAGGTAGGCGTGGTGCTGAGCTCCGAGGTGAAGCCCGAAGTGCTCGAGAAGCTTGCGCGGGAAGCTCCCGAGGGAGATTACTACCTGCTACGCCTGATCAGCGAGCATCCGCGCGTTTCGTCGAAGACGTTGAGCCGGTTAGCGAAGCACCCGTACGGTGCGATTCGCGAAAATGTCGCGCGGCATCCGAATGCCGATCCCGCCACGCTTTCCCTTCTGGCGCGGGACAAGAGCCAGCCGCTGTGGTACCTGGTTGCCTTCAATCCCAATACGCCCGTGGCGCTGAGACGAAAGCTGCAGGACCGCCTGCGCAAGATTGGGCAGACAACCCCCGCAAAGTAACCCCAAAAATCAGTAGAATGGCGGCATGCCGGGACCATTGCCCGCCGCTGCGCCCTCCGTTTTCAATATCTGCGCTTATTTTCTCGATCGTCCAGCGGCGGAGCATCCTAGGCGCGCCGCTATTCTCGGTGAACCTTCGCAAATTACCTATGCTGAGCTAGCCGCTCTGGCGAGCCGTGTGGCCGGGGCGGTAACCCGCGACGAGATGGCGCCTGGCGATCGTGTGCTGATCGTGCTGCCGGATTCGGCGGAATTTGTGGCAGCATTTTTCGGCGTGGCGAAGACAGGCGCGATTTCCGTCCCGGTGAATCCGATGACGCGGGAAGCGGACTACGCGCACTTCGTTCGCGATTCCGGTGCGCGCCTGGCGATTGTGCATGCCATGTCGCTAGAGGCGTTTATGCCTGCCGCCGCGGGAGCAGTACTAGAAGGGATCATTGTCGTGGGTGCAAGTGCCGAGACGCGGCTTCGATCTGAAATGAATTGTCCGGAAATGAGGCGCTGGGAAGAATGGCTGGCGCCAGCGAATCATGAATCTCAGACGTGCGCGACGCGGGCGACGGACCCCGCGTTCTTTCTGTATACCTCTGGGAGCGGCGGGGCGCCTAAGGGTGCGGTCCATGCGCACAAAGACATGCTGGCGTGTGCGCGAGGCTATGCGCAAGGCGTGCTGGGCATCCTCGCTGGGGACATCACCTATTCCGTTTCGAAGCTTTTCTTTGCCTATGGGCTGGGCAATGCGATGTATTTCCCGTTTTCGGTAGGCGCGGCGACCGTGCTCGATCCCGAGCGGCCGAGGCCCGAGCGTGCCGCGGCAATTCTCGCGCGCTACCGGCCGACGGTGTTCTTCTCCGTGCCGACGTTTTACGCGGCAGTGCTTCGAGAAGCAGAGAAGGGGATCGAGATTGATTTTTCTTCGGTGCGGTTAGCGGTTTCCGCAGGAGAGCGGCTGCCGCCGGAAATCTTCGAGCGATTCCGCGCGCGCTTCGGCCTGGGGATTGTGGATGGCATCGGTTCCACTGAGATGTTGCAAATGTTTCTTTCGGCGCGGCCCGGTGCAATTCGGCCCGGAAGCTGCGGAACCCCGGTGCCCGGCTATGATGCGAAAATCCTCGACGATGGGGGCGCGCCGGCGGCCGATGGGGAGATCGGCAATCTTTGGGTGCGGGGCGACAGCGCTTTCTCCGAGTATTGGAAAATTCCAGAGCTCACCACGCGCGTGAAAGATGGCGAATGGGTGCTCACGGGCGACAAGTTCCAGCGCGATCCCGATGGCTACTATCATTATTGCGGCCGTGCGGACGACATGATGAAGGTTGCGGGCCAATGGGTCTCGCCGGGCGAAGTGGAAAACGTGCTTTTGGGCCACACGATGGTTGCCGAAGCGGCGGTGGTCGCCTTGTTGGATGAGACTGGATTGGCGCGTCCGCTGGCGTTTGTGGTGTTGCGCGAAGGCTCGGGCGCGTTGACCGAGACGGCGGAAGAGTTGCGCAAATTCGTGCGCGGGAGGCTTCCGGGCTACAAGTGCCCCTGCGAAGTGCGTTTGCTGGATGCGCTGCCGAAGACGGCGACGGGGAAGATCCAGCGGTTCTTGCTGCGCGAAGCCAGCCGCTAGTGGACTGTCGCAGAGAGTTTGTTACTGCAGATGCGGCGGAGGGGTCAGTGGCCGCGTCCAGCGCTGCATACAGGGAGAGCGTTCGCTCGTGCAGAATCTTTAAGACGATTATCTGGGTAACAGCTTCAAATACATGTGATTTTCCACCAGTTGTGACAATGTCATAAGGCTAAACGAAAGCGGTTCACTATTCGGCACGGAGTGCCTCTACGGGATCGACGGATGCAGCGCGCCGAGCCGGGATATAGCTCGCGAGCAGAGCGGATGTTACGAGCACGGCGACGACGGTGCAGAGAATCGAAACGTCCCACGAGCGAACACCAAAGAGAAGGCTGCGCATGAACATTCCAGAAGCTATCGAGCCGGAAAGACCGATAACGAGTCCGATGAGGGTCAACCAGCCGGCTTCCTTCAGAATGAGTTGGTATACAGAGCCGCGTGTTGCGCCAAGCGCCATCCGTACTCCGATTTCACGGGTCCGCTGGCTCACTGAGTAGGCAATGACTCCATATAGCCCGACCATGCTCAGTACCAGCGCGAGTGCAGCGAAGCCCCCTGCCAGCCATGCCGTAGCGCGATGCCAATAAGCTGCCAGCGAGTTCTGGATAATCTCAGGCATGGTGGCGCTGCCAGAGGTCAGGATTTCAGGGTCAAATTCGTGGATGGCGGCGATCAGCGACGGCAACACAGATGCGGCTTCTTGCGACGTGCGAACCGCGACGGAAAAACCGGCAGAGGGCGATTGCTCGAAAGGCGTATAGATGACCGGTCTCGCATTCGAATCTGATGCGTACTCTTTGACGTCCGCGATCACGCCTACAATCTGTATCGGGGGTTGCGACCCCTCTAATCTTATGTCATGCGCATGATAGAAAAATTGCTTGCCTACCGGGTTTTCACCCGAGAAATACCGCCGCATCAAAGTCTGATTGATGATTGCGACAAGAGGAGCGTTGGCGTTGTCACTCTCGTTGAAATGCCGGCCTCCCAGTAATTGAGCTTTCAGAACAGACAAATATCCTGCGCTAACCACTCGGTGCCCTACCTCGTTATTTACACCGAGACTTGGCCTACCCACAAATCCCATCTGCGTACCGGGAACCCCAGTGACGGGTAATTCGTTTGCAAAGCCTGCCGCGGTAACGCCAGGCAGGGTCTGGAGGCGGGTTACGATTTCTCTTTGCAACGCGATGGCTTGCTCGCTCTGTAAATACTTCGATTCTGGCGCGACCATCGAAAGGGTTGCTAAATGACTGGGAACGAATCCCATCTCCACATGCAGCAGCCTATAGAGGCTCTTGCCAAGCAGTCCTGCACCCCCGAGCAGCACCATGGTCGCAGCCAGTTCCAGAACAACCAGTTTCGTTCCAACGCGCCGCCAGCCTGTTCCCGCGCTACCGCGACTACCGTCTGCCAATCCAGCACGCAGGTTGGCGAACGGAAGCCGCAGGGCCGGAGCAACTGCAAACAGAACACCAGCAATCAGCACAAGCGCAGTCGCGAATACTGTTACATGCCAATGCCAACCTTCGCGCAGATAGGGCATTCCGTCCAGCATGTCAGCCGGGATCAATTTGAGCAAAAGTTGCCGTGTAAATGTTGCCGCGAAGAGCCCCAGTGCGCTGCTTGCGGCGACCGTAACGAAGCCCTCAGTGACAAACTGTTGTATGAGGCGTCCGCGAGCGGCGCCAAGCACACCGCGGACAGCAAATTCACGCCGGCGGTTTTCAGATCGAACTACGAGAAGACCCGCCACGTTGACGTATGCAATCAGCAGTAGCAACCCTGCTCCGCCGAGCAGCGCAAGCAAAATCGGTTGTATGTCACCCAGAATCGCCTGGGTTAGAGGAACGATATTTGCGTCTCGGTATCTGTCCGGATCTGGATGTTGCCTCGCTTCTTGTGCGGCAAGGGCCCGTACATCGGCCAACGCCTGTGGTATGGCGACCCCGTCCTTCAGCCGGGCAATGACGCCCATCGCTGTGCATCCGCGGGACAAATAGCAGGCATCGCCAGCAAAAGGATGAAGCGTTGTCCAGAACTCAGTCTCTCCTGTTGGAGCAAACTGAAAGCCGCGCGGCAGCACGCCAATCACGGTGTAAGATTGCCGCTTCAAGGTCAACGTGACTGTTTTCCCCAGCACATCCGGCCTTCCGCCAAACCGATTTTGCCATGCGGCATAACTCAAGATGACCGCTGACGGGGCCGCCAGCAAATCTTCATCGGCAGGATTGGCGTGGAAATCTCTCCCCAGAATCGGCGAAACGCCAAGAATGCGAAAGAAGTCACTTGTAACACCGACCCCGTTGACCGCATTTAGGCTTCCTGCGTCCGAGAGAACAAAACCTTCGCCATCATAGGCAGCAATCGAAGCAAAGACGCGATTGGAACGCTCCAGGTCGAGGTAATTGGGATAGCGAATACCCGATTGCTGACCGCCTAGCGGCGACGTCTTGAAGACTCCCATAAGCCGGGAGGGGTTGGGGTAGGGCAATGGCCGGATCAACGCTGAGTCCACGAAAGCAAAGATCGCTACAGCGGCAGCAATGCCAAGAGAAAGCGTCAATACAGTTGTGATTGCGAATCCCGGCGACTTCCACAATTGCCGAAAAGCAAATCTGATGTCGGTCCAGATGCTCTCCAGTCGCGGCCACTGCCAGACTTCATGGCTGCGCTCTTCAATCAGCGTCATATTTTCGGATTTTCTGGCCATGCGTTAATGGATCTTGAAACACCACTTTACAATAGTATAGCGAACGTGATGCACGGGCTGGACTTGAATTTCCGGTACACGTCATATCCATGATCCTGCCCCTCCGAAAGCTGCAATACGTCCTCGCGGGCTCGAGACCTGCACTTTCGTAAAGCGGCGGAGGCAGAGGCGTGTTCTGCAGACTTTCCGGCCATAGACAAATTGGCTCTTTACTAGCCATAATAATCGTGTAGATTGGCCGGGCAGAGAGAGCCAATGCTCCCGCTTCAACTTCAACCCGAAAGCCACGTACCGCTGTACATCCAGCTTCGCGACCAGATTGCGCGCGCTGGTGCATGGCGGCGACTTGCGTCCGGGCGACAGGATTCCGGCGACGCGCGAGCTGGCGGTTCAGCTCGGAGTGCATCGCACGACCGTGGCGAATGCGTATGCCGAGCTTGAATCGGAGGGTCTGATTCGGGGGCATGTTGGGCCGCGGCACGTTTATTTCCGCCGACGGCAATGGGAACAAGTTGACTCCCGCTCCGCATTCGCTGAATGGCAATGGCACGGTGCGGTGGGAGTCGCTTTTCGCCGATGAACGCGGCGAAGAGGCGCTCAGCCGCTTGGTGCAGCCGGCCCAGCCTGGCGACATTTCGTTTGTGGCCGCGCGCCCCGATGAACATTTCTTTCCGCTCGAAGAGTTTCGCAACTGCTGCAGCGCAGTCTTGCGGCGCGAGGGGGCGCAGTTGCTGCAGCTCGGTCCTTCGGACGGCTACCCTGCGCTGAAGCGCGTGCTCGTGGAGATGCTGCGCGGGGAAGGGCTGTCCCTGAAGGACGAGAACCTGCTGATCACGGACGGCTGCCAGCAAGCGCTCGAGTTGATCTGCAAAGCATTTCTGCGGCCGGGCGACACGCGTGCTGCTCGAAAACCCAACCTATCCGGGAGCCATCGCGATTTTTGCGAGCGCGCGCGTTCGATGTCTGGGCGTTCCGGTGCACACCGGCACAGAACCGGGCGCCACGCCGGGGATTGATCTTGCCGCGGTGGAAGCAACGCTGCTCGCCAATCGCGTGAAGCTGATGGTGCTGACGCCTGACTTTCACAACCCGACCGGCACGACGCTGCCGGTCGCGGCGCGGCGAAGACTGCTCGAAATCGCCGCGCATCATCAGGTGCCCATCGTCGAAGATCACATTTATGCGAGGCTGCATTCCGGCAACGAGCGCGTGCCGTCGCTGAAGCACATGGATCGCTCGAATCTCGTGATCCAGATGGATAGCTTTTCGAAAGTGGCGTTTCCCGGTTTGCGGGTGGGCTGGTGCGTGGCGCCGGCGAATGTGATCGAGCGCTTGCGGCTGGTGAAGCAGACCACCGACCTGCATACGGATCAGCTTGCGCAGGCGGTGCTGGCCGAATTCACCCGGCGCGGAATGCTGGCGCGCCATATCGTGAAGATGCGCAAGGTCTACGCGAAACGGTTGGCGGCTCTGGAAGCGGCGCTAGCGAAATCCATGCCAGAAGGCACGCGCTGGACGCATCCGAGCGGCGGCATGGCGGTATGGGTGGAATTGCCGCCGGGATTTGACGCCAGCGAATTGCTGATTCACGTGCGCGAACGCGGCGTGCTCTTCGCGCCCGGCCGATATTTCTTTATGCAGAACCCGTTGCCAAATACGCTGCGCCTGAGCTTCACCAATGTGGATGAGCGGCGATATCGCGCGCGGGATCACGATTTTGGGCGAGATGCTGCGAATCGAGATGCGCAAAGCGGCAGCGCGGATCGCACTATTTCGAATCGGCGCGGGTGGCGCTGGTATGAGCGCACGAACCGGGCGCGGCTAGCGTGATTCACTTTGATCCGGCTCCGGAGAACCCGTGTTTCGGGTGCGGGGGCGGAAATGTCGCACGGGATGCGGCTCGCCTTTGAAGGCGATCCGGCGAGCGGACGCGTTACCGGGAAGCTTCCGGCTCGGCGCTGATTATCAGGGCAGCGGCGGAGTGCTTCACGGCGGAATTATCGCGCTGCTTTTGGATGAAGCCATGGGGAAACTCAGCCGGTTCGCGGAAGTGCGGGCGGTGACAGCGGAATTGAACATCGAATATCTGAAACCGATCCACGTGGATCAAGAAATTTTCGTAGAAGCGTTTCAGGCCGAACGCAAAGGCCGACAGTTTTATCATCAGGCGGAGATTCGCAACGCAGCCGGGGTGGTACTGGCGCGCGGTCGCGGAAGATTTGTGGCGATTGGGCCACGGCAGTGAGAAAGAATTTCAGTTTAAAGACTCGAGCGGAGGAGAAAAATCGATGGAAGCGGGAAACGGAAAAAGGAACGGCAAAGGGCGGGGCGAAGCAAAACGGACAAAGTCAGGGGCGGAAACAGGCTCCGACGAACGGCGCGGAGCAGGTGCAGAACCAGGCGGCGAGCCAGGGCGAAAGCCAGACCGCAAGCCCGGCGACAAATGGAAATCTGTGGCGCGTGAAGGTGGGCCTGGCGGAAATGCTGAAGGGCGGCGTGATCATGGACGTCACCAACGCCGAGCAGGCGCGCATCGCTGAGGATGCCGGAGCTTGCGCGGTGATGGCGCTCGAGCGCGTTCCCTCCGACATTCGCAAGGAAGGCGGCGTGGCGCGCATGGCCGCGCACGAAAATCATTCGCCAGATCATGAACACCGTGAGCATCCCGGTGATGGCCAAGGTGCGCATCGGCCATTTTGCGGAAGCGCAGGTGCTTGAAGCGCTCGAAGTGGATTTTATTGACGAGAGCGAAGTGCTGACGCCCGCCGACGAAGAAAATCATGTGTGGAAGCACGATTTCCGCGTGCCGTTTGTATGCGGCGCGCGCAATCTCGGGCGAAGCTCTGCGGCGCATCTCCGAAGGCGCGGCCATGATTCGCACCAAGGGCGAAGCGGGATCGGGCAATATCGTCGAGGCTGTGCGGCATTTGCGCGCGATCACCAGCGAAATGCGCCGGCTGACGACGCTGCGCGAAGAAGAGCTGGTGCACGCGGCGAAAGAGCTGGGTGCTCCGCTGGAATTGGTGCGCGAAATCGCGAGAACGGGCAAGCTTCCGGTGCCGAACTTTTCGGCGGGCGGTATCGCCACTCCGGCGGATGCGGCGCTCGTGCGGCAATTGGGCGCCGAGGCCGTGTTCGTTGGCTCCGGCATTTTCAAATCTGACGATCCCGAGCGGCGCGCGAAGGCCATCGTCAAGGCCACGACGCATTACAACGATGCGAAGGCCGTGCTCGATGCCAGCGAAGAGCTCGGCGAGGCCATGAAGGGCATCGACGTTCGCCAACTCGAAGAGAAAGACCTGCTCCAGACCCGCGGATGGTAGTGACGCGAGGTCGGCCGAGGGACGCGCGCGATGAAGGTTGGCATTCTGGCGGTTCAGGGCGACTACGAAGCTCACGCTGCGGCCGTTGAGCGGGCTGGCGCGACGCCTGTGCTGGTGCGAAAGCCAGCGGACCTTGCCGGCGTGGATGCGCTGATCCTTCCCGGGGGTGAGAGCACGACGCAGTTACAGTTCCTTCGGGAAGAAGGGCTCGATCAAGCGATTGCTCAGTTTGCGCGCAGTGAGCGGCCTATCTTCGGCACGTGCGCCGGCGCGATCCTGCTGGCACGCGAAGTACACAATCCAGCACAGGAATCCCTGAGCTGGCGAACATCACGGTGGCGCGCAATGCGTATGGGCGGCAACTTGCCAGCGATGTGCGGCAAGGCTCGTCCAAGATTGACGATCAGCCGCTTGAGATGGTGTTTATCCGCGCGCCCGTCATCGAGAAAGTCGGCAAGGGCGTTGAAATCCTGGCGGAATCCGAAGGCCATCCCGTCCTGGTGCGGCAGAAAAATCTGCTGATCGCGACGTTTCATCCCGAGCTTTCGCCGGGCTCGGCGGTACATGCTACTTCCTCAATATGGCGCGGAATGGGGAAACTAATCTCGAAAAAGCGCAAGACTCGCGTACTCTTCGTGTGTATCGGCAACGCGTGCCGCAGCCAGTTGGCCGAAGCGCTCGCCAAACACACGGCTTTCGATGTGATCGAGAGCTCGAGCGGCGGGCTGTCACCGCTGGGCTCGATTGCGCCGCTCGTGGAGAAGGTGCTGGAAGAGCGCGGCGTGCCCTGCGAGGACCAGCATTCGAAAGCGGTGAGCGCCGCGGCTTGCGAGAAAGCGGACATTATCGTCAATATGTCAGGCGCGCGCGGGGATCGAGTGTTCCCGAAAGGCCGCGCGGCGATCGAAGACTGGGCCGTGGACGATCCTTACGGTTTGCCGGTCGAGGCCTATCGCGAAGCTTGCGACGAAATCGAAGCGCGGCTTGCGGAGTTTGCAGCGCGGCTGCGGGCCAAAGCCAGCGCAAATCGGGCCACGCTAACGCCGGCACGAAAGAGAAAAGACCTTGCGGCGCGAAAAAACCACCGTTTCGCAGGAAGACTACCTCAAAGCCATCTGGGAGATGCTCGAGGAGGAAGAGACGCCCATCAGCGCGCGGCTCGCGGAGCAACTGGGCGTCACGCCTCCGGCCGTGACGGCGGCGCTCAAACGCATGACCCGCGACGATTATCTCCGCGTGGAGCGCGATGGCGGCATCCGGTTGACGGCTCGCGGCCGCGGCGTGGCCCAGCATCTGGCGCTGCGGCATCAACTCGCGGAAAAACTCCTCACCGAAGTGATCGGGCTCGATTGGTCGAAGGCGCACGAAGAAGCCGAGCGCCTGGAACACGGCATCTCTCCGGAGGTGGAGGCGCTGCTGCTGGCGCGTTTTGGCGAAACCGCCCGATGCCCGCATGGCGTGCCTTTTTTTGGCGGCGTGGCGAAGCTGCGCAAGAAGGAGGGCGCGGTCCCGCTTTCCGAGATTCCCGCCGGCGCGAAAATCGAAATCCTTTGCGTTTACGAACGCGATCCGAGATTCCTGCAGTTTCTCGCGGGGTTGCGCCTGAAGCCCGGCATGCAGGCCAAGGTCCGGAAACGCGAATACGATCAGACGCTTCTTCTGAGCGTGGATGGCCACAACATCCATCTCGGCGTGCCCGCCACGAGCCGCATCTGGGTGCGGCGTATTCCCTCGTAGACTGCGGCGCTATGCTCTTGAATCCTGAGCATTCGAAACCTCGATTTTGCAGGTCCGCTTCGCCGTGCTTGACCCTGTGCTCCGCGACGATCCTCGCGGCTGTGCTTGGCAGTGCGTTTGCGCGTGAGCGGCCTCAGGATCAACGCAATTCGAATCAATCGCGGCAGGACCTCGCCCAGTTCGAAAGCGATCTTGGTCGGATCTGCGCGGAGCTTCATGTGCCCGGCGCGGTTGCCGGGATTGTGAGCGACGGCCGGATTATCTGGAGCCATGCTTACGATGGTACGTGACAGCGAGCGATCTGGCATCCGCGGCGCCGATCAGCGCGGACGCGCTGTTTCCCATCGCGTCGGTCAGCAAGACGATGGCCGCTGTGATTCTGATGCAACTGGTTGACGAGGGAATGCTGCGCCTGGACGAACCGATCACGCATTACCACCCGGAGCTGCAGTTAGCTCGCGGCGTCACTCTTGAGCGGATTCTCTCGCATACGAGCGAAGACGTGCCGGGAGAGGAGTTTCTCTACAGTGGCGCAGCGATTCGCTCTACTTACCGGCGTGATTGAAAGGGTAACCGGCCAACCTTACTCCCGGGTGCTCGAAAATCGGATCTTTCGACCATTGGGCATGTCGGAAACGCTCGCGGGACGCGACGCGCCGGGCGGGGATGCGCTGCGCCTGAGGATCGCGCCGCCTTTCGCGCTCGATCCGCAGACGCACGAGTCTGTGCCCGCGTCCGCTCCAGGGCCGGCCGTTACGACCGCGACCGGCGTGATTACGACGCTCGGCGACCTGGCGAAATATGCGGCGGCGCTGGATGGCGATGGGCTCGCCAGCGCGCGCGACAAACAGGCGATGTTCACCGCGACACGCTCGACGCGCGGCGAAACGCTGCCTTACGGCTTGGGCTGGTTCGTGGAAGACTACCTCGGCGAGCATCTTGTCTGGCATTACGGGCTGGTGTCCGGGTATTCGAGTCTCTTCGTGCGAGTGCCATCGCGCGGATTGACGCTGATCGTGCTGGCCAACTCGAGCGCGATGAGCGACGAGCCTCGTCTCATGGACGGCGATCTCATGCGGTCGCCTGCGGCGCTTGCATTTTTCGCTGATGTGGTGCTCGGCGGGAACGCACCCTGGGAATTCGGCGATTCCGCCTTCAGCCGCCATTGCCGCGCTGCGAGGCGGGCCGCCGACAGATGTGCCAGCGAAAGACAAGCAAGCCCGGCGAGCTTGCGCGTGATGCGCTGGTCTCTCGAGGCGTGGCTTGCATTTTATTTGGGCCATGCGGATGAAAGCGCGCGATTGCTGCAAACATGCAACGAACAATATCCGGAGTTAGGCCTGCCGCGCGAGACGGAAACGCTCTATCTGCTGGTGCGGTTGCATCGCCCCGAACTGCGCGCCGCTACAACCGCAAATTGGCCATGCGCTTCTCGAGATACATCCTTCGCTTGCGCCGGTGCTCTATTACGATGGATTGGCGGAGCAGCAGGCCGGGCACGATGATCTCGCGCAGACGCTATGGAAGCGCGCGTGCAACCAGTGGCCGCGCACGCAGCACTGGTCGGTGGGCGAGGCGTGCCTGGAAGCCGGCCAGTCTTACATCGGCAATGATGCTGCGGCTGGCGCGCCTCTATCTGGATCGCGCCATCGTTGCCGGCAGCGACGAAACTCCGGACACCGCACGGAAGCTGCTCGCCAAACTGCCGGCATCGCACTAATCGAGAACCCTGGCATCTGCACCGCGCGAGTCCAGCAGAAGACCCAAGCTCCATTTCACGGTATCATCGGCGGCGCAAACTTTCGCGGAGAGCCAAGGCAGATCGTGTTCAGCGCGCTGCGATACTACTGGATCATCTCAAAGGGCTACCGTCTGCGTCCCTGGCAGAGTCCCTACATCCGCTGGCGGATGGAGACTTTCTTTGGCGGGCGCGCGGAAGCCGCGCACGATGCTCGCGGTTTCTTCCGGCTGATGTGGCGCGAGCGCGCGCGCATGAGCCGGTTCCTGCGTTGGGTGGACGAGCGGCGGCACGAGCAAGCGCGGCGCCGGCGCGGGTATAATCTCGACCTGTTTTTCCCATTGACAATCGAGTCGGGCGAGATAAGACTGCCATAAGTAGCTTAGGGGAGTGTGGCCGATGCGGGCGCATTCCGATGGGAGCGATATGGGCGAGACGGGCGATTTGGTGCAGGGCACGCTGGACATGCTGATCCTGAAGACTCTCGTGCGCGGAGCGTTGCACGGCTACTCGATCGCCGAAGCGATACACGAGCGCTCCGACGATGTGCTGCGCGTGGAAGAGGGCGCGCTTTATCCGGCGCTGCACCGGCTGGAGCTGCGCGGGCTGCTCGCCTCCGAATGGGGCACCAGCGAAAACAATCGCCGCGCCAAGTATTACCAGCTGACGCCTGCAGGCCGCAAGGTGCTCGATGCGGAGCTGGCGCACTGGAAGCGCATGGTCGCCGCGATCGGCCGCGTGATCCAAACGGCCTGACGCGATTCTTCATTGTGACGAAAATGCTCGGCGAAACACTCCGCGAACGGCTTCACACCTTCTGGTTGCGAGTCAAAGGCCTCGCCGAGCGCCGCGAACTCGATCGTGACCTGGGCGACGAATTGAAGTTTCACGCCTCGATGCGCGAGAAGAAACTGACTGACAGCGGCCTCTCGACCGAAGAGGCGCGCTATCACGGCGTCGCGCGAATTTGGCAATGCCACACTCACTCGCGAAACGCTTCGCGAGGTCCGCGGATTTCCGCTGCTCGAATCCATCGCGCCAGGACGCGCGTTACGCGCTGCGTCAGCTTCGCCGCAATCCCGGTTTTGCCGTTGTCGGCTATCCTCACACTCGCCCTGGCAATCGGCGTAACCACGGCGGTTTTCAGCTTGGTAGACGAGGCGCTGTTTCGGCCGCTGCCATACCCGCACGGCGACCGGCTGGTCACGGTGGGAACATTTTCGCCGGACACGGCGGGCGAGTTCTTATTTGGCCAAGCCTACTATGACCTCCTCGACACGCAGACCTCATTCGAATCTGTCACCGCATTTGCGCCCGGCCTGACCGATTGCGACCTCACGGAATCGAACCCGCAGAAATTGTGGTGTGCGCGCGTGGAAGCTTCCTTTCTTCCAACGCTGGAGGTCTCACCGATTTTGGGGCGCAATTTTTCGCCGGAGGTAGACCGTCCGAAGGCTCCGCATGTTGCGATGCTTTCTTATGGCTTATGGCGTTCCCGCTTTGGCGGAGATCCCGATGTTGTGGGCCGCGCAATATCTCTCGACGGAATCCCTACGCGCATCGTCGGCGTTCTGCCTCGCGGCTTCGAAATGCCGAGCCAAGGAGAACCGGACTTGCTGGTGCCATTGGCCATGGATGAAACCGCAGCCCGCGCCAAGCCGGGCACAAATGTGGTGCGCGTCTACGCTCGGATGAAACCGGGCATCACTCCGGCTCAAGCGCTGGCTCAGATTCACGGTGTATTCGAGAGACAGATCATTCCAGGGGTACTCGCCACGCTACGGGTAATGCGCCCGAGCGTGCGATTTATTCGCGATCTTCGAATTGGGGACCTCCGGCTGGCCTTTTGGGTGGTGCTTGGGTCGGTATTTGCGGTTCTGCGTGATTGCCTGCGGCAATGTGGCAAATCTTCTGCTCGCCCGAGCGGCTGCCCGCCGCGAAGAAATGGCGGTACGCAGCGCGCTTGGCGCGGATCGCGCGCGATTGATCCGGCAAACGCTGACCGAGAGTGCGGTGCTCGGAATTGCAGGAGGTACGCTGGGCTGTGGTTTAGCCGCGGCGCTGCTGAAAATGTTCGCGCCGCTCGCTGCGACAATCTTTCCGCGTTTCGCGCAAGCGCGCATTGATGGCCGTATTCTTTTGTTCACGTCGGGCATATCGGCGGTCTCCGTTTTGCTTTTTGGCTTGGTTCCAGCGTTTTCGCTGCCAAAGAACGAGTCCCTTGCCGAATCCCGCACGACCGGGAATTCGCGGCGCAGGCTCGCGCCTATCCTGGTGAGCTTTCAGGTTGCGGGCGCGCTCATCATGCTGACGGCGGCCGGTTTGCTCCTCCGCACGCTCTGGAACATAGACAATGCGCCGCTCGGCATGCAGACGAACGGCGTTATCGTTGCGGACGTGCTTCTCGGAAAGCAGGCATGTTCCACCACCCTGCAATGCACGGCCTTCTTTGATCAACTCGAGCAAAGAGCAGGGAATTTGCCGGGCGTGAAGACTCTGGGCGTCGCCAACGATGTGCCCTTGGCCGGTGGGAGCGGGATGATTTCTTCTTCGGAGGTCCGGGTCGAAGGTCAGCCGCAGCGCAGTCCGGGTTCGGACTTCGCTTTGAACTGGCGATGGGTTACGCCGGGCTTTTTCAGCGCATTGAAGATCCACACGCTCGAGGGCCGAGTGTTTCGCGAGCCGGATCGCGAGTCCTCGGACAATTTTATTGTTCTGAATCGCGTGCTCGCCGAGAAGCTTTTTCCCAGCGAGCCTGCACTGGACCGCCGCATTCAGCTCGATCCGAAGGGGCCTTGGTACACGGTGATCGGGGTCGTGGACAATGTGAAAAATTACGAGCCCACCATGCCCACCGAGCCCGAATATTACCTGCTGCGCACACACTCCGCCGATCCTGGTTTGCATGTGCCGCCAATGTTTTATCACTATTCCGTTTTGGTGATTCGCGGCAATCTTCCTGTGAGCATGATTGCGAAGGAGATTCGCTCGGAAGTGCAGTCGCTCAATTCCAGCGCCGTGCGTCAATGTTTCGACAATGAACGAACGGTTGAACCACTTTACCGAGCGGCAGCGTTTCAATGCGATTTTGCTGAGCATCTTCGGCGGCGTCAGCCTGTTGTTGGCCGCGATTGGGCTGTTTGGCGTGATTTCGTTCCTCGTCGCCGCAGCGCACGCGCGAGATCGGTGTGCGCATGGCGTTGGGGGCTTCGCCGGCGGGCGTCCTGCGCTTGTTTTTGGGTCGGGCTGCTCGCTGGGTTTTCGCGGGAGCCGCGGCTGGACTCATCGGGTCATACTTCGCAGCCCATTTGTTGCGGGGTTTGCTCTTCGGCGTGCCGGCAACCGATCCGCTCACCTGGCTCTCCGCCTTCGCTTTGCTGGCGATTGTCGCGTTCTTAGCCGCCTGGATACCTGCGCGGCGCGCGGCTAAGACCGATCCAATCGTCGCGTTGCGCTACGAGTGATCCTCGACGCACGTTGTACCGAAGTTCAACTTGCCTTGCGTGGTATAATGCTGGTGGAGAAAAACTCCCTCCGTTTGGGCAGTAACTGCTTCAAACTTATACGAACCGCAAGCTTTAGGCTGTAGGACCCCACAGGCGCGATCGCTATGCAGGACCTGAAGATACTCCAAAAATCCGAGACGCTGCACGAAGCGCGCTGGTGGGAATCCATGGCCGAGGGACGCGTGCACTGCTATCTCTGCCCGCGCCATTGCCACATCGGAGAAGGCCAGAGCGGCTTCTGCTTTATTCGCACGAATCAGGGCGGCAAGCTTTACAGCCTCGGCTATGCTGCGCCCGCTGCGTTGCAGATCGATCCGATCGAGAAAAAGCCGCTGAACCATTTCCTGCCGGGCACGAGCGTGTTTTCCATGGGCACCGCGGGCTGCAACATGGGCTGCTTCTTCTGCCAGAACTGGGACATCTCGAAATCGCACGCCGGATCAGGTGCACTCCACGTACGTGCCGGCGGAAGACGTTGTGGCGCTGGCGCATGAAATACGATTGCCCGACCATCGCCTTCACCTACAACGAGCCGACGATCTGGGGCGAGTACGTGATCGACATCTGCCACGCAGCGCGCGAGCAGGGCATCGCGACCGTGATGGTCAGCAACGGCTACATCACGCGCGAGGCGTTCCACGATATTTACGATCACGTGGACGCCGCCAACATCGATCTGAAGGCCTTCACCGAGGAATTTCTACGGCCGCATCACGCTGACGCACTTGAAGCCGGTGCTCGACACGCTCGAATGGCTGAAGAACGAAACGAACGTGTGGTTCGAGCTGACCAACCTCATCATTCCGACGCTCAATGACGATCCGCGCGAGAGCCGCAAGCTCGCCGAATGGGTGCTTGAGCATCTTGGGTCCTGATGTGCCGCTGCACTTCACGGCGTTTCATCCCGATTTCAAGTTGCGCGACAAGCCGCCGACGCCTCCGGAGACGCTGCACGCGCGCGCACCGGATTGCGCGCGAGGTGGGCTTGCATTTTGTCTACGAAGGCAATATCTGGGGAGGCGCTTCGGATACCGCGTGCCCGAGCTGCGGCGAGGTATTGATTTGCCGCTCCTGGCACAATGTGATCAGCAATCGCCTGAAGAACGGCGCCTGCCCGAAGTGCCGCCAAATTATTCCGGGACGCTGGATGAATCCGGCGGGAGCCGCGCAGCCTTTCTCTCAATCGAGCCGCGGCGGTCGCGACGAAATACGAAGCCTACAATCTCTGACAGCCCGGTTCCTGTCCCTCACCGCCGTCAATGAAACGTGTAGTAGCCCGGTCCGACGCGCAGGCCGTGATGCCACGCCAGAGGAAACGCCCACGCCAGCAGTGATCCCAGAATCGCCTGCCAGAACGCGGTCGGCAGAATGTTGCGATCGCGTGCAAAGAGTGACGTCATTGCGATGCCGGCTACGAACGTCGCCGGCACCAGCACGGGGTTTGGCCAGTGGAGGGCGGCGAAAATGGCCGCGGCCGCCAGAACCGAGGGCCAGACACGGCCCGTCAGGAAAAGCAGGCGGTTCATGATCAGGGAGTTCAGCGCGACCTGCTGAAGGAGACAGAACGCGAAGTAATTCCACAAATGCTTCGGCGAAATCCCACGAGTCACCGCCCACAGCGGCATCCGAAAGCCTAGACCGACAATAACCAGCGCGGCCGCCATTGCGCCAAAGACCAGGGAATCACGCACCATGGCCGATGCGAGATTGTCCGCGCGCCAGCCTAGTGTTTTAGGCGCATCTCGATGAACCAGGAAACTGATCGCGACCCAGATTGGCAGACCAAGCCAGACTCGCGATCCGACCGGCGGCATTCGCCAGATCACCCAGGCGGCATAAAGTGGAACGCCCGTTACATCGAGCAGCGCCAGCCACCACATCGGGGATTTTCGGAGATGTGGGTTGTGCACCTCGGTCCTCGCGGCGGACACGTGTGTAGGATGCAGACCGACGCGAAAGGTTTTCGGTGGGGCTGCAAGCTTTACCGCTTCGCGCTGCTCCCAGGGCAAATTAGCCAGCAAGCAGGGAATCAAGTTGCGCGGCGAGATGATCTCGTTCAAACGTGCGCGGCGCGAGGAGATTCTCCCAATCCGTATCGGGAAAACCCAGATTGTTCACGCGCGCGGGCAGCAATTCGCGCAACCGCTGCGGATCGGCCGTAGGAATAGATGCCAGAGCCCTGTAAACAACCTGATGAGAATCCATGGCGAAGCGGTAGCTTGCCAGGCGATGCATGACTTTGCTTCTTGCCGCCAGGTCAAAGGCGCCCTGGCACAGCGCCGCCAGGATCAGTTCTTCCAGACGGGTTCGTTCGCTAACGGTCATGCGTGAAATCAGGATGGCACTTGCGCGGGCCAGCCACAAGTGCGTCGAGGCTCTGAATTAACCGGATGCGAGTGCTGCACACATATTCTTCGCTGCGGGCGGTGAAGCCGCCCTGCGCTCAGAACGACAAATGATTGGAGTGTCGCCAAGATCCAACGTTGAGTTACGTCGGACAGGATAGGAACTCGACGACAAAGGACATCAATGCTTGCGCGATGGTCCGCTCATTTCGTGCGCAAGCTAGGGTGTTTCCACTAGGGGGTGACGATCTTATACGCCCCAGCCGTAGCGCTCGAAGTGGCTGAAGTTTTCCTGCAGGGCTCGCGGACGCGGGCGGTGAACGCAGCGCAGCCGACCACCGTGGAATCCGGCGCGGCCAGGTCGTGAGTGCGAACGCCGTGTTCGAGCACGCGATCAAGCGCATGCTCAATCGCATTGGCTTCGGTGTGCATGCCGAAGCTTTCGCGCAGCAGCATCGCCGCGCTCGAAATTGCGCCGATCGGGCACGCGACGTCGCGCCCGGCCAGGGAAGGCGCCGAACCGTGAATCGGCTCGTAAAGCGAAGGACCGAGCCCCCAGCTCATCGAAGGAATCAAGCCCAGCGATCCGGCGGCACCGGCGGCACCGTCGCTCAGGATGTCGCCAAACATGTTCGACGTAACAATCACGTCAAACTGCTTCGGCGCTAAAACCAGCTGGAGCGCGGCGTTATCCACGTACATGTGGTCGAGCTTCACGCCAGCATGCGACTGCGCCCGTGGACGTGACGACTTGCCGCCAGAGCACCGAACTGGCGAGAACGTTGGCTTTATCCACCGAAGTGACGTGATTGCCGCGGCGTTCGGCGCGCTGAAATGCGAATTGCGCGACGCGCTCGATTTCGGGCGCGGTGTAACGTTCCAGGTCGGACGCGCTCGATGTCCCGTTCGTTCCTTCGGAGCGGTGTTCGCCGAAATAGATGCCGCCCGCAAGCTCGCGCACGATTTCCATATCCACGCCGCGAGCGCGGTCGGACTTGAGCGCGGAGACATCCAGCAGCGCGGGCCGCACGCGAATCGGCCGCAAGTTGATGTAAAGTCCCAGTTGTTTGCGAATCGCCGAGCAGACCGCTTTCCGGCCGCTTGCCGAGAGGCAGGCTATCCCAACGCGGACCGCCCACGGCGCCAAGCAAGAATCGCGTCCGCCGCGCGGCAGGCCTCCAGTGTTTCGGCCGGCAAAGGCGCACCGCAGCGATCTATGGCCGCGCCGCCGAAAGGCATTTCGATGAATTCAAAGTGATGGCTGAATTCGGCCGCGCAATCCTTGAGCACCTGCACAGCGGCCACGTGACTTCGGGGCCGATGCCATCCCCGCCGAGTACGACGATGCGTTTTGCTGGTGCGTTCATGGCCCTGAACTTTCCCGGGATGTCCTGAAAGCTCTCTCAAAGCGTCAATTGGGTGCTGTGGCTCCGGCGGCAACGGACGAGGCCGCGACGTCGCGGTGGCATCCTCGCCTGGCGCAGGCAATCCAGCAGCGCGCGATCCGATACCGACTTGTTTTCGTCGGCAAACTTCATCACGTGCCGGTAGCACTCGTCGAGTTCGGAATCATTCGGGCGATGCCCAGCTCGGCCAGCCGCACGCGAACGGCATTGCGCCCAGAGTGTTTGCCGAGCACAAGGCTTCGCTTCGGCACGCCCACGGCTTCCGGCGAAATGATTTCGTACGTCAGCGGATTCTTGATGATGCCGTCCTGATGGATGCCCGCTTCGTGGGCAAAGGCGTTGGCGCCGACCACGGCCTTATTGGGTGCGACGCCCGTACCGGTGATTTCCGCGAGCAGACGGCTCGCCGGATAGATCTCTTTCAGGCGCACGCCGGTCGTGACGCCGTAATTGGCGTGCCGCACGGCGAGCGCGACAACCAGCTCTTCGAGCGATGCGTTGCCTGCGCGTTCGCCGATGCCGTTGATGGTGCACTCCACTTGCCGAGCGCCCGCATCAATTGCAGCCAGTGAATTGGCGACCGCGAGGCCTAAATCGTTATGACAATGCGCACTCAAAGTGATTCCAGGCTTGTCGCCCAGATGTTCGCGCACGCGGCGGAAGATGTCGCCGTATTCCTGGGGAACGCTGAAACCAACCGTGTCGGGGATGTTGATAATCGTCGCGCCGGCATCCACCGCGGCCTGCACCGCCTGGCACAAGAACTCGATGTCGCTGCGGCTGCCATCCTCGGCGGAGAATTCCACCTCGGCGCAGCGGCTTCTTCCGTAGCGCACGCTCTCTCGAATCGAGTCGAGCGCATCCTGGCGCGTGATGCGCAGTTTGTGGTGCAGATGCAAATCCGATGTCGCGAGAAAAATGTGCAGACGCGGGTAAGCAGCGAAAGAAATCGCGTCGAGAGCGGCATCCACATCCGGGCGCCGCGTGCGGGACAGAGCGGCCACGCGGCAGCCGCGAATTTCCCTGGCTACGGCGCTCACACCTGCAAAGTCACCCGGCGAGGCAATAGGGAAGCCTGCTTCGATAATGTCCACGCCCAGGGTTTCGAGCTGGCGCGCCATGCGAAGCTTTTCCGGAACGTTCATGGAAAAGCCCGGCGATTGCTCGCCGTCCCGCAAGGTGGTGTCGAAGATATGGACTCGGTCCATGGATCCCCCTCAAGTTAGTAGTAGAGGGCATGCGGTGGTGCTTGTCCAATTTATAATTCTTGCATGTGTGATAAGCTCGCCTTATAAGGGGATCCGAGGAACCGGCATGGATTTGAACGAGTTACACGTTTTTTGGACCGTCGCCCAGGAAAAGAGCTTCTCCCGCGCCGCCGGCAAGCTTTACCGGACGCAGCCGGCGGTCAGCATGTCTATCCGCAAGCTCGAAGACTGGGTCGGCGAGCCGGTGTTTGTTCGCGGTTCGCGCGCGGGGCGGCTCACCGGCGCGGGCGAGATGCTGCTCGAGTATGCCGAGCGGATGTTGAACCTGCGCGATGAAGCGCAGCGCGGCCTGGCTGAGTTACGCGGTCTCGATCGGGGAAGGTTGTCGCTGGGCGTGAACGAAAGCTCGATTCATGCGCTGCTGCCGGCCTTTGCCCGCTACCGCAAGCTGTATCCAAATGTGAAAATTAGCGTGCTGCGGGTATTTTCACGCGACATTCCCGGCGCGCTGCTCAACTACAAGCTCGATCTGGGAGTGGTCTCCTACGACCCGGGAGAAGCGCGCCTGGTCGCC
Organism: uncultured Acidobacteriota bacterium; assembly: GCA_963803675.1. Classification (GTDB taxonomy): domain Bacteria; phylum Acidobacteriota; class Terriglobia; order Acidiferrales; family UBA7541; genus DASTCZ01. The sequence continues at coordinate 181,803 of CAWDNN010000012.1, read as the reverse complement.
ACGCCGTTCATGCGCGACAAGCTGACGTTTGTCGTGAACCCGCGCCATCGGCTGGCGCGGCGCCGCGTGGTGGATATTGCCGAGGTTGGCAAAGAAGTGTTTGTAGCGCACATCGTGGATTCGCAATTCCGGTCGCGCGTGATCGAGCTCTTCGAGAAGCACCATGTGACGCTCAATCGCGACGTCGAGCTGCCAACCATCGAGAGCATCAAGCGGTTCGTGGAAATGGGCATGGGCGTGGCCATCGTGCCGGGGATGTGCGTCAGGGCAGAAGTTGAACAAGGAAGGCTCGTGGAAGTGAAGATCCGCCAACTGAATATCCCGCGGCGGCTGTTTCTCGTCTATCGCCGCGACGAGAAGCTTAACCATGCGGCCGTGGCGCTGCTCAATTTGTTGCGCAAGCCCGGCAGCGATGCCCGGGCAGGGAAGCCTGCGTCTCCCGAAGACATTCCGTCGAACGCTTGAGCAAGGCTTTGCCGCCTGACCCATAGAATATCTTCCAGACTGCCTGTGACAAAATCCCATTTCCTGCGTCTTATTGTTAATGACGGCCTGCTGCACGGAGTTCTTTTCAGAAGATGATCTACAGGAGGGCTGACAAGCGATGCCAAAGCGAGGCGCACCACCGCTTGAAGGGGACTTGCTCCAGGGCACCCTTGACCTACTGATTCTGCAAACGTTAGCGCTGGGTCCGGCGCACGGTCACACGATCGCCCATGTGATCGAGCACCGCTCCGATGAAGTGCTCCAAGTGGAGCACGGCTCGCTCTATCCCGCGCTGCACCGACTGGAAGACCGCAAGTGGATTTCCTCCTTCTGGGGCACCTCGGAAAATAACCGCAAGGCGCGCTATTACCGGCTGACGCCCGCCGGAAGAAAACAACTGGTCGTGCAGACCAGCCGCTGGGAGCAGTTGGTTCGCGCGATTGGCCGCGTGCTGCGGCCTGCTGCGGAGTGACGCCATGGCCGGAGATTGGCTGCGACGCTGCATGCGATTCCTCCATCGCGAAGAGATGGGACGAGGAGCGGACGCGAGAAATCGAGGCGTATCTCGCCATCGAGACCGACGAAAACATCTCGCGCGGCATGCCCTGCAGACGAGGCCCGCTACGCCGCGCAACGGAAACTGGGGAATTCGACGTTGATTCGCGAGGAGATCTACCACATGAACAGCCTCGGCTTTCTGCAAACACTCTGGCAGGACCTGCGTTTTGGCGCGCGATTGCTGCGTCTGAATCCAGGCTTCGCGCTCGCGGCGATTCTGTCGCTCGCGCTCGGCATCGGAGCGAATACCGCAATCTTCCAATTGCTCGATTCGGTGCGACTGCGGACGCTTCCGGTGAGGAATTCGCAAGAGCTGGCGAACGTTTACATTGACCAGCGCGGTGGCGCCACCGGCAACTTCTCTTCACGCTATTCAGACATCACCAATCCGATATGGGAGCAAATTCGCGACCACCAGGAAGGTTTTTCGGCCATCGCGGCGTGGAGTCCTACGAGCTTCAATATTTCGCCGGCCGGCGAGGCGCGCCAGGTTGCAGGGCCTTTGGGTCAGCGGTGCTTTTTTCAAAGTGGTCGAAGTGGAACCGGTCATGGGCCGCCTATTTCACGGAGAACGATGATCGCACCGGCTGCGGCACGCCGGGCGCGGTGATCAGCTACTCGTTCTGGCAGCACGAATTCGGCGGGCAGCCGTCTGCGCTTGGCAGAGTGATCAGGCTGGAAGGTCATCCCATTGAAATTATAGGGATCACTCCGGCGAGTTTCTCCGGAATCGAAGTTGGCCGCAGTTTTGATGTCGCGGTTCCGCTTTGCTCCGAGCCGGTTGTACGTGGCGAAGATACCCAGCTTGCGCGACGCGATGGCTGGTGGCTGACGGGCATTGGGCGTTTGAAACCGGGCTGGACGGTCGCGCGATCGGCCGCTCAGTTGCGCGCGATTTCGCCGGCAGTGTTTGAGGCGACCTTGCCGCCTCAATTCCAACCCGGCGCCGCCAAGCGCTACCTGCAATACAAGCTGGGAGCATTTCCAGGCGGCACAGGCCGCTCCTGGCTGCGAAGGTCCTACGAAGACCCGCTGTGGCTGTTACTGGCGCTTGCAGGCTTGGTTCTCTTAATCGCCTGCGCAAATCTGGCCAACCTGATGCTGGCGCGAGCGAGCGCCCGCGAAAAGGAAATGGGCGTGCGGCTTGCGATTGGGGCCACGCGCGGCCGGCTGATTCGCCAACTGCTCGCCGAAAGCCTTTTGCTGGCGGGCATCGGAGCGGCGCTGGGAGGCATCCTGGCGCGATGGCTTAGCGCTTTCTTGGTTTCTTTCCTAAGCACTTCACGCGATCCGCTCTTTGTGGACTTGGGATTTGACTGGCGCGTGCTCGGTTTCACTTCCGGTTTAGCCGTACTTACCTGTGTACTCTTCGGGCTAACACCCGCGCTTCGCGCAACGCGCGTTGCCCCGAGTGTCGTGCTAAAGGCGAATGGTCGTGGGCTTACCTCCAGCCGGGAGAGGTTCGGCCTGCGCCGAGCGCTTGTGGTTTCGCAGGTCGCTCTGTCCCTTGTCCTGCTTTTCGGGGCGCTGCTGTTTTCGCGCAGCTTGCGCAACTTGCAGTCGCTCGATGCGGGGTTTCGGCAGGATGGGATCCTCATCACCAATCTGGACCTTACAAATCTGAAGATTCCAAGTGTCAACCGGTACGAATTCAAACGCCAGATCGTCACACGGCTCCGAGGGATTCCTGGAATGGATTCGGTTGCGGAAACCTACAGCGTACCCGTCGGCGGCAACTCCTCGAACGATGAAATTTTAAGTGATACCTCCGATACTGATATTAAGGGCACCACCTGGATCAACTACGTCAGTCCGGACTACTTTGCAACCCTCGGCACGCCGATTCTTGCGGGCCGGGATTTCAACGATCGCGATTCCCTCGACGCTCCGAAGGTGGCCATCGTGAATCGGGTGTTCGCGGACAAATTCCTTGGCGGAGCGGATCCGCTCGGCAAGACCTTCCGGATACAACCCGACGCAGGAAAGACTGCCAAACGTTACGTGGTTGTAGGACTCGTCAAAAATGCGAAATACAACGACCTACACGAGGAGTTTCTGCCCACGGCTTACTTTCCGATCGCTCAGGACAGCGAGCCGGATCAGTCCGACCAGATCATGGTTCGCTCCAATCAGCCGTTCGCGAGCGTGCTATCGGCCGTGAAGAAGACCTTGACGAACGTCAACCCCGCGATTCAGGTGGACTTCCGGACGTTTCCCTCCGTGATCCACGAATCCCTGCTACGCGACCGCCTGATGGCCACGCTGTCCGGATTCTTCGGAATTCTGGCAGCGATGCTGGCGACCATCGGCCTCTACGGGGTGATTTCGTACATGGTGGCGCGTCGCAGAAGCGAGATCGGCATCCGGATGGCGCTGGGGGCGAATCGAATTTCCATCGTGAAGATGATCATGGGCGAGGCGGCCATTCTGCTCGTGATTGGGCTGACATTGGGAGCCGTTCTTTCGCTTGCCGGAGCCCGCGCGGCGAACGCGTTGCTGTTTGGTTTGCGCCCGCACGATCCGACCACGCTGGTACTGGGCATCGTGATCCTCGCCAGCGTCGCGGCCGTGGCAAGCTACTTGCCAGCTATGCGCGCGGCGAACCTCGATCCTATGGCCGCGCTGCGTGACGAGTGACGGTAGGCGCAGAGCGCCGTTCACGTCTTTTCAAAGGCCGCCCAGCTTCCTATTCAATTGGTTGCGGGCGGGCCAGAGGCTATCGAAGAGGCCCGGCTGGCAGGGAACATCCGAGCGCCGTGGTTGCATGGCGGGGTGGGAGAGCGGCTCCGGCGATCGGACACACAGCGTGGAACGGCAGTAGCCTAAGTGCCGGCGCTCGCAGTAATGGCACCGGTAAGGCCGGATGTCTGTGATTGTGAGCATCGTTTCGATGATTCCGCGTTTTCGCGAGCGATGAACGTCATTCGATCCGCAATAGGGACAAATACGCTGTTCTGGAGTCGTCAGTCCCACAATACGCAGGCTCATAGCAAGGCTCCTTGTGTGTCTGAAACCCCGGAGTGTCCCTGTTTGGAAAGTTGGAGCACTATATACCAGTCAATACATAGTAGCAACGTAAATCTGCGGAGGCATGGTGGGCCACGATTGGGGCACAACTGTCGGCGGAGATATCGCCGAGAGGGCTAAACTGGGAGGAATAACATATCCTTCGCCTATGAATGACGATGAACTGAAGGCCGATCGCTCCCGCGCAGGCCTCTGTGCCGACTGTATTCACGCGCAGCGAGTCCATTCCGCTCGCAGTTCAACCTTCTACTTGTGCAAGCTTTCCGCCGCCGATCCCAAATTTCGGAAATATCCACAACTCCCGGTGATCCAGTGCCGCGGATACGCCCCGCAGGCGTCGCAATGAACGCACACGACCACGGAGCGCGTGAAGCCGGCGTTTGGTACTTCTCTCAAAAGCAGGTAAACTGCAGCGCGATTGGCAGTAGCGCTTCGCAATGCGGACCGCGCGAAAGGGTTCCACGCGATCGCGCGGAAGCATCCTAACTTCAGCGAGATGCATCCGGGAATTGTGATCGTGTCGAATCCCGGCGGGCGGTTGCGGGGTGTTTCCACCATCGGGGTACAGAGCCGCGAAGTTCGTTTTCGGGCGCGAGGGTCCTGCGCCAGCCCGTCGCGAGGCTTCGCGGTTGCATGTCATCTCGTCGCAGTCTGAAAATTTTGGGAGAGTCAATCCTCATGGATACCCGGGTGCTCGCACGTTGGCTGTCACTTTTCGTAGTCGCGCTGGTGATGATCGGATGCGGAACGTCAGCCTCCACGGGCTTGCCGGTGATCACCACACAACCGACCGCGCAGACGGCAGCGGTGGGCCAGACCGCGACCTTCACAGTGACGGCTACAGGTGACGCGCCGCTCACTTATCAGTGGTACGCCGATGGGGCCGCAATCCCCGGCGCGACGTCCCCCTCCTACGTCACGCTGCAACTGACCATCGGCGAGAATGGCACACCCTTCTTCGTTTACATCAGCAACGCGGCTGGCAGCACGGAAAGCGCCACAGTGGACTTGACCGTCACACAAACGACGGCAACGGTCACGCTGCGGAATGATGTGGCGCGGACCGGCCAAAACCTCAGGGAATCGGTACTGACGCCCGCCTCGGTAAGCGCCGCGAGCTTTGGCAAAATTGGGTTGCTTTCCGTGGATGGCCAAGTGGACGCGCAGCCCCTCTTTCTCTCGAACGTCGAGCTAGGCGGGGCCAGCGCGCGCGATGTGCTCTATGTCGCCACCGAGCACGGTAGCGTGTATGCCTTTGACGCCGCCTCCGGAGCGGTTCTTTGGCATTCGTCTCTACTTGGATTGGGCGAAGCGCCCGCCAGCGCGAGCAGTTGCGGCCAGCCCGGAGAAGCCGCCATCACATCCACGCCCACGATCGATCGCGCGCGCGGACCAAACGGCGCGATTTACGTCGTGGCCTCGTCCGTAGATGGCGGCGGCAATTCCATTCAGCGCCTGCACGCACTCGATGCGGGCACGGGTGCTGAGCTTTTCGGCGGTCCTGCGGCCATTGAGACCTCTACCGGCGCGGCCGCCAACCGCTCGGGTGGCGCCCTCGCGCGTTTCGATTCTGCTCAATACAACGCGCAGGCGGGTTTGCTTCTGCTGAACGGGCAGCTCTATGCCTCATGGTCTGCGAACTGCGGGTCTTCGTCCGGCAGCGTCTGGATCATGAATTTCGATGCAGCGACTCTTACGCTGAACAGCTCGATAAGCTTGCAAGAAACCTCCGGACAGAACCGCAGTGCCGCGAGCGGATCGGGGCTGGCTGCGGACGCAGCGGGGAACATCTACTTCTTTGACGGCAATGGAGCCCTTGATGCAGCGGCCAATGCGAGCCCCAATAGCAACCAGGGCGCTGCGGGGAATGCATTCTTGAGGCTTTCGAGCTCGAAGTCGCTCTCTGTGTTGGGTTCGTCGAATGTCTTCGGCACCCTGCGGGGATCTGCCGGAGATGCTCAAGCCGGCTGGGGCGGCGCGCTGGTTCTCCCCGATCTCACGGATTCTTCCGGCGCGATTTGGCATCTCGCCGTGGGCGCGGGCAAGGATGCCAGCATCTACGTCGTGAATCGCGATTCGTTGGGCGCATCGGTTTATCAGGAACTTGACGGCGCGCTCTCGTCGAACGGCGTCTATGGAATGCCCGCATACTTCAACCTGAGGGTCTATTTCGGAGCGGCCGGCGATGCCATCAAGGCCTTTGCGATCCGAAGTGCTCGCTTGTCTACCTCGCCCTCGAGCGAAACGAGTACGATCTTTGCCGGGTCGGGCGCCACGCCTTCGATTTCCGCAAACGGTACGACGAACGCAATCCTCTGGGCCGTCGGGAATGGCGACGCGGCAGTCTTGCACGCGTATGACGCCACGAATCTCTCGCGCGAACTCTACAACTCGAGCCAGGCGGCCAAGGGACGCGATGAGCTGGGCTCCGGCAATTTCATCGCCCCGCTCGTCGCGAACGGCAAGGTGTATGTGGGTGGCAACCGGAACGTAGCGATTTTCGGCCTTCTGAAATAGCTGCGGGCGGTCTGCTGACGCCGTTTTGCGTCTTCAGCGGTCGCGGCTCAGCGCAAACTTCTGTACGCGCTTTCCCGTGTCCACTTCTCCCGTGTAGTAGTTGCCTTGCGAATCCATGGCAGACTGGTGCACCCAATGGAACTGGCCGGCATTCCGCCCGTTGTGTCCAAGGGAAGACACCACGGCGCCATCGGCCCGGCGCACGATCCAGATCACATTGTCCTCGCCGTCGGCCACCAACAGGTATTTCTGCTCTTTGTCGTGCGAGAAGTTGAGATTCCACACCGAGCCGATGCCCAGCGTTGATTTGTGGACGAAGAATTCCCGAACAAACTTGCCCTGCTTGGTGAAGACCTGGATGCGGTCGTTGGTTCGGTCGCAGACGTAAACGAAGCCATCGGCCGAAATATGCGCGCAGTGTACCGGGTTCCTGAACTGCGCGTCCGCCGGAGCCGCGGGCTCGTAATTCGCGGGCTTCTCGTTGTCAATCTGGCTGAGCGGCATGCCATACGCGCCCCAACCTCGCCTGAAGGCTCCCGTATCAGCATTGAATACCACGACGCGCTTGTTCAGATATCCGTCGGCGATGTAGACCTCGTGGGCCGCGTCATCCACTTCGATTCCGGCGGGCTGGCCGAGGATCGTGGTGTCCTGATTGTTCTCGGGCGCTGTGGAAGGGTGGCCGATTTCCATCAGCAGCTTGCCATCTGTGGTGAACTTGAGCACCTGGCGGTCGCCGGTGCCCGCTCCCCCAATCCAGACGTTCTCTTGTGCATCCACCCAGATGCCGTGTTCGGCGCTCGGCCAATCGGGGACGTAACCGGGACCGCCCCAAGATTTCAGAAGATTTCCGCTGGCATCAAACTCAAGCACCGAAGGGGCCGCGAAGCAACACTCCGAGCGCGGAGGAGTCTGCGCCGCGCCCGTCTCATCGGCGGTGAGAGAGCGAGGCCGATGCAGCACCCAGATGTGGTCATGGCTATCCACCGTCATGCCGCCAACCTGCCCCATGATCCAGTTGTTCGGCAATTGCTTGGGCCACGAGGCGTCCACTTGATATTTGGGAGCGTCCTGCGCGCGGGACACGAAAGGGGCACTCAGCGTAGACAGAAACAGCAGCAATCCAGGCGTAACGCGTGCGCTTACCCAGGATCTTGCAACGTTCATTAAATCTCCTCAGTGGCAATGAAGTGGCCGAACAGCCAGAAGGAGGCGTTGTATCACGCCGCACCTGGAATCAAACGTGTTTTTTGGGATGAGCGACCTACTGGCCGCGGACGCGCTCGCGCTGCGGCGCAATTTTTCGGGCAGTGGTGCCGGGGGGCAGAATCGAACTGCCTACGCCAGCCTTTTCAGGGCTGCGCTCTACCAATGAGCTACCCCGGCACAAACAGAGTTTAAGCATTTTGCAGGAAACGCGTGAGGACTGCAACCCGGCTAGTTGTGGTAGTTTATAGCCTGCGTAAGAGACAGTGTTTGCCGCGCGAAGCCCGAGCTGCCGTTGCGATAAACTTCAGGTAATTTCAGAAAGGTTTCCATGATTCGACGCCTGCTTATCGTCGCATTTTGCATGTTCGCGCTTGCCACGGTGATCGCGGCGCAGCGGCTTCCGGGCAATGTGGTCCCGGAAAGCTACGATCTGAGATTCGCGCCCGATCTGGCGAGCGCTACGTTCGCGGGCGAAGAGACGATCCATGTGCGGCTGCTGAAGCCTTCGTCCTCGATCGTGCTGAATTCCGCGGAGATTGCCTTCCAGGAAGCGACGATCACGGCGGGAGGGCGCACGCAAACGCTCCAAGCCACCAAGCAGGAGCATGTGGACCAGGCGACATTGACGGCGCCGGCCGAAATTGCCGCCGGCCCTGCCGACATTCATATTCGCTTCACCGGCGTGCTCAATGACAAGCTGCGCGGCTTCTATTTGAGCCAGACCGCGCGCCGCCGTTACGCCGTCACGCAATTTGAATCCACCGACGCGCGCCGCGCCTTTCCGTGTTTTGACGAGCCCGCATACAAGGCGGTCTTCCGCATCACGCTCGTGGTGGACCAAGGCGACACAGCGATTTCCAACGGCAAGATCGTGTCGGACACGCCCGGCCCCGGTACCGCGAAACACACGCTGGTGTTTTCACCCTCCGCGAAAATGTCCACCTATCTCGTGGCCATGATGGTCGGCGACTTCCAGTGCCTGAGCGGAGAAGCTGACGGCATCCCCATCCGCGTGTGCGCGGTTCCCGAGAAAACAGCCCTCGGCGCTTATGGACTGCTTGCCGCCGAAAACATCCTCAAGTTCTACGACAAGTACTACTACACGAAATATCCGTTCGGGAAGCTAGACATCATCGCGTTCCCTGATTTTTCCGCCGGAGCCATGGAAAACGCCGGCGCGATCACCTATCGCGAGAGTGCCCTGCTGATTGACGACAAGACCGCATCACTCGCGGCGCACCAGTTGGTCGTCTCCGACCTCGCGCACGAAATGGCGCATCAGTGGTTCGGCGATCTCGTCACCATGGATTGGTGGGACAACATCTGGCTCAACGAAGGTTTTGCCACCTGGATGGCATGGAAGCCAATGGAGGCTTGGAAGCCGGAGTGGCATGCGGAACTGGAGGAAATCCAGCAGACGACTGGCGCGCTCAGCACGGATGCCATTGCTTCGATTCGTCCGATTCGCGCCAAAGCGGAGACTCCCGCCGAAATTGACGCGCTCTTTGACGGCATTGCTTATGACAAGACGGCCGCGGTGTTGCGCATGGTTGAGGCCTATGTGGGTCCGGAAGTGTTTCGCAAGGGGACAAACGCCTATCTGCAAGCGCACGCCTACGGCAACGCCACGGCACAGGACTTCTGGAATGCCATAACGGCCGCGTCCGGGAAGCCCGTGGACAAGGTCATGTCCGGCTTTATCAACCAGCCGGGAGCGCCGCTTGTCAGCGTGAAGACTTCCTGCAGCGGCGATCATACGAGCGTCACACTTTCGCAGCAGAGATACTTCAGCGATAGCGCGAAGCTCGATGCCGGCTCGGCAGAGATTATGGGCGATCCCCCTTTCGATGCGCGCGGCTGGCGCGTCGAGCTCCACTTACAAGCTGCTCATGGAGCGCACGCAGACGTTCGATTTGCCCGGCTGCGGGGATTGGGTGAATGTGGACGCGGGCGGGCGAGGCTACTACCGCGCGGCGTACGAGCCTGCGGCCTACGCAAAGATGAGCGCCGAACTCGAGACGGCATTCAGCCCCGAGGAGCGCATCCGCTTCCTCGCGGACGCCTGGGGCATGGTGCGAGCCGGCCGGCTGAATATCGGAGAGTTTATGAAGACGGTGCAGGCGGTCCAGCGGGACCAGACGCCTGCCGTGATGGAGATGGTGCTCGCCTATATTCCAGCGATTCGCAATCTGATCGCATCGCCCGCGGAGCGTCCCGCGCTCGAAGCCTGGACGCGCGAGTTCCTGCATCCCGTCGCTGCAAATCTGGGCGCCGAGCCGGTCGCGGGAGAGCCGGACGAGCGGCGACAGTTGCGCTCGGAAGTGCTGGTGGCGCTTGCGGAAAGCGGCAAGGATACGGAGGCGATCGCCAAGCTGCATTCGGTTGCCGAAGCCTACATGCAGGACCCCGCATCGGTGGACAGCAACCTTGCGGGAAACGCCCTGGCGTAGCGGCGGAAAATGGCGATGCGGCGCTCTATGACAAGTACATGGCGCACTTGAATGGCGCGAAGACTCCCGAGGAATATTACCGATACTTTGGCGCGTTGAATGATTTTTCCCAGCCGGAACTTGCGAAGCGCACGCTGGAATTCATGCTGACGCCCGCGGTCCGGAATCAGGACCTGTTTTTCGAGGGCCTGATCGCCAACGACAAAACGCAGACGGTTGCCTGGGAGTGGTTCAAGGCGCACTTCGCGGAGATCAAGCGAAAGGAAGGCGCTTCGATCGGTGGCGCGAGCTTCGTGGGCATCGCCGGCCAGTTCTGCGATGCGGAACTGCGCGACGACTCGCAGCAATTCTTTGCGTCGCAGAATATTCAGGGCGCTGAGCGTCCGCTTCGCAACGCGAAGGACCGGGTGAATGCGTGTATAGACCTGCGCGCCATCCAGCGGCCGAACCTGGCGGCTTTTTTGGGGAAGTAGAACCGCGCAGTAACTGCACACAGGCAAGAGTGCCTGTGCTACCGGTGTGAAGTGTCAGCCGGCGGAGCAAAAGTACGACGGCTGCTATTTCAAAGATGCGTCGAATTCGCGCATCCAGTCTTTTTTCTTGAGCAGTTCGCGTGGCTTGGTGCCGTCGGGTGGGCCGACGATGCCGTCCTTTTCCATGATGTCAATCAGGCGCGCGGCGCGGCCGTAGCCGATGCGCAGGCGGCGCTGGAGCGTGGAAGTGGACGCGCGGCCCGCTTCGCAGACCACGCGGACAGCGTCCTGGTAGAGCGCGTCGTCCACCTCGTCGTCGCCTCCACCGGCGCCGGGCTCGCCACTGGCATTCTCGTCCTTCGGAGCTTCGAGCAGCTTTTCGTTGTAGACGGCCTTGGCCTGCGAGCGCCAGAATTCGCATACCGCGCCGATCTCATCTTCGGTGACGTAAGCACCGTGCATGCGATGCAGCCGCGAAGAGCCCGCGGGCAGGTAGAGCATGTCGCCGCGGCCGAGGAGCGATTCGGCGCCGTTGGCGTCAAGAATTGTGCGCGAATCCACTTTACTGGCCACGCGGAACGAAATGCGCGCGGGGAAATTGGCTTTGATCAGGCCGGTGATCACGTCCACCGAGGGACGCTGCGTGGCCAGAATCAAGTGAATGCCCACGGCGCGAGCCATTTGCGCGAGGCGCGTGATGGATTCTTCCACGTTGTTCGTATCCACCATCATCAGGTCCGCCAACTCGTCTATGACGATGACGAGGAAGGGAAGCGGCTTGTGCTCGGCGTCCTCCACGTCCTCAAAGAGCGAGAGCGATTCGCCGCGCTGGAAGGTGCGGTTGTACTGGTCGATATTGCGGACGCCGCGCTGCGCGAGCAGTTTGAGGCGGCGCTCCATTTCGCGCGTAGCGTTGCGCAGCACGTTGGACGCGACCTTCGGATCGGTGACGACCGGCGCAAGCAAGTGCGGGAATATTTTCGTAAAGGCCGAGCTCGAGCCGCTTCGGATCGACCATCACCATTTTCAGCTCGTCCGGCGTGGCTTTGTAGAGCATCGAGACGATCAGCGAGTTCAGGAACACGCTCTTGCCGGTGCCCGTGGAGCCGGCGATCAGCAAGTGCGGCATTTGCGCGAGATCGGTGATGCGGTGGCGGCCGATCAGGTCCTTGCCCATGGCCAGCGTGAGCTTCGAGGGTGAGTTGACGAACTCGCTCGATTCGATCTCCTCGCGCAGAGCGATGGTCTGGCGATTCTGGTTGGGAACCTCGATGCCGATTGTGGATTTGCCGGGGATGCGCTCGATCAGCAGCGATTCCGCGCGCAAGGCGAGGCAAAGATCGTCGGCGAGGCCGGTGATGCGGCTGTACTTGATGCCTGCCTCGGGCTTGAATTCGTAAGTGGTGACGACGGGGCCGGGATTGATCTGCGTGATATAGCCGGTGACGTCAAATTCCTTGCACTTTTCCTCGATGGCGCGCGCGCAGGCCTTCAGTTCGTCTTCGGGGATCTTCTGGCTGCGCTGGGCGTTGTTGAGTAATCCGGAGCGACGGCAGCTTGAAGCCTCCGGCGCTCTTGGCGACTTTGGGGCCGGCGCGGCCTTCGCGGGAGCTTCGGCTTCTTCCTTGGGTTCTTTGGCTCCCTGAAGCGCAAGACTACTGGTGCGCGCTTTCCGGACTAGCGCTCCGAGGCGTTTCCTCGTCCTCGTCTTCGGCTTTCTGCGGCGGACTTTCTTCAGGAGCTCCTTGGCGACGGGGACTTGCGGCGCTACCGGCTGGCGGCCGGAGACCTTCACGTCTTCCATGCGTTTTTGCAGGCGTGCTTCCTCGCGCTTCTCGTGCCAGTCGAGACCAGATAAGTCCTTCGCGCGGCCGACGAGGTTGAGCTTGGCGAGCGGACCCTTGGCCCATTCCTGCGTGGCGATGATGGAGAATCTCGTGGTGAGGAATAGCGCGGCCAGCAGCGCCGCAATGGTCACCAACTGCCCGCCGACGCTACCGAGCGCGGCAATCGCGCCTGCGGCCAGCATTTCGCCCAACAGGCCGCCTGGAGGCGCAGCGCCGCGCACGTTTGGGAATGCCACAACGCCAGGAGCGCAGGCGCAGCGAGCATCAGGAGCGCGTAGCCGACTGAGCTTTGCGACGGCGGAATCCACCGCGCGGCTGCGAAACCATCGAGCGCCGAGCGCGAAAATTCCCGCGGGCAGCAGAAACGCAGCGTAGCCGAAGCCCTGGAAGAGCAGGTCCGCGCCGTGAGCGCCGACCGGGCCGATCCAGTTGGTCGCCGGGCGAGAATCAGCCGACGTCGCAGACACGTTGAGCGATGCGTCGTGCGGATTGTACGAAAGCAGGCTCAAGGCGATGAGCAGGCCTACGGTGATCGCCAAAAAGCCGATCAATTCGTTCAACCGGCGGTTTTCAGTTGGAGTCAATAAGCGCACACACTTCTCCTTGCAGGCGGATAGCGGTGAAGACCGGTCCTGGCTCGCGCGGGCGCTAGCGTGCGTTGGCCAGGTGGAGGAACGCAAACAACAGCACGACTATACCAAACACGATGCGGTACACAACGAAAACCTTGAGGGTGCGTGTTTGCAGATAGCGCAAGAAAAAACGCGATCACGAGGTAGCCCACGATGGCCGGAGACGGCGATGGCGATCAACAAGCGTCGAGAGGGGCAGATCGAGGGCGCCCGCGCGGTGCGGCTTGAATCAGTTTGCGGCACTTCCTTGAGTGCCGGCGCCGGCGATCAGCGGAGTGCGAAAGCAGGAAGGAAAATCGCGCGGCGGTTTCGCGCGTCATGCCGCCGGAACAGGCCGGCGGTGATGGTGATGCCCGAGCGTGAGACTCCGGGGAATAGCGCGAGGGCCTGGGCGACCGCCGATGACGGAGCGCGTCGGCCAGCGTTAACTTGCGGGATGTGGCGTTCGAGCCGAGTGCGGACGTTCCGCCCACCACATCAGCAGCCCGACGACGATCAACAGCCACGCGATCAGCACGGGCTGGTGAAAGCTGTTCTTCGATTGTTTTTTCGAAATAGCGCGCCGACAATGCGCTCCGGGAATCGTGCCGATCACCAGCAACCAGAAGAGACGCCGCTTCCAGTGCAATACATCTCCTGGCATGCCCGCGAAACTGCGAACTCCAAAGCCTGCAAGAACCAGTTCGACCCAATCGCGGAGAAAGTAAATCACGACCGCGAAGCAATGTGCCCATGTGAAGCGCGACATCGAACGCCAGGCCGGGCTCCGTCCATCCCAGAACCACGGAATCAGAACCAGATGCGCGCTGCTGCTGATCGGAAGAAATTCGGTGAGGCCCTGGACGACGGCGAGGACGATGGCTTGGCTCAGCGGCATGCGGGATCACGGCTCCTTTGCGTTTGCTCGCGCGCTCATGTGGCCGCCGCGAGCGATTTTGCGCATGTGAAACGCGTCTACGCGGTCAAGATAGTAGCCGCGCAAGACGCCGTCGGTACGATAGCCGTGGCGCGTCCAGAAGGCAACGCCGGCGGCGTTGTCCGTTGCCGTTTCCAGCTCTATTTCGCGAACGCCGCGCGGCGAGCGAGTCGCCTTCGATGGCGCGTATAGCGCGAGCCGATCCCATGACGGCGGGACTCAGGCGCGACGTCAAGAGTAATGATGTGAGCCTCGGGCGGATCGGCGTCGGCGAGGATGAATCCGGCGATCCGCCGGTCTCCGGTATCCTCGGCGACGATGCAAATCGCCCCGGGAAACGCCAGATACCATCGCAGCATGCGTTTCGAGTACGCAATTCCCGGCGGATAGCAGGCGCGATCGAGCAGATAGAGCGCTTCGAAATCGGCGGGCTGATACGGCCGCAGAGCTAACGCTCACGGTCATGATGACCCCGCGCCGCGACGTCAGACTTCGAGAATCACGGGCAAGATCAGCGGGCGCTTGGAGGTTTGCTTGTTCAGATAGCGCTTCAGGTCCACGCGAATCTTTTCCTTGATGACGCCCCAGTCGGATTTTTCCTCGGCGTTGGATTGCTCGATAGTGCGGATCACCACCTCGCGCGCGCCCGCGAGAAGTCCCTGTCCGTCGTCGGACGGAATGAATCCGCGCGTGACGATTTCCGGGTGCGATTCGATGCGGCCGTTGTGCTTATCGATGGCGATGATGGGGACGACGACGCCATCCTCGGCCAGATGGCGGCGGTCGCGAATCACGACCTCCTGCGATTTCCTCGAGCGAGCCGGAATCCACGCACACGCGGCCCACGGTGACCGGCTCGCGGCGATACGCCTTGCCATCGGGCGTGAACTCGATGGGCTGGCCATCTTCGATCAGCAGGATTTCGCTCGGACACGGCGCCGACTTGATGGGCCAGCGCGGCGTGGCGGAAGAGTTGGCGATATTCGCCGTGAGCCGGAATGAAATACCGCGGCCGCACGAGATTGAGCAGGAGCTTCTGCTCTTCCTGGCTGGCGTGGCCGGAAGCGTGAAGCAGTGCCGCCATCGTTATCGTAGTAGACGAGCGCGCGGCGGCGGAACATGTGGTCCAGCATGCGGAAGATGGCTTTTTCGTTGCCGGGAATGATTCGCGCGGAAAGAATTACGGTGTCGTTCTCGTCCACGCGAGAGCAGGCGGTGGTTATCCACGGAGATGCGCGAGAGCGACGACATCGGCTCTGCCTGGCTGCCGCTGATCAGGACCACGAGTTTGTGCGGATCGAACGTTCGCAGGTCCTGCGGACGTACGACCATGCCATCGGGAATCCGCAGGCATTTCAGCTCGTGCGCGATTTCGACGTTGTCCACCATGCTGCGGCCGACGAAACCAACCTTGCGGCCGACGCTCGCCGCGACGTCAATCACCTGCTGGATGCGATGGATCGAGGATGCGAAGCACGAAACGAGCACTTTGCGCGGCGCCGCGCGGAAGAGCTCTTCGATGCGCGGCCCGACGGCGCGTTCCGAAGGCGTATATCCGGGGCGCTCGATATTCGTGCTGTCGCTGAAGAGCGCGAGCACGCCTTCCTGCCCATATCGCGCGAAGGCGTGCAGATCGAACTCGTGCTCGTCCGGCGGCGTCTGGTCAATCTTGAAATCGCCGGTGTGGATAATCACGCCGACCGGCGTGCGCACCGCAAGCGCGACGCAATCAATCGTGCTGTGCGTGACGGACATGAATTCGATGCCGAACGGGCCGATCTCGATGTTTGGCGCGGCGCCACCTGGTTGAGCTTGGCCGTGTCGAGCAGCCCGTGCTCTTCGAGGCTGCGCCGCACGAGCGCGAGCGTGAAGCGCGTGCCATAAATCGGCACGTTGAGATCGCGCAGAATGTAGGGCAGCGCGCCGATATGATCCTCGTGGCAATGCGTGAGCACGATTGCCCGCACCATGTGGCGGTGCTGCTTCAGATAGGCGATGTCGGGAATGACGATGTCCACGCCGAGCAGTTCGCTTCGGGAAACATCATGCCGGCGTCGATCACGATGATGTCTGTCGCCGAAGCGCAGGGCGAGCATGTTCATGCCGAATTCGCCAAGTCCGCCGAGCGGAATCGCCCAGAGAGAAGTCTGATTCAAAAGGATCTCCGCATAAGTTGGAATTTCATCGTATCACGAGACTGTGAGCGAAACGGGCTGCAGGGCAACGCTGAACGTTCCTGCCGGCGACGCGGCAGCTACGTCGCGAAATCGTGCGAGGGAAGCTAAACTTGCAGAGCGTGTACAGCTGCAACGCCGATCAGTCGTTGCCTCCGGAGAAGAGGCGCGCGATCGCAACCAGCACAACCGCGCCGACCGTGGCAGCCGCGAGGCTATAAAGCGTGCCGCCGCCAAAAATCCCGAGCTTGGAAAAAATCCAGCCGCCGAGCACCGCGCCGATCAACCCGAGGATGATTCTCCGATGCAGCCGAAGCCGCGGCCGCGCGAAATTGTGCCCGCGATCCACCCGGCGATCAGGCCGATCACGATCCAGGCGATAAGCGAATAGCGCATATCGAGGACGTACACGTGAGAGGTCTCTGAAGCAGAAACGAGCGAACATGGCGTCTCCTCGGAGCAAGTATTGGCTACTGGCGAACGGCGGCAAAGCCCGGCTGCATTCTAACCTAACTCGGCAGTTGATTCACGAGGTGAGAAAACGTGGCCTGGCGCGCGGCTGCGCCGGTAGCGCGCGCGGCTCCTGTTGCGTCATGCAGTGGATCGTGCCGAGACCCGAGCACCAGATCGCGGCACGCGATCGCCAACGACTTGACGGTCGGGAAAGAGGGAAGCGAGCTTATTCGAGCGCGATGCGATCGTTCGGATCATTGAATGTGGGGACGAGTACGATCTTGTTGGCGATGTAGAAGTTTGCATAGCTTGCGGGCAGGCGCTGGCCGTCGAAAGAAGACGGGCGCAGGCATAGGTAACGTTTCGACGCGCAAGCGGCTGGCCATCTTGGTCGCGCATGTTTGGAGCAGGGCGAGATTTTCCTGCAAGGGCGCATAATTTGCGTCCGACCGATTCTTCTTCGACGACCGTGACAACCGTGGTCGCGTTCACGAAACGCGCGAGATCGTCCACGTGGCCGTGCGTGTCGTCACCGGCGATGCCGTTTTTCAGCCAGAGCACGTTCGTGGCGCCGAGATAGTCGCGAAAAATGCTCTTCGAGTTCTTCGCGGGAGACGCCCGGATTGCGAGCCTGCACCGGGCTCAGCAGGCACTCTTCCGTGGTGAGCAGCGTGCCTCGGCCATTCACGTCAATGCTGCCGCCTTCGAGAACCGCTCGCCGTCCCGCATGGTGCGGCTGCCAGACGCGATGTTTGAGGCGACGATTCGCTTGCGTGAAGGCCACGGAATCCTTGCTTGCAATTGTCATATTTCGCCCAGGCGTTGAAGAGCCAGTGCGTGGCGGCAACCTCGCCGTTTTTCTCGTTCTTCACGAAAATCGGGCCGAAATCTCTGATCCAGCCGCGATCGGTGGGCACGCGGATGAACTCCACGGCCGCAAGATCGGCGTGCGCCTTTTTCAACACGCCGCGAGCGCGCGCTTCCGGCGTCGCGATCCTTCACCAGGATGCGGACGCGCTCGACGCGTGCGAGATGGCGCACGATATCCGCATAGACCCACGGAATCGGCGCAAATTTGCCGGGCCAATCGGTAAGCTCATGCGGCCAGGCGAGCCAAGTGGCGTCGTGGCGCTCCCATTCCGCGGGCATACGATAGCCCAGCGCATAAGGCGTTGCGTTCGGAGCAGGCGCGTGCGACTGGCGGCCAACTTCTGAAGGTCTGTGTCGTGGACGCTTCATTCGCCGAGCCAGCGCTGCAGAATCGGCTGGTAAGCGTCAATGCGGCGGTCGCGCAGAAACGGCCAGTTGCGGCGCGTGTCTTCGGAGCGCGCAGGATCGCACTCCACGACCAGAATCTCTTCGGCCGTGTCGGAAGCCTCGGCGAGCATCTCGCCGAACGGGCTGGCGACGAAGGAATTTCCCCAGAACTCGAGGCCTGCTTCGGGCGTGCCTTCGAATCCTACGCGATTTGCCACGGCAACGTAAACGCCATTGGCGATGGCATGGCCACGCTGAATCGTGCGCCAAGCGTCGAGTTGCGCAGCGCCGAACTGCTCTTTCTCGCTGGGATGCCAGCCGATACTCGTGGGATAAAAAATCACTTGCGCGCCCTGCAGGCTGACCAGATCGCGCGCCCTCCGGATACCACTGGTCCCAGCAGATCTGCACGCCGATGCGCGCATAGCGCGTGTCGAAAACGGGAAATCCGAGGTCGCCCGGAGTGAAATAAAATTTTTCGTAGTAAAGCGGATCGTCCGGGATGTGCATCTTGCGGTAACGGCCCAAGCAGCGAGCCATCGGCGTCAATCACGACGGCTGAATTGTGGTAAATGCCGGCCGCGCGGCGCTCAAAGAGCGAAACCACCAAGGCTGCTTGCGTTTCGCGAGCAACCTTCGCCAGCGCTTCGGTGGTTGGACCGGGAATTGGCTCGGCAAGCGCGAAACAGATCGGCATTTTCTTCGCGGCAGAAATACTCGGAGCGAAATAGCTCGTCCAGGCAAATGATTTGCGCGCCGCCGCTTCGCCGCTTCGCGAATCTTCTTCGCGGCACGGGCGAGATTTTCTTCCGCGTTTGCCGACGAACGCATTTGCACGAGCCCGATCGGGAATTTTCGCGGTCGAATCCGGCGCGACGGCTTCCCACTCATGACAGAATCCTACCACGTTCGCACCGAGGTCCATTAGGGGCGAGGCGCGGAGGGCACGAGCGGAGAAGACCTGCGGCGAAGTGGCCGATACGGCACCGAGCAATCTAGTCCGATTCGAGGAGAATCGCGGCGGAAAGCACCGTCGTCCAAAGCCCGCGCTTATCGCCCACGGCGGATTGGGTGACGTTCATCGTGCGCACGATCTTGTTGGAGATCCGGTAGACTTCCTTTTTTTCGTCCCAAGACAGATCGGCGTCAAATTCCACGTTGAGCGTGGTTGCGAGCATTTCCGCGGCGAGCTCTTCCGCGTATTCGCCGGCGACTTCTTCGGTTTCGCCGAAAGAGTGGTGTTCGGAAAGATAGCCGTACATGGATTTGTCCGCGGGAAGCGCCAGAGCCAACGCCCGGCGGCAATCAGCCGGTGCGCTTCCTTTGTGGAATTCTCGCTGATCACGGTAAACGCTACCTGTCCGGGCTTGATGTGCTTCAGCCCCTCGCTGCGCGAGATCAGTTTGCAGTTGGGCGGAAAGATGGAAGAAACGCGGACGATGTTGCACGCCGCAATGCCCGCGTTGCGCAGAGCCAGCTCAAAGCTGGAAAGCCGCTCCCGATGTTTGCCTACGCCCTTGGTGAGAAAAATCTTTTTCGCGACGAACGCCATGTACCGTGCCGGACTGCGGTGCCTCCACTTGGGGTGATCACATCTTCATCGGGCAAATTGTGAGCGAGCGCGAAAATAGCAAGAACCTCGCGCAGTGTCAATGCAGATTTCCGACTTTGTCGTGCTTCGAGCGCAAACTAAACGATGAGCCAACGCGCTCCAGTATCTGCGCGGCGCGGACAGGCTAGGCTTACGTGCCACTATGCAGCATTGCATCTGGTTCGAGCGTAGAACGTGGACGGGGTATTTAGCGGCCTTCGGTGCGTGAGCTGAACGATACGTGCCAGCGTATTCGGCCACGGCTTGGAGCTTGCGCAGTTCGTCAGAAGTGAAATCCGGTCCCGCATCTTTGGCGGTGCGGCCTTTGCGGGATATTTGCACCACGCCGACGGCTTTGCTATCCGCCAGAATCGGCGCGCTCATGATCTTCTGGATGTTTTCGTCCTTCGCGCCGCCCCAGCGGCACGCCTTCGAAGACGGAAGCGTGGCGGGCAGGTGCTGAACTTATTCTGGACCTCCGCGCGCTTCTCGCGCGCGGTCTTTGCGGCGAGCGCGGCAGTGCTGGTGAGCGGGATGATGCCTACAACCTTTAGCTTTTCGGGAACCAGGAATTGGAGAACTTTGCCGCCGGAAATGCAGCGCGAGATGGCAACCTCATCGGCATCCACGTGGAACAGCGCCGCAAGCTTTCCCGCGAGCGTCTGGAGATTTTCCGGACCGATCGGCTCGCCGCTCCTCCATCCATCGGTCTATCAGTTGTTCGATTTCGGCGGCTGGCGTCGCTTTCGTCATTCGCTCCCCAGACGCTTTCTGAAAACATTATAACGAAATGTGCGACAGCGATGATGCCAAATTGGATGGCGGTGCCATCTTGCAATGGCTCCGCAGAATTTCTATACTGTAGCTGTTCGGGTGATGGAAAGCAGTCTGCTCCTTGGACCGCGCGGAGTGAAAGCCATCCAATTTGTTGCGTTGAACCGCGGACGGCGGGCTTCCGTGTGTACGACAGGTCTGGAGAGTGCATGGGCGCTTCGGCGGCGCAGGCGGATCACAGCTTCTTCTGGCGCAAACTTCATTCGTTGACGGGAATCATTCCCATCGGCGCATATCTTGCCGATCACATCTGGTCTAATAGCTACGCGCTGGTCGGCGCGGCGAACTACAACCATACCTCTCTCGAGCTTGCAAACCGTGCCGTGGCGCCTGCCGCTTGAGATCTGCATTATCTGGTTGCCGCTTCTGTACCACGCGGTGTATGGCTTCATCATTTGGTCGCGCGGGAAAAATAACGTCTCGGCATACCCCTGGGTGGGGAATTGGATGTTCACCATCCAGCGCTGGACGGGCTTGCTGGCGTTCCTCTTTATCGGCTGGCACCTTTACGATGAGCGGTTCAAGACGCATGGTATGTCCACCTACATGGACGTCTACAACACCATGCAGAATCCCTGGTTCTTCGCATTTTTTCTGGTTGGCGTCACGGCGTGTTCGGTACACCTGGGCGTGGGCATTTGGAATTTTCTGTGTAAGTGGGGCCTGGCCGCCACGGTGAAGGCGCAGCGCGCCGCCGGATTGCTCGGCACGGCTGTTGGCGCCGCGCTCGTGTGATGAGCGTAACCATCGTGATCTGTTTCCGGTACGGCTTGCATCCGCTGAATTCTTACATTCAAACCATAAAATGAGACAACCAAAGATTATCGTCGTGGGCGGAGGTCTGGCCGGGCTGATGGCCACCATTCGAGTGGCCGAAGCGGGCGTGCCGGTGGAGTTATTTTCGATCGTGCCTGTGAAGCGTTCGCATTCCGTGTGCGCGCAGGGCGGAATCAACGCCGCGAAAAATACGAAAGGCGAGGGCGACTCCACCTGGCATCATTTTGATGACACCGTGTACGGCGGCGACTTCCTCGCCAACCAGCCTCCCGTGAAGCGCATGTGCGACGCCGCCCCCGGGATTATCGATTTGCTCGATCGCATGGGCGTGATGTTCAACCGTACGCCTGAAGGAAATCTCGACTACCGGCGTTTTGGAGGGCACGCTCTTCAATCGCACGGCCTTTGCCGGTGCAACGACCGGGCAGCAACTTCTGTACGCGCTGGACGAGCAGGTGCGCCGCTTTGAATCCGAAGGAAAGGTTATCAAGTACGAAGGATGGACGTTCCTTTCCGCGGTGATTGATGACGCGCGGAGTCGGCCGCGGTATCTGCGGCATGGATCTGAAGACGATGGAAGTAAAGACGTTCCCGGCGGATGCGGTGATTTTCTGTACGGGCGGGAACGGCGCGATTTTTGTCCGCTCAACGAATTCGGTGGTCTGTACGGGCAGCGCGCAGTCGGCGCTTTTCAGCAAGGCGTGGACTACGCCAACGGCGAATTTATCCAGGTGCACCCGACGGCGATTCCGGGTGAAGACAAGCTGCGCCTGATGAGTGAATCGGCGCGCGGCGAAGGCGGCCGCGTCTGGGTTCCGAAGAATGCGAGCGAAACGCGTCCGGCGAATTCCATCCCGGAGAACGAACGTTTCTATTTTCTCGAAGAATGGTATCCGAAATACGGCAACCTGGTGCCGCGCGACGTCGCCACGCGCGCGATCCACAGGGTCGTTTACGAACTGAAACTGGGCATCGGCGGCCAGGCGGCCGTCTATCTGGATGTAACGCACATTCCACGCGAAACGCTGGACCGCAAGCTCGAAGGTATCCTGGAAATTTACGAAAAATTCGTCGGTGTTGATCCGCGTGTGGAGCCGATGAAGGTTTTTCCGGCCATGCACTACACGATGGGCGGGATCTGGGTGGATAACGACAATCAGGCCACCAACGTCCCGGGAATCTATGCTGCAGGCGAGTGCGAATACCAGTATCACGGGGCGAATCGGCTCGGCGCGAATTCGCTGGTCTCATGCATCTATCGGCGGCATGGTGGCCGGTCCCGGCGGCGGTGAAATACAGCCGCAATCTAACG
This sequence comes from uncultured Acidobacteriota bacterium, assembly GCA_963803675.1. Classification (GTDB taxonomy): domain Bacteria; phylum Acidobacteriota; class Terriglobia; order Acidiferrales; family UBA7541; genus DASTCZ01. The sequence continues at coordinate 159,290 of CAWDNN010000012.1, read as the reverse complement.
CAGGGCTGCGAGAGCGTACCGTCCACAGTCTACGAACGCGAGCAGAAGCGGCAGCAGGGAATTAATGACGCGTTGATCTCACAGCAGGGCTCGGAGAATCCGATCACCATCTGGAAGGAAATGGGCGACTGGATGACCGAGCATGTGACGGTCACGCGCCGCAATGACGCCATCTGCGAAAACCGACGCGAAGCTGCAAGAATTGCTCGAGCGCTTCACAGAAGATCAATCTTTCCGACCGCACCAAGTGGTCAAACCAGACGCTCAACTTCACGCGCGAACTTTACAACATGCTTATTCTGGCGCGCGTGATCACCCTGGGCGCGCTGGCGCGCAACGAATCGCGCGGCGCACATTACAAACCCGATTTCCCGGAGCGCGACGACGCCAACTGGTTGAAAACGACCCGAGCAAAATGGGTGAGCGGCGGCATTCAATTGACCTACGAGCCTGTGGATACCTCGCTGCTTCCGCTGCGCGCGCGGCGTTACGACATGGCGAAGTAACATGAGGACATCAACGAGGGCTTTCGTTTCGAGGAGTCATGGCTGACAACAAAAAAGTAATCGTGAAGGTCAAACGGCAGCAGAGCCCGAGCGAACGCTCCGCACTGGGAAGAATTCGAGCTCACTTGGCGGCCCCACATGAACGTGATTATCTGCCTGCGCGACATCGCCGAGCGGCCCACGACGCGCGACGGCAAGACCACGACACCGGTCAGCTACGACTCGAATTGCCTGGAGGAAGTTTGCGGCTCCTGCGCCATGGTGATCAACGGCCGCGTGCTCATGGCCTGCTCAGCGCTGGTGGATCATCTTGATCAGCCCATCAAGATCGAGCCCATGTCTAAATTTCCCGTGATCCGCGATCTGGCCGTGGACCGCTCGGTGATGTTCAAAAACCTGATGCGCATGAAGGCCTGGATCCCCATCGACGGCACCTACGATCTCGGCGAAGGCCCGAAGATGGCTCCGGAAATTCAAGAAAAGGCCTATCCACTTTCCCGCTGCATCAGTTGCGGAGCCTGCCTGGAAGTCTGCCCGCAAGTGAATGCCAACAGCAATTTCGTCGGCGCGGCCATTATCAGCCAGGTGCGCTTATTCAACATGCATCCCACGGGCGCAATGCACGCGCATGAGCGCTTGGAAGCAGTGAGCGGTTCTGGCGGGGTGCAAGACTGCGCCAATGCGCAGAATTGCGTGAAGGCTTGCCCGAAGTCCATTCCTCTGACAGAATCCATCGCCGAGGTGAACCGCCACGCGATCCGCCAAAATCTTGTTGGCTGGCTTCTTGGATAAGCGTTTCTGCCCGATCTCGATGCGTCTTCGCGTCGCCCTGCTGGCTGGTGTGCTGCTTTTTGCGGGCTCGATTTTCCAAACGCTCTTATGCCTGACGATATGGCACAGCGCGCCCACGCCTTGCACTTCAGCTCCATCGTGCTCGATACACACGACGATACGCCGCAACGCTTGCTCTTTGAGAATTTCGATCTGGGGCATCGCGACGCGCAGGGCACATTGATATTCCGCGCATGCGCGAAGGCGGAATGAACGCGATTTTCTTCTCGATTTGGTGCCCGGCCACGCTGACGGGTCCGCCCGCGGTGAAAATGCGCGCTTGATCTGATTGACTCGCGTCCGCGAACAAGTGCGGAAGCATCCGCAAGATCTCGTGCTGGCAACGACGGCCGAAGAAGTTCGCCGCGCGCATGCGGCAGGGAAAGATCGCCGCGCTGATGGGAGTCGAGGGCGGCCACATGATCGATAACGACCTCGCGCGTGCTCCGGCAATTTGCCGCGTTGGGCGTGCGTTACATGACGCTCACGCACACGCTAAATACCGACTGGGCGGGTCTTCCGGCGAAGCCGCGCCAAGAACATGGGTCTAACCGCCTTCGGCAAAGATATCGTGCGGGAGATGAACCGGCTCGGCGTGATGGTGGATATCTCGCACGTCTCGGATCAGACGTTTTATGACGCGCTCGAGGTGAGCAAGGCGCCGCTGATCGCTTCGCATTCATCGTGCCGCGCGATCTGCGACGCCCCGCGTAACATGACCGACGACATGATCAAGGCGCTGGCAGCCAAGGGCGGAGTGATCCAGATCAACTACCACGTAGGGTTTTTGAGCCAGGCGTATCGCGACGCTTCGGACAAAAGCGATGAATTGAAGACCCGTCACGGCGGCAGCCGAAAAAACCGCTGGATCGAACGAGGCGGCCTCGATTCGGGCCGATGAAGCCGTGGCGCATCAGATGATGGCCGAGGGCAAATTGCCCACCGTGACCTGGGAAGCAATCGTGGACCACATTGATCACGCCGTGAAGCTTGCAGGCGCGGATCACGTCGGGCTCGGCTCTGATTTCGATGGCGCAACAATGCCGATCGGCATGGAAGATTGCTCCAAGCTGCCGAAGCTGACCGAAGCGCTGCTGCGGCGGGGTTATTCCGAGAGCGATATTCGCAAGATTCTGGGTGGCAATCTGCTGCGCGTGATGGAAGAATCCGAGCGTGTGAGCGGCGAGATGCAAGCCTCCGAAAAGGTTGCGGCGCGCTAAGCGCGAGAATTTGAATCCATATTCCGAAGCGGCAACGCAGGGAAGAGACTCTACGCAGAATACGGCAGGCTGAGAAGGAGAAGAGCGATGAAGAGATTCACACCAGGAGTCTTGGCGCTGGCAATGACGTTGGCAAGCGTAGCGAGCGCGCAAACCAATCCACCGGCGAAGACGCAAGCTACGACAACGGCGCATTCCAGTGCGGCCGCCAAACCTGCGGCTTCGACCTACGACAAGGCGCTGCTCAACCCCGCGCTGCTGAAGGCGACGGCGCCGGCGGAATACGACGTGAAATTTACAACTACAAAGGGTAATTTCACGGTACACGTGACGCGCGACTGGGCGCCGGTCGGAGCGGACCGCTTTTACAACCTGGTGAAACATCACTACTACGACGGCGTCGCAATCTTCCGCGTAGTGCCGAATTTTATGGCGCAGTTTGGCATCAGCCCCTATCCCGCTGTCGCCAAAGCCTGGGACAAAGCGGCGATCAAAGACGATGCTGTGAAGCACGGCAATACGCGCGGCGCCATCACTTTTGCCGCGGAAAGCGATCCGAATACGCGGACGACGCAGGTGTTTATCAATTTCAAGAACAACGCGTTCCTCGATTCGCAACGGTTTGCGGCGTTCGGAGAAGTCACAGAGGGAATGGATGTTGTGGATCAACTCTATAGTGGGTATGGAGACGCGGGAGCTCCGGACCAGGGAAAAATGACGGATGAAGGAAGAGCGTACACTGAGAAGAATTTCACAAAGTTAGATGTCATCAAGACCGCTGTAGTCGTGGCTCCGGCGGGAACCACCGTACCGAAGGCCGCGCCAAAGACAGCGGCACATCCGTAGTTCCCAAGGCCCGGTCAAAAGTTAAAGGCGCGCAATACGGGCATTCAAAGCCCGCTGCGCGCCTCTATATTTTCGGAATGTCTCAAGCCTCAACCGCGACCGGAAGCGAACCGCGCTACACGCCCAGAACTCCAACGAGTTCGCGCACAGAGGCGGCGGATTTATCGAGCGCTGCTTTCTCATCCGCTGTGAGTTTGACTTCGATGATCTTTTCGATGCCGCCCGAACCGAGTTTCACCGGAACGCCAACGTAGAGACCCTTCACGCCATACTCGCCTTCAAGGTAAGCCGCGCAGGGAAGAATCTTTTTCTTGTCCTTCAGGATTGCTTCAACCATTTCGACCACCGCCGCCGAAGGCGCGTAGTATGCCGATCCCGTCTTCAGCAAATTCACAATTTCGGCGCCGCCCTTGCGCGTGCGCTGCACGATTGCCTCGATGCGGTCGGCGGGCAACAAGTCGGGCAAGGGAATGCCTGCTACGGTGGAGTAACGCGCCAAGGGCACCATGTCATCGCCGTGCCCGCCGAGAACGAAGGAATGAACGTTCTCAATCGAAACGTCCAGCTCCATCGCGACGAAGGCGCTCATGCGCGCCGAATCGAGCACGCCGGCCATGCCGATCACGCGATTTTTCGAGAAGCCGCTGATTCTGTAGCATGCCTGCGCCATGGCATCGAGCGGATTGGTCACTACCACGAGGATCGCGTTCGGCGAATGCTTCACAATTTGCTCGACGACTGCTTTGATGACGTCATAGTTCGCTCGCAACAAGTCGTCGCGGCTCATTCCCGGCTTGCGCGGAAACCCGGCGGTAATCACGACGATGTCGCTATTGGCCGTCTCACGGTAGTCCCCGGTTGCCGTGGAAATGCCGCTCACGCGCGAATCCGATCGTGTAATCGGCGTGGATTCCAGCATGTCCAACCCTTTGCCTGTAGGCACGCCTTCCAGAATGTCGGTCAGCACTACGTCAGCGAGCTCGTTGTCCACGATGCGCTGTGCCGTGGTCGCCCCGACAAACCCTCCTCCGACAACCGTTACTTTCTTACGCATCTGCAGGGTCTCCTTGGATGAAACATCTTTGCAACCAGGAAGCGGTCGTGCGCATGCCGTGTCAGCGAACGGCCGCGGCCTGGCTCATGTTTTCGATGATGGCGTCCGCGAACTCGGAGGTGCCGAGCTTCGTCGCGCCCTCCATCAAGCGCTCGAGGTCATAGGTCACGCGCTTTTGCTCGACCGTGCGAGCGATCCCGTCTTCGATGAGCTTTGCCGCTTCGTTCCAGCCGATAAACTCAAACATCATCGCGCCCGAGAGTATTACCGAGCCCGGATTGATTACGTCCTTATCCGCATATTTGGGCGCTGTGCCGTGCGTGGCCTCGAAGCAGCCATAGCCGTCGCCGACGTTCGAGCCCGGCGCCATGCCTAGCCCGCCGACCTGCGCCGCGCAGGCATCCGACAGGTAATCACCATTGAGATTCGGCGTCGCCAACACCTGGTATTCGTCGGCCCGCATAAGCACCTGCTGAAACACCGAATCCGCGATGCGGTCGTTAATCATCAGCTTTTGCTTCCACTGGCCGTGCCCGTGCGTGGCGTAAATGGCATCGAGCACGCCTTTGACTTCTCCGTAGAGCTGTTTGCGGAAGGCATCCGTGGCCTGCTCGAGGCCCGGCTCGATCATGGCGGCGTTCTGCTCGATGGTAAGCTGCGGATTGCGATCCAGGTTGTCCACGATCCAGCTTTCACGCTCGGTGATCACGTGCGGACGAAATTCCTGCGTTGCGAGCTCGTAACCCCATTCGCGGAACGCACCCTCGGTGAATTTCTGGATGTTGCCTTTGTGCACCAACGTGACGACGCGTTTCTTATTATCGAGGGCATATTGAATCGCTCGCCGCACCAGCCGCTTCGTTCCCGTGGGGGACATCGGCTTGATGCCAACTCCCGAATCCCAGCGGATCTGCTTGGGACCGCCCTTCAGCATTTCATTGTTTAGAAATTCCAGCAGCTTTCTTGCTTCTGGCGACCCCGACTTCCATTCGATGCCGGCGTACACGTCTTCCGTGTTTTCACGGAAGATCATCACATTCATTTTTTCCGGGCGACACACGGGCGATGGCACACCCTTGAAATATCTCACTGGCCGCACGCAGGCGTACAAATCGAGAATCTGCCGCAGCGCAACGTTCAGCGAACGGATGCCGCCGCCAACCGGAGTGGTCAGAGGCCCCTTAATCGCGACACGAAAATCGCGGATGGCGTCCACGGTATCCTGCGGAAGCCATTCCTTGAAGGCATTGAACGCTTTCTCGCCCGCAAAGACCTCGTACCACGCGACGCGGCGCTTGCCGCCGTATGCGCGCCCCACAGCGGCATCAAACACGCGCCGAGAGGCCCTCCAGATATCGCGGCCCGTGCCGTCACCTTCGATGAACGGCAAAATGGGATGGTCTGGCACCTGGAATTTTCCATTTGCAAACCCGATCGGATTCCCGTCAGCCGGTACCGCCGTCCCGTTGTAAGAAGTCTTCATGTCTCCCTGGCTCCCAGCCGGAATCAACGTCGGCGCAAATACAGACGCGTCACAATTCTGCAGCGAAGCAGAAAACGATAGCACAAACATGATCGGCCTGCATGTGGCCGACAATCCTGACGTCCGACTGCTAGCATTGAATCACTCGCGCAAATGCTGGTCAAACCATGCCGTCACACGCTCGACCCGATCTTTCAAATGTTCCGTCTGTGTGAAGACGTGCCCTTCGTGCGGATAGATCACGAATTCCGTTTCCACGTTCAACGTCTTCAGGGCGTGCCAGAATTCGTAGGATTGCGGCGGCGGGCACTCCCCGTCGCTGTCGCCCACCAGAATAAGCGTGGGCGTCTTCACATTCTTGATGTAGTTGATCGGTGAACTTTTCGCATAGACCACCGGATCGTCGTACGCGGAAGCTCCGAAATACGGAATCATCCATTGATCAATCTTGTTTTCGCCGTAGTAGCTCTGCCAGTTGGCGATCCCGGCGCCCGCCATCGCCGCGTGGAACCGGTCCGTCTGCGTCAGGGTCCACATGGTCATGAAGCCGCCATAGCTCCACCCGGTCAGCCCCAGCCGATTGGCATCAATCGGCGCGCTCGCAATCGCCGCGTCCACACCGGCGAGAATATCCCTTAGGTCTCCATAGCCGAAATCCTTTACGTTTGCCCGCGTGAAGGCCTCTCCCTGCCCATAGCTTCCGCGCGGATTCGGAAAGAAAACGAAGTAGCCTGCGCTGGAGAGAAAGGCGGCATACTCGCCACTCGATGGCCAGTGCGCCGCAAACGCCCACGCGGGCCCTCCGTGCACCGATACGACCATCGGGTACTTCTTCGCACTCTCCGCCTTCGCGGCGTCGAAACTATTCGGATAGACCAGCCAGCCCTGCACCTGAAAATTGTCGCTGGTCCAAGTGAGGCTTTTCGCCGTACCCCACGGTGTCCTCAGTCCCGCGTTCAGCGCGGTCACCTGCTTCCAAGCGCCCACGTCGCCGGCCCAGACTTCGGGCGGCTTTGTAAACGATTGCCGCACGATCGCGGTGGTGGCGCCGTCGCGCGCTAGCGTGAAACTCATATCAAACTGTGAGAGGCCAATCGATTCGTCGCTCCTCCAAAGGGACCGCACCTCGCTGCTCGCGGTATCCACCACGCCGAAACCCACGCCACCAGCGTCCCGGGCCTCAAAGAGAATCCGCTGGCTGCCAGGAACCCAGGCGATACACGCCGGGGAAGAAGCAATCTGAGGGGTGACGTCCCGCGCTTCGCCGCCCTCGGAAGGCACGGCATAAATGTCGCCGCCGGTAAGGTCTTCATCGCTCATCAAGCCGCCGATGAACGCGATCGTCTTGCCGTCCGGCGACCATCTCGGCTTTGCGATCTGCGTTTCGATACTCGCCTTGTAGATCGAATGCATCGCACCGGTGGCCGCATCAATCGTGTAGAGCTGCGCGATCCACCAGTTGTCGTCTCCCGATCCCTTCGCCGCCGTCGCGGCGAAATGTTTTCCGTCCGGGGCCCAGTCGTATTCGTAGATGTACGTGTCCGCGGGCGTGATTTGCCGCACGCGCTCTGAGACGATATCTACCAGCGCGAGCCGCTGCTCGTATGGATGGTCCGTGACCACGCCTTCGTCGCGAGTTTCCGCCGCGAGCGGCCCGGCTGTTCGCGGCGCGTTCTCAATGAAGAGCATCGCAATGCTGTGTCCATCGGGGGACCAGGCTGGGGCAGACAGGCCGCCTTTCAGGTGCGTCAGACAATGCGTTGCCGCTGTGGCCGCATCGGCGATGCAAAGCTGCAATTGGCCGCTTTTCGCGGCATCGGAAAGAAACGCAAGGTGCTTTCCGTCGGGCGACCAGGCTACGTCATGTTCGGCGTGGACGCCGCTGTTCGCAGCGGTTGCAAAGCGCGGAGTCCCGCTGGCTGAGCCCAGATCGCGAACGTAAATCCCCGATTTGCCGGGACCAGGCAAATCCTCCACAAACGCGATCCGCGTGCCATCCGGAGAAATCACCGCCTGCGAGAAGTGATGCGTGCGATCCAGCATCTCCATTACGCGGGCAACTTCACCGTTGGCAGTGGCTTGCGCGTGGATCGCCGGAGTTGCGAGCACGGCCAGAAGTGCAAAAGCCATCGCGAGCCGATATCTCGACGAAAGTCTCATGATCCACCTCCGCGCATGAAGCCGGCAGCCAACGCGAATCCGAGTGTTTCGTAGGAAGCGCTGCCCGCTCGCCCCGCAAGCGCGGAGCCGCGTCCTTTGGAGTTCAGTCGTAGTATTCCTGCCCCAGGTGGGTAATCAAATCCTCGCCCATCAGCCAACGCAGCGTATTCTTCAGCTTCATGGACTGGATGAATAGGTCGTGCTCGGGGTAGAGCTGTGGCGCGCACATGGGCGACTTGAAATAGAAGCTCAGCCATTCCTGAATCCCTTGCATCCCGGCTCGCCGGGCCAAGTCGAGGAACAGCACCAGATCGAGCACGATCGGCGCCGCCAGGATCGAGTCGCGGCACAGGAAATTCACCTTGATCTGCATCGGGTATCCCAGCCAGCCGAAGATATCAATGTTGTCCCAACCCTCTTTGTTGTCGCGGCGGGGCGGGTAGTACTCGATGCGCACTTTGTGGTCAATGTCGCTGTAAAGGTCCGGATAGAGCTTCGGCTGCAAGATGTAATCGAGCACGCTGAGCTTCGATTCCTCCTTGGTCTTGAACGACTCCGGATCGTCCAGCACTTCGCCATCGCGATTGCCGAGAATGTTGGTCGAAAACCAGCCGCGCAAACCGATCTGCCGCGCCTTTAACCCCGGCGCCAGAATGGTTTTCATCAATGTCTGGCCGGTCTTGAAATCCTTGCCACAGATCGGCGCCTTGTGCCGCGAGGCGAGTGCCTGCATCGCGGGAATATCCACGGTAAGGTTCGGCGCGCCGTTGGCAAAGGGAACTCCGCTGGTGATCGCGGCCCAGGCATACAGCATCGAAGGCGCAATCGCCGGATGGTTTTCCTTCATCGCCCGTTCGAGCCGCTCCGGCGTCTTGTGAACCTCATTCACCGTTAGATACGCTTCAGTCGAACCGCACCACACCATCACCAGCCGGTCGGCTTTCGATTTCTTTTTGAAGTCGGCGATATCTTCCTTGATCTGCAGCGCCAGATCGTATTTCGTCTTGGCCTTCTTGATGTTCTTGCCGTCAATGTTACGGACGAAATTGTGATCAAACGCGGCTTTCATCGGCTTGATGCCGCTGAGAAACTTTTTGACCTTGGCCAAATGTCCCGGCTCCAGCACGCCGGCCTTTGCGGCGGCTTCGTAGGCGTTGTCGGGAAAAATGTCCCAGCCACCAAACACCAAATCATCCAGCTTCGCCAGCGGCACAAAATCATGCACCAGCGGCGAGCGGTCCTCGGTGCGCTTTCCGAGCCGTATCGTTCCCAGTTGGGTCATCGAGCCTACCGGCTTCGCCGCGCCTTGCCGTACCAGTTCGACTCCCGCCATGAAGGTGGTGCTTACCGCCCCCATCCCGGGCGTAAGCACACCAAGCTTTCCCTTCGGCGCATCAATATTGGTCGGACGGCGCATTGCATTTCCCCCTGAGCGGTCAGAATTGTGTGCGCGGCGCCGGGCAGGCAACCACTACAAGCGCGCGCAGTGTGCACGAAACACAGTACTATGCGCGATTACAGAATGTTTTGCAACGCGGTGCGAGGAGAAAAAGAATCCGGCCTGTCCATGGACTTACGGCGAATCGCGGATGCGACCGGCTACAGCTTCTCGATATAGATGGAGCCGTCGCCGCTGCGCAAGGAAAGCGTTTGGCCGCCGTTGCCCAGTTTGCCACGAATCGTTCCGGAAGGGAGCGAACCCGATACTGCGATAGTGAAATCGAAATTAATCTTGCCGTCGCCGGTGTGGGCATCCAGGTCAGCGCTGAAGTCACTCGGCAGGCGCATGCGGACGTGGCCGTCCCCGGTGCGAACGTTCCACGGACCCGTCATGCGCGACCCGTTCTCGACGGTGAGCTCGATATTGCCGTCGCCGCTGTGCGCCGCCAGTTGCTCGAAGCGCCCGCTGGCGACAATACTGCCATCGCCGGTATCCGCATCCATGTCGCCTTCGAGCCCCGATCCTTCGATGCGTCCGTCGCCTGTGTGAAACCGCAACGTTCCGTGTAAACCGTCCACGCGCATGGCGCCGTCACCTGTGTCGAGGCGCAGACTCCCTTTGATGTCGCGAGCCGCGAGGTTTCCGTCGCCGGTGTGGAGGTCGAGATCGGCCTCGCGCGGCACTTCAAGGTAAACGCGAACCGAGCGGTGATCGCTGCCGAAGAAAGAAGTGTATCGCGGTACACGGACCTCAATCTCGACGGCGTCTCCGGTCTGGTGCTCGGAGATCTGGATGTCGGAGGAGCCGATGCGCCAGCCGGTCGTTTCCACGCGCGCATCAATCTTCTTCGCGTCCGCCGATATCACCTCGATGGCCCCGTCGTTCGTGGTGAAGCGCAACTGCGCATGGCCCGAAATCGCATAGCTCTTTGTCCATTGATCGGCGTGAGCCGCGCCGCAGAGAACCAGTCCTCCGGCCAACGCTGCCGCCGTCAAAATCCTGCGCATGAAGCCTCCTTTGTGAATCACACGGGCCCTTGCCAGACAATACGCAGATGGGTCCAAAAGTGTTCCGTGGAAAACGGGACAAGGGCGCGGGTCTATTCGTCGCGACCTGCTGCCCGTTCGCGGGTCTTGCGGCCAACGGCAGGCTTCGGCTTATGAACCGGCTGCGCGACGCCCGGCTTGCGGCGCAGCGCGCCTAGAAACCCTTCCAGCGGCAGCGCGTTCAGGACGTCCTTTTTCTCGAGCCATCCTCGCCGGGCAACCACCACGCCGTAACGCATCAGGGGCAGGTGACGCGTGCTGTGCGAGTCGGTAGAGATCACAATCTTCACGCCGCGCTCGCGCGCCATTTTCAAATGGACGTCACGCAGGTCGAGCCGGTCTGGGTAAGAGTTACACTCCATGGCTACGCCGTTCTTGCGGCAGGCGTCGAGGACTTTTTCCATGTCGTACTCGAAAGGCTCGCGGCGCAGCAGCAAGCGGCCAGTTGGATGCGCGATGATCTGCGTGTAAGGATTCTCAATCGCCGCGAGCAGGCGCTCCGTCATCTCCGCGCGCTCCATCTTCATGTAGGAATGCACGGAGGCGACCACCACGTCGAGCTGCGCCAGAACTTCGTCATCTAGGTCGAGCTTGCCGCTCTTCAGGATATCCACTTCGATTCCGGCGAGCAGTCGAATGCCTCTTCACACGCGCATTGGCTGCGCGGATTTTGGCAGCCTGTTCCAAAGTGCGCTTCTCGTCCATGCCATTGGCAACGGTCACCGCCTTGGAATGGTCCGTGATTGCGATGTACTCGTAGCCCAAGGGCGCGTGCCGCCTCGCCCATTTCCTCGATGCTGTTCTTGCCGTCGCTTGCCACGGTATGCATCTGCAGGTCGCCGCGAATGTCGCGCAGCTCGATCAGCGCGGGCAGCGCGTGCGATTCCGCCGCATCAATTTCGCCCGAGTTTTCGCGCAGCTCCGGCGGAATGAAATCGAGCTTGAGCTTGGCGTAAATTTCTTCTTCGGAGGCGCCGCCGACCCGCTTCTCGCCCTTGACGGTCGAAAGCGCGTATTCGTTCAGCGTGTAACCCATTTTCAACGCGCGGCTGCGCAGCGAGACGTTGTGCTCCTTCGACCCCGTGAAGTAAAGCATCGCCGCGCCGTAGCTTTCCTTCTCGATCATGCGGACGTCCACTTGCATATCGTTGGCCATGCGGAAGCTGACCTTGTTTCCGCCGCGCGCCAGCGTCTGTTCGATGGCGGGAAACGCCAGGATGTGCTCGAGCGATGGTGTCAATTGCCTCCGGGGGGTGATCCTTTGGAAGGAGCACGATGAAATCCAGATCGCCGATTGTTTCGCGCCCGCGCCGCAGAGAGCCCGCGGAGGAAACAGATTCGATCTGCTTGCCGAGTTTCTGGATATGATCGATCAGCTTTTCCGCGGCCGCTTCGGCGGTGTTGATGAGGAATCTTCCCGCCGCCTTATTGAAAACTGCCGCGGCCTTGACGATGTTCTGCTCGCTCTTCTCGCCGAAGCCGGGTAGCAGGCGCAGCTTGCCTTCCTCAGCGAGTTTTTGCACCTCCGCCACGGTGCCGGCTTTGTACGCGCTCCAAATCAGGGCTGCTTTCTTAGGACCGAGCGATTGCAACTGGACGACCTGCAGCAGCGTTGCCGGGAATTTCTTCAGCAGTTTCTGCCGGACCGAATAGTCGCCGGTGCGGAGGATTTCCTGGATGTGCTCGGCCATGCGGTCGCCGATGCCGGGCAGCTCGGTGAGCTTGTCCAAATCGCGCGCGATATCTTCGATTCGCTCGCTGAGGTTTTCGAGAAGCTCGGCAACGCGCTCGTAGCTGCGATAACGGTTGTAGAGAGCCCCATCAATCTCGAGTAGTTGCGCGGTTTCACGGAGAATCTTGGCGACGTTGCGATTTTCCATGCTGAGATTATACGGCGAAATTAAGGTCTGGTGGCCTTCAGGCGGCATCGAGGATCGCAGCCGCCGCCGATGGTTCAGCCAGTGGCAAGCCGCGCTTAGCGCGACGAGTGTATAAACCGCGCGTAGTAAAGAATGCCGGCGACGGACTTGGCGTCATGGATCTTGTGAGTGCGGATCATGCGCAGCAGAGACGCTAGCGTGAACGCCTTCGTCGAGATGCGTTCATCCTCGTCTGGGTGAGATTCACCAGGCACGAGGCCCGTCGCCGCGTAGACAACCATGCGCTCCTCGACGAATCCTGGCGTCGGGAAGACGTCCATCATTAGCTTGAGATGCTTCGCGCAATAACCGGTTTCCTCTTCCAGTTCGCGCTGCGCCGCCGCGAGCGGCTTTTCGCCGCGCTCCATGCGTCCGGCCGGAAGCTCCCACAAATAATCGCCGACGGTATGGCGATACTGGCGCACCAGCAAAATGTCACCGCGCAGCACAGGCAGGAGCACCACGGAGCCATTGTGCGTGACGACGTCGCGTGTGGCGTTCACCCCGCCCGGCTCGATCACGTGGTCTTGCCGCACGCCGAAGACTTTGCCCTGATAGATCATCTTGCTCGACAGAACCTTCGCCTTGGCTCTTGCCACCCGATCCTCCGCTGCGTATTGATGATCTGACGCTTGATCTTAACTAGCAAGCGCGGCGCCGAAGAAAATCAAGACTCCATTTGACATTTGCCGCCCCGGGCAATACGTTTGCGGCCGGCAAACCGGAGGATCCTATGAAATCTGTGCGCCTCACCCTTTTGTTGTGCGCAGCGTTGTTCGCCCCACTCGCGGCACTCGCCGCTCCCAAGGTGGTTTTCGTGCGCTGCGGCAAGCTAATCTACGATGCCGAGAAGCCGCCTCTCACCAACGCCGGTATCGTCATCACGGACGGTAAAGTTACTGACGTCGGTGCCGACGTCACCGCTCCCGCAGGCGCGGAACAGATTGATCTATCGAGCTACACCGTCATGCCGGGATTGATTGACGCGCACACACATATTTGGAGCGGTGCGTTTGGGTCGAATCCTTCCTCGGGTTTGGCATTGCTCCGAGGCACGAAAGCGGTGAACTACGCGCTTAGTTCGGGAATCGTAGCGATGAGGGTTTTGGGCACGAACGATTTCATTGACGTGTCGCTTCACGAGGCCATTGACGAGGGCACGATTCCCGGGCCGCATATCGTGCCGGCGGCGCACGCCATTTCCATTATTGGCGGCCACGGTGATTTCTTCTCCGAGCCGATTCAATTTCCCATGGCCGATTACTACACCCCCTTGAATGGCTTCATCAACTCGCCTGAAGACGCAGAGAAAGCCGTTCATCTGCAGATCAAATATGGGGCGAAAGTCATCAAGGTGCTGGCATCCGGCGGCGTGCTCTCGCCCCTCGATTCACCCACGGCCGAGCAAGTGTCACCCGAAGAGCTACAGGTGATCGTCGAGCAGGCGCACATGGATCACCTGAAGGTCGCCGCGCACGCGGAAAACCTGATGACGATCCTTGCGGCCCTGCATGCCGGCGTGGACTCGATCGAACACGGTTCCGAACTGAACACGGAAACGATTGACTACATGAAGTCGCACCATGTGGTCCTCGTGCCGACCGTTTACATCGTGGACAACCTGATGACGAACGGCGAAAAGATGCATATGCCGGGCTACGTTTTAAAGAAGGCCAACGAGGTCGGAGTGAAACAGCTCGCCAGCTATAAGCTTGCGGTGCAAAACGGAGTGTATATCGCCGCGGGGTCGGATCAGTCCTACGAGCCAGGGCAGGGAACGGGGCGCGACGAGGTGATGAGCGAAGTGAAATTCGGGCTGAGCCCGCAGCAGGCGCTCGTTACGGCGACGAAGCATGGCGCAGAATTGCTCGGGCTAGACGATTTGCTCGGGACGGTCGCGGTCGGCAAGGAAGGCGACCTGATTGCCGTGCAAGGCGATCCTTACTCGGACATCCACGTGCTCGAAAATGTGCGCGCCGTGGTCTACCAAGGCCGCAGCATTGCACCGGCGAATCGAAAGTAGTCTGATCCTACGCCGAGCGGCAACTGGAAAGCGGCGTAAGCCGCGCTTATACTGAGCTTGCCGCGAGGGTTGCCGTGCGGATCACTGCTCCACGAGCATGAATATTCTAATTGTTGACGACGAAAAGCCCGCCCGGGACGAGCTTATCTTTCTGCTCAAGAGCTTTCCGGAAATGAATATCGTCGGGCAAGGCAAGAATGGCGAAGAAGCGGTCAGCCTGATCAAGGAGCACGCACCGGATGTGGTTTTTCTGGACGTGCAGATGCCGGGACTCAACGGCTTCGGCGTCATCAAGAAGCTGATGGACCGCAAAGTGCGCGTCCCGCACATCGTTTTCGCCACGGCTTATGACAACTACGCCGTTCATGCGTTCGAAGTAAACGCGGTGGACTATGTCCTAAAGCCGTTTGACAAAGCTCGTATTGCGAAAGCCGTCCAGAGAGCAAAAAAGGTTGTCGAGGCGAGCGCCCTGCCCGCCGACCGGCTCGAAACGCTGGTGAACCAACTTGAGCAGGCAAAGTCGCAGCCGGCAAAAATTCTCGTAAGGTTCCAGCAGAGGCTGCTGTTGGTGGATGCCGACGACGTGATCTACGCTTCGATCGCCGATGGGCTGATCACTATCGTCTCCCGGGACGCGGAAGGCACTTCCAACTACCGCACCATCGAAGAGTTGCAGGGATCCTTGGATGCGGAGCGCTTCTGGCGCGCGCACCGCTCCTATCTGGTAAACATCAATCAGATCAAGGAAGTAATTCCCTGGTTCAAATCAAGCTACATGCTCAAGATGAATGACAAGAAGGAAACCGAAATACCCGTCAGCCGCGCACAAACCAAGCGCCTCCGCGAATTGTTCCGCATGTGAAAGCTTTTGCTAACTACCCTCGTAGTGCCACTTGAAAACCTGGTTGTCAGATCAAGCTGAGCAATGTGCCGTTCGCGATAAGCTCGCGCGGAGAACTGCATCCCTGATCGCGATCCCCACGAACATTGTTGCGTCGCAGGCAACGTATTGCGCGCTGCCGCCTTCTAAGTTTTGGAAAACGAAATAGCGAAGATTCGCGCCAGCGCTCGGTCCGCTTGTTGCCAGCCTCGCGTTTAAGCTCGCCCAGATCAGCCAATATTTAGTCGAGGGAAGCGAAGGGCCTAAAGATTTTGTTGGCCTGCCTGTTCAATTTTGAACAGACGAAGCCGTTCGCGTTGAGTAGAAGATACACCGAACCAGATGGCAAGTGAACGTTAGGTTTTTCTGCCGTAAATCCAATACTTGTCGGTATCCGACAGCGGGGGGTAGATGAGATCGAGGGGGAAGACTTCGGCGAAAAAGGCTTTTTTTTCGAATATCTTGCCGTCCAAGAGAACCGTTCATTATAAAGCAGGAGAAATTATCTTCTCGCAGGGTGATTCATGCTCGGATGTTCACTACATTGAAGAGGGCTTAGTGAAGCTTCCCTTGGTTTCGAAGCGTGGCAAGGGAGCGATTCTCGCCATCCTCGGGCACGGGGACTTTTTTGGCGAAGGCTGCATTTCAGACGCCACTATCCATGTAACTTCCGCCATTGCACTCGTTCCCTGCACCATCATTTTGCTCAAGAGGCGCACGATGGTTCGCCTGATTGAGGAGGAACAATCCATCTCCTCGCATTTCATCAACTATCTGCTAGCTCGAAATTCGAGGATGGAGCAGGATCTGATTGATCACCTTGTGAATTCCAGTGAGAAGAGGCTTGCGCGTACCCTCCTCTTGCTGGCGCGGTACGACAAAGAGAGCGAGAATCCCTCCATCCTCGAGAGAATCAGCCAGGATACGCTTGCGGAAATGGTGGGCACCACCCGCTCTCGCGTGAATTTCTTCATGAACGGCTTCAGGAAACACGGGCTGATCCACTACAACGGTGGTCTCCAGGTCCACGACTCGCTAGAGAGCATTCTTCACGATTAGGAAGCGTTTTTAGGCCTAGAGGACGGCTCACCGCCCGATCCGGGCGGTGAGCTGGCCACCGGCGCCTTCGGACCATTCCGGCGCCCAAGCGCCCCTTCGCAGCGGCATTCCGTTTTCGGTTTGCTGTACGCTGTGCTAGCATCGTTTCTAAGCCCAAGCGATGGATTTTTCTCTCAGCGACGACCAGAAGCTCATCCGCGACACCGTCCGCCAATTCATGGAAGCCGAGGTGCGTCCCGAAGATTCGCCAGTACGACCGCGAGGAGCACTTCGCGGATGACGAATTCGCGCCAACTGGGTCAGATGGGTTGTTGCGGCATGCTCGTGCCGGAAGAATGGGGCGGCGCGGGTCTGGACACCATCGCCTATGTGGTGATGCTCGAAGAAGTTGCCCGGGTTGATGCGGCGATCGCCGTCGCGCTCAGCGTGACGAATTCGGTGGCTTGCGTGCCCCTCGCCACGCACGGTACCGAAGCGCAGAAGCGAAAATATCTTGAGCGGCTGGCGCGCGGCGAAATTCTCGGGGCGTTTTGCCTCACCGAGCCTCAGGCTGGCTCGGATACCGCAAGCTTGCAGACAACGCGCGGTAGCGCCGCGGCGACAAATATTTCCTCAACGGCACGAAAAGCTGGGTAAGCACCGGCGGGGCATGCCGGTGTTTACGTGGCGTTTGCCAAAACCGATCCGGCTGCGGGCGCGCGCGGCGTCACCGCATTTCTGCTCGAGCCAATCTTTCCTGGATTTCGCGTCGCGCGCTACGAAGACAAGATGGGTCTGCGCTCTTCGCACACCGCCGAAATTTCGCTCACGCGACTGCGAAGTTCCCGCGGAAAATCGGCTCGGAGAGGAAGGGCAGGGTCTGAAGATCGCGCTCGAAGCGCTGGATGGCGGCCGCGTGGGAATTGCCGCTCAAGCCGTGGGAATCGCGCAAGGCGCGCTCGAAGCGGCCACTGCGCTACGCAAAGCAGCGGCGCGCGTTTGGCAAGAACATCGGCGAATTTCAGGCGATTCAGTGGATGCTTGCCGACATGCAAACGGAAATCGAAGCCGCGCGCGGGCTGGTCTATCAAGCCGCCTGGGTGCGCGATCAGGGCGGCGCGCGGCTGGGCCCGCTCGCGTCGCGCGCCAAACTTTATGCCAGCGAAATGGTGAATCGCGTCGTGTACAAAGCCGTGCAGGTTCATGGCAGCGCCGGATATTCGCGCGAAAGCGACGTCGAGCGGATGTATCGCGACGCGCGCGTGATCACGATCTACGAAGGCACCAGCGAAATTCAGCGCATGATCATCGCGCGCGATTTGCTGGCGAATGCTGCCGGCGGTGTGAACGAAGCACCGCGTCCGGCGGAGAGAACACCGGCGCATTCGTGCGAAGGTTGGACGAAGGAATAACCAGGCTTGAATAGCGGACCAGAATCGAAGAGAAAGCGAGTGCTTGAGCGGCATGCGTCCCACGGGCCGCTTGCACATCGGGCACTATTTTGGCGCGCTTGCGAATTGGGTGAAGCTGCAGAACGATCCTGCCTACGAATGTTTCTATTTCGTCGCGGATTGGCACGCACTGACGAGCGATTACGCCGACACGTCCGCGCGTCGCGCAAAACACCATCGAGATCGCCATTGATTATCTCGCCTGCGGGCCTCGATCCGGAGAAGTCGCACTCTCTTCGTGCAATCGCAAGTTCCGGAGCACGCGGAGCTGAATCTGCTGCTCGGAATGATCACGCCGCTGGGCTGGCTCGAGCGCGTGCCAACGTACAAGGAAGCCATCGAGAATATTCAGGGCAAGGACCTGCACACGTTTGGATTCCTTGGCTACCCCGTTTTGCAGACGGCCGACATCGTGATTTACGGCGAGCCCGATCGCGCGCTGGTCGTGCCGGTGGGCGAAGATCAAGTCGCGCACGTGGAGCTGAGCCGCGAAATTGTGCGACGTTTCGACACTAACTTCGGATTGCAGGTCAAGAATCGCGTTAGTGGTTTGGTCGAGAACCTAGGAGCGCTGCAAGCGCGCTGATGGAGCTTCGCGCAGCGTTCCAAGCCGGGTGAATACGATGACTAGAAGCCGGCGTTTCGAAGCTAACTATCAGAAGATTCTGCCATGCAGAAGATCTGGGCGTTTCCAGGATTTTTCTGCAGAAGATTGGGACGCTGCGCGCAGAATTCTTGTCAGTCAGAACTGTATCTGCGCGAGCCAGAAGTGATGCTCACGCACACGCCGCGCATTCCCGGCACCGATGGCCGCAAAATGTCGAAGAGCTACGGCAATGCCATCATGCTTAGCGAAAGCGACGAGACCATCTGGGAAAAAATCCGGCCGATGATGACCGATCCGCCCGCAAGCGCCGCACCGATCCCGGCGACCCCGACGTTTGCCCCGTATACGATTGGCACAAACTTTTTTCGCCGCCGGAGACGCTGGCATGGGCGGCCGACGGCTGCCGCACAGCGCGGCATCGGCTGCATCGAGTGCAAGCGCGCGATGGCGGACAACCTGATCAAGTGGATCGCGCCCGTGCGTGCGCGCCGCCAGGAATACGAAGCGCATCCCGCGCGCGTGCTGGAAATTCTGGACGCTGGCTCGAAGCGCGCGCGCAAGACTGCGTCAGCAGACGATGGAGCGCGTTCGCGAAGCCGATTTTCGGCTGGCAAGCCAAACGCGCAGAGCTTTGCGCAGCCGGCTGGCGCAGCGCAAGCCCGGAGCAGGGGAGTAGCATATGGAACCGACGCTCGCAAGCCACAGCGCCCTTACAAAGTTCATCTCCCGGCCTATGAGGGGCCGCTCGATCTGCTGCTCGATCTGATTCGCAAGCAGGAAATGGACATTCACAACATCCCCATCGCACAAATCACCGGGCAATATCTCGAATATCTGCACAAGCTCGAAGAGCTGGATGTGGACGTCTCCGCCGATTTCATCTACATGGCCGCGACGCTGATTCTGATCAAGTCGAAGATGCTGCTGCCGCCCGATCCGCTGGCTTCGCGCGGAAGAGCAAGCTGATCCGCGCGCCGAGCTGGTCTATCGGCTGGTCGAGCACGAGAAATTCAAGAATGCCGCGCAGGTGCTCTACGAAAAGCAGCAAATCTTTGCGCACGTCTGGTCGAAGCCCGATCTTTCGCTCTACGAGAGCGAAGGCACCGAAGGCGAACTGGTCGTTTCGCTGGTGGACCTGGTAAAAGTGTTCCAGCAAGTGTTCTGGAACGCCGCAAAGAAGTCACGAAAATCGAGCTGACGCACCAGCAATTCACTGTGGCGCAGATGATTGAGATGCTGCGCAAGCAGCTTGTGGCGAGCGAGGAAGGCGTCGACGCTGCTGGCGTTTTTCGAGTCAGTGTCCCTCGCGGCATGCGATGATCGTGGCGTTTCTCGCGGTTCTGGAAATGGTGCGGCTGCAAGCGGTCGTGCTGGTGCAGTCGCAGAAGCTTTGGCGAAATCCGGCTGCGCAAGCATAAAATGTTTGACACGATCTGCGCGGCGGATGGTTCGATCTGCGTCCGATCGCCGGAATCGACGAGCAGTATCCCTAGTAGGCGCATGTCAGAGGATGAGCGAATCGAATGACGATGAATCCTGCTGAACTGAAGGGCGCGCTGGAAGCGATCATTTACGCCGCCGACGAACCCGCGACGGTCGATCAGATGGCCACGGCCATCGGCATCGAAAAGAGCGAGCTGCGGCCCGCGCTCGACGAACTCGTGGCGAGCTATGCGCGCGGACGATCGCGGCATGGAAATCCGCGAAGTCGCCGGCGGCTTCAAGTTCTATACCAAGCCGCAGCATCATGAGGTCGTGCGGCGGTTCATCAAGAGCCTGCGCCCGCCGTTGCGCCTGACGCTGTCCGCGCTCGAGACGCTCGCGGTGATCGCTTACAAGCAGCCGGTGACGCAGCCGGAAATCCAGGAAATTCGCGGCGTAAATTCCTCCGGCGTGCTGCAAACGCTTCTCGAAAAACGCCTGATCACGACTGCGGGACGCAAAGCCGTGATCGGCCGCCCGATCCTGTATCGCACATCGAAGGATTTCCTGATGCGCTTTGGGCTTTCCGATGTGGACGAGTTGCCGAGCCTGAAAGAATTCGAGCAACTCGCGCGGCAAGCGCTCGGCACCGATGAGGGCATCGCGCCGATCGAGCCCGAAGACCTCGCCGGAAATCTCGGCAAATCTCGGTCCCGATGAGCCCAGTCTGGAGATTGACGGCGCGGTACAAGGGAAGGGAATCGAGGGCCCTGCGCTGGAAACATCCGCGGCAGGCGCGCCGGACGCTCCGGGCGACGTTGAGCCGCATGCTCGCGCTGCAAACGGCAACCTGTAAACGTCCCAAGAGAACATCCCTTGCTCTGCCGGGATGCCCGCGGTTTTCGGCAGGCAGTTCCTTTGGCCCACCTTGCGCATCTCCGTTTCCTCTGTAACACTTCCTTCCATGCTTGAACGGCTTCAAAAAATCATTTCGCGCGCTGGAATCGCGTCTCGGCGCCACGCCGAGCAGCTCATCGAAAGCGGCCAGGTACGTGTGAACGGCCGCGTGGTGAAGGAGCTTGGCACCAAGGCCGATATCGAACGGGACCGCATTGAGGCGGGGGGCAGGCTCGTCGAGCTCCCTCAGGGGAAGCAATATTTCATTCTCCACAAGCCGCCACGCGTGGTCTCCACGATGAGCGATCCAGAAGGACGGCACTCCCTTCAGCAGTTGCTGCGGGGCATTCCTACGCGTGTCTATCCTGTAGGTCGGCTGGACTATGCCCTGAGCGGCCTGTTGCTGCTCACCAGTGACGGTGACCTCGCAAATCGTATCCTCAAGCTCGCGCCGCGGCTGCCGCAAACCTATTGGGTGAAGGTGAAGGGCCGGCTCGCGGCCGCTGATCTGGCGAAGCTCGGTGAACGCCTTCATGCCCGTGTTGAGCCGATCCGCGCGCCCCAAGCCGCGCGGTCAGGCGCCGAACCCTTGGTATACGGTAACCTTCGTCGGCGCGAGCCGCGATCAGCTGCGGCGAGAATTGTTCGGAATGGAGCATCCGGTCGAAAAGCTCCGCCGTGTCGCCATAGCCGGTCTGGAACTCGAGGACTTGCCCGAAGGCGAGTTCCGCGAGCTCACCCCTGGGGAGCTTACCCGGCTTAAGCAAGCTCTCAAGAGGTTGGAATCCGCACCAATAGTGAGGCCAACGTCAGTATCCAGGCCGACACACTGAAGCGACGCTGAGGAACTCCGCGTGCCGTTCCTGCGTATTCTTGAACAGCCGGTCAAAAGAGCTGGTACGCTGAAAGATGGAGACGAGGATTGGACGCTTTGAGCCCGAAGCCGATGGCGAACATCTCTGAACTGCGGATACCGGAGTATATCCACAGAATCCGCCGCTATGTTCCCGGTCGCCCGATGGAAGAAGTCGAGCGCGAGCTGCGGACGCAGGCCATCAAACTGGCGTCGAACGAAAATCCGTTTGGACCATCGCCGCGGGCCGTGGAAGCCGCACGTGCGGCTCTGCTGGAAGCGAATCGCTATCCGGATGGCGATGGCCACCATCTGCGCGAAGCGCTGGCCGCAAAGCACGGCGTCCCGATGGAAAACGTCATCTTGGGGCTTGGTTCCAGCGAACTAATCGACCTCTCCGCGCGCCTGCTGGTCCACCCCGGGGAAGAAGGCCTGACTTCGGAAGGTTCCTTCGCGCTTTACTATATCGCGATTCAGGCGACGGGCGCACGGCTGATCGCGATGCCGCTCGCACACGATGCTTTCGATCTGGATGCGATGGCGCGCGCGATCACACCCGTCACGCGCTACATCATTCTTGCCAATCCCGAATAATCCCACGGGCACGATGTTCACGGCGGATCAATTTGACGCTTTTCTGAGCCGCGTGCCGGAAGACGTGCTGGTGGTGCTGGATGAAGCCTATTGCGACTACGTCGGGCATCCCAACTATTCTCGCGCGATTGATCGCGTGCGATCCGGCGCAAACCTTCTCGTGTTGCGCACTTTCTCAAAGGCTCACGGCCTTGCTGGTTTGCGGATCGGCTATGGGATCGGCCCCGCAGCGATGCTCGTCGAAATGAACAAAGTGCGCACGCCATTCAATACTACGAGCATTGCGCAGGCGGCCGCTCTCGCCGCGATCGGGGACGTCGAGCACGTGCGCCGCTCGGTGGAGTTGAATCGCGCGGGAATGGCGCAGCTCTCACAGGGCTTGGAGCGTTTGGGCGTGAGGTTTGTACCGTCATTCGGCAATTTTCTCTATTTTGAAGCGAAGCAGCCGGGTCGGGCCATCTCGGACGCGTTGCTAGAACACGGCGTCATTGTGCGGCCGCTCGATTGGATGGGCATGCCCCAGGGGGTGCGCGTCACGGTGGGCACCGCCGAAGAAAACGCGATGTTTCTTGCGGCCCTCAAAGAATCGTGCCTCAGCGAGCCCGCCGGTCGAAACTGTATAGCCCAGTTTCCGATGAAGATTCCATCGGCGAGATTCTCTCCTCGGCAAAAACGATCGCCGTCGTTGGCCTTTCCTCGAAGTGCTTCCGGCCGAGCTATGGAGTTTCACAGTACATGCAGGCCGCCGGCTATCGCATCATTCCCGTCAATCCGCACGAGACCGAAGTTCTCGGCGAAAGAGCCTATCCCTCCCTGGAATCCATTCCGGTGGGCACGAAAATAGACATCGTGGACATCTTCCGCCGGTCTGAAGAAGTGCCCGAAGTAGTCGCAGGCCGCGATTCGCATCGGCGCTCGCGTCCATTTGGATGCAGGAAGGCGTAGTGAACGAGGCCGCGGCAGAAAAGGCGCGCCGAGCGGGTCTTGCGGTCGTTATGGACTTCTGCATTTTGAAAGAACACCGCGCCGGCGGACAGTCTGATCGCACCCGCCCTAAAACGGCGAGTCGTATACCATCAAAGTTCGCTTGCCGGCTTGCGTCACCGCGATCAGTTTGCCGTCGGGCGAGACCGCGAAGCTGTGGAACATCGCGTCGTGCAGAACGGGTTGCGCTTCCGGCCCGGCAGGCTCGTCTCCGTTCCTGGGCAAGCCGCGGCACCGGAACCCACACTAGATCACCATCCTGGCGATCTTCGCCTCGCTTGATCAGCAAGCGTGATCCATCAGAAGACCAGCCGATATCGCCATAAGCGACGCGAACCTGTCCTACCTGCTTGTGCGTGCGCAATGTCCCGCACCTCGAGCGTCTGGTCATCCAGAAAATACGCGACCTTGTCGCCATTTGGAGAAAGCGAAAGGCCGCCGAGGTATTTGTCGAGTGTGGCCAATGCGCGGCCGTCTTCATGGAGCAGGTCAAGCGTCGTGATCCGAGGCGGCCCAGTCCCGCCGCTGCGTTCGATGGCGATGGCTGCATTTCTCTTTGCGTCCCATGCCACACCCGAGAACGCGTGTCCGACAAAAAGATCGCCGCTGCGCGCCACGTCCGCACGCAGCACATGCAAGGAAAGCAGGGAACTTGTTCGTGACGCGGCAGTGGCGTAGGCCACGGTGCCGCTTTCAGCGAGCCACGTGCCGTCAACACCTCCGTCAACCTCCGAGATGAGGTTCCGGAGCCTGATCTGTTT
This sequence comes from uncultured Acidobacteriota bacterium, assembly GCA_963803675.1. Lineage (GTDB taxonomy): Bacteria > Acidobacteriota > Terriglobia > Acidiferrales > UBA7541 > DASTCZ01. Next base: position 135,274 of record CAWDNN010000012.1, on the reverse strand, counting down.
GCCCCGCTGGTCGAGCAGCAGGAGCACCGCGTCTTCCTGCAGCTCCGCCCTTGGAGCCTAGGAGTTGGCTTGTACGCAACTCCGCGGTGAGCCGCGTGCCATCCGGTGACCAGCGCAGAGACGTAACGGTGTAACTAAACTCTCCCGATCCGTGCCCGTATTTCTGGCCATCGAAGATCTTCTGCCGGCTGCCGTCCACACCGAGCAGCCAAAGATCGTCGCGTTGAATGTCAAACTTTCCTTTCGCGAAAACGTGGCGCGTGGAATAGACGATGCGTCCGTCTGGCGCCCAGGCGAACGCCGTGCACTCGCCGTCAATGGTGAGCCGTGGCACACTTTGCGCTATGACCGTGGGGAGACCAGCAAAGGAATAGCCTAGGCAGCCACAGGCGACTAGCGCCGCCAGCCAAAAACCGGCAGCCGCTCGCCTTCCGAACCAGAATTCCGTAACGCAGACACACTTGTCTGCGTGGTCGTGTGACCTGCCTTCCAGGGTTGTGCGTGCAGAATGTCCCGTTCCCGTTCGCGTCATGGCTTCTCGGGTTTCGCAGCCGCGCTCTTCAGTCGCTTGATCTCCTCCATGCGCTGGCGAAGTCTCTGCTCGAAGCCTTGATCCGTAGGATTGTAAAACGCGCGTGCCCGCGAGCGAATCCGGCAAGCAGCTCATCGCAGTGACCTTTTCCTCGTATCGTGCGCATACTCGTAGCCGCGCCCATATCCCACGTGCTTCATCAAGCCGGTGACAGCATTGCGCAGGTGTAACGGCACCGGCTCGGAGCGCGTCTTTTGCAATTCCTCCTGCGCCGTCTCCATAGCCAATGTAAAGCGCGTTCGATTTTGGAGCGAGCGCCAGATAAACCGCCGCCTGCGCGAGTGCCAGATGGCCCTCGGGCGCGCCGAGGAAATCCATGGCATTCATCGCGGCGATTGTCACCGCGAGCGCGCCGGGCTCCGCAAGGCCGATATCCTCGCTGGCCATGCGCACCAGCCGCCGCGCCACATACAGCGCATCTTCGCCCGATTCGAGCATGCGCACCAGCCAGTAGAGCGAGGCATCCGCATCGGAATTGCGCACGGATTTGTGCAGCGCTGAAATCAGGTTGTAGTGCTCTTCGCCCGATTTGTCGTAGAGCAGGAGCTTCCGCTGCAGCGTTTGCTCGAGCAGCGCAATTGTGAGTTCACGGCGTGCCCGCGGCATCGCGGCTCTGCGCTGCGGACCAGAGCATCGAGCGTGTTATAAGCCGCGCGCGCATCGCCATTCGCGTAAACAGCGATTCGCTCGAGCACGTCTTCGGACGCCACGATCTTCTCGCGGCCGAGCCCGCGCTCGGCGTCGGCCAGCGCGCGCCGCAGCAGCGTGACGATCTGTTCGTTGCTGAGCGCGTGCAAGACGTACACACGCGTGCGCGAAAGCAGCGGCGCGATCACTTCAAAGGAGGGATTTTCCGTAGTTGCGCCGATGAGGACGATGTTGCCCGCTTCCACGTGCGGCAAGAACGCATCCTGCTGCGCTTTATTGAAGCGGTGGACTTCGTCCACGAAGACGATTGTGCGTCGGCCCGCGCGGTGCGCGCGTTCGGCCGAGGCCATCATCTCCTTGATTTCCTTGATGCCCGAGAGCACCGCGCTGAACGCCACGAAATCCGAGCGCGTCATGCGCGCGATGATGCGCGCCAGTGTCGTCTTTCCGCAGCCCGGCGGGCCCCACAGGATCATCGAGCCGATGTCGTCGTGCTCGATCTGCGTGCGCAGCGGTTGGCCGGCACCCGAGCAGCGACTCCTGGCCAATGAATTCATCGAGTGTCCGCGGGCGCATGCGATCGGCAAGCGGCCGGTCGCCCGGGCCATCGTTCGGATCATCGCGCAGGCCGGGGCTGGAAAAAAGGCTCATGGTTTTCGCGCCACGCTTACGCTCTGGCGCTGATCCTGCAATTTGGCCCGCCGCGCCGCGCTGGCGAGCGGCCTCGTAGAGGAGGATGGTGGCGGCCATCGCCGCATTTAGTGATTCCACACCCTCGGCCGCGCCGGCGGGCCGAGCCGCCGAATGGAATGCGAACTCGCGAGTCCGCGGCGCGCTCCACTTCCGCCGGCAAGCCCGCGCCCTCGTTGCCGACAAAAAGTGCCACGGGTCCGCGCCAGTCCACCTGCCACGGTGCAAGGGTTCCAGCCGTTTCTGTGACGTGCCGCGAAGAAATTGCCGCGAACAAGCGAACACCAGAAACACGAAGCTGGGCCTGAAGCACCGAAACAGCCACGCCCGCAAGGATCGGCAATCGAAACGCCGACCCGGCAGAGGCTCGCATCACTTTCGGCGAAAAGGGATGCGCAGTTCCAGCCGAGCCCGCACCGCAAACGGCCAGTCCGCTCGCGCCCAGCGCGTCGGCGGTGCGCAGAATCGTGCCGACATTGCCCGGATCCTGCACGCCGACAAGCACGACGACAAGCGGCGCAGCCGCCCCATTCAGCAAATCATCAAAGGCTCGCAATCTTTGGCCGCACGAGTGCCGCGATGCCCTGGGGCGTTTCGGTGGCGGCTATGCTTTCGAACATGCGATCCGATGTCGCCAACAGTCGCACATCGGATCGCCAATGCGGGTAGATGCCTCTCAAGGTGCTTGCGGCCGCTATCACTGACGAGGATCGCCTCCATCGGAATCTCGGACCGCAAAGCCTCTTCCACTAGCCGCATTCCTTCGATTCCGGCCCAACCGCCGGACTGCTCACTCGCGCCGGCGAGGGCGGCCCGGAAGCGCTGCAGCCAGCGGTTTTCGCGGCCGGATATAGCCGTAGGTTGCAGAGATGGCTGGGCGGGAGAGAAGCACGCGGCACGTCTCGGAGAGTAACAAACCGTTTGCGGCCGGTAAAGCGCGTCCGAAGCGTTCGCCCTGATGCAGAATCCCGCGACGTCTTGCACCCGTCAAACCGCTATGGTAGCTTCCGTATGAGCGCACCCTTGACGTTCCGCGGTGCGGCGACCCCTGAATTCGTGGTGCCGGAGAGGCGCACATACATTGCCCGCTGAGCTTCTGAAGGTTTCTGCGGAAGCCCCGGAAACTTCCACGCTGCGTTACGCTTGCGACTTCATTCAGCGCGGGCAGGTAGTCGGTGTTCCCACAGACACTTTTTATGGCCTTGCTGCCGATCCGTTTAACCTCGCCGCGGTCGAGCAGATTTATCGCATCAAGGGACGTCCCGAGGCGCGCGCCCTGCCCGATCCTCGTGAACTCCATCGAGCAAGCAGCCACGCTTTCCCGCGACTTGCCCGGTGCCTTCGTCTGTTTGGCAAGGAAATTCTGGCCGGGGCGCTGACGCTACTCGTGGATGCGTCGGATCGCCTGCCGCTCAAAGTAACCGGCAATACCGGTAGGGTCGCGCTCCGCTGGGCCAATTCAAAGGTGGCGTGCTCGCTGATCGAAGTGATGGAAGGACCCGTCACCGGTACCAGCGCGAATATTTCCGGCTTCCCGGCGTGCTCTAACGCAGCGCAGCTCATGCGGCAATTGGGCGACCGCCTGCCGCTAGTGCTCGATTCCGGAGAAACAGGAGCGGCCTTGGCTTCCACGATTGTTGACCTTCATGATAGTCACTGGCGAATCTTGCGCGAGGGGGCGATAACGGAAGAAGAAATTCGCGCTGCTCTCAGCGGGGAATCGGAAGCGTCCTCTGCTTAGCCTTTTTGCCAATCATCTCAGAATAATTCCGGTAAGAAATTCGTAGTCGCCCGAGGGCGTGAGGTCGATATTTGTGACCCGCTTCTGGTGCACGGAGATATTGTCCAAGAACCACAGCGGCAGATAGGGCTCTTCTTCGGCGACGATCCGCTGTACCTCGCTGAAAATGGCCTTGCGTTTCTCGCGGTCGGATTCGACCCGCGCCTGATCCACCAGGGCATCGAGCTGTGCATTTCTGTACCTTCCCCGATTGGCGCCCGCCGGGGGAATTTTCTTTGAACTGAAGACGTATTCGAAGATGTCGGGATCGTTGTTTGCCCCCACCCATCGCAGCGTGTAAATCTGAAAATTGCCGCGCGTGATGTCCGCGTAAAGGGTGGCGAATTCGAGCGGCTGGAGTTCCAGGTCGATTCCCACTCGCCGCCACTGGTCCTGCAAGACTTCCGCCAGCAATCGCACGGATTGATCAGTGGATGTCTTGATCGTCAGCTTCAGCCGCGTGCCCAGATGCGGATCGCCCTTCCGCGGATAGCCGGCCTGGTCGAGCAACGCTTCGGCTCTTGCCGGGTCGTAGGCATAGTGTTGCGTGTTTGATTCGAAAGCCCAGTTGCCCGGCGGCAGAAGCCCCTCCGCAACTCGCGCCTGCCCGCGCAGAAGCGTTCGAACGAGCGTCTCGCGATCGGTCGCATAGGCCAGGGCCTGTCGCACCTGCCGTTTCGAAAGTGCCGGATCCTCACAGTTGAACGAGAGATAGGCCAGGATCGACCCCGGCTGCTCGGTAACACCCAGATTTTTCGTCCGGGCCAGGACCGGTACCATATCCGGCGTCAGCGAGTTGATCTCGAGATCAGCCGTGCCCTTGCGCAACTCGAGGCCGCGCACAACCGCTTCGGGGACAATTCGAAAACGTACGCGCTCGATCTGTGGAGGCGTTCGAAAATAGCTGGCGTTGCGTTCAAGCACGATCTCGTCGTCCTGGCTCATGCTCACAAAGCGAAACGGCCCCGTTCCCACGGGATGCTGTGCAAAATCGCTGGCCGAGTTTGCAGGCACGATGCCGATCGCGGGCCGTGCGAGGCTCCACGGGAATGACGCATAGGGTTCCGAGAGCCGAAAGATGACGGTCAGCGGATCAGGCGTTTCAATGGACTTCACCATTCGAAATGAACCGCGCTTTGGCGATTGCACCGCGCCTGAGAGAATCGAGTCAAACGTGAACTTCACATCGGCAGATGTTAGCGGCGTTCCATCGTGAAACTGCACGCCTGAGCGCAGATGAAAGACGTAAGTCAGAGGATCGGGGGTCTCCCACCGCTCCGCCAGGTCGCCTCGCAGGTTCATGGTGGCATCGCGTTCGACCAGGCTGCTGAAGAGCAGTCCATCGAGCCGCTGCGATTGCGCGTCCGTGCCGACTCTGGGATCGAGATTTGCGGGCATCGTCTCGATCAGAAACGTGACCGTTCCAGCGGGCTCGGCTGCCGGCTTCCCACAACCTGTCGCGAACACGGAAGAAAGAAGCAGCGCGGAAATGGCGACAGCAGAAACAGCGTAGGCTTCACAAGCGATCCACGGCGAACTAACCCAACGGGGCATAGCACACCTTGCCAAGAATCGCGTGTTTCTTCGCGCCGGTGGACATCGGCAAATTTGCGGGACGCCTGTGGAAGGTCTCGTAAGCAAGAATTGCGAAAGCGAAAGCCTCTTTTGCGTCTTCGGGAACGCCCACTTCGGCTGACCGCACCACACGAACGCCCTTGAGCAGCGCAGCGAGTTGCGTCATCAACAAGGGGTTGTGTGCGCCTCCGCCAGAGACGATCAGCGTGCCGATAGCAGCGCGCGGCGCAACGAACCGGTTCCATGCATCCACGATCGAAAGCGCTGAGAGCACAGTGGCCGTGCGGATCAGGTCTTCAGGTCGAGCGCGCCGTCGGCGGCCCCAGGCAACCAGCCTCTCGACATAATGCCGCCCGTATTGCTCGCGTCCCGCGGACTTCGGTGGCGGGCGCCGGAAGTAAGGGTCGGTCAAAAGCGAACCGAGTAGTGCCGGCATTACGCGGCCGCGCCGGGCCAACCTCGCGTCCCGGTCATACTCCAACCTTCCGCGCGTGGAATGAGCAACAAGCGCGTCAATCACCATATTGCCGGGCCCGGTGTCGAAGGCGAAAACGTCGTCCGGGGAAGCTCCTGCGGGAACTACGGTCACATTCGCGATTCCGCCAATGTTCAGCGACGCCCGGCCTTCTTGCGCATCGCGGTAAACGAGATAGTCCACAAATGGGACGAGCGGAGCGCCCTGCCCACCAGCGGCTATGTCGGCGGGGCGGAAGTCACCGATTGTTGTTACCCCAGTCCGCGCAGCAATGACGGATGGCTCGCCAATCTGCAAGGTGGAGGCAACGCGCCGCGCTCCAAGAAACCTGGTGGGCTGCCCTTGGTGGTACACCGTCTGCCCATGCGAGCCGATTAGGTCAATCCGTGAGGTGCGCACACGAAAGCGGCGGCATGCCGCAAGCGCCGCTTCGGCGAAAAGCTCTGCCAACAGAAAATTGAGCTGGCTAATTTCCGCCGTCGTTGTTGTCCCACCTTCCGCAAGCCGCAGGATCGCGGAGCGAACCCGGCGCGAATACGGAATGGCGGTGAAGTCCACGATGCGCGCTTTCAAGCGCGGTGGTGCGCCCGATATTTCCGCGAGCGCGACATCAATTCCATCCGCCGAAGTGCCGGACATCAAGCCCAGCACGCGCATCGGCCGTTTTCCGGAAGCCTGGCCGCGCGCGGTTTTCATGTGAGCTGCTTCTTGAGCTGTGCCAGCAGGTTGAGCGCGTCAAGTGGCTTCAGGTTGTCCAGATCGGCCGCGCGAATCGCCTCGACGACGTCGCGGTCAATCGCCGTGAACATTGGCTGTTGCACGGGCGGGTGCGCGCCATTGCCCGATCCCGGCGAGAGCTTTTCGCTCAACTCGTGCTCGCTGCGCTCATGCTTCAGCAGCACCTCGCGTGCCCGCTGGATCACGCTTCGCGGAAGCCCGGCGAGCCGCGCGACCTCAATGCCATAGCTCTTGTCGGCGCTCCCCGCCTCGACGCGCTTCAGGAACACGATTCCTGCAGGCGTCTCGGTCACCGCCACATGGACGTTCTTCACGCCGGGTAGCAGATCGGCCAGTTCCGTCAACTCGTGATAGTGCGTGGCAAAAAGCGTTCGCGCGTGGGTCTGCGATTGCAGGAACTCGACCACTGCCCAGGCAATCGACAGCCCGTCAAAAGTCGCGGTCCCCCGGCCCACCTCATCGAGCAGGATCAGACTCGTGGACGTCGCCGTGTTCAGGATCGCGGCCACCTCGCTCATCTCCACCAGAAACGTCGAGCGGCCGCGAGCCAGGTTGTCCGACGCCCCGATGCGCGTGTAAATGCGGTCGGTGATCGGCAGCCTCGCACTTGCGGCGGAAACAAACGATCCGATTTGCGCCATGATCACGATCAGCGCGGCCTGGCGCAGATATGTGGACTTGCCGCCCATGTTCGGTCCGGTGATGAGCAGGATTTGTTGCGAGGAATCGTTCAAGTAGAGATCGTTCGGCACAAACCGCTCGCCGCGCTGCTCGAGCAGTTTCTCGATCACGGGGTGGCGTCCGCCCGTAATCATCAGTTCGCCATCCTCCGCGAACTCAGGCCGCGAATAATTGCGAGAAGCCGCCAGGCGCGCGAAGTTCACCAACACGTCAAGCTGCGCGATGCCCGCCGCAGTTTCGCGTAGGCGCGACGCTTGCTCGGCAATCCAACCGCGCAGCTCGGCAAAGAGCCGCCTCTCGATTTCCCCGATGCGCTCGTCGGCTTCGAGGATCTTGCGCTCGTAGTCTTTCAACTCCGAGCATGTGTAGCGCTCGGCGTTGGCCAGCGTCTGCTTCCGCTCGTAGTCGCTCGGCGCGAGGTGCAGGTTGGCTCGCGAAATCTCCATGTAGTAGCCAAACACCTGGTTGTAGCGGATCTTGAGCGATCCGATGCCGGTTCGCTTTCGCTCACGCTCTTCCATGGCAGCGATGAATTGCCTGCCGCGTTGTCCGAGGTCGCGTAGCTCGTCGAGTTCGGCGTGGTAGCCGCGGCGAATGACGCCCGGTTCGCTTAGCTGCGCGGGCGGATCGTCGGCAATCGTCTGCTCGATTCGGGCCACAACGTCGGCCAATTCATCCATCTGCTCGCGCAACTCGGTCAGTCGCGACGCCCGGCAATTGCCCAGGAATCCGCGCGCCAGCGGAACCCGCTGCAGCGATCCTCGCAGCGCCAGCAGATCGCGCGGCGTCGCTAGCCCCAGCGTGACACGGCTCGTCAGCCGTTCCAGGTCGAGCACGCCGGCAAGCGCATCTCGAATTTCTTCCCGCAGGACCGTATGCGATTTCAGCTCGCTTACCGCATCGAGCCGAGCCTCGATCTCCGCAGTAACCACCTGTGGCCGCAAGATCCACGATCGGAGCAGTCTCGCGCCCATGCCTGTGACCGTTTCATCGAGCGCGCCCAGCAGCGTGACGCCCTGCTTTCGAGTGAGGTCTTCAGGGAAGAGCGGCGCCACCAGTTCGAGGTTTCGCACCGAAACGCTGTCGAGCGCGAGCGCATCTTGCTGCTCGTAATAGCGCACCCGGTCAAGATGGCGCAGTGCATCGGTCGCGGTTTCGCCGCTGGTTCTTGCGGAGGTTTCGCGAAGGTAACGGACCAGCGCTCCGGCCGCGGTCGCGGCGTCAGGATGGTCCGCAAGGCCAAAACCTTCCAGTCCGGCGACCCCAAAGAGCTCCGTCAGCGTACGCTCGCCAAAATCGGCGCGAAAGATCCAATCCTCGAGCCGCGTGATCGCTCCTTCGCGAAGCTCCATCCGCGACGCAAACCGGTTACCGGGCCCCTCAGTTTCCGCATCAGCGAACAGTCCCTCAATCCGGGGCAGCAGCACTTCGCGGGGCCGGAGCAATTGCAGCTCATCACGCAGTTTTTCTTCCCCTTCTGCGCCGGCGAATTCGGTGGCATTGAACTCGCCGGTTGAAATATCCACCCACGCCAGCCCGATACGCCCTCCGCGCGGGGCATAAGCGACGGCGGCGAGAAAGTTGTTTTCGCGAGGCTCGAGCAGTTGCTGGTCGGTCGCCGTTCCCGGCGTAATCACGCGCGTTACCTCGCGCCGCACCAGTTTCTTGCCGGGCCCCGGCTGCTCCATCTGCTCGCAGAGCGCGACCTTAAAGCCTGCGCGAATCAGCCGCGCGATGTACGTTTCGGCTGCGTGGTAGGGAACGCCACACATCGGGATCGGCTGTCCGCGTTCCCGGTTCCGCGAGGTCAGAGTGATTTGCAATTCGCGCGAGGCGACGATGGCGTCTTCGTAGAAAAGTTCGTAGAAATCGCCCAGACGGAACAGCACCAGCGCCTGTGGGTAGCGCGTTTTGATCGCGTGATACTGCCGCATCAGCGGCGTCGCTGGCTCGGGCATGTCTTCGTGTGTCGGTAGGCTGAAGGCCCTATACTAATGGCAATGGCCGCACAGGGCAAAGAGATCGAGATCAAGCTGCGCGTGGCGGACGTTGGCGTCGTGCGCCGGAAACTCGCGCGCGTGGGCGCCCATGTGTTGCGACGCGATATCGCCGGCAAGGACGGCCGCGTTCATGAGATGAACACCCTGTACGACACGCCGGATCGCGGGCTCGGCCGAAATCAAGAACTTCTGCGCATCCGCGTTGAAACACCCGCAAAACCCCCGGCGCCGGCGAAATCGCGGGCGGTAATGACCTTCAAACGCCCGCCCGAAGAATCGCGGCGTGCCTCCAACGCTCCCGAAGACCACGGTCTCCACAAAATTCTCGACGAGGACGAAACCGTCATTGACGATCATGAAGCCATCGCGCGCGTCTTCCAAGCCATGGGTCTTCATGCCTGGTTCCGTTATGAGAAATTTCGCACCACCTATGAACTGGGTACGAAGGCCCAGTGGGCCCGGGGTCTGCTGATTGAACTGGACGAAACGCCGATCGGTGCGTACTTGGAGCTCGAAGGGCCACTCGGAGCGATTGACCGGGCTGCGCATACCCTCGGCTACAAGCCAGCGGACTTCATCACAAAGAACTATCTCACCCTGCACGCCGAGCAGTTGGCGTCCCACGGACGAGAGCCGTCGCAGGTTGCGCCTGGCGTTTACGGCGAAATCCCGGATATGGTGTTTCCTTCGCGCAAAAAGTCGCGCTAAACTTCACTCTTTCCTTGACAAAATTTGCGTCTGCCTTTACTAGTCCATGCGAGGACCTCTGTTTCATATGCGTCCCGAAGAGAAACAGGACCCTTTCCCTAGACCGGTCCGCGTTCTGACGACGGAAGCTGGTGGTTTGCCCGCTTCTTGCCATAGGGACACGTCTAGGTGCTCGGCTTTGCAACCCGAAACCGCGAGGGTGATGCCCGGCTAGCGGCCCCATCCATTCGTTTTCTGCTCCCGCGGCTCAGATTGCAGCAAGGCCGCGGGTTTTTTGTGCATTGCGGGCGACGTTCTGCCGCGATGCGTAACCCGTTCATTCAAAATAATTTACTCGAAGCGGAGCTTCGCAGCCCCGCGGAGGATCCCATGCTGCACGCCACAGAGGTGCTGGGAGCTCAGGCTTATGACGCACAAGGTAACTTTGTTGGCCGGGTCCGGGAGCTGTTTCTTGACCCGGCCGATCAGCCGAACCGTGTCGCCCGATTCCTGTTGGAGCGGGGAAAATATCAGCCGCTCGTCGCGCGCCATGACCAGGTTGGCTTCGTGGCTGCCGGCACGCTGCGGTTGACCGTTGGCGAAAAATCGCTCGAGGAATACAAGCCCAATGAGGCCTGGCTCGCCGTGCAAAAGGACCTGCTCGATCAGCAGATCATAGACACGCTCGGCCGCAAGGTGGTTCGCGTAAATGACCTCGATATGGCCGACCAGCGCACCAACGGGAACGTCGAGCTTCGCGTGACACAGGTGGACGTGGGGCTCACCGGCGCGGTCGGGCGCCTGTTGCAGGGGATGGTCTCCCACTCCTTGATTCGACGGTTTCAACAGAAGTTGCCGGCCCGCATGATTCGCTGGGAGTTCGTCAACCTCGTCGAAGCCGACCCCATGCGCCGCGTGAAATTGCGCGTCACGCACCAAAGATTAGCGCATCTTCACCCCGCCGATCTCGCGGACATCCTCGAGCAGCTCTCCACCGAAGAACGCAGCGCGATCATTGATTCCCTGGACGAGGAGTCTGCCGCCGACACCTTGTCAGAGACTCGATTCGCGGTTGCGTTTGCAGATCGTCGAAAAGCTGGACCCGGAGAAGGCCGCGGGCATCATCGAGGAAATGCAGCCCGACGAAGCCGCCGACCTGCTCGCGGAACTCACTCCGGAAAATAGCCGGAAAGTGCTCGAGGAAATGCCGAGCGAAGAGGCCCGCGACGTTCGCGAACTCCTGAAGTTCGATGAAAAGTCCGCCGGCGGGATGATGACCACGCAATTCGTGTTTGTCGGCGAATCGGCCACGCGAGAGGAAGTGCTGGCGTGGATTCGCGACAACGATGTGGACGTCGAGCGCCTGGACGAGGTTTTTCTCGTGGATACGGATGCAAAGTTCTCCGGTGCCGTGCCTGTCGGGCGGCTGCTGCTGGCGGCACCGGATCAAACCATGGCGTCGCTCACCAGGGATCCGCTTGTCTCCGTGCACCCCGATGCCAGCGAAAAGGAAGTCTTCCAGCTCTTTGATAAGTATGACCTGAAGGTGTTGGCGGTGGTGGATGACACGGGCTGTCCCGTCGGGATGGTCAATGTGGACGACGTGGTGACTCGTCTCGTTGCGCGGCTCTAACACGGTAGACAAGCGATGAATTGGGCTGGAATCAAAACACGGATTGGCGAGTGGAACGATCGCACGCGCGATTGGCGCCGCCGCACCCGCGTGATGCGTCGCCGCCTGGTGCTTTTCCTGGCCGTCATCGGGCCGGGCATGATTACCTCCAACGTAGATAACGACGCCGGTGGTATCTCCACCTATTCCGTGGCGGGCGCGAAATACGGTTATGCACTGCTCTGGGCGCTGATTCCCATGACCATCGCGCTCTATGTCACCGAAGAGATGTGCGCGCGGCTGGGGGTAGTCACCGGCAAAGGGCTTTCCGACCTGATCCGCGAAGAATTCGGATTCCGCTCGACGTTTTTCGTCATGGTCGCGGGATTTTTCGTGGACCTTGCCAACGTCGTCGCGGAATTCGCCGGCGTCGCCGAAGCCATGCGAGTTTTCGGGGTGAGCAAGTACGTCTCGGTCCCGATCGCCGCCGTCGTCGTGTGGGTGCTTGTGCTTCGCGGAAACTACCGGCAAGTCGAGAAAGTATTTCTCGTTTTGTGTACGTTCTATTTGACCTACGTCGTGGCGGCGGTCATGGCCAAGCCGGATTGGTTGTTGGCGGGCAAGAGCATGGTGATTCCAAATTTCCAGTTCAACGCTCCTTATCTCCTGATGCTGACGGCACTGGTGGGCACAACCATCGCGCCGTGGCAGTTCTTCTATCTGCAGGCGAGTTTCGTCGAAAAGCGCATTGGCGCGCGGCAGTACAAGCAGGCGCGGGCAGACGTTCTCGCCGGAAGCATCACCTGCATGGCGATCGTCTTCTTCATCATCGTGTGCACGGCGGCGACGCTGTATGTTTCCGGGCACCGCGATATCACGCGAGCGTCGGAAGCCGCTCTTGCCTTGGAGCCGCTGGCCGGGCACTGGGCCGCCGTTCTTTTCGCCTTCGGCCTGCTCAACGCGTCCTTGTTTGCCGCCTCGATCTTGCCGCTCTCTACCGCCCACGTGATCTGCGAAGGGTTGGGCTTTGAGGCCGGCATCGACCACAAGTTTCGCGATGCGCCGATTTTTTACTGGCTGTACACAGTTCTGATCGCCGTCGGCGCTGGGCTGATCCTGATTCCGAACGCACCACTGTTCAAAATCCTGGTGTTCTCGCAGGTCGCCAACGGAATCTGGCTGCCCATCGTCCTCATCTTTCTTGGTGCTATTGGCGGGCCGCCGTGATCTGTTGGGCGAGCATGTCAGTTCGCCTACATTCAGCGCGATCGCCTGGGCCACCAGCGCAGCGATGATTGCGTTGACGCTGGTGCTGGTTTACGCAACGTTGTTTCCCGGCAAGCTAGGCGCCGTGCCAGGAATTTGACCGGAGCCACGTTGCACCCCCCGCACCGCTATGTTAGCTTTGCGATGTAAAGAGGCACCGGCGCAATCCGCCGGATTTCGTCCCTGGTTCATTTCGTGAAAACCACCGAGGTTCTCAAGACCGCGCAGCGAGACGAGGTGCGCCTGCTCGAACAGCTCGACCCGCGGCGCCTGCCGCGCCACATCGCCATCATCATGGATGGCAATGGCCGTTGGGCCCAGCGGCGGCATCTGCCGCGCATTGCCGGTCATCGCGCCGGCGTCGCGGCTGCTCGCCGCGTGATCGAAACCTGTGCGAACATCGGGCATCCCCACTTTGACGCTCTACGCTTTCTCCGTCGAGAATTGGCGCAGGCCCAAAACTGAAACCGATTTCCTGATGCGACTGCTCCGCGAATATCTTCGCAAAGAGCTGCCCGATATTCATCGCAACAACATCCGGCTGGTGGTCCTCGGGCGGACGGATCGTTTGCCTCAAGCCGTCCGCGACGACGTGCGCGACGCCATGGCCAAGACCGCGGGCAACACCGGTATGACGCTCGCCGTCGCGCTCAATTATGGAGGCCGCGCGGAAATTGTGGACGCCTTCAACTCGATTCTCGACAAGTGCGCCACAATGGTTCGGGCGCGCAATCCGATGGACGAAGAGATGATTTCGCGGAACCTCTATACCGCTGGACTCCCGGATCCCGACCTTCTCGTCCGGACCAGCGGCGAAATGCGCGTCAGCAATTTTCTGCTTTGGCAGATTGCCTATGCCGAAATGTACGTCACCGAAACTCTTTGGCCGGACTTCAATCGTGCGAAACTCTACGATGCGCTTCTCGAATACCAGAAGCGGGAACGCCGTTACGGCGGCCTGGGATCGCCCGAGGCGAATCGGGAGTCGGCCTAGCTGCCGCTGTGATCTTCTTCATGCCTGAGCCGCCGCTCAATTTTGCATGCATGTTCGGGGTAGCGCGATGACGCTTGCGCGCGTCCTCACTGCCGCCATCCTGATTCCGGCGGTGGTGGCCGCCGTCTGGTGGGCGCCGACTTTTCTGGTGGCCGTGTTCGCGGCGCTCGGTTATGCTGCTGGCGCTTTTCGAGTTTTTCGTGCTCGGAGCGCACGCGGGAATGCAGGGCTATCGGATTTGGACCGGCCTTTGCGCCCTCGCACTCTTTTATTCGCAATGGCTTGCCGTTGCGCAGAGGACCTCCGGCGCGGAAAGCGCCTCCGATCTCGCCCGCATCGCCGATCTGGCGCAAATTCTCTCTTTCGAACACATTCTGCTCGTCTTTGTGCTGGGGGTCACCGTCATCGTCGTTTTCGCAAAGCAGCCGGTCAACGAGGCGCTCGGCTCGGTTTCGCTCAGCGCGGCTGCGATCCTGTTTCTTGCGTTCCCGCTCTCCACGATTGTTCGAATCCATGGGCTCGGCCTTGAAGGCCGAAAGCTCCTGCTATTCACGCTTGTCCTCGTCTGGGCAGGTGACACTTTGGCCTATTTTGTCGGCAAGAGCATCGGCCAGTGGCCCATGGCGCCTCACCTAAGCCCCAAGAAGACTTGGGAGGGAAGCGTTGCGAACTTGGCAGGTTCGTTGCTGGCAGCAGTGGTATTTACGCGCTGGCTGCATATCTCGCCCGCCCACGTGCTGGCAATGGCGGCGCTGGCCAATGTCGCCGGGCAAGGAGGCGACCTGCTTGAATCTGCCTACAAGCGCAGCGGCGGCGTGAAGGACTCGGGCACAATCTTGCCCGGACACGGGGGCATGCTCGACCGCATTGATGCTCTGGTTCTTGCGGCGCCTGTGGTCTGGTATTATTTTCAGTGGCTTACGGCGCACAATATAGTGTGAGGACTCGGCTTTCGGACGATTGCCCAAGGCCATGGCGATGTTGCGGGCAACTGTGACGACAAACACGAGACAGGATTTTAGTGGCGTGTGGCGATTGAATTTGAATAAGAGCAAATTCCTGCATTCGCGACCCGCACGAATGCTGGTTCGAATTGAGTATCGGGACCCCTGGGCTGATTGACACCACTCTGACCATCGACGCGAACGGCGGCACGGTGCAGGATGTTTTCACGGCTCTCACTTCGGGTGAGGAATTTGTCAATGTGATTCGCAGCACGAATCTGCGGAGCCGCGCGAGCTGGGAAGGAAACGAATTACTGATCGAATCGTGGGCCGACGTGGGGGAGCGTAAGGCCCACTTCCGTGACCACTGGTCGCTTTCGGAAGACGGCAGCACGCTCAGAATGGAGCATCGTGACGACGACTTGGCCGGGCAGGTCGCGGTGTTCGAAAAGGCGCACGAAGCCGCCGGTGAATTTGACCGCACTGTCGCGGCAAGCGATGAATTTTCCAGCTAACCGGCCCCAAGATCTGTCGCATCATCTTTGCCTTGTGTCGCGTTAGAAAGTGAGCCCTGTTCGTTGGCTAGGAATCGTTTCTTGATCCGCCTTTTCGAATGAAACAGATCGCCCTTCTCGGTTCAACTGGCTCGATCGGGCGCCAATGCCTCGACGTCGTCGAGTCGTCGCCGGAGCGCTTCAGTATCGTTGCGATGGCCGCCGGAGCCAATCTCGAGGAGTTATGCGGCCAAATCAAGCGCCATCGCCCGCAGCTCGTATCTGTGGCGGACGCCGAACGCGCATCGCAGCTCACGGCAAGGCTCCGCGCGGCGGGCGCAGACCGCCTCCCCGAAATTCAGCACGGCGCCGCAGGCATTCGCGCGGTCGCCACCCATCCTAACGCGCAAGTCGTGGTGTCCGCCGCCGTTGGCGTCGTCGGTCTGGAGGCGACTTACGCGGCGGTTTGCCAAGGCAAGCAGATCGCCCTATCGAACAAGGAGGTTCTTGTCGCCGCAGGTGAGGTTGTGATGGCGGCGGCCCGCAAGGCTGGTGTTGAGATTCTTCCAGTGGATAGCGAGCACAATGCTATCCACCAATGTCTTCGCGCCGGCCGGCGAACCGAAGTGCGCCGCCTGATTCTGACGGCCTCTGGTGGCCCCTTCCGGCGCACACCCTTGGCCGAAATTGCCGCGGCATCACCCGACCAGGCGCTTGCGCATCCGAATTGGAAGATGGGTCAGCGGATCACGATTGACTCCGCTACCCTGATGAATAAAGGCTTTGAGGTGATCGAGGCCCATTGGCTTTTCGAAATGCGGCTCGAAAAGATACATGTCGTGGTTCATCCCCAGTCCACAATTCACTCAATGGTCGAATTTGTGGATAGTTCCGTCCTGGCACAGCTCGGACCCACCGACATGCGCATGCCGCTCCGGTACGCGCTAACATATCCAGAGAGAACTGAAGCACCGGGGCTGAGCTTGGATTGGCAAAAGCTCCGGCGCCTGGATTTCGAAAAGGTCTCGACGCGCCGTTTCCCGTGTCTGAAGCTGGCCCGCGAAGCCCTGCGACGTGGTGGCGCGATGCCCGCCGCGCTCAACGCGGCCGACGAGGTTGCGGTGGCGGCGTTTCTGGGCCGCCGGATCAGCTTTGGCGGCATCTCACAGGTGATCGAGCGTGTGTTGCAGCGCATGCCGCGGTCCCGTCCGGCCAGCATTGAAGACGTTCTCGCGGCCGATGCTGAGGCCCGGCGCCTCGCCGGAGAAGAGATCGGTAAGCTCGAGCGTGCGGCTTAAGCACCGTCGCTCGGGGAATTGACTGCCAGCGAAAATCGGCCGTATAGAGGACGAAAGGGAACAGCATCATGGAAAAGCTTATTTCAATCGTGGGCGCGCTCTTTGCGTTGGGTTTCATGGTCTTCATACACGAGCTGGGCCATTTCCTGGCCGCACGATTCTTTGGAGTGCGCGTAGACGTGTTCTCCCTAGGCTTCGGACCGCGCCTTACCGGTTTTCGGCGTGGCAACACCGATTACCGCCTCAGCGCTCTTCCCCTGGGCGGCTACGTCCGCATGGCCGGCGAAACTCCCGGTGACGAGCGCACGGGCGCGCCTGACGAATTCGCTTCCAAGCCCCGCTGGCAGCGCGTCATCGTCTTGCTGGCCGGTCCCATGATGAATTTGCTCACGGCCGTGGTCGTTCTCGCCGGTCTGTTTGCAGGCAAGTATCAGGCGCCGAGCTACGCCGATAAGCCGGTTGAGATCGTCGGCGTCCTGGACGGATCGCCCGCCGCGAGTGCGGGAATCCAGCCCGGCGACCGTATCGTCGCCATCAATGGCGCCGAGAACCCAACGTGGCAGAGAGCGCATTGGGAAGCGGCCCTCACGCTCCCCGGCAGTTCGATACCGGTTACCGTCGAGCGCAGCAATGGGTCCATATTCAACACTTCCGTAAGCTCTGGAGGCGATGAATTCTCTGCCTTCGGCTTTCCCTCTCAACCCGCGGTCATTGACAGCATCTCTCCCGGGCAGCCTGCCGAACGCGCCGGGCTCCGGCCGGGCGATCAGATCGTCGCCCTGAACGGCCAGACCATCGAAAGCCGTTATCAATTCATGGAGGCGCTTCAGGAGGCCAAGGATCGCATCGCCCAGATTGGGATCGCGCGCGGCGGCCGCGACTTGACGATTTCCGTTCGCCCCAACAAGACAGATAGCCCCACGGGACCTCGCTGGGTCATTGGGCTTTACTTCCGAGATGATCGTGTTACTCAGAACTACAACATCATCCAGGCCACCGGGCTCTCCTTGTGGCTGAATGCACGGTTTGGCGAGCAGATTCTTGGGGTGATCGGCGAGCTCTTTACCAGCCGGTGGTCCCAAGTGTTGAAACAGGTCGAAGGCCCCGTAGGAATGGTCGCTGAATCCGGCCGCGCCGCCCGAGAGGGAATCGGACCATTGCTCTTGCTTTCCACGGTCATCAGCCTGAACCTCGGCCTGCTCAATTTGCTTCCCGTCCCGATTCTCGATGGCGGCCACATCCTGATGCTTGCCGTGGAGACAGTGCTACGCCGTGACCTGAGCGTGAAAACCAAGGAAGCTTTTATGCAGGTTGGCATGGTGCTTATTTTGATCCTGTTTGTCGTTGTCATGTACCATGACATCGTGCGTCTGCTGCCGCATCACTAGCGGCGGCCGCGCTTGCCGAAATCCTTCATGCCCGCGACTCGCACTCATCGCGTCTCCAGCGGCGAACGCCTGAACGCTCACGCCCGGCCCGGCCGCTTGCAGGCCGCCCTCGCCAAGCGCGGCGTACGCCTCACGCGCCAGCGCCGCGTCTTGCTTCAAGTGATGGATGATGCCGAGCGGCACCTGGACGCCGGGGCGATTCTCAAGCTGGCGCAGCAAATCGATCCGCGCATTCACCGCGTCACCGTCTATCGCACGCTCGACATGCTCAAGAGCTACGGCCTGATTGACGAGCTCGACCTGCTCCACATCCATGGCGATCAGCACTACTACGAAAGCCATGGTCTCCGCGACCACATCCACGTAGCCTGCCTCGGCTGCAGCAAGGTCAGGGAAGTGGAAAGCGCGCTTTTCGAACAGCTCAAGCGGCAGATCGAAAACGACTGCAAGATCAAGATCACCGTTACCCGCACCGAGATCGGCGGTTACTGCGACGAATGTCGTGCAAAGCGCGCTCGCCGGATTCTTAGCTCGCCCTCGCAGCCCCCAAGGGCAGGCCTCTAACGCTTTTTTGAACTCCGTCCACGAAGGAAATTCCCGAAAAGTTCAGAATCGAAACGCGGCGCCGGCGGCTTGGCTTGATTCGTCCCTCCCGGCTTGTCTGGCAGCCCGCGAGCGCACAATCGGGCTCTTTTTGTCAACATAATACAGATCAGCGCTGTTATATGAGACGCCGTCCGCGCTTAAAATCGGCAACGCAAATCTGGCCTCTGGCCCAGACATTCCGGGTCGCCGCATTTTCCTCAGTTTTGGGCTTAGTTGGAGCTTGACGGCGTCTGCCAGCCGATTTGTTCGAAGAAGGATGTCGCCGTCGCTATGTCTCGCCCGATTTGCTCGCGTAATTCCGCAGGGCCGGTGAACTTCCGCTCTTCTCGCAGACGCTTGTAGAACCGCACCTCGAGGCGGCCACTCTTGACCTCCTCCGAGAAGCCGAGAAGGTGGCTCTCGATCGTGAGCCCGCTGCCGTCAAAGGTCGGCCGGAAGCCCACGTTGGTGACCGAACGGTAGAGCTTCTCCGCAAGCAAGGATGCCGTGGCGTATACGCCGGGGGCGGGCAAAAGCTCCTGTTCGGGCGCGAGGTTCAGCGTGGGGAAAACGAGCGTTGCTCCGCGCCCGGCCCCAGGCCGGATTTCACCCGTAAGCGCAAAGGGCCGGCCAAGAAGCTCTGCGGCTTCTTCGATGCGGCCATTCTGCACCGCTTGCCTTACGCGCGTGCTCGAGACCGGACTACCGTTCAGTTCGACCGGGGCAATCACGTTGACTGTAAAATCATCCTGCGCGCCGATCTTCTTAAGGAGTTTCACATCACCGGCGTGCTGGTGGCCGAACCGGAAGTTTGCGCCAACGAGGATTTCGCCGGTTCGAACCGTTTCCACGAGCACGCGCTGGGCGAATACTTCCGGGGGAAGCAACGACAGCGCCGCGTCAAATGTCAGCACGAGTGCCGCGTCCAATCCGGCGTCGTCAAAACCGCGCAAGCGCTGGTGGAGCGTGGTGATCAATGGCGGCGCGGCTTCTGGCCGCAATACCTTGAGCGGATGTGGGTCGAAGGTGATAACGGCCGCCAATCTTGCTTGCTTTCGCGCGCAATCAACAACGGCCTGCAGGATTTGCTCGTGCCCGATGTGCAATCCGTCGAAATTTCCCACCGAGATCACGCTGCGCCGCTCCGCCCCGAATCGCGCTCGCCAATCGGCCAGGGTGTGCGCCACAAAGAAAGGGTCCGGCCTCATGCCGCTGCTCCAACGTTCACCGGGAATCGCAGCCCGTCGTAGGCAAGCTGCACGTTGTGGTACCCGGCCTTCCGCAGTCTCTCGTTCGTTTCTTCATGCGGCAAATCGTGCGCGATGTGTGTGAACCAGGCGCGCCGCGGACGCAACTCGTCCACCAGTCGCAGCGCCTGCTCGACGGTCATGTGCATGGGGTGAGGCGTGTCGCGCAGCGCGTCCACGATCAGATCATCCAGCCCTGCAAGTAACGGCTTGGACGTCTGCGGCAGGCGGCTGAAGTCGGTGAGATACGCCGCTGCCCCGAAGCGAAATCCCAGTACAAGGGATCCGCCATGATCGAGCGGCACGGGCGTGAAAGTCGTTCCCAGAAGATCGAACGGCCCGGTAACCGGATGCAGCGTCACCAGCGGGATTGTGCTCTGTACCGGCCGTTCGTCAAAGACGTACGCGAACGTCGTCTTCAGCACCTCGATCGTTTCCGGCGACGCATAGACGGGCATGTGCGCCTTCTGCCGCAGATTGAAAGGGCGGATATCGTCGAAACCCAGGATGTGGTCCGCGTGGCTGTGCGTGAAAATTACGGCATCGAGCCTTTGCAGATTCTCCCGAAGCGCCTGCGATCGAAAGTCGGGGCTGGTGTCAATGACTACGGCCTGCCCTGAGCGAACCAGCAAGACCGACGGCCGCGTGCGCTTGTCGTGAACGTTCTGCGAATGGCACACGTGGCAAGGGCAAGCCAGCGTCGGCACGCCCATGGACGTGCCTGACCCGAGTACGATCAGTTCGATCGGTGCGTTTTCGGAGAGGCCTGCGGCAGCCACGGCCTTTAGCGGGGCGCTTTCGCCTTTTCCTTCATGGCAGCGGTGGCCGCGGCTTTGGAGAGTTCCATAAATGAAAGCTTCAGGCTGCCAATCACGTCCAGCAGCAGCCGGTCGTCCTCGGCGCCCAGGTTTCCGCGCGTGGTCTCGCGCAGCGAATCCAGCATGTCAATGATTTCGCGAGCGCCGTCCAGATCAAGCAACGGCTGGCCGGTTCGAGGATCCTGGTATCCGCCCAGCAGCATCGCCGCGTTGCGCGCAACAAAATCTACCAGCATCTGGAAGCCGCGGTTTGCCGGACGGTCATTTTGCGCGACGCCTTGGGCGGCGCCCAGATTCTTTTCCGCGCCGCTCGATATCTCGCCGGCCAACGGCTGGTTCTTGCCATTGGCGGGGCCCTGCAAATTTTGCGCCGGCGGTGGCGCAGCAGAAATCACCTTTTCGCGCTCCCGCTCCCGCTCTTGCTGGTCGGCGACATCGCGCCGGAATTCGCCCGTTTCGCTGAATAGGCGGCGATCTACTACCTTAAAACTTTCGTCGGCTTTTGGATCGGACAAGTTCAACCTCGAGAAGTCTCTTATGTGATCAGTTCGGCTTGCGCAATGAACCCAAGTCTAACATTCACCGCATAGCGCCACAAGACGGCCCGCCTACAGCGCGTCAGTTCCACGACTCTGTCACGGGTGGGCAGCAACATGAAATGTCACCACACGAGACAGCCCATCTCGGTGTTCCTTCAAAGAGGTCCTCCGGGAATCGCCGGACACGCCCAGCTCGCGCGGTGATCTTCGGCGGCGATGGCGGTTCCGTGCCCTTGTCATTTCGCCGGGTGTGCCTTAGATTCGAAAGCTCGAGATACCTTGAAAAAGATCAACGTGCCCCAACGCCGAAAAAGAGCATCTCCCAAAAGATTGTCGCGCCGGTCCAAGCTGCGCAACCGAACTGCGCGGGATTCCTCGCGCCGCGTCGGCAAGCTTTTCGAAGATCTGGTGGCGTTGCAGGCGCGGCTGCTTGCGCCCGGCGGCTGTCCCTGGGACCGCGAACAAACCCACGAATCGCTGCGCACCTATCTGGTCGAGGAGACATACGAAGTTCTTGACGCGATGGAATCTGAGGCTCCGCAGAAATTTGCCGAAGAGCTAGGCGACCTCCTGCTCCAAATAGTCTTTCACTCCCAGCTCGCCAAACAAGCAGGCCGCTTCAATATCGCGGAGGTCATCGAGCACATCCATACGAAGATGGTGCGGCGCCACCCGCACGTTTTCGGTGATGCAAAGGCCGGCACGGCCGGCGAAGTGCTGAAGAATTGGGAGCAGATCAAGGCAGAAGAGCGCCGCAAGGAGCATTCCGCAAAGCCCGCGAACCCATCCGGCAATAGCTCTGCGAAGGAGCCTGAGGAGGGCGGCCTGCTCGGTGGCGTCTCGCGCTCCTTGCCCGCCGTTCTCGAAGCCTACCAATTTACGCGCCGCGCATCACGCGTTGGCTTTGACTGGAAAGATATCCGCGAAGTTCTGCGCAAGCTGCGGGAAGAAATCGCCGAACTTGAGGCCGAGCTCGCTGCGAGGGCGGCCAGTTCGCAGAATATCGAAGGCGAAGTCGGCGACCTGCTCTTCACGACGGTCAACGTCGCCCGTTTCCTTAAGCTCGATCCCGAGGTGGCCTTGAAAAAATCCAATCGCAAGTTCTTCGAGCGCTTCCGCGCGATGGAACGCGAGGCTGCCGCCGCGGGCCTCAAACTTGCCGATCTGCACGCCAGCCAGCTTGACGCGCTGTGGAATCGCGCCAAGGCGACCGAAGCGGTCGCGCGCGTCGCAACAAAACGGCAACCAACTGGCGTGGTCATTGCCCGATGAGGATCGCCGCATGACGTCTCCAGCCTCTTCACCCCGGACCGGCGAAATCGTCGTGCGGCACTGCCACGGCCTGAAAGAATTCGAAGCTTGCTACCAACTGCAACTGCGCGTATGGGGCGAGTCGGACATTGACGTACCCATCCCTATCTTCGTCGTTGCGGCCGAAACTGGTGGGGAAGTGCTAGGCGCCTTTGTCGGCGACGACAAAGATCCCACCAACATGGTGGGCTTCACCTTGGCCGTCGCGGGTTGGCGTCCGGGCTGTCCATTCCTTCATTCGCACATGACAGCCGTCCTGGATGCCTATCGCGATCGCGGCATCGGCCGCAAGCTCAAGCTCTTTCAGCGAGACGACGCGCTGTCGCGAGGCATCGAGCTCGTTGAATGGACCTTCGATCCGCTTGAGATCAAGAATGCCTATTTCAACTTGATGCGTCTCGGAGCCATCGCCCGGCGTTACCTGCCCAATTGCTACGGCATCACCAGCAGCCCGTTGCACGGAAGCCTGCCGACCGATCGCCTGATTGCCGAATGGTGGCTGCGCTCGCCACGCGTGGTCGACTTGCTAGCTGGAGCCAGGATTTCCCAGGCCACATCCTCTTCGAAGAGGGAAGAGGTCTTGGTCCCGGCCGATCTGCCGCGCCTGAAGAACGATTCTCCGGCGGAAGCCGTCTGCATTCAGACGGGGATACGCGAGCAGTTCCAGAAGTGGTTTGCCCGAGGTTACGCTGCGACCAACATAGAAGTCCGGCAGGAAGGCGGCGCGTACATCTTAGAAGAGCGGCAGGCTTCAACTTAAAGTATCGCTTAAGTAATGTCGAAAATAAGAAGACGTCCGCGGAAGCAACACAAAGGAAAACATGAAACTCAGAACGCTCACGCTCCGAGAGATTCGAATGCCTCTGCTTCATCCGTTCGAAACGAGCTTCGGCAGCGTGACGCTTCGCCGGATCCTATTGATCGAAGCCGAGGTGGATGGCGTTGCAGGCTGGGGCGAGTGCGTTGCCGGCGAGACACCGTTCTATTCGCCCGAGACGATTGAGACCGCCGCGCACATCATTCGCGATTTCATCTGGCCAATACTGAAAGGCCGCGATTTCGATTCCGCAGACGACGTCTGGCACCTGTTAACGCGCGTCCGCGGCCACGAAATGGCCAAGGGCGGCGTTGAGGCGGCGCTGTGGGACGCGGAAGCGCGCATCAAGAATGTACCGCTCGCACAGTTGCTCGGTGGCGTCCGCAAAGAGCTTGTCACCGGCGTCTCCATCGGCATCAAGCCGAGCCTAGACGATCTCGTGGCCGCAGTCGAGACGGAACTCGCCGCCGGCTACCAGCGCATCAAGATCAAAATCAAGCCGGGATGGGATGTGGAGCCGGTGCGCAGATTGCGTGAACGCTTTCCGCGCATACGCCTGATGGTGGATGCCAACTCTGCCTACACGCTCGCCGATCTGCCGCTGCTGCAGCAGCTCGAAGCGCTATCACCTGATGATGATCGAGCAGCCGCTCGGTTGGGACGATCTTTACAGCCACGTCGAATTGCAGCGCAAATTGCAGACACCCATATGCCTTGACGAGTGCATCCACACCGAAGAGCAAGCTCGCGCGGCCGTCGAGCTTCGACGCCTGCGGCATCATCAATATCAAACTTGGCCGCGTGGGCGGCTTCAATCGCGCTCGCCGCATTCACGATATCTGCCGGCAACACAGCATTCCGGTTTGGTGCGGCGGCATGCTCGAGTCGGGCATCGGCCGCGCGCATAACATCGCGCTTTCCACGCTGCCGAATTTCACGCTGCCGGGCGATGTCTCCGCAAGCCGCCGCTACTGGCAACAGGACATTATTGAGCCAGAGGTGGAAGTATCCGCCTCAAGGCACGATCGCGGTACCCGCTGGCGCCGGCATTGGTTACGCGCCGCTCCTCGATCGCATCGAGCGCCTCACGGCTGCTAAAGAAACGCTTTCGTAACGCTGGACTTTATGCGTTGCCGGACCACATTAACGTAGATTGGAATTTGTTCTTGCTCGCGGAGGTTGCTCCGAATGTCTAACGATGCGCGCACAAGTCGGCCCGCCGACGTCTCAAGTAAAAAACGAATTGCGGTGATTCCCGGTGACGGCGTTGGAAGGGAAGTGATCGGAGAAGCATCTCGTGTTCTTCATGAAGTCGCGAAGGCCGGCTATCGCGAACTCGAACTCGTCGAATTCGATTGGGGCGCTCAGCGATTTCTTCAAGACGGCACCACGCTCCCCGACGGCGCCGACCGCATGCTCGCCGAACAATTCGACGCCATCCTGCTAGGCGCGATGGGCGATCCTCGCGTGCCTTCCAATAAGCATGCCGCCGATATTCTCCTCGGCCTCCGCTTCAAGCTCGACCTTTACGTGAACGCGCGGCCCGTCCAGCTCCTCGATTCCACATTAACTCCGCTGCGCGATCGCACCGAACGCGACGTCAACTTCATGGTCTTCCGCGAAAATACCGAAGGTCTCTACGTCGGTATCGGCGGCATCTTCAAGAAGGGCACGCCGGACGAGGTGGCCGTGCAGGAAGACGTCAACACGCGCAAAGGCGTCGAGCGCATCATTCGTTATGCCTTCGAATACGCCGCAAGCTCACAACCTCAAGCGCGTCTGCATGAGCGACAAATCCAACGCGCTCAATTTCGCACATGACATCTGGCAGCGCGTCTTTGCCGAAATCCGCGTCGCGTATCCCGCGATCGAGTCCCGCCACCTCTATATCGATACCCTCGCCATGGAAGTCGTGCGCGATCCCTCTCAATTCGATGTGATCGTGACCTGCAATCTCTTTGGCGACATCATCAGCGATCTCGGTGCGCAGCTTGCAGGCGGTATGGGCATGGCCCCGTCGGGCAACATTTACCCAGGCCGGACTTCGCTCTTTGAGCCGGTGCACGGCTCAGCTCCGAACATAGCCGGGAAGAATCTCGCGAACCCCATCGCCTCGGTGCTGGCCTCGGCCATGATGCTCGATCACATCGGATGGCCCGCGGAAGCGGCGGCCCTGCGTGCCGCAGTCCACGCATCCGTCGCCGCCAAGAAAACCACGAAGGACGTCGGCGGGCCCCTGGGGACGCGCGAGGCAGGGGAATGGATGGCAAACCACGTGGCAAAGGAGGGGATCGTTCGAGGCTAGAGTTTTTACGCGCAGCTTGGGCGATAAGGCTTCCTGAACTGAAAGGCGATCAGCGCACCCAGCGCAAACCCACCAATATGCGCCCACCAAGCCACGCCTGCGGCCTGAGAGACCCCCAGTGATCCAACGCCGCTGAGGAACTGGATCAGGAACCAATATCCCAGGATTACGGCCGCCGGGAGCCGCACCGTGAAGAAAAGGATGATCAACGGGACCAGCGTCAACACGCGTGCGCGCGGATAGAACACGATATATGCGCCCATGACCCCGCAATGGCGCCGCTCGCTCCTAAAGCAGGTACCCGCGAACCCCAGGGTTTGCCAGCGTGTGCACCACGCCCGAGGCCACACCACAGCACAGGTAAAACACCAGATAGCCGAGGTGCCCGAGGGCGTCTTCCACGTTGTCACCGAAAATCCATAGAAACCACATGTTGCCGATCAGGTGAAGCCAGCCTCCATGCAGAAACATAGAGGTGAAGAGCGGCTCGAATGCCAGACCGAGTTGCGCGTGCCCGGCCAACGCAGCATCAATCCGCGCGGGGATCACGCCATATTCGAACACAGCTCTTGATCCAAGCGCGGCCCCAGCGATATCTGATAAAGGAAGATGATCGTATTTGTGGCAATCAGAAGCATCGTCACAAAGGGTGTCGAGTAACGCGGCGTGTCGTCCTTGAGAGGGATCATCGGGCCAAATTAGAAGCTAAAGTGATACTTTAATTGCGTTCGAACAGCCGTCTGAATGTGTCCTTTCAAAAAGTTGTCGAGGATAGGCCATGACATGTCGTTGGCCCTCGGCGACCAGACGCTCAATTTCGACGAGTGATCGAATAGCGCCTCGCGCACCCAAAGCCGTACAGTTGAGCCCAGCCGCAGCACAGCAAAACTCAAGTTGCTTGTCCAATTCCCATCCTGCAAGAAGAGCATAAACAAACGCACCGTGAAAAATATCACCCGCGCCGGTTGTGTCCACTGCTTGCACTTGAAATGCCGCGGAGTAATGCAGCGCTTCACCGTCCCAGGCCAGTACGCCATCACGACCTATGGTTGCTGCCGCAAGTGTTAGCCCGAAGCGTCCAGCAATTGCAGGCAGCGCGCGAATAAGGTCCGCTTCACCCGTCAGTCGGTGGGGGAATTCCTTCGAGCAAATGAGGTAGTCTGTATTCTCAAGCAGCGCTTCAACCCCAGGATATAGATTGTCCACATCGGCGACGACCGGGACCTTGGCCTGGCGAGCCCACGCGGCCGCTTGTGCTGCGGCGGCCGTATCGTGGCCATCCACCAGCAACGCCCTGGCCCGAACGACCCACTCGCGCTGGATATTTTCGGGGCGCAGAGCGATTCGCGCATCCCGCTGCCACAGCACGGTGCGCTCGCCGGAACTGCGGTCCACCAGAATGTAGGAGCTCTGGCTTTTTCCTCCAGCCACCGCGGTAAGATGCGCCTCGACGCCTACCTTTTCGAATTCGCGCCGGTGTAACTCCGCCGCTTCGTCCTCGCCCACTTTGCCCACGTACCGCGTGCGCAGACCCCACGTCTGGCAGGCCACCATCGCGCTCGCGACTTGGCCTCCCAGCTTCACGTCGCTTCGAGTGAATTCAACCTTGGAGTCAAGTGCAGGGAAGTGCGGCAATTCGATCAGCGTGTCGGTAGCGTTTATGCCGACACCCACAACGTCTACGAAGGGAACACGGTCCATGTCGTTCCGCACTGTAGCGAAGCCCGCGGAATTTGCAAGCGCCGGATGCGAGGGAAGGGCGTCCCATAATTTCCCGAGACGTCGGTGCGCGGTTGACATAACGTGAAGCGCTTTCTGCGCGGAGCAAACGCGCCACCTGCGGCCGCACAGACGAGCCTAAGGTTTTCCTTGAGACTTAGTTTTCCTGCTGCGAATGCTCTCTTCATAATCACAAAGACTAGATCAGGCACTCTTGCGTCATCAGCAATTTTTCTCGCGCCACGCAGCATTCTTATTTGCGTCTCGCCGGGCCCTGTGGTAAGTACAAATCGTCTTGCTAGCGCACTTGGATATGAAAACACGTGCTGCTGTCGGCGCGCCGACACGTGCATGCCGCTGAGGGAATCTGAGGCCATCGTCCTGCGTAGCTTCCCCATGGGCGAGGCCGATCGTCTGGTCAGCTTTTTCAGCCGCTCATCGGGGCGATTGCGCGGTGTCGCACGCGGTGCGCGGCGCACCAAGAGCCACTTTGGTTCGACGCTTGAGATGCTTGCCTATATCCGCATCTGGTTCTACGAGCGCGAGACGCGCGACCTGGTGCGGATCACGCAGTGTGAGCTCTTGGAATCTTTTCATGGGGCGCAGCGCGAATATGCCTCCACGCTGGCCCTCGCTTTTGTCAGCGAGCTAACGGAAACGGTCGTGCCGGAGAGGGAAGCCGCCGATCCTGTCTTTCGGCTGATTTTGCTAACCGCCCGTGCCATATCGTCGGGCAAGGCCATCTGGGCGCCGGTGGCTTACTTTGCCGTCTGGTCAGTGCGCCTGGCTGGCTGGCTGCCAAGTCTTGACCGGTGCCAGAACTGCGGCAAAGAATTCCGATCCAGGGGTGCATACGAAATGGCCGCCGGGGAGCTGGTCTGTGGCGATTGCCGCGTTGGCGGCCGGGAAGTGAATCTCGCCGCACTGGCTGCGGGCGAGCGCATGCTTCACGAAAAACTTGATAAAGCCCTAGAGGCTAGCCAGTCCGAAAGTCAACTCAAGGAACTTGTTCGGTATCTCTTGGACATTATCGAGCGACACGCAGAAAAGCAGCTTGCGACTTGGAAGCTGCTTATTGAGGGAGCCCAATAGTTAAAGTGAAACATCATATAAATCCGACGGCGTTAACCTTCCAGGACCTCATCTTTTCCTTGCAGCAATTCTGGTCGCAGCGCGACTGCATTATTCAACAACCGTATGATATCGAAGTCGGCGCGGGGACGATGCACCCTGAGACATTCCTTCGCGTGCTGGGGACTCGACCCCTATCGTGTGGCCTACATCCAGCCGAGCCGCCGGCCCGCAGACGGGCGGTACGGCGAGAATCCGAACCGTCTCTATAAGCACACTCAACTTCAAGTGATACTTAAACCGTGCCCCGCTGATGTACAGGAGACTTTATCTTGAGAGCCTGCGCGCGATCGGCATTGACCTCCGCGTGCATGACATTCGTTTTGAAGAAGACAACTGGGAATCGCCGACGCTTGGCGCGTGGGGCATCGGCTGGCAAGTTCTGCTCGACGGACTGGAAATCACCCAGTTCACCTACTTCCAGCAGTGCGGAGGTTTGGACCTCGATCCGGTTCCGGTGGAAATTACCTACGGACTCGAGCGCATCGCCTCTTTCCTGCAGAACGTGGATAGCGTCTACGATCTTCGTGGACCGGGAAGCGCCTCTACGGAGAGGTGCGCTTGGCGGAGGAGGAGCAGCTTTCCGCTTACAGCTTTGACTACGCGGACATTGAAGCGACGCGGCAGATGTTTGAGTTGAACGAAAACGAAGCCAAGCGCCTGCTCGCGGCCTATCCGCGGGAAGACCAGGGCGCAAAGCGGCGCTTTCCAGTCCTGGCGGCCTATGAGCTTTGCCTGAAGTGCTCCCACCTGTTCAACGTGCTGGACGCGCGCGGCGCCATATCCACCACCGAGCGAGCTGCCTTGATCGGGCGCGTGCGGCAACTCGCGTGCCGTGTGGCGCAGCTTTACCTTGATCAAGTGGAACCTTCGGTCGTGGACTCCTCGGCAAAGGAGTCCGCATGAACGCAAAGGCGGATTTCCTGCTTGAGATTGGTTGCGAGGAAATTCCGGCGGGCATGATCGCCAAGGCCTGCGCTGAATTTCAAGTAATACTTGAGAAATATCTGTCGACGAACGGTCTCCTGGATAAAGATCAGGTTGAAGTATTTGGCGCGCCTCGCAGGATCGCTGCGATTTGCAAAGGCTTGCTTTTGAAGCAAGCCGACAGTCGAGCGCGAAGTCATGGGCCCGCCGAAGTCGATCGCCTACGACAATGTCGGCACGCCGACAAAGGCGGCCGAGAGCTTTGCGACCAAACAGGGAATCACATTGGCGAGGACCTACTTCGTTTCGACCGCGCGCGGCGAATATATGGCCGCCAAGAATCGTCACGCGCGGGCGCCCGGCGGAGCAGATCCTTGGCGAGATTCGTTCCGCGCGCCATTGCGGAAATTCCCTGGCCGCGTGCGATGTATTGGACCGGCAAAGACGGGTCTGCGCTTTATCCGCCCGATACGCTGGCTGGTGGCGCTGCTGGGCGGCAAAGTTCTTCCCGTCGAGATCGCTGACGTGCGCGCTGGCCGCGCCTCGGCAGGGCACCGCTTTCTCGGGAAGGCACATATCCCCATCCCCAACCTCGCCGGATTACGAGCCGGCTCTGCGGAAAAACTTCGTGATCGTGCGGCCCGAGGATCGGC
The DNA here is from genome assembly GCA_963803675.1 of uncultured Acidobacteriota bacterium. Classification (GTDB taxonomy): domain Bacteria; phylum Acidobacteriota; class Terriglobia; order Acidiferrales; family UBA7541; genus DASTCZ01. The sequence continues at coordinate 105,360 of CAWDNN010000012.1, read as the reverse complement.
GCAAGAAGATCGAAGCGAACTGACGAAGCGAGCCGACAAGCGCGGCTTCAAGCTGCACCAGGACGCCGGTCTGCTGGAAACCGTCACCTACCTGAACGAATATCCCACCGTGATTCTCGGCAATTTCGATCCTGCATTCCTCGAGTCTGCCGGAGGAAATTCTGATCACCGTGATGCGCGGCCACCAGAAGTACTTCGCCCTGGAATCGCGCGGTGGCCTTGCGCCGCATTTTCTGGCGGTGATCAATCTGGATCGTGATGCGCGGGGGCTGGTCCAGGCAGGGCACGAGCGTGTTTTGCGCGCCCGCTTTGCCGATGCGCGGTTCTTTTGGCAATCGGACCAGAAATGTCGGCCCTTGGCCGACTATTTCCCAAGCTCGCGCAGATCACATACCAGTCGCGACTGGGCAGCTACTTCGACAAAGTCGAGCGCATGCGCATGGTCGCGCGATGGCTCGCGGAGCAATGGTTTGCCGCGGGCATTTCTCAGGCCAGCACGGCCAGCGCCGACCGTGCGGCCGAGCTTTCCAAGTGCGATCTCTCGACCGACATGGTTCGAGAGTTTCCCGAGCTTCAAGGAATCGTTGGCGGTCTCTACGCGGAATCTCAAGGAGAACCTGAAGAAATAGCCAGAGCTATCTACGATCATTATCGTCCGGCAGGCTTGGACGAAGAGATACCCTCAAACATGACGGGTTGCGCCGTTGCGCTGGCCGATAAGCTTGACGCTCTCGCCGGATGTTTCGCTTCGGACTTATGCCGACGGGTTCAAGTGATCCTTTCGGTTTGCGGCGCGCGGCTCTCGGGATAGTTAAGATTATACTTGAGCGTAAGCTGCCCATTTCAATCTCAGCTGCGATTTCAACTTCGGCCCAGGCCTTCGCAAAGCATGCGCCGCATATTAAAGTAAAACCGGAGATTGAAATAAAGGTTCGCGAATTCATTTTGGATCGCGCGCGATTCGTCATGCGAGAGCGGCTTGGCTTTGCCTACGACGAAGTGAATGCCGCGCTGGCAGCCGGCGCGGATGACCTGGTGGATGCCGTGCGCCGGATCGAAGCCGTCAAGGCCATTCGGAAGACGAAGAATTTTGAGCCCCTTGCCGTCTCGTTCAAGCGCATCCGGAAGATTATTGAGAAGGCCGGCCCGGCAGAGAAATGGCAAATGCCGGTGTGAACGCGGAGCTTTTTGAGCAGCCGGCCGAGCGCGTCCTCCACGAGGCAGCGAAAGCGACTGCGAAGCGGGCCGCAGCAGACAAGCGGGCGGGGAAGTATCGCGAGGCGCTGCAAGCATCGCCGACATGCGCCCCGTGGTGGACCGTTTCTTCGACGACGTCTTGGTCATGGCGGAAAACGAAGGGGTGCGCCGCAATCGGCTGACGCTGCTCGCGGAACTGCTCTGGGAGTTTTCGACGATCGCAGATTTTTCCGAGATCGCGACGGGCGACAGCCGATAAGGCCTCTCGCGATGCTGCGTGTGCGTGACAGACGCAAGTCGGCGCGCCGACAAATTCACTTACGTTTTAAGAAGAACTTGAATACCGAATTACAGGAAAGGACAGCTACGGTGAAGAGATACGTCTATTTTTTTGGAGCAGGCAAAGCGGAAGGCGACGGCGAGATGAAGGATGTGCTCGGCGGCAAGGGCGCCGGGCTCGCGGAAATGACCCGCATCGGCCTCCCGGTCCCGGCCGGGTTCACGATCACCACGGAGTGCTGCGACTACTACCTGAAGCACGACCAGAAGTATCCGACCGAGCTTCGCGGCCGAGGTACAGGCAAACCTGAAGCGCCTGGAGAAGGTCACCGGCAAGAAGCTGGGCGACGCCAAGGATCCCCTGCTTGGTCAGCGTGCGCTCCGGCTCGGCGCGGTCCATGCCGGGAATGATGGAAACGATTCTGAACCTCGGCCTGAACGATAAATCCGTCGAAGCTCTGGCCAAGAACACGAAGAATGAGCGCTTCGCCTGGGATGCCTATCGCCGCTTCGTGCAGATGTATTCGAGCGTGGTGATCGGCTTACCGAAAGAAGAACTTGAAGCATTTGCTGCGCGACATGAAATCTCGCGCTAGGGTGAAAGACGACACTCAAGTTCCCGCCGAAGGTTGGCGGGAATTGGTGAAGGAGTACAAGGAACACTTTAAGAAAAAAACCGGCAAGGATTTCCCCGAAGATCCGATCGAACAGCTCTGGGGTGCGATCGGCGCGGTGTTCGAGTCCTGGATGGCGGAGAAGGCGGTGACCTATCGCCGCGTGGAGAAAATCACCGGCCTGCTGGGCACAGCCGTGAACGTCGTGCAGATGGTCTTCGGCAATACTGGCGAGAACTCCGGCACCGGCGTCTGCTTCACGCGCGACCCTTCGACCGGCGAGAAGACTTTCTACGGCGATTTCCTGATCAACGCGCAGGGCGAAGACGTCGTCGCCGGCATCCGCACGCCGATGCACCTTAACGAAATGGCCAAGCGCATGCCGAAAGTGTACAAGCAACTCGAAAACGTCCGCGAGCTCCTCGAAAAGCACTACCGCGACATGCAGGACATGGAGTTCACCGTCGAAGAGGGCAAGCTCTACATGCTGCAAACGCGCATCGGCAAGCGCACGCCCCCGCAACGTTCCGCATCGCGGTGGACATGGCCAACGAAGGCCTGATCACGCGGGAAGAAGCCATCGAGCGCAGTAAAGCCCGAAGATATCGAGCGGCTGTTCTATCCGGTGATCGATGCGAATCCCGCGGCGATCTGCAGAAGCGCAAACTCTGCGAGGGTATCAACGCGGTCCCGGGCGCCGCGACGGGCAAGCCGTTTTCAGCGCCCAGGAAGCCGAAGAATGGGCTCAAAAGGGCGAGAAAGTGATTCTCGTCCGCCGGGAAACCAGCCCGGAGGACGTGGGCGGGATGTTCGTCGCGCAGGGAATCCTGACGGCGACCGGGGGCAAGACCAGCCACGCGGCCGTGGTTGCGCGCGGCTGGGGCAAGTGCTGCATCGTCGGCTGCGAGAGCACTGGACATCGACTACTCGAAGAAGACGCATGCGGACCGGCGGACACGTCGTCAAGCGAAGGCGATTGGATCACGCTCGACGGCAACGAAGGCGTCGTCTTCGAAGGGAAGTGGATCTGGTGACGCCCGAACTGCCGAAGACTTACTACGAGCTGATGAAGTGGGCCGACTCCTTCCGCCGGCTCGGCGTGCGCACCAACGCCGATACGCCGCACGATGCGACGAAGGCGCGCGAAATGGGCGCCGAAGGCATCGGCCTGTGCCGCACCGAGCACATGTTCTTCAAGGACTTCGAGCAGCCGGAGAAGAGCATCGAGCGCCAGCTCGCCATTCAGGAAATGATCGTCGCCGATTCGCCCGAAGCCACGAAGAAAGGCGCTGGCCAAGCTGCTGCCGTTCCAGCGCCGCGATTTCATCGGCATCTTCAAGGCCATGGACGGCTTTCCGGTCACCATCCGGCTGATCGATCCTCCGCTGCACGAATTCGTTCCGCACGATCCCGAAAAGCAGAAGGAACTTGCCGAGAAGATCGGTGTAGACGTCGAAGTTGTCAGCCGCAGAGTCGAACAGTTACATGAAGCCAATCCGATGCTCGGCCATCGCGGCTGCCGGCTGGCCATCACATATCCCGAAATTCTCGAGATGCAGGTGCGCGCGATCATCGAAGCGGCGATCGAGTGCAAGAAAAGTAGAGATTAAAGTATTGCCTGAGATCATGCATCCGCTCACTCTCGACAAGAAGGAGCTTCAAATTCTCACCGATGCGACGCGTCGCGTCGCATACTGAAGTAATGCATGAGAAAGGCGTAAAAGTCGAATATCTGGTCGGCACGATGATCGAATTGCCGCGCGCGGCCTTGCTTGCCGATCAGATCGCCGAGGTGGCTGAATTCTTTTCCTTCGGCACGAACGATCTGACGCAAACGACGATGGGCCTTTCGCGCGATGACGCTGGCCGCTTCCTGCCCGACTATGTGGACGAGAAGAAGGCCGGGATCTTCAAGGACGATCCGTTCCAGACGCTCGACCGAGATGGCGTCGGCATGCTGATCCGCTGGGCGATCGAACGCGGGCGCGCGACGATCCGAAACTAAAGATCGGTATCTGCGGCGAACACGGCGGCGACGCGGAGAGCGTGAAGTTCTGCCACGAAGTCGGCATGGACTACGTCAGCGCATCGCCCTTCCGCGTGCCGATTGCGCGGCTGGCCGCAGCGCAGGCCGTGATCGAGGAAAAGTCCGCAAGCAAGAAGATGAGGAAGCCGGCGAAACCAGGCCGGAAGAAAGCGGCCTAACGATTTGGGGTTGGGTAGAGCGGTAGGCGGTCGGCGCGCTTGCTGGCGTATGTCGGCGGGCAGAGAATTGCGGTGATGCTCGAAGTAAGGCTCATTGCGGGTCGCACAGCCCATGGGAGATCGACCAGAGATTTCATGGAGGACTTTAACCTTAGATTTGAGAATGCTAGCAGCTTACCTTGTGAGCCATGTTGAGCGGGAAAACGCAAGTAATACATGAAGCATCGCGTCAGGTAGGCATCTTCAAGAAGAAATAACTGGCCAACAAAAGGAAGATGGCGTCGGGTGCCCATCCCGCCAGCAGTGCGGGAAGCTGGCCCACTCCCCCCAAAGCCTCAAGTAAATTCGAGGCCGCCCAGTAGACGATGGCGATTCCGACCCCCATGGCCAATCCTCCCACCGCGCCGCGCGTGCCGACCAGCAATGCGAAGGGTATCGCCAGCAGCGTGATGATCGGAGCGATCAAGGGGAACGCCAGTTTCTTTTGCAACTGTACGGTCAAGCGCGCGACGTCGAATCCTTCCTGCTGCAATTCGCTAATGTAATTTTTGAGCTCGCGCCAATCCATCTCTTGCGATTGCCGGACTTCACTATTGAAGTAGCTGGGCGGCTCGGAGAGTTCGGCAAGTACATACTTCCTGAAAGGTGAGTAGCGCACTATGTGCGGCCCATCGAAATCCCGCACCCAGCCGTCGCTCGATAGCCACGTGTTCTGCTGCGAGGACCATACGGCGCGGTCTGCATGCACGCGGCGCCGCAATTGAAAGGTTTGCGGATCGAGTTCGAAGACGTTGAGCCCGCCGAAGAGGTTCTGGTCGGGATCGAAGACGGCGTAGTTGTAGATCTTTTCGCCGTTGCCGAAAATCCATCGCCGGTTGGCTTGCAGATAGGTTTGCGCGGGCCGGGCTTTGATTTCGTTGCGGAGCTCGTCCTGGCGCTGATTGAACTTCGGGCAAGATAACGTGTTGTCGAGCACCAGCAATCCGCAGCCAGAGCGGCGCTCGCGGCGATCAACGGCAGCGCGAGGCGGTACAGGCTGACGCCGCTCGGCCTTGAACGCGACGATCTCATTGTTTTTCGTCATCACGCCGATCGTCACCAGCGCCGCTACCAGCGCGCCCAGCGGCGCGATCTGGTAAAAAAGGAAAGGGTATGTTGTAACGAAAGTAATTCAGCACAATGATGAAAGGCGTGTGATGCCGCGCGATATCGTCGAGCAATTCAAAGAACGTGAAAACTTCAAAGAGAAAAATAAACCCCACCAGGATGCAGCCCAAAATAGAAAAGGAAATTTCGAAGACGTACAAGTCCATTTTCTGCGGAAATCCCCAGCGATATCGCACGCGGGTCAATGTTGGGCCGGATCGGAGTACCGGAAGCGAGCCCGGGCGTGACCCATTGTTCGCCGTTCGTTGCGCGTGCCGCCGAAGCCGCTTTCGTCTTGCCGAAAACGCAAGTCGCGGACCCACGCGGATATCGCCGCGAGCGCATGATGGAACCAATTTTCGCCGCGGATATGCTCCATTCCCGGCAACAACGCGAGGCCAAAGAAGCCGGTGAAAAAATTCGCCGCCCAGATGCCTAGCCGCCGGCGAAAGCTTTCCTTGCCGCGCGAATCCGGTGCCGAGCACAGAATCAAGTAGTAGCCACAGACCAACAGCAGCGAGACGATAAAGCCCATGGCGCGTCCGCCGCGCCGGGGCCGCGCCGCAAGCGGCACCGCCAGCAATGCAAACACCATGCAGGCGCCGGGAAAGGCAAATCGCTCCTGCAACTTCGACCGCGAGCGTCGCGCCGTGCCGGACCCGTTGCCGCCAGCAGTGTCACTCGATCGAGCGCTCCGCATTGCTCGGCTCGCTGGAGCGGCTTGCGCCGGCTCCTCAAACTTCGACCGGGAAATCGCTCTCGGCCAAACGTCGAAACGTTGTAATGATCCGGCTGCTCGGCCGCGATACTCGTGCGTGCTGCCGTCGCGCAGATGTAGCTCCAGACTTGCCCTCGCGCGCGGTCGGCAATTACAATGGCATCTTCCGCCAGAGTAAGTTGCGAGTTTCCTCGGCCAGCCGGTTTCCGCGAGAAACACGCCGCGCCAATGCGTGGCCGAAGCGGTGGCATCCTCCACGTAAAGCACCATGTGCGGGAAGCGCTCATCGAACACGCGAGGCTGAATCTGAAAGGATGCCTGCGACGCCAGCAATTCTGTCTTGAAGTCCGACGGATGGTGCGCAGCGCCGCGGGCTCGGCCCATAGCGTCATGCGCCAACGTCAAAATGACTCGGTGCCGACAGCGAGCACGCCCACCGGCACGCAGCACGCGGCGCAGTCCCACGCCCAGCGCACTCAGCGCAATCAGTTCGCTATCGGCGGACATGCGGCCGAGGCCGATCAGCACGCCGACCAGGACGGCGATCGGCAGCGTGAACGTCAACACGCGCGGAAACGTGCACAGAAATAGCAGCGCCAGCCGTGCCCGGCGAGGCCGAATGGCGCACTACGAATTCCATCAAGCGCACAAGTTGTGGAATGAAGAAAACGAATGTAAATATGACGAGACCCAGCAGCGCGTGGGAAAATACTTCGCGGCAGATGTAGCGGTTGATCAGTCGCATCGCTGGAGTGCCGCCATTCTAGCATGCCGAACTACTCGCGAAAGGCGGTCGACAAGAGATCGCAAGAGCGGAGAATGAATCGCGTTCATCTGGTTTTGTTATGGCACATGCACCAGCCGCAGTATCGCGATCCGGCAACCGGACGCTACATGCTGCCGTGGACGCGGCTGCACGCGCTGAAGGATTACTGGGGCATGGTGCACGTCTTGCGCGAGTTTCCGAAAGTGCACGCCACCTTCAATGTTGTGCCCTCGCTTGGGGCGCAACTTGAGGAATATGCCAGCGGAACATTTGACGAGCCATGGTTCGATCTGGCGTTTCGTCCGGCGGAACGGCTAGATGTTAAAGATAAAGCTTGAGATTCTGGAACGCGCGTTTCAGATCAATCATGATAATCTGCTTCGGCGGTGGCCGCGATTCGCGGAGCTGTTCGACTGGTATCAGCAGGCAAGCGACGATTCGCAGCCGGTAGAGACATTCAGTTTGCGCGATTGGCGGGATCTGCAACTCTCTCTCAGCTTGCCTGGATGGACGAACAGTGGCTGGCTGACGACCCTCTCCTACAGCGCTTGGCGCGCAAGGGCGCGAATTTCACGCGAAGAGGACAAACAGGAGCTTCGCGAGAAGCAACTTCAACTGTTACATGATGTGTTGCCGGAATATCGCCGCGCGCTGGATAGTGGGCAGATCGAAATTTCCACGACGCCGTACTACCATCCGATTCTGCCGCTGATCTGCGATACCGATAGCGGACGCATTTCGAATCCGAGCGGCCCTCCGTTGCAGCCGCCGTTTCAGCATCCGGAAGATGCACGAGAACAACTGCGGCGCGCGCGCAGCTACCACGAGCGTACATTCGGGCAGCCGCCTGTCGGGCTTATGGCCTTCCGAGGGTTCGGTCTCGGATCAGAGCGCTCGAATTCGCCGCCGAACTCGGATTCCGCTGGTTCGGCACGGACGAAGGTGTGCTCGGCCGTACGCTTGGCATTGGCTTTGGACGCGATGCGTCCGGCATCCCGGCGAATGCCGAGCGCCTCTATTCGCCGCTGCGCGTGCGCCGTGGCGAAAAGGAAATTACGGGCTTTTTTCGCGACCACTATCTTTCCGACCTTGTCGGCTTCGTTTACAGCCGGATGAGCGCGTCCGCGGCCGCCGAGGATTTTCACTGCCGCATTCGCGCCATTGGCGAACGAGTGCAGATGCGAGCGCCCGCTGACGGTATCTGTGATTCTCGATGGCGAAAACGCGTGGGAGTATTTTCCGGGAAACGGCCGCGAATTTCTGCGCCAATTTTACCGCCGCATCGAATCCGATCCCGATATTCGCGCGCTGACGGCTTCCGAGGCGCTCGATGGCGCCGGTGAAATATCCACGGTGCAATCCGTGGTGCCGGGTTCGTGGATCAACGCAAATTTCGATGTTTGGATCGGCAGCCCGGAGGATATCGCGGCATGGACGTTGCTCCGCGCTGCTCGCGATACTTATGACCGCGCGAAGAACGCGCACGATCAGGGAAGCCCGCAAGCGCCCACCGAAGAGCAGCTCGCCAATGCATATGAAGCATTGCTCGCCGCGGAAGGCAGCGATTGGTGCTGGTGGTACGGCCCTGAACACAGCACGGCAAACGATGCGGAGTTTGATGCTTTCTACCGGACTCTCCTCACCGAAGTTTATCTCCGCCTTGGACGCGAAGCGCCCGACGAATTGGCCGAGCCGATCAAACTGCAGCCCGAGCACGCGCAAGCTGTGCAGCCGCAGACGTTTCTCCACGCCAGCGTAGACGGGCGCGAAACGAATTACTTTGAATGGCTCGGCGCGGGGCTTTATTCAGCCGACCGGCGCTTGGGTTCGATGCACGGCCGCGCCTACTTCTTGAACGCCCTGCACTATGGATTTGATGACGATCAATTGTACCTGCGCGTTGATCCGGTGGCCGAGGTGGCGAAGAATCTGCGCGATTGTGAATTTCGCGTCGTTATTCGCGCCGCGCGGGAGCTGCGGGTTCATGTCAACGTTGCGGACGGCTGCGTCTCCGGGTTCCATGTGGAGATGAGCGACGTCTGTCCGCTCGGCTCGAGCCTGCATATGACGGCTGCCTTCGGCAGCATTCTCGAGGTTTCGATCGGACGCAGCCTGATCGAATGCGTAGGCCGCAGCGCGCTCTCGCTCAACGTTTCGCTCTGGCAAGGCGGTCTGCCCGTGGACGTGCTGCCAGCAGAAGGCTGGCTCGACATTCGTCTTGGCACAGACGTTTTCGCCTGGCCCAAGCTGTAGCGCGGCTCAAGGCCAAGCAGTGGTGAGCTGAAGACAGCTTTTTCCGTGACGGTGGTCAGTACAGCTTGATGGCGAGATCGCGCGGCGAATTTCCGACAGGCACGAGCGTGATAAGCACCAGGTCCTGCTGGCGGATGCGAATCACCGCGAGGTCATTCGAGCCTTCGTCGACGGCGAGCAATAGGTCGCCGCTGGGCACCAGTTCACAAACGCCTGGCCGCGAGCCCACGTTGGGAGGGACTCCCGCGGCTCCGATCCCGGCGCCGGCAGAACGCAGCGTGCGGTAGGCAGAGTCCACCACCAGGATACGATTCGCGGCGGAGTCGCCAATATAGAGCGTCGAGCCGTCCGGCGAGATAGTGCCGTCGCGCGGCATCGAGCCAAGCAACATCGAATCCGCCAGCTCATGCGTCCACGTGTTGATGATGGCGAGTCCGTGCGCCTCGGGCACGGTCACGTAGAGCTCGCCGCCATCGGGTTTGAGCAACAGCGCTTCGGGTTTTCCGGGAAGAGGTAGATTGCTCAGCAGGGCATAGCGGCGCAAGTCCACGACGGAAATCTGGTTTGCCGTTGTCGCCGAGACAAAGGCTATTGAGCTATCCGGGAGAATGGCGATTTGCGAGGGTCCAGCAGCGACGGGGATTGTGGCGCGCAGCGCCAGCGTCTCCGCGTCGAACACCTGCAGCGTGGCGTCGTCGCGATTCGTCACGACCACCGATTTGCCATCAGGCGTGACGCGTGCCAGCCAGGGTCCGCGGCCCGTGCGAGCCGTTCTTGAAATCGCTCGCGATCGGCAATCAATTGCGAGAACCATGTTTGCGCCCGATGCCGCGACGTAGGCGCGCCGGCCGTCGGGCGAGAAGTCCACAGCATAGGGCGCGGCGCCGACAGGGATTCGCGCGACGACACGATCGGTTGGCGCGTCGAGAATCCAGAGGTAGCCGCCGCCGGTCGAGACGCCCCAAATTTCCTTGCGCGTGGGGTGCGCCCGCAAACCGGAAGGTTCAGGGCCAACCGGAACCGTGGCGCGCACGTTGAGGCTCACCAAATCCACCACGGAGACGGCGCCATCTCCGACGTCGGCGACATAGGCGGAAAGCTTCAGCCCCGGCCGAAGAAAAGAGGGCTTCTGCTGGATGGCAATTTCGCGCGCTGCAAGTCCGACGAGAATTGCGATGACGATCAGGAGCCGATAGGGAATTCGCCGGCGCATGTTCGACGCATGATATCAGTTCACGCGCGACGTGATGGCGTCGGGCGCGGTTTATCTGCAACGGACTGGTTAATTTATGGAGCGGTGGAGAACGGCGGCGATTTGGCGGACTTCTTCGGTGAGCTGCAAAAACTCACTGGGCAGAATGGATTGCATGCCGTCGGAGAGCGCGTTGTCGGGGTCGTGATGGACCTCGACCAGGATACCGTCGGCTCCCACCGCGACGGCGGCGCGAGAGAGCGGCAAAACTTTGTTGCGCCGGCCCGTGCCATGGCTCGGGTCCACGACGATCGGCAGGTGGCTGAGCCGCTTGACCGCAGGAACCACGGTGAGATCAAGCGTGTTGCGCGAGTGGTCGGCGAAGGTGCGGACACCACGCTCGCACAGGATCACTTGGTAGTTTCCTTCTGACATTACGTACTCCGCTGCCATCAGGAATTCGTCGAGCGTCGCGGACAATCCGCGCTTAAGGAGCACGGGTTTCTTCGCCCGGCCGGCGCACTTGAGCAGTGAAAAATTCTGCATGTTGCGCGCGCCGATCTGGATCACGTCGGCATATTTCTCCACGAGGTCGAGGCTTTCGTGGTCCACGGCTTCGGTGACGATGCCAAACCCGTAGCGCTCGCGAACTTCGCTCAGAATCTTCAGGCCTTCTTCGCCGAGTCCCTGAAAGCTGTACGGAGAAGTGCGCGGCTTGTAGGCGCCGCCGCGAAAAAGCTTTACGCCGGAGCCGGCGATGCCTTTGGCGATGGCGAGCGCCTGCTCGCGCGTTTCGACGGCGCAAGGCCCGGCCACCAGCGCGACGGCATTGCCGCCGATCTGTACCAATCCGGCGGGAGTCGGGATCGAGACAACGCTGTTATCTTCCTTGAGCTCGCGGCTCACCAACTTGTATGGTTTGCTGACCGGTATGCATTCGACGACCCCCGACATGCCTTCCAACGTTCCGACGTCCACCGCGCCCGTGTTGCCCGTGATACCGATGGCGGTGCGAGCAGCGCCTGGGATCGGGTGCGCCTTCATCCCGGCGGATTCGATACGCTCGCAAACGGCGCGTATCTGTTGCTCGGTGGCATGCGCTTCCATGACGACAAGCATTGACGGCTCCTGGCTGCAAAACGGCCGCGCCAAGTTAGCGGTGCCGTTTGTGTGATTGGGAGCATTCAGTCTAATGCAGGTGTGACGCGGGAGGCAAAGAGACGGAGGCAAGAAGGCAGGTCTACCGCGGAGCAGAGCGCGTCGGCTCTCGCAGCCGGATCCTGTGCATCAAGCTGCGGTCTCGCTTGGACTTTGGCGGGCGGTTTGGCGGCGCATGGCGTATGCTTGTCATGAGCCCTAGGAGAAAATCTGTGGAATCACAAAAGAGGATGCTGCCGGCTTGGCTGGCGTTTGACCGGATTCGGCCTGCGGTTGTGACCGGGCTGGTGCTTTTTGCGGCGAGCTACACGATTGACTTGATTCTTTCGAAGTTAGGAATCTCCGGAGCGTCCACGTTGCTGAACGACATCGCGATCGGAACCCTGGGGGCGCTTTTTCTATTGTTTTATCTTTCGGCCAGCTATGAGAAGGCGAGTTTCGAACGGCTGAAAGAGCGCATGGCCCTAATCGCCGATTTAAACCGGCAAGTACGCGAAGCGGTGGCTGCGGTGGCCGGCTCCGCCATGATTGAGGATAGGGAAGAACGGCTGCGCCAGATAGACCAGGCCATGGTCGAGATTGATGGCGTGCTCGCCGGTTTGGGGCCGGCGGCGCAGGGCGCGTCCAATTCGTGAAAAGTGCCAGGGAAAGAATAAGGCGCAACCGGGGGCACACCGTGAGCGTCCTTCACTTTGCCGATCCGCGAGAGTAACACTTCCTAATGCAGTTCGGTTGTTGTTACTCCGCCCGCGCGAAGCGCAGGTTCTCTGGCTGAGGCCGATATGGAGTCCCCGTACGATATCTTCAGGAAGCTTCCCGATGGCACACCGATGTGGGTCTGTGCGGTCCGGTCCCTCGAGGAAGCGAAAAGCCAATTGCTCGAATTGAAATCCGCTACTCCCGCAGAATACTTCGTGTTCGATTCGGTGGCCAAGAGTGTTGTGGTGATTCCCGGCGAACCTCCGGTGTCAGCGAAAAAGCCGCGCGCAGATAGCGCCAAAGCGAAGTGAAGCGGTTTCGATTAACCTTGAGGCAAAAAACGCCGGGGATTCTAAAGTCCCCGGCGCGTGAATTGAGATTTAGCTCTTTACTTCGCTTAACCCCTGCCGTGGTCTTCGCCCTTTTTGTCACCCTTGGACGGCTTGCTTGGCTTGGGCTTTGGAGCCGACTTACTCTGCGGCTTTGCGTTTGAGTGGTTGCTGCTGGCCGGGGGCGTGTTTACCTTCCGGTCGGCAGGCGCCGCGTTGTTCGGGTGTCCGCCATTGGCTGCATTGCCGGCGGTGGCGGTCTTGGGCCGATCATTCCCTGAACCCACAGTGCGATCCGCCGGTACGGGATGATTGGGAGACCCGCCAGCGCCACTCGTGGGCGGACGGTCGTTGGCATGGACGGCACCGGCATCGCGAGCAGCGACAACGCCGTGGCCGCTGAATTCACCCGGCCTCGACGTGGCGGCGATAGCTGGCCGGCCATGATTCTCGGATGCAAGCATGGCGCGGTTGGTGCTGGCGGCGTGCTCGTGCTGTACTTGCGCAGACGTGGCATCGATGTGGTGCTCGTGCGCGGCGGCCTCTTCATCGGCCGTGGGACGCGCGTTGATCCCGCCGGCGCCCCCGTTGTAGCTGGTGCGATTAATCGTCGTGTTGCTGTTGATCACGGTCTTCGTGTAGGTATTGTGGATCACAGAGACGTTTACGTTCGAGTACGCGCGGTTATAGGCGAAGACGCCGTGGTTCCAATAGCCGCCGGCGAACCCGACGCCCCCGTAGCCGAAGCCATAGTTAACGCCCCCATAGAATCCCACGTGCGGGCCCCAATAGCCGCCGTGCCAGGCGTAGAGACCGCCTCCCCAACCCCAGTAGCCGGGAGTCCAGAGGAAGCCGACCTCGGGTGCCATCACCCACGTGCCGGGAACCCAGTAGTAGCCGTCAGAACCGTAGCCCCAGTAGCCGGGCGTCCAGATGTATCCCGGTTCAGGGCACATCGGTTGGGCGTACACCGGCAGAATGGGTGGAGCGATCCTAATCGAAACTCCGACGGCGATCTGCGCATGAGATGCTGTCGGAATCGCTAGCATCAAGAGCGCGAGCAAGAGCCAACCCATGGTACGAAAGTTACGCATATTGTGTCACCTCGTTAGATCATTCTTCTATTACGCGGCAGCTGCCGAATGGCTAAGCGGCTGAACCTGGGCGCCGCATCGGGCTGGGGCCAGACCGGGGGGAACGTGTGCAGTTCGAGGTTACTTCAACCCCGAGGTGCCTTCAAGGCTCCGGGATCGTGTCGTGTCGAAACCGCAATCTACTAAACCCGGCGCGACGAGTATTGTTGCGGTCCGTCGGCGGGCGCCATTTCAAGCAGGCCGATGGCAGGCCCATGCGAGAATCCTTTGCACGCAGCGCAAGCTCAGCTAAAATGAAAACTTAGAGCTCTTCTGCCGTCTCAGCGAGCCCATACCTGACATGTCCGAGCCAGAGCGTAAACTGGATGTAGTGTATGACCCCGAGGACGAATACCGTCCCGAGCCGGAGCCTCCCACCGCTCCCCCCGCTTGGCGAGACGGCAGCTTTCGCATCGGAATTCACACGACCATAGCGGGCGATATCGCCCGTTCGCTCGATATTGCGCACAAGCTCGGCTGCAACGCGCTACAGATATTTTCGACCAGCCCGCGGATGTGGCCGCGCCCCGGGCGAACCCGTATTCCGGACGTGGATACAGCGCGGTTCCTGGCGCGGCGCAGAGAATTGTCGCTGGGGCCGGTGGCGATCCACGCGAATTACCTGATCAACCTGGCTTCGAGCGACCCGGTAGCGCGCGTGCGGACGATACAAACGTTTCGCGATGAGATCGTGCGCGCGATGTCGCTAGGCGCGGACTACCTGATCGTCCATCCCGGCTCGGCGCGCGACGGCAACACAATGGCCGCGACGTCGGTCGTGGCCGAATCGCTCCGGCAGTCCGCGCGCGGGATCAACCTGGGTGCGATGGACATCCTGATTGAGAACACCGCTGGGATGGGCAACTCGCTCGGCGCGAAAATCGAGGAACTGGCCGCGATCTTGAACGGCGTGCCGGAGCTCGACTTGGGAGTTTGCCTGGATACGGCGCACCTGTTTCAGGCCGGTTATTCGATCCACACCGAAGAAGGTCTGGAACAGACGCTTCAGTTGGTGGAGCGCACGGTGGGACTGGATCGCGTGATGGCGCTCCACGTGAACGATTCGAAGACACTGCACGGCTCGCGGGTGGATCGTCACGAGCACATTGGGCGAGGAAAGATCGGTCTGGAGGCGCTTGAGCGTTTGCTGCGCCATCCGCTGCTTTCCCCGAAGCGCGTACCAGGGCGCGCATTCTTACTGGAGACTCCGATTGACGAACCCGGCGACGACCGGCGAAACGTGGCGGCGCTCTGGAAGCTGGTGGGCGTTGCAGCGGAGCAGGTGCCGGACGCCGAGGATGGATTTTCGATGCTGGTGAAGGTTCGGAAGGCTGCGGAAACAGGGCGCGCGGTGGCGGGGCGTAGGACACAGAAAAAGCGGACGAAGAGAAAGAGGGCGAGCCCGGTGGCGAAGCGGAAGCTCCGCGCCAAAAGCGCGAGGCGCCCGAAGGCTGTGCCGTCGAAATCGAAAGCCCGAAAGTCGCGGAGAAGAGGTTAGGGAATCGTGGCGGAGTATATCCCCCAGGAAATCGAGTCCAAGTGGCAGCGAGTTTGGGAAGAGCAAGACGCATTCCGCGCGGACGACCAGTCTCCACAACCAAAATACTACGTGCTTGAAATGCTGCCGTATCCTTCCGGTACGCTGCACATGGGCCATATGCGGAATTACACCATCGGCGACACGGTGGCGCGCTATCGGCGCATGCGCGGCTTCAACGTGCTGCACCCGATGGGCTGGGACGCATTTGGCCTGCCTGCTGAGAACGCGGCGATACAGCGCAACATTCATCCGCGCGAGTGGACGCTGGGCAACGCGGCTGAATTCAAGAAGGTCTGCTACCGGTTCGGGTTCAGCTACGATTGGCGGCGCGAAATCGCGACGTGCGATCCGGAATACTACAAATGGAACCAGTGGCTCTTCCTGCGCATGCTCGAACGAGATTTGGCCTATCGCAAGAAGAGCCGCGTGAACTGGTGTCCCAAGTGCGCGACGGTGCTCGCAAACGAACAGGTCGTCAGCGGGTGCTGCTGGAGGCACGAAGATACGCGTGTGGAATCGCGCGAGATTGAGCAGTGGTTCTTCCGGATCACGCGTTACACCGAAGAACTGCTGGCGGGGTTGGACGTGATCGCTCCGGGCTGGCCGGAGCGCGTCATCGCCATGCAGCGGAACTGGATCGGCAAATCGCGCGGGGCGCGCGTGCGTTTTGATGTGGTGGAACTCCGCGGGAAAAGCGTGGAAGTTTTCACCACGCGGATTGATACGATTTATGGCGCGTCTGCCGTGATCCTGGCTCCTGCGCACCCGTTGGTGGACGAACTGCTGGCGGTGTCACCCGCGAAGGCAGAGGCCAAGGCGCAACTGGCGCGGATGCGGCAGACGTCGGTAAAGGCCGAGGACCTCGAGACGGCTGAGAAAGAAGGCCTTTTCACCGGCGGCCACGCCGTGAATCCGTTTACCGGCACCAAGATTCCGATCTGGGTGGGGAATTTCGTGTTGATGGAGTACGGTACCGGAGCGGTGATGGCGGTGCCTGCGCACGATGAACGTGATTTCGAATTCTGCACCAAATACGGGTTGCCAATTCCGATTGTGATCCAGCCGGCGGAAGCTGCGCCGTTGCCCAGCCCGACACAGAAGCAGGCCTACACCGATTATGGGAGACTCGTGAATTCGGGGCCTTACAGCGGCCTGGCTTCAGAAGAAGCGCTCGCGAAGATGACCTCGGATGCAGAGGCGCGCGGCTTTGGGAAAGGCGAAACGACCTATCGGCTGCGCGATTGGGGTATTTCGCGCCAGCGCTATTGGGGCACGCCGATTCCGGTAATTTATTGCGAGCACTGCGGAATGGTGCCCGTCCCGGACGATCAACTGCCGGTGAAGTTGCCGGAGGAAGTCTCCATTACGGGCATGGGGCAATCGCCGCTGGCGGGGACGCCGGAGTTCGTCAACGTGAAGTGTCCGAAGTGCGGCGGCGCGGGGCGGCGCGAGACGGACACGATGGATACGTTCGTGGATTCGTCCTGGTATTTCCTCCGCTATCTCGATCCGCACAACGATCGTCAAGCGTTCGATCCGGCGCTGGCGCGCTATTGGTTTCCGGTGGACCAGTATATCGGCGGCATCGTGCATGCGATTTTGCACCTCCTCTACGCGCGATTTTTCTGCAGGGTGATGCGCGATCTCGGGCTGCTCGCCGCGGCCGAACCGTTCACAAGGCTATTCTGCCAAGGCCTCGTGCTGAAAGGCGGGACGGCCATGTCGAAGTCGAAAGGCAACGTCGTCGGCGCGATGGATATGGCGGTGAAATACGGGGCCGATACCGGCCGGCTCTACACGCTTTTTGCCGCGCCTCCCGAGAAAGACATGGAATGGAGCGAGCAGAGCGTGGAGGGCTGCTCGCGGTTTTTGAGCCGCGTGTTCCGGTTGGTTGACCGGCACGCGGACTCAGTGAAAGGCACTGTCGGGTCTTCCGATTTGGCGGACGCGACCGAGAAAGAGAAGGCCCTGCTGCGCAAGACGCACCAGACGTTGCGGCGCGTGACGCACGACTTCGAATCGCGGTGGCACTTCAACAGTGCGATCGCGGTGATCATGGAGCTGGTGAACGAGATTCACGCGCAGGAGCCGCTCGGTGAAGGAGCGCGACGGGAGGTCGTGAAGGAAGTGCTCGATTTTCTCACGCTGATGATTGCGCCTATGGCCCCGCATCTCGCGGAAGAGCTGTGGGAGATGCTGGGGCACGAGGGCGGTTTGGCGCGGTCGGCTTGGCCGGCGTATCGCGCCGAGTTGACGGCGGAATCGCAAGTGGAAGTGGTGGTGCAGATCAATGGCAAGGTCCGCGGAAGGATTGTTGTGGATGCGGGTCTTGACCAAGAGTTGCTGGCCGAACGCGCGCTCGCTGAACCCAAGGTCAGCGAACTGCTGGGCGGCAGGAGCATAGTCAAACGAATCGTCGTGCCGGACAAACTGGTGAACCTTGTCGTTCGGTGAGAGTGCTGCGAATTGCGTGAGATGCGTTGCTAAACCGTGAGCCGATGAAGAAGGAGACTATGGCGACTGCAAGCGCAAGCATGGCGGAACCCCGTCCCAAGAGCGAGCGGGGCGGCATTGTAGTCCTCGATTTTGGAGGGCAGTACACGCAGCTCATCGCGCGGAGGGTCCGCGAACAGCAGGTCTTCTCGTCAATTCTGCCCTGTACGGCTTCGGTGGACGAGATACGCGCGCTCGAGCCGGTAGGCATCGTTCTGAGCGGTGGACCGAGTTCGGTGTACGACGCGGGCGCGCCCAAGTGCGATCCGGACGTGCTGAATCTTGGACTCCCGGTGCTCGGTATCTGCTATGGATTGCAGTGGATCACGCATACGCTGGGCGGCGAGGTGCAGCGGGCCGGCCGCCGGGAATACGGCCGCGCCAAGCTTGATCTGTGCGGCTCATCGCGCCTGTTCGGGGGATTTGCGGGGGAATTGCGAGTTTGGAACAACCATGGCGATCAAGTGCGCACCCTGCCACCTGGCTTCGCGATTACGGGGCGCACTGCCAATGCCATTTCCGCCGCCGAAGACGTGAAGCGGC
This sequence comes from uncultured Acidobacteriota bacterium, assembly GCA_963803675.1. Classification (GTDB taxonomy): domain Bacteria; phylum Acidobacteriota; class Terriglobia; order Acidiferrales; family UBA7541; genus DASTCZ01. Next base: position 87,095 of record CAWDNN010000012.1, on the reverse strand, counting down.
GCATCTACGCCGTACAGTTTCATCCCGAGGTGCAGCACACCGAACGCGGGACGGAGATCCTGCGGAATTTTGTGTTCGAGGTGTGCGGAGCCGCACGCAACTGGAGCGGCGCCGCGTTCATTACCGAAACCGTTGCCGCCATTGGCCAGCGCGTGGGAGATGGCCGGGCGATTGGCGCGCTGAGCGGCGGCGTGGATTCGGCGGTGGCGGCGGTACTCGTCGAGCGAGCGATCGGCGACCGTCTGACGAACATTTTCGTCAACAACGGATTGCTGCGGAAGAATGAGTTTGAAGAGACGCTCGAGCTCTTGCGCGACCGGCTGGGGCTGAAGGTAATTGGCGTGGACGCGTCGGAACGCTTTCTCGCGCGCCTAAAGTCGGTAACCGATCCGGAAGAGAAGCGCAAGCGAATTGGAGGCGAGTTCATTGCGGTGTTTGCAGACCAGGCGCGGCAACTGGCGGCGACGGGAATAAGCGGCGGAGCGGCTGGTCTGAAGTACCTCGTGCAGGGAACGCTCTATCCGGACGTGATCGAATCGGTTTCCGTCAAGGGACCCTCGGCGACGATCAAGACGCATCACAATGTGGGAGGCCTGCCTGCAGACATGCCCTTTGAGTTGATCGAGCCGCTGCGCGATCTTTTTAAGGATGAGGTGCGCCGCATTGGCGCGGAACTTGGGCTCCCGCGTGAGATGCTGACCAAGCAGCCGTTTCCCGGGCCGGGGCTCGCCGTGCGGGTGCTGGGCGAGGTAACGCCGGAGAAGCTCGTGCTTGCGCGCGAAGCGGATGCAATCGTGGTCGAAGAAATTCGCCGCGCCGGGCTTTACGAGAAAACATGGCAAGCCTTTGCGGTGCTGCTGCCGGTGCGCAGCGTGGGCATCATGGGAGACGAGCGCAGCTACGGCTGGACGGCTGCGGTGCGTGTGGTGGAATCCGAAGACGCCATGACGGCGGATTGGTCGCGGCTGCCGGATACGGTGCTCGAACGAATCTCCACGCGAATCGTAAATGAGGTCCAGGGTATCAACCGCGTGGTCTACGACATCAGCTCGAAGCCGCCTGGCACAATCGAATGGGAGTAGTTTCGCAGCAATTCCGGAGTCGCGCCACTTTGCGCAGCGCGCGCCGGCGTGGACGACGGAACTTAACCCTGGAAGGAACCGAGCCGGGCTGGAAGAACCCGGCCCCACGTTGCTTAACGGCTGGCCATTTTCTGAGCCATGTAAAGCAGAAGACGGCGGTCGCCTTCTTCCACCTTGCCCAGAAGCCGGCGGAACTTGCTGAGGAAACGCGCTTCCTTACCGGAGCTGCCAAATGCGATATCGTCCGCGGACTTGCGCTTGGGCAAGTTCGGGAGTTCGGGCGGTTCCTCACCGTCGTAGAAGAGTTGATAGAGTGGGACCTCGAGAGCTCGCGCCATTTTTTCAAGCGTCTCGATCGCCGGAACGGTGTGACCGTTCTCGACACGCGAAATGTAGCACCGAAGCAGGCCGGTGCGCTTTTCGATATCCCCTTGTGAGAGTTTCTTTTCTTCGCGCAGAACGCGAAGACGGTCGCCAATAATCATGTTGCCAAGTATCGCAGAGGACAGCGGTGTATGCAAGGCGAAACTTACGCCACATTCGCGGGGTAGAATGTAACCGAAACATCATGGCTAACGTCCCAAACATTGACGCCCCGATCCGTAAGCGGACTGAGGCGGCGGAAAACGCCGCGCGGGACGAGCGCGTGCTGGTCCGGCGCGCACAGGCTGGAGAGGTTTCCGCGTATGAGGAACTCCTGGCGAAGCACCAACAGCGGGTCTTCGCCGTGGTGGGCGGGATTCTGCGGCGCGGGGAAGACATCGAAGATGTGGCGCAGCAGGTCTTTGTAAAGGCCTACTTTTCGCTGAAGCGCTTCGATCTCCGGTCGGCATTCGGAACGTGGCTTTACAAGATTGCGGTCAATGAATGCTGGGACTACTTGCGGAAGAAGAAAGTCCGCAGGCTGGTTTACGAATCGGATTTGAGTGAGGAGCAGTCCCGCCAGATGGCGGCGGTGAGCGAGGGGGTGCTCGGTGCGGACAGGCCCAAGGAAGATGCGGCCAAACGCCTGGAGCAGCGCGAACTGATCGAACGCTTGTTGAGCGAGTTGGACGAAGAAGACCGGGCCATGCTGGTGATGAAGGAAGTAGAGGGTTTTTCGGTCGAAGAGATCAGCGAAACCCTGGGGATGAACGTAAACACGGTCAAGGTGCGGCTGTTTCGCTCGCGCGGCAAGCTGGTAGAGGTCTACCGGCGCCGCCTGCAGAATGCGCCGCCAAGAACGCGAAAAACAGCTGGGACCAGATGACGGCAACCGCGTTCGTGTTAGGAGGATAACAGGCCATGTGGAAGCGGAAACCCATTGAGGATGTCTGCGAGGATTACGCCTTGCGGCTGGAGAACGTGCTCGAAGCTGCTGAGGCTGGCGATCAAGTGTCTCTGGAGCCCCATCTTCGCGGCCACGTAGCGAGTTGCGACCGATGCCGCGCCGCGTTTGAAGACGCGGGACTTGGGCGCACATTGTTGCGCTGGGGAATTGCGCCCGCGCCGGAGCCCGGTTTCGGGTTTTCCACGCGCGTGCTAGCGACGATCCGAGCCGAGCAGGAGCGGCGAGCGCCGGGCGGCAGCATCTTCTGGCGCCCGGTGGAGTTGCTTGCCGGCCGCGTGGCGCTTGCCGCGGCCACAGTGGTAATGCTGCTGGGTTTCTATGTCTACGCGTTTGTCGTGCCGAAGGCGCGCTCCGCGGAATTTGGACAAGAAATCTCGGCGCTGGTTCCGCAGCCGGAAGTTCAGCCGGCACCCCAGACCAAGGACGACGTACTCGTCTTGCTGGCGGAGCATGACAATGGCAGGTGAACGTACCAAGACCGCCGCGCTGGCGCTGGTCCTCGCCGTGTTCGTGCTGGGAGTGGCGATCGGCGGGCTCGGGATGTATCTCGCTCGCAATAAGGTGATGGGCGCCAACGTCCAACCTCCGGTGGATCACAGCCCAACTGCCGCGCGCGCGAGGACAGTGGATAGGATGACGCACGAACTGAGCCTCACCGCCGATCAGCAAAAACAATTGGACACAATTCTGGCGCAGACTTTTGGTCAATATGCTGCGATCCACGATCAGTCGGCGAAGATGACCGCTCCGCTAATCGAGCAGACACGGAATCAGGGCCGGAACCAAATTCGCGCCATTTTGACGCCGGAGCAGTTGCCCAAATTTGAAGATTTCCTGCGCCGGATTGACGAAGAACGAAAGAAGCGAAGCCCGAACTAAACGGGTTTCGTCCTGATTCCCAATCGGACAGATTCTGCATATACTCGGGCCAGCGCGAACGGCATTCCGTTCGCGGGGTAACGGAGAAAAAATGGCCGAACAGGCGCCAGCGACGGTGGAGAAGACCGCGAGAACGGCAGCGAGCACCGGCGCGTTGATACGTCTGGAAGACGTCCACAAGACGTACGACCTTGGCGAAATAAAGGTATATGCGCTGCGCGGGGTGACACTGCAAATCCAGGCCGGAGAGTTTGTGGCCGTGATGGGCGCGTCGGGTTCGGGGAAATCCACGCTGATGAATATTCTGGGTTGCCTGGACAAACCGACCAAGGGCCGCTATTTTCTGGATAGTGTGGATGCCTCCGGAATGACCAAGACGGAGCTGGCAAGAATTCGTAACCGCAAACTCGGATTCGTATTCCAGCAGTTCAATCTGCTGTCGAGGACATCAGCGCTCGAGAACGTCGAGCTGCCGACCATTTACGCGGGGATTCCGCAGGAAGAGCGCGAGAAGCGCGCAAGCGAATCGCTCGAGCGAGTGGGCTTAGCGGACCGCGCTGATCATCATCCGAGCCAGTTGTCGGGCGGGCAACAGCAGCGCGTGGCCATTGCGCGGGCGCTGGTCAATCGTCCCGCGATTTTGCTGGCCGATGAGCCTACTGGGAACCTCGATAGCCGCACATCGGTTGAAATCATGGACATCATGCAGCGGCTCAACACCGAGCAAAACCTGACGGTGATCCTCGTGACACACGAGCCGGACATTGCCCAATACGCGAAGAGAATTATCGAGTTCCGCGATGGAAAAGTGCGGCGCGACGTTCAAGTGGTTGACCGTTCGATTGCCGCGGAAGTCCTGCCTACATTGCCGCTCGTCGGTGAGGATGAGGACGAGCCGGCGCCGGCCGAGCCTGCTGCTTCTCCGTCACACCCGGCCTGAATCGCCGATCCCGCGCGAGACGCAAAATGCTCGATATTCGCAAACCACAAGACTAGAAGGGAATGTCCTCGTCGGAGATTTCAGGACCGGAGCTCGGCGCGGCGCTCCCGCTGAAATCTTCTCCGCCACCGCCGCCCTGATGGAAGTCATCCACGGATGCGGATGCTGCCGGGGCAGCCCCGCCGCCCGATTCCGCCCGCGAAGTCAGCATTTTCATCGTGCTGCCGACGATCTCGGTGGACGTGCGTTTGGTGTTGGTCTTCTGATCGTCCCACTGGCGCGTCTGGATGCGGCCCTCGATATAAACGAGCATTCCCTTTTTCAGGTATTGCTGGGCGATCTCGGCAAGCTTTCCCCACAGGACAATGCGGTGCCACTCGGTGCGCTTTTGCCGTTCACCGTTGCGGTCCTTGTAAGATTCGTCGGTCGCGAGTGTGAAGTTGCAAACGCCCTGGCCGCCGGAGGTGTAGCGCACCTCGGGATCCCGCCCCAAACGGCCGACCAAGATTGCTTTGTTGACGGACATAACTTATCTCCCCGCAGTTTACCGGATTCGTATGAAACTGTAGGCCCGGAAGATAACATGGGCAAGGCGCGCAAGCAAAGCAGGGCGAAACGAAAGTCAAAGGCCCCGCGCCTACCCCTTCTTACTTGAGAGCAAGAAAGCGGGGCAGGCTACAGAAATAGGGCACGGGAACCGCGCCTGTGCTCCGCCGGGGAACGGCTCCAAGACGCAGGGCGAGCGCGGCTTGGGTGGGCGCCGAACTAAGCGGTAGCGCCGAGTTCCTTCAACCGTTCGCGCGAGCGTCCCTCTTCGTCGGTGTGCGGATACTTGCGGACCACCTGGCGAAAATCGGCGATGGCCTGAGTTTTGCGACCCAGGTAGTTGTAGCAGACGCCGCGCTCGTACAAAGCCGAGACCAACTTGAAGCTGTCCGGATACCTGGTCAGGACGGTCGTGTAGAAATCAATTGCCTCATCATAGCGCTTCTGGGTGCGAGCTACCTCGCCCAGATAGAAGACGGCGTTTGAGGCGTAAGCGCCGTTCGGATAATACTTCAGGTAGTCCTGACATTCCTGCTGCGCGAGGTCGTATTTTCGGGTGAGGATGTCGCTCAGAGCGTTGTTGTAAAGCGTATCCCCCGATGGCACCGGGCTGCTCGGCGATTGCTGCGCGCCTGCCGGATTTGTGGCTGGAGCGGCGTCGCTTTGGCTCGCGGCTGAATTCGTTCCAGGCACAGGCCCGGTCTGATTGGAACCGGCTGATGGCATGTTCGGGCTGGGGAACGTAGACCCGACCGGCTGCTGGCCGGTTCCTTGGGGAGCAGTCGCGGGCGCTAGCGTCGAAATCTTCGAGTCTAAATTCTGAAGCGAATTCTGCATGTCCCCAAGCTGTGAACTGATCTTCGTAAGGCGGCCCTGGAGTTCGCTAAAATTGTCGGACAGCCCCTGGACACCTGTGGTGGCAGAGTTGAGCTGAGCTTGGCTATTCGCCTGCAGGTCTTGGACAGTCTTTTGCATTCCCGCAATCGAACCCGCCAACCTGCTGGAATTTTCAGCCTGCTGCTGGACGAGCGTTTTGACCTCGGACATCTTAGTGTCCAGCGAACTTTGAAGATCCCGTTGGCCCTGGAGCAGTTGGCTCGAATCGGCCAGGAGCTCGACAATTTCCTTGGCCACGGCGCCGAGAGGAGCGGGAGAGACCAGCGCGCCGCCGATGGCACCGGCGAGCACTGCAGCACCCATAGAGAAAATCCATTGTTTACGCACGGAGAACCTCCTTACCAAAAGTGTTTCAACCTCGCGAATAGAACTCAATCATTGCGCTCAATCTCTGAAAACCTGTCCAGCCTAAAAGCGGGCGCTACGAAGGCGCGCTGTTCGGCTGCACCTTCGTAGCGTTCCGTGCTGATAGATCCAGAGCGAGGCTTCCTGCGTTGCTGCCGGACAGTTTGTTAGTGCGCCAGTGAAAAATGCGCACGGCGATTCCGCTGCCAGCACTCCTCAGTGTGTTCCTCGCAGACAGGTTTTTCCTTGCCGTAGCTGATCGTCTGCATGCGATCGGCGCCGATGCCCAGCGATTCCAGGAACTGCTTGGCCGCGTCGGCGCGCCGCTGTCCAAGGCCCAGGTTGTACTCGGTCGAGCCGCGCTCGTCGCAATCGCCCTCGAGCACGACCTTTACCTGAGCATACGCGCGCAGGTACTCGGCGGTTTTCGCCAACGCATCGCGCGCGTCGCCACGGATGTCGGACTTGTCCAAATCAAAATAGACATCGTGAACGTCCTTGTCGAACGCGCTTTCGGCCGTCTCCGATACACCTGATGGCGCCGGCGGCGGAGCGCTTTCGCCGACCGTCACACGGACGCTCTGTTCGGCCTGGCCACCGGGCCCGGTCGCGGTAATGGCGTAACTGGTAGATTCCGTGGGCGACACCTTCGTCGAGCCCTCAGGCGCCACGCTGCCGACGCCGGGACGCAGCGCTAGGGAAGTAGCGTTTGTCGAAGACCAGGTAAGCGTAACGCTCTCTCCCTTTTGAATGAAAGTCGGAGAAGCCTGTAGAGTCACTGTCGGTTGTGCTGATGGTTGTGCCGGCTGGGCGGGTGTAGCTGGGGGTTGCGCCTGGGGATGTTTGCAGGCTGCCCCAAAAAGCGCCATCGCCAGCAGGCTGAGCAGGGTGAACCTGCCGAACGAACGGTTTTGCATCTCACTTCCTCCTGTGAAGTTCACATCTCGTAATGCGGGACCCGAATCAAGACTGCGACATCCTATCACCACAAAAACTCGTTCTGAACGATCGAATCGTCCAGTCAAAATCGGCGTGTCCTTCTGCTCAATGGCGCATTTCTCATTGCCGCGGCGCCGACCAATTGGGTGACTCGTTGGTGCCTTGCGTCGTGAGTTGCCGTTGTTGCGAACCGTCGGCCAACATGCTCCAAATCTGCCGGCCCCCTGTTCGCGTGCTTTCGAAAACAATGTGCCGCCCATCGGGGGCCCACGACGGGCGCTCGTTGCGGCCGGCATCGCGGGTCAACTGCGCCAGTTGGTGGCTCGAAACATCCATCAAGTAAATGTCGTAGTTGCCGTCCGGACGCCGCCAACTGAAGGCGAGAATTTGCCCGTTGGGCGACCAGGCGGGATCGATCACGTAACCCATATCCGGGAGATCGATTTTCTCCACGTTGGTGCCGTCTGAATTCATCATGTAAAGCTGCGGTGTGCCGCCACGATCGCTGACGAACACAACTTGTTGGCCAGTTTTGGGATTCCAGCTCGGCGAGGTGTTCACGCCAACGGTGAATGTGAGGCGCTTGGGATGATTGCCGTTGGCATCGGCGACGAATAGCTCGGGATCGCCCTGCATGCTGGACATGAACATGACCTGGGTGCCGTCGGGAGACCACGACGGCGAACTATTGGTACCGCTCCAGCGGGGCCAAGAAATCAGCTTGTCCGTGATCATCGAATACATACAGATTTGCGGGCTCACCACCCTATTCCGGCCAGGCTCGAAACACGTGAAGGCAATGCGCGAGTTGTCCGGAGACCAACGGGGCGTGAGGGAAATCGTTTTGAGGTGCGTAAGCTGGTGCTGATCGGCACCATCGTAGTCCATCACCCAGATCTCTTTTGTCCCGCTCTTCGAGCTAACGTAAGCGATTTGCGTGGTGGAAATTCCCGCAACGCCGCCCGAGAGCTTCTCCAGTATTTCCTCGGCGAACTGGTGAGCGTAGAGCCGCACCTGAGGGTCCGCGGCTTGTCCGCGATAAATCTTGGCAATCAGCGGAGCAGCGGAAGGATTGCGAACATCGAAGAACCAAGCCTGAATGGCGAGGTCGGTGCCGGTAACGTTGAGGTTGCCAAGGGCGACGAATTGTGACGAGGCCGGAGCGGAACTCCACGCCTCGAAGTTCAGCTCGGACGGCTGGCTCGGAGTTTGCGATGGGAAGAAACTGGTGCTGACGGAATCTATGATGCCGCTGTAGTCGAGGTCATTGCGGACCACGTCGCTGAATTCCTGCGCGAATGCCTGGGCGGAAGGGCTTTGCTGCGCGAAAGGCGCGACCGCGACGCGAAATTTCTGGACGCCGAGGCCCGTTCCCGTGTGGATCCAGGCTTGATCCTGCGCGAAGGCGGGTGGCGCAACGGGAGAAAACAGGAGGAAGGCAAGCAAAGACAGCACGCTGGTTGCGACAACGAGACGGGATCGGCCACGGGAGCCGATTTCGAGGCGGCTTCCGGAAAGAACATTCCTTCGCGAATTTCCATGCTCGATGAATAGACTCAAATCTTCCCCCCAACAAAGAGCAGACGCTACCAAATCTCTCGCCGCTCAGCGATGAAAATCGAACCAGAATTCTACGTTGACTGTCGAACCAAAAAAATCGTTTGGCAAACGGCTCACGGGACTCGAGCTCAGAATCGCACGCCTCGCGGAGTCATCCACGGACGGATACCCGCTCGATTTCATGATCTGAATATTCGTGATCGAGCCGTCACGAAGAATCGTAAAGGTGACGACGGCGCGCGGCGCGAATCGAATCGAAGGATCGATCGAGGACTGCAGCCAGTTGCTGCTGATGCGATTTCGGACCGCGTCCACGAACCAGCCATAACGCGAGCCGAAATCGCTAGCCCCCGCTCCCGTAAAGGCGAGGCCGCCCGGCGTAGCGGCTCCCATCGTGAATTGGCCGGGCACTTGTGTGGGGGCGGCGTAGGGAAGCGACGGCGCTCCGCCCGCGTTTTTTTCGGGCACGGCATTCGGCGGAGGCGGCGTCTTGTCCTCCAGCAAACGCGAAAGGTGTTGCGGCGGCTTCGCGCGCTTTTCCTTCTCAAACTTCGGAATCTCCAGGGCGTTCGTCGTCTTCTCAATGGGCTTCGGCGGAGCCGGCGCCTTATAGAGCGCGTGCGTTTCATCCACAACGCGGCTGTTGGTCGTAGTTTCGGGCCGGGGAAGCGGTATGCCGGGCACCGATCGAACCATGCCGACGGGCACGGCATTGCCCGCTCCGGGGCTGCCCCAATTCTCGGTTTTTGGAGCGTACATGGCTACGGCCGTAACGGCCAAGGCAAGCAAGCCGTGCAAGCCGACAGACCACACAAACTTGCCCTTCAGTGTAGGATCGCCGGGATGTCGCGCAGCATACTCCATGCTAATTGGATTGCGGCCGTTCGCTGAGCGGTTCGGTCACGACGCTTACATTCTGGATGCCCGCCTGTTGCAACGTGTCCAGCACGCTGGCGACGATGCCGAAGGGAACGGTCTCGTCTGCGCGCAGGTACACGGGTTCATGCGACGGATCGTGCATTTGCGATCGAGCTTTGGCGCCAAGTTCATGAATGTTGACGGCATTGTCTCCAAGATAGATCAACTGGGCGCGATCAATCGTCACCACCACGCGCCCGCCTTGGATTTCCTTCACGGTCTGCGTCTTGGGCAAATCCACCTGGATACCCGATTGAAGGATCGGCGCAGTGATCATGAAGATGATCAGCAGCACAAGAACCACGTCTACCAGCGGAACGATGTTGATTTCCGCCAGCGAGGATTCCGTTGGCTTTGTAAGTTGCGGCATGGCGATCTGCGACGGCTAAGAATTCATCTTTTCGATCTGGGCCGTGACTTCCATGGTGAAGTTATCCATGCGCGAAGCTACCTCGCGCGTGCGATGCACAAAATGATTGTACGCAACTACGGCCGGAATGGCGGCGAAAAGACCGGCGGCCGTGGTGATGAGGGCCTCGGCGATGCCCGGAGCGACGGCCCGCAGGCTCGCAGCCCCCGCGCTACCCAATCCCATAAATGCATCCATCACGCCCAGGACGGTACCAAAAAGTCCGATGAAGGGACTCACCGAGCCGGTCGTCGCCAGCCAGGGCATGTAGCGCTCGACGCGGCGTAACTGGTCCGCCGAAGCGAGTTGCATCGCGACAGCGACCGCGGGGATGCTCTTGATGTGTCCGCTGGGATTGCCGGTGGAGAGCTGGCTCTGCAGTTCGCGAAAACCTGCTGAGTAGACTGCCTCCAGCGGGGAATCGCCATCGCCGATGCTTTTCGGATCGGGCAGGCCTCGGCTGGCGCGGAAAACACGCAGGAATTGGGACGTTTCACGCCGCATCGAGCCAAACATGGCTAGCTTTTGGAGAATCAATGCCCAGGAAAAAAGAGAAAAAAATAGCAGGATGGCCAGCACGACCCAACTGACCATACCTGTTTGCTCGATCAGTTGGCCAAGTTGGCCGCCAATCAACAACACATATTGCGCAGAAATTGTGCCCCCCTGACGTTCTCAGCCCGCGGTTACCGTAGCACACGCGAAACCGCTCTACAATAATATGAGATGCAATAGCCAACATTTCCGCTGTACTTTGCGACACATTCCCGCCGCCGGGGGCGCATGGGTTCTCGCCGGAATCCCGTGTGCGCACGATAAAAAAGCGCCGCATTGTATTCTCGTGGGCGACAGCTTGCCATTGGCGCTGTGCTAAGATAAACGGATACCTCGATGCCCGAGCGAATTGATGTCCGGTTGGAATCTCTTGCCGTCTCCCATTGTGCGTCCGAGTCCTCCGGATCCCACGAAACGCCAGCCGACAAGACGTTCTATCTCGAAACATTTGGCTGCCAAATGAACGTTCACGACTCGGAAAAGGTAGCGGGGGTCTTGTTTCAGCGCGGTTATCGCCAGGTGGATAACTCCGGCGCGGCGGCGCTGGTTCTATACAACACGTGCAGCATCCGCGAAAAGGCCGTGCAGAAGATTTTCTCCCGCCTGGGAGAATTCCGTGGCGCGAATGAGAAGCAGATGATCGGCGTGCTTGGCTGCGTGGCGCAGCAGGAAGGCGAGCGCATCTTTCGCCGTGCGCCGTGGGTTAGCCTGGTTTGCGGTTCGGCGAGCTACAAGCGGTTTGGCGAAATGTTGCAGGAACTGGAGTCGGGTGCGAAGCGTGTCACCGGGCTCGACACCGACACCGATCAGACGTTTGAAACGGAAGTCACTCGGCGCGATCACCCCTTCCGCGCCTACATCACGATCATCGAAGGTTGCGACAAGGCGTGTACCTATTGCGTGGTTCCTTACACGCGCGGTCCGGAACGTAGCCGAAACAGCGCCAGCGTTTTGGAAGAGGCGCGCCGGCTGGCGGATACCGGGTATACAGAGATTCAGCTTCTTGGACAGACCGTGAACTCCTATCGCGATCCCTCGGCTCGCCGGATGACCTTTAGCGAGTTGCTCTTCGCGGTGGCGGAGGTCGAGGGCATCCGCCGGGTACGGTTCACCACCTCCCACCCCTGCGATTTTGGCGCGGATATCGTGGCGGCTATGGATGCACACGAGGGAATTTGCGACCACGTACATTTGCCCGTGCAGTCGGGTTCGACGCGCGTTCTGCACGCCATGGACCGGAGCTACACGCGGGAACAATACCTTGAAAAGATCGCCCTGATTCGCCGTGCCCGGCGGCCCGTCAGCATAACGACTGACGTTATCGTGGGCTTTCCGGGTGAGACCGAACACGAGTTTGATCAGACGCTGACGCTGCTAGACGTGGCGCAGTACGATGGAACGTTCGCGTTCACATATTCGCCGCGGCCGAATACTCCGGCGATGTCCATGGCCGACGCCGTGCCCGAAGAGGAGAAGGCCAGAAGGTTGCAGGTCTTGCTGGAGCGGCAGCGGCAAATTCAGGCTGTGCGAAATCAAATGCTCGTTGGGCAGGACTTCGAAGTACTCGTGGATGGTGGCGGCCGGCGTGAGAACCAGTGGGCTGGCCGCACCTCAAGCAATCGAATCGTAAATTTTGCTTCACCGCGCTCCGAGCTTTTGGGACACTACATACGCACGCGTATCACGAGCGCCGGACCGAACAGCCTGGCGGGTGAACACATCATCTAACGGTTCAGGGGAGGCTCCATGGAAGTGGAAATGAAGATTCGCACCCTGATGATGGATCCCGCGACCAATTCTCCCATTGTGGTCTTGAAGGATGCTCAGGGATCGGCGATCTTGCCGATCTGGGTTGGCGTCTACGAAGCCAATGCGATCGCGCTCGAGATCGAAAAGGTCCAGACGCCACGGCCTATGACCCACGATCTGCTGAAAAACCTGCTCCTCGGCTTAAACGTGAGCGTGCAAAAGGTGGTCGTCAGTGATCTCCGCGACGACACCTTCTATGCGCTGATCTGGATTGAGCGCGAAGGCCAACTCATGTCCATTGATTCGCGTCCGAGCGATGCCCTGGCCCTCGCGCTGCGCGTAGATTGCCCCATTTTTGTGGATGAGCAAGTCCTAAAGAGCTCGAAAGTGTCAAACGCCATCTCCGAACGCAGCAACAATGAGGAGCTGCGGAAGTGGCTCGAAACGCTTTCCGACGAGGATCTCGGCCGCTATAAAATGTAACCTGACCTTCCTCCGGCTTACCTGTCATTTTTCGGGCGGTGGATCAGTTTCCGAATAGCCGATCACCGGGAATTTGCCGTTCGATCAAACTCTATTCCGTCCTCAAAGCCTGCACCGGGTCAATCGATGCCGCGCGCCGCGCCGGAATGATCCCGGCAATGCATGCCGCCACCGCCAGAATCGCAATCGCGCCCGCCATCACACTGACGTCCGCGCTGGTGATTCTCATACAGCTGCGTCTTCACAAACCGTACGCAGAGCAGCGCCACAGGGATTCCAATCGCCAGCCCAAGCGCGGCTTGAATCATCGCCCCGCTGCATCACCATCGCGATCACGCCCCCGCGCTCCGCCCCGAGCGCCATCCGGATGCCAATCTCCGGAGTCCGCCGCACGACGGTATAGGCGGTCACGCCGTAGAGTCCAATCGCTCGCCAGCAGCAGCGCCAATCCGCCAAACAGCATCGTCAGTCGCGCGATCATCCGCTCTTCGGTAAACCGGCCGGCAATCTGCTGATCGAACGTCTGAAACTTCACCACCGTCAGGTTCGGATTGATGCCTGCAAGCGTTCCTTGCGCCAGTTTCTCCATGTCGTTCATCGGCCGCTCGGTCTGAAGCACGATCGCCCCAGCGTAGAGCGACATATCGTTCTCGATCGGCTCCTTGGTGCTCCCCGGGCGCTGCATCATCGGGACGAAATACATACTGTGATCCTTCCATGCGCACGCTTGTGTAGGCCGTATCCTCCACCACGCCGACGATCTCAAAGTCTCCCGACGAAGCCGGCCCGGGCGGGCCAATGCGCTGTCCGATCGGATTGCGATCACCGAAGAACGATCTTTACAAACGATCTGGTTCACCACCGCCACCGCGGGGCGGTAGACGTATCCTGCACGCCGATCCCGCGTCCCATCACCACCCGCGTTCCCACCGAATCGAAATACTCCGCATTCGCCTTCACAAATGAGGCTCCGACGTTCAAGATTCGGCTGTCCCTGCACCTGGACGCCGTTGCCCCAGTTGTTGTCCTCCATCGGCGTGTACGAGGCGATGCCCACTTTCATCACTCCCGGCAGCGCATGGAATCGCTCTTCCATGGTCCGGTACAGCGCCTCCAGCTGGGTCTGCGCGTATCCCGCGGTCTGAGGATTGATATGCACGATATAGCGGTTCCTCGCGTCCAGCTTGCAGGTCTGTGCTCTCCAGTTTGTTCAGGCTTTGCGGAAACAGTCCGGCGCCAACCAGCAGCACCAGAGACAGTGCCGCCTGGAGCACCACCAGTCCGCGCTGCAACAGAGAAGCTCCCGTCGTCGTCGTTCGCGCCCCGCTCCTCAGAGCATCCGCTGGCTCCGCCTGCGCCGCGATCCATGCCGGCGCCACGCCGAACAGAATCGCCGGTCAACAGCGACAAGCCCACATGCAAACCCCATTACCGACAGGACGGGCTCGCATGGATGGGTATGTTCTGCGCCCCCGGGAAACGCCAGCATCAGCAGCATTCGCGTTCCCGCATAGGCGACCGCCAGCCCGGCGATACCGCCCATCCCGGCCAACACGACGCTCTCCGTCAGCAATTGGCGGACAATTCTTCCGCGCGTTGCTCCCAGCGCAGCGCGCATGGACATTTCCGCGCGCCGTCCCATCCCACGCACCAGCAGCAGATTCGCAATATTCGCGCAGGCAATCAACAGCACAAGGCCGGCAATCCACATCAACAAATGCAGTTGCGACCCATACTGCTCCTGCATCGTCCTGAATCCCCGCCCCGCCCGGCGTCAGCACCACATGGACTTTCGCCAGCAACGTCTTGCCCTGCTCCGAGGAAAAACTCCTGTTCGTTGCGAGTGCCTGCCGCAGCAGCGCCTTCACCTTCTCCTGAAGGGGAGCGATCGCCACGCCCGGCTTGACGCGCCCGACAATGTAAAGCCAATCGCTGTTCGGGATCGTGAACATACGGGAGAATTCGCCAGCACCGGCATCGCTTCGATCGGCAGATAGAATTCCGGCGGAGTGACTCGACATGCCGGTCGCCATAGAAGCCCTCAGGCGCGATGCCAACCACCGTCACCGGCTTTGTATTCACCCAGAATGTGCTTCCAACCACCGAGGCATCGCCCGCATAATTGCGCTGCCAAGCCTCATAGCTCATCACCGCCGTCATGGGCGCGCCCTGCGATATCGTCCGCATCCATCAGCAAGCGGCCCGCCCGCGGCTGCAGTCCAAACGTGCGGAAGTAGTTGCCGGAGACAAACTCGCCCATCACGGACCGCGCGCCCGCCTCAGCGTGCCGTCGCGCCGCGCAATGATCGGGCCGGTATCCGAAGCCGGCCTGCATCGCCGCCAGCTCTTCAAACTCCGGGCATGTTCTTCTTCAATTGCTCATATGTGTCGGTAGAGAACATGGCGTAGTCGCCACTCCTCCGTTTACACCTGAGCCCACGCAGCAATCGTTGTTGTCGCCCAGGCGCACCAGGGTCTTCGGGATCGGCGACAGGCAGCTTCTTCAACAGCACCGCATTCACCAGCGTGAAGATTGCAGCATTTGCGCCGATTCCCAACGCCAGTGTCAGCAGCACCGTAATCGTGAATGCCGGCGTCTTGCGCAACTGCCGCAGCGCATAGCGCACATCCTGCATCAGTGGCCCCTTTCTCTCGGAAAAGTGGTCTAGGGCATGGCGCAGAGTTTTCCGCTGCGGTAAATTCGCCGTGCGCTTGCGGCCCGTGATGGCCCAAAGCAAGCGACTTCCCACCCGGAGAGGGAACACGCCATCATCGAGGCTTAGACTCCGATTCGAAGTGCTTGGTTAGGTTAGTCGGCAAGGCGGAGATATGGTCCGCCTTGGCAATTGTTCGCGAGTGGCGGTCAAACCGTAAATTGACCCACTGCCATTTTTCGCTTGCGCTGGACTTGACACCTGAGTAGATTGGAGCGACCCGTATAGGCGGCGCTGGGGGCGCGCCTTACGTTCGCTGCCCTCCTGCGAGCCGCCATCGAGGAGACAAAGCCTGCCGGATCCCGCTTCCGCGCGGCTTACCATGACAGCGATTCTGACGGTTGCCAACCAGAAGGGCGGCGTCGGTAAGACTACTACTGCTATCAACCTTGCCGCCGCGATTGCGATGCGTGAAAAACGCACGCTGCTGATTGATCTCGATCCCCAGGCAAATTCCACCATCGCGTTCTTCGATCCGGCGGATATTCAGGCGTCCATGTTTGATGTTTTCACCGACGCTCGCACGGAAATGGCCGCGGTGATCAAGCCGAGCAAGCATCCCATGCTCTCCGTGGCTCCCGCCCGGCTGGCGCTGGCCAAAGTGGAACAACAACTGGCGGGGCAATTCGACGCTCCATTCAAGCTGAAAGACGCGCTGGGCTCGGTGCAGAAGAATTTCGATTACATCGTGATTGACACGCCGCCGGCGCTGGGCATTCTGACCGTGAATGCGATGGTGGCCTCCACGCATCTCGTGGTGCCCATTCAGGCTGCCTATTTTGCCATCGAAGGGACCGATGACTTGCTGGAAACCTACGAGCGCATACGGGCGCGGCCTAACCCGGCCCTGAAGGTTTTGGGCGTGGTGATTACGCTGTTTGATAAGCGCACAAACATCGCGCGGGATACCGACGAGCAGATGCGGACCGTGTTCGGCTCGGTGCTGTTTAAGACGCGTATTTCAAAGAACGTCCGGCTCGAAGAGAGCCCTGCCTACAAAGAAACCATCTTCAGCTTTGCGCCCAAATCACCGGGTGCGCTCGAATATCGCAAGCTTGCCCTGGAGGTCATCCAACGTGTCGAAGAGGATCGGATTGCCCGTCACTCTCAAGATGCGGCATGACGCTCATTACGTCGAGCAGCTGACTACGTTCAGCGGCGCGGCGATCGGCCGGATGATCCCGGTGGACAAGATTCGTCCGAATCCCGATCAGCCCCGCAAGATGCTCGGCGACCTGAGCGAACTGACGCAGTCCGTCAAGGAAAAGGGAGTGCTTGAGCCGTTGCTCGTGCGCTATGTGCCCCGCGAGGATTCTTACCACATTATTTCCGGTGAACGGCGCTATCACGCCTCGCTTGCCGCCGGACTGCGCGAGGTTCCTTGCATCGAGAAGATCGCCGACGACGCGGAGACGCTCGAATTGGCTTTGATCGAAAACCTGCAGCGCAAAGACCTCACGGCGTTTGAAGAAGCCGACGGCTTGCAGCGGCTAGCCGATCACTTTGACTATACGCACGACGACATCGCGAAGAAGATCGCTAGGTCGCGCACATCGGTGACGGAGACGATGTCTCTGCGCGTGATACCGGAGCCCGTGCGCAAACGTTGCATCGAGCGCGGCATCACCTCGAAGTCGCTGCTCCTGCAAATTGCACGGCAGCCCACCGAGAAGAAGATGGTCGAGACCGTCCAGCGTATTACTCAGGGTGGCCTGACCCGTGATGAAGCGCGGCGCGAGCGAAGAGAAGAAAGCGAGTTCGGTCCCCGGCCGCAGCCCTTCATCTTCAACTACGAGCCGGAGGGTGGGGCGTACAGGTTGCGCATTCAGTTCCGCAAGAGCCATGTGACGCGCGAAGAGCTCGCAGCCACGCTGCGCTCGCTGCTCGAATCCATCGAGCAATCGAACTTCGAGGACGATGGCGGCATCGCGCGCGCGGCCGCCTCGGGTGACCGGCGCTGACGTATTTCTGCGCCAGCGGTAAGGCACACGAGGAGTAGGCTGCCGCCCGTCATTGCCCTCATTCTGACCTGCTTCGCTGTTTTGATCCCGGGTCGACCGAACGTTGTATGCTGAGCTTTGCGCGAACGGAACCGATGCCGCTTGAACTCAGTCCTAAACACGTTACCGTGCTTGAGCGAATTGCCGGCCACGGCTTTTCGATTGTGGCATTTCCGCTCTATGCCTCGGCGGTCGGAATCCGAAAGGGAAATTGCGCGGCCCTCTTGAATTCCAAAACGGACGGGCGCTTCGATCTTTTCGGAGAACCTTGCTATCTGATCGAAGGTAACCTGAGCGTGCGGTCCCGCCGTGATGGGCGTGACCTGTTTGTCTGGAAGAAGAGGGAACTCGCCGCCATTCCGGAACGCCTGGCGGAACTCGCTGCGTTCCGGCAAGAGCTTGAACAGCTTCTTGCGGAGACAGAATAGGCGAGGAAATTTGGTCATCCAATTCACAGGCGACGAACTCGTGCTCGCGATCATTGCCATTGTTCGCGTGGTGAACCCGGCCATGCTGAAACCCGAGGGCGGCGACTTTACCGTGGACTTCACGCCGCTGATCGGAAAGACCAACTTTACGAATGGCGAAAAACTGTTGATCAAGCTGCGCACGGCCTCTGAATCGGGCAACTCATCTCTCGATCTCGATCCTCCGGAGGCGCGTAGCCTCACTGCGGCACTGCAAAGATTGGAGCTTGTGCAGGTCTGGCCGATTGACGTCCTGAATATGAGCCTCGGATTGCGGGCAAGATTGTCCGCAGTCGTGTAGCCAGCATCTTACGGAGAAGGCCAGAGATCCCCGAGTTGCAAACTGCTTTCTCACAGGGCAGACTGAAGAGATGACAGAAGGATACGACCTGATCTGTATCGGCGCGGGTCCTACCGGGCTTGCCTGTGCGATTGACGCGAAACGTGCGGGCCTGCGACCTCTAGTGATTGACAAAGGCTGTTTATGCAATTCGATCTTTCACTATCCAGTGAACATGGTTTTTTTCACCACGCCGGAATTGCTCGAAATTGGCGATATTCCGATGACCTGCGCCGCCGACAAGCCCACTCGCATCGAAGCGCTCAAATACTACCGAAAGACCGTGGAGCACTATCAGCTTGAACTGCGGCTGTACGAGACTGTCGAGCGCTTGGAGGGGCACGACGGACACTTTACCGTACACACGCGTAGCTCCCTCGGCGCCGTTAACGCCTATGCCGCTCGAAAAATTGTGATCGCTTCGGGATACTACGATCTGCCGAACCTACTGGGCGTGCCGGGCGAAGACCTGCCTAACGTCTCTCATTACTACACTGAGCCCCATTGTTTTTGGGGAGAAGATGTCGTAGTGGTTGGCGGAAAAAACTCCGCTGCCGAAGCCGCGCTTGATCTTTACCGTAACGGTGCCCGAGTCACACTCGTTCATCGCGCCGCGGAACTCGGCAAGACGATCAAGTATTGGGTGCGGCCTGACATCGAGAATCGTATCCGCGCGGGTCAGGTCCGTGCGTTTTTTGAGACTCGCGTGACGCGGATCGAACGCGATGGCGTTTGGGTGCAAGCCAAAGATGGCTCGGAACAACGGCTGCCTGCCCGCCAGGTCTTTGTGCTGACGGGATACCACCCGGATTTTACTTTCTTGCGTGCGGCGGGAATTCAGATTGACTCGCAAACGGGAAAGCCGGCCCTCAATTCACAAACGCTGGAAAGTAATGTGCCAGGAATCTTTCTTGCTGGTGTAGTGATCGGAGGCAATTTCCCGAGCGAAATTTTCATTGAGAATGGACGATTCCACGGAAAACAAATTGTCGCGGCGCTCACGGGCAAGCCCTTGCAGGTCGCCAGCGTTGGATAGACCTACGCGGGCGGGCCATGCGGCTTTTCGAGTCTCTCGAACGGCGAACTTTCCGGGGGGATTTGGCAAGTTGAAGTTTCGAGTTTATGTAGTCCGGGCTATCTCAGGAATCCGATCTCGCATAATCCGCATGCTGCTTGGCTCTGTTTTTGCTTCTTCAGGTGCGTGTAGCGCGTTTGCTCTGTTCTGAGGCCCTTGTTAAGATGAGTTCCCGATGTCCTCGATCCTGACTGAAGCTGGCGAAACGTTTGTGACGCTCGTGAAGGGCTTCAGCGTCACGTTCCGAAATTTGTTTCGCAAGACTGTCACAGAAAACTACCCTGAAGAGCCCGTCCACTTCCAGGCCCGCTATCGGGGCATCCATGTTTTGCATCGCGACGAGCAGGGGCTTGAAAAGTGCGTGGGATGCTTTCTTTGCGCGGCGGCATGCCCGGCAAATTGCATCTACATCGAAGCCGCAGAAAACACCGAATCCCAACGCATATCCGCTGGTGAGCGGTATGCGAGCGTCTACAACATAGATTATTCGCGCTGTATTTTCTGCGGCTATTGCGTCGAAGCCTGCCCAACGGACGCAATCACACACGGCCACGGTTTCGAACTCGCCCCCTACAATATAAACGCGCTAATCTACCGCAAAGAACAGCTCCTGGAACCGTCTCGGACGGCGAAAACGGCTGCATCTTCGTAACTCGCCGCCTCCCTCGCGAGCCATCTTCAGTGCGTCTTACCTGCAATCGTCACCCTTAGATTCCTGAGTTCCGTAACCATGCCCAATCTTCCTTGAGGAGTCGGCCTGGTTTCGTCGTGCGAGACGAAAAACCGAATGCCCGACCCACCTCGTAGACCATACGGTATATTCGGATTACTGGGCGTAAGAGGGTGGGCTGCTGGGGCTTGGTCGGTGCCGCTGAGGCCGCGGGGTGGAGTTGCGATGCGGGGCGGAACGTGTCCGTGAAGACAACGAAATCAGTTGCGATGGGAGATCGCGGCGCGTGCGAGTTGAGGAACGTGGACGCGACGAGGAGCTCTGGCGCACGCCGCTAAGATGCAGACGATTTGGACGGACCAGGCGGCCGCAGGACGACGGGTCAGGGCGGAGTGGCGCCGGAACGGCATGGGTGGTGGGGAACCGGGGCCACGTTCCCGGCTGACGGCGCGGCAACGCGGGCAAACTACGGCAGGCAAGGAGCGGCAGGGCGGTAGGTCGCCGCGAAATGCGCCTGCGAGGCTCACGGCGCGATACGGCGGGGCACGGCGGGCACCGAAAAGTGCGGGATGCACGGCGGGCGCAGCGCACTGAGGCAGGCTGAAGCCGGGAAGCTGGGACGCGCCGGGGCACGGCAAAGCACAGCGTAGGGGCGCGAGTCACGCGCAGCAAGGTGACGCACGGTGGGCGCGGCAGAGCGGGGCAGGGTAATGTGCGGCACGAACGGCGGCATGACACGGATACGGCGCGATACGGCGCGGCGCGATATGGCCAAGCAAGCGTGGCACGGTGCAGCAAAGCCGCGCGGGACACGGCACGGCGCCGGCCATGCGGCAATGTGCGGCACGAACGGGGGCATGACACGGAAACGGCGCGATGCCGGCGCGGCGCGATATGGCCAAGCAAGCGCGGCGCGATACGGCGCAACATGGCCCGGCGCGGCGGGAGGGGACGCAGCACGAATGGTGACGTGCGGTGACGGCGCGATGCGGTGCGGCAAGGAAACGGGCAGTGCGCCGCCACAACGGCCGCGAGCGAAGAACGCGCGCTATTTTATCCGGCTGCGTGCCAGCGTGCAGGCGCCGGCAGCCGCGCCGGGCTCAGCGAGCAACGAACGGCGGTGGCGCGGACGCGTCCCACGGGGAGAACGAACAACTTGGTCGAGCAAGAACCGCGCGAGCAGCGCGGCGGCGGTTTCATCGAGCCACTGTGTGAGCAGGCTGTCTATTTCCTTTCTGAGGTTTGAGGCGTGATTCAGCCGCGACAACTCGAAGGATTGCAAAGTGGGAAGGGAAGCTTCGCGCAAGTACTCCCAGGCCGGTTTGATGTTCTCGGGGCCCATGCTAGCCGTCTCCTAAATGGGGACGGGGACGTTATAGTTATAAGCAATACGTAACGTATGCGTTAATACAGGGAATACAGCATGCCCGAGGTGTGCCCGCCCGCCATCGCCAAGGCTTCGCCGGGCCGGCGCCTGGCCTCCGCACCGATTCCGGGAGCATGGCGGTGGGGCTTTTGATTTCGGGTTTTCGATTTGCTTTGGCGAGATGAGCCGCTGGGATGAGCACCGGGCCGCGCTTGCTTCGGCGGGCTACCGTCCGGGGAAGGGGACGAAAAACGATGTGCAGCGCTTGCCAAAGCGATGATTTGACGCCGGAAAAAGCGGCTGGTTTCGATTTTTCATCGCCAAAATCGGCCCCGGTTTTCGCCCTCGCGGACCCCAAAAGGCGAAAGTCTTATAGGACGCGGCGAGCGCGGGAGGTTTTGCAAAAACCCGCATTTTTAGCGGGTGTTTTGCGTGTGCTGCATTTTGGTGCAATCGGCGGATGGCTGCGGCGGCTGGCGGCGTCATGGCGCTTTGCGGTGTGTTTGCGACGCGTGCGGCGGATGGGCCGGGCCGCGGCGGCGCAAAGAGCGGGATTTGCGCGGCCAAATCTCACGATGAGCCGGAGAGAGGTTCTTTGCGGGAGCTGCGCGGCTTCGTTTGGCGTCTCGCCCGCGACATGGCTTGGTGCATCGGCCGCTTCATCGCGCGCTGCATCGTCGTGCCAATCCCTGACTTCGGCGCTTGCAACGGATGCGCAGTGCGGGCTGCGCTGCGGAAGCTGCGGCGGACAAGTTGCTCCGGCTGTTGTTTCGCGACTCGCCGCGCATTTTGCGCCGGGGCTTGCGCTGTTCGCGCCGGGCAGCGGCGAGACGCGTCTGCAGCGCATGAATTTTCAGCGAATGAATTTTCGAGGGCGCGTGCGCGCGCTCTTCGATCGAGATCCGCGCCATCGGAAGTTGTCACCTGCCACGTCCCGTAGCCGGGACGATGAGACGGTCGCCTCCGCTTCCACGCCCGCCGTACGGGCCACGCTGTGGTCCGCGCAGCACCTCCGCAAACACGCGAGCGAAGATTCGCGTTCGCGGGTTGACTGGCAAACTCTCCCCGGTGGCGCGGAGCGTTTTCCGGATGAAGTTGTAGTGACGCCTGATGCGATCGTGGAGATTTATCGCGGCGCCCCGACGCTGGGAGCTGCGCGGAGTGGACCGGGTTAACCAGGCGCACGGAAATTGGCCACACGGATGCGGATGCAGCACACAGATTTGTCGGCGCGGAAGACGCGGCTCGGAATGACAGCGCTATTCGCGTGACGGAGGGCGCCATGGAGAGATTCGGTCCGGCGTACAGCGAGCTTCATGATGGCGCGCGCGCGATCACGCAAGTGGAAGTGATTCGCGATGTGCTGTTCTCCGCGGAGGAATGCCGTCCGCGCGATGGCGGCTGGATGACGCTGCGCGAGTTGGGCGACCTCACCACGTATGGCGAGGCGAGCATTTCGGCGCAGTTGCGCCATTTGCGGAAGCAGCGCTTTGGCGGTTACGTGATCGAGAAGCGGCGCCGCGGCGCGCCCGGAAGCGGCGTGTGGGAGTATCGCATCGCCGGGCGCATCGAGCGCACGGAGCGACGTGAGCAGTGCGCCCCTCGGCCGATGACGCCGGCCTCGGGGTAAACCGGCGTGAAGCAGGGACCTGCGCTACAAGGCGTCGCGGCGCGCACCGCTGGTAGAGAACGCGGCGCTTCGGCGCGCAGTTAGATTTTTCCGAGGCTCATGCCGAAGCGCGTGATTGATTTTGACGCGATGTGGGCGTCCGACAAAATTGCGGCGTGCGCCACCTGGGCGCAGGCCGAATACGCGTGGCTTTACGGTCTGGCGGATTGCAATGGCTGCTTCGAGCTCAGCAACCTGCGCGTGATTTGGGGACGCGTGGCCGCGATCCGCCGCAATCTCTCGCTCGAACTCCTGGAACAAATTTTCGATGAATTTCACCGGCAGGGCTTGCTCTTCGTGTGGCGCGCGAACGGCAAGCGCTACGGGCATTGGGTCGGCAGCGATGTGCCGGGCCGCTTGCCGCCGCCGAGTTGGCGCAACCGCCTGGAGCGGTTAGCGCCGCCGGTGCCGCAGCGCGAGCTCGAGCGATACATCGCGGCGTGGAAGCAGGCGCAAGCCGCGGGCGAGGGGGAGGTGCTTTGAGCGAGCTCAAGCCGGGGCTTGAGCCGACTCCAGCAGAGGATTTGGGTTTGGATTTGGAAAAGGAAAAGAAAGAGAAAATACACACACAGGATTCAAACGCCGGCGAACGAAATGTCGAACGGCGTGTGTGTGAAGACACTTCCCGATCTGAGATTTGTAAGGGCGAAGGCAACGGCACCAGCGACGGCCCGGGTGTCCGCCGTTCCGGCGCCGAGATTCTTCGTCGTTCGCCACTACGCCCGATTTCCGCGCAAGACCTGGCGCGAAGCGCGGAAATCGGGCTGCTCACTCCTCAGAATGACGGCCAGAACTCAGCAGACTCGGAAAATTGTGCGGCGCCGGCGGACCGAGAGCAGAGGCCCCGCCCCTACCCCGACGTTGTCGGGGCAGGCGCCACGGGGCAGGCTACAACAGCGCAGGTGCTTGCGGAGATTTGGGAGCAGGAGCGCGGCGCGCTGCCTGCTCTGCGCGCGATGACGTCCGAGCGGATGGCGCGTTGCCGCGCGCGTCTTGCGCACGCCCGCGATGCGCGTGCGTTCCTTGGCGAGTTTCGCGAAGCGGTGCGCCGCGCCGCGGCCACGCCGTTTCTCTGCGGAGCGGGACCCGCGGGCTGGCGCGCGAATTTCGATTGGTTCATCGCGAATGGCACGAACTATCTGAAAGTGCTCGAAGGACGCTACGACGCGGGAATGGCTGCGGCGGCGCACGGCGCGCCGTCACACAGCGCGGATGCTGCGCCGAACGGTGCGGCCGGCAACGCGACGCCGGCGGCCGGCTCGTTTGCCTGGCGCGATGCGCGTGACGCCGCCGTGCAGCGCGAACTCAACGCGGGGCGCGCGCCGGAGCTGGCTCCGGGGACGTCGCGCATGCGTCCCGAAGTGATCGAACGCTGGCGCCGCCGCAACGCAGGGTGACGCACCGCCAAAGGCGCCCTGGCGCGGCTGAAGGCGTACCCCAGGTTTTGTAGCGCAGGGCCTTGGCCCTGCGGCTTTTGTGCGGCGTCACAGCGCGTAGGCCATGCATCTACGTTTCGCGAATGCACGTCCCGTGTAGCGGCAGGGCGCAGGTATTTGGCGGCGAAAAACCGCAGGGCTGAAGCCCTGCGCTACACAGGCGGCTGCTCGCGCAAACGGCGCGCATCGCGAACCACAACCGCTGACGTTTTCGCGCTGCGTGTAATCGTGCCGAGCCACATCCTTACGCCGCAAACCCCATTTCGGAGGCATGCCGCATGAAGCCGGAATTTGCCTTTGACGTTTGCCATGACGTGTTCAGCGCGGCGCGCGAGGCGCTCGACGGCAAATTCGGCACCACCAATCTTGAGTCGCGCGACAAATATTTGTGGCGTCCCGATCTGCGCCCGCACCTCGCCGAATACGTGGCCGACTTCACGCTCGCGGGACGCCACGCGCTGGGCGCGCCGATCCTCGCCAGCCGTCTCGCGCTCTTCCGCGTGTTTTACGTCGGAGGCGCCGCCTATCCCGCCGCGCGCGCACATCTGGGCGTCAGCGAGCGCACCTGGTCGCAATGGGCCGACGAGGTCCGCGCGCGCGTGGGACGCGAGCTGCTTCGCCGCGGGATGTTTCCCCCGCGCGATTATTTCCGGACGAGCGCGGAGCCGCCGCGCCCGGCGGCATAGCGTTCGTCGTTGTAGCCTGCTCCGCTTCCTCGCACTGACGCAGGAAGGGGGTTGCGCGGGGAATCTCCGCGGCACTACGTCGCTTCCCACCGGGCGTTTCGATTCGATGCGGAGCAGGTGTCTGTGCCCGGCCTCGAAGGCAGCGCGTCGCACAGGGCGACCAAAGGCCCCGCCCCTACACGGCGGGGCAGGCTAAAAAGTCGCGAAAAATACCTGTTGCATTATTTTTAGCTTATGATATTATTGATGGTGGAGAAGAACTGTCAGTGCCCGGGATGCCTCCCGGGCATTCGTGTTTTTGGGCGCATTCGCGCCGCCTAGTCCCTTCCGCCAAAACTTACATTGTCATTCTGAGGGCGTTGTTTGCCCGAAGAATATGTGTGAACGCATCACCGCGCATGAAGCCACAGGCGTGCGGCGATTTGCGCGGATCCGGAATTGGCACACAGATTCTTCGCTGCGCGCCGCAGACGGCGCGGCTCTCCGCTCAGAATGACAGCGACGTTCGCGGGACCCCGGCCCGGCCCGCCTGTCCTGTGACGCTTGGGGCAAAAAGCCCGGCGCTACAGGGAAGCGCTTCCTGGTGCCACACGGAGAAACTTGGCGGCGACAGACCGCAGGGCTGAAGCCCTGCGCTACACAGTCCACACCCGCCGCGCGAATCGTCTCACCTTAATTTCAGGAGGAATTATGCCGAGCTACTCGAACTCGACTCCGCCGCTGGCGCTTTTCCCCGGCGACGTCGGCTACAGCTTCTCGAACGAAACGCCCACGGGCGGTGAGGCCGGGTCGCGATTCGCGCTGCCCGAACCCTCCGGCTTACCCAACCAGGAGCACACCGTGCGCTGGCAAACGATTTTCGGCACCGCGCCGTCGGCGGTGAGCCTGTCGCTACAGGGCGCGATGGCCGACGTTGCTTCGGAGTACGCCACGATGGATACCTCCACCGCGACGGCCGGCGAAGCCCGCACCGTGACCGGCGTGCGCGCGCGTTTTTTACGCGTGATTTGCAATTCGGCGACCGGCGGCGCCAATTACACGGCAAAGATTTTGGCGTAGAGACGCGCTGGCATGCCTGGCACGCAAGTTTTGTGTAGCGCAGGGCCTTTGGCCCTGCGGCATTTACCGGAGCTTCTCGGACGGGAAGATGGCCGCGATGTGGCGAACGGCCGTGCGATGAACTGCGATGGTTTACGCGTTGCGAATTGGCGGCCACAAACCGCAGGGCCAAAGGCCCTGCGCTACACAAACCCGTTCGCGTCACATCGCGTATTGCATGGCGTCACGCGGCATTACTCCTAGGAGGGATCATGACCACAACGAGCAGCAGCGCTTCGAGCAGCGCATCGCATTACGCGTTCATTGGACAGATCCTCGAACTGGCCGGCGCGGCCGTGTTCCTGTGCGGCGCCGTGTTGAGCGTGCACCATTACGCGATCGCGGCGTGCATGGTGGGAGGCGCGGCATCGTATTTCGCGGGGAAAAAGTTGCGCGCCGTGGCGTCGTCCGCCGGCGCGGCGACGGGCACAAGCGCGTAATTGCGGCGGCGTGGATTCCGCCACGCACAAAGCGTGCTCGCCACCCAGGCCGCATCGTCATTCTGAGCGAAGGTACGCGGGTTTTGCGGACCGCAGCGAAGAATCTGTGTGGTGAATGCGCATCCGTGGAATTCGCAATCGCGCCGCACCTCTTTCACGGCTGCCGGGGACGCCACACGCACGGCGAAGCGTTCACACAGATTCTTCGGCGCAGAAGACGCGCCTCAGAATGACAAGAGGTGTTTGGTGGCGCGTCAGAATGACGCTTTGGCGGGCCAGGGATCGTTGACGTTACCTGAAAAACGAATAGCCGATGGAGAAGACCACGTTGTCTATTCCGGGATCGAGCGGGGTGCGGAACGCGTTTGAGATGTGCTGCCACTTCGCGCCAAACGACCAGGCGCGATCGCCGCGCGCGTTGAACCGCTGCATGCCCACTTGAAAATCGAAATCGAAATTGTACGCGGTGCCGCCGGGGATATCGAGCGGTACCGGCTTCACCGACCAGATGAATCCCGCCGTGGTGGAAATAAACGGCTGCGACCGGCTGCGCCGGCGAAAATTCCATTTCATGCCGATGGGATTTACTCCGCCGCCGTAGACCAGCGGATGCTGGATCGTGCCGGTGACGAGCTGTCCCGAGGAATTTGTGTACGTGCCGACCAGATTCGGCTGCTGCAGCATCGCGAGCGGCATCACGTCAATCGTCCACTCAAAATCGGAGTAGCGCCATTCGCTCATGACGCGTCCCCAGCGGAACGCGGCGATGCTGAGTTGGCGGTCGTCATACACAGCGATGATCGGCGGCGAGCCAAACGAGTAGCCGACCCAGGCGCCCCATTCGTTCGGGCCCGCGCCGAGGATCGGACGCGAGTTG
This sequence comes from uncultured Acidobacteriota bacterium, assembly GCA_963803675.1. Lineage (GTDB taxonomy): Bacteria > Acidobacteriota > Terriglobia > Acidiferrales > UBA7541 > DASTCZ01. The sequence goes on along the minus strand of CAWDNN010000012.1, from coordinate 59,625 downwards.
GCGTCTGCATCGGGAGTCGAGACATTTTGTGCTGGAACCGCAGCAGTGCTCGCGCCGGATTGCACGGGTGAGGGCGCGATTGTGGCGGCGCCGGCTTGCGTAACGTCTTGCGCGCGCGCCGATGAAACGCACGCGAGCGATGCGAGCAGCAGCGGCACGCCGCACATGACGAAACGTCGAAGGATAATGGCCCCCAGTCGAATGATCGCCTCCAAATAACGCGTGCAGAAACGCGCAACGAGTATGTGACGCGCGAGTAAGCCGCCGACGAGTATGTCGCACGCGCGGCACCGTGTCATGCGCGCGAATCGGCGGCCGTATCCTGTCGCGCAACGTGCCGGAGCGCGGTTTTGTGTAGCGCAGGGCTTTAGCCCTGCGGTTTTTGTGCGGCGATTCGCGGATGACCCATGGCAACGCGGAGGAAACCCAGGACGAAAAGCCGCAGGGCCAAAGGCCCTGCGCTACACAGGCAAGGCGCTCCGACGCCACCGGGCGGTGGGCTCAACACCGGCCCAGGTGCGACGGGCAAAGGCGTTGCACGCGAGCGCGCGCCATCGGCCGAGGAGATCTGGAAGAAGTCCGGCTACGCGGCGTTTGAGCGCCAGCAGGAATTTCATAACAGTGCGGCCAAGTATCGGCTGTTTGGCGGCGCGGCGGGTCCTGGTAAAACGAAGGCGCTGCTGTTTGAGGCCATCCGCCAGGCGCATCTGCACGGCGACAAGCATCCTGTGGACACGTTGTTGCTGCGGCGTACGTTTCCCGAACTCGAGTCGTCGCTCGTCGCTTATTTTCGCCGCGATCTGCCGCGCGATTTGTACGCCTCTTACAACGAGAGCAAGCACATCGTCACGTGGCTCAACGGTTCGACCACGCGCTTTGGCCACTGCGCGCACGAAAACGATATTTACCAGTATCAGGGCGCCGAATATCTTTTTATCGGGATTGACGAGCTGACGCACTTCACGCTGAAGATGTGGCAGTTTCTCACCAGCCGCAATCGGTGTCCGGTCGCGGGCAGCGTGCCCAACATGGCCGGCGCCACCAATCCCGGCAACATCGGCCACGCATGGGTGAAAGCTCTATGGATTGATCAACGCGCGCCCGCCGGCATGGACCGTCCCGATCAATACGATCCCGCGGACTACGCGTTTATCCGCGCCACCGTGGCCGACAATCCCATCTACGCGGACGACCGCGAATATCGCCGCACGCTCGAAGCGCTGCCCACACATCTGCGGCGGGCGTTTCTCGATGGCGAGTGGGACGTTTTTGCCGGGCAATATTTTGACATGTTCGACCGCGCGCGCCATACGCCACGCGCCGAGGAATTGCAGCTCGAGCCGTGGTGGCGACGCCGCGTCCGGGGCGCCGAATTCGCGCAACGCCGCGCTCATCTCGCTCGCTCGCGCCACCGCCGCCGCGCACGCGCTCGATCCCGCGCTCGTCTGCGCGGTGTGCGAGCAGGAATCCTCCTGGATTCCCTGGGCCATTCGCTACGAACCGGGCTTTCTCGCACGCTACGTCGCGCCGCTATTCACGGCAGGGAAGATCTCCGCCACGGAAACCTACGCGCGTGCATTTTCCTGGGGACTGATGCAAGTGATGGGACAGGTCGCGCGCGAACACGGCTTCGCCGGCGCATCACTGGCCGAGCTGTGCGATCCCGCCGTGGGACTCGAATACGGCTGCCGCGTGCTCACCGCGAAGCTCGCGCAGGTGGAAGGCAATGTCGAGCGCGCCCTGCTGCTCTGGAACGGCGCCGCCAACATCCACTACGCCCAGGAAGTGCAAGCGCGCCTGGAGCGCTACGCGAAGCCCTGAGCAGCTTGGGATCCGGCTTGCTATTCCCAGCCCCGCTCTACTTTCCAGCATGTCATTCTGAGGCGCGTTTTGTGCGCCGAAGAATCTGTGTGGACGCATCACCATGCAGGTTCAATCGCGTCAGCGCCTCGCCCGTGTGGCGCAGGTCCTTGGACCTGCGGCCTTTCCGTGGCGTCCCTCGTGGATGCGCCAAAGTTTAAAAACTGTAGCTCGGGGTGCGACGTTTCCACATGGTTCAGCGGGACGGCGACCCCGAGGCTTTTCCGCCGCATGTCGCAGCCGTCCCGCAACAAAATTTCACTTGTGCAGCAGGGGACCAGCAGCAGGGAAGTGCTCTCTCACCTATCGTGCCGTCGAACCGCACCGCACGCCTCGCCGAGGCATCAGCATGACCAACGCCAACTCCACATCGCCCGCTTCTCTGCCGGCCAGGCTCGCGCAACGCGCCACGTTCGTCCTGCTCGCGATCGCGGTGATCGCCATCGCGCTGCTCACGCGTTCCTGGCGCGACGCGCGCGCCGCCACGGCGCATCTGCAAGCGACCCTCGACGCGCAGCAACACACCATCGCCGCCGCGACGCAACGCGAGTCCGCCCGCGACACGCAACTCGCGCAAACGCTCGCGCAAATCGCCGCGGCCAAGCAACGCGTCAAGACTCCCGCCGAAGCCGCCGCCGCATTGGCGTCCGCGCTGCCGCCGCCCATCCAGATCGACCTGCCGAGCGCGACTTCACCCGCGCCAAAAAGCGCCCATAATTCAGGAGCTTCAACCTCTGAGGCGGCGGCTGGGCCGGGCCGTACAAGCATTCATGAGTGGATTTCTCGCGCTGAGAATTCAGGCAGGTCAACCATTCCAACGGGTAGCCCCGCGCCGCCGCCCGCGGCCAGCACCGGGGACGCCGAAGTCCCTTGTAACGTAACTCCGCAAGGCGCGCAGCCCTGCGGACCTTCCTCCGCGCCTCGCCCACCATCCGCGAAGCCTCACCCGCTGTTCTCCTGGCTCAGCGGCAGCGCAGCCAGCAGAGAATCCGCCGCCACGGCGCCCGCCTCCGCGTCATCGCCCACGAACGCAAGCGAGGCAGAGGCCGCGCGCAACACAATGCCCGAGTCCGCCGACGAGGCCGCTGCGCCATCCTCCGCCCAGGCCGCCAGTCATGCCCAGATGCCTCCCGGCGAGCTGCCGGCGACCCTTCGCATCCCGCAGCAGGACCTGAAGCTGCTCTACGACGCGCTCGAGGACTGCCGCGCCTGCCAGGCCAGCCTAGCCGCCGCCCAGTCCGACCTCGCCGACGAGCGCACCCAGCTCACTGCCACCGCCGCCGAACGCGACGCCGCGCTGAAATCCGCCAAGGGAGGCAGCTTCTGGACGCGCCTCAAACGCAGCGCCAAATGGTTCGCCATAGGAGCCGCCCTAGGCGCCATCGCCACCCGTACCGCCCGCCCCTAAGACAAACAGCCCAGGCTCATATCGGGGACGGCTGGGGCGGACGGCCACGCATCGCCCCCGCGGCAAACAACCACTCAGCGCACCTGCTTTACGTTGGTTGGCTGAAACGCCAGCATGCAGATTATTCCCCGCAGCCCCGAGCGGCCTCTGTGGTCTTTGTGTCTGCGCCCAGCCCGGGCGCGCGACCCTCGCAACCACCAAGGAAGGCGGGCCCAAAATTTCCATTGACAGTCAGCGTCCTATACGGTATATTATGTAACCTTATTGCTCGGCGCCTAGGTGGTCTGGCGTATTCAGCTCATAATGTAGGTATTGCTCTAGCACGGCGGGGCTGCCGCCTATCTGGCGGCGACCGTCGATGAAGATGGTTGGCGTGTTCGCTATGTTCAGTCGCAGGCCCTCCTCTCGGGACTTATCAACTGCTTCTTTGGTCTTCGGGTCTGCCATGCAGCTGCGGAGGGCTGTGGGGTCCAGGCCCGCCTGCGACGCCAAGTCCTGGAGCTTGTCCCATGCGTTTTCTGTAGAGATTAGTTCCTGATTATCGAAGACCAGGTCGTGAAACTTCCAAAACCCCTCGTGGCTTTGTTGATAGGCGCAGCGCCCCGCGATTGCGGCTGTCATGGCCCAAGGGTGGATCTCTACAAGCGGGAAATCCTTAAAGACGAAACGGATCTGCGGATACTTTGGCAATAGTGCGCGCAGCGTCGTGTCGAAGGCCTTACAGGTTGGGCACTCGAAGTCACCATATTCGACCATCACGACCTTAGCGTCCGCGGGTCCTCTTGACGGTGCATCGTCGAAGCTGATCTGCTTTCGGACGTCCGCCAAAGGGTCGTCATTCAGGTCATCCAATCCGCCACTCATCAGGTAGCGGCCATCCTTGCTCACATAGAACGTGGCAGTGTCCGACTGGTCGGCCTGACCGACAGTTACCGCCAGTTTGTAAAGGCCAGGGATAGGCGTGGCCTCCGGCGTACCAATGGATACCTTGAACGACGGCCCCCAGGCGTAGAGGTGCCGCAGATAGTCTTCTACTTTCTTCTGAATAGCCGTTGGTGTCTGTGTCGCTGGTGATGCGGGGGTGGATTGGTTTGTCTGTGGGGGCGTTTGAGCGAAAGCGATCGAGCTCGACACGGCGAAGAAAACCGCCATGGCGGCGGTCGGAATCCCATGACCAACGCGGCCCTGGTGGGTTCCGGGGCGTAAGCCATTTACGAAGCGGCGAAGACTTTTCACGGATGTTGCTCTCCTCGTTGCTGAAATTATTTCTTAGCGGATCGTGTGATTGCCCCGATGTCAAGTCCTACGGTGCGAGTTCACGCATCTTTTGGACAGAAATCCTGGCCGGCCTCACGGCTGAAATTTCTGCGCGATCGGAAAAGGACGGCCAAATCCGAACGCCCGCGAAGTGATCTTCAAACCCGGCGGCGCTTGCCTCCGCTTGTACTCGGCGCGATCCACTTGCGAAGCGACCGATCGAACCAGGTCGACCGGAATGCCGCAGTGATCGGCAATTTCCTGTGGACTCTTAACCTCTTCCACGTAGGCTTTCAGGATGCGGTCGAGAACATCATAAGACGGCAGGGTATCCTCGTCCTTTTGATTTGGCCTGAGCTCCGCGGACGGCGGTTTGGTGATCGATGACGCAGGAATCAATTCCCTCCCTGCGCGGCGATTGATGAAGTAGGCGACCTCATACACCATCGTTTTCGGAACGTCAGAGATCATCGCGAGCCCACCTGCCATGTCGCCGTAAAGCGTGCAATATCCGACGGCCATCTCCGATTTATTCCCAGTACTCAGGACCATCGAGCCGAATTTGTTCGAGAGCGCCATCAAGAAGTTCCCGCGGATCCGGGCCTGGATATTCTCCTCGGTAACGTCAACGGAACGGTCCTCGAACGCGGGCCGAAGCGCGCGCAAATAGCCTTCGTAAACATCATTGATTGGCAGAACGACGAATCGGATGCCCAGATTTTCAGCGAGTTGGCGGGCGTCCGTCAGGCTCCCTGCCGACGAAAATGGGCCCGGCATGGCAACCCCGAGCACGTTTTCCGGGCCAAGGGCATCCACGGCGGTTGCAGCGACGACTGCCGAATCTATTCCGCCGCTGAGGCCGATGGTCGCACACCGAAAGCCGCATTTTCGCAGATAATCACGCGTGCCGCAGACGAGCGCCATGTAGGCAGCCTCGAGTTCATTCTCGGGTTGCGCGCGCACTTCGCCGTTTCCGCTAGCGGTGTCAAAGAGGATCAGGTCCTCTTCAAACGATTTCGCCTGGGCTGCCACGCGCCCGTCGGGCATTACAGCAAGGCTGCTCCCGTCAAAGACGAGGCTGTCGTTCCCGCCAACTTGATTCACGTAGACCACCGGTATGCCGTGCGCCCGCGCCAGCGCCCTGAGCATTTCCAGACGAACGTAGCGCTTATCGAGCGTGTAAGGCGAGGCGGAAATGTTGATGAGGATCTCGGCGCCTTTGGCGATCAACTCCGCGACGGGGTCGCGCTCGTAGAGCGGCTTGGCCCAAAAATTCTTATCGTTCCAGACGTCTTCGCAGATGGTGATGCCCGCTTTCACACCGTTGAGCGGAAACGTGGACTGCTGGCGGGCCGGCTGGAAATAGCGAGCTTCATCGAAAACGTCATACGCGGGCAGAAGCATTTTCTGTTGCTCGAAGACGATTCGGCCGTCCGCCACGAGGGCAGCGGCATTGGCTATGGACTTCCCTGTTGCTTCGTGGGCGCGGCCAACATAGCCGATAATCGCCGGGATCGGCAGTTTGTGGGCAAGGGCGGCAAGCTCCGTGCGATTGCGCTCGATGAAGGCCGGGCGCTCCAGAAGATCCTGCGGCAGGTATCCGCACAGACAAAGCTCCGAGAAAACGGCCAGATGGGCGCCGCGCTGCTTGGCTTCGCCAGCAATCTTCAAGATCCGCGCAGAATTGCCGTCGAAGTCCCCAACGGTAGGGTTGAATTGTGCGAGCGCGATTTTCATCTATAACAATAGAATACGGGTGGGGGCCGCGCTTTTCAATGCTGGCCTCGGCGCCGGGAGCAGGCAACATACTCTCATAGAACGATGAAGATTTGGACCATTGGGCATTCGACGCGTTCCTTTGATGAACTCAAAGGCGCGCTTGTGGCGCATCGGATCGAGTTATTGGCGGATGTGCGGGCCTTCCCTGCCTCGCGCCGGTATCCGCACTTCAATCGGGCGGAGCTTGAGATCGAACTGCCGAAAGCAGGGATCGCGTACCAATGGCTCGGCGTGGCGCTTGGCGGGCGTCGGAAGGCGTCTCGCGATACCTCGAATATTGCGTTGCGTAACGACGGATTCCGCGGCTACGCGGACCACATGGCGAGCCAAGGGTTCCGCGACGGAATTCACGCGCTGATCGAACGAGCGACCGAGTCTCCCGCGGCGATCATGTGTGCAGAGCAACTGTGGTGGCGTTGCCACCGGTCCATGATCTCGGATTATCTTTTGGGCGTGTGTGGACTCGAGATCGTGCATATCTACGATGCTCGCCGCGCGGAGAGTCATCGTTTGAATCGGCTGGCACGAGTAGAAAACGGTGCCCTGATTTATGACAGGAATGAAACTGGCCGGTTGCTTTAGCACTCTACCTTAGGCTTCCCTGTCACTTAGCAATTGCACGGCGCCGGTACTTCGGCGCCCTTTCGTGCTGCCGCTCGCCGCCGCGCGGGTTCTCATAAAAAAAAGGCGGCCGTTCGACTCTCGTCGAGGGGCCGCCCAAGCTTGCATTCAATCCGGAAAATTAGACTGTGAACGAGCTGCCGCAGCCGCAGGTGCTCTTCACATTGGGGTTGTTAAATTTGAACCCCGCGCCCTCGAGCGTCTCGATGTAATCAATTTCGACGCCGTCCAGATACATCTCGCTCATCTGGTCCACCAGGACCTTGAGGCCAGTGAATTCGTACACATTGTCCGAATCGTTCACTTGGTTCTCGAAGGCCATGTGATAGGAGAAGCCCGAACAGCCGCCGCCGACCACGGCCACACGCAGAGCGTTTGGCGACGGCGTCTGCTGCAACATGATTTCCTTCACTTTAACGCTTGCTACCGGCGTAACAGTCAGCATGATATGTGCGACTCCTTGTCCCATTCGGACTCAGGGGTGAATTCCGACTCTGATCCCCCGCACCCATTATACCAGAAGCGTCAATCACTTATGAACCAGCTTTGCCTTTGTAGCCCAGGGCGCATTCATAGCCCTGGGACAGCTCCCAGAGCCTCGACCAGCGCGTGCTGACCGGCTGTGCCTCGGGGCTTCGTGGCCAAGGAGCTCAAACCGCAAGTCGACAAGGCCGAGGCTTTACCGTAAAATTGTGATGTTCCATGACCCACAGAGTGACACTCATTCCGGGCGACGGCATTGGTCCAGAAGTTGCCCAAGCCGCCTGCAAGATCATCGATGCCTCCGGGGTTTCTATCGAATGGGAGGAAGTCCCCGGCCGCCCGCCTGCGGACCGCCCAAACGCTGATTTCTCGCAGTGGGCGGCGGTCGAGTCGGTGCGCCGTAACGGCGTTGGCTTGAAGGGTCCGATCGCAACATCGGTGGCCGAGGGCCCCCCCAGCGTGAACGTCGGGCTCCGCAAGGCGCTCGAGCTTTACGCGAATCTGCGGCCGGTGAAGAATCTGGCCGGCGCAAAGTCGCGCTGGGACAACGTGGATTTGATCATCGTCCGCGAGAATACCGAGGATCTATACGCTGGCCTCGAACACACAGTGATTCCGGGCGTCGTCGAGAGCCTGAAAATCATCACCGAGAAGGCTTCTACGCGGATTGCGCGATTTGCGTTTGAGTATGCCGTGAAGCATGGCCGCAAGAAAGTTCACGCCATTCACAAGGCGAATATCATGAAGCTTTCAGATGGACTTTTTTTGACGTCGTGCCGCGCGGTGGCCAAGCAATTTCCGGCCATCGAATACAAGGAAATGATCGTAGACAATACATGCATGCAACTGGTAATGAAGCCGCAACAGTTTGACGTGCTTTTGTTGCCCAATCTCTACGGCGACGTCATCAGCGATCTCGGGGCCGGCTTGGTCGGCGGCCTTGGCCTAGTGCCGAGCGGAAATATCGGCGAGAGGGCTGCTATTTTTGAGGCGGTTCACGGCACCGCGCCGGATATTGTGGGCCGCGGCATCGCCAATCCGACGGCGATCCTGATGAGCGGGATCATGATGCTGGACTACTTGGGCGAAGAAGCGGCGGCGCGCCGCGTGGAATCCGCGCTGCACGCGGTTTATCGCGATGGCCAATCGCTTACACAGGATGTAGGCGGCACGGCGACAACCCGACAATTCACCGACGCTGTGTTAGCCGCGCTGGACAAGGTGCCTGAAACGGCGCGGCAATAGCTCGATTCTGGGTTGACTTCACAGCGCGGCTCGAAGAAAATTCAGTAGGTCCCGATGGAGGGTAATCCTTGGCTGATACGACGGTGACAGCGCCAAAATTTGAGCCGGAGGAAGTAGTCAAGCTCTTCCCCATGTCCACCGGGACGACTACGCAGCGGAAGCGCAAGCCGCATATCCTTGCCGTCATCAACGATCAGTGTACGGGCTGCTCAGGCTCCCCCGCATGCGTGGACTACTGCCCCGTTGCCGACTGCATGTACTGGGTGCGTGACGCGGATCATCCGCCATTTGGCCGCATCGAAGTCGATCCGTTGCTCTGTATCGGCTGCAAACTGTGTACCAGCAAGGGCCCCGATGGAACCTTCCTTGAAGGGTGCCCCTGGGACGCGATTGACCTGATACCCCTGGCCGAATGGGAATCCGGCCACGGCGCACTTCCCTTCTAACACCAACTGTCGAGCAAGTCCTGACGTTGAACTCCTCGGGATTAGTCCGACTCCACGTAAAGCAGCAGAGAGGTAAAGGGAGAGTGGCTTTCATGGGTCGGCCGCTCCGTCGGGGGTTGCGGCGACGGGCTTACGACGCGGGTGTACGGCTGTGGATGGCCTGTAGCGTCGCGGCGGCTTGCGTGGCGACATTGGCGGGCATGCCGGCGACGCCATGCGCAAACGGGACAATCGCGGCTGCATCTTCGGGCTTGCCGATCAAATAGAGCGCGCGCAGGGCCTCCCAGGCCATATCCGAACTGGGATCGAGGCGCAGGATCAATTGTCCCGGTGCGACGATGGTCCCGTCCGGAACGATCCACTGCTCGAGAGTTCCGGGCACTTTCGTTCTGATTTCTACCTTCCCTCCGCCAGCCGGTTCGATCCGCCCGACCATCGTGCCCGGGTTCACTACGTCGCCGGGAGTAAGGCGCTCGGCTAGTTTCCCGAAGGCTGGAGACGGCATCAGGTAGGGCCGCAGCATAGAGACAATGATGTCGTGCCCGGCAGGATCGTTGAACCGGACGAGTTGTACCGCGGCATTGCGCTGAACCACCGGATTCGGATCGGCGAGCAGCCGCGTCAGCGCCTCGTGAAACTGCGGCTCGGTGTTGTCCTGCCCCATGACCCAGGCCGAGGTCAGCCGCAGCTCGTCGCTTGGACTGGCCGCGAGCGCCACGACTTGCGGATACCACTTTCGCGCCGAGGCACGCACGGACGGGTCAGGGCTCAGAATGCGGTCCGCCACCTGCGAGAGCGCGTGTTGGGCTTCGCGCGGCCGCACATAGTTCGTAAACGCCTTGGCCATCTGGGCGTCGTTGAGCGGGCGGCCGAACCATGTCTCTTGCCAGAGAAGATACGGCATCAGGACGAACAAGAACGCGAGGCCGAGGACGACGTAGAGCCACTTCCGGGGCATGGACTTCCGTGCTTGTTCCGAAGGGCTCATACCTTTGCGGGCGAGTAGAGCTGATACAGCATCAGGTAAACTACGACGCCCGTAACCGACACATAGAGCCAGAGCGGGAACGTCCAGCGGGCGATGCGGCGATGACGATCAAATTTCTCTTTCAACGCGCGCGAGAGCGTGATGATCGCCAGCGGGACGATCGCAATCGCGAGCAACACGTGCGAAATCAGAATCGTGAAGTAGACGGGCCGGATCCACCCTTGCCCCTGGAAAAAAATGTTTCCCACGCGAATGTGATAGATCACGTAGGAAACCAGAAACACGCTGGAGACGATGAACGCCGAGATCATGCAGCGTTTGTGCGCCTGCACGCGGCCCTGGCGGATCATGGTGAAGCCGGCGAGCAGCAATACGCCGCTCGTGCCGTTCAAGGAAGCATTGAGTTCCGCTTGGCCGAAGACGAACACCGCAGACCGCTTACTTGGCCGGCGCAGGCTGCTGCGCTTTCGCTGCTGGCGTGGAGGGGGCGTTGGCTTCCTTCGGTTTGCCGAACCAGCCTTCCGCTCTTGGCAAGGAAGAACAGCATGGCGAGAAAAATCAGCGCCACCATCAAGGACACTGCCAGGAGAAGCAGGCCGTCAATATTCAGCGCGATGCCGGTGAGGAAATCGGAAGCGACCCCGGCCAGCGACAGCGCCAGCATCACCAATCCGACCACCACCACACCAAGGATTCCCTGACGAGCCGTCATAGGCCTGTTTCCCTTTCCTGTGCAAGGATCAATGCGGAAGTTTATCGTACATCATCAATCCGAGCAGCACCGGAAGGTGCAGAACAGTTGCGTGCATCAGCCATTTGGCGCGAACATTGCTCTTCGTGCGCCCGGCCCACAGGCAAACCTGAATCAGCAGAAACCCCACGACCACGGCACCGAAGAAATAGAGAGGGCCAGTAAGGCCCAGGATGGAAGTCAAAAGGCTGACCGGCAGCAACGCCAGCCCCGTCAGCAGGATGATCAAAAACGTAGCGCGTGCCCGCACCCTGGTCGCCCGGCGGAATCATGCGCAAGCCGGCGCGGGCATAGTCTTCACGATACATCCAGGAAATCGCCATGAAATGCGGAAACTGCCAGAGAAATAGCACCGCGAAAAGGACCAAGGCCTCGATATTCAGCGAGCGCCCTGCCGCGACCCATCCGATCAGAGGCGGCATGGCGCCTGGAATGGCGCCGATCGCCGTTGCCAGAGCGGTGCGCTTCTTCAGCGGCGTGTAGATCGCGAGGTACATCGCGCACGTGAACAGACCGAGCAGGCTCGCTTCAATTCCCGCAGTCAGCGCGAGATAAACCGCGCCGATGGCGACCAATGCCGCTCCAAATGCGCAGGCTTCGCGGCAGGCAACTGCCCGCTCGGCAGCGGACGCATCGGCAGTGCGGCGCATCCGCGCGTCGGTCACCCGCTCGATGAAATGATTCAGCGCCGAGGTGCCGGCAGCCACCAACGTTGTGCCAAAAACGGTGTGCGCCATGCGCAGCCAGTCGAGCGGGCCGCGCGAGCCGAGATAGTAGCCCGCCAGCGTAGTCATCACGACGAGGAACGAAACGTCCGGCTTGGTGAGCGCCAGATAAAGCATCGGCCGCGATGTTTCGGCCGCCGGAATCGCGCGAACAGTGCTCATTGCGCCGGCGCTGCCTCCTGCGCGTGGCGCTCGGCCACGGAAGCCGTCTGAGGGGCCGTCAATAGCCGGTGGCTGACCACAGCGACGACTACGGTTCCCGCAAGCGTGAGCGCGCCGACAACGACATGCGCTACCGTAAACGTGACCATCACCGGCATCGGCTGCGGGTCGTCACGCGTGGCGATTCGCGACCACCACGCCGCCCCGCCCAGCATGAGCTGCGTCCCGACCAAGCATGCAGCACGATCCGGCAGCGCGTGAAGGCCGCGGACGAAGGAAAACGGTTTCGCATCACCGCAGCCGTCCAGAAAATCATGCTCGTGACGACGGCCGCGCCGATTAAGTGCGGCACGATGCCGAATCCCTTGTGGCGGAACGCCGCGCCGAGCACGAGCTGAAGAAATGTGGCGGCAACGCAAAGCAGTCCGAGCGTGCGCACTGGGGGCGAGCCAGTATCTTCGACGGCGGCGAGATCTCTTTGCCACCAGCGGCTCGTGAACAGTGCCAAGCTTACCACGGCGCAAAAGAAAACCTGCGCCAGGCACGCGTGCGCAACGGAAACCGGCACTGGCTGGCGCAAAATCACCGTCATGCCGCCGAGAATCGCCTGCGCAATCACCGTGAAGACGGCAATCCAGCCGAAATAACGCACCCAGGCGCGCTTCTCGCTGCGCCACAGCCAGATTGCCAGCACGACGGTCAAAGTCGCGATGACTCCGGCGAAGACGCGATGCCCGTACTCGTAACGAATGCCGCCCACCAGCGGCGGCACCATCGAGCCGTAAGCCAGCGGCCAATCGGGAATGGAAAGCCCTGCGTCGTTGGAGGTGACGAGCGCGCCCGGCCGTGAGCAAGCCGCCCGTCAAAACGGACATCAGAACGGTGAAACGGTGCAGCGATGGATTATACGTACCCGATGACATGAGAATCCGGCAGCGGCGGGGAAGCTACCTGCGCAGCTTCCCCGCCGGATGGATGAGTGTATCAGAAAACTAGTCGCCCGATGCGGCCTTGAAAGTGAAGTCCACGGACTTGGATTCCTTCGGGCCGATCGTCACGCTTTGTGTGACGTTGCCGTACTTTTCCTGCCAGGCCGTAACGGTGTAGGTGCCCGGCGGCAGATTCGAAATCGTGAATTTGCCGTCGTCACCTGTGACGCTGTAGTACGGGTTCTTGAAGACGAAGATATACGACTTCATCCACGGGTGGACGTTGCACTTCACCGGAATCGCATTCTCGGGCCGCGCGAAAACCTTTTCGATCGCCGGGGCGCCCGGCGGCTGCGATTCGTTCCATTCGCGATTGTCCTTCGGAATGGGGTGAATGTTGTGCGTGGTCTTGTCGTCGTTATTCACCTGCAACGTCTGGCCGGCCATCATGGCCACCATGTGCGGCGAATACATGCAGCCCTTTTGATCGATCGTGGCGGGAGTGGCGGGCGTCGCGAACGAATACTTGCTCATGTCGTCCGAGACGTAGACCACCACGTTTGCGAGTGTGCCGCCCGGGTCCCGCGACAACTTCCTGATCGTTTACGGGCGTCGGATGCTGCGACACGCAATACGGCTCGGCGGCCATATTGATCTTGTGCGGAGTAGGAACGGTGCCATCCAGCTTGATCGTGCCGCTCACCGAGCCGGCATTCGCCGTATCCACGGGCTGGCCCGCAGGCTGCGCGGTGCTCGACGTCTCCGCGGGCTGCTCTTCTTTCTTGCCGCAACTCACCAGGACGAATCCCAGCGCCGCGGCAAGCATCACGTATCCACTATAGCGAAATTTCATCTGCAAACTGCCTCCTCTATGTGACTCGATTCTATTTCGTTTCAAACTGCAATATTATTTCCCTGCTCCCGAAGACGCTGACTTGGCCGCGGCCCCCGCAGCTTCGCCTGCAAGCGCCGCTGCTCTTCCGGCGTGATTTCCATCAAGTAGCGCACCATCAAGTCCGCGTGGTCGCCATGATAGCGTGCTAAACGCTGTGGGCACCGTTCCGGAGAAGACCCATCGTCGCCATCCTGATGGAACAGGCCCGAAGGCATGGCCGTGCCGGGAATGATCTTCGCCGGATCGGTGACCCAACGGATCGCCCACGGCTCCCGCAAACGGCTGCCCGCGAGCAGGAAATTCGGCGCTGTGGCGTTCTTATCGTGATTCAGGTCGCCGGTCGCATGGCATTTCAAGCAAGGCGCGGCCGGATTGGTGAAGAGGTCGCGGGCCAGCGTGACTTCCTCCGCGGTGAGCGGCGCAATCTTTTGCGGAATGTAACGGCTCCTCCTGCGACGACATCGCTTCAAAGAATAGCACGAGCTTGCGAATTTCGTCGTCGGAAAGGAAGAACGTCGGCATGCGCACTTGCAAGTAGCTGCGCACGCCGTTCTTGTTTGTGTCCGTGGTGCTCAGCGACGGATTCGCCAGAAATCGCTTGAGCCATTCCGGATTCACGCGAGCGCCTTCGCTGGTGAGCACGGGCGGCAGATTGGCTTTGTTCTCGGCCTGATACCAGGGCAAATCCTGCATCACGGTCTTCTGGCCGATATCAATCTGGTGGCAGCCGATGCAGTTGTACTTCGTGACGATCCACCAGCCTTCCTGGATCGCCCTGCGGCGGTCGGCGGGCTTGTACATGTACTCCGGCGGCATCTGCGGATCGACGCTGCCGAGCAGGAACGTCACCAGCGCGTCGCGCTCGTGGACATCAAACTGGCCCGTCTGCGGATTGGAAAGACTCGGTGAAGGCATCCGCAGGCGATCCATCGGATCGGGCTTGTACTTGCCGTCGTCGAAAACCGCCGGATTCGTGAGCTTTGCTTCGAAAAACCCCTTGGCGTCATACCACTGGCCCGCGCGGGCAATTTCGTCTTACCGTCAGTTTCGAAGCCCCGCTTCGCGTCTTCGGTGTAAAGGGCGAAGTCCAGGCGCTCCATCGGCTTGCTGCCCTCGTTGGTCAGCTCGGTGCCGATGCGGCCTTCGTCTTCGAGGCCGGTGATCTCATGGCAGCCGGCGCAGCCGTAGTGCTGGATGAGCGCTTTGCCTTGCGCCGCGAGCTTCGGATCGTCCATAAAATCCGCGGGCGCGTAGCTGGCGTCGGCATGCTTCTGCGTCATCAGGAAGCTGGCGATATCGCGCGAATCGGCGTCCGTGAGCCGCAGACTCGGCATTACAGTCGGCTGCTGCACCTCGAGTTGATGCCCGTCATTCGGGCATTGCGAGTGATCCAGATCGAAGACGAACGGCAAGGCCGTGTTTCGCGTAATCCTCCGGACCCAAGTCGCGCTTTTCGAACGGGCAATACGGCCGCGTGCGAAGCCGCGGATTCGAAATCCAGCGCACGAGGTAATCGTAGTTTTCCTTCTCGCCGATGCGGCTGAGGTTCGCGGCGAAGTCGCCGCCCATCAGGTTCTGCCCTTCGCCGATGGAATGGCACGCGAGGCATCCGCGCTGCTGCAGCAATTGCTGGCCGTGCGCCGCATCGCCGGGCCGCGCTTTGGGACGGCATTGCCCGGTAACTCCCTTCTGCCAGATATACGCGGCGATGGCCTGGATTTCATCCGGCTGCAGGCGGAATTGCGGCATCTTCGTCGTCGGGCGGAAGGTGTGTGTCTGCGCCAGCCAGACCGGAATCCATTCCTTGCGCAGCTTCATGCGGACTTCTTTCAGGTCCGGCCCCACGCGCTTGGTTTCGCGCATCAGCGATTTCGTCAGCTCGTCAAGCTGCTCGATCTGGCCGTCGATCTTGCTGCTCACCACGGTCAGGTTCGTGGCTTTTTGGTTCAGGGCTGCGCGGTGGCGTTATCGGCAGCCGGGTCGGCCTTGCGCGTTAAGCCGCGGAATCTGCAGCGCATAATCGGCCTTCGCGCTTTCGAGCTGCGTGATCTGCTGGCGAGCGGCTGTTGAGCCGGTCGTCTTCATCGTCAAATCCGCCGTACTTGTGGCAGCCGATGCAGCCGCGGGTGCGGTAGAGCTGCGCGGCCACGATTGAGCACGTCGGCGTGCTCGGTGACCATGTCTGAAGCGTGGCAATTCTGGCAGCCCGCGTCGTAATTTTCCGGATAGTTGAGCGGCCACAGCCAGTGCTCGTAACGGCCGTGAGCTTTCTCGACGGAGTCCAGCGCGCGGCCATTGCCGCCGTGGCAGGGCGAGCAGCCGAATCGTTCCAGCGGATGCCACTTGAAAAGTTCCGGATCAGGGTGCGTGCTAAATGGCGCGTCGGTGCTCTTCGCCATGCCAAGGTCGGCCTTGGTGAGCGTCACCGTTACCGGCACCACCTGCGAATCCATTGCGATGTGGCAGGATTGGCAGCGATCTACGAGCCCTATGCCGCCGAGGTAATTGATCATCGTGCCGGTAGGGTTCACGTTGATCTGGCGCAGATCAACGTTGAATCGTCGGCTGCCGTTGCGCAAGCCTTCGAGCGCGGTCAACGCTCATGCCCGGCAACTTGTCGCTTCATGTAATCGTTCAGCTTGTCCTGCGCGTCCTTGGCCGTTGCGTCCGCTTCGCCCTGCTGCGTCACCAGCTCGGCCTTTTGCGCCATCAGGTCCGTGAAAAGCTGGTTGAGCTGGTCGTAATTCAGCTTCTCCAGCTCGGTTTTTCCCCCGCCGGAGGGATAATCAAACTCATATGTTTCGCTCTTCGCTTCGTTCACGTCCTGCAAGCGAGATTTCTTGGTGGTTGTGTCGCTCGCCGGAACAATTTCGTACTGATAGACGAGCGAGCCGACTTTGCCGCGCGCCGTCTGGAACGAAGGCGTCATCGCGGCGCGCTGCTGTTCGAGAAGCGCCAACTGCTGCGCGATCTGCTGGTCCGTGGGCTGCGACGGCCTTGGCTTGCGCGTTGGCATCGGCTTTCAGCTTCAAATATTCGGGTTCGGAATACAGCGCCGCTTCGACCTTTTTCTCTTGCGCGATCTGCTTGTTGAGGTATGTCTCATAGGATCCGACGAAATCGCGCTGGTAATCGCGCCAGGGACGCAGCCCATAGAACTCGTCATAAAGCGACCACGCCACCGTCACCATCAAAAGGAAGACGGAGACGAGCAACAAACCGCTCATCGAACGGCTAGTGACTGGATCCGGACGGGACGCTTCAGGCACCCATGGCCTCCTCGCCAAGGAACTCGACGGCTTTCTGACGGCGGATCATTTCGCGCCGCGCGATTAGACGCTGAACCACGGCGTCTCCCACACATACTTGATGCGCAGCAGCAGCCGCAAAAGAATCTTGATCGGCAGCGAGATCATCAGCGCCAGAAAGAGGAGCGTCGTCACCGTCTGCAGCAGCGACATCCGCTTGTAAATCTTGCGGCTAAACTCGGTTGAATTCACCAGCCAGTGCAGCAAATAGAACGCCACAATAAAATAGAGCGTGATCGGAATAACTCCGAAAAAGGCGTGCGCGATCAGCATGGAAAACGGTTGCAAGTGCGCCGGCAACACGTGCGCGAGCCAAGAGCCGTTGACGCCAAGCGCGTCGTCGAGATTGCGGTTAACCGCGAAATCCACCCGAGCCGCGTCCCAAGTTTGTGTCGGCCAGAACCACATCCATCCGGGCCCCCGGATGAATGTGCCGATCACAATCATCGACACCCACAATCCGATAAACCCAAAGAGAAATGTCCAGATCGCGAAACGGCGCTGCCGATAGGTGTAATAGCCGTTTCCGAGGGGATTCTCGTCGATATAGGGAATCACCATCAATCCCACGATGATCAGCGTGGGCATCACCACGCCGGCCATCCACGGGTCGAAATAGACCAGCATCTCCTGCAAACCCAGGAAATACCACGGGGCCTTCGCCGGGTTCATGGTGACGTTCGGATTCGAAGGTTCTTCGAGCGGCGCATTCAGCGTCAGCGACCATGCCATCAGGAGCACCGTCACCAGGATGGCCGCCACAAACTCGATGCGCATCAGGTAAGGCCAGGTATGCACTTCGCGGTCCCAGCCCTTTTCATAAGGCTCGACCTTGCGGTATGCGGTCTTCGCGAGTTGCGGATCGGCTTCGAGCTTTTCGATCAATTCATCGTTTTGCCTCGCCTGATGGAAGGCATACCAGACGTAGAACGGCACCAAAAACAGGAGTCCCACGATCGGCACGTTGTCCGGCGTGGACATCACTTGCCACAACTGGTGCCAGTTCCCCCACATATCGAGCGGCCTCCGTTTCAGACCGGCGTCGCCGCGCACGATCCAGTTCGCGCTCGCGACGCTTTCATGCAACCGCTAGAACTTGCGCAGCTAGGTCAACCCTGCAGGCCGCTCGGCCGCAAAATCACCGGCCGGGGGCCCTTCTCTTCCTTGATTTCGGACTGCAGCATCACCGGCGCCGGGCCGGAAATGCCGCCGTCTTTGCGCACGCGCCAGAAGTGCAACCCCATGAAGATCGCGGCAATCAGCGGTATCGCGATGCAATGCCAGATGTAGGCGCGCAGCAGCGCGTTCGCGTCCACGATCGAGCCGCCCAACAAGGCGAAGCGCACGTCATTGTACGGCGTCATGCCGAGCATGCTGCCAAATGGCCCTTCATTTCCCAGCCCGGGAGTGGCCCGGGCCATGTTCGTGCCCACCGTGACGGCCCAGAAGCCCAGTTGATCATCGGGCAGCAGGTAGCCCGTGAAAGAGAGCAACATAGTCAGCACCATCAGCAGCACGCCGACGCACCAGTTAAATTCGCGCGGCCGCTTGTATGAGCCGGTCAAGAACACGCGGAACATGTGCAGCCACACCGCGATGATCATTAAGTGCGCCGCCCAGCGGTGCATGTTGCGGAGCAACTTGCCAAACGGGACGTCATTTTCGAGATAAAGAATGTCGCGGAACGCCTGCACCTTGCTCGGGTGGTAGTAATACATCAGCAGGACGCCAGTGAAGGTCAGCACGATGAAGAGGTAAAACGTGATCCCGCCCATGCCCCAGGTGAACTTGTACTTTACGGCGTCGCGATTGACCTTGGCGGGATGGAGATGGAAGAAGACGTTCGAGAGGACGCTGAGCGAGCGGTTGCGCGGTGTCTCGTCGTGCTTGACGCGGAAGACGGAGCGGTAGAGCTGGGTCTTCTCGGGATCCTTCAACCCCTCGACCTGCTCCTTGCCCTTTTCCTTAACGTAATCCTTCAGCCCTTTCGCGTCCTGCTGGACGCGATCGAGCAGCCCCGAGCGCTTACCGTTGCCGCCGTTTTCTTCCGGCATCCTAGCCCCCTGCTACGGAATGACCGCGACCTCAGACGTTCAGAAATGCATTTTGGTCATTGAAGTGATTCACACCAGCGCGCGGGTCATCCACGTACAGGCGGCTGGTATCCACGATGATCTGCCCTGTGGCGTCAATATCCACGTGCGCGCGGTCCATCGGCCGAGGCGCTGGTCCTTCGAAGTTGATGCCTTCGCTGTCATAACCGCTGCCGTGGCACGGGCACTTGAATTTGTTCTCGGCCGACTTCCACTCCGGCGTGCAGCCCAGATGCGTGCAGCGGGCATAAATCACAAAGATGCGGCCTGGCTCGCGCACTACCCACACGCGGCCCGTCATCAAAAAGCGCTGGTCAATCCCCATCGCGAAATCGGCGGGATACCCAATGGAAAAGATCGGATTTGGCTCATAGAGCGCGCGCGGGAAGAAAAAGCGCAGAAACATCAGGAAGTTAATACCCAGATATCCCCACACGCAGGCCCAAATCATCCGCCTGCGCTGCTTGTCAACGTCGTTGGTCGGTGCAGCTTCCGCCTTCTTTGGCTTCGCTGCTGGCTTTGGCGGTGCGG
Source organism: uncultured Acidobacteriota bacterium (assembly GCA_963803675.1). Taxonomy (GTDB): domain Bacteria; phylum Acidobacteriota; class Terriglobia; order Acidiferrales; family UBA7541; genus DASTCZ01. The sequence continues at coordinate 40,144 of CAWDNN010000012.1, read as the reverse complement.
CGGCGGGGGGAGTAGGTGCTGCCGTGCCCTCCGCAGCTTTCCCCTCTGTCTGATCCGGCATGAGACTCGGCCTACCCTCACACTTCTGGGATGATTACGACACTCCTCTACAACCATTTGTATATATGACGCTGCATAGAAAGTGTCAAGGCCATTTCGCCGGATTCGAAGGAAAAGAGAAAGCGCTGTTCCTGGACGAGCGCCTTCAATTCAAGCGTGCTGCACGGTTTCCACGCCGACCGCGCGCAACACCAGGTCCGCCAAAGCGCCGATAAAGCGAGGTGAATCACCCACCGCCGGCATCATTTCGAATTGCTCTGCTCCGAGCGCCATGCACTGTTCGCGCGCTTCGATGTTGATTTCGTGGAGTGTCTCGATGTGTTCCGTGACGAATGAGATCGGCACCACCAGCAGATTTTTTTCGCCGCGCTTTATCAGTTCGGGCAGCGTGTTTGTCAGCGAAGGCTCCAGCCACTTTTGGCGTCCCACGCGGCTCTGATAGCAGAGCGTGTAATCGTTGGGCCAGCCGCCATGCTCGATCACCAGTTGCACCGTCTGCTCGATTTGTTTTTGGTAGGGGTCGCCCTTTTCGATCAGGCTCATCGGCAGCCCGTGCGCGCTGAACACGATGTGCGCCTTGGCGGGGTGTTCAAAGTGAGAATAGGCGAGCTCGATGCGGTCCGCGACAGCCTCGATATACAGAGGATGGTCGTAAAAATGGTCCACCAGGTGCTCGGCCGGAGCGCCTGCCGGACGGATGGTAGAGCCGCCGCCATTCCTTCAAGCTGCTGAGCGTGGTCGCGTAGGAATAGTGCGGGTAGAGCGGCAACAACACAATTTCGTCGAGTTCGGCGTCGAGTACCTCGGCGACGGCTTTTTCAGTGAGCGGATGCCAATAGCGCATGGCGATAAAAACTTGTGCATCGAAGGCCGGCGCCAGTGTGGCCTCGAGCCGGCGAGCCTGGCGCTCCGTCAGGCGGCGAATCGGCGATTGGCCGCCGATTTCGGCGTAGTGGTGCGCAACCACTTGTGAACGCTTGCGCGAAATGTAACGCGCCAGCGGCTTACGAACCAATCCGCCCAGCGGCCCCAATGGAATAATGTCGGGATCGCAAAACAAATTGTAGAGGAATGGCTCGACGGCTTCCGGCGTATCCGGCCCGCCAAGCTGAAAGAAAACGATTCCAACTCGCTTACGCATTCACAGCCCCTGCCACTTAGATGCTACTACCGCCCCTTGGTAAGTATATCTTTCAGTCGCTCAACTTCGTCTCGCAGCCGCGCCACGCGCCGCCCGACGCTCAAGTAATAGACGAAGAAAATCGCCCACGTGGCCAGATACGCGGCCATTACGCTTCCGAGATTCTTCACATTTCCTCCTCTTCCCCGCTCAACTCAATGCGCCGCGGTAGGTAGTGATTCCGCAAGCGCCAACTGCTCCGCTTCCACCTGCATTTCCGCCGACTTCGTGCCGCATTTGCTCCAGCTTATAACGCAATCGCAGCATCATCAGCATCAGCGCCGCAAACGCTATCATGCAAAACGCAGCACTTGCCATATGCGCGGAGCCAAGCCTGAATTCGGTCCGCCGAAAACTACTGGCGCCGGGTGCTGCGTGCGAAACCACCGCGTGGACATATAAACCAGAGGCACATCCAGAAAGCAAAAATTCCGTATACCGCGGACACCATCGCCTTACGCTCAGGATCGTCAATCAGGCCTCGCAGCAGCAAGTAACTTACATACATCACCCACAGCACAAATGTGGACGTGAGCCGCGCGTCCCAAACCCACCAAACTCCCCACACTGGCTTTGCCCAGATCGGCCCGGTCACCAGCATCACGGTGATCAGCGCCAGCCCAACTTCCGCGGCGCTTACGGCCACCAATCAGCCTTTGGCGAGCGCTTCACCAGGTAAACAATATTTGCGATGAAGGCGATAAAAAACGCGATGAACGCGTTAATGCCGCTCGGCATGTGCATATAGAAAATGCGCTGGATCTGCCCCATGGTGCGCTCAGTCGGAGCAATGTAAAGCGCCGCATAGCCCGCCGCCCCATCAGCAGCGCCGTCACAACGACGGATGCGCCGAGCCCAGGCAGCCCGCGTTTCGTTTGTGCCGCCACGATTCCCTATTCCTCCAGGAGATATGCGCCAAAGAGCCAGCTTGCCGTCAAGAAAATCAAGTCAAACGCGCACAGCATCATCAGCCAACTGGGCGAGAAAGCGCCGGCGTCTCGTCCAGCAGTCCTGCCGTCGCCTCCGTGCTGGCAATCAGCACAGGGGCCAGCGCCGGCAGCAGGAGCAGCGGCAGCAGCAACTCGCGCATGCGCGCCTGCGCTCGCTATCGCCGCAAAACACCGTCCCGACCGTCGCCACGCCCAGCGTTCCCAATAACATTACCAGCGCCAACGAGGGCGCCACAGGCGCCAAAGGCACATCATATAGCACCGAAAAAGCCGGCAGAAGCACTGCTTCGACCAGAAGCAGAAAACAAAAATTTGCGAGCAATCTTGCCCGCGAGGATCGCGAAGGGATCGATGGGAGCGAGCCGTAACGCGGCCAGCGTGTCGTTCGCGCGTTCGCGCGCAAATGAGGGCTGCAGCATCAGCGACGCGGCGAAGAGCAGCGCGATCCAAACCAGTCCGGGACCGAATCGGCGCGATTCCGCGCTGGTGGGGTCAAACGCGAAACTAAACAGGAACACGACCAGCACCACGAAAACGATCGTGGAGGTCAGCAGCTCGAACGTGCGGAATTCCGCGCGCAATTCCTTGCGCAGAATCGTGAACGCCGCCCGCGTCGAGGCTCATGGCGAACGCCGCCGTTGCGGAAGAGTCGCTCGGCCGGCGCCGATTCTCGGCCGATCACCGCTCGCACATCGCCATCCGGACCGCTATCCGCGATAACCGCCCCCGCCCGCATCGCAATCGCTCGCGTCGCAAGCGAGGTCGCCTCATTTTGGCCGTGCGACGACATCACACATCGTGCAGCCGGCGCTGCGCAGTTCGGCCAAAGTGCGCGCCAGCCACTCGGCGCCCTCGCGGTCGAGCCCTGAAGCAGGCTCGTCCAGCAGCAACAGCGACGGACTTGCCAACATTGCCCGCGCAAGCGCCAGCCGCTGGCGCATGCCGCGCGAAAACGTGCGCACCAGATCGCGGCCGCGCCGCGAAAGGCCCGCGGGCGCCAGGGCAGCCCTGGCGCGTTCCGCCGGCTCTGCCAACCCGTAAAGCGTCGCGAAAAATCGTAAGTTTTCTTCGGCAGTCAACTCGTCGTAGAGCAGCGTGTTGTGCGCGACCATGCCGATGCTCCGCTTGATCGCGGCTGGACTCGGTCGCCGCCGCGCCGGAATGCGCCACGCGGCCCGAAGTGGGTTTTGAGAGCATTGCCGCCATCCGCAGCAGGGTGGTCTTGCCCGACCCGTTGTGCCCTACCAGCACCACGAATTCGCCGGGCGCAATCTCGAGCGAAACGCGGCGCAGCGCCACCAGCGACCCGAAGCGCTTCTCGGCCGCCTCAAAGACACGCCCAGCGCAGAAATGGGCTGCCGAATGGATGCCCTGCCGTCTTGGCTTGCAGCTTCGTTTTGCACGGCGAGGATCAGCCGCGCAGGAGGTCGCGGATGATTTTTTCTGCCCGCGCGCGCTGCTCCGCGTATTCCTGTTCGCTGATGGTGCCGGCCTGATGGCGCAACTCAAGCCGGAAAATCGTGTCCTTCAATTCATCGAGGCTCACGCCAGCCTCGCGATCCACGGCAGCGAGCGTTGCTGACACAGCGGGGATAGCCGCAGGCGCAGCTTCGGCAGACATGGCTACCGCGGCCGCCGGCGGCGCGCGGCGCGCCGCCCGGACGCTCCGATTGGCGCTGTATCGCCACCAAATCCAGGCCCACCCGCAGCAACAGCACCCGCAGGTCGCCTCCACAAATAAAAACCGCCCAGCAAGAACATCGCCGCGAACCCACCCAGCAGAACCCATTTCAGCGTGTCGAGCCGCGGCGGAATCGGCAGCAACGGGTGCGCCGGATCGCGGCCATTCACAGGAGCAGCTGCTCTTGGCCCTGATCGCCATTTGCGCTCGGCGCAGGAGCCGGTACCCGAAAGCGAGACGTCAATGTTCGTGCCCGCGGTCACCGAGTCGCGGCTATACACCGACATTCCCTGTTCGCTGCCCGACGGCTGAAATCCCGGCGCCGAGACCTGCACCGCCGGCGGCGCCAGCAGCACAACGCGCTCCATGGAGTATTGCGACGGCAGGTGAACCGTTGCCGAGTTCGCCGCGTACGGAAGCTGATACGAGATTCGCACACCACTCACGCCCGGGCGGAAGGCGTACGCAATCGCATACTGATTCGGCCCGCGGCTAATCGTGGATTGCGTGACCGGCATTCTCTCCGGGCCCGCCGCGGAAACGTCTCCCAACTGCGCGCCTTCTGGAATCTGAAAGTCGAAGTCGCCGTTTACTTTGTAGAATGCCTTCGGCGGTTTGGATTGGTTCTCGACTTCGTACTCTTCGCCCACCAGCAGCGTTGTTCCATTTGGCTGAAATACCACGAGCCGCGTGGCGAATTGCACTCCCGATGGATTCGGCATCCGGCTCGTAAATGTTCACGTCCGCCGAATTCTGGCCCGGCGGCAGCATGGCGTGAAAATTCACGCCCTTGTAATTCACCCGGATGAGCATGGGCATCTGGCCGGCACGGCGTGTAGTCAATCTTGAAGCGGCCTTGCGCGTCGGTCTTCGTGTTGGCGACCGCGTCCATGCCGTTTTGCAGCGAAAGCAGGATCACGTCCACATGCGGGGCCATGCTATTCGTGGTTCCGTTGTGAACCGTGCCGGTGATCGTCACGGCCGGTGCGGACGCCGCGAAAATCAGCATCGCCAAAATCAGAAAACCAATTCGAGTCGGCACGAACTTCATGGTTTGAATCTCTCCGCCACAGCGGGTGCGCGGCGCGCTACCAAGGAAGGGCTGCCGGTAACCTGCTCGATCTCTGACAGCACGAGGGCCGCTTCATTTTCGAGCGCCTGCTTGGTTTCCTCATAGTCGTTTTCGGCGAACTTGCCGGAGCGGTACTCGAATCTTAAGTCGCGCAAATTCTCGTAGATGGCATCGCGGCGTTCCATCAGTTGATCGAGCCGCGAACGGTGCGCCGCCAGATCGCCCGGGTCCACATCAATCAAAAAAATGAACGCCATCGTGGCCGCGGCGAGCGCCAGGCACGCAATCAGCATCGGTGCTTCGAGCCCTGCCACGTTTAGTCCTCCGTCTCCCGGTCCGCCGCTTCGCGGGCACGCGCGCGCGCTTCGGGCGACACTTCGATTCTCGCTGCCAAAGCCGGCCTCGCCCTGCGGCGCCAGCTCGCGATCACCATCATCACGATTCCCAGCCCGATGGCAAACGCGATCCCCGGCATCAGCCACGCCACGCGATTGAAACCCGAATTCGGCGGCGCCGAAAGCACCTGCACGCCATATTCCTGCACAAAATCTTGCACGATCAAATCGTCCGCTTCGCCGCTCGCGACGTGCTGATCCAACTCCTTGAGCATCGGGCCGGAGCTTGGGCAGTTGATGTGATTGCACTGTACGAGCACTTGCCCGCACCCGCACATACACATCAACTTCATGCCCACCTGCTTGGCGCGGTCGCTTCGCTGCGCGTTTACCAGCGGGCTGCCGGCGACAAGCATGGCCAACGCCACCAGCGCAGCGTTTGCGGCGCCGGCGCGAATTGCGCGTTTAGTCCGAGCTCTCATGGTGAAGGGGCGCGGTGGCGACGCGCGAAGTCACGGCCACTCTCGCCGGCTGCTCGGCCGCGCGGAGCACGAGCACCGCCTGCCGGTTCGGAACCAGCGCCAGAAGCGTTCCCAGCACGACCACAACGCCGCCGAGCCAGATCCATTTCACGAGCGGATTCAAATACGCGTGGATCACCGGATTGCCGTTCTCAGGACTCCTGCCCGCATAGACCACATACAAATCCTCGCGCAGCGTCGAGTAAATCGCCACCATCGTGCCCGATTCCTGGCTCGCCGAGTACATGCGCTTCTCCGGGTAAAGCATCATCACGGACTTGTTTCCGCGCGTCACTTCGATAGTCACGCGCTCGGCATCGTAATTCGGACCGGCCTGCGAATCGAAGTTCTGGCAGAAGAGCGTGTACCCGCCAATGCTCATCTGCGAGCCGGGCAGCATCTCCATCTGTTTATCCTGATTGAAAGCGACGCCGCTCACGCCGATGAACACCAGCACAATGCCGAAATGCACTACATAGCCGCCGTAGCGGCGCGTGTTCCGCAGCGTGAGATCAATCACGGACGAGATGAAATTCTCGCCCGTGCGCCCGTGGATCACTCTTGCGCCGCGGATAAAATTCGGAGCCGATGGTCAGCGTCACAAATACGGAAAGAATCACGCACACGAGCGAAAACAAATCCGTGCAGCCCAGCTTCCACGCAATTGGCGCCGCGAGCAATCCGCACACCAGCGGCCACGCAAAATTTCGCTTCAGGCTGGCCAGCGACGTCTTTCGCCACGCCAGCAGCGGACCGAGCCCGTCAGAAACAGCAGCATCAGCCCGATCGGAATGTTCACCTTATTGAAGAAAGGCGCGCCGACGCTGATCTTCTGTCCGGTTACCCATTCCGAAAGCACCGGGAAAAGCGTGCCCGAGAGCACCGCGACGCAGGCCACCAGCAGAATCAAATTATTGAAGAGGAAACTCGATTCGCGCGACACCAGCGAATCGAGCTGGTTGTCGCTGCGCAGATAATCCCGATTCCTCACAAACGCCGCGATGCAAACCGCCAGCACCACGATCCGATAAATCCCAGGAACCACGGCCCGATCGACGATTCCGCGAACGCGTGCACGGAGCTCACCACGCCGCTGCGCGTCAGAGAAGTACCGAAGATGCACAGCAGAAACGTGCTGAACACCAGCCACACGTTCCACACCTTCATCATCCCGCGCTTTTCCTGCATCATCACCGAGTGCAGAAACGCCGTGCCCGTCAGCCACGGCATCAGCGAAGCGTTCTCCACCGGATCCCACGACCAGTATCCGCCCCAGCCCAGCACCGCGTACGCCCAATGCGCGCCCAGCAGAATCCCCACGCTCTGAAAGCACCAGGCAATCATCGTCCATCGCCGCGTTAGGTGAATCCACTTTTCGCCGGGATACCTGCCAGCAGCGCCGCCAGCGCAAACGCAAATGGAATCGTGAAGCCGGTGTAACCCGAATAGAGCATGGGCGGGTGAATCACCATCTCGGGATACTGCAGCAGCGGGTTCAGGCCGTTGCCGTTGGGCTGCGTGATCCAGTGCATCACGCCGCCCGGGCCGGTCTGGCCGATCAGCTTGAAGCGGGCTTTCGATGAAGTTGTTGAGCGTGAGGAAGAAAATCTGCACGCCCGCCAGAATCACGCCGACGTACGGCATCAGTTCCGGATGTTTCCCGCGATAGGTCCAGAGCACGGAGAAAACGTAAATCGCAAGCAGAAAGCTCCAGAAGAGCAGCGAGCCTTCCTGTCCGGACCAGAACGCCGCGACCTTAAAAAAAGTAGGCTGCTGCCGGCTGCTGTGCTCCACCACGTATGCGACGGAAAAATTATCGGCGAGGAAGAGATAGACCAGGCTGCCCACGGCCACAAAAATTAGCCCGCAGACCGCCATCCCTGCGTTGCGCGCGCTTTTCACCAGCAACGGGTTGCGCGTGCGGATCGCAAAGATACCGCCCACAATCGCATACGCTGCGCAGACAAACGCAAGCAGCAGCGCAAACGATCCAAAGATGTCCATTATTTGGCCCTGCCGGGAACGATGCGCTCTTGCGCGATGGTGGTCACTTCAGGAACCCGTAGCATTGATTTTCCGGCAATCATCAGGAAGGGGTTGCGATTCGCTAGTTTGAACCCGGCAGCCTATTCCCTTCTACCACCCGCCGCGGAACGGCGGATTCAGTTACTCGCGGAACCCGTCGGCGCAACTTCATACTTGCTCGCGCACTTCGCCTGCACCGAGCTCGCTACGAAGCGCCCGTCGGGCATCAGTTTGCCCTCCGCGAGCGCCTGCGCCCCATCTTTGAAAGTGTCGGGCAGCGGATCGGTGCCCACATAGCTCACGGGCAGCATGTGGCCTTCCTCGATCAGCGTGAAGTCCACGCGGCCGGTCAGATGCTGGATCGAGCCGGTGTCCACGTTTCCGGAGACGCGCATACGCTGGTGAAGCTGCGAGCCTTGCAGCGAGGAAAGCTCGGAGATTGTGTGATAGTAGGTCTTGCTGTCCCGCGCGCCCACCCAGGCGAGCGAGGCCAACGTCAACACGATGATTCCAGCGCCCACTCCGAATTTAGACTTGGTACTCAACGCCCGAACTCCTCCGCAGCGCAATCATGTCCAGAAAAGGCAGTCTATCACACTGGAAAGCTCACGCGAGCACTATGCCAAGACTCGGTGGTGGGTAGGCCCTCTAAGAGAGGGCTTCTCGGGAGTTAGAATTCTAGAGTAATATTTCTGTTGCAGCCGGGCCAACGAGGTGACTCCGACCCCCAATGCAAACCTCGATCAGATGTGACGCCAGGTGCTTTAAGGGAAAGACGTCCCGCTTATCTGCTTATCGTCTGCTGGCTGTGTGCGCTTTCCCGTTGCTGTGGCAGACCGCTGCGTTACGGGCTCAAGCCGAGAGTGGGCAGCCACTGCGGGGCAAGGTTGTTTTCTCCGATGGGACGGCGGCGCGGGGAGCAAAAGTCGAGGTGTCTGAGATATGCGACGGTTTCACTCTGAGTCAACATACAACGACCGCTGAAGACGGCTCATTTTCTTTTCCTCTCTTTCATGGCAACATGCTGGACCCCACCCACGGTGACGACGGCTGTAAAGAATATCGGTTTCGCGCGAGCAGACGCGAAGATTGCTGGATTCCTTCGGACGAAAATGTTTTCTCTGGTGTGGCGCCCACAGTACCCACCGTAGACCTTCGTGTCGGGCTTCCCGCACAACCAGTGCAGATCGTGTTGAGTATCCGCGGTGGCGAAGTCAGTTTTCGGGTGTGGGATGTCGCCACGGGACGCTTCGTCCGTTCCGAATTGGACTTAGACCGCAAACCTGTTGAAGGTAAGAAATTTGGCTCGATGATGTTCGCAACAGGCGAAGACGGCTCCGCCGACGCCATATTACTTCCGCCAGGCGAATATACCGTTGAGGTTGAGTCGTATCCGTGCGGCACGAACGAGTATTGGGCTGCGCGTGGACCCGTCCGTTCGTTTGTTGTGGAACCGGCTAAACACGTGGAGGAGATAGTTGAAATTGATGTCCGCAACATCAAGCCATCGCGCACATACGACGGCCGCCGACTCAAGAACTGTAAACCGTGAAGTCGCTGCTGGTTTCGATAAATCGTCTGCTCGGAAACTGACCCACTACCTAAGACCCGAGACGGCACTCAGTGATCGGTGTCACAGGAAGCGATAAGCGCCCGCACGCGCGCAATCGCTCGCGGATCGTTCGCGCCAGGAATCCGGATGGGCTGCCCATCGGCCACCAGGCGATCCCCGAGCCCCGCCGCGCGTAGCGTGTCCGCAAGACCGCGTGCCACCGGATCGAGCAGCGCGATATGCCGCGGTTTGTAGGAATGCAGGATGCGTTTCACCAGCACCGGCCCATACTCCGCGGCCACCCGTTCGAAATTAGCGCCCGCTTCGATGGGGCATTCAACCAGGCGCGCAAGGTATGCGCCTCGCCTCTGAAACTCGGTCAACTGTTCCGCGGGGCCTCTAGCGGCGTCTACGCCCACGCTTTGCAGCAACCCTGCCAGATACTCGCTCGCTTCAGCGCTGGCGCCCTGCTGTTCCCAGGCGTACAGGTCGTCGGCGGCGCGGCGCGGTGCCGCCGCGCACACCAGCAGAAGCGAAATGTGGATGGGACGATATCGCGTGGCAAGCTGGAGCCGCTCCATCCGGTCGTGGATATGCTCGGGCGAAGCGGATCGGCCGCAAGAATCGCACGGGATGGGATCGCTTCCTTTGTTCGCTGGCATCGCGCGGAAATGCTAGAACAATCTAGAGCGAAGAGCAATTCGGGGGGGCAGCCAGCAGATTTTGACGCCGGCGGTTGCCTGCCAGCAGAAGGGCGTTTCGCGCGTCGCGCGAAACGCCCGTTGCTGTTATCGGTTGGGCGCCTTTGGGATAGGTCGGGGTGGTAGGCGGCCCAACCGTCATTCATCCTGCGCAATGAAACACACCCGTGGCAGAAAAAGTCGCGGTGCTTTCAAGGGGCCTGACGGTGATTAGAAGAAAGACGGCGAAAGGTTAGCGCTGAGCACGCCGCGCAGGCAGGACTTCAAGTCGTCGCTCAGCTCGGTAACCTTCATCCCCTGCATCACCATGAACTTACAGGAGAGCATCTCGCGTGGCTGGTCGTCATCCGGCAACTGGCACATCACGCGGCAATATTGGCAATCCTGGTTCCAGCAAAAGCGGCCATAAGGAATCGTCTCTGGGCTGATGAACTGGAAGCAGCGCAGCAGCGAATTCCTCTCCGGCACCTGGAACCGTTTGCCGAGGATCGTGATCTCGACCAGCCGTTCGTACGGTCGAAAAGGTCCGTGCAGGCTCTCTTCCTTTAGGCGCTCGGCATCTGTTGGAAATTCGATTTTCACGTTACGCGAGGTTATCCGACCGGCACGCGGCTACAACGGTAAGCATGCGGCGATGACGTATCTGCAACACCCGGAGCATCCGCTTCGCGAAGGTTCCGAATCGGAACGTCTTCGGCCGGAGCAGGGACCTGTACGCGCGCCAAGCAGCCTGCGAGATTCTGTCGTATTCCTGACCGGAACTGTCCGGCATCATCACCCACAAGCAGTAAATTCCCAAGCGCCGTGCCAAAAGGAATACTCAAGATGCGAGAGAAAGGACGCCACGATCGCCATTGGCCGCGCCCACGAATTGCGTTCGAGAAGTCCCCAGCCCGCGATGATCGCCACCACGCCCTTCAGCCCTTTCCACGTCGCCACCACGGTCAAGACCGTATGTACCAGCGGCGCGGCCGGAAAGGCGTCGCTGCTAGCCGAAAAACCGAGCCGAGAATGGCATGGCCTATCGTGAACACAGCAAACGCGCCGAGAACGGCCAGCACACCGTAGACAATCCAAAGAATCGCCAGTGTTTGCACGTGCTGCTGCACCCGGCTTCGCCGCTCCGCCGGCACCATCGCCACTCCTTGCGGCTTGCCGCATGAGGAGCAGAAGCGGTTCCCTTCGGTCAATTGTGCCCCGCAGCGTTCGCAAAACATCGCTTCACCTCCGTGCCGCTGCTCGTTGCTACTCGTGGCGGCTTGCTTCGTCCCGCTCTATCACTGGATACGCAAGGCCCGCCGCGAAAGTTTCCCTAGCAAATCGTCGCATGACGGCAACAACATGCCTCATATCGATGCGTATCGCAGGCATGTCGTCTGAAGTAAGTTCTTTGATTGCCACATTGAGAGTGCACAATGCGCATATGCTCGTTTTGTAAGTCCCTGCATTTGCTATAAGATGCGCACGTCGCATCCCGTAAGTCGAATATCTGCCGCATTTACAAGAATACGGGGGGCACCCCGCCCTTTTCAGACTTCACGTGCGGGGCGTTTCAAAGAAGTTGCCCATTTGCCGGAAGCGCTTATAGCGGCGGTCGAGCAGTTCCCTTGTCGGCAACGCGGAGAGTTCATCCAGCGCGCGCAACAGCACCGGATCGAGCAGCCGCGCGGCGCCTTCGTGATCGAGATGCGCGCCGCCTTCCGGCTCCGGCACAATCGAGTCAATCAGATCGAGGTGGTGCAAATCGCGCGCGGTAATTTTCAACGACTCGGCGGCAAGTTCGGCTTTGCCGGCGTCGCGCCACAAGAATCGAGGCGCATCCTTCGGGAGAAATCACCGAGTAGATCGAATTCTCCATCATGAACACGCGGTCGCCCACGGCAATCGCCAGCGCGCCGCCCGAGCCGCCTTCCCCGGTGATGGTGACGATGATCGGCACCGGCAACCGCGACATCTCGCGCAGATTGCGCGCGATCGCTTCGGCCTGCCCGCGTTCTTCGGCGTCCAAGCCCGGATATGCACCCGGCGTATCCACAAACGTAAAGATCGGCCGGTTGAATTTCGCAGCGAGCTGCATCACACGCAGCGCCTTGCGATACCCTTCCGGTTTTGCGTGGCCGAAATTCAGCGCGACGCGTTCTTTCGTGTCGCGGCCCTTCTGGTTGCCGATCACCGCGACCGGCCGCCCGTGAAATCGCGCCAGCCCGGTGACGAGTGAGGGATCGTCGCCAAACGCGCGGTCGCCGTGCAACTTCGATGAACCCGGTGAAGAGCAGGCGTACGTAATCCATGCGTGTAAGGACGCAGCGGATGCCGCGCGACCTGCGTGCGCTGCCACGCGCCGAGGTTCATGAAGAATTCGCGCTTCAGCTCGTTGACCTGATCGCGCAAGCGCTCGATTTCGTCCACAGTGCGGCCGGGCTGGGCGATGCGGCGCAGATCGTCGATGTCTTTTTCGAGGCGGTCGAATTTCGCTTCGGCGGCTTCGCTTGTCCATCAGCGTCTCGCTCCGGAAGGCGAACTGGAGTTCGCATCCCGCACGAGTTCGACGGAATCGGGGCCGCATAGGTCGCGCACCGATTCGCACCAGAGCGCGGTCGGGACGCATGTGCTGCTTGGATTCGAGCGTCGCGGCCAGCGTTCCATCCACGTGACAGAATGTCAAACGCCACGCCGCACGCGCCGGGCTTGGTGCGGAAAATTCTTTCAAGCGGTCGAGGAGCTCCCCGTTCACGGCTCCTAGATCGAGCCGCACGCGCACGAGGCTCGGCGGCGCTTCCGCAACGTCCTCGATCGGCTTTGGCGTCGGCGGCGACGACGCGCGTGCCCGCATCTTCCACGTTCACGCGCCCGCGTACCACCAGCATCGCGCCCGATTTCAACGTGCCTTCCATGCGCGCAAACGATTCCGGGAACGCCAGGACTTCCGCGAGGCCGCTCATATCCTGCAGCGTGAAGATGGCCCAGCGCGCGCCCTTCTTCGAGCGCATGGGCGAATCGCGACGACGATGCCGGCGATGGCGACGTCCTCGTCCGCCTTGGTTTCGTCAATGGCGGCCATCTCGATCACGCGTAGTTCGCGCAGGCGATCCGCGTAGCGCTCCAGCGGATGGCCGCTGACGTAAAAACCCAGGGTGGCATATTCGCCCGCGAGCCGCTCATGCTCCGGCCACGCGTCCGCGTCGCGCAATTCGTGCGAGGTGTGCATTGCCGGAGCGCGCAGCGCCACCGAAGAGTCCCGATCTGGCCGACGGCGCGCTGGTGGCCGAGCTTTTGCGCGGTGGAGATGGCTTCATCCATCGTGGCGATCAGCCGCTCGCGCGGACCGAGCGAATCCATTGCGCCGGATTTGATCAGGCTCTCGAGCGCGCGCTTGTTCAGCACCTTGGAATCCACGCTTTCGCAGAAGCTGAAGATCGCCTTGAAATTCCCGCTTTTCGCGCGCGCCTGGATCATGGCCCGCGCGGCTCCTTCACCGACGTTCTTGATTGCAGCCAGCCCGAAGCGAATCGCTTCGTCTGCCGGAGTGAAATAGAGGTCGCTCGAATTCACGTCCGGCGGAAGAACGGTGATGCCCATGCCGCGCGCTTCATTGATGTACTTCACTACTTTTTCCGTGTTGCCCGTTTCCGACGTGAGCAGCGCGGCCATGAATTCCACCGGGAAATGCGTCTTGAGCCATGCCGTTTGATAGGCGAGCAGCGCATACGCGCAGGAGTGGGACTTATTGAATCCGTAACCCGCGAACTCGGCCATCAGGTCGAAAATGCGCTCGGCCTTTTTCGGCGCGATCTTGCGGCGCTGGCAGCCCGCCATGAACTTGTCGCGCTGAGCGGCCATTTCCTCTTTTTTCTTTTTGCCCATGGCGCGGCGCAGAATATCGGCTTCGCCCAGTGAAAAGCCCGCGAGGCGGTTCGCGATCTGCATCACCTGCTCCTGGTAGAGGATCACGCCATAGGTTTCTTCCAAAATGTCTTTCAGCTCAGGCAGGTCGTAGGCGACTTTCTTCTTGCCGTTTTTGCGTGCGATGAAATCATCAATCATGCCGCCCTGGATCGGTCCCGGACGGTAAAGAGCGTTGAGCGCCGTCAAATCCTCGACACGGGTGGGCTGGTAGCGGCGCAGAATGTCACGCATGCCGTGCGATTCAAACTGGAAGATCGCGGTCGTGTCGCCGCGGGCGAAAAGCTTGAACGTCTCCGCATCGTCGAGTGGCAGCGAATCAAGATCCACGTGCTCGCCGCGATGTTGCTCGATCAGCTTCACTGCATCGTTCACCACGGTGAGCGTGGTCAGGCCCAAGAAATCCATCTTTAGCAGGCCAAGGCGATCCAGCGCCTTCATGTCGTACTGCGTGGTGATTTCGTCACGGTTTGTCTTATAAACGGGAATCAAATCCGTGAGCGGCCGCGGCGAGATCACGACGCCGGCGGCGTGCGTCGAGGCGTGTCGCGAAAGGCCCTCGAGCCGCTGCGCAATCGCAAAAAGTTCCTTTACACGCGCGTCGCCCTCGATGGCCTGGCGGAGTTGTGGCGCCTGATCGAGCGCATCCTTCAACTTGATATTGAGCTGGTTGGGAACGAGTTTGGCGAGGCGATCCACTTCGCCGTAGGGCATTTCGAGCGCGCGGCCCACGTCTTTGATCGCGGCCTTGGCGGCCATCGTGCCAAATGTGATGATTTGCGCGACGTTTTCGCGGCCATACTTCCCCGTGACGTATTCGATCACCTCACCGCGCCGCCGCATGCAGAAGTCAATATCAATATCGGGATTCGAGACGCGCTCAGGATTCAGAAAGCGCTCGAAGAGCAAGTCGTATTGCAGCGGGTCCACATCCGTAATGCGCAGAGCGTAGCTGACCAGGCTTCCGGCGGCCGAACCGCGGCCCGGGCCTACCGGTATCCCCTGCGATCGCGCGTAACGAATGAAGTCCCACACGACGAGGAAGTAGCCGGAGAATTTCATCCGCTGGATCATGCGGATTTCGTCGCTCAGGCCGCGTCTCGTATTCGGCAAGGGTCTTGCGGAGCTGGCCCGCGCGCGCGATTGCTTCCAGAAACGGCACGCGCCCGGTGAATCCTTCGCGAGCGATTTTCTCGAAGTAGGTGTCGGAGGATTCGCCCGGCGGCAACTGGAATTCCGGGAACGGATCGCTGATCTGCTCGATTTTTACGTTGCAGCGTTCGGCAATCGCCCAGGTGCGCTCGACGGAGTCCGGCACCTCGCGGAAAACGTGCGCCATCTCCTCGGCCGTCTTGAAATAGAACTGGTCAGTGGGAAATTTCATGCGATTCGTGTCGCCCATGGTCTTGCCGGTCTGAATGCAGAGCAAGACCTCCTGTGCGCGAGCATCGGCCTGCGTAAGGTAATGGCAATCGTTGGTGGCGACGAGCGGGATCCCGGTTTCTTTCGAGAGCCGCACGATTTCCTGATTGATTCTCTTTTCTACTTCGAGGCCCTGATCCTGCACCTCGAGAAAAAAGTTGCCTTTGCCGAAGATGTCGCGGAGGCGATAGGCCGAGTTGCGCGCCCGCTCGTACTCTCCCGCGAGCAGCGATTCGTTCACTTCTCCGCTCAAGCACGCAGAGAGAGCGATCAAGCCGCCTGCTGTGCTTTGCGAGCAAATCCAGGTCGATGCGCGGCTTGTAATAGAAGCCTTCGAGGAAGCCGGCGGAGACGAGCTTGATCAGGTTGTGATAGCCCTCGGCATTTTCGCAGAGCAGCACCAGGTGATTGGTGCTCTTGTAGCCGGGCTCGCCGGAGTTTTGCGTGCGACGATTCTCCGTTTGCCGCGGCCATTCATACCGCGAGGATCGTTGCGCCGGCTCGACCGCACGGTCATGCCGGCTGCCTTTCGCGACGTAAACTTCGCAGCCGATGATCGGCTTTACGCCGCGTGTTTTGGCCTCGTAGGAGAAATTCTGCGCGGCGAAAAGATTCCCGTGGTCGGTGACGGCAACGGCGGGCATTCCCCGCCGCGCCGCTTCGTCCGCCAATTGCTTGATTTCGCAGGCGCCGTCCAGAAGACTGTAATCCGTGTGCAGATGCAAATGGACGAAACGCGGGGATGCTGAAGATGACCCTGACATGTTCGAGACCATTTTAGTCTGGAGCGCCGAGTTTTGCTACCTGCGTTCCGCCGAGGCTGTGGAATCCATGCCCCCTGCGGATTCCCGGGAACGGCGAGGCGTCTGCTGCGTATTAGAGGGAGGCAGAACTTGCCGGAGGCAACTCTTGTCGGCGATCTGCCTTCCGAAGCATGATCGTGCAGTCTGAGACACACATCTCGAGGAAGAGGCGAGTTAGCGAAGTCCAAAATTCCACGCGAGGCCGCGCGAAATGGACACTATCTGGCAGGATATCCGCTACGCAGCACGAATGCTCGCCAAGAAGCCCGGCTTCACGGCCGTGGCCGTGCTCTCGCTGGGTTTGGGGATTGGCGCGAACACCACGATCTTCACCCTGGTGAAAGCGGTGTTTTTGCAGTCGGTGCCGGTGCAAGATCCTTCTAGAGTCGTCGCCTTTTTCTCTGACGCGCAGAACAAAAATGGGCTCACACAGTACCTCGGCTCGTCGTACCTCAACCTAAAGGATTATCGCGAGAAGAATGATGTGTTCTCAGGCCTTTCGATTGCCATGGGGACGGGCGCGGAGTTGGATATCTCGGGTACACAGATCGGCGTCTTCGCTGAGCTCGTGAACTGGGATTTCTTCGATATCGTGGGCGTTCAGCCCGGCATCGGCCGAGGGTTTCTGCCGGAAGAAGATCAAACTCCAGGCGCGCATCCGGTAGTCGTGCTGAGCCATGCCATCTGGAACCGGCAATTCGGCGCCAACCCGAAGCTGATCGGGCAGACGATCCGCGTCAGCAATCAGGACTATACGGTGATTGGAGTGATGCCGGAGCAATTCCACGATGTGGGCCAATTGGGCAGCCCGGATATGTTGATTCCCGTCATGATGCACGACCAGATTCTGACCGGGCCATCGAAAGAGTATTTTTTCTGGCGCAGGTTCCGCATGGCGCCTGCGGTCGCCCGGTTGAAGCCCGGAATCACGCTCGCGCGTGCCGAAGCGGCCATGCGTTTGCTCGGCGACGAACTGGAGAAGGAGTATCCGAACGACAACGGCGGGCGCAACAACATGATGGTGCCGTTCGATCAGACGAACATCCCTCCGCAGCAGCGCAGCGTTTTCCTGCTGGCCGGGACGCTGATGATGTCCATTGTCGGGCTGGTGCTGCTGATCGCCTGCGCGAACGTGGCGAACCTTTTGCTCACGCGCGCGACGCAACGCCGGCGCGAACTGGCCGTGCGGCTTTCGTTGGGCGCCTCCCGCTCCCGGCTGATCCGGCAATTGCTGACGGAGAGTTTGCTCCTGGGCCTTGTGGCGTGCGGCGCGGGGGTTTTGATCGGCCATTGGCTGGAGCGGCTGATTCTGGGTCTTTGGCCGGGCGGTCCGCCTCAGAACCTGGACTTCACGATGGATTTGCGCGTCCTCGGGTTCACGGTTGCGCTTTCACTTGTTGCGACGATGATTTTCGGGCTGGTGCCTGCGCTCCAGGCATCAAAGCCGTCGCAGATGGCTTCCCTTCGCGACCGCAGCGACGCTCCGGCGGGAAGCACGCACTGGTACGGGCTGCGCGGCGTGCTGGTGATGATGCAGGTGGCGCTCTCGCTGATCGCGCTGGTGGGCGCGGGGCTTTTCGTTCACAGTATGCGCAACGCGCAGAACGTCGATCCCGGATTCGAAGTAAAGCACGAAATGATTGTGCTGCTCAACGTGGGGAACGCGCACTACACGCAGGCGCACGGCGAACAGTATTACAAGGAAGTCGTTGACCGTGTTGGCGCGCTGCCCATGGTGACGGCTGCGAGCCTTTCCGACGACGCGCCATTCGGCGGCACCCTAGCGTTTACGATCATCCCGGAAGGCTCCGACTACAACGACCCGCGCAACGGAAGGACGACGCCGATGGCCGCCGTGGGTCCCGATTTCTTCAAAGTTGCCGGTATCGGATTCGTGCGCGGACGCGATTTCACCGACCATGACGACGCCCAATCCATGCGCGTCGCGATCGTCAACGAAGCCATGGCCAAACAGATGTGGCCAGATGAGGACCCGATTGGAAAACGATTCCGCATCCTGGGGCAGACGACCGATATTCAGACGGTTGGAATTGTGAAAACGGTGAAGTATGCGACGCTCGGTGAACCGCCGCAGCCGATCTTCTATCTGGCGCTCAAACAGCAATACTCCCCGGCTGTTTGGCTTTACGTGCACACGCGCGGCGACGCGAAGTCGGCGGTGAGTAGCGTCCGCAGCACGGTGCAGGCGATTGACCCCGGGCTTCCTCTGCGAGCGGTCCGGACGGTGTCGGAGACGCTGGACAACATTCTGACGCTGCCGCGGATGGGCGCGGAGTTGCTCGGCGCGTTTGGCCTGCTGGCGCTGGCGCTCGCGGCGATCGGGACGTACGGCGTGATGTCTTATTCCGTGAGCCAACGCACGCAGGAAATCGGGCTCCGCATGGCCCTCGGTGCGCAGCCCCGCGACGTCGTCCAGCTAATTGTAGGAGGAGGAATGGCGATGGTGCTGTGCGGCGTGCTGGCCGGGCTGATCTTCTCGTCCGTGCTGGCGCACAGCATGAGCAGCCTGCTCTACGGCATTGGGTTCTTCGATGCCCCGAGCTTTTTCAGCACCGCGCTGCTGCTGGTCTTTGTGGCTTTGATTGCGTGCTGGCTGCCGGCGCGGCGGGCGATGCACGTGGACCCCATGATCGCTCTGCGCCACGAGTGAGCCGATAGAACGAAACTGAACGACGCCCGGCGAATCTAGGTTCAGCGGCGCGCGGCTTTCTTTGAAGCTGAGTGCTTGCCGGCAGGCTTATGGGCAGGCTTCGCCGGAGCGCTCCCCGTTTTTCCCTTTGTCCCCTTTGCCGCCACCGCAGCAATGCGGTTTGCTGGCGCGGCATGCGGCGGCGCTTTCTTCGCGGCGGAGCCTCCAGGAGCTCCGGGTGAAGGATGCTTTACGTCTGCCGCCGGAGCCGGGGCGCCTCCGGGTTTCTTCTTCACTTCCTTGATCTTCTTGGGAGGAGGTTCCTTGATCCCGGAAAGCTTGCGCAGAATCCTGGTACGGTCCTCAGGCGTCTTTGCTTTTCCATTCAACTGCAGCGAGAAGAAATCCTCGATCACTTTGTCGAACTTCGGGCCGCGAGGCATCCCGATGGTTTCGAGTTCGGTGGCCGCGGACGGCAGCTCGGTCCGCATCTGGCGCCACTTCTGAACGTAGTTGCGAATCTTGTTGCGAACAGGCGCGCTCGAGGTCTCGGCCAGAAGGTAGCCGAGGGTTTCGAGCGGCGTCTTCTCCAGCAGCGCGTAGGCGTCTTTGGGCACGGCAGTTTTGCGCCCCGCAAGCAGGGCTTGGAGTTTTTTGCCCTCGCCTTCGAGCGCTTCCACCGCTTCAATTTCGGCGTTGGCGAACTTCAGGCTGTGCAGCAAGGAGGCCTGCTCGCGTGTGGAGAGCCTGCCGAGAGCACCTGCGAGCCCCGGCGCCGTGAGTCTTGGGCGAAGGCCCACCCCCATCAATTCCTCTTTCGCGCGCGCGAGGCGCGTAAGCGCGTCATAGTCTGGGTGGCGTTTGGCGAGCTGGGGAGAAATCGCTTCGAGAAGGCCGTGAGACTCCCAGGATTTCAGAATGCCGGCCGCTTTGTCGTCGCGCGCGGCCTGACGAAGCTCATTGCCGGCGGATTCGGGAGTGATGGTCTCCTGCAATCCGCGCTCGATGGCCAGATCGAACCATTCCTGCGTGCGCGTTTCGAGTTTGAACCCCATGCGGGTGGCGTAACGCAGGGCGCGCAGCAGACGAACGGTCTGGTTTGTAAAACTGTGGATGGAAAGCGCGCGAACTTCGTGCTGGGTTTCAAGATCGGATAGCCCGTTGGTGGGATCGAGAAGCAGGCCGCGCGATGCCGGGTTCAGAGAAAGGGCGATGGCATTGATCGAGAAGTCGCGGCGCCGCAAATCTTCCATAATCGTGGACCAGCGCACTTCGGGCGCCGTCCCCGGACGGACGTAAAAATCGTCGTGAGCGGCGGCGATGCTGCCGTCCACGTCGCCAGCGAAGAGCATCTCTGCGTGGCGCAGCTTCTCGTCTTCGTCGCACGACGCGCGCGCCACCCTTTTCCAGTTCGCGCACGAAGCGAAAAGGATTGCCTTCGACGGCGAAATCCAAATCGCGTATGGGCATGCCGGAAATGAGGTCGCGCACGGCACCGCCGACCAAGTAGACGTTCGTGGTGGTCGTGGTGCTCAATTCCTGCATGCGCATCGAGCACGGCGCGCTGTTCCGGCGAAAGCCGGCTTTCGAGTGAATACATGTAATCAGGCATTCGCTTGTCCGTTTCTCAGAGCTGTGCGGAGCGGCGCACCATTTTCGGCCGATCGCGCGCCGCACGCTCACCAAGATATCAATTTAGCCGAGCTACTTTCCCTGCCCTTGCCGCTGTTTTCCCCGGGCCGACAGCTCTGATCACTCCGTCGTCATAGAGGCACGCCTCGCGGCTACGCGCGCGGGTGATGCGCCTTGTAAACGCTCTTCAGCCTGTCTTCGAGCACGTGCGTGTAGATCTGGGTTGTCGAGATGTCCGCGTGGCCCAGCATGAGTTGTACGGAGCGGAGATCGGCGCCGCGCTCGAGCAGATGTGTAGCAAAACTGTGCCGCAGCTTGTGCGGCGTCAACTTCTTGCGCAGACCCAGCATTTGGCCATAGGCCGCCATGATCTTCCACACGCCGACGCGGCTGATGCGGTTACCGTGCCGGTTGACGAAGATATACGCGTTGGGGACCTGGATGCGCCGGCTCCGAAGCAATTGCGGCCGGGCTTCGCGGACGTATTTCTCAACCGCTTCGAGAGCCTTGCGGCCGATGGGAACCAGCCGCTCCTTGTCGCCCTTGCCGACGCAGCGAATGCAGCCCATCTGGAAATCAATATCGCCGAGCTTGAGCCCGATCACTTCAGAAACGCGCAAGCCAGCGGAATAGAGCACGTCGAAAAGGGCGCGGTCGCGCACCCCCAGCGGTGACTTCAGGTTGGGCAACGCGAGAAGGCGTTCGACGTCTTCGACCGAGAGATAGCTCGGCAGACTGTGGCGAATCTTGGGCGATTCCAGGTTGAGCGTGGGATCGTTTTCGACAATACCGTCGGTGACCAGGAAGCGAAACAAGTTCCGCACGGTGACGAGGTGGCGCGCGACGCTGCGGCTATCCAGCCCATTGCGATACAGCGTGGCCAGGAAATCCACGAGGTCGTCGCGCGAAATTTCCTCGAGCGGCCTGCGAACCTTCTTCACAAAGGTGGCGAACTTCACCATATCCCCGGCATAGGCGTCAAGGGTGTTTGCCGATAAACCCCGCTCGACTCGGGCGTAGTTCAGGAATGCCGTGATGGCGGCCTCGACTTGCATCAGGCGAGACCGGCGGTTGCGCCGGTTCCTTTCCGCCACAAAATAAATTCATAGACTTCGCGGATTTCGGGTGCGCGGAGAAGCCAGCTCAGCCCGAGGTAAACGGTGAACGACGCCGCGATGGTCGCGAGCAGCATGGCTGCATCCAAAGGAAGGCTGCGATGCCCGAGGTTGCCATACCGCAGGGCGAACAGGCAGACACCGGCCATGAGCGCGGACGCGGCAAACGCCTTTGTCACGGAGAAAAGAATCTCGCGCGCGCCCATGCGGCCGTGGCGCTTGCGGAAAATAATAAATAGCGAGACGAAATTCACGTAGGCCGATACCGCGGTCGCCAGCGCGGGTCCCGCATTTCGAAGCTGCGGAAAGAAGAGGAACAGAAACATCGAATTCAGGGCTATGTTCAAGCCAAGAACAAAGGCGGCGACCCAGACGGGCGTTTTCGTATCTTTGGTCGCGTAGAATGCCTGCACGATGAGTTTTGCCACCGCGATTGCCGGCAACGCCAGGGCGTAAAAGATCAGCGCCCAAGCAGTGAGGCGTGTGGATTCCGCCACGAACTTTCCGTGCTGGAAGAGCACGCGCACGATCGGCTGGCTCAGCATCATCATGCCTATCATGGCAGGAATGGTGATGAAGCAAACGATGCGGACGGAAAAGCTGACCGTCTGCTTCAGCGTGCTGAAGTCACGCGCCGCGGCTTGGCGCGACATTCGGGGTAGTATGGCGGTGGCGACCGCAACAGCGTAGCTGCCGAGGACCAATTCCATAACGCGGTCGGCGAAATAGAGCGCAGTGACGCTCCCGCTTGGCATTTTTGATGCCGTGGCAAAAATGGTGTCCACATAGAAATTCAGATGCGCGACGCCGAAACCGAAAACCATCGGCACCATCAGCTTCCCTACTCGCCGGATTCCAGGGTCGGAGAGCGAAAGGCCCCAATCGAAAGTCATTCCGCGCCGACGCAGTTGCGGTAACTGCGCGAGAAATTGCAAAGCGCCGCCGAAAACCACTCCCACGGCCAAAGCGATCGCGGGCGAATGAAATTGCCTCCATACGAGGGCGGTGGAGAACAGGATGATGCCCAGGTTAGAAATCGCAGGCGTCAGCGCAGGCAGTCCAAACACGTGAAAACAATTCAGAATCGCCATGGAAAGCGCGGAGAGCGAGATAAACAGGATAAACGGAAAGATGATGCGGTTGAGATAGATGGCTTCATTCAATTCTACCGTGTTGCGGCCCATCAAGGTGAACGCGTGGATCAACGCGGGGGAAAAAATCATGCCGAGCGCGACGATTGCGGTCACCGAGACGGCCAGCGTCCAGAATAGGCGGTTGGCGAACTGCCAGACTTCCTTTTCCGACTTCTCCACAAGATACGTGGTGAAGACGGGCACAAACGCCGCAGACATAGCTCCTTCGGCGACCAACCGCCGCAATAAATTCGGAATTCGAAATGCCAAATAAAACGCATCCGAGGAAAGCGTTGTGCCTAAGAGCTGAGCGACCCGCTGGTCCCGAATATAACCTAGAATGCGGCTGGTCAGAGTCGCCAGGGTGATGACCGAGGTGGATTTGAGGATCTGCGCTTTTTCGGTCAATCGCGGGCCGCCCCCGGCTAAGCTCCTGATAAAAAGACACTTGACAGACCGACCAAGCTTAACATAACATAAACATTTCCCCTTTGCAACGCCTTGCTCCGGGGCCTTGATTTGGCGAAAAAAGCGGTCGCAAACTCAGCGCTGAAGAAAGCGGTCGTCGAGCTTTGTGACCGCACGTCCGTTTCTGGCTATCTAAATCCTGTGCGCCTAGGTCACTCCGAGACATTTGATTTGTTGACGCGCGAGGGCGAGCACCGCGAAGTAAGTCTCGAGGATGTGCGCAGCGTCTACTTCGTGAGCGAGTTCAGCGATCGCTATGAGCCTGAGCGAAAAGCGTTCCTGAGCAGGCCGAAGCTGGATGGCCTGTGGGTGCGGCTGAAGTTCCGCGATAATGACGTGCTCGAGGGCGTGGTGCCGAACGACCTGCTGACGCTGCTCGATAGCGGTGTCCAAATCACGCCGCCCAGCCTTCAAGGCAATACGCAGCGAATGTTTATTCCCCGCAGCGCCCTCGCCGAGATGACCGTATTGGGAGTGGTAGGCATCGCGCGCCGCAAACCCGCGGCGGACGCAGCGGCACAGCCAAAACTCTTCAGCGAATAACCCTACCTACTTGTTCTTTTCTGCGGGCGGGAGGTCCAGCGGTTGCTGATCGGGTGGCAATAGCGATGCCATTGCCATCCGGACTTGCTCTGCGAGCGTGGCGCGGTCTTCGAGCGAGTAGCGCGACGTCTCTATCGGATCACCGAAGCGGACCAAAACCTCGCCAGGTTTGATGCGCCAAGCCCCTTTGGGCATTAGCCGGTGGACTCCGATGGCGACTATCGGCACGATGGGCACTCCGGAGCGTATAGCCATCACGAACACGCCGCGCTTGAACGGCAACAAGCGCCCATCATAGCTGCGGGTACCTTCCGGGTAAGCCAGGAACGATGCGCCGCTTTTGATCTTTTTCGCCGCAAGCTCCACGCTTTCGATTGCAGATTCGCGGTCGCTGCGATCGACGGGCACGAAATCGGCCAGACGAAATGCCCAGCCGACGACGGGAAGCTTGAACAGCGAAACCTTCGCAAGGAAGGCGATGCGCCGAGGGATCGCCTGCGCGATGGGAACCGGGTCAATGAAACTGGTGTGGTTCGCCATGAAAAGCACGACGCCGGGCGGGATTTTTTCACGACCCTCGATTCGTGTACGCACACCCGCAGCTCGCGCGATCAGAATCACACCCTTTGATCCAACGCGATACAACAGACCCGGGCGTCCGGTGATCCAGGCATGCAAAAGAAGGAATGGACCCGCGAGGAGGATGAAAAGAGTCAGCGCGATGGCGGCGATTGCGGTGCGCAGCATCAGAACGGCCTCAAAGCCAACCCGGCGCTTCTAACAGCCTGCGGTCGCACTCGCGTTCTATAATTCCGCGCGGAGCGGCTAATTCGTCTTGCCCTGCAGCAGGCCTTCGCGGATGCGGCGCTGCTTTTCGGAAGCGTTGGGCATCTCTGAAACTTGAAAGACCTGCTCGCTGCGCGAACCGAGCGTGAACGTGACCTCTTTTTCCTGGCCACCGCGGCGCAAACGCAGCTTCACTGGGTCTCCGGGAGATTGCTGATTGAGCCAACGGCCGAGGTACCGCGGAATGGGCTGGCCGTTCAGGGCATCGAGCACGTCGCCCGATTGGACGCCCGCCTGCCGCGCGGAACTGTCTGCTTGCACGGATTCGACGATCACGCTGCCGTCCGCGTTTGTCCTGAAATCGAAGCCGAGGTCGGCATAAGGGCTGCTGGCGGTGGTGACCGTGAGACCCGCCTTCGCGAAGATGTCTGTGTAGGGAATTTCGTCTGTGCCGGCGACATAACGCGCAAAGAAATCCTTGAAGCTCAGGCCCGCTACGGCTTCGGCGGTTTTTTCGATGTCGGCGCTGTCGTTGTAAAAGCGGCCGCGCTTGGCGAAATCGTCGTTGAGCGAGCGCAACACGTCGTCGAGGCTGCGATGATTGTCCGTCGCGTCGCGAATCAGCACGTCGAGGAGGACGCCGTCAAGTTGTCCCTTGTTGTAGTAGGAGATACTGAATTCAGGGCCGCGATACATCGGATATTTTTCGAACCAGGCATCCAGGCTCGATTCTTCGACGCTTTGCCATAGGCGGGCGGGGCGGGATTGCAACTCGGTGATTTGTCCGGCGAGGTCTCCGTAAAACTGATCTGCGGTCCAAAGGCCGGTGCGAACCATGGTGTAGGAGCCGTACGTGCTCGTGACGCCTTGGCGAACCAAAGCGCTCGGGTTCGCATTTCCTGGGTATAGTCAATTGGCTCGAGAGTCTGCGGGCGGATGCGCTTGACGTTCCACAAGTGGAAGAACTCGTGCGCGCTCGTGGTGATGGCGGCGCGTGCGTTGGCGGCGCCGATGGCGGTGGAATTGGCATGCTCCATTCCGCCGCCTTCACCAAGGCCGATGTGAAAGAGGAAGTTGTAGTCGGAATAAGGCGCGCCGCCCATCAGTTGCGTTTCGTAGCGAACGATCTTACTGAGCCCATCGGCAAGCACCGAGCGGTTCCAGCCTTCGCCGTGCACGGTCACATAGACCGGCGGCGTGATCCCCTCGACTGGAATTTCTCGAACGTGCCGAGCTCGACCGGTCCGTCTACCAGCGCGTCATAGCTCGGCGCCACGTACGCTGGAGCGGAATCACTCTGATTCGCGCCGGCCGCGTGTAGAGCGCCGGCGGCGTGCCAACCTGCGGGCACATCGGCGAAATCCACGCGCAAGTCTTCCTTGCGGCGGTCAGGCACGTAGAACAACACCATCGCAAAATTGAGGAATGCGTGATTGGTGTTGAGCTGCGCCGCAAAGGGGCCGGATTCGTCCCAGTAAATCGCGTACGTTAGATGGATCGTGCCGTTGCCGCTGATTTGCCAGGTTAGCTTATCGAGTTTGTGTACGGATAACCGCGGAGATTTGTCGTCGCTTGCCTGGACATTTTCGACGTGCGAGGCGAAGTCGCGGATTTGGTAGGTGGCGTTCCACGCAGGAAGTTGCACGGCCACCTCCCCATGCACATCGGGGATTGCCATTGTGACGTGGAAGAGGTGCGCGTCCGGCTGAGCGAGGGAGACCGTGTAGCGAATCGTTGCGCGCGCGGCGGAGGCGGATACAAGGAGTAGGAACAATCCGGCGAAGGTGCGCGCCACCGGGCGCTGGCCTGAGAGGATCGGCCGCGCGGGCCTAGCGCGAAACTGTTCTTGTTGAGGATGTGCGCTCAATGAGATTCCCTCGTTCTCAATTTCTGAATACGGCGCTCGAATGCTCGAACGAATATCACGCAGCGAGCCGCATGAGGTCACCTTCGAAATGGCCAAGCATTCCGGCCTGAAGGCCGGGAATACATTCCGTGTTTCATCGGCCGCGTACGCTGCTGGACCGAGCCGCTTCCAGGCGCTGCAGCAACTTTCCGCAGAGCCCATCGAAGCTGCCGTTTGACATCACCAAGACCACATCGCCTGGGCGGGCCTGTTCGCCCAAATAGTCCGCGATGGCGTCCGCGTTGTCGTGCGCCTCAGCCTTGCGCCCCGCGCTACGTAGACGCTCGATGACGCGTTCGGGCGCGAGCCTCTCGGTGTCGCTCAACAAACTCGCGCGGTTCACTGCCCCGAGGACCGTGGCGTCGGCAAGCGCAAGCGCGTCCGCAAGAGGCTCCTCAAAGACTTGGCGGCGCATGGTGTTTGAGCGCGGCTCAAATATCGCCCAAAGGCGCCGCCCCGGCCAGCGCGAACGGGCGGCTTCGATCGTGGCGCGGATCGCGGTGGGATGATGCGCGAAATCGTCTACAACGACAATGCCGGCCGGTTCGCCGCGCACGTCCAGCCGGCGGCGCACGCCGCGAAACGTCGCGAGCGCTTCTTCGAGAGCGTCGCGCGCGACGTCGCGTCCAAGGGCGATGGCTGTCGCCGCAAGAGCGTTTAGCGCGTTATGGCGCCCGGCGAGCGGCAGGCGCACGCGCGCCACTTCCGCGCCGTGGTGTACGACGCGAAATCGCATCGCGTCTTCGACGTACTCGATATCGCCTGCCATCCAATCGGTTTCGGTTCCCAGCCCAAAAGTCTCCACGCGGCAGAACGCTTTTTCAATCACGCGGCGAACCGGCGCGGCGAGCCGATCGTCGTCACCCCACGCGACGATGCGGCCGCTGCGAGGTACGAGATTGACCATGCGGCGAAATTGGAGCTCGATCGCGTCGAGGTCGGCGTAAATATCAGCATGATCGAATTCGAGCGAGGTGATGATGACCTCCTCGCGGATGATAATGCAAAAACTTGGGCGCCTTGTCGAAAAACGCGGAATCGTATTCGTCACCCTCGAGAATGATCTCGCTGCCGCCGCCCAGACCGTAGCTGCGGCCGAAATTTTCCGCCACGCCGCCGATCAGGAAATCCGGCCTGCGCCCGGCGACGTGAAAAATCCACGCGAGCAGCGAGGTGGTTGTGGTCTTTCCGTGCGTACCTGTGACGACCAGCGGATCGCGGCCGGGAATGAAGAATTCCTCGAGGATTTGCGGGAGCGAGCGATACGCCAGCTTGTGATCGAGCACGTACTCGACTTCTGGATTCCCGCGCGAGAGCGCATTGCCAATTACGACGATGTCGGGATGCGGTTCGAGATTTGCTTCGCTGAAGCCATTGGTCCAGCGAATGCCGAGCGATTCGAGCAGCGTTGACGCGGGAGGATAGACTCCAGCGTCCGAGCCGGTGACGCGATAGCCGCGCTCGGCCAACATGCCCGCAAGAGGCGCCATCGCCGCGCCGCCGATGCCGGAGAGATGAATGTGTTCGATGGAATGTGGGCCGCTCATGGCGTCACCGCCGGTTCCAGGATTTCGAGCTGCCCCGGCCTTTGCGCGACGAGCTTGGCGCGCACGCCGAGCGGCAGGGTAAGCATTGGCCGGGAAGTATGCCCGATCGGGCGCGCCCCAAACGACCGGCACCTTCAATTCTCCGAGGATGCGCGCGCAAACTTCGCGGACCGACGGGCTATCGGGCGGCGACGGGCACTCCGGGAATTCTCCAAGGATCACGCCACGCACGCCATCGAATCTTTCCGGCTTGGCGGAGATGCGTCAACGCGCGATCCACTTGGTAAGGGCGCATGCCGCGATCTTCGAGCACGAGAATCGCGCCGCGCGTATCCAGCTCCCAAGGCGTGCCGAGCGTGGACTGAATCAGCGTCAGGCAGCCGCCCAACAACACGCCGCGCGCCTCGCCCGTCCCGATTGCTTCGCCTTGCAAATCCAGAGTCCAGCCGCCCTTCGTTTGCGTGACCGCGCGGCGAAAAGAATCCTCATCATAGCCGCCGGGAGCGCCGGGTCCGCAGTCAAATCCGGCGGCCACCATCGGGCCGTGAAAGGTGACCCAGCGGTGCGCCTGCCAGAGATATATGCAGAGCGCCGTAAGATCGCTGAAGCCAAGAACAATGCGCGGGGGCAACTTCTTTCGGGCCGCGAGTGCATCCACCAGGTAAGTGCTGCCGTAGCCGCCGCGCACGCTGATGATCGCTCCAGCGTCGGGGTCAGCCAGCGCCGCGAGGAACTCCTCGGCGCGCCGTTTTGCCTCGCCGGCGAAATAGCCGTCTTCCTTCGTTGCGATTCGCGGCGCATTGGGCGAGTAGCCCAGGCGCCGCAATTCCGCGAGGCCGCGCTCGATCACGTCTCCGCGCGCGGGAGAAGCAGGCAACACGACGCGGATTTTCGCGCCGGGCTTGAGCGCGGGCGGCTTTCTCACAGTGGGCATGATGCAGCGACGAGTATAGCTTGCACCGTCACGCCGCGCCGGCGCTTCTGCCCCGCGGCTATTCCGAACGGTAACCTCGGAGCGCGTGCCGCTCACAGTTTGAAGGTGGTGAGCTTGTGGAAATGGCGGACGCGCGCGGTAATCTCGCGGCGCTTGAGGCTCAGCAGACGTTCGAGGCCGAATTTTTCCACCGCGAAACTGCCCAACACCGAGCCGTAGACCATCGCGCGGCGCAGCGTATCGGCGTTGATGCGGCCTGCGCCAACAAGATAACCCATAAAACCGCCGGCAAACGTATCACCGGCGCCGGTGGGATCGTGGACCTCATCGAGCGGGAAGGCCGGCACGCAGAACACCCAATCCTCATGAACCATCATGGCGCCGTGTTCGCCGCGCTTGATCACGAGCGTCTTCGGTCCCATCTTGAAGATGTGCCGCGCGGCGCGCAGAAGATTGTGTTCGCTCGAAAGCTGGCGCGTTTCCGTGTCGTTGATCATCAAGACGTCCACGTGGCGCAGAGTTTTGCGCAGTTCGTCGGGCGTGCGCTCGATCCAGTAGTTCATCGTATCGAGCGCCACGAGTTTTGGTTTGCCGGTGACCTGCTGCAGCACCGAACGTTGCAGGGTCGGGTCGATATTCGCCAGGAAAATATGCGTGCTCTTGCGGTAAGCCTCCGGCAGGCGAGGCTTGAAGTCGGCGAAGACGTTCAGGTCCGTGGTGATCGTGGTGCGGTCAATCAGGTTCTCGTGATAGCGGCCGGCCCAGAAAAAGGTCTTGCCCGCGGCGCGCTCGAGGCCGGCGATATCGATGTCACGACCGTCAAAGACGGCTTCGTGTTCCGCGGCAAAGTCTTCGCCGACGATCGCGACGAGATTCACCCGCGTGAAAAAGCTTGCGGCCAGCGAGAAATAAGTGGCCGCGCCGCCCACCGTGCGATCCACGCGTCCCAAGGGCGTTTCGATTGCGTCAAAAGCGACCGAACCAACCACGAGTAGTGACAGAGGGTCTCCTCGATTTGTTCGTCTACGCCAGATACCGGCCGGCAATCGGCGCCAGGCGCCGGCGCGTAGCCGCTGGAATCGTTGCGCGATCGGTGAGAATCGCGTGCTTCAGCGATTCGCCGCATCCGCAGGTGCGGCCGCGGGGCATCGCGCGAACGGCTTCGCGAAGCACGTTTTGCGCATTCTCCGCGTTGCGATTCAGATTGGCGATGATTTCTGTCGACCGTCACGGAGCTGTGTTCCGGATGCCAGCAATCGTAGTCGGTGATCATCGCCACGGTGGCGTAGCAAATCTCCGCTTCGCGCGCGAGCTTGGCTTCGGTGACGTTCGTCATGCCGACGACGTCAAAACGCAATTGCCGGTGCACGTGCGCCTCGGCGAGCGTGGAAAATTGCGGGCCTTCCATGCAGACGTAGGTGCCGCCGCGATGCGCCTTTACGGCGGCGCGATCGCACGCCTCGGCCAGGATCTCGGCGACTTGCGCGGCAGACCGGCTTGTCGAAGCCCACGTGCGCCACCACGCCATCGCCGAAAAATGTGGCGATGCGGAGGCGTGTTTTGTCATAGAACTGGTCCGGGATCAGAAATTCGAGCGGCTGCAAATCCTCTTTCAGAGAACCCACCGCGCTGACGGAAATGATTCGCTCGACGCCGAGCATTTTCATGGCGTAAATATTCGCGCGATAATTGATTTCGGACGGCGAGAATGCGGTGTCCGCGCGCGTGACGGGCCAGGAATGCCACGCGGCGGCCTTCGAGCGTGCCGATGATGAGCGCGTCTGAAGGATCGCCGAAAGGCGTCTTGACGCGCACCTCGCGCGGCTTTTCGAGTCCCGGCATGGAATAGAGGCCGCTGCCGCCGATGATGCCGATTTCGATCGCGTGTTTGCCGCTTTGTGATTGCGGCTTGGACTTCTTTGGCATGCATCTCTCCTGCTTGTTGTTTGCGTGAGACAAACTGCGCCGAAAGGCTGTTCAGTCGATCGATACGGGCTCGGCCTCGATATTTCCCTGCCGCTCGATGAGCCGCACGGCGGGCGTGTGCGGGTCGTGCGCGAAAATGACCGTCCAGCCTTCGCTCGCGGCGCGCGGCAGCCATTTCTTTTTATTTTCGAGCGTCTCCATCGGGTACAGATCGTAGCCCATGATCCACGGATACGGCAAGTGCGCCGCGGTGGGCATCAGATCCGCGGGGAAGAAAACTGTCTTGCCGCCGCCGGTCAGCAGCACGCACTGCATGTGGCGCGTGTGGCCCGGCACGACAACCAACTTCACGCCCGGCACAACCTCAGCGTCGCCTTCGAGCAATTGCCACTGTCCCGACTCGCGCATCGGCACGATATTTCTCGGGGAGATAGCTGGCGCGGTCGCGTTCGGTGGGCGCTAGGGCGTGTTCGAGTTCACCGCGCTGCGTGATATAGAGCGCGTTGGGAAAAGTCGGGCGGAGCCTTGCCATTCACGATGCGCGTGTTCCAGCCGCAATGGTCGAAATGGAGATGCGTGTTGATGACGATATCGATTTTCTCGGGAGGAACGTCCACTGCGGCGCAGTTTGTCGAGCAAGCGCGGGCCGTCTTCGAAGGCATAGATTTGCGGTCGCTTCGCGTCCCATTTATCGCCCGCGCCGGTTTCGACCAGGATCCACTTCCCTGCCGCGCGAATCAGAAGGAATTCATCGCCATGAGGATGCGATTGCGGTCGTCGGCGGGAGACTTTCGCTCCCACATGGGCTTCGGGATCACGCCGAACATCGCGCCGCCATCCAGGCGAAACGTGCCGTCGGTGATCAGCTGAAATTCGAGGTCGCCGAGTTTCATGCGAGGTTCGCGCTCCCTCCGCGCTGCAAGGATTTCGTCGGACGGCTGCGTACGGATCGCGTCTTGCGTTCGGCGACTTCGCGCGCCAGCGCGTCAAGCGCGCTTCGCTTTCCGCGCGTGCCCAGCAGGCGGTCCAGCATTCTCGACTCGAGCATTTCGATCAGGCGGCGCCGCCAGTGATCCGTTTCGCGCGCGCGGTATTCCGGCAGCGCTTCGGTGGTCTGCGCGAAACTGCTCGATTGCCGCCGCGAGTTCGTCAATGCCGCGGCCTTCGGTGGCGACGGTGCGCACCGGCTGCGGATGCCAGCCGCGATCGGTCCGGAGCGAGATGCAGCATCGCCAGTACCTGCTGCTCGAGCCGCTCGGCGCCTTCGCGGTCGGATTTGTTGATGACAAAAATGTCGGCGATCTCCATCAGGCCGGCCTTCATGTTTTGCACGTCGTCGCCAAGGCCGGGAACCAGCACCACCAGCGTGCAATCCGCGAGGCGCACGATGTCCACTTCGTCCTGGCCGACGCCGACGGTTTCGATCAGGATGATCTCTTTGCCGGCGGCGTCGAGCAACAGCGAAACATCGGCCGTGGCGCGCGCCAGGCCGCCGAGAAATCCGCGTGTGGCCATCGAGCGAATGAAAATTCCTTCGTCGGCGGCGTGGCCCTGCATGCGGATGCGGTCGCCCAGAATCGCGCCGCCGGTGAAGGGACTGGTGGGATCGACGGCGATGATGCCGACGGTTTTGCCCGCGCGGCGATAATGTGCCGCCAGGCGATCGACCAGCGTGCTCTTGCCCGTGCCGGGCGCGCCGGTGACGCCGATCAAGTAAGCGTGCCCGGTGGAGTAGAAAAGCGAGCGCAGCAATGCGTCCGCGGCCGGATCGTGGTTCTCGATGGCGGTGATGGCGCGCGAAATGGCGCGAATATCGCCCGCGCGGATTCGGCTCGGCCCAGTTCTTCGAGGGAAGTCGGCATCGCGGCGCGACTACTTTTTCCCCAGAAGCTGGCGCGCGATCACCAGGCGCTGAATTTCGCTGGTGCCTTCGCCGATGGTGCAGAGCTTGACGTCGCGATAATATTTTTCCGCCGGATAATCCTTGATGAAGCCGTAACCGCCGAAGATTTGCACGCGCTTCGTTGGCGACGCGCACGGCGACTTCGCTGGCATAAAGCTTGGCCATGCTGGATTCGCGCGTGAAGCGCGCTCGCCGTCGATCGGCCATCCATGCGGCGCGATAAATGAGCAGGCGCGCGGCGTCAATCTCCGTGGCCATGTCCGCCAGCTTGAATTGGATGGCCTGAAATTCGCTGATGGCCTTGCCGAACTGTTTGCGCTGCTTCGCGTACTTCGTGGCGGCTTCGAACGCGCCCTGCGCCATGCCCAGCGCCAGCGCGGCGATGGAGATGCGCCCGCCGTCGAGAATCTGCAGGCTGTTGACGAATCCCTGGCCTTCGCTCGCCCAGCAGATTGTCGGCCGGCACGCGGCAATCGGTGAAAATGACTTCGGAAGTGTCGCTGGCGCGCATGCCGAGCTTGTTTTCTTTCTTGCCGGGGCGAAAACCGGCGATGCCCTTCTCGAGATGAAGGCGGAGATGCCGTGGGAGCCTTTGGACTTGTCGGTGACGGCCATGGCCACGCAGACATCGGCGTAGTGGCCGTTGGTGGTGAATGTTTTCGAGCCGTTGATCACCCAGCCGCCGTCGTTGCTGCACGGCCGTGGTGCGCGTGCCGCCGGCGTCGGAGCCGGCTTCCGGCTCGGTGAGCGACCAGCAGCCGAGCTTTTTGCCTTGCGCCAGCGGGACGACGTATTTCTGCTTCTGCTCTTCGGTGCCAAATTTGTAGATGTGATTGGTGCAGAGCGAATTGTGCGCGGCGACGATGATGCCGACCGAGCCGTCGACGCGGGAGAGCTCCTCGATCGCGATGACGTACTCGATGTAGCCGAGCCCGCGCCGCCATATTCTTCCGGGAAAATTACGCCGAGCAGGCCGAGTTCCGCGAGCTTCGGGATCATTTCCGCTGGGAAAGCGAGAGCTTCGTCCCACTCCATGACGTGCGGAGCGATTTCCGCTTCGGCAAATTCGCGGACGGTGCGGCGGAAGCTGCTGCTGTTCGTCGGTGAAGGAAAAATCCAAAGGCGTCGGCTCCCGGCTAAATCACGATTCTTTTACGAATCGTGATTTTACTTTTTGTCTCTGAATACAAACAATCCTTCTCAGTTTATAGCTTCTTTACAAACTCAGACTTTAATTTCATGGCTCCAAATCCATCAATTTTGCAATCTATGTTATGGTCGCCTTCTACCAATCGTATACTTTTCACTTTAGTACCTTGCTTCAATGTGGACGAGCTTCCTTTTACTTTAAGATCTTTAATTACGGTTACAGAATCCCCATCGTTCAATACATTTCCATTTGCATCTTTGATCAATTCTTGATCATCATTATTTACCGTTTCTAATCCTGGAGTCCATTCATAACTACACATTGGACAAACCAAAAGGGGTCCATCTTCGTAAGTGTATTCAGATTGACACTTTGGACAATTCGGTAGGCTGCTCATTACTTGATCTCCTCCATTTATACTTTTTGACATAGTCTCATCTATATTAACATGTTTCCCCTTATTTTATTATTTAAATATACAAATATTTAGGAAAGGTATTCCTTACCAGTGTTGAAACTTCCACGCACTTAAACCTTATCGATTCTATCAACAAACTTCTGGGCAGCACGTGATAAAGGAACACTCTTTAAGTAGCAGACACCAATACTTCGCTTAGGTATGTGCTCTGTCAACTCGACTTCGTATAATAATCCTTTGCTAAATATTCTAAAGAAAATTCCTTTATAACACATGAAATACCTAAATTTATTTTTGCAAATTCCAACAACAAATCATAAGATCCTAGTTCAAATTCCGGAGAAATTTTAATACCTCTCTATTTAATAAATCTTCAACATATTGTCTGGAATTTGATTTTTTCTCTAAAAAAATAAGCGGCATCTTCAGTAACTCTTCTAAACTCATTGGGATTACGTTCATTTTTTAAATTTTTCCCCACAAACAAAGATATCTTGGATCTCATTACACGGTATTACTTGAAGGTGTTCATCTTCGATCGGTAAATTGCAGATTCCTAAATCCGCTTTTCCCGATTTAATAAAAGAGCAAATTTCCGTTGTTGTTCCATTTAATATATTTAATTTTATTCCGGAATACCCTGAATGAAATTCTTCCAAATAAGGTAACAGAAAATAACGAGAAATCGTATCACCAACTCCGATACGTAATTCACCCGTCTTTAACTGTTTAAATTCTAATAATTTATCTTCCGCGGCATTCATAATCGCTAATGCTGATTTTACATGTTCATTTACTAATTCCCCTTCTTCTGTCAAAGTAACGCCCTTAGGTGTTCGATAAAATAACTGAATTTCTAATTCCTTCTCGAGCCTTGAGATTGCCTGACTAACAGCTGATTGTGTCATAAAGAGCTCCCTTGATGCTTTAGAAATACTACTGTTTTGGCTAACAATATTAAAAATCCGATATAAATCCAATTTCCCTACCATATAAGTACTCCTTATATCTATTATTAAAAATATTAATTTTACTTATACCCCTATTGATTAGTATAGTAAAAATAGAATGATTAATCTAGTACATACTAATATCATGAAAATGCACTCTATTTAAGGAGAGATTATATTGGAAAGAGTTGTTGGAACAGTTGTTAGTGGACTTCGTGCTCCGATTATCAATAAAGGAGATAATATCGAGGACATCTTGGTTGATGCTGTTATAAATGCATCAAAAGTTGAAAATTTCACTATTAATGATCGCGATATTGTTACTGTCACTGAATCTGTAGTTGCTCGTGCACAAGGAAACTATGCGACAATTGACGATATTGCCTAAGATATTAAGTCAAAATTCGGTGACGAAAAGATTGGCGTTATCTTCCCGATTCTTAGTCGCAATCGTTTTGCAACCTGTTTAAGAGGAATTGCAAAAGGCGTTAAGAGTATTGTCTTAATGCTAAGTTACCCAGCAGATGAAGTTGGAAATCACCTTGTAGTATTGATGAGTTGGATGAAAAAGGAGTAAATCCTTGGACAGATGTATTAACTGAAGCAGAATTCCGTGAAATGTTTGGATATAACAAACACCGTTTTACAGGTGTTGATTATATTGAATACTATAAAGGTATTGTAGAAGCTGAAGGGGCAACTTGTGAAATTATTTTTTCCAATGATGCAAAAACAATTTTAAATTATACAAAGAACATTCTCACTTGTGACATTCACACACGCTCCCGTACGAAACGCATTTTATTAAAAAATGGGGCTGAGAAAGTATTTGGTCTTGATGATATTCTGACAAAGTCTATTAATGGAAGCGGCTTTAATGAAGAGTATGGATTACTTGGTGCAAATAAGGCAACAGAAGATAGCATAAAGCTATTTCCAAATAACTGTCAGCCAATCGTCGATGGAATTCAAGCGAAAATTAAAGAACTTACAGGAAAAACGATTGAAGTTATGGTTTATGGTGATGGCGCATTTAAAGACCCGATTGGAAAGATTTGGGAGTTTGCAGACCCAGTTGTATCCCCTGCCTTTACTGAGGGACTTAATGGTACTCCAAATGAAGTAAAATTAAAATACTTAGCTGATAATAACTTCTCCCATCTTCGCGGGGATGACTTACATCAAGCTGTTTCTGAATATATCGGGAGCAAAGATGATGAACTTGTTGGTGCCATGGAATCTCAAGGTACGACACCTCGTAGACTTACAGACTTAATTGGCTCATTATCTGATTTAACTTCCGGTAGTGGTGACAAAGGTACACCAATAGTCTATATTCAAGGCTACTTCGATAACTATACAAGTTAATAAAGATCAAAAGGATGCCTCAAAAATGAAGGCATCCCTTTGATTTTTATCTATTTGCAACATTCATTTACTCATTTTTAATATAAGGATTCGTACCTTTTGCTTGTTCAGTTTGATTATCAAGTCCATCTCCATCGAAATCTTCTAGATTATCTGGAATCCCATCTCCATCCGTATCCTTAATCAAAGGATTTAAATGTGTCGGTGAATAGACCATACTTTCCAGTGAATATTTGTAACTAGTCGGAGAACTGTAGATGACTTCAAAATAATCTGAAAGACCATCACCATCCGTATCAGGATTGTATGGATCCGTCCCTATTTTAATTTCAAAGCAGTCTGGTAATCCATCTCCATCAGAATCCTGATAACAATCATCCAAATCTTCTTCTACCTCAATAATATTATTTTTAAGAAAGTTTAAATGGATGATGCTTTCTAGAAATGATTCCAAATCATTGTCTTTTGTTAGTTTAAGCAATACATTATTTATTACTGTAAGTGTTCCCCAGTGATAATTTTGAGTATAACTTTGAGATTGATCAACACCATTTTTATCTATGATGAATTCTTGATCAAATGTCTCTGCTCCTTGATCATTTACAAAAATTGATTGAACCACTCTTACCACTGTTTGAGTTGCATCCTTAACTACCTCAATACCATTTTTAGCTTCAGCCTTAATATTTACATCTTCACTATTCGTTTGATTACTGTTAGCGACAGCTTCAATACTCTGATCTTGTTGGACTTTTGCGTTTCCTGATGTCTCAGATTTATGTTTTTGCTTGACTTCAACCTCTGTTTCTTGCTTTATGTTATTAATCTCTTCAGATGGCTTTATTTCACCTTCTTGTTTTGTATCAATAACTGTTATTTGCTCTTGTTTTACATAATCTGTTTGGGTCTTTGTCTCAAAGGTTTGATCTTGATCCGTTTTAATGATTGTTTCTTGGCTTTGTTGATCTTCTTGAGTGACCGTTAAGGATTGATTATATTCTACCGTGATATCTTGATCCTGAGCTGAATCTACTTCTTTAGCATCTGTTACTTTTAACTTTTGTTCAGCAATAACCTCGATTGTTTGCTCCTGATTGTAAGTATTAGGGTCCGTGTTTTCCTCTGTTGGACCTGGGTCGTCAGCCGTTTCTTCTTCGTTAGTAATGGACTGATCTTGAGATTGATTAGCGATAATATCCTGATCTTGTTCAATATCTTCTGCAGTATCATCTGTATCCACCTCTTGGACTTGTTTTACACCGATTGCTATATTTTGATCTCCACTTACACTTTCATCATATAGCGGCGATGATTGCGCCCATGCTGAGGAACTACTAAAAGCTAAAAATAAAGCAGTTACTAGAATGATAAATATCCGTTTAAACACCTTAAAATCTACCCCCTTTTATGTAATGTTCACCCTCTCTGTTTAATTAACAGAAGTATGTTCTTTATAAAGAACATTATAGGCCTATAATTCTGCTTATTCAATAGCATAACAAGAACAGGCATCTGAAAATACATCTGAGCAAGGTGCAACAGTTATAGGTATTGCTAATGACGTAACTCAAGAAACTGAGACAGAAACAGTTCAATTCCAATTAGGCGTACTTGGGGCTGAGCAAGAGCAAGAAATTAATAATGAGGCTGAGCAGTCCACTACTACAACAGGGCCAGCACATGTCTTACAAGCAAGAAGCACAATAAATGCAGTTTCCCACTTTCAAGGATCCATTAAAGGAGGTCCTACAATTCAAGGTCAAATAGTACAAACACATGATTTTCATTATTCAACCGTAATCTCAAGATAATCAGTAGATATATTTGCTCAACTTCGATTTAGAAACCACTGTAAAAAGTATGATTAAAACAAAAGTAATAGTAAGCAAAATAGGAAAGCTAGCCAGGACAAATCATGTATGAAATATCTTGGCTAGCTTATTCTATTTCCTATTAATTATGACAACTACTTATTCACGGGCAAATCAAATGTAACAGTTTTTTCTTTAAACAGTTCTTTTGCTTCACTATCTTTTAGCGGACCGACTTGAAGCTCTAATTTTTTATAGATGTCAAACTCGTCTTTTCTAAATAGGAAAACAGTGAGGAACTCATCTTTATCTCCAGGGTTGGATGTACCGCTGTAATTCGGTTCAAGCATTCCCTGATTAAACATTGTTCCGCGATTTACATCGATGGTCAGTTTTCTATTAAGTAGAAATTTATCAAATGGAGTATCGCTTCCATTTTCAATCGTCATCTTCGCTGTCAAGGCCACCAAGCCGCCATCACCAAAGTTGGAAAAACTATTACTATAGGCTTCAGTTGGCGTCACGTTCGCATATTGGACACCATTTAGCGTAATTTTAACGCCGTCAATTTCTTTCATTTCATTAATATCCATTTTTTCAAAAAACACTTCTTTATCTGCGATATTGTCTGTCACCATTTTATCTTGGTATAGTTGTGAGGATACTGCGGCCTTCTCAGCACCTTCATCATTAAAAGGAAGCTTAAATACAGCAGCCTCTCCTAACCTTTGAGATACGTCATCATTAAGAAATAATGCATCAATTTTCAATGTTGGCGAGCTTAGCTTATCAAATTGTGCCTTTGTCATCGAATGGGCGTTCATTCCAGTGAATGTTTTTCCTTTAGCATATTGAGAAACGTTCTCTGTACTATCATCCTTTAGCCATTGATCACGATCGACAAGATGCTTTCTTGGGATAATGTAATCCACCCCATCATCTGACAAGAAGGAAACTCCGCCTGCATAATATACATCTTCATCGGATTTGTTATCCAATGTCATTGTATATGTAAGGACATAACCTTCATCTTCCCCATCGAAATTTGTTTTACTAGATTCGTTCATATTGGACACATGTACAATTTGATATTTATCAATTTGAATAGATACATCATCGCTGTATGCATGTTTCAATCCAGGATCTTTATTCGTATAAATAACTTCCACATCTGCGTTTAGATCTTCTGCGATATATGGATTTAAGATTGTTCCATCACCTTTGTCATTTTGTTCGGTGTCCATCGCTTCCCCTTCATCCTTTTGTTCAGTAACTGCTTCAACCGCTTCAGTTTTGTTTTGTCTTTCCTCAGCTGCAGCAGGCAATTTCTTTTCTTTAACGTCGTCTTCACTGCCGCATGCTCCCAACAAAAGAGCAGACGACGTTACCCCTAATAATGTTAACCTTTTAATATTCATCCCTTTTACCCCTTTTACTATTTAATAACAAAAAGTATCATAGCATTTATAATACCACTTTGGGCTAATTTGGCAGAAAATGGAACAAGGGACCTAACCGATACTAATACTGACTTTAGTCCCTTCAGCTTACTTGCTCCCAAAAACACTGGTATAAGGAACCGCAAAAGAAGGATATTACTTTTGACTTATACAATCTCAGAGACTCCAATTACTTATGGATAATAATAAAATTTCAATATAGAGTCCATTCATTCACAAAAACTATATACAAATATGTG